>MAEX01000010.1 GCA_002013415.1 Mycobacterium sp. D16Q14
ATCCACAAGCCGTGGGTAGGCAGCTTCCGGGAACGGCGCCTTCTCGTTGGAGAACGTGGTGAAGGCCATGGTGGTGTCGAGCCGCACCTCGTCGTACCGCGCAGAGATATCGAGGAAGTCCGAGTACTCGGGCATACCCATGTGCGCGATGATCAGGTGTAGTCGCGGAAACTGCGTCAGCAGCACCCGGATTGGCTCGGGCCCGGTGAATTCGCCCGGAGCCGGGCCCGAGCCGCAATGGATCACCACCGGAACTCCGGCGTCCTCGAGAAGACCCCACACCGGGAGGAGCAGCGGATCAATGGGGGAGAACGCACCAACCTGAATGTGGACCTTGAAGATGCGGGCTCCCGCCTCGATGGCCTCGCGCACATAGTCGACGGCGTGGGATTCGGGAAAGAAGGTGGCGGTGTGGATGCAGTCGGGGGTCTGCGCCGCGAACTGGGTCGCCCACTGGTTCAGCCAGGCAGCCATCTGCGGTTTGTGCGCGTAGATCAACGAGGTGAAGCGGAGCACTCCGAACTCCCGCAGCATCTGAACCCGCCGCGACTCCTCGGCGCGGTAGGTGATTGGCCAGGGGCGCCCGATGAGGGGCCCGGCCGAGTCGAAGTAGGCCCACACCTTGTCCATGACGGATTTGGGCATGAAGTGGGTGTGCACGTCCACGATCCCCGGGATGCCCAGTTCCTGCCAGAGCTGTCTGACGGGCGCGGGGTCGAAGGCTGATGCGGGCATGGACCTATCTATATCAATCGATCCGTCCATCGGGTGCGACTGCTCCCAAAGATACCCCCTAGGGGTATTTGCCAAAATCGGGGAGCCGCTGCTACCTTCAGCTTGTCAGATACCCCCATGGGGTATGGAAAGGAATGGATGAAATGCCGGCGACGGATACCTACGACTGGAATCTCAAGGGCGATTGGTTCGACGTGTGCAGCTGCAAGCTGCCCTGCCCGTGCAGCTTCGCGCAGGAACCCACACACGGGGACTGCCTCTTCACCTTGGTGTGGCATGTCAATGAAGGCCATTGGGGCGATGTCGAGTTGAGCAATCTGGGCGTGGTCGCTCAGGGCGAGTTCAAGGGGAACATGTGGATAGGTGACCCGGACGCGACGATGAAGCTGATGTTCTACATCGACGAGTCCGCGGACGCCCGTCAGCGCATCGCGCTGGAGCGAATCTTTACGGGTAAAGAGGGCGGCTGGCCCGCGGAGTTCGCGAGCCTCATCGAGGAGCTGCGCGGTATCGAATACGTCCCGATCAACTTCGACAAGGCCGATGATCTCGCGAGTTGGGGTGCAGAGATCCCCGGCAAGGTGGACCTCCGTGTCGAGGCGCTGACCGGTCCGACCGCCGACCCCAGTCGGCGAGTCACGACGGCGAACGCACCCGGAGCGGAAGTGGGGCCGGGTCAGGTCGCGACCTGGGGTGTGGTCAAGAAGGACCACTCCGTCGGGTTCGAATGGTCACACGAGCATCGCGGCGAGTCGAGCAAGCACTTCCCATTCGATTGGCGTCCTGACGGCACGGTTGAGGTTGTGTCAGAGGAGTTGGTGTCGGCTCAGCAGGGTGGATGCTGCTGCTCGGACTGAGCGGATCGGTGGACCGGAAACGCCCTCGGCATCTATCCGGGGGCGTTTCCGGATCGCCGGTGTCCGAGGCTCCCTACGGCCGCCACACCATCATCGATTGGGCATCGGTGAATCCGCAGCGCCGGTAGAGAGGTGTGGAGGGCGCGGACGGAGAGAGCACGAGTTTGGCGTAGTGCCGACGCTCCGCTTCTGCAAGTACGGTCTGAACTAGTGCTTCGCCGATGCCGAGACCCCGTGCGGACGGAAGGACGTACAGGTGTCCGAGGTATCCCCAGCTTGCCGCCGCTCGGGGGTTGGGGCTGGGCATCCGTTCGTGCGCGGTCACGCATACCATCCCGACCGCGCACCCTTGGTAGTGTGCCGTCCACACGGTGCGTGAACCCATCCAGGACGCGACGTGGGAGACGAACTCCGGCGACGGTGTTTCGGCGATATGGCAATCCGCAACGTCCTCTTGTGCCCAACACCAACGTAATCCGGCGACGTCGACAGGATCGCCGATGGTGATCACGTGCCTCATCACGACGCCATCGTTGTCGGTAGGCCGAAGAGCCGACGAATCAACAGCACACGAAGGCCCCATCGATGTGGATGCGTGGCGGTCCCGGTGACAGAGCGTTCGAGGTTGTCAAGAAGCTGTTCAACAACCGCGTCGTGTGCCGGAACCACGAGAGTCGTGAGCTTGATCCAATCACTGACGCCGCATTCAAGGTCGAGGGTGTGCTGCACCAGCACTCCGGCGCGGCGAGGCACCGCTTCCAAGACATGTCGGCCGTCGATGACCTTCCCATTCACGCTGTCGAAGGTGAACTCGACGAACCGTCCAGGAACATATGTGGTGCATGTGTATCGGATCTTCCCGTGTCCGCCGCTGGCCCCTTCAGGCAGCGGACGGTCCAAAATCATTGGGCTCCAGTCAGTCCCGGGCCAGAATCGATCTGTGGGTGATCCGAGGGTGGCGAATAACGGCGCGATCACGTCGAGATTTTTTCCTGGAAACTGCCGTTCGTGAACGTTTCTGACTCGCCAGCTGGGTACAGCACTGCGGCCGGTCCAGCGGACACGCGGACGATGGAACGAGCTCATGATCTCAAGTCAATCAGCCCGCTGGGAATGAACTCGGGTGCGGTGAGACTTCAATAGACACGTGAACATCGATCTGACTGGTAAGACCGCCTTAGTCACTGGGTCCACGCAGGGTATTGGACTGGAAATCGTCCGGCAGCTCGCCGCCAGCGGTGCGCGGGCTGTGGTGAATGGTCGCTCGCAGGACCGCGTCGATGAGGCCATCGCCGAGATTGGGCTGCAGAACGGCAGTGTCATCGGAGTCGCCGCGGACGTTTCGACTGCCGAGGGAGTGGAGCTGCTCCGCGAGCAGCTCCCCGAGGTGGACATCCTGGTCAACAACTTGGGCATCTTCGGTGCCGTACCGGCACGTGAGATCACCGACGAACAGTGGCGGAACTACTTCGAGGTGAATGTGCTGTCCGCCGTGCGCCTTATCCGGGCGTACTTGCCGGGGATGATCGAGGCTGGATGGGGCCGCATCATTCAAATCGCCAGTGACTCGGCGATTGTCATCCCGCAGGAGATGATCCACTACGGCGTCTCCAAGACCGCGTTGTTGGGGGTGACGCGTGGGTTCGCGAAGGATGCCGCCGGCTCCGGCGTCACCGTCAACTCGGTCATCGCCGGGCCCACGCACACCGCGGGTGTGGAGGACTTCGTCTATCAGCTTGTCGACACGTCGCTGCCCTGGGATGAGGCACAGCGTGAATTCATGAAGAAGCATCGGCCACAGTCGCTGCTGCAGCGCTTGATCGAACCGGTGGAGATCGCCAACCTGGTCGTCTACCTCAGCTCCCCGTTCGCGTCTGCCACGACGGGCGCTGCGGTTCGTGCCGACGGCGGGTACGTGGATTCGATCCTGCCTTAGCGGCCGCTGGTCGTTGTGGAGTGCGTCTCGTCGATGTCCAGAACGGTGACGAGGGTACGCACCCACCACAGTCGTTGTTGGCGGCCTCGCCTCGCGTAGGGTTCGAGAATGCCGGCGCTGCGGCGAAATGCCGCTCCGCAAGCAGCTTCCGTGGCAAGCGCCAGATGTAGAGCGGCGACGGCAAGACGGGTGTCATCGCACGGTGGTCGGCGACCATGGGACGGCCTCCGGGCAGCATGGAGGGTGTCGACGACGGGGATCCAGTAGCCCGGCACCGTCATCGCGCCACCCTGCAGCGTGAAGGGCGATGGCCAACTCCCCGTAGCCGTCTTCATAGACATTGGCGATGCAGTCCACCAACTCCGACACCTGCGCGCCGCGGCTGACCCAGTCATGGGTGGCGTTCTCGACTGCGTCGCGGATCCGGGTACCGCCGTGATGCAGTAGTGCCACGAGCAGACCGTCGCGGTTCTTGAAATGGTGAGCGACGCCCGCATTGGTCATACCGACTCGGGTGGCGACGGCACGTACCTCGACGGCGTGCGGTCCGGCCTCGACGAGAAGCTCCTCAGCGGCCTTTGGTGCCGCTCTTCCGGGGCGTCTGGCACGTGGCTCAGTACGTAGTATTGCCCACTACGCCGGCCGGCACACGAGTGGTTATCGAAATTCCGGAGGGCAGGCTGGAGGGTCGAGGGATTTCCGCGCAGACTCTGGGCGGCGCGAATGCCGACTGGTTCGTTATCGGGCCGGACGGGACTGGCACCGCAGATTATCGAGGAACCATGCAGACCGCTGACGGCGCGGCGATCTATATACACGGCCATGGCCGGTGCGATATGTCGGCAGGTTTTTCGGCCGGAGCGGTCTTGCGCGGACATGCACATTTCGAGACCGGCAGTGACCAGTACCACTGGCTGAACAAGGTACACGGAGTATTTCGCGGAGTTGTCGTCGGTGACGGCGCGGTGGGAACGGGTGTCTACCATGATGAGTACTTCGAAGTCCGCTGATCCTGCCCTGGCTTGTCCATCTTCTCGTTCAACGGCAAAGAGCCGCTTCCGTAGGCTGATCCGGAAGCGGCTCTTGGTCTTTGGGTGGGTTAGTTGATGCCGCCGATGAACTCGCCGCTGGCGGGCGGGGTGTAACGCATCTGCGGGCCGGCGTTGTTCATCGAGTACTGGCCGGTGCCCAGCCGGGCATGATCCCGGTTATTGCCGCCCGAGCCGTTATTGCCCGCGCCGGCGACGACACTGGAGGTCGGCGCGGCGGTCAATTCGATGGCGGCGAAGCTTGGCACCAAGATCGCGAGACCGATACCGGCCGCGGCGACAACGCGGCTTGCGTTAGTGGAAATTGCCTTCGAGGTGGCGGTGATGGCGGTCATTGTGTCTGCGCTCCAATGCTTTTGAAGATCTACTTGCGATGCTTCTAATAACGTGAGCACTATCTGTTGCCATCCACGATGGCCTGTGATAAATCAGTCAGCCCGGCGCGGAATATTCGGGGGGAACGGCCTGTTCGATAAGGCAAGACAACCGAATGCGACAAACGCGGAACCCCACGGCCATACGACCGAGGGTGGTCCGCGTTCGCGAATACAGTTTGATTCGGTTGTGCGTGGTGCATCGGCGATGTCCACGTGCACCGTCGAGAAGGCGGTGGCGCCGCGCAGTCCCTCGACGCGGGTCACCACACACGGCGACAGTGGTGCATCGGCGATGTCGTTCAACTGGACCGTGTGACCTGCGGGCCCTGTGTGACGCCTTGCGGTGCCTGGCCGCCGAAGTCACCGAGGATCCGAGACCGCCGACGTCCGGCATGACGCACACCCAGGCCGTCACCACGATCAGCACGCTCGCTCGTCAGGCCGTCGACTTCTTCGGCGGCCCGGAACGCCACCAACTGCGTGCTCTACTTCGTAGAGGAGCACCCTCGTTGGGAATGGTGCACGCCGAGGTGCGGTAACTGCGCTCGGGTGAAACGGCATTACGACCGTCAGACCGTGGTGGGCTCCTAGCCGTAATCGGTGACCGCGCGCCGTTTCTCCAGGAGCACCTTGGCGGCCGTCGCGGCGGCCGGGAGGGTCGACAAGATGGCGACGACCAAGATGATGACGTCCAGGTGTTCGCCGACGAAGGCGACGTTACCCAGGAAGTAGCCGACCGTTGTCAGCCCGACACCCCATGCTGCGCTACCGATGGCGTTGTACAGCAAGAATTGTGGATAGCGCATCCCGGACATGCCGGCGATGACCGGGGTGAAGGTGCGCACCACGCCGATGAACTGGGCAACCAGCAGTGTCTTGGGTCCGTGTTTATCGAAGAACTCGCGGGAGGCGGTTAGATACCGCTGTTTGAAGAAGCGGGCATCTTCCTTCTTGAACAGCGCCGGACCCAGCCGACGCCCGATGAAGTACCCGCATTGGCTGCCGAGCAGAGCCGCCACGGCGGCGCATGGCGCCAACACTTGGATCGAGACAGGTGAATTCGGCTGGGCGGCAATCAGTCCTGCGGAGAACAACAGGGTGTCGCCGGGTAGAAACGGAAACAGCAGGCCGGTCTCGATGAAGACGATGACCATGACTCCGGCCAGTACGGCGCCACCGAACAATCCGCCCGCGCCCAGCCAGTACATCGGATCCATGACGTCCGCGGGCGCCAGACCCATGTCCATGGCTGGAAGTTAGCCACGGAACATTGCGGGATAGGAAACAACACGAGAACCCCACCTGGCGCGCTTACGGTGAGTGGGCGTTCCGGCATGACGGACATGTATCAATCGGGCGAATACTCTCGACGTACGGAGGTTCGCGGAATACCGTGGCACGCATGGTTCGCACCACCTTGAGTGTCGCGACGTTCAACATGTACAACTTGCAGGACGCGGACACACCGCTCTACCCCACCTCGAAGCCATGGACTCCCGAGGAATTCAAGCGCAAGAGCGAATGGGCGGCATGGCAATTGGGGATCATCGGGGCGGATATCGTTGGGATGCAGGAAGTGTGGAGCAAGAAGGCACTGGAGGCGGTCCTTGCGGTGGACCCGCAGGGCCTGGCCGACGAATACGACGTCCTGGCCACTCCTGCGATAGGAACCTCCATCACCTGCGCCGCGCTGGTTCGTAAGGGCCTATTGACCGGAAAGCCCAGGTGGATAACCGACTTCCCCAAGGCTGTGCGGCTTGAGTCCAGGGACGACCCCGCGGACCCGCAGGCACCCGTTATCGACGTCTCGATCAAGAGCTTCTCCCGGCCCGTGCTGAACTTCCAGGTTCAGCTGCGCGACGACGAACCGGCCACGGAAGTCTTTGTGGTGCACCTCAAGTCCAAGCTGCCCACGCAGATCAGCAGGGAGGCCTGGTACAAGAAGTCCTCGGCGACCTACCGGCCGCATCAACAGGCGCTGGGTGATGGGATCTCAACCATCCGCCGCACCGCCGAGGCGGTGGCTGTGCGGGTGCTGCTCAACGGGGTCATGCGCGACACCGAGACTCCGGTCATCGTGCTGGGCGATATGAACGACGGCAAAGAGAGCAACACGGCCAACATCCTGACCAGCCAACCGCGCTATCTCGTCGGAGATTCTCAGGGGGGCAGCGACTTTGGACTCTACTCGGCGCAAACGTTGCAGGAATATCGGGACACACGCGACGTGTACTACACCCACGTACATCAAGATCTGCGGGAGTCACTCGACCACGTGATGGTCAGCGAGCAGTTCTACGACCACAGCCGTAAGCGGGTCTGGCTCTTCGACGGGCTGCTGATCAACAACGACCATCTCAACTTCGAGAATCACCGGGAGGCGGGTACCGGCGACCACGGCATCGTCAGGGTGAGCTTCAAGCACGACCCCGTGAAGTGATCGTTACGACATGCTGAGAACTGGCCGGTCGCCGAGTGGGTTCGCCAGCGGCACGGCAAGACTGCCCTGCACGGCGATCAGGACGCACGCCCTGCCGACGGCCTCCCGTGGCGTGCCACCGCGCAGTGCGATCTCTACGGCGTCATCGGTCTCGCGGACGGTCGCGTGCACGCCGTGGCACTGCGGTGTGCCGCTGGTGAAGTGCACGACCACGGCGTTGCCGTCGGGGGAGCGACTCCAGGTGTCGAATGTACTCGGACGGCTGTCGAGGATTCGCGCGTCGTCCTCAAATACGACAGATGAAGCGCCGGGCGGAACCTCCATCGGGGTGGCGACCGAGGTATCGGCTGCTGCCCGCGGCGTATCGAGCCCGCGATCGCCACAGCCCGCGAGGACGGCGAGAGACAGGACTGCCATGACGACCGTGCGCATGCCCCCACGGTAGGCGCCCGGTCAGGTTATCTGGTGATTGGCGGAGAGAGTAGGGCACGGACCTCGTCGTCGGAGATCTGGTGAAAGTCCTCGTAGGCGTCGCCTACCGCCTGGAATCGGGAGGGGCATGACGCGACCACGAAATCGTCCACAAGGGAACCGAATCGGTGGAACGCCGGTTGGGGGGGCAACGGGAACCGCCGCCACCACTCGAGCGGGCGATGTTCGCTTGATCGCCCGCAATGCGACGCGCATCGTCGCACCGGTGGCAATGCCGTCGTCGACCAGAACAACCGTCTTGTCCTCGATGTCGATGCTGTGGTGTCTTAGGTACAGCTGTTCGCGTCGGGCCAGTTCGCGACGCTCACGGGCGGTTACATCCCTGAGCTGTTCGGGGCCGATTCCCATCGCGCGCACGATGTCCTCGTCGACGACCACCTCGCCGCCGCTGGCAATGGCCCCCATCGCGTACTCCTCATGTTCCGGAACGCCGAGCTTGCGTACGACTAGCACTTCTAGAGGAGCCCTCAGGGCTGTCGCGATCTCCCGCCCCACCGGAATTCCGCCACGTGGCAGCGCGAGCACCACGACGTCCTGCATCTTGTATGGCGCAAGGATGCTCGCCAGTACACGGCCGGCGTCCTGGTGATCACTGAACATCCGATCCGGGCGTGACATGGGCGGGTTTTGGGCTCGTGCTCCGAGTGCCTCCATCTTCCAACGGTGATGTCGTGCTGACAACAGCCGTGCGCTGCACGGCTTCGAACAGCCGGTTGCGGACGGCCGACACCGAATGCGGGAGCCACACCGCCTGCACGGGAACCAGTGGGGGATCTGCGATCTCGATCACTCGCACCTTGCCGCGGTAGACAACGCCCGGGTCCTCGGTGACGAACGCGCAATGATCGGGGTTCGCGAGCACCGCCGTGTACGGCGGGGTGCCCTGCACCGGATTGACCAGTAGTTGTGGCTCGAAACCGCTTCGGCGGCAATGTGAAACCAGCAGGTCCGTGTAGAAGGAGTGGCGGGGCGGGGCCCACACCACGATGGGATAGTCCGCGATCTCGATGATATCGATCCGATCGCTGGCGGCGAGGGGGTGAGATTGCACGACCGCGATGCGCAGCGGCTGGTAGAGCACAGTGTCGGTGGCCAGGTCGGTGGGCATATCCACCCCGCGGCGTAGCGCCAGGTCGAGCGAGCCATCGAGGAGGCCCTCGCGCATGGTTCCCGGGAAGACCTGTCGGACGGTGATCGACACCAGGGGGTCCGAGATGACCGCAGGCTCGATGATCCGATAGACCTCCTCACTGGATATCGCAGGAGAGTGCCCGATGACAAAGGCCCGCTGCGGATTCGAGAAATTGCGTGTTGCGTTGGCCAGCACACGTATTCCGGCCAGGAGCGGCCTTGCTCCGGTGTACAGCTCGTGGCCGGCGTCGGTCAGTTGCAGACTGCGTTGCGCGCGTGAGAACAGCTCGACGCCAAGGTCGCGCTCCAGTTGGCGTATCGCCGACGACAGCGCCTGCTGGGTGATAAACAATTCCGCCGCAGCGGCGGCCAGAGTCGGGGCCTCCGCGGCCACGACGAACTGAAACAATCGCCGGGAATCCAGCAAGTTGGCCAGCGAACTATCTGCGGCTGTCGCGCTCATCTGCAATGACAACTCCTACTTGTGCGTATACAAGAATAATATGGTTTTTCCTTGTGCTAGTTAAACCTATGATTTTGTAGGGAGATGTGGGTAGCCATGAGACCCACTCGCCATGACGGGTCCGCGCACGTGTAAAGGGAGATAATCGAGTGACAGATCATTCGCTAAATGGTAAGACAGTTCTCGTCACCGGTGGAGGCAAGAATCTGGGTGGGCTCATCGCCCGGGATCTCGCCGCCAATGGCGCCGGTGCCGTCGCGATCCATTACAACAGCGCGTCGAGCAAGGACGCCGCCGATGAGACGGTGGCCGCGATCCAAGCGGGCGGAGCGAAGGCGGTGGCGTTCCAGGGTGACCTGACCACCGGAGACGCAGTAAGCAAACTATTCGCGGACACCGTCGAAGCGGTGGGGCGTCCCGACATCGCAATCAACACGGTCGGCAAGGTCATCAAAAAGCCGTTCACCGAAATCACCGAGGAGGAGTACGACTCGGCGAGCGCGGTCAACGCCAAATCCGCATTCCTGTTCCTCAAGGAGGCGGGTAAGCACGTTAACGATAACGGCAAGATCGTCACGCTGGTGACATCGCTGCTGGGTGCGTACACCCCGTTCTATGCGGCGTATGCCGGAACCAAGGCGCCCGTCGAACACTTCACCCGCGCTGCGTCGAAGGAGTTCGGGGAGCGTGGTATCTCGGTGACGGCCGTGGGTCCGGGCCCGATGGACACGCCGTTCTTCTACCCGGCAGAGGGTGAGGATGCCGTGGCGTATCACAAGACCGCCGCCGCACTCTCACCGTTCTCGAAGACCGGACTGACCGATATCGAGGACGTTGCTCCGTTCATCCGCTTCCTCGTCAGTGATGGCTGGTGGATCACCGGGCAGACCATCCTGATCAACGGCGGCTACACCACGAAGTAGTCACTGCTGCGATAGCGACCTCGTCCGGGACGTCGAGGTCGCGGGGACTGGCCGCCGTCGCCTTGGCGAGTAAGACGCTCGCCAAGGCGACGGCGGCCAGTTCTGTTCATGCCGGTGGTTAGACGATGCCGGCGTTCAATTGGTTCGGGGTAGCGTCACTGCAATGACGGGTGCTCTCGATGGGATCCGGGTGCTGGAACTGGGCACCCTGATCGCCGGGCCTTTCGCGGGGCGGTTACTCGGGGATATGGGCGCCGAGGTGCTCAAGATTGAGCCGCCCGGTGCACCGGATCCGCTACGGACCTGGGGTCAGGCGGAGGTCGACGGGCACCACGTGTTCTGGACGGTGCACGCTCGCAACAAGAAGGCCATCACCCTGGATCTGCGCACCGAGGCCGGGCGCACACTGTTTCTCGATCTCGTCGAGAAGTCGGATGTGATCGTCGAGAACTTCCGGCCCGGGACCCTGGAGAAGTGGGGTCTGGGCTACAACGTCCTGGCGGAACGCAACAACGGCATCATCTTGGTCCGCGTCTCCGGTTATGGACAGACCGGTCCGGATGCGCACAAGGCCGGATACGCCTCGGTGGCCGAAGCCGCCAGCGGCCTGCGGCACCTCAACGGATTCCCCGGTGGCCCGCCGCCGCGGATGGCGCTCTCGATTGGTGACACTCTCGCCGGGATGTTCGCGGCCCAGGGCGCACTGGCAGCGCTCTATCGGCGGACCGTCACCGGTCGCGGACAGATCGTCGATGCGGCGCTGACCGAGAGTTGTTTGGCCGTGCAGGAATCCACGATTCCCGACTACGACGTGGGTGGGGTGGTACGGGGCCCGTCAGGTACCCGGTTGGAAGGCATCGCGCCATCGAACATCTACCAGAGCGCCGATGGCAGTTGGGTGGTCATCGCCGCTAACCAGGACACCGTGTTCCGCAGATTGTGTGAGGCGATGGATCAACCGGAGCTGAGCACCGATGATCGATTTGTCAATCACGTTGCACGTGGCCGTAATCAGGATGAGCTCGACGCGATCATCGCCGGGTGGGCGGCACAACGCCTGCCCTCCGACATCATCGATGTGCTCAGCGCGGCCGGCGTGATCGCCGGACCCATCAATACCGTTGCCGATGTGGTGCAGGACCCGCAGCTCAAGGCGCGGGAGATGCTCGTCGAGCATTTCGACGAGCGCCTCGGCCGCTCGGTGCTGGGACCCGGAGTGGTTCCGGTGCTGTCCGAATCGCCGGGCGGCGTCCGGAATGCGGGCCCGGCCCGGCCCGGGCAACACAACGAGGACGTCTTCGTGGGGCTGCTGGGCAAGAGCGCCGCCGATATCGAGAAGCTGCGTGCCGAGGGGGTGCTATGAGCACGATGAGCCGCTTGCGCGAGGAGCACGTGCCGCTGCCCGCCCACGTCACCATCCGCGAGGTGCTGCTGCGGGATGGACTTCAGCTCGAGACACCGATCTCGTTGGCGGACAAGCTGAAACTTCTCGACGCGATCGTCGCGACAGGGGTGCGGGAGGTAGAGGCCACCGCGTTTGTGTCACCCTCCAAGATGCCGGCGCTGGCCGACGCCGCAGAACTGTCGGCGCAGCTGTACAACTATCCGGATATCGAGTTCTCCGCACTCGTCGCCAGCCCGAACGGTGCCAAGCGTGCGCTTGCGGCCGGGCTCACCTCACTGGAGTACGTGGTCTCTGCGTCGGACGGACACAGTCGCGCCAACGTGGGCAGCACTAGTGCCGAGGCCACTGCGCGCATCGAGGAGATCGTGGCGCTCGCGCGTGATACGGGTGCCACGGTGGAAGTCATCGTGGCCTGCTCATGGGACTGCCCCTTCGACGGCGCCACCCCCGAACATCGGGTTCTCGACATCGTGCGCAGGGCCCGGGAAGGGGGCGCGGATCGTTTCGCCCTGGCCGACACCATCGGCACCACCACCCCACGCCGCGTCACGAATCTCGTTGCGGCCGTTCGACCCATTGTCGACGGCGCACCGCTGGGCGCGCACTTCCACAACACCCGAGGATCGGGTTTGGCCAGCGCCTACGCCGCTGTGCAATCCGGGGTGACGCGGCTCGACTCTTCGATCGGTGGACTCGGCGGCTGCCCGTTCGCGCCCGGCGCGACCGGCAATATCGCCACCGAGGATCTGGTGTATCTGCTGCGGGACAGCGATATTGACGTCGACGTTGATCTCGAGGCCGCGATCGAGGCAGCCCGACTGGTGCAATCGGTAGTCGGGCACGAGGTCCCGAGCGCTTTGCTGCGCGCGGGTGACCGATTGCTGACCTAGACCGCCGACTTCAGCGGGTTGTGTTCGGCGTAGATCTGCTCGATGCGCGCCTCGTCGAGCCGGTTGCGTACCTGTTGCGATTCGTGGGTATCACGCACGACCTTGGCTAGCCCGAAGCAGCTGGTGACCAGGAAGAGCGTGCACACCGCCAGGAACGCACGGGGCCATGGCGATATCGGCAGGTACGCGACGCCACCCAGTGTCGAGGCGAATGCGACCGCGAAGGCGATGGCGGATTGGACGTAGTACGCGGTGGATGCGCGGACCGTGGGCTCCGATGTGCTCATGCGACCACAGTGGCAGTCGCCGCCCGGTATGGCATGAGTAGAGCTACCCGATGTGCGGGCGCAAGTTTGCGTGTCGGTCGCCGGTAGCGATACGGGGGCTGGCCCCAGGAAATGAGGCCCCGGGCTGGTCTCGATCACTAACTTCCGCGCTTGCCCTTCTGCGGGTGCTGGTAGGGGTCTAGCTTGCTAACTGACTCTCGGGTCAGTTAGCAAGCCGCGTCGAATTCAAGGAGGACCATGTCCACTCCGGTGCTGATCGGGATCATCGTGGGAGTGCTGGCTATCGGGGGGCTGCTGGGAGCAGCAGTGCTTTTCGGTCTCGCCTCCGGTGACAGCGGACCCCGTCGTTTTGGGGTGACCATGCCGGACACCGACTTTTTCGACAAGACGGCATCATTTGCGGTCACCGCGCAGATCAGCGTGCCGGGGCCCGTCGAGCGCGTGTGGACCCAGGTCTCGGAGGGCGGCTATCTGGAGTCGATTCCTTTTGTGTCCGGCCCGGTGAGATCGGGTGACCACGTGGTGACCCGCACGCCGCTGTTCGCGATCACTGAGAAGGTGGTCCACAGCGAGGAGGGCCTCAAGCTGGTCGCGATCGGCACGGGTATTTCAGTTCCACTGGTGCTCAAGTCGTTCGGCGAACGCTGGGAGCTGGCCGCTGAGGGCAACAAGGTGCTGGTGCGCTGGACGGTGGCGGTCACCCCGAAGTGGGTCGGTTGGTTCCCGTTGCGCTGGACGGCGTTCGCGGTGCGCCCGTTCCTGCGCACGTTGTTGTTCCTGGCTATCCGTTAGCCGCCGCACGCGCCAGCGGGACATCTCCGAGAACAATCCCGCTGAACATCGTGGCGATCGTGTCGGCGACTTCGGTCATCGTTGTTGCGGGATCAGCGGATTCGGCGATGATGCTGTTGGCCGTGACGAACATAGTCATGAGCATCCGGGCCGCCATGTGGGTGTGCACATCGGCTTTCAGCTCGCCACGGGCAGCGAGGGTTTCCATGAGGGTGACCAAGGGCGGTAGCACGATGGTCTCGTCGATGTGGCGGTATGTCTCCTCGCCGAGGACCATCGGTGCCTGACGCATGAGCTCCCGGTAGGTCGTGTCGTTGAGTGACCGCGACAAATAGACCCATGCGGAGGTGGCGGCGACCTGCGGGCCGCTCGGGCCCGGCTTGTCCAGACGGCGGATGGCGGTGGTGACGGTGTCGGCGGTCTCGGTCAGGCATTCGGTGAGCAGCGCGGTGAACATCGCTTGCTTATCGGAGAAGTGGTAGTAGAACGTGCCCTTGCTGACCTCGATGCTGCTGACGATGTCGTCGACGGTCACGCTGTTGTAGCCCGTGGTTGTGAAATGCCGACGTGCGGAATCCAGAAGATCGGAACGAGTCTGTTCTGCGTACATCTGCCGCCGAGTAGCCATGCGAATAGTCTAGTCAGATCCCGACTCGTGGTCAGTTTCTGAACTAAGACTCACCACACCATGCGCGCGAGATATGTCTGTGCATAGCGGCGCACCGCCACGGTATCGGTGATATCGAGAACACCCGCGCGATTCGTAAGCAACGAACCCACAAGGCGCACAAGGATTTCCGATACCGCCAGCACGGCCTCGTCGGGCATGGTGACGCCGCTGTGCCGAAGAGAGGTCGCCACCAGCGCACTGGCGCGCACGATGGCCTTATCGCCAGAGGGGGTGTTCAGTCCGATCACCAGCTCGGGCTCGTTCTCGATGATGGTGCCCGCCAAGCGGTTTTCGGTGATGAGCCGCATGGCCAATGTGAAGCACTCGACAATGGCACCTTGCGCATCCTGGCCATGGGCGACGATGGCGAGCTGGCCGAAGATGAGCAGGCACTCGGCTTCGATGAGGTGCTCGAACAGCGCTTCCTTGGTGGGGAAGCGGCGGTAGAGGGTGCGTCGGCTTACCCCGGCACGTCGCGCGATGGCGTCCATGTTGGCACGGCGCATGCCGTGTCGCTCGAACTCGGTGCGCGCAGCATCGAGCACGGCATCGGCGGGTGGGGCGATGGTCACCCCTTGAGTATTCGCCTCTTCGCGCACGCTGCTCATCGGTGTGTGGGTCATGCCGCCCGGTTGTACAGCGGACGGGGGTCGACTCCTTCACGCTTCCAGCCCTCGGAAGCCCACGGCAGGTAGAGCGCACGCACCGGCAGCCTGTTGAACACCGGGTTCAGCGTGCGCATGACCTTGGCGAAGCGCTGAAAATTGCGTTCCTTCTTGTCGTTCCACTCCAGTCGGCAGACCGCCTTCATCTGCGGTGGGAGTGTTCCGACGATGACGGTCCGGATGAAGGCGTTCAAGGGCGCCGATAACACCCGCCATAGGGGCTTGGGAATCTGCTTGGGCCCGGGCACACCCTGACGGATGTACCCCGTTGCGTACAGGATCGTCTTCGTCGGCACGAACCGGTCGAACATCCCCTCCATGTACGTGACGAACTCGTCGTAGGTCTGCGGCTGATTGCGGGCGCTGACGCCGTACAGGCTGTACCAGACCTTGCTCTCCTCGAAGATTCGCACCTTCTCCGCGTAGGACAGACGCCGGATGAACGTGTCGGTGATGTACAGCACCTGATCGACGAACGTCGCGTGAGCCCAGTAGAAGAGCTCCGGATTGAGCGCGTGGTACCGCGACCCGTCACTGATGGTTCCGGTGATCGGCTTATGAAAATCGCGCACCATTCGGCCCCACTTCTGCGGGTCTGCCGAATAGATGGTCTTCATGATGGGCGGGCCGGAGCGGCGTGCCCGGCCGAAGGTGTCGGTGAAGATCACCGAGTGGTCCTCGACCGCCTTGCCCAGCTGCTCGATGCAGTTCTCGGTGCCTGCGAGTCGCTGAAAGCCCAGCACGCCGCGGATATCGCCGTAGAACTTCCACACCAGGGAATCGGCACCCAGTCGCGGTGCTTGCGCGGAGTCGCCGCCGGCGTCATCCACCGGCATAGGAATTGCTTCCCGGAGCCCTTCGTCCAGGGTGACGGGGCGAGTGATGGCGCTCTGATCGACCATGAGCACCACGCTAGCTCAATGGCACAAAACTGCGCAAGTGTGCCAAGGGTGATTAGTCGGTGAAGTCGATACGTACCGATACGGGGGTGGTTTCCAGTGCCTTGACCACCCGCGCACCGACGGCCCCGAACTTGCGGCCCCGCGCGACGACGTCATCATCGGGCCGGAACTGGGCGGTGCCGGTGCGCCACCTGTTTCCCTGCTTCAGGCGGACATTCGGGTTCGCAGCAATGTTGCTGCCCCAGCCCGAGCGGGTGCCGTGCTGGCTGATCACCCACGCGCCGGTCGCGTCGAACTGGACCGAGACCGGGACCCGCCGCAGCTGGCCGGTCTTGCGGCCGGTGCTCTCCAGCTCCGAGGCGAGCGCCGTGTGCAGGCCGAGCTTCGTCAATGCCGCGACGGCTGGATTGAGCAGGTAGCGCCCCATCGCCCGCTCCCTGCGGAACTTGCGCAGTGTCTTGTCCGTCATGAACTTCTCCTTCTCCGAAAGGCGTCGACTCCATTGTTCTTGAGGAGCCGAAGTGCGGTGATCCATGGGCCGATAGTGGGGTCCGGGTCGGTCCCCGCGCCCAGGCGGTGCAGTTGGGTGTTGTGCCACTGGAGTTCCAGTGCGCTGAGGAAAGACTTCGCCCTGCCGGTCGCCGCGAGCCACGCAGGCATGGGGAGGGAGGCTTCCGGGACGGTGAGCTTGTCGTGGCGTGCCGTCAGCAGGCTGTCGGCGGCGACCGGGTTGACGGTGGTTGGACGCCCGAGTCCCACGACATCGCAATCGCCCGATCGGACAGCCTCTGACATCGCGGCCTCGGTGCGGAACCCGCCGGTCACCGCGATCGGAACAGCTCCGGCCGCCTCGCGGGCGGTGCGGGCGTACTCCAGGAAGTAGGCCTCGCGGGCCTGGGTCGACGCCGATGTGACCAGCGGTCTGCCCTCCATCGCCGGGGATTCGTAAGTACCGCCGCTGATTTCGATGAGGTCGACCTCTTCGGAGGCGAGTGCTGCGATGACTGCCCGCGACTCCTCCTCGGTGAAGCCTCCGCGCTGGAAGTCCGCGGAGTTGAGCTTGATGGCGACCGAGAAGCCGGGGCTCACGGCAGCCCGAGTGCGGCGGACAACTTCGAGGACGAAGCGCATGCGACGTTCGGGGTCACCGCCCCACCGGTCGGTGCGCCGGTTGGTGCGCGGCGACAGGAACTGCGCCACCAGATAGCCGTGTGCGCCGTGGATTTGAACACCGTCGAACCCGGCGGTATCCGCGATCGTGGCCGTAGTGGCGTATCGGTCGATGATGTTCTCGATCTCGTCGTCGGCGAGCTCGCGTGGGGCCTGCCAGCCGGGGACATTCATCTTGATTGCCGAGGGTGCCACCGGCTGGGATGCCGTGGCGAGCGGGTTGGCTTGCCTGCCGGGATGGTTGACCTGCATCCAAATCAGGCCGCCGCCGTCCTTGGTCGCCTTGGCCCACCGGGACAGTCCGTCGAGATGTCTGTCGTCCTCGATGACCACGTTCCCCGGCTCGCCCAGATGACTGCGGTCGACCATCACATTGCCGGTCACGACGAGGCCGAAGCCGCCGGTTCCCCAGCGGCGGTACAGCTCGACGAGCCGGTGGTCAGGGCCCTGGGATGCGTCGCCGAGGCCCTCGCTGAGGGCCGACTTCATGAGCCGATTGCGCAGAACCTGGCCCGAGGCCAGGGGGAGGGGGTCGTGTAGGTCTGCCACGCGGCCGACGCTAGTACACCGATTGGTTTACTGCAATGTTCCGGTAATTGCCCCATGCCGGAGACGCCTCGGTAGACTGAGCGGTATAGTTAACACCTGACAAGTTTGGAGGCAGGCAGGATGTCGGCACGTGACGCCTTGATCGCAAGCGTGACGGGTCTGGTGCGGCGCAGGGGCGTCGCGGGAACCGGTCTCAACGCACTGCTCGAGGACAGCGGTGTTTCACGGAGAACCATCTACCTGAACTTCCCCGGCGGCAAGCAGGAGCTGGTCGCCGAGGCGACTCGTCTTGCGGGGCGGGAGCTGACGGACATCATCAAGGCGGCCGGTGACGGGATTGACCCGGCCCGGGGGATTGAACTGTTCATCGAGCTATGGAAGGCGCAGCTCGGCGAAACCGAGATGCAGGCGGGGTGTCCGATCGTCGCTGCTGTGCTGGGACGTACCGACGCACCTCAGGCCGCCGCGGCGGCGGCCGACGCCTTCCGGGATTGGCATGAGCTCCTCGCGGGACGCCTCGAGAAGTACGGGGTGGAAGCGGCCACCGCTCGCTCGCTGGCGCGGACAATGATCGCCGCGATCGAAGGTGCGGTCATCATGTCGATCGCGGAGCAGTCGACCGAGACACTCGATGACGTCGGACAACGTTTGGCGGAGCTGATCCGGCTGCACATCCCGGCTGAATCCAAGCCGTGACCTCCCACCCGGCTGCGCAGTAGGGTCGGCAGACGCGCAGCGTTACCCTGCGCGCCCCTTCCCCGTGATCAGCGGTAGATCCAGTGTGGTGCGCACACCGGCGTCGGCCGCGACGACGGCAGGTACCGCATTGACCACGCGCATGGCCGTCGCGATCAGATTGGCGTAGTTGTGATCGCCACGCGCGCTGGATGAGCCCAAATCCAGGATGTAGCTGGGCTCCCCAGTGATCTCGACACGATAGGTGCCACCTTCGTGTGCGGGCTGTGGCCAGTCCGGTGCCAGATCCTCGCGCAGGCGAGTGAAGTGCTCGAGGACCGTCACGGCCTTGCCGTCCTTCATGCCGCGCACCTCGAAATGCAGCGCGGCCATCGTTCCCGCGGGGATATGCCCCGATGAGATCTCGAAATCCTCGGGCGCGGGCAGTTTTTCGTAGGCCTCAGTGACTTCGTCCAGGTCGATGCCGAGACCGGCGGAGAGCTGTCGTACCACCGAGCCCCAGGCCAGGGACAGCACTCCCGGCTGCAGCAGGATGGGCGTCTCGTCCATCGGCTTTCCGAAGCCCATGACGTCGAACATCACCGTTGCACTGTCGTAGGTGGCGTAGTCCACGATCTCGATACAGCGCACCTGATCGATGCGTTGGCAGGTGCCCATGAGCGCAAGCGGTAGCAGGTCATTGGCAAAACCTGGATCGATTCCACCAATGAAGATCGACGAGTTACCTTCCCGTGCCGCGGTTTCGATGGGTTCCAGCATGTTCTCCGGGAGGACGCCCCACGGATACTGCAGAAATACCGGCGCGCTGGCGGCGATGTTGATTCCGGCCTCGAGGATCGAGCGCAGATCCTCGAGCGCTTCCATCAGCCGGTTGTCGGTCATGGCGGTGTAGACCACACAGTCGGGCTTGAGTGCCAGAATCTCCGCCGGGTCGGTGGTCGCGGAGATGCCGGTGGTGGGGTCGAGCCCGGCGAGCTCACCCGCGTCCTTTCCGGCCTTGTTCGCTCCGGAGACCCACACCCCGACCAGCTCCATGTTCGGGTCGGTGATCACGCCGGCGAGTGCATGCTGGCCGACATTGCCTGTGCCCCAGACGGCTACACGTGTTTTCGTCATATCAGTCCCTTTTGGAAGCGGTCAGGAAAGGTCGGGTAGGGGAATGTCGAGGTTGGGCGCGATGAGGCCGCCGTCGACTTCGAGCACCTTGCCGGTCAGGAAGCTGCCGGCCGGTGAGGCGAGGTAGACGGCGGCTGCCGCGATATCGGCCGGATCTCCCAGTCGATGCAGCGGCGTGTTCTTCTCCAGCGTTGCGCGCACCTCGTCGTTGCCCGCCACGATTTCCAGGGCAGAGGTGAGGATGGAGCCGGGGGCGATGCCGTTGACTCGAATTCTCGGACTCAAATCCATTGCGGCCGTGCGGGTATACTGAGCCAGCGCGCCCTTGGCGGTGCAGTAACCCAGGAAGGCCCGGCCCGGTAGTCGGCCCATGGTGGACGTGATGTTGATGACCGACGCGTTGTCGGATTTGAGCAGGTGTGGCACGGCGGCGCGCAGCAGTGCATGCCCGTTGAGGACATTGAATGAGAAGGCCTCGGCGAGGTCCTCGTTGGTGGTGTCCAAGAACGGTTTCGGCATGGTGCCGCCCACGTTGTTGACGACGATGTCGAGTCGTCCGAACCGGTCGACTGCCTTCTGGGCCAGCGAGGCGGATGCTTCGGTATCGGACAGATCGGCGACGACGATCTCGGCCTGCCTCCCTGCCGCCTCCACCGTCTCCGCGACCTCCCGCAGCTGCGATTCGGTACGCGAGGCGATCAGCACATCGGCGCCCGCCTGTGCGAAGGCCTCCGCAATCGCCGCGCCGAGCCCACGGCCCGCGCCGGTAACGACCGCGACGTTGCCGTCGAGCCTGAAACGGTCCAGAATCATGTCTACCTCCGTGTCGAATATTCGACTACCTTGGGGCGAATAGTCGATGCACTGTAGACCTGGACCTTGCATTGCGCAAGAGGGGAGAACCCATGCCGGCCACCTCGCCGCCGACCGTTCGTGTGGTGCGAATCGTGGAAATGCTTGCTGCTGCAACACAACCCAAATCGCTTAGCGATATTGCCGCAACCACGGGCATTTCCCGTGCCACCGCGACCGCCGTGGTGAACGAGTTGGAGGCCGCGGGGTGGTTGGTGCGTGATGATGAGCTTCGGTACCGCGTCGGGTTGGCCCTGCCCCGTGCCGTCGAGGCCACCATGCCCCGGGAGATTCAGGATGCACTGGCCCGAATTGCCGCAGAGGCGCATGCCGGGGCGACGGTCAGCCGAATAAGCTCGAAGACGTTGACGATCGTTGCCAAGGCGCAGGCGGGACGCCGGGCTGTCGCGGGATTCGCGGTGGGCCAGAGCATCCCGCTTGCCTTTCCCGCCGGTTCGGCGGTCATGCCGTGGCGTTCGTCCGACGAACGTGCGCGGTGGCTCGGTACGGCCCGTGGCCTGAGTGCGCGTTCCGGTCAGCGGCTCGTGCAGCAGGTTGCCGACTATGGATATGTGGTCTACCGCCCCGATCACGATGACACCGGGATGGTCGATCTGCTCTCGGACCTGCTTGGTTCGGTGGGCTCGGAGGTAATGGAGGCGGCGCTGCGCGAACGGCTGCTACGACAGCTGTCCCGGCTCACCTCGCGTCCCTACTCGAGCAATGAACTGACGTCGGACGAGGCACTGCCGATCAGCTATCTGGCGGCACCCATTTTCGAGGGCGCCGATGCCGCGTACGAACTTCAGCTGGGTCCGCTGCTGCCCAGCGCGACCCGTAGGGAGCGGGACGTGCTGATCACGACATTGACGCGCGGAGCGCGGGAGCTATCCGGACTGCTTGGGGAGAGGTGACGCCCTAGCCTGCGGTGACGACGGGGACGCCCTCGGACGGTTGCACGATGACGAACCCCTGGCCCTGGAATGCGACTTGGAGCGCCTCTCCGGAGCCGCGGCCGATGAGGGCGCCGGCCTTGAAGCTCGTCTTGAGCTGGGTCTGCAGATTCGCCGACCAGGCTACTACCGCGTTGGTATCGGCGAATGTGGGCGCCTCGGCGGCATTGAGCACCACTGGCGGACCGTCGGTGGTCAGCGCGACCCAACCGGTTCCGCGGAATGTCGTGTTGAACAGACCGCCTGTCACCATGCTGGCGCCCTTGACCCGCTCGATGTTCCAGTTCAGTCCGGCCGAAAAGGCCAGCACATTCTTGCCGCTGATCGAGAGGCCCGCGTTGTTCAGATTCAGCAGATGAACGTCGAAGGCACGTTCGGCAAGGAACACGTCGCCTTGGCCCGAACACCGCATGAGGGGCAGGCCTTCACCGGTCAGCGCCTTCTTCAGGAACTTGGCCGCGCCGCCGCCCTCGAAGGCGAAGTCGACATTGCCCTGGTAGGCCACCATCGATCCCTGACGTGCCAGGAATGGCTCGCCGAGGCGAACGCGCAACAGCTTTGCGTTCTGGTTGGAGATCGGCTTGGCCTCGTTTTCGCTGAATCGACCGTCCACCAGATCTCCACTGATACCGGAGAATTGGTCGCCGATGGGCTGAGCCTGAGGCGCCGGCTGTGCAGCCGCGGCGGGCGACGTGACCTGTGGTTCGGCCGGTGCGGAGCCTCCGATCGGTGCCGAACTGACCCTGCCCTGGTGTGCGACTTGGTCTGTCCAGCGCTGGCCGTCGTGCCAGCGGAATTCGAACCGGCCGTCGGGATCAGGCTGCCAGCTTCCGGGGTTCGGAGTCGTCATGAACTCCAACCTAGTAGGCGGCTAGCGCTGTTCGATCAAGATTGTCGGGACTGCCAGCCCGGGATCCTTGACGGTGGCGACTCGTGTTCCCGGCTTGTGGCCGTTGCGGATATCACTGAGCGTGACATCGGCGGCTGTCAGGCGAGCATGGGTCGCGTCGATATCGGCGGTGCGCCAGGCGATTCCCCACAGTGAATCGGGGCCGGAGGGGGCGTCGTCGCGCAACACCACCTCAACCACCAGCCCGGCGCACCGGAAGAACAACTGGTGCACACCCCACGACTGCATGCGATCCAGGCGCAGGTCGAAGCCGAGCCGTCCGCACAACGTCGCGATGATTCTGTCGCGATTGGGGGAGAGCAGCACCAGGTGATCGATCTGGCCACTCGGTGGCTCCGGACGTGCGGGCCGCTGACTCAGTCCCAGGGTGAGTCCGTCGGCCTGGCCCGCGGCGAGCTCTCCGTGAGGAGTCAGGGGAAGGCCGCGTCGATCGACCAGCCGAGCCGCGGAGGACAGGTCCTCGACGCGAAACAGCATCCCGGGGTGCGGCGCCCATTCGGGGAGCCCGAGATGGAGCTGGGGATGCGGAATTTCCGTGCCGAGCAGCCTCGAGTAAGCGGCCTTTGCGTCAGCGAGATTTGGGACGTCCAGAAGCACCGAGTCCAGTTCGGTGATCATCAGAGAATTTCCCCCTGCCGGACCGGAGTCCGCTTATGCATACTGGTGGTGTGCGCTTTCAGCTTCTCGACATTGTCTTCCATCTGCCAAACCCCTCGACGGGGGCGTTGGCGCCCGCCGCCGACCGGCTGAACCGGGTGGTCGAGACCGCGGTGCTGGCGGAGAGCCTGGGTTTTGACTCCTTCGCGGTCGGGGAACGACATGCGGGAGACGTGCTGTCCTCGGCTCCTACGGTGTTGTTGGGAGCGGTGGCCGCCGCCACCGACCGGATCCTGTTATCCACCGGCGTCACGGTGCTATCCCTCTTGGACCCGGTGCGTGCGGCAGAGGACTTCGCCACCATCGACCAGCTGAGCCGCGGCCGGCTCGAAATCGTCATCGGGAAGGGCAACGAAGACCGTCAGTACCCGTTGATGGGCCTGGATATCGCCCGACAGTACGAGTACCTGCAGGAGAACTACGAGTTGCTGCGGCGGCTGCTGCGTGAGGAGCACGTGGATTGGGCGGGGGTGCACCGGCACCCACTTGCCGACGCGACGACGCTGCCCAGGCCGTACGATGGACCGTTCCGGATCTGGCATGGGTCGGCGACTTCGACGTTCGCGGTCGAACTCGCCGCCAAGTGGGGTGACCCGATAGTCACCGCAAATGCCTTGCAGCCCAAGGAAAACTACAAGGTTCTTATCGACAGGTATCGGGAGCTGTATGCACAGAACGGGCACGACCCGGCCAACCTGCATGTGGGTGCGGGCTCGGGTGGGCTGTACCTGGCCGATACGACCGAACAGGCCATCGCGCAGTACCGGCCCATCTATGAGGCACGCCTGGCGCAGATGGCGAAGCTCAAAGACCATCCGAACGCCGTTGGCAAATTTCCGTCCTTCGAATCGATCGAGGACGCGGCAGCTCGCGGGCCGGTGTTGGCCGGTTCGCCGGAACGTGTGGCCGAGAAGATCATTCAGTGGCATGACGCGTTCGGCCACGAGTTTCAGTCGATTTCGTTGAGCCCCGAGGCCGACTTCGAGGAACAGCAGGACACCCTGCGCCGATTCGCCGAAGAGGTTGTCCCGCTGGTGAAGGCGGAGGTCACCTCGACGCTGTGGAGCCCCCAAGACACGCAGCGAGCCAAGGGATTCACCGTGACCTAAGGGGCGCCCTATCAGATCTGACCCGGGCGATTCATCGGGTTCAGCGGGCTGGCGGGGTTGGCCGGGTTGTTGGGATTCATGGGACTGGCCGGGTTCGCGGGGTTGTTTGGGTTGAGCGGGCTGGCGGGGTTTGCCGGATTCGACATGCTGTTCGGGCCGTATGGGCCAACGTTGCAGACCGCATTGGCGTTGCCGATGCAATCGCCGGGGTTGAACGGATCGGGATCTGCCGGGTCGGCGCTCGCGAAAGGCGTGGCAAACAGCGTCAAGGCCATGAGTAGCGCGCCGGTGGCCGTCGACTTGGGCATTTAGCTAGCCTAGCAAGCCTATTGAATCTTTCTCGGGGGACTGGACGGGGCGCTGCGTAGCGGGTGGACGTGCCCGTTCTTGCCCAAAACTAGAACATGTTCTAACGTCGAGCGAAGTGCCTGATCGGCGACCATTACTGAGGAGCGCGATGCCTGACCCATTTGACCCACTGCACGGGTCGATCAACTCCGGGCACCTGCTGGTCGCCGCCCTGAAAAAGAACGCCAACGCGCCCGCGCTGGTGCTCGGGGACGTGACGCTCACCGGCGCACAGATGGCCGACGAGATCAGCAAGTACATCCAGGCGTTCACCGCGCTGGTGCCCGATCCGACCGATGGTCAGGGCATGTTGGCACTCAACCGCCCCGAGGTGCTGTTGGTCATCGGCGCGGGGCAGCTGCTGGGCACCCGGCGTACCGCGCTGCATCCACTCGGGTCGCTCGACGACCATGCCTATGTGCTGGCCGACGCCCAGATCACCACGCTGGTCATCGACCCCACCCCGCAGTTCGTCGAGCGCGCCGCCGCCCTGGTGGAGAAGGTGCCTACGCTGACCCGCGTTCTGACACTCGGCCCGGTCCCCGCCGAGCTGGCCGAGGTTGGGCATGACCTGGTCGCCGCGGCCGCGGATCTTGCGGCGAAGCCGCTGGTGCCGGTCAACCTGTCGCCGGACCACATCAATGGCCTTACCTATACGGGCGGAACGACGGGTAAGCCCAAGGGCGTCATCGGCACCTCACAGTCGATTCTCACCATGACGCAGATCCAGCTGGCCGAGTGGGAGTGGCCGGAGCGCCCCAAATTCCTGATGTGTACCCCGCTTTCACATGCCGGTGCCGCGTTCTTCATGCCGACCCTGATGAAGGGTGGGTCCATGGTGGTGTTGCCCAAGTTCGATGCGGGCGCCGTGCTGGCCGCGATCGAAGAGCACAAGATCACGGCCACCATGCTGGTGCCCTCGATGATCTACGCGCTGATGGACCATCCGGATTCACACACTCGCGACCTGTCCTCGCTGCAGACCGTTTACTACGGCGCCTCGGCCATCAACCCGGTGCGGCTGGCGGAGGCCATCGAGCGGTTCGGGCCGATCTTTGCGCAGTACTTCGGACAGTCCGAGGCGCCGATGGTGATCAGCTACCTGGCCAAGGGTGATCACGATGCCCAGCGGCTCTCCAGCTGCGGCAGGCCCTCGGCATTCCTGCGTACCGCGCTGCTCGACGACAACGACCAGCCGGTGAATCAGGGCGAGCCCGGCGAGATCTGCGTGGCCGGACCGTTGGTGGCGGGGGGCTATTGGGAACTGCCCGAGCAGACCGCCGACACCTTCAAGAACGGCTGGCTGCGTACCGGCGATATCGCGCGCGAGGACGAGGACGGTTTCTGGTTCATCGTCGACCGCACCAAGGACATGATCGTCACTGGTGGTTTCAACGTGTTCCCCCGTGAGGTGGAAGATGTTGTCGCCGAACATCCTTCGGTGGCGCAGGTTGGTGTCATCGGGGTGCCCGACGAGAAGTGGGGCGAAGCGGTCACGGCAATCGTGGTGCTGCGTGCGGATGCCGACCGCAGCGGTGACGCGGTGTCCAAGATGACGTCCGAGATTCAGTCCGCAGTCAAGGACCGCAAGGGTTCGGTGCAGTCGCCCAAGCATGTGATCGTCGCCGATTCGCTGCCGCTGACCGCGCTCGGCAAGCTCGACAAAAAGGCACTGCGTCAGAAATACGCCACGGTCTAGTTCTGCGGCGAGAGGAGATTCCGCGCGCTCGTGTGGATGAACTCGCGTAGCCACGGCGCCGGCTCACCCTTGTCGGGGAGATGACGCCGCACCGCGGCGTAGGGCATATCGATCAGTGCGAACATAACCTTGTCGAGCACCTCGGTAGTGACTTCACCAAACTGCCGTTCGGCGAACTCGCGCAACGCCATGCGGACCCGCGAGTTCAGCGCCGTGAGGTCGGCGACGAGGGTGCCGGGCCAGTGCGCCACCAGATCGGCCTTCTCGTACTGGAGTAGCAACAGCGCTTCGTTACGGTTCGCCCCCGTCCAATCGAAGGCGTGATCGATGGTCGCGGAGAGGACCTCCTGAGCATTGGGCAATGCGAGCGCCGTGATAATCCCGTCCTGATAGCGGGCGATCGAACGCAGCCAGAGGCGGGCCATGAGCTCGTCGCGGCTGGAGAATCGGTGATAGATCGACCCCGAGGGCGCACCGAGGGTCCGTCCGATGGCGGCAGCCGTGGCTGCCGACGGCCCTCCCGTAGTCACCAGCCTCAGCGCCGCATCGAGAATGTCGTCGGCGGTGTACTGAGGCCTACGCCCCACGGTGCCGAACCATGCTCGTGCCCTGGGCGACCGCGACAAGCTTGGTGTTGCCGTCGTGGTCCTCGACGGATATCTCGCAGCGGCCCAGAGCCTTGGTGCGTCCGGCGCTCACCAGGGATGCGTCGGCGAGTAGGCGCACGCCGTCGCGGGCGGGTGACACGTACTCGATGGTGTATCCGCTGGTGACGATGTCGGCACCGAGACCGAGCCCGCACGCGTAGGTGATCGCGTTGTCGGCCAGGTAGCTCAGCACTCCGCCGTGAATGAATCCGCTCTGCTGGCGCAGCTCGTCGCGGATGTCCAGCGAGAGCTGCACTCCGGACTCGTCGATCCGGCTGATTGAGGTACCCAGGAGGCGACTGAATGGCTGGGCCTCGAGCACCTGTTGTGCCTGGTCACGTGTGATCACAATATTAGAGAATAGTCACTAATAACTGGATGGGCGAGCGTGCATATGATGTAAGGCGCAGCTGGTTTGTCAGTGTCGGCTTCGGTCGGTACTGGCATCGAGTGACGGTCCCCACGGGGCTGCCATGAGAGGGAACCCGGTGAGAATCCGGGACTGTCCCGCAGCGGTATGCAGGAACGATCGCCGTCATAAGCACTGGGAAAGCCACCAACGATCCTGGGAAGCGACGGCCCGTAGGAAAACCTGAGCCCGGGTAATGCCTGCAAGTCCGAAGACCTGCCAGTTGTGTCGGGTGCGCCGCGCCCGACGGATCATCGCCTCGCGGAATGGGCGTATGGCCGAATCGGTTTCAACCAGCACATTGCGTGCTGGTTACTCGGGCTCGGCTTGCTTGTCCTGGGCGGTGGCCACCACGCCGTAGACAGAGGACAGCATGACCACTCCATCATTCAAGGCAACCACGCTCGGTTCGGCGCGCATCGGCCCGCGTCGTGAGCTCAAACGGGCTACCGAACGCTACTGGGCCGGGCGCACCAGTCGTACCGAGCTTGAGACCGTCGCAGCCGGGCTTCGGCGCGACAACTGGTCCGCACTGGCGGCCGCCGGGCTCGACTCCGTCCCGGTGAACACCTTCTCGTACTACGACCAGGTGCTCGATACCGCGGTGCTGCTGGGAGCGCTCCCGCCCCGCGTCGCCGGCATTAGCGACGACCTCGACCGCTACTTCGCCGCCGCACGTGGCAATGACGATGTGACGCCGCTGGAAATGACCAAATGGTTCGACACCAACTACCACTACCTGGTGCCGGAGATCGGACCGGACACAAAGTTCACGCTCAACCCGACGAAGCTGTTCGGTGAGCTGAAAGAGGCTGCAGCCCTAAGTATTCTGGCTCGACCGGTTGTCGTCGGCCCCATCACTTTCCTTGCGTTGAGCAAGTCCGTCGACGGAGCCGGTGCACCCATCGAGCGCCTCGACGAGGTGGTATCGCTGTACGAGCAGCTGCTGGTGCAGCTTTCGGAGGCCGGGATTGGTTGGGTCCAGATCGATGAGCCCGTACTCGTCACCGACATCCTGCCGAACGGCCCGGAGCTGGCCGAGCGGGTGTACGGCCGCCTCGGCACCGTTGCCGACCGGCCCGCGATCTTCGTCGCGAGCTATTTCGGGGACCTGGGTGCCGCACTCCCGGCCTTGGCCCGCACCCCGATCGAGGCGATCGGTATCGACCTGGTCTACGGGTCGGCATCGGGCATTGCCTCGGTGCCGGAGCTGGCCGGAAAGACCGTTGTGGCCGGTGTTGTCGATGGCCGAAACATCTGGCGCACCAACCTGGAGTCTGCGCTGGGCACCCTCGGAACGCTCGTGGGATCGGCAGGCGCGGTGGCGGTCTCGACATCGTGCTCGACGCTGCATGTGCCCTACTCGCTGGAACCGGAGACCGAACTCGATGACCAGCTGCGCAGCTGGTTGGCTTTCGCTGACGAGAAGGTCAAGGAAGTCGTGGTGCTGGCGCAGGCACTGGGCGAGGGGCGCGATGTTGTTGCCGCGGAGTTCGCGGCGTCGAATGAGGCCGTCGAATCTCGCAAGACGGATCCGCGTCTCAACAACGGTCAGATTCGTGCTCGGCTGGATTCGATTCTGGCGATAGGTGTTTCACGCGGCGATGCCGCAGAGCGCCGTCGTAGTCAGGACGAGCGGCTGAAGCTGCCCGAGTTGCCGACTACGACGATCGGGTCGTTCCCGCAGACCGTCGAGATCCGCAAGGCGCGACAGGCCCTGACCAAGGGCGAGATCGACGACGCCGAGTACGTGCGACGGATGCGTGCCGAGGTCGCCGATGTCATTGCGCTACAGGAGAAGCTTGGCCTGGACGTGCTGGTGCATGGCGAGCCGGAACGCAACGATATGGTGCAGTACTTCGCCGAGCAGCTGGATGGTTTCTTCGCCACACAGAACGGCTGGGTTCAGTCGTACGGCAGCCGCTGCGTACGCCCGCCGATCCTGTATGGCGATGTAGCGCGACAGAACCCGATGACCGTCGAGTGGGCCACCTACGCTCAGTCGCTGACCCCGAAGTACGTCAAGGGCATGCTGACCGGGCCGGTGACCATCCTCGCGTGGTCGTTTGTGCGTGACGATCAGCCGTTGGCGGACACCGCCAACCAGATCGCGCTGGCTATTCGGGACGAGACGGTGGATCTGCAGAACGCCGGTATCGCCATCATTCAGGTGGATGAGCCTGCGTTGCGTGAGCTGCTGCCGCTGCGCTCGGCGGACAAGCCCGCGTACCTGGACTGGGCAGTCGGCGCATTCCGGCTCTCCACCTCGGGTGTCTCCGATGCGACGCAGATCCACACGCACCTGTGCTACTCGGAATTCGGCGAGGTGATCGGCGCGATCGCTGACCTGGATGCGGACGTGACCTCGATCGAGGCTGCCCGTTCGCACATGGAGGTGCTCGATGATCTCAACGCGATCGGCTTCTCCAACAGCGTCGGCCCGGGCGTGTATGACATCCACTCGCCGCGGGTGCCGTCGACGGCCGAGATGGCGAATTCGCTACGTGAGGCGCTGCAGGCCGTTCCTGCGCAGCGTCTCTGGGTCAATCCCGACTGTGGCCTGAAGACCCGGAAGGCTGACGAGGTAACTGCCTCGCTGGCCAACCTGGTGGCCGCTGCGACCGAGGTGCGTGCGGGCGCCTAGTTCCCGATGAGCGCGCGAGCAGTCCCCTACGCGGGGGACTGCTCGCGCGTGAATTTAATTGGTGTATAAACCATTAGCGAGACTAATCGGAGGTCCCTGGTGTCCATGAATACCGTTGCGCTGGAGTTGGTGCCTCCCAATGTCGATGGCGGACTCGACAAGGCGTCCGAAGAACTGGAGAAACTGTCCAGGTTCTCGGCGGAATTCGGCATCGACGGGCGCATCGACCACGTCATGATCCCCTCGATGATCGTGGAGGACGGCGATCGCCCACTGGAGATGAAGCCGAAACTGGATGTCGTCGACTATTGGTCGATCATCCGGTCCGAGCTACCCACCATGCGGGGACTGTGCACCCAGGTCACATCCTTTTCTGACGAGACGTCATTGCGGAGCCGGCTGACCGGCCTGACCGAAGCCGGGATGGACGGCGTGATCTTCGTCGGTGTACCGCGCACCATGAGCGATGGCGAAGGCTCGGGCATTCCACCGACCGACGCGTTGTCGAAGTTCGATGACATCGTCGATAACAGGGGAGTGATTCTGATCCCCACCCGCAGTGGGGAACAGGGCCGCTTTTCCTTCAAATGCGATAAGGGCGCCACCTTCGCCATGACCCAGCTGCTGTACTCCGATGCGGTGGTTGGCTTTCTGCAAGAGTTCGCACGCTCAAGCGACCACCGGCCGGAGGTTCTGCTGTCGTTCGGTTTCGTGCCCAAGCTGGAGTCCAAGGTCGGGCTCATCGACTGGCTGATCCAGGATCCCGGCAATGAAGCCGTTGCGCGCGAACAGAATTTCGTCAGGTCGCTGGCTGCCTGCGAACCCGATGCCAGACGTCCACAGCTTGTCGATCTCTACAAACGAGTCATCGACGGCGTGGCAGACCTCGGTTTTCCCTTGAGCGTGCACTTCGAAGCGCCGTACGGTCTCGCCAGGCCGGCTTTCGAGACTTTCGCCGAGATGCTGGGGTACTGGTCACCCGCACGCGAGACCTCCTGACGGAGGCGGCAGCCCGGAATTCCGTTGACCACGTCCGAATTCGTGGTTGAGACTGGTCGCATGGAACCTATCGAGTTGCAGACGGACCGGTTGGTTCTGCGTGCCGTCACCACCGCAGACGAGGCCGCGCTTGTTGAAGCCTGCAACGACCCGGAGATCACGCACTACCTCCCGCTCCCGGTGCCGTACTCCCTTGAGGATGCGCGGAATTTCATCGTCAGGTCGGCGCAGGAGTGGGCAGACAACTCCCGATATGGGTTCGGGTTCTTCCTCATAGACACGGGCGAGCTCGCCGGCACCTGTTCGCTCAAGTCGATCACACCTGGCGTGGTGGAGGTCGGATACTGGTCGGCCTCGCAGTATCGGCGCAAGGGGCTCACGACCGAGGCGATTCGGCGACTGTGCCAGTGGGGATTTGATCAGCTGGCCGCCCATCGCATCGAGTGGTGGGCCGTTGTCGGCAACGACGGTTCGCGGGCCGTGGCGGAAGCGGTCGGGTTCGAGATGGAGGGGTTGTTGCGCCAGCGCGCGTATCGACGAGAGGAACCTGCAGATTGGTGGGTAGGCGGGCTGTTATCTCGGCCCAAGTGGCCGAGTATTGACGCTCGGCGTGCTGCTGGCTAACCTTGCCATCGGTACACCGGGTCCGGAGCGTTCGTGCTCCGTTCGCCTAACGCTCGGTGCTTTCAGTGATCAACAGGGTTCCGGATCGGAACAAATCTCTTGTATACCTGGGTATTTCACATTGGGAATACCAGTGCTGCGGTAGTACTCCTGAGATCGGCCAGGTTGTCGATTGGCACGTCTGCGCGTATCCCGCAGAGAGTGGCTACCTACTGGCCTCGGCGGCGGCAGTCAATTGGGACGAGGACCGCGAGATTATTCGATTTCCGTACGGGTGTGCGAGCTGGGATCCGACACGCGGAGATCCCGCGAATTCGCTGGTAATCCTCTGGGCTACTTGGCATGAGAGTCAAAGCTGGCCCCGGCTGCGTGGCGTTGTCGAGGAACTGTACGACGTGTCGGCCACCAGGTGCAGAGACGCGTCTGGTTGCATGATCCATCGGCCCACGTCGTTTCAGTACCGACCCGTCGAGCTTGCGACGAGATGGCCCGGGGAGCCACCGATGGGTGAGATCGGACACCGCGTGATCACGGGATCGGTTGTGGGGCTGCGCGTGACCTCGTCAGTCGAGCCAACCGACGGTGACATTGAGGCGCTGCGCGACGAGCGCGACCGAGGTCGACGAACGCTGCTCGTTTACGGGCCGCCGGAAGCGTTTGGCGCAGTACTCCCGACACGGGGAGCCCGAGTCATAGTCGATCTCGCGGACCCTCGGCTGAGCGTGGACGATATGCGCAGCTATGCGGGTGTTGTCACGGGCATTGCCGGGCAAGTAAGTCGCACGGTGCACTCACCAGATGGGCTCTACACCGGCTTTCTTAATATCGATCCGGAGGCGCCCCCACCGGATGAGCTGTTCATTCAATTGCTCTGCGACAGGATGCCGAACTAGCCGAATCGAGTGTGCGGTTTACGTCGACAAATCAGCGAGATTTCGACGTAAACCGCACACTGGGCGATGAGGTCTATGACGCGAGTGACCGCTGAGGCTTTCCGGAGTACTCGCTCAGTGGTCGGATCAGGGCGTTCGCCGCGGCCTGTTCCATGATGTGTGCGGTCCAGCCAGTAATCCGGCTCATCACGAAAATTGGTGTGAAGCAGGGGATGTCGAATCCCATCAGGTAGTAGGCGGGCCCGGTGGGGAAATCCAGATTGGGCTTGATGCCGGTGGCCGCGTCCATCTCGGATTCCAGCACCTTGTAGATCTCGAGCCACTGACGACCGTCACGAACCCGCGCAACGTCCTCCAGTGCGGCACGCATCGTCGGCACCCGGGAATCGCCGTTCTTGTACACGCGATGCCCGAAGCCCATGACCTTCTCTTTGCGGGTCCGCTTGCCCTGCAACCATTCTGCCGCCTTAGTGGCGTCACCGATCTCGATCATGTCGTGCATGACGGCCTCGTTGGCGCCGCCATGCAGGGAGCCCTTGAGTGCGCCGATGGCGGCGGTGACCGCACTGTAGATATCGGATTGCGTCGAGGTCACCACGCGGGCGGCGAAGGTCGAGGCGTTGAAGCTATGCTCGGCGTACAGGATCATCGACTGCTCGAACGCCGTGACGATCACCGGGTCGGGCACTTCGCCGAAGCACATCCGCAGGAAGTTGGCCGAGTAGCCGAGGTGGCTATGGGGCTGAATGGGGTCCAGCCCGCGGCGGCGGCGCATGTCGGCCGCGACGATCGTTGGCAGCACCGCGAACATGCGAAGTGACTTGGCGTAGTTGGCTTCCGGGGTGCTGTCGTCCTCGGAAGGATCCTCGGCTCCCAGGACGCTGATCGCCGTGCGCACTACGTCCATCGGATGGCAGGTCTCGGGCAACTTGGCCAGCAGCGCCATCAGGGAGCGGTCCAGACGGCGCTGCGCACGCTCACGTTGATTGAACAGTGCGAGCTCGCCCTCATTGGGCAGCTCGTCGTGCCACAGCAGGTACGCGACCTGCTCGAAGCTGCATCGGGCGGCGAGATCCTGCACCGGGTATCCGCGGTAGGTGAGGGAATTGGTCTCGGGCACCACCTTGGAGATGGCGGTGGTGTCCACCACGACGCCGGCAAGTCCCTTGTGAATGGTCGGGGTCGCGGTGGTCATCGGGCTCCTCCTCCATTGAGGCTGAAATTGAAGATCTCGGTGTCGAACTGGTTGTATTCGGAGTAGCGGAGCAGCTCGTACAAGCGGCTCCGGTGCTGCATCTGGTCCAGCAGTCCAGATTGCGTGCCCGCCGAATCGATTTCACGAAGACCTTGCTCTACGGCGAACATCGCCAGCCGCAGGGTCGTGACGGGATAGATGACGACGTTGTACCCGACTTCGCGGAGCTGGTCTGCCGTCACGAGTTCGGACTTCCCGAATTCGGTCATGTTGGCGAGCAGGGGAACATCGACCGCGGCGCGGAACTTCTCGAACTCGCCGATGTCGCTGAGCGCCTCGGTGAAGATGAGATCCGCGCCGGCATCGGCATAGGCCTTTGCGCGGTCGATTGCCGCGGGCAACCCCTCGATACCCGCCGCATCGGTGCGGGCGCAGATCACGAAATTGGGGTCGCGCCGTGCGGAAACCGCCGCACGGAGGCGCCGAACCATCTCCGCGGTCTCGACGACGGCCTTGCCGTCAAGATGCCCGCACCGCTTGGGATTCACCTGATCCTCCAGATGAAGCCCGGCGACTCCGCTGTCTTCGAGGACCGTCACCGTGCGGGCGGCACTCATCGGCTCGCCGAAGCCGGTGTCGGCATCGATCAGGGTCGGCAGGTCGGTGACCGTGGCGATCTGTCGACCTCGTGCCGACACCTCGGTGAGTGTCGTCAACCCGATATCGGGCAGAGCCAGATCGGCGGACAGTACGGCCCCCGACACGTAAACACCCTCGAACCCGATTTCCTGAATTAGCTTGGCCACCAGGGGCGAAAACGCTCCGGGTAGGCGCAGCAGGTCGTCCGAGGCCAGGCCTTCCCGGAATGCGGCGCGCTTGGCAGCCGCATCCGTGGCGGAGGCAAGAAGTGAGGTCACTTAAAGATCCCCTCGGGAGTCGTGGGCGCCTTGTCGAGGACAACGGCATCCACGAGCGGGTTGAGCGCGCCCAGCGAGCCTGCCTTCAGGTCGACCAATCCCTGTGCCACGGAAAGGAATCGATCCTGCTCACGCTGTTCGATGACGCCATCGGACAAGACCGTGAACTTGTTGACGTAGTTCTCCCGGGCGAAGGGGCGTGCCCCCAGCGGATGGGCATCGGCGATCGCGAGCTCGTCGGTGATCACCTCGCCGTTCTTGAGAGTGACGACGGCCTTGCAGCCGAAGGCTTTCTCGTCGGGGTTGGTGGAGTGATAACGGCGAGTCCATTCCGGATCTTCGACGGTGCTGATCTTGTTCCAGAGCTCGATGGTCTCGGAACAATGCGCGCGCTCCGGGGCGTACGAGCGCTCGTGGTGCCAGGTGCCGTCTTCGAGTGCGACGGCGAAGATGTACATCACCGAGTGATCGAGCGTCTCGCGCGAGGCGTCGGGGTCGAACTTCTGCGGATCGTTTGATCCAGTCCCGATCACCACGTGCGTGTGGTGGCTGGTGTGCAGCACGATCGTCGCGATCTGAGAAAGGTCGCCGATGCGCTCACGCATTCTGCGGGCCAGGTCAATGGGCGCCTGGCTCTGGTACTCGGCCGAATGCTCCTTGGTGTAGCTGTCCAGGATGGCGCGCTTTTCCTCGCCGGGGCCCGGCAGCGGAACTTCGTAGACCTTCTCGGGTCCGCCGAGCAGCCAGGCGATCACGCCGTCCTCACCCTCCCAGATCGGGGACGGCGCACCCTCACCGCGCATGGCGCGGTCGACGGCTTCGATCGCGACCTTCCCGGCCCAGGCCGGTGCGTAGGCCTTCCAGCTGGAGATGAGCCCCTTGCGGGACTGCCGGGTCGCAGTGGTCAGGTGCAGGGCCTGACCAATGGCCTGATAGATCGTCTCGGTGTCGAGCTTCAGCATGGTGCCCAGGCCGGCGGCCACCGAGGGGCCGAGGTGCGCAACGTGGTCAATCTTGTGCTCGTGCAGACAGATTCCACGGGTGAGGTTGATCTGAGTTTCGTAGGCGGTGGCCAGACCGCGAATGAGATCGGCTCCGCCGATGCCGAGCTGCTGGGCCACGGCCACCAACGGCGGAATGTTGTCGCCGGGGTGTGAGTAGTCGGCGGCCAGGAAGGTGTCGTGAAAGTCCAGCTCGCGTACGGCGACGCCATTGGCCCATGCTGCCCACTCGGCCGAGTAGCCACCGCTGAGACCGAAGACGTTGGCACCGCGTCCGCCGGAAGACACAGCGTGTGCCTGCGCCTGGCGGCGTGCGACGGTGACGGGACGGCGGATGACTGAGGCGGCGCTGACGGCGGCGTTGTCGATGATCCGGTTGATGACCATCGCTTCGGTGTCGGCGGGAACGGCAACGGGGTCAGAAGCGACCTCGGCGATCTTCCAGGCGAGGTGTTGGTCGCGGGGGAAGTCGTCGGCGCTACGGCGGGTGTGTACGGAGTGAACGTGCATGATCCGCACATTACGCACGTGGTTAGGAGATAAAAAGACCATGTAAATGCGTATTTCTGTATCCTTAGTCGGCATATCTTGCAAACATTGCGAATAGATGTGGAGTTATCCTGACGACATGTCCAGACCGTTCGCCGGAGCGCGGTTGCGGAGGTTGCGCGAGGAGCGCGGCCTGACGCAAGCCGCGCTCGCGCGTGTTCTGGACTTGTCGACGAGCTACGTCAATCAGCTGGAGAACGATGCGCGTCCGGTAACGGTTGCGGTACTACTGCGGCTCACCGAACGGTTCGACCTCTCGCCGCACTACTTCTCCCCGGACTCCGATGCCCGGCTTGTCGCGGATCTTGGCGAGATATTCACCGAGGCGTCCGTGGGTGAGGTGAGTGATCTGCAGCTCGAGGAGCTGGTCGCCCGAATGCCATCGGTGGGTCAGACCCTGGTGGGCATGCACCGCAGGCTGCGGGATGTCACTGCGGAGCTGGAGAGCTACCGCGCGACCGAGAACGCGGCAACAATCGGTGACTCGATACGAGAGCCGTTGCGTCCCATGCCGTTCGAGGAGGTCCGCGACTTCTTCTACGATCACAAGAACTATCTCGGTGAGCTCGACACTGCCGCTGAAGATCTATTCGAGCATTATGGTTTGCACATCGGTGGGCTTGACGCGCAGCTGGCCGCGGTGTTGAAGCAAGATCATGGCATCGCGGTTACCGTGACCAAGGGTGGGGCACTTTCGGATTCGGCCAAACGCCGGTTCGACACGGATGCTGGGGTTTTGCGTATCGCACATTGGCTCACGCCCGGTCAGCGTGCGTTCCAAATGGCCACCCAACTGGCTCTGTTGACGCAGACCGAGACCATGGCGGCCATCCTCTCCGGTGCCGAGCAGCTGAGCCCGGAGGCCATTGGCGTCGCCCGGATCGGCCTGGCCAACTACTTCGCTGGTTCATTCCTCTTGCCCTACAAACAATTTCACCATGCTGCGGAGTTCAGCCGGTATGACGTCGACATCCTGGCACGGCAGTTCGAGGTCGGACACGAGACCGTCTGTCACCGTCTGTCCACGCTGCAACGCCCCTCCATGCGTGGGGTTCCGTTCATCCTGGTGCGCACCGATCGGGCGGGGAATATCTCGAAACGTCAATCCGCCACGGCGTTTCACTTCTCCAGGGTGGGTGGAAACTGCCCACTGTGGGTCGTACACGAGGCGTTTTCAAACCCGGGGCAGTTTGTGACCCAGGTCGCGGAGATGCCCGATGGCCGCACGTACTTCTGGGTCGCACGCACGAGTAGCACGTCAACAGGTGGATTTCTGAGCACGCCGAAGTCGTTCGCGATCGGGCTGGGATGCGATATCGCCCATGCCCATCGTCTGGTGTATTCGACAGGAATCGCGATCGACGATCCGGCAACCGCCGTGCCAATTGGCCCGGGCTGCAAGGTGTGCGTGCGCGAATCCTGCGCACAACGTGCGTTTCCCTACATTGGCCGCAGCGTCCACGTCGACGAGGACGCCAGCAGCCGCCTGCCTTACACCTGAGCGGCGTGCCGCAGCACGGTGGGCGCGGCGGCGATCAATGCCACCAACTGAATCACGCCGACCACCGCGATGAGCATGGGAATGGACACCTCGTACAGGTAACCCGTGAGGGTCCCGCCGATCGCGGTCGCAGTGCCGAGCACGGCCGCATAGACCCCGTACGCGGTGGCCCGGCGCGGCGACGGGACGAGGTCTGCGACCACAGCGCGCAGGGTGGATTCCTGAATCCCGACGGCGGCACCCCACAGCAGCGCGCCGAGCACGATGCCCACCAACGAGTCCGTGAATGCCAGCATTGGTACGGCGGCGCCGACGATGGGCAGAACCACAAGGGTTTTCGGTCCCTTGCGGTCATATGCCCAGCCGGAGAACAGGGCGGCGGCGGCCGCGGCGGCCATTGCGACGGCGTATACCAACGGCACCGCGGCGGGCGCCAGGACGCCGCGATCGACCATGTGAAACGACAGCACGCCAAAGGTCGCGAATCCAGATACGGTGATCCCGGAGAATCCCGCGTACAGCCAAAACTTCAACGGCAGTTGGAGTTTGTGGCGTACGGCCGATGTGCCGTGGGTATCTGCGGCGTCCTCATACCGTTCGGGATGAGGTACTCGCCGGCGAAGCCAGAACAGCAGGGCCAGCGCTGCGGCTCCCGGAATCGCCAGCACGGCAAATGTCGGCAGGTAATTCCCCTGGGTGAGGGCGAGCATGCCGGCGACCACCAGCGGGCCGGTGATCGCGCCGACCTGGTCCATGGCTTCATGGACCGCGAAACCCTTCCCGCGGCCGGTGACTGAGGTGGCGTGCGAGAGCAAGGTGTCCTTGGCAGGGCTGCGTACCGCCTTGCCCACACGTTCGGCGATCACCAAGGTGGCGGCAACCCAGAGCACGCTGGCCATCCCCAGGAACGGAACCGTGACCACGGTGAGCGCATAACCGGCGATGGTCCAGCTCCAGAACATGCGGGTGCGGTCGGTGAGGGGGCCCGACACCAGCCGTAGCGCCAGCGCGCCGGCCTCGCCGATTCCGGTCACCACACCCACGACGAGAGCGGTTGCCCCGAGCGATGCCAGGAGCGGTCCGGTGATCGAGCGCGCGCCTTCGTAGACGATGTCGGCGAACATGCTGATGACGCCAAAGGTGGTGACAAATCGCCAAGCCGAAAGGCGCTGTGGCACAGCTGGATAATCTAGTCGATCCACCGGCTTACCTGCTCGGCGATCCATACGCCGTCGTCGAGGGGAAGGTCGTGTCCGGCGGAAGTATGTACCGCCAGGGGGGCACCGAATGTGTTGGCAATCGCGCTTGACGCGGAGGAACTCACGAGTCGATCGTGTGCGGAGGTCAGAACCAGCAGCGGAGTGTCGATATGTTTCGGCATCCGGAAACCGATGGCCGCAATAGTCTGGCGGGCGATGCTGGCGCTCGAGGGACGCTGAGTCTGCAGGTACCCCGCCCACCGCTGGGATAGCGCGTCGAGATCGAGATCGAGGTCGGGGTTGTTGGCGGTCTGTGCCAGGATCGCGCGCTCGCGCGGCAGGTCGGCACGGAACCGTCCGAGCACCAGGTTGGGAATCGACGACGGCAGGAACCGCTGCCACACCGGCGTTGCGGCGGTGCTCGAATTGATGATGACGGCGCGCTCGAAGTCTCCGGGGTAGCGCGCGCACCAATCGAGTCCGATCATGCCGCCCAGAGATATGGAGAGCAGCGACCACGTATCGCTGCCACGGTCCAGCCGGGACCGGATGTCGTCCGTGATCGCCGAGATGTTCGCGGGGGATGTGCGGTGGAACTCGGTGCCGAATCCGGGCGCGTCCAGGCATTCCACCTGAACACCAAGCGATTCGGCGAAGACGTGCGGGAACTGCTCCCAGTGGCGCTTCTCGCGGCTCAGGCCACGCAGCAGCAGCCACCGTGTCATCGCTTGATGCCCACCGTGAGCCGATCGAACTCCACGAAGGGAAGGGTGAAGGGATGACGCACCGGTCGCTGCACCGCAACTTCGAATCCGGCGGTTTCGAACATCTGACGCATCTCGGCCTTCGACGGAACGCTTGCGGGCACACGGTCGCCGAAGACCCGGCGCAGGAGCGGGGCGGAGGCGCGGTCGGGCGTGAAAGTGGTGATCGCGGTGAATCCGCCGGGAGCCAGCACGCGATGGAACTCGGCGAGTGCAGCGGGCTGATCAAAGAAATGGAACGCCGAGGTGGACACCACCGCGTCCAACGCGCCGTCGTCGAACGGCAGCTTCTCGGCAGGCGCGAACTGCCAGTCGACGAGCGCCGAACGGGCCTTCGCCTGGGCGAGCATTCCTTCGGACATATCGACCCCGTGCACCTGCTCGGGTTCGAGTTCCTCCTGGATGCGGGTGGCCAGAATGCCGGTACCGCAGGCGATATCGACGACTCGCTGAGACTCGTGTTGACGCAGCAGGGCAAGCATCTCGTCCTGTGCGGGGCGGTACACCCATTGTTGTAGGGGTGCCCAGTCGTAAGCCTTGGCGGCGCGCCCCCAGAACCGCGTCACCTGATCGTTGAAAGCTCGCCGTTGAACCGTCGTCATGCGCACAAGGTACGCCAGCAACCAGGGGGTCGCCAGACGGGTGCGCTCACTGTGCGGTGACGTCGACCCGGTTGGGGTAGAAGGCCAGATGACGGGTGATCTGGGAGACCGCCGGGTACGGGTCTTCGTACGTCCAGACGGCGTCCTCGATCGTTCCCTCAGATGTGTGCACCGAGTAATACGACGCCTCGCCCTTGTACGGGCAATAGGTGTGGGTATCGGTGCGCTGTAGTACCTCCCAGTTCACTGCGTCGGGTGGGAGGTAGTACACGGGTGGGTAGGTGGCCTCCTGCAGCCGCAGCGCATTGGTGGTGTCGGCGATGGTGCGATCGCCGGACGTGACCACGACGCGAGTATTGGAGGGCACGATGTCGATGGGGTGGTCCGGGCCGGGAACCAGATGCGGCCTGTTGGGGGTGGACATATTTCCGAGGGTAGGCTTCCCTGGCTCTGCAGGTTTGAGCGGCTGTACCGCTTCGGTTCCTGGCCGGGACAAGGCCCCCGGGCGCTAGGGTCTGCGACATGGCTGCGGATGCTGACCGAAGTGACCCCGACGAGCTGTTCGGTATCGACGCGCTGCTCAGCGACGAGGAACGTGCGATTCGCAATAGCGTGCGTGCGCTGGTTCAGGCGCGCGTAGTTCCGAACGTCCAGCGCTGGTATGAACATGGTGATCTACCCGTGCGCAAGCTTGCGCTGGAGCTGGGCAAGATCGGTGTGCTCGGCATGCACCTGCAGGGTTATGGATGCTCCGGAACGTCCTCTCTGGCATACGGACTGGCGTGCATGGAGCTCGAGGCGGGCGACTCGGGGATCCGTTCACTGGTCAGCGTGCAGGGATCACTGGCGATGTACGCCATCTATGCCTATGGCAGCGATGCGCAGAAACAGAAATGGCTGCCCCGGATGGCGACAGGGGAGGAGCTGGGATGTTTCGGCCTGACCGAACCGGATTTCGGGTCCAATCCCGGTGGAATGCGCACCCATGCCCGGCGCGATGGCAGCGACTGGATCATCAACGGCACCAAGATGTGGATCACCAACGGGTCGATCGCCGACGTTGCCGTCATCTGGGCGCAGACTGACGACGGAGTGCGTGGCTTCCTGGTATCGACCGATTCGGCGGGGTTTAACGCCGAGACCATCCGGTCCAAGATGTCCTTGCGCGCCTCGGTGACCGCTGAACTCAGTCTCAGCGATGTGCGGGTGCCGGAAAAGAACCGGCTACCGCTGGCGATCGGGCTCAAGGCACCACTGTCCTGTCTCAACGAGGCGCGCTTTGGCATCATCTTCGGCTCGATGGGTGCGGCTCGTGAATGTTTGCGCACAGCAATCGATTACGCGCAGACCCGTGAACAGTTCGATCGCCCGATCGCCGGATTCCAGTTGACCCAGGAGAAGCTGGCCAACATGACCCTGGAATACGGCAAGGGGCTGCTGTTGGCTCTGCATCTGGGGCGTCGTAAGGATGCGGATACGTTGACCACCCCACAGGTCAGTCTGGGCAAGCTCAACAATGTGCGCGAGGCGATCGAGATCGCCAGAACGGCCCGGACAATTCTTGGTGCGAACGGGATTTCGGGTGAGTATCCCGTCATGCGACATGCCAACAATCTGGAGTCGGTGTTGACCTACGAGGGCACCAGCGAGATGCATACGCTGGTGATCGGCCAGGCACTCACCGGTATCGCGGCGTTCCGGTAATCACCTCACGTCGACACTGCGTGTCGGGGGCAGTGTCCGTCAGCGTTGCGTCGCCTTCCATTTTCCCTACCAGTCATTGGATTCGTCCCAGTCCTCGGTCTTGGCGAAATGCGGGGCTGGTTCCTGGTCTTCTTCGTCTGCGTTCCCCTCGCGTCCTGAATCTGGATTCAGGAAAGCGTAGCGTCGTTGTACGGGCCTGAGGCGAGGTACGTTGCCAGGATTTCAAATGTGCACTGCGTGCGTGGTCTCGCCCCGTCCAACGCAGACGCGCCGCCTAGCCGCGGAATCGTGCGATACGAATCCGCGGCCAGACGGCGTGTCAGGGAAAGAAGTGGATCAGTACTTGCCGAGGGCGATCGCCACGTTGTGGCCACCGAACCCGAACGAGTTGTTGATCGCGTACTTGTAGTCGCCCTTGCGGGGCTCCTTGCTGACGACGTCGAGTTCGATCTCCGGATCGGGCGTCTCATAGTTGAGGGTGGGCGGAATGATGCCCTCCTGCAACGACTTCACCGTGATGACAGCTTCGACGGCACCGACCGCACCCACCGAGTGCCCGAGGGCGCCCTTGGGTGCGTAGACCGCGGCGTGGTGCAAGTTCGAGTTATGGATGGCCCTGCCCTCAGCGACATCTCCCACGCTCGTTGCGGTGGCATGGGCGTTGACGTGGTCGATGTCCTTGGCGTCCAGTCCGGCGGTCTCTAGGGCACGGTCCATCGCCTTGGCCGCGCCGATGCCGTCCGGATGCGGTGCCACTACGTGGAAACCGTCCGACGTGATGCCCGCACCGAGAAGCCGGGCGTAAATCCGCGCTCCCCGGGCCTTGGCGTGTTCCTCGGTCTCGATGACCATGAGTGCCGCGCCCTCGCCGAAGACGAAGCCGGTGCGATTCTTGTCGAACGGACGCGAGGCACCTGCGGGGTTGTCGTTGTCGGTCGACATCACGATGCGCATGTTGGCGAACGCGGCGATCGGGACCGCCTCGATAGCCGCCTCGACGCCGCCGCAGATGGCGATATCGGCATCGCCGTAGGCGATCTGACGCCACGCGTGCGCAATGCCCTCGTTGCCCGACGCGCATGCCGATACCGGCGTGATGACACCGCCGCGGGCCTTGCGCTCCAGTCCGATGACGGCGGCCGCTCCGTTGGGCATGAACATCTGAACAGCTAGAGGCGAAACGACTTTCGTGCCCTTGGCGCGCATCTCGTCGTAGGCCTCGACCATCTTCTCGGCGCCGCCGAGGCCAGTGCCGACCGACACCGCAAGACGTTCCAGGTCGACGTCGGGGGCCCCGGCGTCCTCCCAGACCTGGCGGCCCAGGATCGCTGCCAAGCGCTGGACATAGGACAGGCGACGGTGCTCGATTTTCGTCATGTCTTTGTCGAAGTCGCGGACCTTGAGGTGCCCGCCGATCTTCACCGGCAGGTCGTAGTGGGCGACGAAGTCGTCTTCGAGGGTGCGGATGCCGCTCTCGCCGGCGAGCAGTCCCTTCCAGGTGCCCTCGACATCCGGTGCGATCGACGTCGTCATGGCCATGCCGGTCACGACGATGTTCGGAAAGCCGCCATTTGCGGTAGATGGTTTGGTCATTATTGACATCCCCCCGTGGACATGTACGTGGCAAGCACGTTCTATCCCCTTTCGAACTTCATCTGAGCTATCTCTTGGACCGGATTTTAGTAAGCCCTCCGCCAGCGAACTTCGCCAGGGTGGGTTATCAAACGGATTCGATGATGAACCCTATGCCAGATCCGTGTACGAACTGCATAAATTGACCAAGTGTGTCTGGGCGGTTGACGTTCTGCAGCACAGCCTATCCAAAGTGGCGGGCAAATGAACGCATGATGCGGCTATCTGGGCGCAACGCGGGGGGATGTGACCCGCCGCATAATGCTGGCCACCGTTGGAGATCTGTAGCATTGCTCACTATTGCGTCTAGTTGCCTTGAGAGGAGCCGCATGCGGGTCGATGGGGACACCTGGGACATCACCTCCAGCGTGGGTGCGACCGCTCTCGGGGTGGCGGCCGCACGCGCTACCGAGACACTGCGCGCCGACGCGCTCATCCGCGATCCGTTCGCGCAGATACTGGTCGACGCGACCGGTAGATCGACAGGCTGGGAGCGGTTGGCGACCGGCGACATCGAGTGGCCGGATCCCGAGGCGGGCCGGATTTACGGCCGGATGGTCGACTACCAGGCCACGCGCACCAGTTTCTTCGACGCCTACTTCCTGGCCGCGACCGCGGCGGGCGTCCGGCAGATCGTCATCCTGGCTTCGGGGCTGGACTCCCGCGCGTACCGTCTCGACTGGCCGGCCGGCACCACTGTGTTCGAGATCGACCAACCCCAGGTTCTGGAGTTCAAGGCCTCCGCCCTCGCCGCCCATCAACCGAAGGCGCAGCGACGTGGCGTGGCTATCGATCTCCGCGAGGACTGGCCGGCCGCGCTGCGTGAGGCCGGGTTCGATTCCGCGCAACCGACCGCGTGGCTTGCCGAAGGCCTGTTGCCGTATCTGCCCGCCGACGCTCAAGACAGCCTTTTCGTGAACATCGGTGTGTTGAGCGCCCCAGGCAGTCGCATTGCCGTGGAGGGATACGAGGGAAAACTGGTTCTGGACGAGAGCGACGAGGAGGCGGCCCGCCGGGAGCAGGTGCGTGCCGCATTCAAGACCGCCGTCGATGTGGATGTGACGATCGAGAACTTGATTTACGAGGACGAGAACCGGGCCGACCCCGCGGAATGGCTTGGGGCACAAGGATGGTCGGTGACCAAGACGGACGCGCACGACGAGATGGCGCGGCTGGGCAGACCGGTGCCCGAGGATATCGAGCAGCAGGGGACGTTCCGCGGCCAGCTGATCCAGGGAGAGCTCCGGTGACCGACACGACCACCGCCCGTTCCGCCGATGACAGCTGGGACATCGCGAGCAGTGTGGGAGCCACCGCGGTGATGGTGGCCGCGGCGCGAGCGGCTGAAACCCGCAGTGACACGCCGCTTATCAAGGATCCGTTCGCGCAGCTCCTGGTCGAACGTGCGGGTGCCGGGTCTTGGTCGGTGATCGCGAGCGATGAGCTGCGCCAGCAGCTCGCCGAGCTGGACCCGGAAGCCGATCGCCTCATGCAGTACGCGGTGGACTACCAGGCCGTCCGGACGCGTTTCTTCGACGGATTCTTTGAACGGGCGTCGCGCGCGGGGATCACCCAGGTGGTGATCCTGGCCGCCGGCCTGGATTCTCGTGCGTACCGCCTGGGCTGGCCCGCCGGCACCACCGTGTACGAGATCGACCAGCCGCTCGTGCTGCAGTACAAGCGCCAAACGCTCGATGAGCACGATGTGCGTTCTGCCTGTCTTCGCCGTGAGGTGCCCGTCGATCTTCGGCAGGACTGGCCGGCGGCGTTGCAGCAGGAGGGATTCGACGTCGCATCGCCGACGGCATGGCTGGCCGAAGGCCTGCTCATGTATCTACCGACCGAGGCGCAGGACCGACTCTTCGAACTGATCGTGGATCAGAGCGCACCGGGCAGCAGGATCGCAGTGGAGGCTGTCGGACCGGACAACGCCAAGCGGCACGAGTTCCGCAGCAAGATGCGCGAACATTTCGACCGGGCCCGCAAGCTGGCGGGAATGGACGGAGAGTCCCTTGACGTCGGATCGCTGATGTACCACGACGAGAACCGCACCGATGTCCCCCAATGGCTCGCCGGGCGTGGGTGGACGGTTCGGGCGATTCCGGCCGAGGTGGAGATGTCGGATGCGGGCCGCCTGGCCTACAGCGAAGAGGACTTGCGCGGGAACACCCTGATAGAAGCCGAGCTCAAGGGCTGACGGAGCCCGGCCCTCGGGGGTGCGGGGTTCTCAGGTCCCAACCGGTTGGTTACCATCGGTGATACAGCTCACTTAGCTGCCGTCGCTCGTCCGTGTACGCGTGCGTGACCTGCGGAGATGTGCTCATTGATGAGCGTGCCATCGAGAGGAACGGATATGACCACCGAGATCTCTACGCCCGCCGACCGGGACGCCGCGTCCGAGCCCTCACGCATTCCGGGGATTGTCCGGGGCCTGCGCGAGACCTTCGCGACGGGCAGGACTCGCGAATACGATTGGCGCAAGGCGCAGCTCGTCGGTCTGGAGCGACTCTTCACCGAGAACGAGGCCGCGATTGCCACCGCGTTGCACGAGGACTTGGGGCGCTCCTCGGCCGAAGCCTGGATCGCCGATGTTGTCGGGTCGGTCGTCGAGGTCGTCTACGCCCGTAAGAATCTTCGGCGCTGGATGCGACGCAAGCGGGTGCGAGGTCTTCCGCTGGCCCAGCAGCCGGCCAAGGCATGGTCAGTACCCGAGCCGTACGGCACGGTGCTCGTCATCGGTGCGTGGAACTTCCCCCTGTACCTGACGCTCGGGCCTGTGGTGGGCGCACTGGCGGCGGGCAATACGGTGGCCATCAAGCCCTCGGAGATCGCGCCCGCTTCGTCGGCATTGATGGCCAAGCTCATTCCGCAGTACCTCGACCCGCACGCAGTGGCCGTCGTCGAGGGCGACGGTTCGGTGACGCAAGAACTGCTGGCGCAGGGTTTTGACAAGGCCCTGTTTACCGGTGGCACCGAGATCGGCAAGCGCATCCTGGAAGGCGCTGCGCAACACCTGACACCGGTCGCGCTGGAATTGGGTGGGAAGTCACCCGTCTACGTGGCCGCTGATGCCAACATCGAGGTCGCCGCGCGCCGCATCGGATACATGAAGGGCCTCAACTCGGGTCAGGTGTGTCTGGCTCCCGACTATGTCCTCGTCGACCCGGCGGTTCGCGATGAGCTGGTCGAGAAGATCACGGCCGCCTGGGCGGAGTTCCAGGCCGACAAGGAGTCCAAGGGACTGCGTGTGGTCAATCAGCGCCAGTTCGATCGCTTGGTGGGTTACCTGGCCGCCACCGAAGGAGAGGTTGCCACCGGCGGTGCCTCCGATGCTTCCGCGCTCACCATCGAGCCGACGATCGTGGTGGATCCGAGCGCGGACGAGCCGCTCATGCAGAACGAGATCTTCGGTCCGATCCTGCCGGTGCTGACGGCCGAGTCCCTTGACGACGCCATCGACTTCATCAATTCTCGACCAAAGCCGTTGGCGGCCTACGCCTTCACGGAGTCAAAGCGGATCGGCAACCGATTCATCGACGATGTACCTGCCGGTGGCACGGTGATCAATCACCTGCTCTACCACGCTGTTATCCCGAACCTGCCCTTTGGGGGTGTCGGTGCCAGCGGTATGGGTGCATATCACGGCAAGGCCGGCTTCGACGAGTTCAGCCACCTCAAGTCGACTCTGTACAAGAGCACCAAGATGGATCTCAAGCTGCCGTATCCGCCGTACCTGGAGAAGAACCTGAAGTTGATGAAAAAGCTTATGTAATAAAGCTTTTCGTTCTCCGCATTATTCAGCAACCCAATGAAGTGTCAAGTGAATAGGAGTTCTGCATGCCGGGAGTGCAAGACCGGGTAATTGTCGTGACCGGAGCCGGTGGGGGGCTGGGCCGCGAGTACGCGCGCACCCTCGCCAGTGAGGGCGCCTCGGTGGTTGTCAACGACTTGGGTGGTGCCCGCGACGGATCCGGCGCCGGGTCGGCGATGGCCGACAGCGTGGTCGACGAGATCAAGGCGGCCGGAGGCCGCGCGGTCGCCAACTATGACAGCGTCGCCACCGAAGAAGGTGCGGCCAACATCGTCAAGACCGCCCTCGACGAGTTCGGTGCCATTCACGGTGTGGTGAGTAACGCCGGCATCCTGCGGGATGGCACGTTCCACAAAATGACCTACGACAGTTGGCATGCGGTGCAACAGGTTCACCTGTACGGCGGATACAACATCACCCGCGCGGCGTGGCCGCATTTCCGCGAGCAGGGCTACGGCCGGATCGTGGTCGCCACCTCGACCAGCGGTTTGTTCGGCAACTTCGGTCAGGCCAACTACGGTGCGGCCAAGCTCGGCCTCGTCGGGCTCATCAACACCCTCGCGTTGGAGGGTGCCAAGTACAACATTCACTCCAACGCGATCGCTCCGATCGCTGCCACCCGCATGACGGCCGACATCGCCTCCGAAGCGGTGCTGGAGCAGCTGCCGCCGTCCTTCGTGGCGCCGGTCGTTGGATACCTGTGCACAGAGGAAAGCGCCGACAACGGTTCGGTTTTCGTGGTGGGCGGCGGCAAGGTGCAGCGCGTGGCGCTCTTTGAGAACGCCGGTGCCACCTTCGCCTCTCCGCCGACGGTCGACGAGGTCGCCGCGCGCTGGGGTGAGATCGAGGATCTCTCCACCGTTACCAAAGCCGGCCCCCCGTCACTCGCATGAAAGCGATACAGGCGCAGTCGTTATCGGGCCCGGAGGGCCTGGTATACACAGATGTCGAGGAACCGCGCGGTGACAATGTCGTCATCGTCGATGTCAAGGCCGCGGGGGTCTGCTTCCCCGACTATTTGATGACCAAGGGCGAATACCAGCTGAAGATGGAGCCCCCCTTCGTTCCGGGGATCGAGACTGCCGGCGTGGTGCGCTCGGCTCCCGAGGGTGCCGGGGTGAAACCCGGTGATCGGGTGATGGCCTTCAATTTCATTGGCGGATATGCCGAACGCGTCGCAGTGGGGCCTTCCAATGTGCTTCCTACGCCTCCCGAGTTGGACGATGCGGAGGCCGTAGCGCTCATCGCGAACTACCACACGATGTACTTCGCCTATGCCCGTCGCGGACACTTGCGTGCCGGTGAGACGGTGCTGGTGCTGGGTGCTGCCGGCGGTATCGGTACCGCGGCGATCCAGATTGCCAAGGGCATGGGCGCGAGGGTCATCGCCGTGGTCAACCGGACGGCCGCAACGGAATTCGTCTCCAGCGTGGGTGCGGATGTCGTGTTGCCGCTGGAAGAGGGCTGGGCCAAGGCTGTGCGCGACGCCACTGGCGGCGTGGGTGTCGACATGGTGGTCGACCCGATCGGTGGCCCCGCATTCGACGACGCGGTGCGCACGTTGGCCCCCGAAGGGCGCTTGCTGGTCGTTGGATTCGCCGCCGGCGGGATACCGACCATCAAGGTGAATCGGTTACTGCTGCGCAATGCGTCGTTGGTCGGTGTGGCCTGGGGCGAGTTCCTGCGCACGCACGCTGATTATCTGTACGAGACCCAGGCGGGGCTGGCCAAGCTCGTTACGGAGGGCATGCGTCCGCCCGTAAGCGCGCGTATTCCACTATCGGAAGGTCGTCAGGCGTTGCAGGACTTCGCCGACGGGAAGGTCTACGGGAAGATGGTGCTTATCCCGTGAGGAGCGAAACCGCCAAGATCTTCAACGGAATTGACGAAATCACTACCGGTGACCTGGAGCTAGTCATGGTGTGCCGTTCCGTATCTCGCTCTGCTTCAGGCCAATTTGCAATGAACTAATGGACTCAACTCACCCTGACATGCGGGGCTTCACCGGCGCCTTCGCAGTCGGGGTGATGGGTAGCCGCAGCGCACCGGGGGCGTCGACGGGCACCACCGGCGCAATGGGTTCTACTGCGTCGACTCGCCGATACGGTTGACCCGGTTCGGGCCGCGTATCCGCGTGTCCCTTGTTTGGCCAGAGGGAAGCGGCCCGCTCGGCTTGAGCGGCGATCGTCAAAGAGGGGTTGACACCGAGGTTTGCCGAGATGGCAGAGCCATCGACGACACTCAAAGTGGGGTGTCCGTGCGCCCGGTGGTACGGATCGATCACGCCAGACTCGGGATCCGCGCCGATCACGCAGCCGCCCAAGAAGTGTGCCGTCATCGGGACATTGAACACCTCGCCCCAGCTACCCGCGGGAAAGCCGCCGATCTTCTCGGCGATGCGGCGCGTGGCCTCGTTGCCGGCGGGGATCCACGTAGGGTTCGGCTGGCCGTGCCCTGGTTTGCTGGTCATCTTCCGGCCGCCGAACACACCTCGTTTGGTGTAGGTCGTGATCGAGTTGTCGAAAGTCTGCATGACCAGTGCGATGATTGTGCGTTCGCTCCAACCTTTGACGGCGAGGACCCGCATGAGAGCGAGCGGGTGCCGGATGGCTGTTCCGAGGAACCGTAACCACCGCGGCAGCTGACCGTCACCGTCAGTCATCAACGTCTGCAGCAAGCCCATGGCATTGGAGCCCTTGCCGTACCGAACTGGCTCGACATGGGTATCTGGCGACGGATGAAACGACGAGGTAATCGCTACACCTTGCGTGAGGTCGAGCGATTCGTCGACCCCGAAGCGGATCGCGCCGAGTATTGATTCGGAGTTGGTTCGGGTGAGCTTCCCGAGTTGATCTGAGAGCTCGGGAAGTCTGCCACGATCCTTGACCCGGTGCAGCAATCGTTGTGTCCCCCAAGTGCCAGCCGCCAGGACCACGTTGCGGGCGGTGAAGACCTTATGGCTCTTATATAGCCACGCCCCCGTTCGCACAGTGTGGACCTCCCACGTTCCGTCCGCGCGTTGGCGAAGGTCGGTGACTGTTGTCAGGGGGTGCAGCTTGGTGCCGGCCCGCTCGGCCAGGCCGAGGTAGTTCTTGACCAACGTGTTCTTTGCCCCGTGCCGGCAACCTGTCATGCACTCGCCGCATTCGATGCAGCCGGTGCGTTGAGGGCCGACCCCGCCGAAGTAGGGGTCTTCTGCGATTTTTCCCGGTTCGCCGAAATACACGCCGACAGGTGTCTGGACGAACGTGTCGCCTGCCCCCATGTCGTCCGCAACCTCCTTGACGATCCGATCGGCGGGCGTGAGGTGAGGATTTGTGACAACGCCGAGCATGCGTCGCGCCTGCTCGTAGAAAGGGGTGAGCTCGTCTTCCCAATCAGTGATGTCCGACCATTGCGGGTCGTTGAAGAACGAGCTTGTCGGCTTGTACAACGTGTTTGCGTAGTTCAGGGAGCCGCCACCGACGCCTGCACCGGCGAGAATCACACAGTCTCGCAACAAGTGGATCCGCTGAATCCCGTAGGCCCCTAGTTTGGGCGCCCATAGGAACTTCCGGATATCCCAGCTGGTCTTCGCGAAATCTCCATCGGCGAAGCGTCGGCCGGCCTCCAGCACACCTACCCGGTAACCCTTTTCGGTGAGCCGCAGTGCTGTGACACTTCCGCCAAATCCGGAACCGACGACCACGACGTCGTAGTCCTCGGCACTAGCCGCTACGCGCCTGGGGCTTGTGCGATTCATCTGGTATCGACCCCTGTCTTGGTGATCGGCTGTGACCGAGCTGGCGCTGCACACAGCATCAAGGGAGACGAATGCGCAGACCTGCGGACTATACAAATCTATCTAGATTGTTTCTGTTTTATACAGTTTGTATCATACTGTCAAGCAGGCGTCAGGGTACAGTGAGACTGTGTCAAAGCCGCACAGTTTCCGTGCAGAGGTCCAGTTGCTCCTTCGAGAGCGGATCCTCGACACGGCGCGCGATCTGGTAGTCGCGCACGGGTGGTCGGCAGTCAGCATGACTCGCTTGGCGCGTGTGGTTGGCGTGAGTCGAGCGAGCCTCTACGCGGAGATCGGCACCCGCGATGAGCTTGCGGCCGCGGTCATCGAGCGAGAGACAGACCGGTTCCTCAGCGGAGTGGTGTCTGGTATCCGGAATCATGCTGACGACATCGTTGAAGGCTTGGCGGAAGCGGCCGAATTTGTGCTTTCCTACGGTGACTCCAATCAATTGCTGCGCTCGATTCTCGGCCAGGGGGATCAGACCGAGGGACTGCTGCTCTCTCTGATCGCAGTAGACCCCGATACTGTTCTTGGACGCGCTTCGCGCAGCGTCAGCGACGAGATTTCGTCTCTGTCACAGGGCCTCGCCGAGGAACTTCGCCGGACGATTGTCGAGGTGTTCGTGCGGCTGATTGTGAGTCACCTCCTTCAGCCCAGTGGATCGCGTTCTCACGCTGTCGATCAGGTGCGCACGGTGGTCCGCGGACTTTTTGCTCTGCAGGCATCTCCAGCGAAGTAGCCTCACGCGATGGAGTAGGCCGCGCGCGCAGCCCCACGCCGAGTGAGCCGGTCGATCATCGGTGTCCAACCATGTGGCCAGGGTATGAGTGCGCCGCGGTCACCTGTGGTTGAACCAAGTCCAACCCAAGACGTATGGCATGTGGACGATCGGTCGGTCGTGCCCCGCCCGCCGCGGACCTTAGCGCGGGGCGGGTAGAACTCCTGCGAACCGAGGTTGCGTGGTGGCGGTGTTCTACCCCTGTCAACCGGATCAATGTGGCCCATGTCATCCAGACTATTGACAAATCATCACTATCTGTCAGGATCAATACAGATGATTTGATTTTGTCAGGATGGTGATGGAAATGATGGACCTGTCGAGCCAGAGCGAGCCTCGCACGCGTGTTCGCGGACTGCCGGACCCGGGTGAGCGAGTGCCGAAGTTGGCGCGGCCGACGTTGTGGCTCTACGTCGTTGCCCTCGCCGTCTTCGCTTTGGAAATGTACGGGTACTTTGTGGCGGGCTGGACTCCGTGGGTGACCGTTCCGATGGGCGCTGCAGTGACATTCATGATGTTCAGCGTCCTGCACGAGGCATCGCACCACGCGGTCAGCACCGGCTCACGTATCAACGATTTATTCGGGAACATTTCAGTACTGTTCGTGGTTCCATACACCTCGTTCAGGATGTTCAAGTTCATTCATATCGAGCACCATCTACATACGAATGAGCCGAAATCGATCGATCCTGATGCCTGGACCGAAGAGGGGCCCTGGTGGCAACTCCCTTTTCGTTGGGCGACGATTGACGTTTGGTACGTCATATTCTATTGTCGACGACTCCGCGAACGCCCCCGGCGCGAGCTTGTGGAGACCTTTTCGGCACTGGGGCTGTTCCTTTTTGCCTGTGTCGTGTTGGTGAACTCCGGACATGGATTTGAGTTACTCATGGCGTTTCTTATCCCGCAGCGCATCGGCCTAATCATCCTCGCGTGGTGGTTCGACTACCTCCCCCATAATGGATTGACAGTCACGCAGCGTGAGGATAAATACCGCGCCACACGAATTAGGGTGGGCGGGGAGAAACTGCTGACGCCTTTGTTCCTGTACCAGAACTATCACTTGGTCCACCACTTGCATCCCAGCGTGCCGTTCTACAGGTACATCCGGGCGTGGCGCCGCAATGAGCAGGCATACCTCGACCGCAACGCCGCCATCTCGACATGGTTCGGGCGGTCGATGACGGCGTCCGAATACACGACCTGGCGACGTCTCACGGACCGAATGGACGCCCGTTCAACCGGCGGCGAAAGTCAAAGACGTCAGTACCATTCGCTCCGCGTTGGCTCGATCGAACAGCTCACCGATGAGAGCGTCGAAGTAACGTTCGAAGTTCCCAATGACCTCGCCCAAGAATATCGCTACATGCAAGGGCAGCACGTCACGGTGCGGGCGATTGTCGACGGATGTGAGGTAGCACGCAGCTACTCGATTACGGCGGCGGTTTCAACCTGTTTACTGAAGATAGCCGTGAAGAAGATCCCGGGCGGATTGATGTCGACCTACATCAATGACGAATTGCAACCCGGCGACATCCTCGACGTGATGCCTCCGGCAGGAAATTTCCACACGCCCTTGGATTCGACACGTGCACGGAGTTACGTTGCGGTGGTCGCCGGCTCGGGGATCACCCCAGTTCTTTCGATCATCGCCACCACTCGCCTAGCCGAACCTGACAGTCGGTTCACGCTCATCTACGGCAACCGAACAACGCAGTCGGCGATGTTTCGCGAACAGCTAGATGAATGGGCCGACGAGCGACTCGCGGTGCACCACGTCCTATCCCGCGAGGCTGGCGCAGAGTTCAGAGGACGGATCACTCCAGCCGTCGTGGATCAATTCGCCCCCGATACTGCCGATGTAGACGCCTGGTTCTTGTGCGGTCCCTCGGCGATGGTCGACTCAGTAAAAACAGCGCTGACGGGCATATCGGTACCCGGAAGAATCTTGACCGAGGTGTTTCACGCCGACCGCACTCAGGTCGACATCGATGTCGACAGCACCGTCACGGTGTCCCTCGATGGCATAGAAACATCCTTCGAACTCTGTTCCTCGGGAGCCACTGTGCTCGACGCCGCCCTTCAGCAGGGAGTGGAGCCGCCTTACTCTTGCGCTGGTGGTGCGTGCGGCACGTGCCGGGCCAAGGTTCTTCTGGGGCGTGCGGTGATGGACCAGAACCACGTGCTGACCGAGGATGAAATCGAACACGGATACGTGCTGACCTGCCAGGCCCACCCGGTGAGCGAGGAGCTGAAGCTCGACTACAACCGGTAGTCGCCAACGTGTTCCGGCCCAAGTGCGAAGCAGTACCTCGATGAAGCGGGGCGCCGATCTTTCTGGTGAGCCACGTTCCAATTGACTTGCCCGCAAGTAGAACTCAGGAGAGTTGGATGGTTCTATCCACCATGCAGCACGGGGCCTTGGCCCTTTCGGCTCTCGTCGAATATAGCCGCAGGACGTTTCCCGAAGCCAGGGTTTCCACCTGGACCGGCGAGGGCTTCCGCGACATGTCCTTTGCCGAGGTCGGTGATACCGCCGCCAAGATCGCACATGCTCTTACTCGGTTGGGCATTGCACCGGGCGACCGTGTCGCGACCTTCATGTGGAACAACAACGAACACCAGGTGCTGTATGCGGGGGTCCCGGCGATGGGAGCGGTCCTGCACACGCTCAATTTGAGGCTGTCGGCCGAGCAAGCCGTCTTCATTATCCGGCATGCCGATGACAAGGTGATCTTTGTTGACGCCAGTGTTGCGCAGATTCTCGAGGAGTATCTGCCCAGCACCCCGGGAGTCCAACACGTTATCGTCGTCAACGGTCCGACCGACGCTCTATCCGCACCAGCGGGCATGGCGGTACATGCATTCGATGAGCTGATCGCTGGCGAACCGACCATCTTCGAGTGGCCTGGGCTGGATGAGAACAGCGCGGCCATAATGTGTTACACCTCGGGCACCACCGGCGATCCAAAAGGCGTCGTCTACTCCCACCGCAGCATCTACCTCCACGCCGTTTTCGGGACCTCCACCACCGGTCTGGGATTGGCGAACAACGATTCCCTGCTGGCGATCGTCCCAATGTTCCACGTCATGTCATGGGGCGTGCCGTTCGCGGCGATGATTTGTGGCGCGAGCCTCCTCATGCCGGACCGGTTCCTGCAACCGGAGCCGCTACTGGCGATGATGAATGCCGCGAAGCCGACAATGGCTGCCGCCGTGCCCACCATATGGCAAGGTGTCGCCGCCCTGCTGGAGACCAGGGCACAGGACATTTCGCATTTGCGAGAAGTGATCGTAGGGGGCGCCGCCGTTCCGGAGTCCATGATCAGGACGTTCGACGGCTACGGTGCTCCGATCACCCATGCGTGGGGCATGACCGAGACCTCTCCTCTTGGCTCGATTGCACGCCCGCCCTGCGACGCCGACGACGATGACGAGAAATTCGCCTATCGCGTCACACAAGGCCGCTTTCCGGCCCCCGTCGCCGCGCGGATCATCGGCGATAACGGCGAAGAACAGCCGTGGGATGGCACGGCCGTCGGCGAGCTCGAAGTATCAGGTCCGTGGATCACCGGCGCCTACTACCAGCCGGCCGGAAACGTCACGGAGACATCGAACTTCAACGACGGCTGGTTGCGGACAGGTGATGTTGCAAGCATCACGCCCAATGGATACATGACCGTCGTCGATCGCTCCAAAGACCTCATTAAGACTGGCGGCGAATGGATCTCCTCGGTTGAGTTGGAGAACGTCATCGCGTCCAATCCGGGGATTAAAGAAGCTGCCGTTATCGGGGTTCCCGACGAAAAGTGGGGTGAGCGCCCGTTTGTCCTCGCTGCGGTGCGCAGCGAGGAGGACGCCGACATCGAGGCACACCGCACGTTCCTCGAGGAACGGGTGCCGCGTTGGCAGATCCCCGAGAAGTGGGCGTTTGTTCTCGAAGTGCCCAAGACGTCGGTCGGAAAGTTCGACAAGCGGTGCATCCGCGAGAGGTACGCACAAGGCGAATACCCGGAAACACAGGAGGTTTGATTCATATGCCGAAGCCCTCGCCCGCGTACTTCAAGCGACTGGCAGCACTTGTCGCTATCGATGGAGTGCGTCCCACAAAGCCGATCCTCGAAGCGTTCAGCGGCGACGAGATGGCGAAGATCGCGGTGGGCACCGTCGAGGATCTTGAGCTTGCTGTCGAGCGTGCTCGCGTAGCCCAGGTCGAGTGGGCCAACCGTGGCGCCTCCGATCGGGCCAAGGTGCTCGGCAGATTCTCTGAACTGGTTCAAGATGCCGCCGAGCAGCTGATGGACATCGCGCAGGCCGAGACCGGGAAAGCGCGCGTTGCCGCGCAGGAAGAGATCATCGATGTCGCCCTGACCGCGCGTTACTATTCGCGTCAGGGTCCGCGGATGCTCGCCGAGTACCGGGTTCCGGGCTTTTTACCGGGTGCCACCAGTGTCCGTGTCCGATACCAGCCGAAGGGCGTGGTCGGCGTTATCAGCCCGTGGAATTATCCGCTGACGCTCGCTGTCTCAGACGCTGTCGCTGCACTCGTCGCCGGCAATGCTGTGGTGATCAAACCCGACAGCAACACCCCATACTGCTGTCTAGCGCTTGCAGAGCTTCTCTACGAGGCGGGTCTGCCTCGCGCGCTGTTCGCCGTCGTCCCGGGCGCAGGTTCGGTGGTGGGCCAGGCAATTGCCGCCAAGGCTGACTACCTGATGTTCACCGGCTCGTCGTCAACTGGGGCGATCCTCGCAGAACAGACGGGCCGTCGACTCGTTGGTTTTTCCGCGGAGCTCGGTGGCAAGAACCCGATGATTATCACCAATGGGGTCAACATCGACGACGCGGTGGCCGGTGCGGCTCGTGCTTGCTTTTCCAATTCCGGCCAGTTGTGCGTCTCCATCGAGCGGATCTACGTCGAGAGTGGCGTAGCCGAACACTTCATCAAGAGGTTCGCCGAGTACGTATCGGCCATGAAGCTCTCGTCGGGGTATGACTTCAATGCCGACATGGGATCACTGGCGTCTGCGCAGCAGGTCGAGGCCGTGCAGGCACATGTGGACGATGCGGTTGCCAAGGGCGCCACCGTTATCGCTGGTGGCCGCAAACGTCCGGATCTTGGTCCGTTCTTCTTCGAGCCGACTGTCCTGACGGATGTCAGCGAAAAGATGGAATGCTTCGGCAACGAGACCTTCGGTCCTCTCGTGTCGATCTATCCGGTTGACTCGATCGACGAGGCGATCAAACGCGCGAACGACACCGAGTACGGCCTCAACGCCAGCGTTTTTGCCGTGAGGAACGATCAGGCGCAGAGGATCGCCGAGCAGCTGCACGCGGGTACCGTCAATATCAACGAGGGTTACGCGGCAGCGTGGGGGTCGACGGCAGCCCCGATGGGCGGCATGGGTGTTTCCGGGATGGGACGCCGTCACGGTCTGGAGGGCCTCATCAAATACACCGAGCCGCAGACGATTGCCACCCAGCGTGTGATCGGCCTCGGCGGGATCAAGGGCATTCCACAGAGCGTCTACCTCAAGGTGACGCCGATCCTCGTACGTTCGCTCAAATACCTGCCGGGCCGCTAGTAGCACTCTGTCAGCTCGGTTGCCGATCACCATGCACCCCGACAGCTCAATCAGGCCGGCAATGTCGTGAGCGCGCGAACGGCCGCAAAGGGACCGCATCGGCGGATTAATCTCGATCCTTATGTGACCGCACTCGCGATCTAGCGGCCGAGAGTCACAAGCCAATGCGCCGAATGCGCTACAGGTTTGTGCCGACGGTTGTGTTCGGTCCCGCCGCTGTTGGAGTTCGTGAATCGCCCGTTAGTCCGCTGTGCATTCGCGACTACGCAAGATCTGTTCTTGTTCCCGGTTTTCCGAGCCCGCTGGCGGGAGGGCGGCAGTGCTGCACAGAGCGCATTGAGATCGCGTCCCACGCACATGACGGTGCGGTCGGGCCGGATCAGCGCTGCCGTTGCATTACCACGGTGTAACCAGTCGGCCAGTTCGCTCCCGGCGGTGGCGAAGTGAATGCGAGCGCCGCGACTGCCAACCATCGCTTGAAGTTCGGCGTCAGGGGACCCAGAAATCGTCAGCAACCCGAATTGCGTTCGAACTCAACAACGACGGCATCGCGGTCAGCTGGCGCACAATCACCCGGCATGTGGCCCAACTCGGGCTACACCGCCGACGGTCCATCCCGGACGGTGGAGGTTGACGCACCCACGGCCGCAACTGCGATCACGTCCGCATGGTCGCGCGACGTAAGACCAACGGCGAGCGCGGCGGCTACACATGCCTGCACTCCGCTGTCGATGGATACTCACGCCTCGCCTACATTGAGGCCCTTGCAGGCGAAAAGACAAGCACGGCAATCAGATTCATATACCGAGCCAGGGCATGGCTCGGTGCGCGCGGCATTACCAGAGTCGAGCGGATCATCACCGACAATGGAGCCTGCTGCCGTGCCGACTCATTCGCTCGGGCCATGCTCGGCGCCCGGCGCCAAAGGGCCGCGCCATACACTCCCCGTCATAGCGGAAAGGTGGAGCGCTACAACCGAATTCTCGCCGAGGAGTTCCTCTGCGCACGATCATGGACATCAGGCGGTCAGCGCGCAAACGCACTCGGCGTTTGGAACATCCACTACAACCACCACCGGCCCCATAGCGCGGCCGGTGGACGCCTGCCTGTGTCACAACTCGCGACACGCGTCACCAACGTTCTGTCTCCCATGCCTAGTACGCCACTGGGGCACCGTCGCAACTGCGCAGCGACCGAGCCTGCATGGAGGCTGAGGGTGTGTTCCACCCCTCACTAATAGGGGCAATATGGCCCACGCCATCCAGGTAGTTGACAAATCATTACGATCTGTCAGAATTACTGCAGTCGATTTAAATTTATCAGAATGGTGATAGAGGTGATGGACCTGTCGAGCTGGCCTCGCGCACGTGTTCGCGGACTGCCGGACCCCTGGATTCGACACGTGCGCGGAATTACGGTGCGGTGGTCGCCCGCTCGGGGATTACCCCAATTCGATCGCGACCTGCGATTTGTCAACCGTTTGGACACCACATAGAACAGGGTGGCGAAAATCTCACCGTGATCTACGACGATGTGTAGATCACGTCAGTCAGGTGTTATGTTACTGCTCAGTTCGGGCCCTGCCTTCTCTGTGACCAGCGAAGATGGTGGGCCCGAGAGGTTTTGGGACGAGAGGGCATCACGTGGGTCAGCCAGCACGCGGACGTGTTGCCTTGGGGTATTCGGCGTGTTGGATCATGAGCGCACGATGACCACATTTGAGGGGACGAGCGCGGCGCGGCCCGCCACACCGTCTCGCGACGCGGTTTCCGGCGCCGTTAAGGAATACGTACGCAAGCATCCCGTGCAGGCGGTGGAAACCGCAGGCAGCCAGATCGTCCTCGGCATACGGGCCATGCAGTACATGTTCACGGACCTCGTTCACCGCGCCTTCCCGTGGCGGGAGTTCATCCACCAGGGTGCGTTCATGGCCGGGAGCGCCGTCGTGCCGACGCTGTTGGTGGCCATCCCGATCGGCGTCACCCTGTCCATCCAGTTCGCCTTGCTGGCAGGCCAGGTCGGCGCGGCCTCCTTGGCTGGTGCCGCCAGTGGTGTCGCGATCGTGCGGCAGGGCGCCTCGCTGGTCGCTGCCGTGCTGATGGCCGCTGCGGTCGGTTCAGCTATCACCGCCGACCTGGGGTCACGGACCATGCGCGAAGAAATCGACGCCATGGAAGTGATGGGTGTGTCGGTGATCCGGCGGCTCGTCGTCCCGCGCGTCGCCGCCGCCGTCCTGGTCGGTGTTGGTCTCACGGGTACGACCTGTTTTGTCGGCTTCCTGGCGAGCTACCTGTTCAACGTCTACTTCCAACACGGTGCACCGGGAAGCTTCGTCGCGACCTTCGCCTCGTTCACTCGGGTCGATGATCTGATCCTGGCGCTGCTCAAGGCCATTCTCTACGGTCTTATCGTCGCTATCGTCGCCTGCGACAAGGGGCTGACGACCAAGGGCGGTCCGGCCGGTGTCGCCAACTCGGTGAACGCCGCCGTCGTCGAATCGATCTTGGTGCTCATGCTGATCAACGTGCTTGTTAGCCAGGTGTACGTCATGGTCTTCCCCAGGCACGGGATATAAGGGCCCGCCATGACTATCGCCACATATCGCCCCAAGGGCGTTCAGCCGATCATCGACGCCGGACATCGGATCGCCCAGTCGATTCGGCGGCTCGGACACATGCTGGCGTTTTTCGTGGAGGCCATGGCGTCCATCCCGACCTCCCTGCGCTATTACTCCAAGGAGTTCTTCCGGCTGCTGGCCGACGTCACCTGGGGTAACGGATCACTGGTCACCGGTGGTGGCACCGTGGGCGTCGCTGCCGTGCTGGGTGGCACGATCGGTGCCCTGATCGGTATCGAGGCCTACAACCTGCTGAACATCATCGGTTTGGGACCGGCCACCGGGTTCATCTCGTCCCTGGTGTCCACCCGCGAGTTGGCCCCGGTGATGGCGGCTCTCGCCTTTGCGATGCAGGCCGGCTGCCGATTCACCGCGCAGCTCGGAGCCCAGCGCATCAACGAGGAGATCGACGCACTGGACGCGCTGGCGATCCGCCCGATCCCGTACTTGGTGACCACCCGGCTGCTGGCATCCACCGTGGCCGTTGTTCCGCTGTACCTGTTGTGCCTGGTGGTCAGCTACATCACCTGCCGCCTGCTGGTCGGGATCTCCAGCGGCGGTTCCATCGGCGGCGCCTACGACCACTACTTCACAATGATGTTGAGCGGCACCGACGTCGTCTACTCGGTGATCAAGGCCGTCATCTTTGTGTGGATTGCGTCAACCATCCAGTGCTACTTCGGGTTCAACGCCTCGGGCGGGCCCGAGGGCGTGGGTGTGGCCGCGGGGCATGCCATGCGCGCGGCCATCACGGTCGTGATCATCGTGAATATGCTCCTCACCATGGCCTTATGGGGAGTCGATGCCGGCGCAAGGTTCGGGGGCTGACGTGAGTGGTGGTGCATTCTCGGCGAGTGGCCGTGGTTGGTCCGACCGTTCCTTGCTCGTTGCGGGCATTGCTGTGCTGGCCTCGCTGGCATTGGTGACCGGGGTGCTACTTGCCAAGTCGGAGGGCTACCTGGAAGACACGGTCAAGGTCAACGCTCAAATGACGAATGTCGGCGACGGCCTGCCCGAGCGCGCCGATGTGAAGTTCCGCGGCATGCTCGTCGGCGCCGTCACGTCGGTGACACCCGCCGCGGACGGCAAGCCGAACATCGTGCACATTGACCTGAAGCCGGAGCATGCCAGCGGGATCCCGGGCACGGTCACCGCACGCGTGGTGCCCAGCAACGTCTTCGCGGTCTCGTCGGTGCAGTTGGTCGACAACGGTGACAGCGCGCCGGTGCGCAATGGCGCCGTGATCACCGAGGACACCAAGCTGCCGACGGTGCTGTTCCAGACCACCACCAACAAGCTGCGCCAGGTTCTCGCCGCCACTGAACGGCAACGGGGTGACGCACCAATCGGTTTGCTCGGCGTATTCGGCGAGGCAACGCAGGGCCGCGGCGACAAGCTGCTGGCCTCTGGCGCTCGGCTGCAGTCCATCCTCACCGAGTTCAACGCCATCGTGACCGCCAGCCCCAACGATCCCTCGACGATCGCGGCGCTGGAGAAGGTGTCTGCGGCACTCAGCACCACCTCGCCGCGGCTGTTGGACAATCTGGAGAATGCCCTGGTGCCGCTGCGTACCTTGGCCCAAAAGCAATCCGATGTGCGCGGGCTGCTTTCGGCGGGTTTGCACACCACCGGAACCGCTGCCACGGCCATTGATAACCACATCGATCAGATGATCGGCATCGGTACTCACCTGACGCCGGTCGTCGGTGTCCTGGCACAGCACACAGACCAGTTCGTGCCGATCGCATCGCGCATCAAGGTGCTGTCGGACGCGATCTTCGAAAACGGATGGGATCCGGGCCGCCAGGTACTGGGCCTGAACCTGATCCTGTCGTTCAGCCCGGCCTGGACCTATGTCCGCGACGACTGCCCGCGTTACGGAGAGCTGGCCGGACCCAGCTGTACGACCGCCCCTGAGACGCGTCAGTGGATCGACATTCCCGAGGTGCTGCAGCCCGGTAGCTACAAGCCGCCGCCGGATATCGCTCCGCCGCCGGGAACCATCTTCCCGCCTACCGCGGCCGACATCATGCTGCACGGCTCAGGTCCCAACCCGCAGGAAGTCGACCGGGCTGCGAACCCGGTGCTGCCGCCCTTCGGTCCGCCGCCCAACCCGGCACCTGCCGGAGTCGCGCCGGCCGCGTTCGGCGGAAACGTCGGACCGGTGGGAAGCGCGACCGAGCGCGCACAGCTTGGCAAGGCACTCGGTGGGGACCCGAGCGCGTCACAGCAGCTGCTCCTGGGCCCGGTGGCGCGCGGGACAACCATCTCGGTCAGTCGTGAGGGGTCGGACACCGATTCCGGCCAATCCAATTCGGCCCAGGGAGGCGGACGATGAAGAACTTCCGGGCCGCGGTCGTCGGACTGTCACTGTTTGTCGTGTTCGCCATCGGCGTGACGACCCTGGTGTACGGCACCCTGCTCCGTGACACCACGGGCTCGACCAAGAGCTACAGCGCGATTTTCACCGATGTCACCGGTGTGCGAGTCGGCGACGACGTGCGCATCGCGGGTGTGCGCGTGGGCCGCGTCGACTCGATCGAGCTGGATGGCTCGCTCGCCAAGCTCAAGTTCCGGGTCAAGAGCAACCAGAATCTGTACGGCAACTCGATTGTCTCGGTGACCTACCAGAACATCATCGGCCAGCGGTACATCTCGCTGTCCCGAGGGCTGGATGGCAGCCCGGAGCGTTTGCCTGAAGGCAGCGTGATTCCGGTGGAGCGCACGGAGCCGTCCTTCGACGTCGGTGCGCTACTCAACGGGTTCGAGCCGTTGTTCACCCTGTTGGACCCGAAGCAGGTCGACAATCTGTCCAACGGGCTCATCGACGCCTTCGCCGGCGACAAGGGTGCACTGGCCCATGTCGTCGCACAGACCACCGAGATCACGAAATCCTTTGCCGGACGCGATCAGTCGCTGGGTGGGCTCATCGAGAACCTCAACACCGTGCTGGAGAACGTCGCCAAGCAGAACGACAACCTGGATCAACTCGTGATCCAGAGTCAGAACGTCGTCGGCGAACTGGACAACCGCCGCCAGAGCCTGGTCTCGTCCATCGGTTCGGCCACTCATGTGGTCAGCCGGATCCAGACCATCGGTGACAACGTGTACCCGCAGCTGCAGGAGCTTGTCTATCGCGAACCGGGTACCGCCGCGCATATTCTCGCCAATCAGGACCAGTTCGCATTCCTGGGCTCCAATTTGCCGCTGCTGTTGAAGGGGCTGGCCCGAACGATGCAGGACGGCGCCTACGGCAATTCGTATGCCTGCCAGCTGAACCTCAACGGATTCTTCCCGGGCCTCAATGATCTGGTGCCCGCGATCGTTCGGCACGCCACGCACGGTGGCATCGCCAAGTACACACCGAAATGCCGAGGGACCGAATGAGCCCCCGTGAACGCAGGTTAGAAGACCGCAGCAAGTTCTGGATCGGCATGATCGCCGTCGGCATTGTTACCGCGATCATCGCGTCGATGCTGCTGTACCGCCAGATCGGTTTCGGATATACCCGATACAAAGCCGAATTCGCGCAGGCGGCACAGCTCAAGAAGGGCGACTACGTCAGCGTCGCCGGAGTGGATGTCGGCGAAGTCAAAAGCGTTGTGCTCGATGGCACCAAGGTGCTCGTTGACATGCGGGTGCGCGACGAGGTGAAGTTGGGCGCCGAGACGCAGGCCGCGATCAAGACCACCACGCTGCTCGGCTCGCGCTACGTCGAGTTGCGGCCTCGCGGCGCGGGCGTGATCCCGAATAAGCGAATCGCGTTGTCGCACACCGAGGTGCCATATGACTTGCAGGCGCTGCTCGCGGATACCGCTGCCACCTATGAGCAGGTGGACACGACCAAGCTGGCTCAGTCCATCGACATCCTGGCCAAGCAGCTCGACGGGCTGCCCGAGGCGTTGCCCGAGGCCATGAAGAATCTGAAGGAGCTGTCGGGGATCGTCTCCACCCGGCGGACGCAGATCGGCGAGTTGCTTAAGAGTGCGTCCACCGTCACCGCTACGCTGCATCGGCAGCAGGCGAATCTCGGGCATCTGGTCTTTCAGGGACGGGACCTCTTGGGGGAATTCGTGTCCCGCAAGGCATCGTTCCAACGTCTGATGGCGTCGATTACCAAGGTGGTCGACCTGCTGAGCAAGGTTGTCGTCAAGGACCGGCCCGCCTTCGAGAAGCTGTTGCAACAGCTGCGGGATGTCACGGCACTGGCCAGCGATCACGATGACTACATACGAAACCTGTTGCAGATCCTGCCCGTGCCGCTGCGGAACCTGACCAACGCCACCGGCTCGGCGTACTCCATGAACATCAACCTGACGAACGGTCTGGTTGTGGACAACTGGATGTGCGCGATCAGCAGCCGTGCAGAGCAGTGGGGTCTACTCGAGTACTTCAAGGACTGCGCATGACCGTGAACCTGACACAGCAGGGGTCCACCGCGCGCCGCATCTTCATGGTTGGCGTGGTTTCGGTGCTGGTGGTGGTCGCCGCGATCGGTGGCTACCTGGGACTGCGCAAGGCCGGCGTAGTAGACGACAAGATCACCGTCACCGCCCAATTCGATGAGGGCTCCGGTCTTTTCGTGGGCAATGTGGTCGAGGTGCTTGGCCTGCCGGTAGGCGCCATCGAATCGGTGGAAGCCAAGGGCACGTATGTCCAGGTCAAGTTCAACGTCGACAGAGATGTGAAGGTCCCCGCGAATGTCATCGCCGCCGCCTTCACCAGCTCGGTCCTCACCGACCGGCATGTCGCATTGAGCCCGCCGTACACCGAGGGCCCCGTCTTGAAGGACGGCGATGTCATCCCGCTCGACCGCACCCGCACCCCCGTCGGATTTGACCGGGTGCTGGCGACCGTCGACAAGCTCGCTTCGGCGATGAAGGGTGACGGGAAGGGCGGCGGACCGGCCGCCGACTTGGTCAGCATCGGAGCCCAGGCCGCCGCGGGTAACGGCGAGCAGGTCAAGACCGCCCTCGACGAGCTGTCGAAGGCGTTGAAGATGACCACCGATGGCGCCGAGACCAAGGACCAGCTCACTACGATCATCAAGAGCGTGAGCTCGCTGGTGAATGCGATGGGCGAGAACGACAAGGCGATTCGTCAGTTCGGCTCGGCCGTGCACGGCACTGCCGATATTCTGGCTGCCGAGCGGCTCGGAACCGGCGACACCGGGCGCAAGGCCAACGAGGTCTTGAAGAACACCGCCGAACTCCTCGAAAAGAACCGCGACGTCATCAAGGGTCTAGTCGGAAACGGCAACGTCACCTTGCAGTCGTTGACCGACAACCAGCGCGAACTCAAGGAAACTCTGGATCTGCTGCCGCTGACGCTCGACAACGTGGACCGTGTCATCGACCCGGTGAACGGGTCGATCCGCCTACACCCGCTGTTGGACAAGCTGCTACTCGAGAGTCAATTCAGCAAGGAAATCTGCAACCTGATGGGCCTGCGGCAGCTCGGGTGCAGCACCGGGACGCTAGCCGACTACGGTCCTGATTTCGGGCTGACCTACATGCTCGACGGTATGGCCAGGATGGGGCAGTGATGAGCCGCTTGAAGGTTTCCAAGCTGAGAGTCGCCGCATTGGCTGCGGTCGGCGTCCTCGCCGTATCCGCCTGCACCCCACCGGGACTCGATAGCTTGCCACTTCCGGCCCCCAACATGGGCTCGCAGTCCTACAAGCTGACCGCACGATTCGCCAACGCGCTCAACCTTCCCGCGAAAGCCAAGGTTCGTCTCGGCGGAGCCGATGTCGGCGAGGTCGAGTCGATGGATGCCGTCGACTATGTAGCAGTGGTCCAGTTGCGCATCCGTCAAGGTGTGCGGTTGCCCGTCGGAACCACGGCACAGCTACGCACGGCCACCCCGCTCGGCGATGTGTTCGTCGCCGTCACTCCACCGGACAAGGGCACCGGTCAGTTCCTCAAGGACGGGGGCACGCTGGATCTGGACAACACCTCTTCGGCAGCCACGGTGGAAGGCGTGCTCGCCTCTGCGGCCGTGCTCGTCAACGGTGGCGTCATCCGCAACTTGACGCACGTGATAAACGGCCTGGGAAGGTCTTCCGGCGGTAATGGCAGTAATGGCATCGTGTTCGGCGACATCGTGAAGCAGTCAGATCAGTTGATGGGCACGCTCAACGGCCGGTCGTCGCAGATCCAGAACTCGTTGGACAAGACCTCCCAGCTGGCCTCGACGCTGTCGGCGCGGGAGAAGACGATCAACGATCTGCTGGAGGCAGGCGCGCCGGCGTTGAAGGCAATCGATCCCGGCCAGGTCGGCGATCTCGCGGATACTGCCGGGCACATCTCCGATCAGCTGGCGAAGTTCCCGTCGATCCAGGGCACCGACACCCGCAGTATGTTCGCCGACTTCAACTCGATCGCGCGGGGCTTCAACGACATCGCGGTGAGCCCCGACACCAGCCTGGTCGCACTGAACCGACTAATCCCAATGTTGGTGAAGGCGAATGCAGGCAGCGCGCTTGCCGTCGACGTCAACATGGCCAAGCTCGCGCTGGGCAACTGGCCCGACGCCGGGTACAAGGGCGACCCGACATTCCACGGCCCCAAGCAAGCCGACTGGGGTTACCTCGTCGGCAGTTTCAAGTACTCGCTGTACCGGTTGCAGGAGCGGGTTGTTGGTCAGGGACCGAACCCGCCTGCCCCGGCACCCGCGCCGGAAGCGCCACCCGCACCTGCCCCGGCACCAGAACCAGGACCGGGCCGATGACCGCGCCCGCGACTGGCCCCGCACAGTCCCATGGTTTGCTGGAATCGACTTCCCGAGGGCTGCTGGCGGCCTCAGATGTCTTCAAGCGCAGCTGGAAATGGCTGTCCGTAGTCGGCTTGGTGGGCATCCTCGTCATCTGCGCCGGGTATGTGATGTTCGGGACCTTGAAGGTCAATCCGATCGAGTCCAAGTACCGGGTGAAGGTGCAGCTGCACGAATCCGGTGGGCTGCTGCCGAATCAGGAAGTCATGCTGCGCGGGGTTCCCATCGGCCGGGTGCAGTCCGTCAATCTGGAGAAGGGCGGCGTGGTCGCGACCGCCGCGATCGACGGTGCCGTGAAGTTGCCGGCCAACAGCGAGGTGCGTGTCTCCGGACTGTCGCCTGCCGGTGAGCAGTACCTCGACTTCCGTCCGACGACGAACGACGGCCCATTCCTGGGGAACAACAGCGTTGTCGCGCTGGGCCGGGCCAGCACTCCGATGACCCTCGCGCAGGTGCTGGCGGATTCCGATGGGCTACTGGCTCAGCTTGATACCGACAAGCTGAGCACCATCCGTAAGGAGCTCGGTGTCAGCACGCAAGGCCCGGAAAAGCTCGCCGATATCTTCGACGGGGGTACGTTCCTCATCACCACACTCGATGGTGTGCTGCCGGAAACGGTGACTCTGTTGAAGTCGAGCAAGGTGACCTTCTCGACGCTCGTCGACCTCAACTCGGGGTTGGATGCGACCGGCCAGCAGCTGGGCAGCACCTTCGGCGGGTTGAAGAAGATGGACGGCGGCTTCCGGACGCTGCTCGGGCAGGCCCCGCAGACATTGCACGGTGTGGATAATCTCTTCACCGATAACTCCGACACCATGGTGCAGCTCTTAGGCAATCTCGCGACGGTCGCGCAGCTGAACTACGTGCGCGTCCCTGCGCTCAATGCGCTGTTCCCCGGACCGGAGGTGCGTGGGTCGACGCTGGAGAGTGCGGCGACCATCTTCCACGATGGCGCCATCTGGGCACTTGCGGACCTGCTGTACCCGCGGCCCACATGTGACTACGCGACGCCGCGCAAGCCCGTCTCGGATGCCAGCTTCTATGAACCGGCGCTGTACTCCACGTACTGCGCCAACCCCGACCCGGCGGTGCTGGTCCGTGGTGCGCGCAACGCACCGCGTCCGGCCGACGACGATACCGCGGGCCCGCCGCCCAATGCCGACCTGGCGAAGGTGGCCGATCCAACGCCACGGGGCAAGTGGAGCGTTCCGACGCCGTATGGTGGACCGCAGTGGCCTCTCCCGATTCCCGGAGATGCACCTTTACCCCCCGATGCGCCTGCGCCACCGCCCGGTTTCGGTAATACTCCACCCACCGGACGCTAGGCGCGCTCGGACAGGTACCAGCACGACGCGCAAGGAGCACAACCATGGCAGACGACGCTGCCGGCAAGAACGCCAAGAAGGCGGACACGGAGAAGGCCGAAGAATCTTCGACTCCGTCGACACAGGCCGAATCGACGCCGGACGAGGCAACCGACGCCGTCGCGGACGAGGTTGCCGATTTCGATGCGGAGGTAGCTGCGAAGGATTCCGAGGACTCCGATGACGAGGACATCAGCCTCGAACCGGACGAAGAGGAAAAGAGTCCGAAACGCATGCAGGGGCGACATTGGGCGTGGACCGCGGCCGCAGTCGTGGTGATCGCGATCGCCGCCGGGACTGCCGTCATCGGCCGCCTCTACGAAGAGCAGCGCGCGGAAGAGCGGTCATCCCGTGAGGCTCTCACCGCGGCACAGGAGTTCGCCGGGGTATTGACCAATGTGGACAGTGCCAAGCTCGACGAAAACTACAACAAGACCATGGACGGGTCCACGGGCAAGTTCAAGGACATGTACGACAAGTCCAGTGCGCAGCTACGGCAGATCCTGGTGGAGAACAAGGCCAGTTCACGCGGGGTCGTCGTCGACTCCGCGGTGAAGACTGCGACCCCGGACAAGGTCCAGGTTCTCCTGTTTATCGATCAGTCGGTGTCCAATGTCGCGGTGCCCGAGCCTCGTATGGACCGCAGCAGAGTGCAGATGACGATGGAGAAGATCGACGGGCGCTGGCTGGCCAGCGATGTTGAGCTGACCTAGAACCTCGTGCGATGACCATTGGTGGGCTGCTGCTCGTCGCCCTGGGGATCGCCATCGGGATGGTCGGGATCGTGGTGCCCATGGTGCCCGGAACGACCTTGGTGGTGCTCTCCATCGGCGTATGGGCGCTCGTCGAATCCACCACGAAGTCCTGGGTGGTCCTGGGCATCGTCGCGGCGCTCGCCGTCGCGACCATGGTGGTGAAGTACGTGTGGCCCGCTGCCCGCATGCGCGAGGCCGGGGTGCCCACACTGAGCCTGTTACTTGGCGGCGCCGCGGCGATTGTCGGGTTTTTCGTGATCCCGGTGGTGGGGTTGGTGATCGGCTTCGTGCTAGGCATCTACCTCGCGGAGTTCCTGCGACGCAATAGCCAGAAGCAGGCGTGGGGAGCGACCGTGACGGCTGTGAAGGCGGTGGCCACCTCGATCGGCATCGAGATGGTGGGTGCGATGGTGTCGGCAGGCATCTGGCTCGGCGCCGTACTGACCTGAATCGTCGACTAGGTCAGTGCTGTCCGCAACGCCGCGAGACCTTCGCCGTCGAACCCGGCAGCTGTCAGCATCGACTCGGGTGATCCGAAAAGCCTTGTGATTTCGCTGAATCCGGTGTCGAGGTACTCCTCGCGTACGCCGAGCACCTCATCGGAGAGCATCGCAGCCATGGTCTGCGCGAGCTCGGGTTCGGCGGCATCCATCTGTGCGGAGATGTGGGCCCGCATCGCCGCGATCGCGGCATTGCTGCGCAGGTAGTCCGCGGCGATATCGGCGTAGTCGACGCCGACCGAATGCAGTATCACCCCGATGAGGAGTCCGGTCCGGTCCTTGCCTGCCGCGCAGTGCACTAAAGCCGTTGCACCGCCGGCGAGTTGATCGGCTATCGCCTTGAGGGCGACGAGGGTGCCGGGGAGCTCGACGAATCGGCGATATTCGGCCAGCATGAATTCCACCTGCGATGCGGGGTCCGGGCCACGGCCCGAGGTCATGCTGGTGATCATCATCTGCCGGTAGGCGATTTCGTGAGGAGCGCGTTCCTCGCCGGCGGCCGGGGTGGCGAAGGGAACCTCGTGCACCCGGATTGCGCCGTCCACTCGATCGGAACCGGTGCGCGCAATCTCGGTGGGACTGCGTAGGTCATACAGGTCAGTGACGCCGAGGGCGCGTAGTGCCTGGGAGCCGGCCGCGGTCAGACCGCTGAGTTCGGAGGACCGGAACAGCACCCCGGGTCTGAGGGTGACCGGTGAGTCCGAACCGCCGACATCCCGGAAGTTCCAGATGCCCTCGATGGGGCTGTGTGCGTGGGAAGCGGTCGATTCGGCGTTGGAGATCGTCACACCCCCACGGTAGCGGGCGCCTTATCGAGGGCGCTTTCGCCCGGTTTGTGGCGGAACAGCAGGAAGAACGCGAAAGTGACCACCAACGTGTACCCGGCAAAGCTCAACCAGATGCCGTGCCAGTCCTTGCCCTGATCCGGATAGGTGAAGAAGTACTCGATGACGGCGCCGCTGATGAGACTACCGAGCATGGCGCCCACCCCATTGGTCATCAGCATGAACAGGCCCTGCGCGCTCGCCCGGATCGCGGGATCGCACTGGTCCTCAACGAACAGCTGGCCCGACACGTTGAAGAAGTCGAAGGCCATGCCGTAGACGATGCAGGACAGCACGATCATCCAGAGTCCGTCTCCGGGGTTGCCGTAGGCGAACAGGCCGAAGCGCAGTGTCCACGCCACCATGCTCATGAGCATGACCGCCTTGATTCCAAAGCGGCGCAGGAAGAATGGGATCGCCAGGATGAACAGCGTCTCGGAGATCTGCGAGATGGACATGATGATGGCGGGATGCTCGACGGCGAAGAGGTTCTTGTACGCGTCGATGCCCGCGAAGTCATGCAGGAACGTGTCACCGTAGGCATTGGTGAGTTGTAGGGCGCCGCCGAGCAGCATCGCGAAGATGAAGAAGATCGTCATTGTGCGATGACGGAAGAGGGTGAACGCGGTGAGCCCGAATCTGTCCGCGAATGTGGTGCTGTGCGTGCGATCCAGCTTCGGTGGACAGCTCGGCAGCGTGAACGCGTAGAGCCCCAGGAGTAGCGCCGCCGTCCCGGCGACGTAGAACTGGCCAGCCGACGTCTCCAGCTTCAGCAGGCTCACTGTGTGCAATGCGGCGATGAATCCGGCGGTGCCCCACACCCGGATCGGCGGGAAGCTTCCGACGGTGTCCTTGCCGGCATCTTTGAGCGCGTTGAAGGCGACCGTGATGGCCAGGGACAGCGACGGCATGTAACACAGCATGTTGAGCAGCAGAACCCAGAAGAAGACGGTGGGGCTGTTCACCTGAGGAAGGGTGAACAGTGCTGCGGCGCCTCCGAGATGCAATATCCCGTAAAGTTTTTCGGCGTTCACCCACTTGTCGGCGATCGCACCCATGATGGGCGGTGTGAGGATCGCGGCGATGCCCATGGTGGAGAAGGTGGCGCCGAAGTGTGCACCCGACCAGTGCTTGTCGTTGAACCAGTACGCCCCGAGCGTCAGCAGCCATGCTCCCCACACGAAGAACTGCAGGAAGTTCATGACGATGAGGCGGGCAGAGAGGTTCATTGGACACCAATACTGAGGGACATCGGCCCAGTTGGCAGCGTGAACGGTTAAGGAATGCCACGGCCCCTCGCTCGGGGTTTGTGCCGTCAGGTAAACATGACCCATGCACAAGGACGTGTCCTCTTCACCTGAAGGTCCCGCTGGCGACGCGACGCCCGATGCTGATGCCATCCCGTCGAGCCTGTTGGAGTACCTCAACCGCGAGCTGGGGGAGGAGGTCGCGGTCCGCAGGCTCTCCGCCGGACATTCGAATCTGACTTATGTGGTCACGGGAAGTTCTGGTACGCAGTGGATTATGCGGCGCCCCCCGTTTGGGCGGCTGCAGGCCGGCGCCCACGATGTGATGCGCGAATATCGGGTGCTCGATGCGCTCAGTGCGGCGCACGTGCGGGTTCCGCGCGTTACGGTGGCCAGCACCGATGCCGAGATCTTCGGCGCTCCGTTCTATCTGATGGAGCGTCAGGAAGGCGAGGTGATCAGGGACGTCTCGCCCGAATGGTTCGTCGGTTCAGCTCGACGGGAGCTGGTGCTCGACCTTGCGGTCGCACTGGCGGAGATTCACAACGCAGATCCCGCGCGGTTGGTGGAGGCGAAGTTGGGGCGTGAATCCGGTTACCTGGCACGACAATTGAAGACGTGGGGCGCGCAGTGGGAGTCCATCAAAGAGTTGCCCACCGGCCGTGATCTGGAAGATCACACGGCTATTACCGGATGGCTCACCCAGAACTATCCGGGAGATCGTCCCGCAGCCGTGGTGCACGGCGATTACAAGCTGGACAACGTGCTGGTCGATGCGGAAACGGCGCGGATCACCGCGGTACTGGACTGGGAAATGGCGACCGTTGGCGATCCGCTGGCGGACCTGGGTTACCTGCTGTACATGACCCCGGAGCCTGGGGGTGAGGTCGCCATGGCGGAGCTCACCGGCGCGGTGACCGCGCAGGAGGGTTGCCCCTCGCATGTCGAGATCGCCCAAGCCTACCGAGAGGCGCGAACCGGAGATCAAAGCTATTGGACGCCAGAGGATTTGATCTACTACCAGGTGTTGGGTGGGTGGAAGCTCGCCACGTTGCTGGAGGTGTCCTACCAGCGGCATCTCGCCGGAACCACCGATGATCCCTTCTTCGCGGAGCTGGACGAGGGTGTACCCAGGCTGCTTTCGGTGGCTCGCAGCCTGATACCGACTACTGGTTAGCATCAACAAACAAACTCACCGACGAGAGGATCGCCATGGCCGACGAAGTCCTGATCGAACAGCGTGACCGTGTCCTACTGATCACCATCAACCGTCCGGACGCGCGTAACGCGGTCAACAGGGCCGTCAGCCAGGGGCTCGCCGCCGCGGCGGACCAGCTGGACAGCTCCGATAACCTATCCGTTGCCATCATCACCGGTGCGGGTGGAAATTTTTGCGCGGGAATGGATCTCAAGGCGTTCGTGAGCGGCGAAGCGGTGCTGTCCGAGCGCGGCCTCGGTTTCACCAACGAGCCACCGCGCAAGCCAATCATCGCCGCGGTGGAGGGCTTCGCCCTGGCCGGTGGCACCGAGCTCGTGCTGTCCTGCGACCTGGTGGTGGCCGGTCGGAGCGCCAAGTTCGGTATCCCAGAGGTGAAGCGCGGCCTGGTGGCCGGTGCCGGTGGCCTGTTGCGTCTGCCGAACCGGATCCCGTATCAGGTGGCTATGGAGCTGGCGCTCACCGGCGACTCGTTCACCGCGGAAGACGCTGCCAAGTACGGGTTCATCAACCGGCTCGTCGACGACGGACAGGCATTGGATACCGCCCTGGAGCTGGCGGCCAAGATCACCGCGAACGGCCCGTTGGCCGTCGCTGCCACCAAGCGCATCATCATCGAATCGGCGAGCTGGGCGCCCGAGCAAGCCTTCGCCAAGCAGGGCGAGATCCTCATGCCGATCTTCGTGTCCGAGGACGCCAAGGAGGGCGCGAAGGCCTTCGCCGAGAAGCGCGCCCCCGTCTGGAAGGGCAAGTAGCGCGTCGGATCGGTCTCCAACAAAGGGGCCGGTGGCGCTCCCAGCCAATCGGCGTACTGTAGTTAGTTGTGCGAACTTGTCTTTGGTAAACCCCATTGACCTGCGTCTTTAAATGTACGCGCACTTGACATGCACGTTTGACGGGAGACCTGCCGTGGCCAGAACCGAAGGTGATACCTGGGACATCGTGACGAGCGTGGGCGCGACGGCGCTCATCGTCTCCGCCATGCGTGCCGTGGAGGCGCGTAAGGCGGAGCCGCTCGCGCGAGACGATTACGCGCAGCATTTCGTCGCTGCGACCAAGGTCGAGGCGCCGATCTTCTCGGAGCTGCTGGAGGACCCAGCCGTCGCTCAGGAGCCCGACGTGCAGCTGTTCTCGAGCTACCTCGGGGCCCGCACGAAATACTTCGATGACTTCTTTGTGGCGGCCGGGGATGCGGGCGCCCGGCAGGCCGTGATTCTCGCGGCGGGGCTCGATGTTCGTGGATACCGACTGCCCTGGGCGCCCGGCACCACGGTCTACGAGCTAGACCTCCCGAAGGTGCTCGAGTTCAAGAAGCGGGTTCTTGACGAGCATGGGGCGCGGGCGACGGCCACCGTCCATGGGCTGCACGTAGATCTTCGCGACGATTGGCCTGCGGCGCTCAGCGCGGCAGGATTCGATCCCACGCAGCCCACAGCGTGGCTGGCCGAGGGGCTGCTTCCCTTTTTGCCCGGTGCCGCCCAGGACCTGCTGTTCCAGCGCATTGTTGATCTGTCCGCGCCGGGAAGCCGGGTTGCCGTGGAGGACTTCGGCGCCCCCGGCACCCAGGCGGATCGGATGTCGAACGCGATGGAGAAGGAAGACGGTGCGCTGCAGCGGATCTTCAAGAGCATTGTGGAAGAGGATGCGCCCCCGTCGAGCCTGTGGTTCGGCGATGAGCGTGAGGATCCGGCGCAATGGCTGACCGGACGCGGCTGGACCGTCGAGGCGACGACCGCGGGTGAGCTGTTGAAGCGATACAACCGGGCTCCATTGGCCGGTGAGCATGAGCTCACCGATGCCATGGGACAGAGCCGGTACTTCTCCGCTGTGCTCGGCGCGTAGCCATGGCGCGCACCGAGGGAGACACCTGGGACATCGTGACGAGTGTCGGCTACACCGCTCTCGCGGTCGCGGCCGCGAGAGCACTCGATGCCAAGCTGGATCCGCCACTGGCACATGACGAGTACGCCGAGAAATTCGTTGCCGCCGCCGGCGAGCCGCATCTCGCGGAGGCAGTGGGTGCCGGTGATATCAGTGGCTTCGCCGGGGCCAACGCTGGATGGGTCGGTGTGCGGACTCGGTTCTTTGACAACTTCTTCGCCGACGCGGCGGGTGCGGGCGTGCGCCAAGTGGCCATTCTGGCTGCCGGATTAGACGCGCGCGCATACCGATTGCCCTGGCCCGCGGGGACGACGGTTTTCGAGGTGGATCAGCCGCGGGTACTTGAATTCAAAGATCAGGTGCTCTCCGGGGTCGATGCGGGTCCTGCCGCCGGCCGGGTGCCGGTGGCGGTCGATCTGCGCGATGATTGGCCGAAGGCATTGGTAGGAGCGAGATTCAACGCCGCGCAACCCACCGCGTGGGCTCTGGAAGGGCTGCTGCCCTATCTGCCCGGTGTGGCGCAGGACGCACTCTTTGAGAGGTTGCATGCGCTGTCGGCTCCGGGGAGCCGGCTCGCGGCGGAGCTGGGCCCGGGGCCGGGAGAGATCGCGCAGTTCGAGCAGGACATGCCGTCGGGTGCTGATTCTCCGGGCCACCCGCGGGTCTCCGAACTCTGGTATGACGATCCTCGGCGCGACACCAAGCTGTGGCTTTCCGAAAGAGATTGGGCAGTCACGGAAATCGATCTCGTCGATGCGGCCGTCGGATACGGGCGGCCGTTCGGCGAGCAACCACGCTCGTTCGAAACATTGCTGCGCACCAAGTTTTTCACCGCTACCCGGACAAGCTGAAAGGGCACCATGACTGACGTCGAGGACAAGAATTCGATCCGCAGCGACGGCGACTCGTGGGACATCGTATCGAGCGTGGGGTACACCGCGCTGGGTGTCAGCGCGCAGCGTGCCGTGGAGAGTGAGCGGCCGGACGCACTGATCGTGGACCCCTTCGCCAAACATTTCGTGCTCGCGGCGGGCGAACCCCATTTGATCGATACGATCACCAAACGTGATGCACCACAAGCGTCTCCGTTTGAGTATTTGCGGGGCATGGGCATGCGCAGCCGATTTTTCGATGAGTTCTTTCTGGACGCCGCGGCTTCTGGTATCCGGCAGGCGGTGATTCTTGCCGCGGGCCTGGACGCCCGGGCGCACCGGTTGCCGTGGCCCGCAGGGGTCACCGTGTACGAGCTGGATCAGCCGCAGGTGCTGGCCTTCAAGGACCGGGTGTATGCCGAGCAGGGCGCCGCACCCACAAGTGATCGGCGGACCGTGGCGGTGGATCTGCGGGATGACTGGCCGGCGGCACTCACGGCGGCCGGATTCGATTCCAGCCAGCCGACCGCGTGGTCGGCTGAAGGTCTGCTGCCGTATCTGCCGGCGGCCGCGCAAGAGCTGTTGTTCGAGCGTGCGGCCGAACTGTCGGCACCCGGCAGCCGGGCCGCCATCGAGGGCCCGACGGGTGTGTTGGGAATGAGTCAATTCGCGAAGGTCGAACAGAAGTATCGATCCGAAAAGGACACCTTTGGAAAGATCGATATCACTGAGCTGTTTTACGACGAGGAGAAGACGCCGGCCATCGAGTGGTTCTCCGCACGCGGATGGAGTACCCAGGGGCTGGACATGTTTGCGTTGGCCGACCGATACGGCGTGCAGCATCCGGAAGTGCCCGAGGACATCAGAGAACTTGCCGGTGCGATGCACTACCTGACGTGCACCCTGCCGAGCTGAGAGGACTGTCATGACCAACATCGAGGACAAGGATTGGTCGCGTAGCGAGGGCGACTCCTGGGACATCGTGTCGAGCGTCGGCTTCACGGCGCTGGGTGTGGCGGCGGCGCGCGCACTTGAGAAGACGCGTGCTGACCCACTGGTGCGCGACGACTACGCCGAGCACTTCGTGCGCGCCGCGGGTGAGCCGCATTTGATTGGGCTCCTGGAGAATCCCGATGCGCAGACGCTGAATCCCACCTCCGCATTCCGGCAGATCGGTTTGCGCAGCAGGTTCTTCGACGAGTTCTTTGTGAGTGCAACGAATTCCGGTTGCAAGCAGGCGGTGATCCTGGCCGCCGGACTCGATGTTCGCGCGCACCGACTGCCGTGGCCGGCAGGCACCAAGGTCTTCGAGCTGGACCAGCCACAGGTGCTGGACTTCAAGGACCGGGTACTGGCCGAACGGGGGGCCACGCTGACCACTGATCGCCGTGAGGTCGCCGTTGATCTGCGGGATGACTGGCCGGCCGCCTTGCTCGCCGCGGGTTTCGACCCTGAGGTCCCCACGGCGTGGTCGGCCGAGGGACTGATCATCTATTTGCCCTCTGCCGCACAGGATCTGCTATTTGAGCGGGTTGTCGCGTTGTCGGCACCAGGCAGTCAGATTGCCGTGGAAGCCACCCGCGGTAGGCCCGATATCGCGAAGTGGGGTGAGGTCCAGAAGAAGTACGCGGACGATAGCCATCCCATGTCGAAGGTAGACATCAGTTCATTGTTCTACGACGAAGACCGCGCCGACGTCGCGGAGTGGTTGGCCGCACGCGGGTGGACGGTGCAGGGTGCGCATGCCCTGGAACTGGCCGCTGCCTACGGAGTCAAGGTCCCGGAGCTGCCTGCGGACGTCGTCGAACTGGTCGAGCAGGGCAACTACCTCACAGCCCTTTTGCCCAGCTAGGCGGGCTATCCCCAGGGCCTGGCTAGGTTCTGCGTTCCGGGCTAACATGCGGGAGGGGCATGTTCAGAGGGGGACGGATGAAGATCGATCCGGTAGCGACGGAGAAGTGTGCGGTGCAACTCGATGCGACCGATGCGCACGTCGAGTTCGCCAAGGGCAAGCTGCGCGCCACGGAGGGTAAGGACCTTGGCGACCTGAGCGATGCCATGAACGCTGCGCGGAACAGGGTGTCGGGTGCGCTGGGCACGGTGGCGGCTGTGCAGAAAGAGATTTCGCAGAACATCCGCACGTGCACCAAGGCCCTGGTCGAGATGGATCAGCGCAACGCGGGCAACCTCAGCGATGCCGGAATCACGTTCCCGGTGCTCAAGTAGGGCCGGTGCGCGATGACGCTGGGAGACACACAAAAGCAGCTTGAGCAGGTAATCGCCGACCTTCGACAGATCGGTGAGATCACCATCGGCACGGTCTGGCCAATCGCCAGAAAGGTTGTCAGTGCCGTCCGCAAGGTGATTGCGGTGGCCATCGAGCCACCTCCACCCGATCCGGCGACCGTGCGTGACGTCGCAGCGCGCTGGCGGGAGATGGCGCCCGCGATGGGGGAGTGGCATGCCAACGATGTTCGGCAGGCTCAGAACACCATCCCCGAAACGGTCTGGGGACGGACTCCGGGTGATCCCAACGGGGAGACAACCGGGGATAAGGCGCGCACGAGCATCGCGAACTTCACGACACGATCCACGACGATAGGTCCGGCGGCGACAGGGGTGGCGACCTCGCTGGAGACCTTCGGCGGATCGATGGAAAAGGCACGCGATCGCTGGCATAACGCGTTCACGTCGCTGAAGGACGATGTCGACTGGAACAACATTCCGAAGGCCCCGTGGGACGCCATTCCGTATGTCCGAAAGCTCGTGGGCGACGTCGTACACGGTGTCGAAGAGCTCGCCGGCGCGTATGGGGACGCCGACAAGGCGGTGAACACCGCCAAGGGTGAACTCGGAAAGGCAATGGGGGGCATCACCTTGCCCGACCACACGTCTGTCGCGGTGGGCGCGATCGGTTCGGTGAACAATTGGTCGGGCGTCAAGGATGATCCCGATGGTCATAAGGACGGAACCGGTTTGCGGCCGGGCGTCCAAGAACGTGCCGACGCCAACCTGGCGGCGATGAGTCCCGAGGATCGGGCCAAGGCGCAGGCGATGCTCGACAATGCGAAGGATGAGGCGCGGCGCAATTGGATTGTCTCGGCTCTCGCTAGGGGAGGTGATATCGATTCTTTGCAGCGCTTCGCCGATCGATTGAACCTCCCGCCCGCGCAGGGTGGCTTGACCGATAAGCAACTGCAGGAACTCGATCCAACCGAGTACGCGAGGAATCACCCGGGTGGCCTCAAGCAGCCGGACGGCACTACCTGCGGGTCGAGTTCTTTGGTGACGGCGAAGATGATCAATGACCCGATGTACGCCATGAAGGTACTGACCGGCTATGACCCACGCACGGGACAGGAGCTGCCGGGTGGCACGGACACCGATGCCGTGACAGCCCGGTTCGGGGAAGAAGCCAAGAAGATGCACGATCTGACGAACAACGCGGTGATTCCTGGATGGGGGACGAACTGGCCGGAGTCGATGGGAACTCCACCTTGGGGTGCTGCCGATGAGATGGGAGCGCCCAACGGGACAGGCGTGCCGGGGAGTAGTTACGACTGGACATTGCACCCCCCGGCCGGCGCTGCGGGTGACTATCGGTCGGTGACTGCGGCCGTGCAGGCAGGACAGGTGGTTCCGCTGTTTATCGGGACCGGGCCTTACCCAAGCCACGTCATCTTGGTCACCGGCATGGACGGCGATAATCTGCAGATCTACGACTCGGCGGCAGGCAAGGTCTCAACGATTCCCAAAGACAAATTCATCAACGGCAACTTTGACCTGACGTGGTCTGGTGGGTGGAACGTGTGGGGTTCGGTGACGCCCAAATGAGACGCGTGAAGTGTGTTTCGTTGATAGCGCTGATATTCGTGACGGCCGCTTCCTGTCCGCGTGATCCCGGGAAGTACGACGCGAACAGCACGGACAGTGCCCGGTCGGAGCGTCTGGCATCGGACTCGTGGTTGGCGCCGGCCGAGGTGGTTCACGGAGGCTTTCGGGGAAACGCGCTTGTCGATCGTGAAGAGGTATCGCGCAAGTATCGCAAGGGAGTCGTCAATGACTACCGCGAGAACGTGACTCGCGAGATACAGACAGCGTTAGCCGATGGTTGGGTGATTACGTACGCCCAATGCGGGCCCACTCATCCGCGTGCACTCCCCAATCCCGATATGGGGCGCCAATCTGAATCGATGGTGGCCTTTGTGGATCTCCAGAAATCCGCTGACGATCTTGATCACAGCGCATTCGCAGAACTCGCCGCGTATGCATACAAGCAACAGCGAGATGGTAGCGGCCCCAATGAAGTTGGCGTACGAATCGTGGCGTACCCGCCGTATCACTCGGACAAGGGGTGGCCCCGGCTGCCTGTCGTCAAATACGAGGACACGTGTATAGCCAGTCCGGATGCGCCGACTGCAGGAACTTGGAGCACGCCAGCTTTCCCGGATGGACTAGTAGCGGGTCTGTCTCGTAGCCAGCCGCTGAACGAGAAGGGCGAACCTGACAAAACAGCGCAGTGAGCCAGGCCGCGCCTCGGGGGCACAGTGACACACTGGAGTGTGTGAGCCAAACCCCGGAGAACACCAAGTACGTCGAGCCCGGTGAGTTCAAGCGGGACACCAACTACATCGACACGCGGATCACAGCGGACGGCCGCGACGGCTACCCGGTAGAACCGGGTCGATACAGACTTGTCGCGGCACGTGCCTGTCCCTGGGCCAACCGGACTCTGATCGTTCGCAGACTCCTCGGGCTGGAAAATGTCTTGTCACTTGGGCTTTGCGGCCCTACACATGACAAGCGCAGTTGGACCTTCGATCTTGACCCGGGTGGAGTAGACCCCGTCTTGGGCATCCACTTCCTGCGTGATGCCTACCTCAAGCGGTTCCCTGACTATCCGCGCGGCATCACCGTGCCCGCGGTGGTGGAGGAGTCCACGGGGGAGGTCGTCACCAACGACTACGCGCAGATGACGTTGGATTTCTCCACCGAATGGGTTGACTATCACCGCCCCGGCGCCCCGCAGCTGTATCCCGAGGACCTGCGCACCGAAATCAACGAGGTGAACCGTCGCGTGTACACCGAGGTCAATAACGGCGTGTACCGCTGCGGTTTCGCCGGAGGCCAGGAGGCGTACGACGCCGCCTATGATCGGCTGTTCACGGCGCTGGATTGGCTATCGGAAAGGCTTGCCGGGCAACGGTATCTGGTAGGCGACACCATCACCGAAGCCGATGTGCGACTGTTCACCACGTTGGTCCGGTTCGATCCGGTGTACCACGGGCACTTCAAGTGCAATCGCGAGAAGCTGACCGAGATGCCGGTGTTGTGGGCGTACGCGCGCGATCTGTATCAGACCCCGGGGTTTGGTGACACGGTCGACTTCGGACAGATCAAGGAGCACTACTACGTGGTCCACACCGATATCAACCCCACGCGCATCGTCCCGAAGGGGCCGGATTTGCGTGACTGGCTTACCTCGCATGGACGCGAGACACTGGGTGGTAGACCATTCGGAGATGGCACCCCGCCGGGGGCGCCTAGGGAGTCGGAACGCGTGCCAGATCGCGTTCATTGCCCTGGTTAACGACCTTTGCAGGATTTACAAAAACGGAAGACTTGTTAACAAGCATGCCTTTCCTTAGTATCCGTCGGCATGCTGCACCACAGGGTGAAGGGCGAGTAGATGACCGATCAACCAGTCACTATCGGAGTTGTCCGAGAGTCAGGTGAGGACGAGCGCCGTGTCGCGCTGGTACCGAAGGCGATCGCCGGCTTGATTGGCAAGGGTGTGAACGTCGTCATAGAAAGTGGCGCAGGAGAGCGCGCGTTGCTGCCCGACGAGCTGTACGCCGAAGCCGGTGCGACGGTGGGCGATGCTTGGTCCGCCGACATCGTGGTGAAGGTCGCGCCGCCCTCGGCTGCTGAGGTCGCCCGCCTCAACGAGGGGCAGACCCTCATCGGCTTCCTGGCGCCCCGCAATGCCGAGAACAGCATTGGCGCGCTGCAGAGTGCAGGCGTGCAAGCCTTTGCGGTGGAAGCGATTCCGCGCATCTCCCGCGCTCAATCGATGGATGCGCTGTCCTCGCAGGCCAACGTTTCGGGCTACAAGGCGGTGTTGGTGGCCGCGTCCGAGTCCACCCGGTTCTTCCCGATGCTCACCACCGCCGCCGGGACCGTCAAGCCCGCGCTGGTACTGGTGCTCGGTGTCGGCGTGGCCGGCCTACAGGCCCTGGCGACGGCCAAGCGGCTCGGTGCCCGTACCACGGGTTATGACGTGCGGCCCGAGGTCGCCGATCAGGTGCGCTCGGTGGGCGCGCAGTGGCTCGATCTGGGCATCGATGCGGCCGGCGAAGGCGGATACGCCCGTGAGCTCACCGAAGATGAGCGTGCACAGCAGCAGAAGGCGCTCGAAGACGCCATCAAGGGATTCGACATCGTCATCACCACGGCGCTCGTTCCCGGCCGTCCGGCGCCCCGCCTGGTGACCGCTGCCGCGGTCGAAGGCATGAAGCCCGGCTCGGTCGTCGTCGACCTCGCGGGCGAGACCGGCGGCAACTGCGAACTGACCGAGCCCGGCCAGACCGTCGTCAAGCACGACGTCACCATTGCTTCTCCGCTCAATCTTCCGGCGACGATGCCCGAGCATTCGAGTGAGCTGTACTCGAAGAACATCACCACCCTGCTGGACCTGCTCATCACAGACGGCGCACTCGCACCGGACTTCGACGACGAGATCGTCGCGTCCTCCTGCGTGACCCGTGCAAGAGAGGACGCATAGCTCATGTATGACCAGCTATTGGCCAACCTCGCGATCCTGGTTCTGGCCGGGTTCGTCGGGTTCGCAGTTATCTCCAAGGTGCCCAACACCTTGCACACCCCGTTGATGTCCGGCACCAACGCCATACACGGCATCGTGGTCCTCGGTGCGCTGATCGTGCTGGGCGACCTGCCTGCCGACGCGCACTGGGGCGTGCGGATCATCGCGTTCGTCGCGCTGATCTTCGGCACGCTGAACGTGATCGGCGGCTTCCTGGTGACCGACCGCATGCTCGGAATGTTCAAGGGCCGCAAGGCAGCCCCTAAGCCGGAGGCGGCTGACAAATGAACTACCTCGTCACCGTTCTTTACATTGTCGCGTTCGGGCTCTTCATCCTCGGCCTGTCGGGTCTGACCGGACCGAAGACCGCGGTCCGCGGCAACTGGATCGCGGCCACCGGCATGGCCATCGCAGTCGTCGCGACCCTGATCAAGGTTCGCGACACCGCTCCGATCAACTGGATACTCATCGCAGTCGGGTTGTTGGTCGGTGTCGCCCTCGGTGTACCGCCGGCCAAGAAGACCAAGATGACGGCGATGCCGCAGCTGGTCGCGCTGTTCAACGGCGTCGGTGGTGGCACCGTCGCCTTGATCGCGTGGGCGGAATTCATTGAGACCCACGGGTTCAAGACATTCCGCGCCGACCAGCACCCCACCGTCGCGCTGGTCATCGGCTCGCTGTTCGCCGCGATCATCGGTTCGGTGTCGTTCTGGGGCTCGCTGGTGGCGTTCCTCAAGCTGCAGGAGTCGATTCCGAAGAAGGTCGAGAAGCGACTTGTCTCCTCGGCCAAGATCTTCCAGGCCGCCAACATGGTGCTGCTGATCGCTGCTGTCGGCGCGGCGGTGTGGATCGGTCTGAACGCCGGAGTGGGCACTCCGGCGTGGGCGATCGTGCTGGTGTTGGTGCTGGCCGGTGTCATGGGCCTGTTCGTGGTGTTCCCGATCGGTGGCGCCGACATGCCCGTGGTTATCTCGCTGCTCAACGCACTGACGGGATTGTCTGCTGCGGCAGCCGGTTTGGCACTGAACAACACCGCGATGATCGTGGCGGGCATGATCGTGGGCGCCTCGGGTTCGATCCTGACCAACCTGATGGCCGTCGCGATGAACCGGTCCATCCCGGCGATCGTGTTCGGATCCTTCGGCGGCGACTCCGGCGCAGCGGCAGGCCCCGGCGGCGAGCAGGGCACGGTCAAGGCCACCAGCGCCGCCGATGCCGCGATCCAGATGGCGTACGCCAACCAGGTGATCGTGGTCCCCGGCTACGGTCTTGCCGTCGCGCAGGCCCAGCACGCGGTCAAGGAGATGGCCAGCCTGCTGGAAGCCAAGGGTGTCGAGGTCAAGTACGCCATCCACCCGGTGGCGGGCCGCATGCCCGGGCACATGAACGTCCTGCTTGCCGAGGCCGATGTCGAGTACGACGCCATGAAGGAAATGGACGATATCAACGGTGAATTCAGCCGCACCGATGTCGCCATCGTGATCGGCGCCAACGACGTCACCAACCCCGCGGCGCGCAATGACCCGTCGAGCCCCATCCACGGCATGCCGATTCTGAACGTGGATGAGGCCCGTTCGGTCATCGTGCTCAAGCGCTCGATGTCCTCCGGATACGCAGGTATCGAGAACCCGCTGTTCTTCGGTGACAAGACCTCGATGCTGTTCGGCGACGCCAAGAAGTCGGTCTCCGAGGTTACCGAGGAACTGAAGGCGCTGTAGCCCAACCTCTTTGCCATCGAGTGCGAGTCTGGCGCGGAAATCACGTATGAAATCCGCGCCGGGCTCGCACTCGGCGTATGAAGGTGGGTATGCGTCGGGTGTTGGCGGCTGTGGTCGGGATATGTGCCCTGTCGGCGCCCGCAGAGGCGGTGGCCGCCCCGCATGACTGCGCCGCGGTCGATCGGGCGCGCGACCAAATCCGCGGGCTCTCACGGGAGAACGGGGTGGCGGTTCGTCAGACGGCTATCGCACGAAACCGGGCGATCGCCGGGCTCCTTCGGACCGCTGCGGGGGACACATCCGACCTAGCGGTGCGCGACCGTGCATTGGACGCTGCGGCGGCGGCGCAGAACTACGCCAACGTGATGGCCGCCGCGACCTCCGTGGACGGTGTGCTCGCGCCGCCCGGCGAAGACATGGCTCGCGCCGTCAACACCATGGCCGCGTTGGAGGCCGTCTGCCCCATGCCGGAGGGCTCCTCCTAGGTGTCCTCGACACGCCGCCAGGTGACCAGTGCGGCGGCCAGCGCCGCCAACCCGGCCAGCCAGTACAACGGATGTGGCAGTGATGAAAATAGCACTGCCGCAACGGCAATCGCCGGTAGCCCGATGTTCAGGATGGTGTCGCGGCGTTGCAGGAGCAGCACCAGCCACGCCAGCACCAGATAGATGGCGAACGGGACCGTGATCGTGAAGGCCGCAACGGTGGGACTCAGGTGACTCTTGCCGAGCCCCTCGTCGACGGCGATCTCGAATCCCGCCGACAGTGCGGCGACGGCGGCGAAGATGAAGTAGTGGCTGTAACCCCACAGCAGGGTCGATCGCAGGGACGTGTCCTTGCACTCTTGTTCCTGATCGAAGTAGATCCACCACACCGCGGCGACGATGATCAAGGCCGACGCCGCGATGCCGATCATGGTGCCGGTGTGGTCGGCTTCCTCGGCGCCGCCGATGATCGAGTTCGCCGAGGCCAGGATCGATTCTCCGAGCACGATCAGGGTGAACAGCCCGTAGCGTTCGGCGATGTGCTCCGGATGCCATGACGTGGTGGTGGCGCGCTCGGCGAATACGGGCACCGACAGGTCGGCCAGTGCGATCACCACGAACAGCGGCAAGCGCAGGTGTTCCGGTGCGAACAGCCCCCAGCAGATCCATGCCGCTTGGACGACGGCGATGCCCGTGACATAGCGCAGGCAGGTGGCACGCATGGTGGGATCGCTGATGGCCGCACGCACCCATTGACTGCCCGCAGCGAGGCGCATGAGCACGTAGCCACCGATGGCGATACCGAAGTCGGCCCCGGTCATCGCGCGTTCGACACCTGCCGCGACGGTGAGCGCTCCGGCCATCTGGACGATCACGGTCACCCGGTAGAGCCAGTCGTCGGTGTCGAAGGCACTGGCGAACCAGGTGAAGTTCATCCACGCCCACCAGATGGCGAAGAAGCCGATCGCATACCCGGCGAGTCCCTCGGCGAAATGACCCTCGGCCCAGAAATGGTGCAGTGTTCCGGAGGCGCGGGACACCGCGACCACGAAGACGAGGTCGAATAGCAGTTCTAGCGGGGTGGACGCGCGATGCGGTTGTGCGGGATCGCGTGCCACCATGGCCCGCAGGCCACTGATCATGTGGTTACCTACCGGTGTCGGAAGAACGGCGGACTGGGGCAGCTTAACGTGCTTCGGGCAGCAGGGCCGGCGAACATCGACACGCACTAGTCCAACCAGTTGATCGGGATTTCGTCCGTGCGTGGAAACCCAGCGCATATAGTGAGGCACCATGCAACCCGTCCCCGCTGCCTCGAAGGCAGGCAATTCCTCGCAGCGCCGTGCTGGCCGCCGCGAGGAGTTAGTGGCGGTGGCGTCCAAGTTGTTCGCGGCGCGGGGCTATCACGGCACCAGAATGGACGACATCGCCGATGTCGCGGGCCTGAACAAGGCGACGGTCTACCACTACTTCGCGTCCAAGGCGCTCATCCTCTATGAGATCTACTTCAAGGCTGCTGAGGAGACTCTGGCCTGCCTGCAGGACGATCCGAGGTGGACGGCACGCGAATCGCTGTATCAATGCACGAGCCGCATGCTCGCGCTCATCTTCTCGAACCGCGAGCAGGGCGCGGTGTACTTCCAGGAGAACCCGTTCCTTTCCGAGTGGCTCTCGCCCGAACAGGTCGCCGAGATCCGCAAGCGCGAGGACATGGTGCAGGAGCGGGTGCAGAACATCATCGAGCGGGGCATCGCGAGTTCCGAGTTCGTCGAGTGCGACTCGCATGTCATGGCGCTTGGTTACATCGGAATGGTTCTCGGCTCCTACCGCTGGCTCAATCCGAGCGGCCGCCGCAGCGCTCAGGAGATCGCCGTGGAGTTCAGCACCACGCTGTTGCGGGGGCTGATTCGGGACGAGGCAACTCGGATCAACGATCCGTTGGGTGTGGCGACGACGACGTCCGCTGACGGCACTCCGTAGCGGCGGACGTGTAGTGGCCGCTGATTCCATCCTGACCTTGGACCTGCCCAACGTCAGACTGCGGGCTCTGTCCTGGGGTCCGCACGACGGTCCGCTGCTGATCTGCGGCCACGGTTTTCCCGACTCCGCTCACACCTGGCGTCTGCTGGGCCCGAGGTTCGCCGCGGACGGGTGGCGCGTGGTGGCGCCGTTCACCCGTGGTTACTCGCCCAGTGAAATCCCGGCTGATGCCGAGTACGGCTTGGGTGCCCTGATGCAGGACATCCTCGACATCCACACGGTGCTGGGCGGCGACGAGCGCGCGGTGTACATCGGCCATGACTGGGGCGCACTGGTTGGCAATGCCCTCGCCCGCAGCAGCCTGTCGCCGTTCGACCGCATCGTCACCATGGCCGTGCCCCCGTTTGAGGTTCTCGGCTCAAGTTTCGCGTCGATCGGGCCACTCGGCTGGCCCGGTGTGCTCGGGCGGCAGCTGCTGATGAGCTGGTACACGTTGTTCCACCAGATCCCGGTACTGCCGGAGTTGTTGTTGCCCTGGCTACTTCGTCTGTACTGGCGGCGGTGGTCGCCGGGGTACGACGCGCACGTCGATCTGCTGTACACCGGTGAGGCGATGCTCCAGAAGGGAAATCGCAGGGCAGTCATCGGCTACTACCGCGCAAACATCGGGCGGGCCCTGGTTCCGGCGCGGAAGTACTGGAAGACCCAACGATCCCTCCTGGACGGGGCACACACCCCGTTGCTCTATCTGCATGGTCGCGCCGATGGGTGCATGACGCAGCGACTGGTAGAGTCTGCGCGCCCGGATCTGCCCGACCGCAGCGTTGAAATCATCGATGGCGGTGGACATTTCGTGCATCTGGAATGCCCGGATGTGGTGTACGAGCTTGTGCGTGAGTTCCTGCGCCCGCCAACTACGAAGGTAGAGTGAACTAATGCCAGTCGTCAGTCAGACCGTCGAGGTGGCCGCGCCTCCGCAGGTGATCGTCTCCATTGTCACCAACTATGAGGCCTACCCCGAGTGGAACAAGGAGATCACCAGCGTCGAGATCCTGGATCGCCTCCCCGACGGCCGCCCCCGCATCGTGCGGTTGAAGGTGGAGATGACGGGCATGGCCTCGACCAACGTCGCCGAGATCGCCTACCTCAACGCCGCCCAGGTGGCGACGCGGCTACTGGAGAGCGACATCTTCGAGAAGCAGGAACAGACGTTTTCGATCGTCCCGATGGGGCCCGCTTGCCTACTCACGGTGGATATGGATGTCGAGACCAAGCTGCCGATCCCCAAGCCGATGGTGAAGAAGCTTGCCAACCAGGTCCTCGAGCATCTGGCCGAAGGCCTGAAAAACCGGGCCGAGCAGATCGCGTCGGGAGCCGTCGTGCCGCAGCAACCGTCGGCACCCGCTCCGGCTTACCAGCCTCAGCCGGGCCACCAGCCCCCGGCAGACCCGCATCTACCCCCCGGACCACATCCCGGCGCGGTCTAGGTATTCGATCAATCGGCGGGCGCCGTCGATGAACTGAACCTCGGTCTGAGCCACTACCTCAGTGGTGTCTCCAGCGCGCAGCGCGGCGATGAGCTTGTCGTGCGCCGCGACTGCGTGCCGCGTCCATTCGGCGTCGGATGCGAAGAGCAGATGCGGTGTGTACCGCGTCGCCTGTAGCAAGAACCAGGCCAGTTTGGGGCGGTCGGCCACGTGGTTGAGAAATCTGTGAAACTCGAACTCCGCCATGGAGATTACTTCAGGCGAACCGGCGTTTCGAAGCGTGTCATTCAGGTCTGCCAGGGTGTCGATCTGCTCAGCGCTGATGTGCTCCGCAGCAGTCTTCGCCAGCTCCACGGCAAGGTGTGATTGTTGCGCGAAAATGTCTTCGATATCGGCCCGGCTCAGTGGGGCGGCCATGTAGCCGCGATGCGGGACGGCCTCGACCAGTCCTTCGCCGCGCAACGTCAGTAGCGCCTCACGTACCGGTGTGACGCTGACACCCAGCTGGGCCGCCGTCTCGTCCATCCGAATGTACTCACCCGGGCGCAGTTCGCCTGTCATGATCGAGGCGCGTAGTCGGCCGGCAACCTCCTCGGACAGCTGCGGCCTACGGATCTCGCGGATCTGGGCCCGGGGAGCATTCATCCGATCTGCCTGCCATTTCCATGTGTGGTGACGCACTTGCATCTAAAGTCATATCAAATATATTTGACCAGACGCGACGAAGCGACAACCCAGGAGGCGGCGACTTGAGTCCCCATGAATCGGTGGGCGCACCTGATGTAGCCGTCGACGGTGGCATCATGCGGATCACGTTCACCAGGCCCGATCGGATGAATGCCCTCAACGGGCCGGCCACCGAGGGCTTGATCGAGGCGTTGGAATCTGTCCACGAGCGCAGCGACGTCCGGGTGGTAGTCATCAGTGGGGGAGCACCCGGCAATGCGTTCACGGCGGGCGCCGATGTCGCCGAGCTGGCGGCCGGGGCCGGCGACCTGACGCCGCTGCAAGCCGCCGAACTGACCATGGACAACGCCGAACGGTTGGTACGCGCGGTTCTGAATTGTCCGGTGCCCACCATCGCGGAAGTCACGGGCGCTGCCGCGGGTATCGGCGCGTCGGTGGGTCTGGCGTGCGACCTGATCTACGCCGCCGACACGGCTTTCTTTCTGATGGCCTTCGCGAACATCGGGCTCATGCCCGACGGCGGATCGAGTGCGTTGGTCTCGGCCTCGATAGGCCGTGTGAAGGCCAATGCGATGGTGCTGCTGGCCCAGCCCCTCCATGCTGCCGACGCCTGTGCGGCCGGACTGGTCAACGAGGTGCTGCCCGGCGACCAGCTGCGCGAGCGTGTCGACAAATTGGCGCGCAAGTTGGCCCACGGTTCCCGCCGGGCGATGCAGCTGACCAAGGAAGCCATGAATTCGGTGTCACTCAAGCTCTTCGACGAGGCCATTGCGCGTGAGCGTGAGGGACAGATCGAGCTGTTGACCTCACCCGACGCCCAAGAAGGCTTCGCCGCCTTCCTTGAGGGCCGCCGCCCCAATTTCAGTGAGTAGGAGACTTCTGTGACCGACACGATCGATGTGACTGCCTTGCCCACCAGCCTTGATCAGCCCTACCGCGCGCGCCGGCAGAACTGGTGTAACCAGCTGGCTCGGCACGCGCTCATGCAGCCCAATGCCACAGCGATTCGATATCTCGGGCGCAGCATCTCCTGGGGCGAGCTGAACCAGCGTGTGCAATCACTTGCCGATGCGCTGTCGCGCCGCGGAGTCCGATTCGGGGACCGCGTGCTCATCCTCATGCTCAACCGGCCCGAGTACGTCGAATCATGGTTGGCCATCAACGAACTCGGAGCCATCGCGATCCCGGTGAACTTCCGCATGACTCCTCCGGAGGTCGCATTCCTGGTCGAGAACAGCGGGGCCAAGGTGGCGATCACCGAAACGGTCCTGGCGCCGGTGGCCGCCGCGGTACGCCAACAGGTGCCCGCGCTGGAGACGGTCATTGTCGCCGGCTCGGCATCCGAGGACGGTGCCCTCGGATACGAAGAGGTCATTGCCGAGGGGGGCGAAGCCCATGCTGAGGTGGATCTGCCCGGCGATTCTCCCGCGCTCATCATGTACACCTCGGGGACAACGGGCCGCCCCAAGGGGGCGGTGCTGACCCATCTCAATCTGTCCGGCCAGGCAATGACCTACCTGCTGAGTACCACGGTCGACTTGAGCTCGGATGTGGGATTCATCGGCGTCCCCATGTTCCACATCGCGGGCGTGGGGAACATGATCACCGGGTTGCTGCTGGGATTGCCCACGGTCATTCACCCCCTCGGCGCCTTTGATCCGGGTGCTCTGCTGGATGTTCTGGAGTCCGAAGGAGTCACGGGCATCTTCCTGGTCCCCGCCCAGTGGCAGGCCGTCTGTGCGGCGCAGCGAGCAAACCCACGCGAGGTTAAGCTCAAGACGCTCTCCTGGGGTGCGGCCCCCGCCAGTGATGTGTTGTTACGGACGATGTCCGAGACGTTCCCCGACGCCAAGATCTTGGCCGCGTTCGGGCAGACGGAGATGTCGCCGGTCACCTGCATGCTCATGGGGGAGGACGCAACCCGGAAGATGGGTTCCGTCGGCCGGGTGATTCCCACGGTTGCCGCGCGCGTCGTGGACGACAACATGAACGATGTGCCGGTCGGCGATGTGGGGGAGATCGTCTACCGCGCGCCGACGCTGATGCAGGGCTACTGGAACAACCCCGAGGCGACCGCCGATGCGTTCACGGGCGGCTGGTTCCACTCCGGAGACCTGGTCCGTCAGGACACGGACGGTTTCGTATGGGTGGTGGACCGCAAGAAGGACATGATCATCTCCGGCGGAGAGAACATCTATTGCGCGGAGGTCGAGAACGCGCTCGCTGAGCACGAGCAGATCGTCGAGGTGGCGGTGATCGGCAGGCCGCATGAGAAGTGGGGCGAAGTGCCGGTCGCGGTGGCCGCCATCCAGGGGGAGGCTCTGGCCATCGGTGATCTTGATGGCTTCCTCACCGAGCGGCTGGCTCGCTACAAGCACCCCAAAGACCTCGTGGTCGTGGAAGCGCTACCGCGCAACCCCTCGGGCAAGGTCCTCAAGACCGAGCTGCGCAAGCAGTTCGGTGGCAGTTGATAGCAAACATAAATCTGGATTCAGAAAAGTTCGGTAAAGCGTAATACGCAGAAATGCACGTCATGTACATTCCTGTAATCGCCGTCACATCGGAGGGGTTGGCGTGACCGAACCTGTAGATATTTGCAGGCCACGTTTGCTGACGAAAGGGACCTGGTGATGTCTCGGATGCTGTGGTGGAGACGCCCCGACGTGCGTCCAGATGCCGAAGGAGGTCTTTATGCCGAACTCCTTTGAGACTGACGGCCGCGGTCCATCGGACCGCCAGCTCCTCCTGTGCGGCGTGGCGATCGCTCTCGTGGCCGCCCTGATAGGCACCGCCTTGGTTATCAAGTCGACCGGCCGGTTCAACAACTACGTGCGTGTGGTGGCGGAACTCACGAACGTAGGAGACGGCCTTCCCGCGAAGTCGGACGTCAAATTTCAGGGCGTGCTCGTGGGTTCGGTCAATGATCTGACCCCCTCGCAGCGCGGCAGGCCCAATGTCGTGCACATCGATCTGAAACCCGATCTGGCGCCGACGATTCCGCGGTCGGTCACCGCCAGGGTGGTCCCCAGTAACGTCTTCGCGGTCTCCTCGGTGGAGCTTGTAGACCACGGCCCCGGTGCGGCGATCACCAATGGAACCGTTATCGGCGAGGACACCGAGCTCCCGACGGTGCTGTTCCAGACGACCATCAGCAAGCTGCGTGACATCCTCCTGGCCAACGGGCGCGGCCGCGACGACGATTCGGTGGGCATCTTCGCCGTCATTGCCGCGGCGACGGAGGGCCGGCGTGCCACCCTTCTAAACGCGGCCGGCCAACTGACCAGGATCATCGACCAGCTCAACGACATCGTGGCGACGGATACGGGCCCGTCGACCCTGTCCGCGCTCCTGAACGCGACCAAGGGGCTGCAGACAACCGCCCCGGAACTCGTCGATGCGCTGCATCAGGCGGTTAAGCCCATGCAGACGCTGGCCGAAAGGCGGGAGCAGTTACAGACTCTGCTCAACGCCGGATTGCACACCACCGGCACCGTCCGGCAGTCGTTGGACAACCAGACCGATCGGATGATCGACATCACCACCAAGCTGACCCCGGTTGTCGGTGTGCTTGCACAGAACTCTGTGCACTTCCTGCCGATCGCGGCGCGACTGAAGGTGTTCTCGGACAAGTTCTTCAGCGACGTGTGGGATCCGGAAAGGGACGTCGTCAACATCCGGGGAAATCTGTCCTTCACGCCGTCGACGATGTACACCCGCGCCGATTGCCCGCGGTACGGGGAGCTGAAGGGGCCGAGCTGCTTCACCGCACCCGAGCTGGTGGTGCGCCCCGATCTGCCCGAAGTACTACTGCCGCAGAACTTCAAGCCACCGCCCGATCTGGCGCCGCCACCGGGAACCGAGGTCGGTCCGGACGGGAATTTGATCGTTACTGGCCCGCCGCTGCACAATCCGTCCCCGAATTTGCAGGACCCCAACCCGCCGTTGCCGTGGTGGCAGCCCAATCCGTCACCGCGTGTCCCGGGCACCGCCGACCCCGATGACGCCGAACCGCCGCCGCTGCCCGGTGGCGCCGCTCCCGCTGCCACCGCGCCAGCCTCGTTCGGTGGTGCCGTGGGGCCCATCGGTAGCAGGACCGAACGCGACCAACTGGGCATGATCACCGGGAGCGCGGCAACCTCGTCCACCCAACTTCTGCTGGGGCCGGTCGCGCGGGGTACCAAACCCGTTGTCGCCCAGCAGGCCCGGTCGGGGGGACAGCGATGAAGTTTCGTGGACCGTTGATTGGCCTGTCGGTGTTCATGGTGATCGCGGTGGCGATGACGTGGCTGGTGTATGCAACCCTGCGCCGCGAGGTCGCGGGATCGACCTACGACTATGCCGCGATGTTCACCGATGTCACCGGGTTGCGCGATGGGGATGACGTGCGCGTGGCCGGCGTTCGGGTCGGGCGTGTCGAATCGGTCGCGATCGACGGTGATCTGGCCAAGGTGGAGTTCCGGGTACAGACCGAGCAGCCGTTGTACGGCAACACGATTGCGACGATCACGTACCAGAACATCGTTGGTCAGCGTTACCTGGGACTGTCCCTGGGCAAGACGGGCAGCACTGATCGGCTCAAGCCGGGCAGCGTGATTCCCGTGGAGCAGACGGAGCCGTCGTTCGACATCGGCATGCTGCTGCACGGGTTTGAACCTCTCTTCAGCGTGCTTGATCCCGCCGAGGTCGACAACCTCACAGGCGGTGTCGTCAAGTCTCTGCAGGGAGACAGCGGCTCGATCGTCGGTCTGGTCGACCAGACATCGCAACTCACCGAGACCTTCGCGGGCCGCGACAAGGTTCTCGACGAGGTGATCACCAATCTCAATGGTCTGACGAAAACCCTTGCGGGGCAGAATAAGAATCTGGATACCGTCTTGACGCATACGCGTGAGATGGTGGCGATCCTGGACAACCGGCGCGCCGGGTTAGTGGATTCGATCGGTTCGACGGGTTTCGCGGTACGTCGGTTGTCGAAGATCTCGGACACGGTATATCCGCAGCTCAACGAAATACTTTATCGGGAACCGGGATTCGTCAGTCACCTGAACACCGTCGAACCCCAGCTGGCCTTCACCGGCGCCAATCTGCCGCTACTTCTCAAGGGTGTCGCGCGGACCAGCCAAGAGGGCGCGTTCATCAACGGATATGTCTGCGATCTCAATCTCACCGGGTTCTTCCCCGGACTCAACGACGTCGTTCCGATCATCGTGAATGCCGCCACCCCCGGTAACAAGGCTCAATACACTCCGAAATGCAGGAACCTGGCAGATGGATAAACGCGCAGTGTGGCAACGTATCTCGCGGCGCCCCGTTGAGACGTATGACAAGATCTGGTTGGGCGCCATCGCGCTGGCGGTGATCGGTTCTCTGGTGGGGGCGATGCTGCTGGTGAAGGCGATTGGCATCGGTTACAGCCACTACACCGGCGAGTTCTTGCAGGCGGCGTCGCTGCAACCGGGGGCCAATGTGTCGTATGCGGGGGTCCCGGTGGGGAACGTCACGAGTGTCGCGCTGGCGGGCGACCATATTGAAGTCGGTATGCGGGTCCGCGACGACATCACCCTGCGTAAGGGCGCCAAAGCGTCGATCAAGATCACCACGATTCTCGGTAATCAGTACGTGGAGTTGCGCAACGGCGGTGAGGGTGTACTGCCCAACCGTCGAATCGATCTTGCGCACACCGACGTTCCGTATGACCTACAGGCCACGCTCCAGGACGCAACCTCCACTTTTGAACAGGTAGATGCGGACAGGATCGCGGAGTCGGTGGCGATACTGGGTAAACAGCTCGAGGGCTTACCCGCTGTACTGCCGCAGGCCATGGAGAACATTCAGACGCTGTCGTCGGTGATAGCACATCGCCGCGATCAGATCGGCACGCTGCTGGCCAGTACCGAGTTGGTGTCGGGCACCCTGTACCGGCAACAGAGCGATATCGGCAAACTGATCATTCAGGGCCGTGATCTACTCGGCGAGTTCGTTTCTCGGCAAGCGAGTTTCCACTCCATGATGCGCGCGGTGACCGAGCTGACGAACTTCCTGAGCAAGGTTGTGGTCAAGGACAGGCGCGCGGTTGATGCGCTCATCGCCGATGTGAAGACCTTCAGCAATTTGATCGGTGGCCATGATGACTTGTTCCGGAGCATCCTGCAGGTGACGGCGGTCGCGGCCCGAAACTTCACCAATCTCACGGGTTACGGAAACGCACTCGAGCTGAGCGCGCCCGGTGGTCTCGCGGTGGATTCGTGGATGTGCGCGATCAGTGGGCGGGCCAAGCAGTTCAACATGATCCCGTACTTCAAGGATTGCCAATGAGCACGCCCATAAGCGCGCGGACGCGGCGAGTCATCTGGATCGCGGGGGCACTGGCGGTAGTGGTCGCTGTCGTGGTGGTTGCCGTCGGGTGGACCTATCTGCGGGAGCGGAGCGACAGGCTCACCATCACGGCCCAGTTCGAGTCGGTCTCCGGCCTCTACCCCGACAACAAGGTATCGGTGCTGGGCATGCCGATCGGCAAGGTCACGAAGATCACGTCGCGTGGTACCTACATGGAAGTTGAGTTCACCGTCGATTCGAAGGTCAAGGTGCCGGCCGACGCCAAGGCCGTCACGGTGTCGACCTCGATTCTCACCGACCGGCACATCGAACTGACACCCGTTTATCGCGGTGGACCGACGCTCAAGAACGGGGACGTCATCGGGCTGGACCGCACGAAGACACCGGTGGAGTTCGATCGGGTGCTGGCCATGATCGACCGGCTCTCCAAGGCGATGAAGGGCGACGGTAAGGGCGGCGGGCCACTGGCGGATGTCGTAAACAACAGCGCCAATACGCTGTCCGGAAACGGTGAGTTGATGAGGGCATCTTTGGACGAGTTGTCCAAGGCACTCCGTCTGAGTGCCGACGGCGGTGCGATGACGCGCGATCAGCTGACCAAGATCATCACCCGCCTCAGCTCACTCTTCGACGCTGCGGCACGTAATGACCAGAACATCCGGGAGTTCTCCTCCCAGGTGCGACAGCTGTCCCAAGTGCTTGATCAGGAGCAGCTGGGGTCGGGGACCACCGGTAAACAGCTGAATAACATTCTGCTGCAAGCAGGTTCGCTGCTAGAGCAGAATCGCGATGCCATCAAGCAATCGGTCGGTAACTCCAACCAAATTGCCCAGGCGGTTTACGACAACCAGCGAGAGTTGTCGGAAGGGTTCGACCTGCTTCCGCTGATGGCGGACAACGTCTACAACATCGTCGACCCGATTAACAACGTGGTGCGTGCCCATGTGCCGGTGGACAGGTTGTTGTTCGACACCCAGGCTGCCAAGGAGATCTGCAATCTCATGGGTCTGCGCCAATTAGGTTGCAGCACAGGCACCTTGCAGGACTACGGACCCGATTTCGGATTGACGTATGTCCTCGACGGGCTTGCGGCGATGGGGCAGAAATGAACAGATGGCAAAGGTTTGCGGCGCCCGCGGTGGTTCTTGCTGTGCTGCTGACGAGCGGTTGCAGCACCAACGGTCTTGCCAGCCTCCCACTTCCGGCTCCGGGCATGACGGGGGGTTCCTATGGCCTGACGGCAGTCTTCACCAACATTCTGAACCTGCCGTCGCGCGCCAAGGTCAAACTGGGCGGCGCCGATGTCGGCGAGGTCTACTCCATGAGTACCACCAACTACACCGCCGTGGTGACGATGCGGATCCGTTCGGATGTGGAGATTCCCAAGGGAACCACCGTGGAGCTGCGCACCGCGACGCCGCTGGGCGACGTTTTCGTCGCGCTGAAACCGCCGCGCCCCGCAGACTCCAACGCACCGCTCCTGCGTGACGGGGACACCATCGGTCTGGATTCGACCACCGCCGCCGCGACGGTGGAGGCGGTGCTGAGTTCGGCCGCCATCATCGTCAACGGTGGTGCGGTGCGCAATCTCACCGGCACGGTCAACGGCCTCGGTCGCGCCACCGGGCCGAATGGCGCGGCATTCGGTGATCTAATCGGAAAGTCGAACCGGCTGCTGGGCACACTCAACGCCCGGTCCAGCCAGCTCGATACCGCACTGCGGGACACCGCACAGCTTGCCGCTGAGATGAATACGCGGCACGAGACGCTCTCGGAGCTATTGGTCGCGGCCGCGCCTGCCACGGACACCCTGTCTGCCAATGCATCTCATATCGCCGATCTCGCCGACCAGGTAGGTGCGGTGACCAAGCAGCTCTCCAAGTTCCCGTCGATCGCGGGTACCGACACCAGCGGCCGCAGCGTCATCGCCGATTTCAACACCCTGGCGGGTTCATTCAATGACATCGCGGTCAGTCCCGACACGAGCCTTGCCGCGCTCAATCGGCTGATGCCTCCCATCATCAAAATCATGGCGGGCTCGGCGTTCGCCGCCCGGGTGTCGATCGACAGGCTGGTGCTCGGATCGATACCCGATATCGGCTATCAGGGCGATCCGGGTCTTCATGGCCCGAAGCGCTATGACTGGGCGAAGTTGGTCGGATCGTTCAAGTACACCCTGTGGCGCCTGCAGGAGCGTGTCGTGGGTAAAGGACCCGACACTCCGGCAATTCCGGTGCGCCCGAGTCCGACGGAGCCCGGAGTCATCGAACCGATACCGGGCGCTATGCCCGTACCCCAGGGGCCGCCGCGATGATCAACGTATTGGCCAACACGGTGGTGGACGCCGTGAAGATGGGGCACCGCAACCGCTTCTGGCTGTCGGGACTTGCCCTTGTGGCGACCCTGGCGGTGGCGTGCACCTACCTCGCGGTGGGCGCGTTGCGCGCGCGGGCATTCGCCTCGACCTATGAGGTGTCGATCGAGCTGCCGGAGTCCGGTGGTTTGATCCCCAACCAGGATGTGGCGCTGCGCGGTATGCGAATTGGCCGGGTGGACTCGGTGACGCCGTCTCCTCGTGGACCGGTCGCACTGATACATATCGAGTCCGACGTGAAGATCCCGGTGGGGAGTCCGGTGCGCGTGTCCGGCCTTTCTCCCGCGGGTGAGCAGTACGTCGACTTCGCGCCGGTGACGACCACCGGACCGTACCTGGACAACGGCAGTGTGATCGCCCGCGGGCAGGCGACGGTTCCGGTATCGCTGTCGAAGCTGCTTGCCAACGCCGATGGTGCTCTTGCACAAGCAGATACGCAGAAATTAGAGATCATCAAGAAGGAACTCCATCTCTCACGCGAGGCGCCGCGCAAGATGACCGACATCATCGACGGCGGCGTGTTCCTCCTGTCGACACTGGACTCCGTGCTTCCGGAGACGGTCAGCATTCTCAAGAAAAGCCGCGTGACGTTGTCCTCATTCGCGGAGATGAACAATGGCCTTGCCACCACCACACAGGGCCTGAATCGGTCCCTGAACGGCGTAGCCCGCATGGACGGCGGCTTTCGCACGTTGATCGACAGGGTGCCCGGGCCGTTGGCCACCACCGACGCCGTGTTCGCCGATAACTCCGACACCATGGCACAGCTGCTGGGGAACCTCACCACGGTGGCGCAGCTGTCCTACGTGCGTGTGCCGGCGCTCAACGCGCTGTTCCCCTCGTACCGCGGATCGGTGATCGAGGCGGTGGGCAACACCTTCTACGACCACGGCGTATGGGCCACCGCCGACATATATCCCCGCTACACCTGTGATTACGGATATCCGCGTACCGCGGTGTCGGCCGCCGATTACCCGGAGCCGTTCCTGTATGCCGGCTACTGCCGAGATGACGACCCGGCGGTGCTGGTGCGCGGTGCCAAGAATGCCCCGCGGCCGGCCGACGACGATACCGCCAGCCCGCCCAAGGGAGCTGATTTAGGTAAGGTGTCCGACCCGACTCCGAAGGGACGCTTCACCATTCCCACGCCGTATGGTGGACCGACGCTTCCGATCGAGCCGCCGAAGTAGGTGGCTTAACTGAATCCCAGCCAGCTGGGCAGTGCCCGTCCGACGCCGCCGGCTGCATCGCACAGGGTGTAAGTGGTATCGCAATTACCTTTGGGGGAGCCGTATCCCGCCCACATGCCGCCGGCGTCGCGGCGCAGGACGATGGCCGAGGAACTGCCCCCGTCGAGGGCAATGGCTTTGTCGACGCCCAGTCCGCGGTAGAGGTCCTGGAGGTTGTCGGGGGTGTAGCTGCCGCCCTGGAAGACCATGAGTTCATCGGTCGCGGACTTGTAGCCGAGCGCGGTGCGGGCGGCAGCGGGGCCGCGGTCGTTCAGCTGCTCGGTGAATCCCGGAAGAAGAAGTTTCAACCCGCTTACCGCGACGAACTGAACGCCCTTGTCCATCAAGCCTTCTAGCGGACCGGTGGCGTACCCGTAGTCCTTGGGCCCTGCGGAGGCGATGACCTCGGGTGCTGATCCCGGGGAAAAGACCATGGTGGCCAATGCCGTCCAGACTTCGTCGCCGCCGGAGAGTGCCTGCTTGCCCGCGTACACCCTCGTTCCGGTGACCTGCTTGTTGTAGTTAGCACTGCCGTTGGCGGTATCGACATAGGCGCCCAGCGGAGAGGTGCATCCGGTGCTCTTCCAGGTGCCGCCCTGTTGGCCCCGAACGTCGAAGAAGTTGGCGTTGATGATGAACGTGGGCTTGCCCATGAGCGTCCAGGCCGCCATTGGCTTGTATGTCTCCGAGGCCTGCCACAGACCCTCGGCGGTACGAGCGCGTGCATCACGTTCGCACCGGGACTGATAGCCGGAATGGGTGTCCACCAACAGGTTTGCGCGCAACCGCGACGAGGCGCTCTTGATGATCATGAGGTGGCCGCCATTGTCCAGCGTGTACTCGTTGCCGGCCGCGTTACGGAAGGGGGCGGGGTTGCCGCCGCCGAAGTTGTAGACCAGGAAGGTGCCCTTGGTGTTGGCGATCGCCGCGAGCACCGCATCGTGGGCCGCCTCGGCCCGGGCGGTGTGATGGGTGGCGGGAATGGGGAGTGCCGCCACCAGCATCATGCCGAAGGCGGCGGCGAACAGGCGACGTCCGAAACCGGCTCGCGGAAGACGCGATACGCGTGAAATGCCCACGGCTGTCCCTCCTGTGACGATCTTGAACAGTCAACGATAATCACAGCAGCAACACAGTCAACTTTGGTAACAAGTGGGGATCGATCGGACATCGGCAGCGTCGCGATGGGATGCGCTAGCCGCCCAAGCGGGTGTGCATCTCCCATACGAGGACTTCGGCATCGGTCGTCGCGGTGACCCGTGCCGCGCCGGTATCGGTGAGCCGCACGGCATCTCCCTCGGCAAGCTCACCGGCTCCCTCGAGGGCCACGGCGCCGCGGGCGATAAACAGATGCACGAACGGTGCTGGCGGAAGCTCGACGCTGTCCCCGGCGGGGATGCGCGCCGCGTGCAGCGCCGCGTTCTTCTGGGCAATCGTGATCGCCGTCTGATCCCGGTGCCGCGGCATCCCCGAGGCCACGGTCACCAGTCCGCCGCTGAGTAGCTCGCCATCGATCTCCAGCTGTTGGTAACCCGGATCAAGCCCCGAGTCATCGGGGCTCACCCACATCTGGATGAATCGCACCGGGTCGGAGTGACGTTCGCCCGACAGCCGCCAGGAGTCGTTCTTCTCCGAATGCAGGATGCCGGAGCCTGCCGACATTCGTTGTGCCAGGCCGGGATAGATCACCCCGGCGTTGCCCTCGGAATCCTGGTGCACCAGCGATCCCTGCAGCACCCAGGTGACGATCTCCACATCGCGATGGGGATGCGTCTCGAAGCCGGCGCCTGGCAGCACGATGTCGTCGTTGTTGACCAGCAGCAGTCCGTGGTGGGTGTTGTGCGGGTCGTAATGCTCACCGAAGGAGAACGAGTGCTTGGAATCCAGCCACGAGATCCTGGTCGCGAGCCGCTCACTCGCGCGCCGGACGTCGATAGGCATATATCGACAGTAACGCCACGCAGGGAATTCGGGGGAATCGTCTGCGTGGCGTTACCGTCGGCGAAAAAATTCGGCTTACCAGTCGGCTTCGGTGTACTTGATGACGCCGCGGATGTTCTTGCCGTCGAGCATGTCCTGGTAGCCCTCGTTGATCTGCTCCAGGCTGTAAGTGCTGGTGACCATCTCGTCGATCTTGAGTAGGCCCTGCTTGTATAGGCCGACCAGACGTGGGGTCTCCGTGTGAGTGGTGCCACCACCAAAGATGTTGCCCTTCAGCGTCTTCTGCAGCATCGTGAAGAGGAACAGGTTGAACTTGACGTCCACGTCGACCATCGCACCCATGCCGGTAACCACGCAGGTGCCGGTCTTCGCGGTGAGGATCATGGCCTCTTCGATGTATTCGCCCTTCATCTCGCCGACCGTGATGATGGTCTTCTGCGCCATGATGCCCCAGGTCAGGTCCATAACCGGCATGATGGCCTCGGCCATCGAGGCGTAGACATGAGTGGCGCCGAACTTGAGGGCCTGCTCACGCTTCCACGGCACCGGGTCGATCGCGATGACGTATCGGGCGCCGGAGACGACGGCGCCCTGCAGGGCGCTCATGCCGATTCCGCCAACACCGATGATGATGACGTCCTCGCCGGGCCTGACCTCGGCGATATTGGTGGCAGAGCCGAAGCCGGTGGGCACGGCGCAGCCGAGCAGTGCAGCCGACTCGAAGGGCACACTGTCGTCGATCTTGACCACGGAATCCTCGTGCACCACGGCGTACGGCGAGAACGTGCCGAGCAGGTTCATCGCGGAGACGGGGGTATCACCCGCGTGGATGCGGTTGGTGCCGTCGGCAATAGCCTTGCCGCCCAGCAGGATTGCACCGCGGTCACACAGCGAGCGGTAGCCGCGCATACACGGTGGGCACTTGCCGCAGGCCGGGATGAAGGCGAAGATGACGTGGTCACCCTCCTGGACGGAGGTGACGCCCTTGCCCACCTTGGTCACGACGCCCGCGCCCTCGTGGCCGGGCAGCACCGGCAGCTCCATCGGGGTGGCGCCGGTCAGCACGTGGTAGTCGGAGTGGCACATGCCGGCGGCGTGTAACTGGACCTGAACTTCGCCCTCGGCCGGATCACCGAAGGTGATCTCTTCGACGACGATCGGCTTGTTGAGCTCGCGAATCAGCGCGCCTTTTGTCTTCATTGACTGGCTAGTCCTTCCAGATACACGTGAACCAGATCACTCTCGTGGACGAGGATAGCGGCTTTACGAGAAAAGTGAAACGCGTTCTAAAAGTTCGTGGTCAACGGGCCAAGAGTGCCTCTGACGACTACCTATGCACGATTATGAGGTCTTGTTAGGAGACGCCTGCGTCGCGGGTATCCCAGTACTTCTGGCGGAGTACGCGCTTGAGGATCTTGCCCGCACCGGACAACGGGAGCTCGTCCACGAACTCGTAGCTGCGCGGCACCTTGTAGTTGGCGATGTGTTCGCGGCAGTGCTCCTGAAGGTCCTCGCCGCAGCACTCGGACTGCGACTGTTTGACGACCACGGCGTGCACGCGCTCGCCCCAGCGTTCGTCGGGGATACCGATCACCGCGCATGCGGCTACCGCCGGATGCTTGGCCAGCGCGTTCTCCACCTCGGCCGAGTAGACGTTCTCGCCGCCGGTCACCACCATGTCCTTGATGCGATCGACGATGTAGACGTACCCGCGTTCGTCCATCCGTCCGGCGTCGCCGGTGTGCATCCATCCGTCCCGGGCGGCGGCCGCAGACTCCTCGGGTAGCTCCCAATAGCCGAGCATGACGTTGTCGCCCTTGACGACTACCTCGCCGATCTCGCCGCGTGGGACTTCATTGTCGGTGTCACCGCTGGAGTCGACGATCATGACCTCGCAATGGGGGGCCGCGCGTCCCGCCGAGCGCAGCAGCGCGGGGTCGTCATGATCGTCGGGAAGCAGCAGCGTCGCGACGGGGGACACCTCGGTCATGCCGTAGGCCTGGGTGAATCGCGCGTTGGGGAACACGTGTTTGGCGCGCTGCAGTACTGCCTCGGAGATGACCGAGGCGCCGTAGACGATTCCGCGGATACCACTGAGGTCGAGCTGTGCGGCCGCTGGATGATCGACCAGCATCTGGATCATGGTGGGCACCAACAGCATGTCCTGGACATCATGTTCGACGATGGCGTCCAGCACCCCCTGCGGGGTGAATGACGGGACGATCACATGTGTGGAACCCGAGAGGTTCCCCGCGAGGACGGCGCTGAAGTCGGCCATGTGGAACATCGGCGCCGAGTGCAGCAGCCGACCGTCGCGGGTGAGGAAGTTTCCGGTGGATAGCGACCCCATCGCCGAGGTCAGCACGTTGTCATGAGACAGCATGACGCCCTTGGGATTTCCGGTGGTTCCCCCCGTGTAGAAGACGCCGAGCAGGCTGGCACCACCGGTGCGGGTGTCCGCGACGGGCTCGTGCCCGGAGAGGAGGTCCTCATACCCGATCATGTCCTCGGGTGTGGGACTGTCACCGCAGTAGATGACGGTGTCCAGGCACGCACATGCAGCGCGCAGCGGCGCGGCGGCGGCCTTGAATGCGTCGTCCACGAACAGCACGCGGGTGCCGGATTCGCGCAGGGAGTAGCCGATCTCGGCCAGGCTCCAGCGGATGTTGACGGCGTTCAGCGCGGCACCCAACCACGGCACCGCAGTGAGGTATTCGACGTAGCGGTCCGAGTTCAGTGAGAGCATGCCCACCCGGTCGCCGGGCCGGACGCCGACGGTTCGAAGCGCCCCGGCCAATCGGGCGACACGGTCCGCGAACTGCTCCACGGTGCGTTCCCGGCCCTGGTAGATCGTGATGGGGCGGTTCGGGTCCTGCTGCAGGGCACGGTGCAGCCACTGGGTGAATTGCATATTCCAATCCTGCCGTCCGGAACTGTCTCGGGTGTGGGATTCATCGAGCTAACAGGCAATCTCCAGTGCCCTGCTACGATGCACCAAGGGGCAACGGGTGGCCATGGGGGGAATTGTGTCTGAGAGTCTGCTGATGGCGGCGGGTGTCGCTCTCTTCGTGCTGGTCTTTGCGGGGGTGTGGTTCCTCTCGTCCCGGATGCGTATGAAGCGAATCGCCATCCTCACCGCCTGGGCTCAGGCGCATGGTTGGACGTACACCGCCGATGATCAGAGCCTGCTGGCGTTGTCCCACGATGAGCCTTTCGGCCAGGGGCATAGCCGCACCACGCGGGACGCCTTCAACGGAGGTATCAACGGGCACGAGTTCGTGTCCTTCGAGTACTTCTACAAGGTGACCACCGGTTCAGGTGACGATCGAACCACCGAGACCTATTACTACATGGTGACCTGCATCGTCACGCCACCGTCGCCGTATCGGCTGGAGATCAAGCCCGAGGGCGTACTCGCGGGACTGGCTCGTGCCGTGGGGTTTACGGATCTGGAGTTCGAATCCGACGAGTTCAACAAGCGGTTCAATGTCAGGGCCAATCCGGAGCGATTTGCCTACGACGTGCTTAATCCGCGGACCATGGAACGAATGTTGGATGACCAAAGGTATTCGCAGCCCTTGCGATTCGAGAACGGGAGACTGCTGACCTGGCGTCGCGGCAAGCTCGACGAGCAGAGGATCGCCCGTGAGGTGCAATACCTGATCGATACCGTCGAATCCGTCCCGGCGTATGCGTGGGAACGACACTAGGAGAAGAAAATGACCCCAGTTCTGATCGTGATCGTCGTCGCGGTGTTCTTCGCGCTGATAATCGGACTATGGCTCCTGACCACGTACAACGGATTCGTCCGAATCCGTAATCTGGTCCAGGAGGCGTGGAAACAGATTGACGTCGAACTGCAGCGGCGTCATGACCTCATTCCCAACCTCATCGAAACCGCGAGCGCGGCAGCGCAGTTCGAGCGGGACACGCTGCAGCAGGTGACCGCCGCGCGCAACCTTGCCCGCGACGCGGCCACCACGCATCAGGGCGTCGCGGCGCAGGCTCAGGCCGAGCAGCAGCTCTCCGGAGCGTTGGGGAGGTTCTTCGCCATCGCCGAGAGCTACCCACAGCTGCAGTCGATTCAGAACTTCGTAGCGCTGCAGAGCGAGCTCGCCAACACCGAAGACCGCATCGCGGCCGGCCGGCGCTTCTACAACGGGAATGTGCGCGCTCTCAACACCAAGGTGCAGACGGTGCCGTCGAACATTGTCGCGAAGTGGTTCGGGTTCACCGAGGCCGAGTACTTCGAGTTGGACGATCCGGGGGCGCGGCCGGTGCCGAACATCCGTGGAGCCTTTGACCGCCTGAATCCGCCACCGCAGCAGTAGATGAGCACGCTGTTCGGCCTGCTGAGCCTCGGCACTGTCGCTGCCATTGTCGGGGGATTGGCGGTGCTGGGCATCTGGCTGTTCCAGACTGCCCGGCGGAACCACCGGCGACGGTTGGCACGGCTGTGGGCGTTCGCATCCAGTCGCGGATGGAGTTCTGCCGAAAGCGAACCAGGCCTGGTCGGGCTTTCGGCGTGTGCACCATTTGGTGTGGGGCACAGCAGATCCGCCACCGATGTTATCCGCGGGGCAATCGAGGGGGTGCCCTTCGTGTCGTTTACCTACACCTACCGGACGGGCAACTCGTCGGACAACACGGAGACGACGCACACTGCGATGGTGAGCTGCATTCGGACACCGCCGTCACCGAGCATGTTGCTGGTTACGTCGGAAGGAGCGTTGGGCGGCCTCATGGATGCGATCGGTCTCGGGGACCTCAAGCTGGAGTCGGAGGATTTCAACCGGCGTTTTCACATCCGCACCAACAACGACCGTTTCGCCTACGACGTACTGAATCCCAGCACGATGCACCGTATGCTCACTGACCGGCGGTTCCAGCTCCCTATGAGATTCGACAATTCCAACCTGTTTACGTGGAGATGGGAAGCGTTGCGACCCGAGTGGGTAGAGCCACATGTCCGATATCTGATCGATCTCCTGCGCGGCGTTCCGGAGTACGCATGGGATCGGCGATGAGCTGGGGAGACATGGGTGCCTACGCCGGTGCCGCCTTCGTCGTCGTGTGGCCGTTACTGGGGCTGGGCCTGCTCGCTTACAGGCTCTTTCGCAGGAAGAACCTGGCCAGTTCTCCGTTGGCCGCGCATGCGGCAGGCCAGGGCTGGCACGTCGTTGCCGAGGATGACAGTGTGCTGCGCCAGGTCGGGTATACGAACTCGGTCATTGCCGTGCCGTTCCCCGGTGCCTGCAACGTGGTGCGCGGCCAGTATGAGGGCAGGCCCTTCGTGGCGTTCGAGGCGTACTCCAAGGCCGAACGGATCGCCGCGGACGGGGAGAACGAGGTCAAAAGGACCGCGGTGGTGGCTCTTGTGATGCCCGCAACGCTGCCATGGTTACAGATCTGCCCCGAGAACATGCTGACCAGAGCCCTCGGCGATATCACTTTTGAATCGGATGACTTCAACCGTCGTTTTCGGGTTGTGGCACAGGACGTTCGATTCGCCTACGACGTGCTGAACCCCCAGAACATGGAGCGAATGCTGAAGGATCCGCGGTATGCCGAACTTCCGTTACGGTTCGACGGAGCGTGGCTATGGACGTGGCAGTTCGAGGATCTGGGGCCGGATCTGATCGCGGATAGACTGCGATTCTTATCGGACACTTTGGCCACCGTGCCTGCCTTCGTGTGGGGCCACCGATGAGTTTCCGGACACCGGGTTGTCGATACAGGTGAACGGTGGAGATGCCGCCGTCATGCACCGAGGAGCCTCGATGTCCCGCATGCTGTTCGTCAACATTCCCATCGCCAATGCCGCGGCAAGCCGCAAGTTCTTCGATCACCTGGGCTTCTCCTTCAACGACCAGTTCTGTGACGAGAACACCCTCTGCATGGCGGTCAACGAGCAGAGCTGGGTGATGATGCTGGAGGAGGATCGTTTCCGCGGCTTCATCGCCGACGACATTGCCGACACCTCAAAGAATCGCGAAGTGTTGCTGTGTGTTTCGGCTGACAGCCGGGACGGGGTGGATGAGCTGATCGATGCGGCGCTGGCCGCGGGCGGGGTGGATTGGATGCCGGCACAGGAGCTTGGCTTCATGTACGGACGCTCGTTTCGTGACCTGGACGGACACGTGTGGGAGGTCAGCTGGATGGATCCGGCTCACCTGCAGTAGCTCCGCACGATCGGTGCCGCCTTACGTAGAGTCGCTCGTGAGGGTCACAGGGGCCCGCTCTACGTAAGGCTCACATGACACACAGGATTCTCGGGATCCCTGCCGCTGTCGCGGTGCTCGTCGTCGGTGGCGGCGTCGCCGCGGCGCCCGCATACGCCACCGATACCTTCACGCCCGGATCACCCAACGGCATTGACAGTTACTTTCCGCAGGATGGCAACGGCGGCTATCGCGTCACCCAGTACGACCTGACGCTGCGGTTCGAGCCTGAGAGCACCGACGTGAACGGCACGATGGTGATCCGGGCTGCTGCTACCCAGAACCTGTCCAGCTTCAATCTGGACTACTCGGATCTGGGCACTGTGGCGGCATCCGTGGACGGCCGGCCGGCCGCCACCGAATTCAGCGGCGAGCACGAAATGACCGTCACCCCGGAAAAGGGCATTCGCGCCGGAAGCTCCTTCACCACCACGATCACCTACGCGTTCAACGAGCAGCAAGAGGCGCAGCAGCGCGACCTCGGTGCGCTGCCCGGCTGGGTCCGCAGTACCAGCGGCGGGTACGCCAAGGGCGGCGAGCCCGACGGAGCCGAGAACTGGTACCCGTCGAACAACACCCCGGTGAACAAGGCCCCGTTCAAGCTCACGGCGACCGTTCCGTCCTCATGGACCGCCGTGGCAGGCGGCCGGGAAGGCAAGGCCACCGAGTTGGGCGGCTGGACCACCACCACCTGGAATGAGCCGAATCCCGTTGCCATGTATCTCGTTCCGTTTGCCGTGGATCACTTCTCGGTGTTCCGGTCTACGCTGTCCAGCGGCACCCCCGTGGTGAGTGCTTTTGCGCCCGAGGCCGGTTCGGGGGATTCCGAGGCACGCCTGCCGGAGATACTCACGTTCCTGGAATCCAAGCTCGGGAAGTACCCGCACGTGGCGGCCGGAGGCATCTTCGCCGATCCGATCCGCGAGGACATCGCCTTTAGCGCCTTGGAAACTCAGACGCGTCCCTATTACACCTTCAGCCGCGACACCGAAGAGCCAGGCCGCCTGTCGACGATCGTGCACGAAAACACGCACGAGTGGTACGGCGATCTGGTGTCGGTCGAGCAGTGGCGCGATATCTGCCTCAACGAGTGCTTCGCCTCCTATCTGCCGTGGATGTGGTCGGAGGAAAAGGAAGGCAAGTCCATCGACGAGCATTACCGCAAGACGGTGGAGAAGATCTGGGATGAGGACAAGGTCTGGGGGAACCTGCTCTACGACATGTGCCCGGGTGACGTCGAATGCAGCGCCGACGAGGTCTTCAATCCGCTGGGTGTGTATGGCAAGGGTCCGCTGGCGCTGCACGCGCTGCGACGCACCATCGGGGACAAGGCATTCCTGGAGATCCTGCGATCGTGGCCCTCAGCGCATCGGTGGGGTAACGCCACCTGGCCGCAGTTCGAGGCGTATGTGCAGAAGGTTGCCGGTAACGACTTGTCCGGATTCTTCACCGCCTGGTTCCACAGCGTGACCAGGCCCTCGGACCAGTATCTGTTCCCGGGGAGTCTCGCGCCGCGGTAGTCCTGCGTCGAGACCGAGGTTGTGGCGCGAAAATGCGAGACGAATCCGCCACAACCTAGGTTTCGAGGTCGGTGATTTCGCTTGGCAGACCGAACTTCTCGAACAGCGAGATATCGAAGAAGCACACCACATGGGCCACGCCGTCTTGGGTGACGTCCAAGACGTGCATCTGAAACGGGCGGTGCACCCCGTCGCCCTCGCGCATATAGAGGCCGATCGCCGGCTGACCATTGGCGGACGTTTCGATGAGGCGCATATCGCCGGCATGCTCGGCGGGGCATTGTTCCTTGATGAGCGCGCCGATGCTCTGTCCGCCCTGATACCAACCGGTGAACGGAGGCATCTCCCAAATCGCCTCGGTGGTAAACATTTTCGCGATGGCGTCAACGTCGTAGCGCTCGAAAGCGTTGATGTACTGGCGGAGCTGCTCGCGCAGCATCGGGTCCTCTGGCTCCAGCAGGTTGTCTTCTTGCGGCGACACCTCCTGCAGCTGCGCTCGGGCGCGCTGCAACAGGCTGTTCACAGCGGCGGTGGTGGAGCCGATGGCCTCGGCGACCTCTTGGGCCTTCCACTGCAGTACCTCGCGCAGCACCAGCACCGCGCGCTGCTTGGCGGGTAGGTGCTGCAAGGCGGCGACAAAAGCCAGGCGCACCGACTCCCGTGATCCCACGATGCTGGCCGGGTCCGTGGCGTCGTCGGGCAGCGGCTCCAGCCACGGGATCTCGGCGCGTTCGTCCAACTCATCGAGCGGGTTGGCGCTGGGCGCTCCCAGCCCGGTCGGCAGTGGACGGCGCTGCTTGCCCTCGAGCGCCGTCAGACAGGTGTTGGTGGCGATCCGGTACAGCCAGGTGCGCAGCGACGACTTGCCCTCGAACCGGTCGTACGCCTTCCATCCGCGCAGGTAAGTCTCCTGCACCAGGTCTTCGGCATCGTGGATGGACCCCGTCATCCGGTAGCAATGGGCCAGGATCTCACGCCGATATTGTTCGGTGTGCGAAAGAAATTCATCCTCGATGGCTTGTGCCGTCACGGCGCGAGGATAGTCCCGTCCACCGACACCTGTCAGGTGGTTAGCGGGTGTTGACGTGCACGGGCAGCTCGTCGTCCCAGGGCTGGCGGCTGACCATATCGGCCACTCGGACGTAGCCGGTTTCGAACTCGCCAGTGGCAGCGTCCACGAGGCGGTATTGCTGGGTTTGACGATGGATGGGCTGGGCGTCGAGCAGCACGATGCGCACCTCGCCGGGTTCGAACTGGCAGCGTTCCTGCATCGCGGCGATCAGCTGCTCGTTGTGCATGTGCCCGTCGCCGAAGTTCCAGCCGATGGCGGTGCTGCAGATCCGTTCGCCGTCGGTGATGACGTACTCGTCCTCGTTCTGTCCCGCCATGGCGCGGTGCGCGAGCGTGAACATGGCCCGACCGTGGGTGTTCATGGCGCGGAACGCATAGCCGATGTACATGAGCAGGGGAGCCTGTTCGGTGCCGTAGAAGCGCTCCATCTGCGCTTGCGGCATGCTGGCGATCGCGACGATGCCCTTGTCGATTTTCGCGCTGGCGGATGGTTTGATGCACCACAGCGTGGTGTCCCAGTTTCCGGCGTAGTACCGCATACCCGGCAGGAAGGAAATCTTGTGGGGCAACAGGTTTCCTGCGGCAACCACACCGGCGCTGACGGCGAATAGGAGCAGCACGGGCACGGGGTGCCGGAGGTCGTTGAGGCCGATGTTCGCGTGCGCGACGAACAGCGACAGCACACCGAAGATCATGAACACATTCCATTCCAGCGGTACACCCATCGGAATGGCGGTCAGGATGCCCAGATGGAAGCAGACCATAACGACGGCTGCGATGGTGGTGACCCAGCCGCCATGGCTGAAGAACAATGCGATCGGCACCAGCATCTCGATGGCGGTGCTCACATGCGCGACAAAGCGGGAGAGCCGTCCGGGGCGTAGATCATTGGGGAACTTCTCGAAGAATGCCCGCTTCATCCGCTTGGCGCGGATGAGCGGGTTGTTGGACATCATGGTCGAGATGACAAAGGGGAAGTGGTGGTTGAGCTTTGAGGTCGCTGCCCCCATCCAGATGACGACGAAGATAAGCTTGGCGGCGACGATCATGTCAGCCCCGGCGAAAAGAAACGTTACGGTGAGAGCGCCGTACACCTCGCCACGGGCGGCCAGGAAGATCACCTTGTCGCGCAGGCCGGCGATGGTCAGCAACCCGAGGATGGTGGCCGCCTGCCAGGTGGGTAACAGCCCCGTCGCGGCGGGCTGCGAGAACAACGCGACCAACAGAATCGCCAGGAGTGCCGCGTAGAGCGCGATGTCGACGGGGGTGCGTGCGGAGCCCTTAGTGAGCGGGATGCGCGGCCAGGGAGGCAATCGAATAGTGTTGGGGCGCAACCAGTACAAGATTGACCCCAGCGGGGGGAAGAACCTGTTGTTGAGCGGCCCGAAACCGCAGCCGAGGCCGATGACCTCGAACAGCATGGTGTAGAGCACCACCTTCTGGAAGACGATGGGCGCGGAGAAATCTGCCCATTCGTCAATTCCCTGGGTGGTCACCATGGCGGACAGCCACCCGCCCAGGATGTACAGGCCGATCTTGAGTACGTAGAAGAGATGCAAGGCGACGGGAGTGCCGAAGCCCACCTCGGCCCAGTGCCGGGCCATCGGGCGTATCTTCTGTGCACGGGTGCCCTTGCTCCATGCGGCGACATCGACGACGGGCAGTGTGGGCTTGAGGAATCCCATGCACCCACACTAGAACGTGTTCTAGTTGATGATGGCCGGTTCGGCAGTTCCGTAGAGTTTCCGGGGTGAGCGGATCTCGGGTGCAGCGCGCCTTCGACGGCGCCGATAACGTGCGGATCGTCTACGACACCTGGACGCCGGAGGGGCCGCCGCGTGCCGTCGTCGTGCTCTCGCATGGTTTCGGCGAGCACGCGCGTCGGTACGACCATGTCGCGCGGCGGTTCAACGACGCCGGGTACCTGGTGTACGCCCTGGATCACCGCGGCCATGGCCGTTCTGGTGGCAAGCGCGTGTACGTCAGGGACATCTCGGAGTACACCGACGACTTCGGCACCCTGGTCGATATCGCGGCACGCGAGTACCCCGGCCTGAAGCGCATCGTGCTGGGACACAGCATGGGCGGTGGGATTGTCTTCGCCTACGGAGTGGACCACCAGGACCGCTATGACCTGATGGTGCTGTCCGGGCCCGCGATCGCCGCGCAGGTGGGATTGCCGTATGTGCTGACACTGGTGGCCCCGGTGGTGGGACGGCTGATGCCCGGGCTGCCGGTGCAGAAGCTCGATGTCAACGCGATCTCTCACGATCCGGCGATCATCGCCGCGTACAACGCGGACCCGTTGGTCCATCACGGCCGGGTGCCAGCGGGGATCGGCCGGGCACTGTTGGGTGTGGGAAAGACGATGCGCCAGCGTGCCGCCGGCCTGAAGCGTCCGGTGCTGACGATGCACGGCGAAGACGACCGTCTGACGGCGCCCGAAGGCAGCGTGTGGCTCTCCGAAGCGGCACCCGACGCGACGCTGAAGATCTGGAATGGCCTCTACCACGAGATCTTCAACGAGTTCGATAAGGAACTCGTGCTCGACGAGGTGGTGTCCTGGATCGACGCGCGCCTCTGACGGGACAGCGGCCGCTATCTGCGCATCTGTGACAGATCGCGGAAGTCATGGGTGTGCGCATCCGACTGCCAGTCGATCCAGTGTTCCCAGCGCCGCGTCTTGCCGTCCTGCCAGCGGCGGTCTACGGCGGGGACAACGTGGCGGGCGAGTTCTGTCCCGGCGATAAACGGGGCACGAGCGACAAGTGCAGCGGTGCCGAGCCAGCCGATGGGGATCCGATAGAGCCTGCGGTTCCACGGCAGCATGAACAGTCTCGTGAAACCTGCCTGCAGTTGCGGGTGGAACAGTCCCCGGAGGCGATTGGCTGGTGATGAGCCGGGGCTCGGCGTGAACGACGGAACGAACGACTCCACGAGCTCACGTGAGGCGTCCCCACCGTCATAGACGCGGGTGGCGTCGAAGTGATGCAGAATCCGTACCGCGTCGGCGACCGTCTTGGGGTAGATGTCATCGCACCGCACCCCGAGCAGATAGCCCAGGTATCGACAAAAGTACAGGGCCGCAACCATTTCCGATCGAGTCGTGAGATAACCGACGGCCCACAGTCATAGCCCCACCGCCGCCCCGGCCTCGATGAGCTCCGGATCGGCCCATGGGGGCAGCGTGTCGAACTCGGCGAACAACGCCCGCATCGATTCGGGCGCGTCCTCGACGGCGCCGATTCCCTCGCTGAGGGCGTGGTCAAGGAGCGCTCGGCCGCCTGCCGGGCCGATCTGCCCGTAGTTGACCTCATCCACGAAGCGTTCGGCGACCGGATCGGTTATCCACAGACCTGCCCCGTATTGGCGCACCAGCTCGTCGGACGGGGTGAGATCGAACCCCGTCCAGCGGCGGAGAGCGTTCCGCACGCCCGTGTGCGCCGACGCCGGGTTCGCGAGATTCTCCGCGTATGCCGCGGGCAGTACGGCATTTTCCTGAAGGGTCGCGCGGCCTCCACTTCTCCCCATGTCTTGTGTGTGGCTTTCGAAACACAACCCCGAACGACTTGACAACCATGGTTGTCAGAAGTGCGGGGGATGCTTGCTGCCGCGGTATGTCGCCCGGCTCGCCTAACCTGGCCTTCGTGACAGAGGACAAGCAGCTCTCGCGGATCGCCGCTCTGCTCCGTCAGGCCGAGGGCACCGACAACGCGCACGAGGCCGAGGCCTTCATGGCGGCGGCACAGCGACTGGCCACCGCGACCTCGATCGACCTGGCGGTCGCCCGGGCGCACTCGGCCAAGCGAGACGCGCAGGCGCGGCCCACCCAGCGCACCATCACCATCGGCGAGGCGGGCACCCGCGGCCTGCGGACCTACGTCAACCTGTTCGCGTTGATCGCCGGCGCCAACGACGTCACGTGCGATGTCGCGTCCAACTCGACGTATGTGTATGCCTACGGTTTCGCCGAGGACATCGACGCCGTCCACGCGCTCTACGCCAGCCTGGTGGTCCAGATGGTCAGGGCCTCGGACACTTACATCGGTTCCGGCGCGCACCGGCCCACCCCGACCATTACGGCCCGTCTGAACTTCCAGCTGGCGTTCGGCACGCGGGTGGGGCAGCGGCTCTCCGATGCCCGGCAGGAGGCGCGCGCCGAGGCGGTGAAGACCGAGAAGCGCGGCACGGGAACCGAACTGGTGCTGCGTGACAAGGACATCGAGCTGCGTGATTTCTATAAGGGCACCTCGACGGCACGCGGGCGGTGGCGCGCGGTGAGTGCGCAGGCCGGTTACTCCTCGCACGCCCGTCGCGCGGGTGATCGTGCCGGGCGGCGGGCCAGGCTTGGCAGCAGCTCCGAATTGGCTGGTGCCCGTGGCGCATTGGAGCAGAACTGAGCGATCAGCCACGGCCACGTGATTCTCAGCGCGCCAAGGTCTACGCGGCCGAGGAGTTCGTGCGCACCATGTTCGAGCGGGCGGCGACTCACAGTCAGCGCGATATCGATTTCTTCGGCACCAGGTTGACGCTCCCGCCCGAGGCGCGCTTCGCGTCGGTGGAATCGGTGCAGCGTTATGTCGATGACGTGCTGGCCCTCGTGGCGAGTAGATGGACCGCCGGACCCGTCACGGTGCGTGCCCGTCGCGGCGCGACGGCTGCGCATTACGAGCGCGACGGAGACCGGGCGGCCATCGCAGTTCCCGACGATCGCAACGGGAGCGCCTGGGCCATGCGGGAACTGGTGATCCTGCACGAGCTGGCGCACCACCTGTGCCCCCAGGACGGCCCAGCGCACGGGCACGGGTTCGTAACGCTCTATGCCGAGCTGGCGGGGCTGGCCATGGGGCCGGAGGTGGAGTTCGTCCTGCGCACCGTGTATGCGCGCGAGGGTGTGCGCTAGCGCACGACGGCGATTGCCAGCCCGTCCCAGCCCTTGACACCCACCGTCTGCAGCGCGGTGGCATCTAGACGTGGATCAGAGCCCAGCCGCTCCAAAGCCTGGCGAGTCCCTTCGGCGTTCGTGCCTTCTTCCGCAATCCAGCGAATCACGTTGTCCACCACGATGACTGATCCGGGCCGGGTGAGCCGCAGTGCCCAATCGAGATAGCTCGGGTTGTTGGATTTGTCGGCATCGATGAACACCAGATCGAATGGCCCCTCGACCGAGGGCAGCGAATCGAGCGCTGGGCCCACCAGGACCTCCACCCGTTCGGCGAGTCCGGCGCGCTCCAGACTTGCCCGCGCGACGGAGGCGTGTTTGGGATCGAACTCCAGCGTCACCACCGCGCCGTCAGGGCCGACCGCCTTGGCGAGCCATGCGGTGCTGTATCCGCCGAGCGTGCCGATTTCCAGCACCCGGCCGGCCTTGGCAATCGTCGCCAACAGGTACAGGAACTTGCCCTGCGCGGCGGATACCGCGATATCGGGTAGGCCGCCTTCCTGCTGCGCCTGCCGGATGTGGTCCAGCTCGGCCGCGTCGGTGGTGACGGTGCGCTCCAGGTAGTCGTCGGTGTCGGTCCACACTGATTGGGAGAGAGTCACTTCCGTGAGGGTACGCCCGTTTCCTGGATTTTGAGTCGCGGGGGCGAGCCTCGTGGTATTAACTCCTAACCCGCTGTCGTCGCGGCCGAAGGAGTCGGTAATGGCGCTTGTCGACTATCGCGATGTGCTCGGGAAGATCGTCGTCGGGGTGAGTGTCCCCGCCATACTCGGCTTGGGCGCACTTATGGCCAGTCGCTGGGGCAACGCCGTCGCCTACGCAGGCGGCTCCCACCACAAGGCCCTCGTGTACACGTGTTTCTCGATTCTCGCCGTGATCGGCGGAGCCTCGCTGATCATCATGTTTATCCGCGTGGTGTACGTGTACATGGCCGCGGATCCGGGCACAGCGACATTCGATCCGTGGGATTTGATCTTGCTGGTGTGCGGTCTGGCCAGCCTCGTCGGTGGAATCGCGTACTTCATCGACATTTTCACCTACGTGCCGCCCCGCCGGCCCGCACCATGGCGATTCCCTGCGCCTACGTCCCCGCGGATCAGTCCCACACGGATATTTACCCCGACGACCACCATTAGGTGGCCGTCGTAAATTCTCAGCCGCGGAGTGCGGAAATGAAGATCTTCGGCACCTTCAGCAGGCTGGGCTTACTGGCGAAGTCGACGAGCAACTCGCCGGTGCCCGCCGCTGTCGCATTGCTCACGAACCACGGTGGCTTCGGGGACAGTGCCCATTCTCCATGTGCAAAAGACCGCGGGAACGGCCGGAAGGGGCCGCGTACCACGGTGCGTTCCGGCTTTTCGACGAGGAAACCGTTGTGCACGACGCCGATGCCGCTCTGTACGTCGTTCAGGACGTGGCCGGGGAACGCGCCCCAGGTGGCGGAGGGGGTCAGGTAGCCCACGCCGGTCCAGGCGTTGATGGCCACGGTGCCGTACCGCAGGTTTTCGACCAGGGTGTCGAAATCCGATCCGAGCGCCTTGATGGTGTCGGGATGCGCGAGGACGTTCACGCCGAGGGTTCCGACGAATTCATCATTGGCGACCCGGGCCGCCTCCTGAACGAAGAGGGCTCCATCCGGGTCATTGGCGACGTCGAGTTCGATGACGCCGAGGACCGGCCCGAAGTACTCGGTACGCAGCAGGGCCGTGCGATCGTCGGGGTCGACGACGAGCACTCGTGCGCCGTTCTGGCCGAGGCGCTCGGCATTGGGGTAGGACTGTTGTGCACCGGTCACCCGGGCGTCCGAACCGGGGTAGTAGGCGGGCCGGGGCGGTGCCTCGTCGACGGCCTTGCGCAGCGCGGCGAGGAACTCCTCGCGCTGTGGCCATGCCTTGGAGAGCACCACGACCTGCGACGCGATGCAGTTGTAACCGTTGTTGTGCAACCGCTGGGTGGCGATGTGGCGGGTCTGGAACTCGATATCGGATGAGCTCCACGTGCCGGGCACCACAATGGTCGGCGAAACGCCGCCGAGCTCGCTGGTGATGGCCTTGTCCAGGACCGGCTGGTTGGCGGCCTTGCGTTGTGCGCCCTCGTCACCGGTGCCGAACACGATCGCGTCGTGGGTGACCGAGCTGCCGGTCATGTGGACGTGATCGACCAGCTGGTGGTGCACCAGGTAGGTACCGACATCGGCTCCACCGGTCAGAATCCGCACCGCGCCGATCGCGATGAAGGGCTGCAGCACCTGGGTGAACACCGGCAACAGCGGGTCGGTGATGGGATTGAGCTTCAGTGCGACCACACGGTTGTTGGCGAACAGCTCATACAGGGTGTCCAGGGGCGCGATCGAGGTGATGTTGCCGGCACCGAGCACGGCGCCGACACCGTGGGTGTGGCTGGGATCGCGTTGCGCCAGGCCCGCGGTGCGCAGGGCCTCGGCCTGATCGACGCCGGGCTGCAGCCATAGCTCGGCACTGAATCCCGACAGCAGCAGGCTGTCGAAGATGTTGAGCGGCAACACCGAAACCGTCGTACGTCCACCGGGGGTGACACCGAACTTGGCGTCGCGAAGCGGGCTGTGCCCGGCTTGGAGCTGCTCCAGACTGGCGATCAGGGCGGCGATGGCCCCCGCGACGGCGTACGGGCCCGAGATCCACTCCTCGCCGACCAGCGGGGATTCCGGATCGAGCTTCTTGATCTGGAATGCCGCGGCGTGCACCCATTGCTGGGCGTTGTCGATCACGCGCTGGCGAGTATCCGCCAACAGTTGCAAACGATCGGCCAACGAGGTTTCGGCCCAAGCCTTTTCGCCTTCGGCCAAGTCCTCTAGTGCCTGGTCGACGGGGGATTCGATCTGTACGTCGGTCATGGAATTCAGCTCGCGCTCTAATCGAAGTCGGATAGTGATGTGTTCGGTGGGTCACATGGTACGTGACGTACCACCCCATTGCTAGAGTGAGCTTCGTGCAGCCCGACAGCCAAGAACTCCCCGCTGGCAGGTGGGATGGCCAGCGCGAACGGCGCCGGGCCGAGTTCGTCGAGGCCGCCCTGGCCGCCATTGCCGAGCACGGACCGCAGACGTCCACGGAGCAGATCGCGGTGTACGTCGGGGTCACCCGAACAAAGCTCTATCGGCATTTCAGCGACGCGGCGGACTTGCAGCGTGCCGTCGCTCAGCGGGCCAGTGACATGATCATCGCCGAGCTTGAGCCCGTATGGCAGCCGCTCGGTTCGATGGCACAGATCATCGACGCGGGTATCGGTGCGTACGTGCGTTTTCTGGTCGGGCACCGCAACCTGTATCGGTACCTGGCGCGCTGCTCGCTCTCGGAGGGATCGGACACACCCGACGCTATCGCTGATATCAAAATGTCGACGGGACAGCATCTTTCGCGGGTGTTCGCTGTCTACCTCGAGGCGTTTGGGATCGATACCGATACCGAGCTCCTGGCGATGGGCATCGTCGGAATGGCCGAGACCTCGGTGAGTTACTGGCTTGACCAGCCCGGGGAGGTCTCCCAAGAGCGGTTGATCGAGAGTCTGGTCCGGCGGATTTGGCTCATCGTCGAAGACAACCTGCGCGCGGGGGGCGTCTACCTCGATAGTCAGGAGCCGCTTCCGGAGCCCGGGGAAATCGCACGGAACGCGCAGCGTTATCGCGATCCCGCACGCCTCCCTTAGCCGGAAGATTTACCTCGGCCATGGGATGTTGGCGTCATAGGCTCAGCAGGACGACGAGCTGGCGCCCGGGAGAGGCCGGAAGGTCTAGCCGCAGACGGCTCCGACGGCCGCCGACTGCACCAGCTTGGTGTACTTGGCCAGCACTCCAGTCTTGTACCGCGGTGGCAGCGGCTCGAATCCCTCACGGCGCTTCTCGATTTCAGCCTCGTCGACAAGCAGGTCCAGCTTGCCGTTGGAGACATCGAGCCGGATGCGGTCACCGTCTTTGACGAACGCGATCGGCCCGCCATCAACGGCCTCCGGCGCGATGTGCCCAACGCACAGACCGGTGGTGCCGCCGGAGAAGCGACCATCGGTCATCAGCAGCACGTCCTTGCCCAGGCCGGCACCCTTGATGGCGCCGGTGATGGCCAGCATCTCGCGCATACCGGGGCCGCCCTTGGGGCCCTCGTAGCGGATGACGACGACATCGCCGTGGGTGATGGTGCCATCCTCGAGGGCATCGAGTGCGGCCCGCTCCCGCTCGAAAACCCGTGCGGTGCCTTCGAACACGTCCGACTCAAAGCCGGCCGACTTCACCACGGCACCCTCCGGTGCCAGTGAGCCGTGCAAGATGGTGATGCCACCCGTCGGATGGATGGGGTTGTTCATGGCGCGCAGCACCTTGCCGTCCGGATCCGGCGGTGCGATATGTGCGAGGTTCTCCGCCATGGTCTGGCCGGTGACCGTGAGGCAGTCGCCGTGCAGCAGCCCGGCATCCAGCAGAGCCCGCATCACCACCGGCACCCCGCCGATTTCATCAACGTCCTTCATCACATGGCGTCCAAAGGGTTTCACGTCGGCCAGGTGGGGAACCTTGTTGCCGATGCGCGTGAAGTCGGCCAGCGTCAGGTCGACCTCGGCCTCCTTGGCGATGGCGAGCAGGTGCAGCACCGCGTTGGTGGACCCGCCGAACGCCATCACCACGGCGATGGCGTTCTCGAAGGCCTCCTTGGTCAGGATGTCGCGCGCGGTGATTCCGCGGCGCAGCATCTCCACCACGGCCTCTCCGGACTTGCGTGCGTACTCTTCGCGCCGCTTATCGATCGCAACAGGAGAGGCGCTGCCCGGCAATGACATGCCGAGGGCCTCGGCGGCACTGGCCATGGTGTTGGCGGTGTACATGCCGCCGCACGCACCCTCACCCGGACAGATGGCACGCTCGATGATGTCGACGTCCGCGCGCGACATCAGCCCGCGTGCGCAGGCGCCGACGGCCTCGAAGGCGTCGATGATGGTGACTTCCTTCTCGGTGCCGTCGGTCAGCCTGGCCTTGCCGGGCATGATCGACCCGTTGTAGAAGAACACCGAGGCCAGATCCAAACGCGCTGCGGCCATGAGCATTCCGGGGATCGATTTATCGCATCCGGCCAGCAGCACGGACCCGTCGAGCCGTTCCGCCTGCATCACGGTCTCGACGCTGTCGGCGATCACCTCGCGGGACACCAGCGAGAAGTGCATGCCCTCATGGCCCATCGAGATGCCGTCGGACACCGAGATGGTGCCGAATTCGAGGGGGTATCCGCCGGCGGCATGCACGCCCGCCTTGACCGACTGGGCCAGGCGCTGCAGGGACATGTTGCACGGGGTGATCTCGTTCCACGACGAACCGACGCCGATCTGCGGCTTGACCCAGTCGTCGTCACCCATGCCTACCGCGCGCAGCATTCCACGGGCGGCGGTCTTCTCCAGACCATCGGTGACGTCGCGACTACGCGGCTTGATATCGGGTGCGTCGTGGGCTGACATGGGCCTAAGTATCCCCGGTGGCTACTTAGCCGGTCAAAGGGGATTCGCTCTTCGCGCCAGCAGCTCATCGCCGCGGATTCCGCCTCCGGAAGCCGAGCAAAGTGGCAGCATGGCCGCCATGCCATTTATGCCGGTCAGCGACTCGATGTTCCTCATCGGCGAGACGCGTGAGCATCCCTTCCATGTCGGCGGCCTTCAGCTGTTCAAACCGCCTGCTGACGTGGGCCCGGACTACGCCGAGGTGTTCTACGAACAGCTGATGTCCACCACCGAGGTGTCGTCGGACTTCCGCAAACGACCCGGGCAACCGCTGGCCGTGATGGGCAACATCACCTGGATCATCGACGACGAGGTCGACTGGGAGTACCACGTGCGCCGCTCGGCACTTCCCCGCCCGGCCCGGGTGCGTGAACTGTTGACCGTCACCTCCCGCTGGCATAGCTCCCCGCTGGACAGGCACCGTCCATTGTGGGAAATGCATGTGGTGGAAGGGCTTTCGGATGGACGTTTGGCCGTCTACACCAAGATGCACCATGCGGTGATCGATGGTGTCGGCGCGCTGCGGATGATGATGCGTTCGCTCTCCGATGATCCCGATGCGCGCGATTGTCAGGCCGTGTGGGCCCCGGCCAAGCGGCGCGCCAAGAGCAGCATCGTGAGCACCACGAACACCTCGGCGCTGGATCTGGTCAGGGGTGCGGCCGGCGCGGTGCGACAGGTTGTGTCCATTCCGCCCGGTCTGCTCAAGTACGGACGCCACGCGTTGTCGGACCCGCAGCTTGTCCGGCCGCTGTCGGCACCGCACACGATGCTGAATGTCTCGATAGGAGGCGCGCGGCGATTCGCAGCGCAAACCTGGTCGATGACGAGGATCAAGGAGGCTGGCAAAGCGCTAGGCGGCACCGTGAACGACGTGGTGCTGGCCATGTGCTCGGGTGCGTTGCGCACGTATCTGGAAGAACAGAACGCGCTTCCCGCCAAACCGCTCATCGCCATGTGCCCGGTGTCGATCCGGGCCGAGGGGGACCAGAACGCGGGGAACTCGATCACCGCGCTGCTGGCCAACCTGGCGACCGACAAGCCGGATCCGCTGGAGCGGTTCAGCGCGATCCGGGACTCAGTGCAGGCTGCCAAGTCAGTGCTCTCGGAGATGACACCCTTGCAGAGGATGCTGGTCGGTGCGCTCAACGGTGCTCCGGCGCTGACCGGTGCCGTCCCGGGTCTGGTGGACCGCGCCGCTCCTGCGTTCAACGTGATCATTTCTAATGTCCCCGGCCCGCGTACCGACATGTTCTGGAACGGGTTCGAGATGGACGGCTGCTACCCGGCGTCCATTCCGATCGACGGCGTGGCGTTGAACATCACCTGCACCAGCAGCGGGTCATCGATGCATTTCGGGCTAACCGGATGCCGCACGAGTGTGCCGCATCTGCAGCGCATCCTCACGCACCTGGAGGAGGCATTGACGCAGCTGGAGGAGTCGGTCGCCTAGGGCGCTGTACCCGCGAGGGGTATGCCCCGCCAGGACCTTGTACCCTACGGGGGTATCTGGGCTACGATAGTGGCATGCGAAACCGAACTCGGACTGCGATCCTTGCCGGCGCTGCTGCTGCGGTGCTGATTCTGTCAGCGTGTAGCTCGGGAAATACGGGCTCGAAAAACGGGAGCGAGACGAAGCCTGAGCATTCGGGACATTCCGGAATGTCGGGGATGACGACGACACTCGATACCAACCCCGCGACGGCTCCGGCGTCCGATCACAACGATGCTGATGTGACGTTCGCTCAGCAGATGATCATGCATCACCAGCAGGCCATCGAGATGTCCAAGTTGACAGAGGGACGCACCGCCAACCCGGCGGTGTTGGAGCTGGCGAATAACATCGAGACCGCGCAGCAGCCCGAGATCGACACCTTCACCGAGTGGCTCAAGAACTGGGGCCAGCCCCTCATGCCCGAGGGACATGACCCCGCGGGGCACATGCCTGGCATGGTGGACACGCCGGTGTTGGACCGGATGAAGACCCTCAATGGCGAGGTCTTCGACCAGCTGTGGCTGCAGTCGATGATCGCTCACCACCAGGGCGCCGTCGCCATGTCGAATGCGGAACTCTCCGGGGGCCAGTACCCTTCGGCAAAGCAGTTGGCGCAACAGATCATCGATAATCAGCAGCCTGAGATCGACACGATGCAAGGCCTTCTCAAGGGATAATGAACATGACCACCAAGACTTCGACCGGACACGGTTACTCGCTGAAAAAGGATGACTACGCCAAGCGGCTCCTGCGCATCGAGGGGCAGGTACGCGGTATCGCCAAGATGATCGATGAGGACAAGTACTGCATCGACGTGCTGACGCAGATCAGCGCCGCGCAGAGCGCGTTGCGGTCGGTTGCACTCGGACTACTCGACGAGCACCTGGGTCATTGCGTCTCCAATGCCGTTGCCGACGGCGGTGCCGACGCCGAGGAGAAGCTGGCAGAGGCCTCAGCGGCGATCGCCCGGCTGGTACGCAGCTAGGAGCCCAGTGCGGCGACCACCATCTGCCGCAACACCGCCCGCGTCTGTGCCGGCGCTGATCGACCGGCGCTGTAGGGCGTGGAGTTCAGCAGACCAAAGGCGGCGTGTGCCTTGATCCGAGCGTCCGATTCGTCGAGGTCGGGATCGACCTGGCAGAGCAGCTGCACCCAGGCTTCAACGTAGCGGCGCTGATATTGGCGTACCTGACGACGCGCGCTCTCCGGTAGCGAGTCAAGGTCGCGGTCTTGTACCCGGATGAGATCGCTCTCGCTGAGCGCGAAGTCGAGGTGGAAATCGATGAGACCCGATAGCGCTTGAGGTGCCGTTGCCGCCCCTTCCACGACGGCCGTCCCACCTTCCAGAAGCCGGCGGCTGATATCGGTGAGCAGGTCCACGAGCAGCGCTTCCTTGTTCGGGAAGTGCCGGTAGATCGCTGGGCCGCTGATCCCGACGGCCGAGCCGAGATCTTCCAATCGCACTCGTGCGTATCCGCGCATGGCCAGCAGCCGGGCCGCGGCAGTCAGCAGCTGATCCCGGCGATCCGCCTTGGCGCGTTCGCGCTTATTCGGAGTTGCCGACTCGGGTATCAGGTTGGTCATCAAACCTTCTCGGGCGGTGCGGTCTAGACAAATCAGTTAATGAAGATTATCTTAAAACAAGTTAATCTTCATTAACTGAAATTTCAAGACTTCGGAGCTGGGTATGACTCTGGTGGGTGAGCAGAACAGGGCTGAGCACTCCCGGCTCGTCGCCGAGCTGCGGGAGCGGCTCGCGCATGCGGCGCTCGGGGGCACCGAACAGTCCCGGCAGCGACATGTGGACCGGGGCAAGCTCCTGCCGCGCGATCGTGTCGAGGCGCTCCTCGATCCGGGCAGCCCGTTCCTGGAACTATCTGCGCTGGCGGCCAACGGCATGTACGACGATGACGCTCCCGGGGCGAGCATGATCGCCGGTATCGGCCGCGTCTCGGGGCGTGAATGCGTTATTGCGGCTAATGACGCGACGGTCAAGGGCGGCACCTATTACCCGATGACGGTGAAGAAGCATTTGCGCGCCCAGGAAGTCGCGCTGCAGAACCGGCTGCCCTGCATCTATTTGGTCGACTCCGGTGGCGCCTTCCTGCCGAAGCAAGACGAGGTGTTCCCGGACCGCGAGCACTTCGGCCGGATCTTCTACAACCAGGCCACAATGAGCGCCAAGGGAATTCCGCAAATCGCCGCCGTGCTGGGCAGTTGCACCGCGGGCGGCGCGTATGTGCCGGCGATGAGCGACGAGGCCGTTATCGTGCGCAAACAGGGCACGATCTTCCTGGGTGGTCCGCCGCTCGTGAAGGCTGCCACCGGCGAGGTGGTGACCGCCGAGGAGCTCGGCGGCGGCGACCTGCATTCGCGTACCTCGGGGGTGACCGACCACCTGGCTTCCGACGACAAGGATGCTCTGCGGATCGTGCGTCGCATCGTGTCGACGCTGGCGCCCAGGGTGGAGGCGCCGTGGCCGGTTGTTGAAACGATTGCCCCGGAACGGGACCCGAACACGCTGTATGACGTGGTGTCCACCGATCCGCGCATTCCGTATGACGTGCACGAAGTGATCGTCAGGTTGGTCGACGGCGGCACCTTCACCGAGTTCAAGGCGGAGTACGGAAAGTCGGTGGTGACGGGAACTGCGCGGCTGCACGGACACCCGGTCGGGATCATCGCGAACAATGGCGTGCTGTTCGCCGAAAGTGCTATGAAGGCAGCTCATTTCATCGAGCTCTGCGATCAGCGATGTATCCCGCTGGTGTTCTTGCAGAACATCTCCGGGTTCATGGTGGGCCGCGATTACGAGGCTGCCGGTATCGCTAAACATGGGGCAAAGATGGTCACCGCGGTGGCGTGTGCGCGGGTGCCCAAGCTGACCGTGGTGATCGGGGGCTCCTACGGGGCCGGCAACTACTCGATGTGTGGGCGGGCGTACTCGCCGCGATTCCTCTGGATGTGGCCGAACGCCCGTATCTCGGTGATGGGTGGCGAACAGGCTGCCTCGGTACTCGCCACGGTGCGCGCTGATCAAGGCGCGGCATCGGGCAAGGAGTTCACGGAGGACGAGCAGGAAGCGTTCAAGGCGCCGATACGTGAACAGTATGAACGGCAAGGCAATCCGTACTACTCGACGGCACGCCTATGGGATGACGGGGTCATCGACCCCGCCGACACCCGAACGGTGCTCGGACTGGCGCTGGGCATCTGCGCCAACGCACCGCTGGAACCGGTTTCCTACGGCGTCTTCAGGATGTGACGGTGATGTGGGGGTACCTCCCGCTTGCGGGGGCCGCTTGCGCGAAGAACAGAAGGTGCAGTCAGTGATTCGTTCAGTACTTATCGCCAACCGCGGCGAGATCGCGGTCCGCATCGCATCAACACTGCGAGCCATGGGAATTCGCTCCATCGCGATCTATACCGATGCGGACACCGACCACCTCGCTGCCTGTGACGCCGCGGTGGGCCTCGGTGCGGATTCCGCAGGCTATCTCGATATCGATGCGATCATCAGCGCTGCCAAACAGGCCGGTGCCGACGCCATTCACCCCGGGTACGGATTCGTCTCGGAAAACGCCGATTTCGTCCGCGCATGTCAGTCGGCGGGCATCGTCTTCATCGGACCGCCTGCCGAAGCCATGGATGCGATGGGCGACAAGATCAGGGCCAAGGACACGGTTGCCGCGGCCGGCGAGCCGGTCGTGCCGGGCAGCGTGGGCGCCCTCTCGGATGCCGAGCTGGTCGCCGCGGCAGAGAAGATCGGTACCCCGCTGATCATCAAGCCGTCCGCGGGTGGCGGCGGCAAGGGCATGCGGGTGGTGCAGGACCTGAGTCAGGTGCCCGATGCGCTCGTCGCCTCCCGGCGCGAGGCCACCGCGATCTTTGGCGACGACACCTTGCTGATCGAGCGCTACCTGGCCCGCCCCAGACATATTGAGGTTCAGATCTTCGGGGACACCCACGGCAATGTGGTGCACCTGGGCGAGCGCGAATGCAGTCTGCAACGCCGGCACCAGAAGGTCATCGAAGAGGCGCCGTCACCACTGCTGACGCCGGAACTACGGGCCGCGATGGGGCAGACCGCATGCCAGATCGCGCGCAGTGTCGGATATTTCGGTGCCGGGACGGTCGAGTTCATCCTGGACAGCGACAGTCCTGAGTCCTACTACTTCATGGAGATGAACACTCGGCTGCAGGTGGAACATCCGGTCACCGAGATGGTGACCGGTGTCGACCTGGTGCGGTGGCAGCTCCTGGTCGCGGACGGACAACGGCTCCCGTTGACGCAAGAGCAGATCTCGTTGACCGGCCATGCCATCGAGGCGCGGGTGTATGCGGAGGACCCGGCCCGTGAGTTCCTGCCGACCGGTGGAACGGTTGCACTGGCAAGGTTTTCGGGCAGCGCACGTACGGACACAGCATTGACGACGGGATCGGTGGTGGGTTCTCGGTTCGATCCGATGCTGGCCAAGGTCATCGCGCATGCGGCCGACCGCGAGACCGCGCTTGCCGAAGCCGACCTGGCTCTGGCCGAGACTCGGATACTCGGGGTGGGCACCAACATCGACTTCTTGCGCGCGCTGGTTACGAACCCTGTTGTGCTTTCGGGAGATATCGATACGGCGCTGCTCGACAAGATAGCCTCCGATTACCACCCTCCGGCCGTACCGTCCTGGGTGTGGTTGGCCGCTTCGGCCTTGTTGGACGGCAAATCCGGCACCGGAACATTGTGGAACAGCAAGTCCGGGTGGCGTATCGGTGAACATGCGGCGCGTTCGTATCGGCTCCGGATCGGGGAGTCTGCCGAACTGGTTCGGCTCTGGGGCGACCCGACGGCCAAAGTCGGCATCGGAGACGGCGAGCCGACACCGGCCAGAGCTCATTGCACGACAGGACATGTGAGCGTCGAGTTCGCCGGTCAGCTGTACCGTGCGGATGCGGTACAGACCGGTGCCGCGGCGTGGATCGCAACCCAGGACGGGACCTGGCACGCGGATATCGCACCCGAACCACGGCTGCGGCACCACGACGGTGAGGACGAGGACGGCGAGATCCGTAGCTCTATGCCCGGAGTCGTCCGGGTGGTGTCGGTGAGCACAGGCACCGTCGTCGAACGCGATGCCCCGGTTGTCGTAATCGAGGCCATGAAGATGGAACACACCTTGCGCGCACCGATAGCCGGAACAGTCGCCGTTTCGGTGGCTGTCGGCGACCAGGTGGCGGTCGACCAACTCTTGGCCACCATCCACCCGACCATCGACCCCGAGGAGGGAAGAGCATGACATTCAGCACCGCGGAGCTGCCGGACGAGTACGAATCGCTGCGCAAAACCGTTGAGGAATTCGCTCATTCGGTGGTGGCGCCGGTTGCCGCACACCACGACGCCACCAAGACCTTCCCGTATGCGGTGGTCGCGCAGATGGGTGACATGGGGTTGTTCGGTCTGCCGTTCCCGGAGGAGTACGGCGGCATGGGCGGCGACTACTTCGCACTATGCCTGACGTTGGAGGAGCTGGCCCGGGTGGACCAGAGCGTGGCCATCACCCTTGAGGCGGCGGTGTCGTTGGGCGCCATGCCGATCTACCGATTTGGCAGCGAAGAGCAGAAGCAGCGCTGGCTTCCCGAACTGTCCTCCGGACAATCGTTGGCGGCCTTCGGTTTGACCGAACCCGGAGGTGGCACCGACATTCCCGGATCGATTCGTACCCGGGCCGTTGAGGACAATGGCAGCTGGATCATCAACGGCTCCAAGGCATTTATCACCAACTCCGGGACGGATATCACGGCGGTGGTGGGCGTCGCGGCAGTGACCGGACGTTCGGCGGACGGATCGCCGGAGATCTCCGTCATTCACGTACCGGCGGGCACACCGGGATTCACCGTCGAACCTGGATACGACAAGGTGGGCTGGAATGCCTCGGATACGCATCCTCTGAGCTTCGACGACGTACGGGTGCCCCACGACAACCTGTTGGGTGAACGTGGCCGTGGGTACGCGGGATTTCTGCGCATTCTCGATGAGGGGCGAATCGCGATCGCGGCGTTGGCGACCGGTGCCGCGCAGGGGTGCGTCGACGAAAGCCTGCGCTATGCGCGCAGCCGCCCGGCCTTCGGCAGCGCGATCATCGACTATCAGTCGGTGTCGTTCAAGATCGCCCGGATGCAGGCCCGCACGCATACCGCGCGTCTGGCCTATTACCACGCTGCCGCGTTGCTGCTGGCGGGCAAGCCGTTCAAGACCGAAGCCTCGATCGCCAAGCTAATCGCCAGTGAAGCGGCCATGGACAACGCCCGGGATGCCACTCAGATCTTCGGGGGAGCGGGGTTCATGAACGAGACTCCGGTCGCCCGCCAGTACCGCGACAGCAAAATCCTGGAGATCGGCGAAGGGACGAGCGAGGTGCAGCTGATGCTCATCGCCCGGGCCCTGAGCCGGTAAACTGTCGGGAGCGCTTAGCTGGGCGGGTGACCTGGGCATCCCCATCAGCCACCCGGCGTGCTGTGTCACCTCAGGTACCCCCACGGGGTTATGAATGTGACCTTTTCTCATCAACGGCGATAAGACCTGGTCAAGAGTCGTTTTCTCGAGCAGGTGAAACATCGTGTTGCCTGGTGGCGACGAACCCTATGACACACTGGATGTGTCGTGTCTACAGGAGTGAGCATGCTTGTCTTAACTCGTTGGTTCCGGCGCGCCCTCGTCAGCGGTGTCTGTGTCGCAGGACTGCTGGGTGCCGGCGTGATTCCTGCCCTCGCAGAACCGGGTGATCCCGGTGATCCGGGCATCGAAGCACCGGCGCCCCCCGGTGAGCTTCCGCCACCTCCGCCGCTGCCGTGGGAACTGCCGCCACCGCCGCCCGCGCCCGATGCACCCCCTCCGGGTGAGGTCCCGCCCCCGCCGCCCCCGACCACACCGCCTCCCGGGGCGCCTCCGACGGGCGATGTGCCGCCATTGCCGGTGGGGTTGCTGAAGAACTCGCCCAATAACGGTGACGTTGTCGGCGTAGCCCAGCCCGTGACGATTGTCTTCGCCGCTCCGGTGACGGACAAGAAGGCCGCCGAGGCCGCCGTGAAGATCACGACCTCGAAGTCTGTGCCCGGATACTTCTACTGGTACACCGATCAGCAGCTGCGCTGGAAGCCCACGCAGTTCTGGCCTGCGAACACCGATGTGAACGTGAATGCGGGTGGAACCAGGTGGAGCTTCAAGGTCGGTGATGCCTTCGTGTCGACGGTCGACGATGCGACCTTCACCATGACGGTCACGCGCAACGGTGTCGTCGAGCGCACCATGCCCATGTCGATGGGTAAGCACGACAAGAAGCACGAGACCAAGAACGGCACGTACTACGTCAGCGAGAAGTTCCAGAAGATGGTGATGGACTCGTCAACCTATGGGGTGCCGACGAACTCGCCCGAGGGCTACAAGCTCGACGTGTTCTGGGCCACCCGGTTGTCCAACTCCGGCATCTTCGTCCACGCCGCGCCGTGGTCGGTCGGCGATCAGGGTAAGCGCGATGTGAGCCACGGATGCATCAACCTGAGCACCGACAACGCCACCTGGTACTTCAACCAGTCCCACCCCGGTGACCCGGTGATCGTGAAGAACTCGCCCGGTGGTCCGTACAAGGACTACGACGGTTACGACGACTGGCAGCGCTTCTAGATTCTCCGGCGTCATACGAGAAAGCCCCCGGTCATTGGCCGGGGGCTTTCTCGTCGGGGAGGTCAGGACCAGATGCGTACGCGCTGATCGGCTTCTAGGAACAGCTCGTCGTCGGCGCTCAGCTCGAAGGCCTCGTAGAACGCGTCGATGTTGCGCACCACGCCATTGCACCGGAACTCCGGTGGTGAGTGCGGATCCACCGACAGGCGCCGGATCGCCTCTGCCTCGCGGGCTTTAGTCCGCCACACTTGCGCCCAGCCGTAGAACACTCGCTGCGCACCGGTAAGCCCATCGATGACGGGAGCCGGGTTGCCGCCGAGGGAGATCTCGTAGGCCAGTAGTGCAATCGAGAGACCACCCAGATCGCCGATGTTCTCACCCACGGTAAACGCGCCGTTCACGTGCTGATCGGACAGCTCGCGGGGTACGAACTCGTCGTACTGTTTGATCAACGCGTTTGTGCGCGTACCGAACTCGTCGCGGTCGGTGTCGGTCCACCAGTTGACCAGGTTGCCGTCGCCGTCGTACTTGGAGCCCTGATCGTCGAATCCGTGCCCTATCTCGTGACCGATGACGGCCCCGATGCCGCCGTAGTTGGCGGCGTCGTCGGCATCCGCGTCGAAGAATGGCGGTTGCAGAATCGCTGCGGGAAAGACGATCTCGTTCATGCCCGGGTTGTAGTAGGCGTTTACCGTCTGGGGGGTCATGAACCATTCGCCGCGATCGACCGGGCCCGCAAGCTTGGCCAGACCTCGATCGCACTCCGCTGCCGTGGCGCGCCGGACATTTCCCAGCAGATCGTCGCGACGGATGGCGATCATCGAGTAGTCACGCCATGCTGCCGGGTAGCCGATTTTCGGGGTGAACTTATCGAGTTTCTGCAGGGCTCGCTCGCGCGTCTCCGGTGTCATCCACTCCAGGTCGGCGATGCTGACCCGATACGCTTCGCGCAGGTTGTCGACGAGAATTTCCATGCGGGCCTTGGCATTCGGCGGGAAGTGGCGCTCGACATACAGCTTGCCCACGGCCTCGCCGAGTAGCGACTCGACCACCGCGACACCGCGCTTCCACCGGTCGCGGATCTGCTCGGTACCCGACAGCGTGCGTCCGTAGAAATCGAAGTTCTCGGCCACCAGCGGTTCGGTGAGGTACGCCGCGCGGGCACAGATGAGCCGCCAGCTTGCCCATTGCTTCCAGTCGCTCAACGGCTCCGAGGCCCACAGGCCGGCGAATGCGGTCAGGTAGTCGGGCTGTCGCACCACCAATTCGGTGACTTGGCCGGTGGTGGCCCCCAGTCCGGATATCCATCCGGCCCAGTCGAACCCGGGTGCGGTGTGCTCCAGGTCGGCGAACTTCATCAGGTTGTAGCTCAGCTCGGCGTCGCGTCGCTTCACCACATCCCAGTGCGCTGCCGCAATTTTGGTCTCCAGCGCGAGGATCCGGTCGGCGGTGTCGGTGTGGTCACCATCGCCGTAGACCAGCGCGAACATGGCGGCGATGTGGGCGCGGTAGGCGTCTCGCGTTGCCGCGTGCTGCTCCTCGCGGTAGTAGGACTCATCGGGGAGGCCGAGGCCGGACTGGCTGATGTGCAGGAGGTAGCGCGAGGAATCTTTGGCGTCCGTGTCCACGTAGCAGCCCACCCCGCTGCCCGCGCCGGCCCGCTGCAAGGCGCCCATGACGGCCGCCAGCGCGGTGGCGTTGGGCGCCGAGGCGATCCCGTCCAGCTCCTGGTGCAGCGGTGCCAAACCGACCGCCGCGACCGTTTTGGCGTCCATGAAGCTCGCGAACAAGTCGCCGATCTTCTGTGACTCGGTCCCTTCGGCCGCACCCGCTTCGCTCGCTTCGGTGATGATCCCGCGGACCTGCTCCTCGGCGCGGTCGAACAGAGTCCGGAACGCGCCGTCGACGGCACGGTCGGCCGGAATGGAGTATTCGGTGAGCCAGCGACCGTTGACGTGGCCGAACAGGTCATCCTGCGGGCGGATGGATTCGTCGCGGTGGCTCAGGTCAATACCGGATTTTGGCAGCGCGGATTCAGTCGTCACCCGTCCATGGTGGCACGGGTCGCTAGGGTGAGGCCCGTGAGCGAAGACGACCCGGTACGCAGCCTTGGCAGTGGGGATGGACCCGTCTTCTCTCGGTACGGCGTGCTGTCGGCGGTTCTTGGTGTGATCGCGGTTGTCGCCCTGGTGCTTTCAGTCCTCGTGATCACCGGGCATCGTAGCCAGGAGGCCCGCGACCGCTATGACTCCCATGTCCTCGACACCGCTGTGACCTGGGTGAACGCCCTGATCAACATGAAGAAGAGCAATGTCGATTCCAGTATGCAGATACTGCAGGACGGTACCGCCGGGCAGCTCAGCGATCATCTGGCGGAGATGATCGCGGGTGTCGTGAAGCTCGCGCGGACCGTCGACGCCGATGCGGCCGGGGAGATCGATTCAGTGGTCATCGACAGGAGCGGCGCAAAGATTCCGGGCGAAGATATCGGTCTGCCGTCAGTGGAGCGGGTTGACCGCGTCATGGTGGTGGCCACCTCGGTGACGCGGGATGCCAAAGCGTCCCCGAAGGTCAACCAGTGGCACCTGCGGCTCGCGGTGTCGAAAATCGAAGACCAGCTACTGGTAACCGGTCTGGAGCTGCTCCGATGAGCCGGAATGTATTGCGGGTCATTCTTTTTGACCTGCTGGCGCCGTTGGCGACGGTGCTGGCGATCGTCGAGCTCGGTGTGATCCTGGGCTGGCCCACGTGGTGGGTGGTGGTGTGTACGGCTTCGTGCATGCTCATCGTCCAGGGAGTGGCGGTGAATGGCTATCTGGCGAGGCGGGATTCGGTCACCGTCGGCACGGACGACGATGGCCCTGCGCTGCGCACCGCAGTTGTCGCTCTAACCACGGTCTCGATGTTGGCCGTCGCGGTGGTGGGATACCGGCATTGGACGGTGCCCGACTGGGAAGGGAACGCGGACCGTTCGGCCGTGACCGATGTCGTGACGGCGGTGGCCGAGGCGGTGGTGAATTTCTCCCCGGGAAGCCCGGACTCTTACGTGCACAAGGCCATCGAACACATGACAGAGGGGCAGCGGCAATCCTTCACGCGTGACTTCGACCGGGCCACCGCCGAACTGAAGGCCAAGGGAATCTCGCAGCAGAGTGAGATCATCTCAGTCGGCATCGAGGCCCTCGGACCCGAAGACGCTGTGACGGCCGCGCTGGTGCGACGCACCAGCGTCGCGGCCAAGACGCAACCCGAGGAGTCGGTGCTGGCGCTGCGGATGACGCTCGCCAAGCGCGACGGCTCCTGGCTCGTGGACAACATCGCGCCGATCGATCGGATCGGCGCTGCGCCCGCTACGGGCTAACGCGAACCGATGCGCGCGAATTCGATTTCGGTGCAGCGGTCCATGACGACCTGCAGCCCGGCATCGGTTGCCCTGTTCGCGGCGTCGACGTCGACGAGATCGAGCTGGAACCACAAGGTACGCGCGCCGATGTCGATGGCCTGTTGAGTGATGCCCGCCAATTCTTCGCGGCGGCGGAACACATCGACCAGGTCGGGTGTCTCCGGCAGTGCCTCAAGACTCGGATAGACAGCCTCGCCGTCGAGTTCGGAGATGGTCGGATTCACCAGGAAGATTCGGTAGGGGCTGTGTGTTGCCAGATAGCGATAGACACCGTGACTAGGCCGGTCGGGATTGGCCGAAACTCCTACGATGGCAATGGTCTTGGTTTCGCGCAGTATCTGGGCGATTGCCGCGTCATCGGGGGCAGTCCACACCGCGGTTCCTTTCTGGTCACGCGCAGCACACCGAAAACTCAAGTGACAGGTCTTGGCATGGCACGGTAGACATGGGTATGTGTCTGACCTGACCCTACGCACTATCCACAGTGAGGACGACTACGAGTCGTTCATGTCCTCGTCGTACTCGGTGTTTCTGCAGGACCTGCAGAAGGACGAGATCGAGGCCCACCGCAAGTTCACCGAATTGGATCGGATGATCGGATTCCACAACGGGAAGAGGTGGGTCTCGACAGCGGGGGCCTTCAGTCGTCAGGTGGTGCTACCGGGTGGAACGGTCGTACCGGTGGCCGCCATCACCGCGGTCACGGTGTCGCCGACGCATCGCCGTCGAGGTCTGTTGACCGCGATGATGCGTCATCAGCTGGAGGACGTCCGCTCGCGCGGCGAGGCCGTCGCCATGCTGTTCGCCTCGGAAGCGTTGATCTACGGCCGATTTGGCTATGGAGTCGCGACGGAGGCCGCGGATTTGTCCGGCCGGGTCAAGGAGCTGGCCTTCCGGCCAGATGTGGATCTGGGCGACGGCACCCTGGAAGAGGTAGACGCTGAAACCTTCCTGGCGTCGGCGCCCACCGTCTACGACGACGCCATCGCGGAACTGCCCGGCCAAATGTCCCGGACCTCCGAGTGGTGGGCTTCCTGGACTCTTGATAACGAGGAACGCCAGAAAGAATCCGGCAAGATCCGCTTCGTCCTGCACTACGAATCAGACGGAACAGTCAGCGGATTCGGCATCTATCGGCCGAGGCCGGGGTGGGGTGACGCCGGGCCCGACGCCGAGTTGCACGTGCAAGAGGTGCTGGGCACCAATCCGCGCGCCTACGCCCGGACATGGCGCTATCTGCTGGATATGGATCTGGTCCGCAAGATCAAGTATCACGGCGCGTCGGTACATGAGGAGCTGCGCTACTTGGTAGCCAACCATTCGGCGCTGGAGTGCGCGGTGAGCGATGCGATCCAGGTGAGGCTGGTCGACATTCCGGCGGCGCTGTCACAGCGGCGGTACTCCGCCGAGGTGGACGTGGTGCTGGAGGTAACCGATGAATTCCTGCCGGAGAATTCGGGACGCTACCGTCTGCGCGGCAGTCTGGCCGATGCGAGCTGCGAAATCACCACGGAGGAAGCCGATATCGCGCTGACCGTGCGCGACCTCGGATCCGTCTACATGGGCGGGGTGAGCCTGCAGGCGCTGGCCAGAGCCGGCCTGGTTACCGAGCTGAGGGCAGGTGCGGTGCAACGGGCCGCCATTGCGTTTGGCTGGCCTGTTGCACCCAGTGCACCCGACGACTTCTAGCTAGTTGTCGCGACCGGGACGGCCCATGGGGCCTGGGCCGTTCCACCCGTCGTCATCCCAGGTGCGGTGCCAGCCGCCGTGGTGGCCCCAGCCACCGCCGCCACCGCCGTGCGTGTGCCACCAGATGGCGCATGCGACGCGGACGGCGATGAACAGGAACAACAGCACCAGGCCGGTCAGCAGGGCGATCTTGCCGAGGAGCTTGGCGCGGTCCGAGGATTCTTGAGCTCGGTCGAATTGGCCGGTGAGCCAGAACTGGGTGACGTTCAGCGCGTTGGTGAATGCGCTGAAGGCCAACGGCCAGAAGAAGATAACGGCCGCGACTGCCCAGCCGACATTGGTGGGCGGGGGCTTCGGTGCACCGGCGGGGGCGGTCGGTGCGGGCGGGGGCGTGTGCGTGGGCGCTGAAATCGCGCCCGTGGGTTCGTCAGATTTCGTCTCGTCGGTCATGGCACGAGGTTAGGCCGAATTCAGGCGGGCTGCCATATCGATCGGATAGCTCTCAGGGAACTGACATTGGTTACGCAGGTACCCGGACCGGCGCAATTGTCATCCGCGGGGGCGGGTGCGCCCGAACCGTCGGGCTACCCTGCGCATCCGAACCAGCATCGCAACCGATGGGCTGGTCGTGCCCGTCAGGTATGCGGAGAGCTCGCCACTTGAAACACCTATGCGGGAAGCAAACTCGGCTTCACGCAGACCTGAGGCCTCGAACAGCAGGTTGATCTCGTTGGCCGCTTCTCGCTGTTCGGCTTCGGCAAGGTTGTCGCGGGCCCGGGTGAGGACTTCCTGCAGCACGGTCGAAATGCCGTAAAGCTCGTCGGAGCCCACCACTTCTTCCACCTGGCGTGCAGTGCGTCCGAAGGGATCGCGTTTGAGCGCGTAGACGATCGCCTGCCAATCGGACAGGTCGCCGCTTTGCAGGGCATCGAGGATCTCGGAGGTGGTCCAGTGGGTTACCGGCTTGTCACTGCGCCCCGGCTGGACGTTCTCCGCAGAACTGGAGTTGGTGTCACCGGAACCCGAAGGCTCGTCGGGCACGTCGGGTGAGACGGCTGGAGCGTCGCTCGTGACCGTCACCTCGCATCCTCCAACATCGCCACCGCCACGGACAGGCACTGCCTGCGCACCGTGGGGCATTCCATCGCTCCGTCGCCGGGTTTCGGGTCAGCGAGCCTGCGCACCAGCTGGCTAGAAACCCACCTCTGATTGGACTGTACACAGTAATGCTGATCGATCCCCGCGAGGACCTTCGCTGCCGTCCGCGGCTCCATCAGCGAAGCGAGCCGGGCGAACTCGGTGTAATCACGTTCGGCATTGCGGCGCATCAACAACAGCCCCTGCATACGCAGCGCTTCGGCGTCGGTCGGTACAGCACACTTCTGTCCCGTCGGCAGCTTCACCTGCGTGGTTTCGACCGGTGTCAGCCGAGATAGGGGGCCGGGCATTCCGACTGTGTCGCAGTCCGTTCCGCTTTTGCCGGCCTGCAAGGCTTCCAGGGCCACAGTCAAGTTGTCACGCCAGCGGTCCACGAGCACCGACTGCGTGTCGGGGGCGGTGACAGTGCCGCCGTCGGCGAGACGCTTGAGTCGGGCCGCCGAGACAGCGATGGCGTGATAGTCGATGCGCGGTTCCTCGAGTCCGGATCCTTGAAGTCGCAGCGCACTCTCGGTATGCGGACCCGGAAGCTCATCGACACAGGGGGTTTCGAAGTCCACGGTCGGAAGCACCCGATCCAGCCAGCCGGGCAGCCACCAATTGCGCCGGTCGAACATCGCCATCAGCGCCGGTACCAGCACCAAGCGCACCACCGTGGCGTCGACCGCGATGGCCACCGCACACGCGACGCCCAGTTGCGCGACCAACGGCATTCCGGCGAACGCGAATCCGATGAACACCGCGATCATGATCAGCGCCGCGCTGGTGATGGTGCGCGCGCTCGTGCGCACGCCGAATGAGACCGCGTCGGCGCAATCGCCGGTCCGTAGATACCGCTCGCGCACGCGTGCCAGCAGGAAGATCTCATAATCCATGGTGAGACCGAAGGTCAGTGCGAGAGCCAACGGCGGGATGCTGCTGTCGATATTGGCCTTATGGAAGCCCAGGAATTCCAGCCATCCCCATTGGAAGACGATCACCAGACTGCCGTAGGCGGCGGCGACGGAGAGCACCGTCATCACCACACCCTTGAGCGCCAGCACCGGTGAGCGCAGCGTGGCCAGCAGCATCACGAAGGCGAGTACGCAGACGAACGCGAACACGCCTAACAGGGAGTGTTCGACCCGGTTGTCGTAGTCGAACAGCAAGGCCGTCGGCCCGCCGATGTTGATATCGGCCCCCGAATCCTTGAGCGCATCGGGCACATTCGCACGTAGCCAGCTGACGGTCTCGCGCGCGGCAGTCGCTTCGGGGTCCACCGACAGCACGGCCGAGACCAGCGCGTCATGTCCGCCCGTGGAGAAGATGGGATCCGAGACCCGCGCGATATTGGGGGCCTGCGCGATCGTTTCCTTGGCTGTCTGGAGGGCCTGTGCGTGCTGGGGATCCTGCGCATTGCCGTTTTCGCCGTCGAAGGTGAGCAGTATTTGTACCGGTCCGAGCGCACCCGGACCCATGGCGACGGCGGCAGCGTCGATGCCCCGGCGGATCTCATGGGACGAATCGAATTGGCGAAGCATGCTATTGGAGACCTGCATCTGCAGGCTCGGTGCAGCGAGCGCGAGTAGGAAGATCGAGGCGCCCAGCGCGGAGAGCCATGGCCTGCGCATAACCTCTTGGGTCCACTTGCGCCAGAATGGAATTGAATGCTTGCGCAGCGGTGAGACGCGCAAAAGCCGGGACTGGTTGGCTGCAGCCTTGCCGAAGATGGCGAGCAGAGCGGGCATCAGTGTGGTGGAGGTGAGGACGGCGATGGCGACGACGATGATGGCGCCGGAGGCCATCGACGCCAGCGCGGGGGTGCCGATGAGGTAGATCCCGGCGAGGGCGGCAATCACCGTCAGGCCGGAGAACGTGACGGTGAGGCCCGAGGTGGCCATGGCCCCGGCGATGGCCTCTTGTTTGTTCTTCCCGGAGTTCAGCTCCTCGCGGTACCGCATGAGGATGAAAAGCGAATAGTCCACCGCGACGGCGAGGCCGATCATGGTGACTGTCGGCAGTGCGAACACCGAAATAGTGGTGATGTTGGACAGCGCGAGGACGATCGCGACGCTGAGCACCACTGTGCACAGGCCCAAGAGCAAGGGCAGGGAGGCCGCGGCGAGGGAGCCGAACGCTGCGATCAGCACAATGAGGATGACCGGGATGTTCCACTTCTCGGCCTTTTTGATGTCCCCGGCGATCTGTTCGGTCATCGCGGCACCCAGCGCGCCTTGGCCGATGACATAGAGAGATACCCGGCCGCCGGCGATCTGCCCGGGCTTACCCCCGTGCACACCTATCTTCTTGCGGAGCTCCTTGGCGATGTCGGTCGCACCGGAGTTGTCGAACCCGATGCGCAGGGTGACGACGAACGGGCGGTCCGGTTGCGGGGTCAGCTGCGCGGGAAGGGGCTCGACCGAAACCTGAGGGATCTGCGCCGCCACCTGCTTGAGGTAATCGACGGCGGCGGCCATGTCGGCGACGGTCGCATCGGGACGTGGCGCGGCGACCAGCGCCAGCGGCGAAGCTCCGTGCTCGCGGAACCCGGTCTCCATCGCGTCGTGCACCGTGAGCGACTGTGACCCGGCGACCTCGAAACCACCTCCGGTGAGTCTTTCGCCCTGGCCGGCCACCAAGCCCACCGCCGAGATAATAAGAATCAGCCAGACAGCGACCGTCAACCATCGATACCTGCGAAGGTAGTCGCTGGTGCGCATCATGACTGACTGCACGATGGTTCCTGTCGTTCGGTGTGACGCACGCAGTCTCCTGTGGCGTGGTCGTGATGCTACAGCAACGCGACTAACCGTGCCCCCTGTCTGTATATATCCCGGCAACCTGCGATGACACGTTTACTAACAACCTGCCTTGGCGAAAAACGAGTGGTGGCTGGACGTGCCTTTCAGGCTCCCTGGCAACGTTGTGTTGGACGAAAAATAGGATCGTGAAATTCAGAATCTGGCCGACGATAAAGACTCGGTAACCTTCTGGTGACTACGCGCGTCCGTGTTTCGAAATGGCGCCGAATTTCGATACGTTGGCTGTAATCCCCCAAACAAGTAGGAGGAATGTCATGTCAGCCACAACCTCGCGGCGCACGGCCTACGGCTTGCTGAGCGCAGGTGTTCTCGCTGGCGGGCTCGCGATGAGCGCCTTGGCACCGATTGCCGCGGCCGAACCAGTCCCCCCGACTCCCGCCCCGGCCCCAGTAGCTCCCGTCGCGCCGGCACCCGCCCCGAACGCCGCCGCACCCGCTGCGGCGACGGTGACTCCGGCCACACCCACACCGGACGGATGCCAGGCCAGCAAGATGACCAAGACCGTCGGCAACGTGGTGCAGAACGCGGCGGGTTACCTGGAGCAGCATCCGGACGTCGATGCGGCCTTCACCGAGATCAAGGCGGCCCCGCAGGACCAGATCGCCGCCAAGACGCAGAGTTACCTGGTGTCGCGGCCCGATGTGGCCGGTTCGCTGGGTGGCATCGCCGCACCGCTCAATGACCTGCGCACCAAGTGCGGTCTCCCGCTGGACCTGGCCCAGGTGGTCAACGGTGGCGGACTGAACCCGGCCGCGATGGGCGTCAACCCCGCGCTGCTGACCGCGCTGTCGCAGAACCCGGCGGCACAGCAGGTGGCGCAGAACCCGGCCGCGCAGGCTCTCGTGCAGAACCCGGCCGTGCAGTCTGCCATCCAGAACCAGGCGCCGGCTGCTACCTTCCCGCAGGGACCCGGGCCCGCGCCCGGACCGGCGCCCGCTGTCACCGCTCCCGCTCCGGCTGGCCCGGTGGGCACGGGCCCCGCGCCCGGTCCGCGCGTCTAAGGACACATACGCACCATCGAATGTGCCGGTTCCGGTGAGATCGATCCAGATTTCACCGGAACCCGCACATTCTGCGTTGTGGGGCTAGTGTGTCAGGGCGTCTGAGCCTGCCGTTGGGGCGACATCGTCGTGACGGTTGAGGTACCGCACAGAGAGCAGTACTGCGGCGTAGCCGGCGAGGGGCACCAGCACGGCGGCGAAACCTTCCATGCAGCCAGCTTGCGCGGACCTTGGGTGGTTACCCAAGCGCGTTGACGAGATCCTGACGGCAGTGCCGCCGTTTTTTGACTAGCGATCGGTCGTATTGATCAGCCGGTTTGCGATGACCCGCCACCCCAGCAGGAACACCGCGGTCACTACGGACGCGACGATGGCAAAGCTGAACGCCACGCCTTGATTACTCAGCCGGCGCAGGATCATCCCGAACAAGACGGTGCAGACCCACACCGCGACCCCGGTGCGGGTCACCGATGTCGGGCGCGACCATCCCCGGCTCAGCAGCCAGCCGATACCGGCCCCGGACAGAAACGGCCACGCCGTCTCCCACACACCGACCAGCGTGATGCCCTCAGCATGGCTGCGGCGGCCGATGGTGCAGAAGACCACGACGCCGATGACATCCAGTACGAGTGAAAGCAGTACGGATGTCACCGGCGTCTGGGGTGACGAATTCTGTTGCACGCTCGGCATTCCCCGACCGTAGCCGGTGCCGCGCGGAGATCAGTTGGAGGGTGCCTCCGGGTGACCGGCTTCGATGTTGAAGGTCAGCGTGACCTTCTCGCCGACCAATCCGGCTCCGCCGGTGACGCCGAAGTCGCTGCGGTTGACCTCGGTGCTGGCCTCAAAGCCCGCGACGCTGCCGCCCTGTGCTCCGGGACCAACGCCCTCCAGGGTGAGCTTCAGCGAGACCGGCTCGGTGACACCGTGCAGGGTCAGTTCACCGTCGACGATGTAGTCGTCACCGTCCGCACGGACCGAAGTGGACCGGTAGGTGGCGGTGGGGTGGTTCTCGGTGTCGAAGAAGTCGGCCGAGCGCAGGTGACCGTCGCGCTGGTCGTTGCGGGTGCTTACCGAGGTCACGTCGATGGTGGCCGACACCGAGGGTGTGCCGTCTTCGGAGACGGTGATTTCACCGCTGAAGTCGGTAAACGAGCCGCGAACCTTCGAGACGCCCAGATGGCGTACGGAGAAGGTGATATCCGAGTGAACCGGGTCGATGGTCCAGGTTCCGGCGGCGAGAACGGGGGCGGTGGTGGTCATGAATGCTCCTCAAAGTTGGGGGTGAGACATTCGTGCCAACCGGACTATGGTCCGCTTTATTTCGGGGGATCGGAAGAATTTTTTGGCGGGTCGTCAGACGGGGCGTTGGCCTCGGGTTCGGGCTGCTTGGCGGGGTTCGGAGTGGCGTCGGGGTCGATCTGGCTCTCGTTGCGGAAGAGGAAGAAGAAAATGACCCAGCCGATCGCGGAGATGAAGATCCAGCTGACCGCGCGGTAGATGAGCATGGCGGAGATCGCGTCGGGCAGCGTCATCCCCGAGGACACCAGGCCGGGAACCAGAAGGGCCTCCACCACCAGTAGGCCACCGGGCATGAGCGGAAGCGAGCCGGCGGCACGGGCCGCGGCGTAAGCGACCATGACGCCGACCAGTGAGGGCCGACTGCCCACGGCATAGGCCGCGAAGGCCAGGCAGGCCACATCGGCGATCCAGTTGAACAGTGACCAGCCGAATGCCTCGCCGAGGGCACGTCGGGTCAGCGTCACCGCTTCCATCTGCTTGAGGATCTCGCGCCAGCGCGCCACCCCCATCATCGGCGGCTTGCCGCGTAGATCGTTGACCCAGCGAAGAACTCGCACACCGATGCCGTCGAGCATCTCGGGCCGCGATGCGACCGCCTGCGCCAGGAGCAAGATGGCCAGCAACCCGCCGATGCTGAAAATCAGCGAGAACGGGTTGGTCTTGGCGCCCAACAGGAATGCACCGCCCAGTCCCAGGATCGCCAAACCCACCGCCTGCAGCACCCCGGACATCACCAACTGCCAAGACGCCACGACCGGGGTGGCACCCCAGAGTCGCTGCTGCCGATAGATAAAGGTGGCCGAGAGCACGGGTCCGCCGGGCAACGTGGTGCTCAACGCGTTCCCGGCGTAGAAAGCGGCCTCAGAGCGCCACTGGCGTATCTTCACGCCCGCTGAACGCAGCAGCGTCCGCTGGATCTGCGCGAAGCTGTGCATCGAGGCCATCGCCGCGAAGGCCGCCGCAAGCACCCACCACGGGTTGGCGGTCTTGAGGCTGCGCCAGGCCGATGCCAGCTGGTCGGAGACGAATCCGATCTCCACCGCGAGCACGATGGCGAGGACCACGAGGACCGCCCAGCGGATCCACCAGTACTTTCCCCGTTGCTTGATGACGGGTTGGGGTGCGGTATCCGCTTCAGGATCGTCGTCCGGGCACGAGGCCGGACCGCTTCCTTCGGTGGGCGTACAGCCGCCGTCGAGTGGGTCACGGTCATCGGGCACGGGCATCACAGTAACGGCGCGGACTGGCCACTTCTTTCAGGTTCCCGCAGGCCACGCTAGGTGTGTCGCCCTGGTGCGGCCCCGGAGCAGCACAGAGTCGCCGTGATCCCAGTGTTTTTGTTCATCGGGATCGGCGAAATACAGCGCGTTGGTGGACGCGAGGAGCCGACTGGGACGGTGTTTGGCCAGTTCGGTAAGCCGAGAAGCCTCATTCACCGGGTCGCCGATCACCGAATACTCGTAGCGTTCGGGTGCACCGACGTTCCCGGCGACGGCAAGCCCGGCCGATACCCCGATCGCGAATTCGAACGGATGCGGGAAATCCTCCGTGAGCCGGTGACGTAACTCGCGTGCGGCGGCCAGGCATGCCGTGGTGGCATCCGGGCGATGCAGCGGAGCCCCGAAGACAGACAGCGCCTCGTCTCCGACGAATTTGTTGACGAAGCCTCCGCGGCTGTCGACGACCTCCACCACGATGCGGAAGAAGTCGTTGAGAATCGTCAGCACTTCCTCGGGGGCGCGATCGGCGGCCATCGAGGTTGACCCAATCATGTCGACGAAGAACACTGCGACATAACGATTTTCGCCGCCCAGGTTGGTGCCTAGCTGCAGTGCCTGGCTGGCTACGTCGGTGCCCACGTGTTTACCGAACAGCTCGCGCAGCTGGCGGCGTTCCTCGCCCACCTGCATCATCCGGTTGAACCCGGCCTGTAGAACACCCAGCTCGCTACCGTCGTAGACATCGACGCGCGCATCGAAGTTACCCTGCGCGACATCGGTAATGGCAGAGCGCAGCTGGCGTACCGGGTCGGCCAGCTGTCCGGCGGTGAGCAGCGCGAGGCCATAGCTGGCGACCAGGGTGGTCGAGACAATGAGAAGGACGGTGAGCGCAAGGCCGCGAGTCGAGGTCAAATCATCTGGCTTCCAGAGGGCCATGCCGCATAGAGCGATGATCCCGATCGCTGGTGCCAGGGTGCCGATCCACCAGCTGAGCCGGACTCGCACGAACACCGAGGGCGCAAACCGGCCATGAAACTCACTGGCGCTCAAAGCCTTTGCTGCGATCGGTCGCAGGATCCGTTCGCCGAGCAGATAGGTCAGGCCGAAGCTGCCCGTCGCGGATTGCAGACAGCCGATGATGGTGGCCAGGGTCCATTTGGAGTCGTGGGCGGCGCCGATGGCGATGAAGACGGTCGCGCCGATGGCCCACCCGCCGAGATGGACCAGCGACTGCTGCAGGGGCGCGGTTAATGCGGTGCGCAGCTCCAGGGCCGTCGGTGGGCCGCCCCGGCAGTACCAGCGGGCGAGGCGATGCTCCATGTGTAGGGCCCAGCCGACGCTCGTCACGACCATGAGGCCGAACAGCGCCCAGAACAAGGGCGGGCCGTTCTCGAAGACCCAGTCATGGGGTGGCTGTTTGAAGGGCATCCAGTGGCGCAGGAAGTAGAACAGCAGCAGCAGGGTCGCGGAGTTGATGCCGACCATCGAGGCCACGAACACGGTCCACCGGGGGCCCAGCACATGCATGGCCCGAAACCATTCGCGCAGCCGTTCCATCACCTAGGTATTCCGATCGGTCTACTTCACTTGTACGCTTCTTTGTCCGCTATGACGAAGCATGCCAGTTCATGCAGGTATTACGGATGCGTATGTGGAGGCTGCGGTCGTGCCACGAAACCTACTGCGCGGTAGGGTTCGGTCCATGACCCAGCGCAGCATGCCGGTCCTCGAAGGAGTGGACCACCAGTACGTACAGGCAGGGGACGTGAAGATTCACGTCGCTGTTGCCGGACCGCAGGATGGACGTCCCGTGGTGCTCTTGCACGGCTGGCCCGAGAACTGGTGGATGTGGCACAAGGTCATTCCCGCCCTGGCTGGCGCCGGATACCGGGTGCATGCCATGGATCTGCGCGGGGCGGGCTGGAGTGAGGTCGCTGCGACCGGCTATGAGAAGGAGCAGTTCGCCTCCGACGTACTGGCCGCGGCCGACGCCCTGGGGCTCGAATCCTTCGACCTGGTCGGACACGACTGGGGTGGCTGGACCGCGCAGTTGGTGGCCCTGAAGGCGCCCTCGCGGATCCGGCGACTGGCCATCCTCAACATCCCGCCGGTATGGCAGGAGCCGGGCCGCGTCGCCCGGCACGCCCACAAGCTGGCCTATCAGCTCGTGGTGGGAGCTCCGCTTGTCGGGCCCCTTTCGCACCTGTCGCCGACCCTGTGGTGGTTCATCCGCCGCAGTGGAATGCCCAAGGACTCGGTGGACTTCTTCCGCGGCTGTTTCCGTGATCGCGACCGCCGGGTGGCGGGATCCAAGATCTACCGATCCATGGTCGGCAAGGAATTCGCCAAACTCGCGCGTGGCCCCTATGACGATCAGAAACTCGCCATGCCGGTGCGGGTGCTGTTCGGGCTAGACGATGTGGCGGTGCATCCGTCGCTGCTCGATGGCTTCACCGACCACGCCGACGACTTGAACATCACGGAGGTGCCCAATTGCGGTCACTTCATCGTCGACGAGCAGCCAGAGCTTGTCGTGAAGTGGCTGACCGAGGTGCTGGCCGAGCCTGCGCCGAAGGGATAGTTGCTGGGTTAGGCTCGCCGCATGACGCACGCTGACGCTGCCGAATCGGTTCATCCGTATGTGCGCAAGGGGGCGGCGTGGGCTTGGCGCCTGCTGGTGCTGCTTGCCTTCGGGCTTACCTTTCTGTGGTTGTTCTGGCACCTCAAGACGATCACCATCCCCCTGTTGCTCGCCCTGATGGGCTCTGCCCTGCTGGTTCCGACAGTCAATTACCTGCAGCGGCATAAGGTTCCGCGCTCATTGGCGGTCGTCGTGGTTCTGCTGACCGGTACCGCCGCGGTCGGCGGGATCCTGACCTTCGTGGTGGACCAGTTCATCAAGGGTCTGCCAGACCTGTCGGCGCAGCTGACTAACAGCATTGAGTCGCTCAAAAATTGGGCGATTCACAGCCGGTTCCACGTCAGCGAGGAGCAGATCGGCAAGGCGGGCGACGCGCTGGTCAATACCATCAAGGACAACCAGGGCAGGGTCACCAGCGGGGCGCTGGCCACGGCCACCACGGTCACCGAGATCATCACCGGCGCCGTGCTGACGTTGTTCACCATCATCTTCTTCCTGTACGGCGGAAAGGAGATCTGGGAGTTCGTCACCCGGATCTTCCCGACGGCGGTGCGGCCACGTGTGCGTCGCGCCGGTGTCCTGGGCTTCGGTTCGCTGATCGGCTACGTGCGCGCCACCGTGGCGGTGGCACTGGTCGACGCCATTGGTATCGGGGTGGGCCTCGCGGCTTTCAGTGTGCCGCTGGCGCTTCCCCTGGCCTCGCTGGTGTTCCTGGGAGCGTTTATCCCGATCATTGGTGCGGCGATCTCCGGTTTTGTGGCGGTTTTCATCGCCCTGATCACCAAGGGCGCCTTCACCGCCGCCATGATCCTGGTCATCGTCATCGTGGTGATGCAGGTGGAAGGCCATGTGCTGCAACCGCTCATCATGGGCCATGCGGTGCAGATCCACGCGCTGGCGGTGGTGCTGTCCATCGCCGCCGGCGGCGTGCTGGGTGGGATCATCGGCGCGCTGTTGGCGGTGCCGACGGTCGCGGTGCTCAATACCGCCATCCGTGCCCTCATCGAGCCCGAGGATTCCGACGATCCGTATCTGGTTGAGGGAGAACAGGAAGCCGAGATCTTCGACCCGGAGATGGTGCCGTCCAATGGCCCCCCGGCGGTCGGTGCCGGTCCGGGCAACGGAGTGCCGGAATTGGGCCCGGCCCCACCCAAGGACTGACGAATTCACATGGCATCCGGAAACGGAACCGTCCCACGCTGGGTAAGCGGTAACGATCCGACGGCATCGCTGTGGCGTGCCGCGCAGGTGTTCCGCTTGGCGAGTTTTGGATACGCGCTGCTGGCCTCACAGCTGGCGTCCTACACCAACTACGAGCGACAAGCGCTGAGCTGGGCACTGTATGCCGGCATGGCGATGTGGACCGGGTTTGCAGCGGTCGCTCTGTCGCGCAACTGGTTCCGGCGCTGGCAGGTGGTGCTCTGCGATCAGGTGATCGTGATCGCGCTGATGCTCGCCGGTCGGCTGGTCGTTGATGTGCAGTGGTACAGCGGGCATCAGACCCTGCCGACCACACTGTGGGTGGCCAACGCCGTGGTTTCCATGGGCCTGTTGCGCGGACAGCTCGCCGGCGTCATGTCCGGTTTCGTCCTCGCCGCGATCAGTATCGCGGCGCGCGGGCTACCCGTAAGCGCACTATGGCTCGACGCCACGATGCCGGCGTTGGTGGTGGTGGGGCTCGCGGTTGGCGCCGCATCGACCACCGCGAAGCGCACGTTCCATGAACTGCGGCGGGCTGAACGTGCGGCCGCGGCTGCGATCGAACGTGAACGGCTCGCGCGTCAAGTGCACGACGGGGTGCTTCAGGTGTTGTCGTACGTGAAGCGGCGAGGCGCTGAGATCGGTGGTCCGACCGCAGAGCTGGCCGCCATCGCCGGTGAACAGGAAGTGGCGCTCCGGGAGTTGATTTCGGGTGCGACCCCGACGATGCTCGCCGATGACGAATTGGTTGATCTGCGCCCGCTCCTGCGCACTCAGGCCAGTACCGCGGTCTCGGTGTCCGCGCCGGGCTCGCCGGTGTTCATCGGTCAGCACATGGCCAGCGAGCTGGCTGCCGTGGTGCGCAGCGCACTGTCCAACGTGGCACTGCACGCCGGGCAGGAGGCGCACGCGTACGTGCTCATCGAGGATCTGGAGGACTCGGTGGTCGTGACGGTCCGCGATGACGGCAGCGGCATCGCGGACGGCAGACTGGATCAGGCAGAGCGTGAGGGGCGGATGGGGGTGTCCCGGTCGATTCTGGGCCGGGTGGCTGATCTCGGCGGGGCAGTCCTGCTGGAGACAGCGCCGGGCGCAGGCACTGAATGGGAGATCACGGTGCCCAAGTCTCAGGAGGTGGGGGTATGACTGAACGTCCGGAAAGCACTGACGACGAACAGATTTCGGTGATGGTGGTCGATGACCATCCCATGTGGCGCGATGGGGTTTCCCGTGACCTACAGGCGGCGGGGCTGCGGGTGGTGGCTACTGCCGACGGGGCCGCCTCGTCCGGCCGGATCGCCGCGACGGTGAAACCCGATGTGGTGCTGATGGATATGCAGCTGACCGACGGCGATGGTGCACAGGCCACCGCCGCGGTGCTGGCGGTGTCCCCGGGTAGCCACATCTTGGTGTTGTCGGCCTCCGCCGAACGCGAGGATGTACTGGAAGCGGTGAAGGCTGGGGCCACGGGTTACCTGGTCAAGAGTGCGTCTGCCGCCGAGCTCATCGACGCGGTGAAGGCAACGGCCAAGGGGCAGGCCGTGTTCACGCCTGGTTTGGCTGGTCTCGTGCTCGGAGAGTTTCGGCGTATGTCGAGTGCTCCGGCGACGGAGACCGACGACACGCCGCGGCTGTCCGAACGCGAAACCGAGGTACTGCGGCTGGTGGCAAAGGGGTTGAGCGCCAAGCAGATTGCCACACGGCTGTCGCTGAGCCACCGCACTGTCGAGAATCATGTGCAGTCCACGCTGCGCAAACTCCAGCTGGGCAACCGGGTGGAACTGACGCGGTACGCCATCGAACACGGATTGGACGAATAGGGCCTTTCAGCTCGCTGTCCCTCACTGGAAGCACCGATGACGCACGTGGTGCGACGATTCGTGCGTCTGGTCCCGCCGGACTAGGGGCGGCGCCGCGCCAGTGTCGGCCGTGAGTGCATCGGAAACCGGAGTCGCTCCTGATGCGAATCGCGGAGGAGATCGACGCAATGGATTCGGTTGCCATTAGGCCGATTCCGTTCCTGGTGACCACGCGCCTCAGGGCATCGATCATCGCGGTGATCCCGCTGTATGTCGCGTGCCTGGCCGTCAGCTACCTGTCCTGTCAGGTGATGGTGCAGATTCTCAGTGGGAGCTCGGTGGGCTCGTACCTGCACTACTTCGGTATCGGCGTCAGCGGTATCGACGTTGTGTACTCGGTTATCAAGACGGTCGTCTTCGTCTGGTTCGCCTCGACTATCCAGTGCTACTACGGCTTCTATGCAAGCGGCGGCCCTGAGGGTGTAGGCATCCGCCGCCGGGCATGCGATGCGTGCGGCTATCACGATCGTGATCGTCGTCAACATGCTGCTCACCATGGCGCTGTGGAGTGTGGACGGCGGCGCGAGGCTGGGTGGCTAGATGCCGAACTCCTTCGAAGTAGACGGCCGGGGTCCATCCGACAGGCAGCTGCTCACGATCGCCGACCCCGAGGCGGACCGACGCTACCCACGAGCCCCCGCGCTGATCCGTACATGCGGTTGGAGCGACACATGGATGACGAAAACGCAACCACACCGAGAAAGCGTCTGCCCCGGGGGCAGGGTTGGCTACTGCGGCAGCAGATCATCGATACCGCGATGGATCTCATCGGTAGGTCCGGCGAGGCACGGGCTCCGTCGGCTCGTGAATTGACACGCGCGCTGGGTATCACGGCACCGTCCTTCTATCGGCACTTTTCGGGCACCGATGAGTTGGCGGACGCGTTGTGCTCAAGGTACTTCGAGCAGCTCGGTGAGGCACTGCAGCGCGTGACGTCCAACATCTCCACGGCGCTCGAACGCCTACACACACTCGGTCTGGCCTATGTGCGCTTCGCCGCACAGAACCCGTTGATGTACCGATTCGCGACCGCGAGACCGCCACGGCGTGGTGGCGAGTCTGACGAGATACTCAACAGCTCGGCCTTCCTGCATCTGCGGGGCGTCGTTCAAGAACTTGTCGACGAGGAGCTGTTCCCGCCGGGCAACACCCTAGAACCGGCGTTGCAGCTGTGGGCGACCACGCATGGGGTCGCCTCGCTACTCGTCATGAGGCCGCAACTGCCGTGGGGCGAGCAGGAGTCCTTTGCATCCCGCGCACATCTGGGACATGTCGCGGCGGAAGCGCCAGACGGTGCTGGTGGTGGTGAGTAGGCCTACCTAGCGCCGTGAGAAACCCCTATGTGCGGCGGTAGGTTTACGCGTTCACCTCGGATCCGGAAGACGCCACGCTGAGAGGCATGACAGATCCACAGTTGCAGCAGATGACCGCGACGCTGGACGAACTCGACGGGCGAGAGCGTGAGCTGCGCGGCGAGATCGATGCGCTGCGGGGCCGGATGGTCGAATGGACACAGGCTGAATACCTTAAAGCGCAACGGTATTGGGATGAATACCGGCGTGCTCAAGGTGTGCCGCTGGCTGCCCCGGCACCCGCGACGCACGTTCCCGTGGCAGCTCCTATACCGCGCGTTCAAGTTTCGGCGCCGACCGCGCCCCCGCCACACGAGCCGTTCTGGTCGCGTGAAGGATTCGCCAGCAAGGCGATGGCCTTCGCGGGTGCGGTGGTGACTCTCGCCGGCGTGGTCATGCTCCTGGTGCTGGCCGCCAAGAGTGGGTACTTCGGTCCGATTCCGCGCATGGCGTCCGGTGCCGTCCTCGCCGCAGGTCTGGTTGGCCTGGGTGTCCGGGTGCAATCGAGGCCCGGTGGACGAGTCGGTGGTATTGCCACCGCAGCAACAGGATTCGCGGCCGCTTTCTTCGACGTGCTGGCGCTCACGGTGATCTACGACAAGATTCCGGTGGTGGCGGGACTGGTCCTCGGGCTAGCCATCGCCGGCGCCGGCCTGGTGCTTGCGCGGCGGTGGAATTCCGAGCCGTTCGCGGCGGGCGTGGTCGCTGCGATCACGCTGCTGGCTCCGTTCCTCACCGATGGGTTTACTGCGGAACTGGCGGCCTTCGCCCTGGTGCTGTTGATTGCGAGCCTGTCCGCTCAGATCGGACGGAATTGGCCTGTGCTGCACGCATTCCGGACCGTTGGCGTCAGCCTCACATTGCTGGCGGCGATTCGTGCCACGGCGGGCGGGGGACAGCCGCACGCCTTGCTCGTCATGGCGGTGCTGACGCTGCTGATCACCCTGGTGGGGTCGCTATGGCTGCTGACCGACGAGCACGGTGCCGGCGACGTCACCTCGTCGGTGATGATTGCCATGGCCTGCATGCCGGGTCTCTACAGCGCCCTCTTCTTCTCCGTGTGGCCGCTGGGTGTGCTGGTACCTGTCGGGATCGCCGCAGTGATGGGGTTGGTGCTGCTGCTGGTGGGCGGTCTTCCGGCACACGCGCGCGTCACCATGGCTGCGGTGGCTGGGCTGGCGCTGCTGCAGGCCTCGGTCGAGGGCAGCAGGGACGCCCTGCTCGTAGTGGTGTTGCTGGCGCTTGGGCTGTCCTTCTCTGCCATTGGATATCAACTGAGGGAGCGTATTTCGCTGGTGCTTGGGCAGGTGTTCGGTGCGCTGGGCGGCGTGGCGTACATCGCGTATGTGCCCCCGAAACTGCTGACCGACTCGGCCAGCGCCGTACATGCGGCCGGTCCACTGCTGATCGTCGCGAGCGTGCTGAGCGCCGCCACGGTCGGCATGGTGATGGCGGCCATGCACCGGGTTGGCTGGGCGAGCCCGCAATCCGCTCCCGTGCGTGGTGTGCTGGCCGGGGTGTCGATGCTGTACGCGGGGACGGCGGCGATTGTGCTCTCCGGTACCGCGCTGCTCGGCGATACCGACGGATTCCTGTTGGGGCATGGTCTGGCGACGGTGTCCTGGATGGCGATCTCTGTGACGCTGCTGCTCGCCGGTCTGCGGCGTTACCGCGAACAGAGCTGGGTCACCAGAACAGGATTCGTGCTCGCGGCGATGGCCGTCGCGAAACTCTTCCTGTTCGACCTGGCCACCCTTGACGGCATCGCCCGGATCGGCGCGTTCATCGTCACTGGTCTACTGCTTCTCGGCGGCGGCACGCTGTATGCCCGTGAATATGCAATGCGTGGCGAGAATTAGCCGTGTTCAGTCGGCCGTTAATCCAAAGGTGCTTTCCAAGGTTCGCGCCCGCTCCGCTGCCAGCAGTCGCGCATCACGTCCGTATGCGTCGCTGCCAATATCTGGGGAGCCCATCTCCAACTCCGATGCGTCCGCATATGCCGTATCGAAGAGGTCATGGAAGACCTGCCATTGGTCGCCAAGGTCCTGAACGGCGTAGACGCCTGCGATGAAATCCTCTCCAGAAGATCCACCTTGCGCATATACGAATAGCAGATCGTTGATTCGGCGCGCCAGATCGGCCTGCTTGGTGAGGTATTCGGGGTCAGGTGACTGGATGCGGATGAGCTTGCCGTAGCGCTCTTCCAGTGCAGGAACTCGCTCTTCGAGCAGACGACGGTGCATTTCCGCTTCGGAGATCTGATGCGGTTCGGAGGGATCAGGAGGCTGATAGGCGGGGACGTAGTCTTCGAGGTCTACGAACATTTCTCGTACCGTCGGGTCGTCGACACCTGGATCGGTAATGAATCGGGATCTCAGCGACATGAAATCTCGGGCGTAAATTCGTGCCGTTATTGTTCCACCGAGATACTGCCCGACCAATCTTCCCAGTGCAGAAAGGTATGCGGGCGCCTCCGATTGGTGCGCTTCGTGGGTCATGTCACCAGAACCTTCCACCGCTCAGCAGTCCTTGGTACTGCTGAGTGGTCATCTCCCAGCACGACCAGAATTCGCCATTGGGCCTCTGCATTACCATCTTTCTCGTAACTGGATTATAGGTAACCACCGCCGGTCCTTGCCCGTGATAATCGGGAACGCTGATCCGCTTGTTCGCGGGATCGTCAAGAAACCCTTCTATGGCCTTTTGGAATTTTCCTATGTTCTCTTTGTTTCTGTTTCCTTCGATGCCGAACATGTCTTTCGCATGTGAATCATATTTCTTGTCCAGATTGTTTTTCTTGTAGGTGATTTGGAGTTTCGGAGGTTCTGGCGTCTTTGTCTTTCCTGGGCGTAGGGCCTTGGGAAGTTTCGAAGCCAGCTCATCCATCTTGCCTTTGAGCTTGGTAACCCCTTCGGCAACCCGTCGGCCTGTCTTCGAGATCTTGGCGGCGGTTGCGATTGCCTCAACGAACTTCTTGATTTTCTGTGCGGTCTTTGTGATGCGCCAGGCGGCAACGCCAGCACCGGCCGCACTCGCGATACCAGCGGTGACGAATGAGAGCGCGATCCCTACCGCCATAGACGCGGCCTGTTCAATGAGCATCTGCTCGACGGCGTCTTTGATGTCTTGACGCAGCTTGTTGAGTGTTTCCTTGAAGTCTCCGCAACTCGGGCCGACGGCGTCTACCGCCTTGCCGATCTCGATGACCGAGTTCTGGATTTCGGCGTATTCGGCCTCGATGAGATCAATCTCGGGACTCTTGTCTTCGACGATTGTGTCTCGCCCGGCTGCCAATACGTCGATCGCCCCACGCAGGTCATCGTTGGCGAAGCTCTTCCACGCGGACTGCGCGGTTTCGAGCTTTCCCGTGTCGCCGTTGGGAATTGGGACGCCGATTTCACCAACAAGGTCGATCACCCCTTGGAGGCCCGCTCCTGAATCGCCGATCGATGACGGTGGAGCTTCCGCTTGGACCGTGGTTGGTGATCCTTCACTGGCGCGCTCTTCGCCGGGAAGCGTTCCCGTTAGTCCATCGGCCTCGCCCCAGTTGTAGGCCGTCTGTTTCAGTCTGGCGGAGAAGCTGACGAGGGCTGCTGTGGTGCTGTTGATGCCCTCGATGATGCTTTTGGCGGCCTCGTCATACTCCGTGCCCCATTGTTTCCCGGCGACATCACTACCAGCCATCGAGTCAGTGCCTTCGAGAGCGAGTGTGAGTGCGCTAGCGCCCTGCGACAGAAACTTGGATGCGTCGTCCAGGTCCCGCGCGATGCTGAAATAGTTCCGGTAGACGATCTCGGTCGTCATCAGTCAAACATCGATCTATTGACCGCGCGAGCATCGTCATACGCTTGCCCAACTCCCGCCAGCCACTTCGACATCTCGCCAAGTACATCTTTCAGTTCCGCAGCTGCCTTCAACCATTCCCTCGTGTTTTCGCGGAACTGATCACCAGCTAAACCTTGGAAGGATTGTTCGGATCTGTCGACCTCGGCCGTGACCTTATGGACAGCCTCGGCGACGTGGTCGCCATACTCCGTCAGCGCACGCGAAGTGTTGTCTATGTGCTCACTGTCGAACACGAGTCTGTCGATCATGTGGTGATCTGCCCGTCCGCAGCGGACAAGCGCGCAGTACTGACTTGTTCCTGTGCGAGGTACGCATCGACGTTGTTCATGATCTTCTTCGGTATCTCGTCCAGATGCTTCAGGATCTTTTCTGCTTGAGATACCAATGCCTCGTACTGGTCATCGAATTCCTCGGCGCGATTACCAAGCCACCCCTCATTCAGGACGGATGCAGCGCTGTCGAGTGTCTGCCAACCCTTCTGGGATGCGTCGGCCATCGCGCGTACGACTGTTGCGGTGATGTGCAGGTCGTCGCTATCAATCAGCATTGTTATCCCTCCCCGTGGGTATGGCGAAACCCTAACTGGGGGCCATCAAGATCGCCACCGGTGGCCGAGCTGATATCGATGAGCACACCGGCCGCGCAACGCCATACGCGAATCTCATCTCAGCGAGAGATGGTCAGGTCAGCCGCCGCGTTAGATGCGGCGACCCTCGCGACGCAGCAGATCCTGGGCGCTGACGCTGCCGCCGCGGCTACGGCGAGTGGCCTCGTCCGCTTCCTGCTGTTGCTGTGGCGTGCGCTTCTGATCACGACTCTGTCCGGAAGCCGGTAATGCCTCCGTCGCATCAGCCGCGGGGGGAGTGGGCTGGGGAGGACGCGGAGCCCGGGGTGGACCCTGCCGCGTGGCACCCGGGGTGGCGATCGGCATCGCCGTCGTCGCGTCCTCAGCCGGAGTGCTGTTGGCACGGTTCGGCTGCGGCGGTTGCGGCGTGGACTGAGGAGGCTTAGAGACGGGTATCGCGGTGGTCGCATCCCCCGACTCGGCGGCCGGTCCGGAGCCGGGCTGCTTGGGACCGCGCAACTCGCCGAGCCACGACTCGATCTCTCTGTCGGCATTGCGGCGGTCCGGGCGGTGCGTTCCGGCGACGCTGCTGCGGGTGGTCGGAGCGTCGGGGCCAGTGGGGTTTCCACCGGGTACGCGCGTGGTGGGCGCATCGGTGGGAGCAACGTTTTTGCCGGGCACCGACATCCGCGTCGTCGCGGGTGCGTCGCCTCCGGCATTGCCCGCCAGGCTGACCGGTGTGGTCGGGGGAGCGGGAGGAGTCGGCGTGGGCCGGGCTGGAGCCGACGGATCATGTTGGCGCGCTGTGGGTGTCGAGGGCAACCGGGTGCGCTCGGAGGCGATCGCCAGCTTGGTGGTGCGTGCGTTGGACCCGACCGGAGAGGTCGCCGCCGCGATGGCCTGTTCGCGGCCGGTCGGGCGCTTGCGCTCGTCGGGGAGGGTGACTTCACCGAGGCCGAGTTTGACCTGGACACGCTTCATCCACGCCGGTGCCCACCAGCAGTCGTCACCGAGCAGCTTCATGACCGCCGGGATGAGCAGCATGCGGACCACGGTGGCGTCAAGGATCAGCGCGGCGATGAGACCGAAGGCCAGGTATTTCATCATCACCAGATCGGAGAAGGCGAAGCCGCCGGCCACCACGATCAGAATCAGCGCGGCCGCGGTGATGATGCGCCCGGTGTTGGCGGTACCCACGCGTACGGCCTCGGTGGTCGACAGCCCCTGGTGCCGCGCCTCGATCATGCGGGACATCAAGAATACTTCGTAGTCACTGGACAGGCCGTAGATGACGACGATGATCAGCACGATGACCGGCGCGGTGAGCGGGGTCGGGGTGAAGTTCAGCCACGTGGAGAAGTGGCCGTCAACGAATATCCAGGTCAGGATGCCCATGGTGGAACCCAGACCAAGGGCGCTCATGACGGCCGCCTTGATGGGCAGCACCAATGAGCCGAACGCCAGGAACATCAGGATCGTGGTGACGCTGATCAGAATCACGATCACCAGCGGAAGCTTGTCGAACACGGTGTCGATCGAGTCCTGCTCGAGTGCGGGAGTACCGCCGACATACATCGTGACGCCCTTGGGGACGGACATCGCTCGAAGCTCTTTGACCTTGGCCCCGGCGGTGTCGCGATTGATCAAGGCGTTCTGGATGACCTTGACGCTGGCGTCGCCATCGGTCTTGACCGACTGACGGCGCTGCCACATCTGAGTCTTGTCCCCGCCGGGCTCGACAAACCCCGGAACCTTCATCGCATCGGCCCGGATCTGATTGAGCTGCGAGTCGGTGGCGCCCTTGGTGACGATAGTGATGGTCTCGGTACGGAAGCCAGGGAAGAGTGTGTCGAAGTCCTCTTGTGCCATGCGAACGGAATTCGTTGGCGGCAGGTACTTTTCACTGAACCCGCCGAGTTTCAGATTGCCCAGCGGGATGATCAGCAGCAGCATCACGATGACGATCGGTACGGCGAACACCAACGGCCGCTGCATCACGAAGACAACGGTGCGTCCCCAGAAGCCGTTCTCCAGCTCCTCGCGCGACTTGGTGCGGCTGAACCGCTTGATGCTCAGGGCATCGACATGCCGCCCGAGAACACCCAGACACGCGGGCAGCACGGTGACCGCCAGAATCGCGGCGAGCAGCACCGAGGCGATACCCGCGTACGTCAGCGACCTCAGGAACTGCTGCGGCACGATCAGCATCGGCATCAGGGCGGCCGCGATCAGGGTGGCCGAGAACATGACGGTGCGGCCCGAGGTGATGACGGTGCGACGGACCGCGGTTTCGGTGTCGTAGCCCTCGGCGATCTCCTCGCGGAAACGGCTGACGATGAATAGCGAGTAGTCGATGGCGATGCCCAGGCCGATGAGTGTGACCACCGGCTGAGCGAAGAAGTGCACCGGAGCGAACAGCGTGATCAAACGCATGATTCCGAGTGCGCCGGCGATGGTCAGGCCGCCCACCATCAGGGGCAGGCCGGCGGCGATCACACCACCGAAGACGAAGAACAACACGACGGCCATGACAGGCAGCGACAGGACCTCCATGCGCTGCTGGTCCTTACCGATGGTTCCGGTCAGCTCACTCGCGACCGGCTGCAGCCCGGCCAGCTGGATATCGACACCGTTGAGCAGGAACTTGTTCTTCGCGGGGTCGTCGTCCTTGTCCGGATTCGACAGGGCCTTGTAGTTGTTGAGGATGGTGTCGTCATCGTCGCCGTTGAGGCTGACCGAGACGAAGGTGTGCTTACGGTCGTCGGTCACCATCCGTTTGACGGTGGGGTCTGTGCTGGTGGGGGCGCGTAACCAGCCGGCCCAGCCGTAGACCTCGTCCGGGTTGTCCTTCTGAAGCTGGTTGAAGTGGTCGGTGACCTTCTTCTGGAAGTCAGGATCATCGACGGTCTTGCCCTCGGGGGCCGCGATGACGGCGACGACGTGGGTGGTTCGGTCACGTCCCAGCGCGTCATCGGCCATCACGGAGGCCTTCACGGACTCGCTGTTGTCGGCGAAGAAACCGCTCTGCGTCACGTGGTCGCCGAGCGTTATCCCGAACAGCCCGGAACCCAGGCAGATCGTGACGAACGCGGCAACGACGATGAACCGATACCGGTACACCATTCGGCCCCACCAGGCGAACACAGAATCTCCTAACTAGCGTCTCTCACGCGCTGAGTTTTCATGTCCTGGACGTAAGCAATGCCGACAAGGGTCGGAATGGCTGCAACCAGGCGCCTTCGTCGGGGAGCGAATCGAGACCCACCCGCGGCAAGGCTCGGGGGAAAACTCCGGGTATGTCCTCGAGATCGACGAACTCCAGAGTATCCGAGGTTAGCGCCCAACTCGCATGTTCGCGAAATCCCAGCACACTGACGGGCACCCCGTCACCGGCGATTTTCTCCATCGGTTCGCGGAAAGCCTGACCATCCGCCGAGGCCACAAGCACCCCGGCCAGGCCTTCATCGGACCGCAGCTCGATATGAGCAAGCATGTCGGCGTCGACGTCACTGTCTTCGTCGATCTTGGGTTTGGCAAATACCGCAAACCCAACGTTGCGTAACGCCTCGACCCATGGCCGCACCACTTCGGCGTTCCCCGGCGCGATATTGGTAAACACTGTGGCCTCGGGTTCGACGAGGCAATGCGGATGATCCGCCGAGTACGCGGCAGTGCGTTCGAGGAGCCAACGGCCCAGGGCGTCGAAACGCGGCCGGTTCTCAGCGGACGGGCGGCCGCCAATGATGGCCCCCAGGCCCATATCGAGGTTTGGTGCGTCCCACACCAGCAGTACCCGCAGCACCCGGCGTCGATGAACCGTTTCATCTGCTGTATCTGGGCGCTCCAGGTCCTCGGCGAGGCTCACAATCGCTCCCAGACGAAGTCGTTGATCGCACTGCCGACCGTGTGCGCTTTCCCCTCGAACTTAGTGGTGGGCCGGCTCACGGAGACCGGAATGCGGGGATCATCGAGTTCAAGGCGCCGCAGCGTGGATTCATTGTCCCCGACCTCGGCGATATGTTCGGCGTAATTCGCATGGTCGGTGGCCACATGCAGGGTGCCGCCCGGGCGGAGCCGGTCCGAGAGCAGCGCCACGGTGCCCGGTTGCAGCAGTCGGCGCTTGTGGTGGCGGGTCTTTGGCCAGGGGTCCGGGAAGAACACCCGTGCCGCGGTCAGCGTTCCTGACGGCAGCAGGTACTCCAGCACATCCAGTGCGTCCCCGCGGATCAGCCGGATGTTCTCGATACCTTCGCGATCGATCGCCGAGAGCAACTGAGCCAGACCCTTGCGGTAGACCTCAACGGCCAGTACGTCGAACTGAGGTTCTTCCAGGGCCATGGCAGCTGTGGATGTCCCTGTACCACAACCTATTTCGAGAATCAAGGGAGCGGTGCGACCGAACCATGCGGCGGGATCCAGTGGCGGGCAGGTGCCGTCGGTCTCCCGGGCGACACGGCCGTAGGTCAGCCACGACTTGTCCCAGGCCTTCTGCTGGCCGTCGGACAGCGACGACCCGCGCGAACGGAAGCTGGACACCCGGCGTGGGTGGTGGTTCGGGCCGTCCGTATGGGCGGCGGAATCGGCACTGACGGTCCCCGGGAGCTCGTCGGTGGCTGATCCAGCTACCACACAGCCCCGCTCCTGGCCGTCACAACGCATCTTCCCATGGTCACCTATAGGCGGCAGATCCCATAATCCCAGCGCATATTGATACTCAACAGTTGCCTACCAGGGTGGAGCCCTCCACCGGATCAGGTGACAATGTGAGCATTTCCGTACGAGCGATGAGATTGGGTCTGGAAAAGGGATGACGCGGGGGTTTGAGGTCTTCCGGGGAGCGCTCGACCGGTTTGCGACGCGTCCTGAGGTTCGCCAGGTGCACGGCGGCCAGCGCATTCACGATCTGGCGGTGCGGGCGGGGGACCCGCTTCGGGTCACCGTCCGGGGCCGCGCCGGTGTGGGCGTCACCAGCGTGATCGGCGCGTTGGGGCGCACCCTGCCTGCCGAGGACGGACCGGGACATGCCCTCATCGAGGTGCCCGTCCCCGGCGTGGATCCTGCGGACTCCGCGGACGCGGACGCCATGGATGTCCAGGTGGTGGTGTTCGCAGAGGCGCTCAAGCCCGAGGACCGTGCGGTGTTGGAGGCCTCCAACGCACCCAAGGTGCTGATTCTCAACAAGGCAGATCTGACCGATCCCGGCGCCGCCCGCGGTCCCTGGAGCGCAGCCGTGGAGCGTTGCGCCCAGTACCGCATCGAGACGCGGGTGCCGACATTGCCGTTATCCGCGCACGTCCCATTGGCCGATATCGATCAGGGCATGGTAGATGCGCTCAAGCTGATGGTCGAGAGCCCCGCGGACACCAGCTCCGTCGATGCGTTCGTGACGTGTACGCACGAGGTGCCGGTGCGGATGCGGCAGCGGTTACTGCATGAGCTGGACCTGTACCCGATGGGGTGCGCGATCGGGGCGCTTCGGCAGGTTCCCACCTTGGCGGCTCCGGGACTGGCCTCGCTGCTGTGCGACCTGTCTGGTGTCGACGCGGTGGTGAACGCCATTCGCGCCGCCATCGCCCAGGGTTGGTATCGCCGGATGCGGACTGTGCTCGCCGAGCTCCGCAGGATTGGTGTGACGGGTGTCCTGCCGATACAAATCGATGCCTTCCTGACCAGTGACGACGTGGTGGTGGCTGCGATGCAGTGTGCGGTGGACGCGGCCACGGCAGCGGGTATCGCCGTGGAGCTAAGCGATCATCCAGAAGATCACCGCTACCGCGCCGAGCGCTGGCAGCGGTTCGCCGCCGGCCCGGTGAATGCCACCTACGCCGCGATGGGCACGGACATCGCGCGCGGATCGCTGCGCTTATGGCGGCTGGCCGGGGGCCGGGCGTGACGACCTCCACAGATAAACGGGTCGACGAGCTGGTGCTAGCGGTAGACCCCGCGCTCGGTCCACTCGGTGTGGACCTGCAAGACGCCGTGATGGTGACCGGCAGTTGGCTGGCCGGCGCGAGCACCCTGGCCGCCGAGCTGGCGTCACGCGCCTCGGGGGTGCGCATCGTCGAGCCGGGGGACCTGCGCCACGGGCAGGCGCCGTCGGCAGTGGTTTTCGTATGCAGCGGGACCGCACCGTTGACCCCGTCGGACTGTGGCCTGATCCAGTTGGCCGCGGCCAACACAGACGCCCTTGTCGCAGTCGTCTCCAAGATCGACGTGCATCAGTCCTGGCGTGAGGTGATGAACCGCAATCGGGAGATCCTGGCGCAGCACGATTCCCGGTTCAGTGGTGTCACCTGGCTGGGGGTCTCGATACGCGGTGCCGCACCCGGGCTCGAAGAACTGGTGCACGCTGTGCGCAAGGTTCGCGGGGAACCTGCCCTGGATGAACGAAACAGGCTGCGTGCCTGGGTAACTCGTCTGCAGGGAATGTTGAACGTGTCGCCGGAGGCGGGGGAGGGCGCACGCGCCGACGAACTGCGCAATCAGCGGCAGGCAGTACTGCGACGCACGCGTTCGGGCAAGTCCGAGCGGACCTTGGCGTTGCGCAACCGCATCGCGCAGGCCCGCATGACGCTGCTGTACTTCGCGCGCAAGCGGGTCGGCTCGGTGGGTGGTGAACTCCGCGAGGACATCGCGGAACTGAAGCGCCGCGATGTGGCTGGCTTCGGTGAGCGGGTACGGCGCCGAGTGGGTGAAGTGGTGGCGGAAGTCGAGCAGGGCACCGAAGAGCACCTTGCCGAGGTATCCGCCGAGGTGACGCAACGCTGGGTGGCACCGCGCCCCAGTGTGAATCGCCCGGTGCCGCCCGAGGTGGCCGATCCTTCGGTGCGATCGCGTCGTCTGGAGACCCGGATGATGGCGCTGTTCGGAGTGTTCTTCGGTCTGGGTGCGGCGTTGACGGTGTCGCGGTTGGTGGCTTACGCGCGCCCGGGCATGGCGCCGGTGGGTTTGGCCGTGGGGCTGGTGGCCGGGGCCTGCATCGCGGTGTGGCTGGTGGCGGTGCGGGGGCTCTTGCACGACCGGACGGTGCTGGACCGGTGGTTGGGAGACACCATGGGAGAGCTGCGCGCGTATTTGGAGCAGTGGGTTGCCGCGCGGGTGCTGGAGGTGGAGACCAGGCTCAATGCGGATCTGGTCGAGATCGACGAACGCGAGAACGACAAGCTGGCCGCCCGGGTGGGGCAAATTGACTCCGAGCTGCGTGAAGCCGCCATGAACACCGCACGGGCAACGGCGCTGCGCAATCGCGACCTGCCCTTGGTGCATAAGGCGCTAACGATAGTCACCGAACGGCTGGACGCGATCGGCCGAAGCAACGACAATAAGTTCCCATGATCGATGGTTTCGACCAGGGGCTTCCTGGAGGGTTGGGAGAAGGAGTGCCCGAACCCGGGCATGCCCTGAGCCCCGACCTGCATGTCGATCACCACATGTACCTGCCCACCGACGGCGGGCTGGTGGACTTGGGCACGGATCTCATCGACACCGACCATGACGGCATTGGCGACACCGTTGCGCTGCATCCGTCGGACGGGTCGACCGGGCTTTCCATAGTCTCCGATATCGACGAGGACGGTGTCGCCGACAAGGTGACTACGTTCGGGGCCGATGGCACCTACGAGACGTGGGCCCGGGGTGCGGGCGCGCACTGGGAGCTGATCGAGCACGGCCGCGTCGGCGGTAAGTGATTTTCGCTATCCGGGCGGTGTTGGCCCGATGCGAAGAGTGGAAACCGGGGCCGCTGCTACCGGTCCTCTGACGGACTGTCAGTGGCCCCGTTTCACGCTGAATAGGGCCAGCGCTAACCTCATATATCTAGGTTTGTATCTAGCTTCCGACCAGCGCCGGTGCCGCAACTGCGTACCCCACCCGGCATCAACGAGGAGATGCTCTCGATGACAGCAGCGACCATTCCCGGTCTTGACAACGCTCCGACGAAGCATGCGGGATTGCTCGCCTGGGTTCGCGAGGTCGCTGAGCTGACGCAACCTGATCGTGTCATGTTTGCTGATGGTTCCGACGAGGAATTTGAGCGAGTTTCTCAGCAGCTGGTGGACGCAGGCACTTTCCAGCGGCTCAACTCTGAGAAGCATCCCAACTCGTTCCTGGCGCTGTCGGACCCGTCGGACGTCGCGCGGGTGGAATCGCGGACGTACATCTGCTCGGAGCGCGAAGAGGACGCCGGTCCCACCAACAACTGGGTGGACCCCGCCGAGATGCGCACCACCATGACCGAGCTCTTCCGTGGCAGCATGCGCGGACGCACCATGTGGGTGGTGCCGTTCTGCATGGGCCCGCTCGGTGCTGACGACCCCAAGCTGGGTGTGGAGCTGACGGACTCCGAGTACGTCGTTGCCTCGATGCGCGTGATGACCCGCATGGGTGCCGCCGCCCTGGAGAAGTTGGGCGATGACGGATTCTTCGTCAAGGCGCTGCATTCGATCGGTGCGCCCCTGGAGCCCGGCCAGGAAGATGTGCCGTGGCCGTGCAATGAGACCAAGTACATCACCCACTTCCCCGAATCTCGTGAAATCTGGTCCTACGGTTCGGGTTACGGTGGCAACGCGTTGCTGGGCAAGAAGTGCTACTCGCTGCGCATCGCTTCGGCGATGGCCCACGACGAGGGCTGGCTCGCTGAGCACATGCTGATCCTCAAGCTCATCTCGCCGGAGAACAAGGCCTACTACGTGGCTGCGGCGTTCCCGTCGGCCTGCGGTAAGACGAACCTCGCGATGATCCAGCCGACCATTCCCGGATGGCGTGCAGAGACTTTGGGTGATGACATCGCCTGGATGCGCTTCGGCAAGGACGGTCGCCTGTACGCCGTCAACCCGGAGTTCGGCTTCTTCGGTGTGGCACCGGGCACCAACTGGAGCTCAAACCCCAACGCCATGAAGACCATCGAGGCCGGCAACACCGTCTTCACGAACGTCGCGCGTACCGATGACAACGATGTGTGGTGGGAAGGCCTGGAGGGCGAGCCGGAGCACCTGATCGACTGGAAGGGTCAGGACTGGATCCTGCGGGAGACCGAGACCAAAGCGGCGCACCCGAATTCGCGCTACTGCACCCCGATGTCGCAGTGCCCAACCCTCGCCCCCGAATGGGATGACCCGCAGGGTGTCCCGATCTCGGCGATCCTGTTCGGTGGCCGTCGCAAGACGACTGTGCCGCTGGTGACCGAGGCCCGTGACTGGCAGCACGGTGTGTTCATTGGCGGCACGCTGGGTTCGGAGCAGACCGCGGCCGCCGAGGGCAAGGTGGGCACCGTGCGTCGCGACCCGATGGCGATGCTGCCGTTCATGGGTTACCACGTGGGCGACTACCTGAACCACTGGATCAACGTCGGCAAGCAGGCCGACGAGTCCAAGCTGCCCAAGGTGTTCTTTGTCAACTGGTTCCGTCGCGGCGGCGACGGCCGGTTCCTATGGCCAGGATTCGGCGAGAACAGCCGGGTGCTCAAGTGGATCATCGAGCGGGTGGAGGGTCAGGGTAGCGGTCGCACAACCGTGATCGGCACCGTCCCGGGCGTCGAGGATCTGGACCTGTCCGGACTGGACGTCGAGGAGGCCGATGTGGCCGAGGCGCTCGCCGTCAACAACGAGGAGTGGCAGGCCGAACTGCCGCTCATCGAGGAGTGGTTCGAGTTCATCGGCGACAAGCTGCCCACGGGCGTCAAGGACGAGTTCGACGCCCTCAAGCAGCGCCTCAACTCTTAGTCAGACTTTTCCATTCGGGCGGGCATGGCGGTTTACCGCCTTGCCCGCCCGAAAGTTCGCAACGATGCCTCGGCCTTGTAAAAGTCGCACCATGTGGATAGCGCTAAGCGCTCGGCTCTGAGCGGAGCCCTCCCTGTGGTGCGAGGTAGTTAAAGGTGTTGCAAATACCAGCTATCCGCCGAGCGGTCATTATCGGAGCCGTAGGTGGGGCATTGGCGCTGTTGTCCCCGGCCGCTGCGTATGCGTCCCCGGTGTCTCCGGTGCCGACACCCTGGTGACCACGTCGGACGGTTGCTTGGCGGTGGCAATGCACCCTCCGCGGCGCAACAGCCCGGGACGGTGCGGGAGGCTGGGTGGATCACCCGGGAGGCGCTGGAGCGCAATGCCTAGCCGCGGGGTCGTGTGCCGCACCGGCATCTGGTACCCCGGCAACTTGCAGCGCCAAGGAAGCCAGGACGAAGGCGGCAAATCCTAATGGGTCCAGATGCCCGGCGAGACCGGTGCCGAATGTGAGAATTCCGGGGTGGTCCGAGGGGACACCGACTCCTAGTGGCGTGGTGTTCGCAGTCTTCTAGTCCATTGGTACCGAATAGTTTTCGTTAAGTTCCTGCACTATTGGAGTGTCGCGCCGTGCGGGACTGATGATCAACACGATCCCGGCGGCGGCCAAACAGCTCGCGGCCGAAACCCAAAATGCCGCCGAGTAGCCGGCCGCCGCTGCTTGATCGCTTGATGCATGATGTCCGACGAAGAAGGCGGCGGTAGAGGCTACTACACTACTCAGGAGCGCGGCGCCCATGGAACCTCCCACATGGTGCATCACATTGACTGTGGCAGAAGCAATCCCAGATTCGTCCGGATGTATGCCGGTGGCGGCACCATGGGTGGACGCACCGAATATGAGGCCCTTGCCGAGGCCTCCGATGATGAGTCCGGGCAGGATCACCGTGTAATAGTTTGCGTCCGAGTCGATATGGCTGAGGATCAGCAGGCCGAGCGCTGCGGTCACGCCGCCGAGAATGAGTACGGTGCGACCGTTGAGGCGAGGCAACATGAAGCTGTTGCCGAGGGTCGAAGCCAGGACCACCATCGCAGAGAACGGCAAAAATGCCACTCCCGCCCACAATGGCGCGAGGTGTAGACATCGCTGCAGGTAGTAGAGAAGCGACAGCACCACTCCGAATAGTCCTGCACTGGCAAAGAACATGGCCAGGAATGCCGCGCCACGAGTACGGTCGTATATGACCCGCAACGGCAGGAGCGGATTGGGACTTCGATGCTGGTGCAACGTGAATACGCCGATCAATGCCAGCCCGACGAGGAAGGAGGCGATCGTGATGGCCGAGGTCCACCCCCGTATCTCTGCACGGGAGAAGCCGAACACGATAGCGAAAAGCCCGAGAGTGATCGTCAGAGAGCCGAACAGATCGAGGTGACGACGTTGTCCGGCATAATATCTCGGTACAAATGCCAGGGTGCCGATCAAGGCGACCATCGTCATGAGGACGCTGACATACATGACCCATCGCCAGGCAAGTAACTGCGTCAGGATCCCGCCCACCAGCAGTCCGGCGGTGCTAGCCGCACCGATAACCGCACCGAAGATCCCGAATGCGTGCCGCTCTTCGGCGGATTCCCGGAAGCTATTGACCACCAGGGACATTGCGGCCGGTGCGAGTAGGGCTCCGAATACTCCCTGAGCGACCCGCGATGTCACCAGTTCGCCAAAGTTGGTGGCGGAGCCTCCGATAAAGGATGCGGTAGCGAACCCGATCAATCCGATGATCAATGCCCGACGTAAACCCACCATGTCGGCGACTCGACCGCCCAGCAGTAGCAGGCTGCCCAGGGCCAGAACATAGGCCGTGATGAGCCATTGGCGATCGCTATTGCTGAATCGGAGAGCCGCCTGGGTGGCGGGGAGTGCGGCGGCGACAATGCTGCTGTTGATCACCAGCAGCATCTCGATAAGGCAGGCCACCGAGAGCACCAACCAGCGGTCCCACCCGGCGCGAGATGGTGATGACGCGGTCTTTGGGCGTGGATACACGTCGTATGGCCTATCTGTCCTGCGCACGGGGTCGCGCGATGATGGTGTGGTGCCGGGGAATTCACCGGCGCAGCCAGAGCTCTACGGTGGGTTGTCCTCGTACAAGGTTCTCCGAGCGCGACGTTCTTGTCGTCGGGGTTGATCCCCATCGCCACATCACGCTGGCTGCAGTTGGCGTTAGCGGTAAACCACTACCCGGAAGGCTCATTGCCCGCCGCTAAGGGCGGGTGGATAGCTCGCGGCGGTGTCGCACGTGGACATGGAGGCTAGCCGCCATTACTCGATAGTGGATTTCCGCAGTACAGAATTGATGGTAGCCACACTGTTTTATAGTGTTGGTGGGCAATGTAATTGGGATTATCAATCGTTAACCATGGGCGGGGAGTTTGTTAACTGTCGCCTGGATACTTTCCGCATCGGTTCCTTGGGGGCCGATGGAATCCGACGCGGAGGGCGACATCATGATGGGTAGAGAGTCTGTGTCAGTCGTGGGATGCGAGATCACAGTGGCAGGTACGTACGCGGTTGGCGATGTAGACGAGTGGTGGAACCGCGCTCGCTGCCGCGGTCTGCCGACCGAGATGTTCTTTGTGCCGGATGGTGATCGGGGGCGCTCACGACTCGTCCGCGAGACGCGGGCAAAAAGGATCTGTCAATCGTGCCCGGTCTTGCGGCAATGCGGCGCCTACGCGGTGAGCGCGGGTGAGCGCCATGGCGTATGGGGCGCCCTGACACCGGTGGAGCGCGCGGAGCGCCGTGTTCTGCTGGGCATCGAGGATGCATTGGCCGCGGGTGCCTGACGAGAACTTTGGCAGCGCTGACTACACGGAACGGTGCAACGGAATGGTCGCCGTCATCGAGGTACCGCGACCCGCCGCACTGTGGACATCCAAACGGCCGCCGAGTGCCGCGACTCGGTCGGTCAGTCCGATGAGCCCGGTGCCTTTGTGTGGTTTGGCCCCTCCCACGCCGTCGTCGCTGACGGTTATCTGAATCTGGTCGGGATTCTCACGGGCGCAGAGAATAATCTCGTTAGCCCGCGAGTGTTTGGCGGTGTTCGCGAGCGCTTCGGCGACAACGTAATAGGCGGCGATCTCTACGGATTCGGCGTGCTTCTGGTTGAGAGTCAGCTCTGTGCGCACTGGGATAAGTGAGCGCCGAGCCAGCGTGCGTAGTGCGGGCGCCAGGCCCTTCGACAAGATCGCGGGATGCAGGCCCCGCGAGAACTCTTGGAGTTCTCGGGTGACGGCGGCGAGGTCGGCGTCCAGGGCGTTGAGTTCGCGGCCCAATTCGACGTCGTCGGGAGGGACGGAGGATCTGACCACACCGAGTTTGAGCCGTAGGTAGGCCAGTCGCTGCTGTGCTCCGTCGTGGAGGTCGCGTTCGAGCCGGCGACGCGCCGTATCCGAGGCGGATACGAGGCGGGCGCGCGAGGCGGCGAGCTCTTGCCGGGTGGCGGCGTTGGCGATAGCGGTCGCCACGAGGTCGGCGAAGTCGCGCACTCCGGCGCGGATATCCGTCTTGGGCGTCGACGCATCGGTGCAGACCACGAGTGCTCCCCACGGTGTTGCGTCAACGAGAATGGGGGCGGCGAAACCCGGGGTCAGACGTAGTTCCCGGGCAACATTGTTCGCATCGAGCAAGGGGAAACGCTTGCCCGATAACGGTGTTTGGGGCCCGGTCGGTCCGTAGCTCGCCAAGACGATGCCTTCATTGCCGGGCAGTATCTGAACCAACACCGCGGTGGGCGCGGAAAAACAGTGTGCGGCTTCCTCGACCACCGAGGCGTAGAGCTCGGTGGGCGGGACATTGCTCGCGACCAAAGTGGCGGTCCGCCTCAGGGCGGCTTGCTGCTGGGCGATCACGGCGGCCTCGCGCCTGCGGCGTTCGGCCTCGAGGGTACCGGCACGTGCGAGGGCGGCGAGGGCACTGGCGGTGAGCGTCACGGCGAGGAAACTTAGGTGAGTGATGAGGTTGTGGCCCTCGGTGGACAGCGGATGGACTGTGGGCCAGTTGCGAATACAGTCGAAGACGACAGCGCTGGCGATCGACATCGCGAGAGCCAGCCGGAGTCGCCAGATCACCGAGATGACGAGGATGCCCATGAGGTAGATCGCGGCGAGATGTTCGGTGGGTGCGACCGTGCGCAGGAAGATCGTCAACAACGACTCGGCGGCCAGTAGCAGCACGCATGCCGGGATGCCCGCGTGTACCGAGGGCGGCGTAGATCCGAATAGTTGTGTGCGCCATCCGGAAATGTAACGCCACCAGCCGGTATGAGAAGCCTCGTCCGACTGCGATCTGCTCGGCATTAGTTGGCCTGCTCTGGGCAACGATGCCTGCGGTGCGTGCTGCATATGTATCTACGTCTACTCACTGCCTGTGAACCGCCGTGCGGCCCGCTCACCAATCCATAGTATCGACAGTGAGGTCGATCCCCACTCCGCGCGGCGGCGGTAACCTGGGCGAGATGTCCGCGATACGGGTTTTGGTGGCCGATGACGACACGTTGCTGCGGGAGGGTGTAGCGAGCGTTCTGGAAAAGGCGGGCTTCGAGGTGGTCGGTCGTGCGGGTGACGCCGCGGCTCTGCTGGACCTGGTTCGAGCCGAGAGTCCCGATCTCGTCATCGTCGATATTCGAATGCCACCGACACATACCACCGAGGGGCTGGAAGCGGCCCAAAAGATCAGGGGCGAATACCCCGGCATCGGTGTGCTCGTGCTGTCGGCACATGTCGAGGTCGAGTACGCGGCGGAGTTGATCACCTCGGGTGACGGAGTGGGGTATCTGCTGAAGAGCCGGGTGGGGGATGTCACGGAGTTCGCGGACGCCTGTACCCGCGTCGCCGGTGGCGGCTCGATCGTCGACCCGGAGTTGGTGCGGGAGTTGTTGTCGGTGCGGCGTAAGGACGATCCGCTCTCGGCCTTGTCTCACCGCGAACTCGAGGTGCTGGAACTGATGGCCCAGGGATTGTCGAATTCCGGTATCGCGCGGCGGCTATGGATAACCGAGAGCACCGTAGAGAAACATGTCCACAGCGTCATGCGCAGGTTGGATCTGGGACATGCCGACGAGTACCACCGCCGGGTGTTGGCGGTGTTGGCGTTCCTCACGCATCAATGATGTACGCACGTTACGGGTGAATCATTGTTGCAGCGCAAGGATTATTCGCTAGTGCGTCCATGCATCGCGGTGAACCCGCCGCTTCCGAACGGGTAGTACGGCGGGTATATCGATGCCACTGGCACATCGTATATTGGTGTGGCACTGGTTATTTGGACATTTCCCGGTGACCAGCAGATGGTGTCTACATTGGGTACGGTGGTGCAGCTCTGCCCGCCCCCGTTCGCGAAAGCAGGCGATGCGGAGGCAAGCGCGCACACCACCCCGCTGACCAACAGTCCGGAAACGATATAGCGCCTTTGCATGCTCGTCCTTTCTCCTCCGCGCCTCAAACGGCACAGCATTCGTCGCCATCAAGGGTGGTGTCCCGTCGTCCGAGTTGTCATCCATGCTGACCGCCATTGCGGCTGGGGGCGATCCCCAGGGCGGGCTGAACTTTCCTGGTCGACACTCCAGGTGAATCCTGCCTAAGGTTGTGGAATGCGCTTCGCATTCAAGACATCTCCGCAGAGCACCACCTGGGACGACATGCTGGCCATCTGGAAGGTGGCCGACGAGATCGACGTCTTCGAGTCCGGCTGGACCTTTGACCATTTCTATCCGATCTTCTCGGACTCCACTGGGCCATGCCTGGAAGGCTGGGTAACCCTCACCGCGCTTGCGCAGGCCACCCGGCGGCTGCGTGTTGGGGTGCTGGTGACGGGTATCCACTATCGGCATCCGGCCGTGCTGGCCAACATGGCCTCGGCGCTGGACATCGTGTCCGGTGGTCGCCTGGAACTCGGTATCGGTGCCGGCTGGAACGAGGAAGAATCCGGCGCCTACGGCATCGAGCTGGGCAGCATCAAGGAGCGGTTCGACCGGTTCGAGGAGGCCTGCGAGGTGCTCACCGGTCTGCTGAGCCAGGAGACGACGAGCTTTGACGGCAAGTTTTACCAGCTCAAGGACGCTCGCAACGAGCCCAAGGGGCCGCAGAAACCGCACCCGCCCATCTGTATAGGCGGTAGCGGCGAGAAGCGGACGCTGCGGATCACCGCCAAGTACGCCCAGCACTGGAACTTTGTGGGCGGACCGCCCGAGGAGTTCGCACGCAAACGTGATGTGCTGGCCGCGCATTGCGCCGAGATCGGCCGAGATCCGGGCGAGATCACGCTTTCGGCCCACATCCGACTTGGCGCGGATCGCGATTACGCGAAGGTTGTCGACGAGGCGGCCGCGCTGGGAGCGGAGGGTCTCGATCTGGCCATCATCTACCTGCCCCCGCCCTATGACCCGGCCGTGCTGGAGCCGCTGGCGGAGGCACTTCGCGGCTGACCACGAGAATGCGTCTGCGCAGCGGTTGTCTGCGCAGACGCATTCTCGGGCAACGGTTTAGCCGGTCTTGCTCTCCAGCGCGGCAAGCGCCGCCGCGACCGCGAGGTACTTGTTGGTACCCAGCTCGCGCACGGTCGAGATGTTGAGGGCTTCCTTCAATGCCGCGTCATGCTTCTCGGTGAGACCGGCGAGAGCCGACGGAGGTGCGTCGAGGACATCCTTGAGGTCCTTGTTCTCGTAGGCCTTGTCGAGTGCCTTCTCGAGATTCACGGATACAGCCATCGTTCGTACCTTTCTTGCTGTGTTTCCCCGGCCCCGTCGCGCACCCTAGTTATCGAAGCTGTGAACCAATGCTGTTTGGCTAGCGGCGATCCGAATTGCAGGTGAACGCCCGGATAGGTTCCCCGGGATGGCCGGTTCATTCAAATATGCGCATAATGTAATCAATGAACGAGGCGAGGTGGCCTACGGGGCTGACCACCATCCCGGCCGATCCGCCGACGGCCTGGTCGCTGCTCTAATGGGACCCGCCGACCATCCCGCTGTTCCTGTTCAGCTACTACGGCCTGTACTTGTCGCAGTTGTTCGACACCATCGCTGCTACCTGGCTGGGGCACACCGGGTTAGAGATCTTCTTCTTGGTCAGCGGTCTGCTCTTCGTCATCCCCATACTGTCCACCGACCCGTTGCCGGTCCGGCAGAACCAACCTGGGCCGGATGTTCGACATCTTCGTGGAGATGCCGCTGCACGTATTCATCGGTGTGATCCTCATGATGGCGCCGAGGCCGCTGATCGGTATCTTCGCCAACCCGCCCGCCGGGTGGGCTGTTGACCCGGTCAAGGACCAGGCGTTGGCCGGTGCGCTGGCCTGGTCCTACGGTGAGCCGATCGCGCTCGCGACCACCCTGATATTCGCCATTCGGTGGCGGCGCGAGGAACAGACCGAGACCGAGGCGCGGGAGGCCGACGAGGCCGGCCAGGACGACGAATTAGCTTCGTACAACCGGCTTTTACGGCAGTTGCACGACGGCGGGCCCGGTCAGGCCCCGTAGCCGCGCGCCGATCCGTCGGGGGTTGCGTACTTGACGATCAGTGAGCAGTCCTTGCCTCCCAGCCCTTCGTCGATGAGCTGCTGAAACTGCTCGGTGACCATGGTCGCGGCGGGCAGCTTGACGCCGGTGGCTTCCCCGGCGGCCAGCGCCAGGCGGGCGTCCTTGTGCGCCAGGTCAACGGTGAAGGTGGCATCGAAATTGCGATTGGCGGCGGCGGATTCGATGATATCGGGCACCGGGTACCAGGTCTGCTGCGCCCAGGACCGCGCCGAGGACACGGAGCAGATCTCCCAGAACACCTTGGGGTCCAAGCCGAGTCGCTCGGCCAACTGTGAGCCTTCCGAATTGGCCATCATGTCGATGAACAGCATCATGTTGTTGCAGATCTTCGCGGCCACCCCGGCGCCACCATCGCCCGCGTGGATCACACGTCCGGCCATCGGCTTGATGTAATCGGTTGCCGCACCGGAATTTTCCAAATCGCCGCCGAGCATGAAGCACAGCGTGCCGGCCTGCGCGCCGCTGATCCCGCCGGAGACCGGGGCGTCGACGAACCGGAACCCCCGGCGTGCCGACTCGGCGTGACAGTACCGCGAGGTTTCGATGTCGACGGTCGAGCTGTCGACCAGAAGCGTTGATGGCGAGGCGTTTTCCCAGATCCCGTAGGGACCTTCGAACACCGAGCGGACATGCTCTCCCTTGGGCAGCATGGTGAACACGACCTCGGCGCCCGCCAGCACCTCGGCGACCTCCTCTACCGCGGTGACGCCCCGTGCTTCCGCAGCAGCCAGCGCGTCACCCGAGAGGTCGAAGCCGCGCACCGTGTGCCCGGCCGCCACCAGATTGGCAGCCATTGGGCCGCCCATGTTCCCCAAACCGATCCAGCCATAGGTCGCCATGGGACCAACCTAGCGCTAGGCGCGCGCCCTGTCGGCCGCATCCAGCTCATGCAGCGAGCTGCCCTTGGTCTCCGGCAGTGCCCACACGGCGATCAGCGTGATGGGAGCAACGGCCGCCAGATAGATCGCCACGGGCACCCAGCTGTGGTACTTGCTCAGCAGCGCGGTGCCGATGACGGGAGCCAGCGACCCGGCGAAGATCGAGGTTACCTGGTAGCCCACCGACACCCCGGAGTAGCGCATCCGGGTGGGGAACATCTCTGCCATGATCGCCGGCTGCCCCGCGAACATCAGCGAGTGCACCAGCAGGCCGATCACGATGGCCGCCAAGATCACCCATTCATCTCGGGAGTTGAACATCGGGAACGCGATGAAACCCCAGCCCGCGGCCAGCAGGGCTCCCAGCGCATAGGGCGCACGCCGTCCGACGATATCCGCATACCGACCCACGATGGGCAGGGCAATCACCTGGACCGCGTGAGCGATCAAGAGCAGCAACAGAATCCGCCTGGTATCCATGTGGAGCTCGATCTTGAGATAGGTGATCGAGAAGGTGACCACCATGTAGTAGAGGATGTTTTCGGCCACGCGCAGCCCCATGGCGGTGAACACCCCGCGCGGATACCGGCGGAATACCTCGACGACGCCGTAGGAGCTGGCCTTGTTCTCTTCCAGTTCTCGGCGGGCCTCATGGAAGATCGGCGCATCGGATATCCGGGTGCGGATGTAGTACCCGATCGCCACGATGACGACCGACAACCAGAAGCCGACGCGCCAGCCCCAGGCCAGGAACGCAGCATCGGAGAGCGTCCACGACAACGTGAGCAGCACCAGGGTGGCCAGTAGGTTGCCCAGCGGTACGGCCGCCTGTGGCCAGCTCGACCAGAACCCGCGTTGGGCGTCGGGGGAGTGCTCGGCCACCAGCAGCACGGCGCCGCCCCATTCGCCGCCGACCGCGAAACCCTGCAGGAACCTCAGCACCACCAGCAGGACCGGGGCGCCATAGCCAATCTGGGCGAAGGTCGGCAGGCAGCCCATGAGGAAGGTGGCCACACCGACCAGCACGATCGCGATCTGCAGGAGGTGCTTGCGTCCGTAGCGATCCCCGAAGTGCCCGAACACGATTCCGCCGATAGGCCGCGCGACAAACCCGACCGCATAGGTGAGGAAGGCCTTGATGATGTTGTCGAGATCGTTCCCCCCGGCCTGCACAGCGGGGAAGAAGATCTTATTGAAGACGAGGGTGGCAGCGGTGGCGTAGAGGAAGAATTCGTACCACTCGACGACGGTGCCCGCCATCGACGCCGCGACGACCTTGCGGAGACCCGTTGGAGCAGCGTCGGCCTCTGCGGTGGTGGACACAGCCGAACCCTAACGTCGAGCGCGAGCCTCACGCGGATTTCGGGCAAGATTTCCGCGTGAGGCTCGCACTCGATGGCTAGATCGAGTCGAGGGTGTAGCCCATCGGCAGCAGCACGCTCTTGAGCTCGCAGTACTCCTCGATGCCCTCGGGCCCGTTCTCGCGGCCGATACCGGACTGCTTGTAGCCGCCGAATGGGCAGCTGGGGTCGAAGGCGTACCAGTTGATGCCGTAGGTGCCGGTGCGGATCTGCGCCGCGACCTCCAGACCCTTGGGCACATCGGTGGTCCACACACTGCCCGCCAGGCCGTAATGAGAGTCGTTGGCGATCTTGATGGCCTCATCCACGGAGTCGTAGGCGATGATCGAGAGCACCGGGCCGAAGATCTCCTCCTGCGCGATAGTCATCGAGTTGTCGACATCCGCGAAAATCGTTGGCTGTACGAAGTATCCGCTGTCCAGCCCCTCGGGGCGCTTGCCGCCGAAGGCCAGCCGCGCGCCCTCCTCGATGCCCTTGGCGATGTAGCCCTCTACCCGGGCACGCTGCTTCTCGGTGATCAGTGGCCCGACCTGGGTGGCGGGATCGTCGGGCAGTCCCACTCCCATCAGCGAGACCATGCCGACGATGCCGTCGACTACCTCGTCGTACCGAGACCGCGGTGCCAGCACCCGGGTCTGGTTGACGCAGCCCTGGCCCGCGTTCATCAGGCCCGCGAACACCAGCATCGGCAGGGTCGCCGCCAGGTCGGCGTCCTCGAGCACGATGGCCGCCGACTTGCCGCCCAGCTCGAGGGTGACCTTCTTCAGATTCCTGGCGGCGATCTCGGCGATCTCCTTGCCGACGACGGTGCTCCCGGTGAAGCTGAATACGTCGACGCCGGGGTTGTTGGTCAGCGCCCGGCCGGTTTCGGCTCCACCCGGCACCACGGACAGCACGCCCTCGGGCACGCCCGCCTCGGCGAACACCTCGGCCAGGATGAAGCTCGACAGGGGAGTCTCGGCGGCGGGCTTGAGCACCACCGTGCAGCCCGCGAGGAACGCCGGGCCGATCTTGTTGAGCGCCAGGAACAGCGGCACATTCCAGGCCGCGATGGCGGCCACCACTCCGGCGGGCTCCCGGGTCACTACGGTCTGGCCGTAGGCGCCGTTGCGCAGTTCCTTCCACTTCACCGCGTCCGCCGCGTTGGCGTAGTACTGGATGGCGCCAAAGCCACCCATCCATTGCAGCGTTTCGATCACCATGGGGGGAGCGCCGGTCTCGTCGGCGATGGCCTTGCAGATCTCGTCCTTGCGAGCCTCTAGCCCGGCAACTGCCTTCTGCAGTACCGCCTGCCGCTCGTGCGGAGTCAGCTTGGGCCAGGGGCCGTCGTCGAAGGCGCGGCGGGCGGCGCTGACCGCCGCCTCGACGTCAGCGGGGGAGGCCAGCGGACACTGGCCGACCTTTTGGCCGGTGGCGGGCGAGATGACCTTGATCACCTGGTCGGTGGCCGGCTCGGTCCAGACGCCCCCGATGAAGAGCTTGTCAAAGTTGTTCCCGTTGGTCATGAATCGCCGTCTCTTTCCTGATGTGTATCAACGAACCCGGTAAAGCCGGAGGGTTTATGGGGGCCGATGGGGCCGAATTCGAACAGTCCACTGCCGTGGGTCTCGACGCCGTTCTCGATGGCGGTGAAGGTGGCGAGATTGTCGACTGGGCACAACAACGTGAGCGTGGCGTCCAGCTCCGCGGTCTTGTACCGCTTGCCCTGCACGACGAGGTCGCCCTGCCACATGCCGTGGCGCCAATCCGGGTCCAGGCCATACCCGGTGCCGAAGCCGAAGTAGTGCGGCAGCACGATATCGGCCTTGATGGTGATGTCACCCAACGTAATGACCGCCGAACTCGCTTCGCGGGTACCGGGAACCAGGGTGATGTCGTGCGTAATGGGTCCGAGTTCGTCGATCCCCTTCGCCGGGTCACGCCATACCCGGCGCGCCCCGCTGACGACCTTGTTGCCGTGCTCGTCTTCCTGGTTGATGAACACGATCGAATACTCAGGGAACGAGATCACGTTGTAGAGCCAGAAGAAGCCCCCGGCCAAGGTGGCACGCCGTCCGGCGGGTTCGCCCTCACCGACGGGGCGGATGCCCCAGGATCGATCGCGGTTTCCCGACCAGTTGACTCCATCCAGCTCATGGGTGGTACCACCAACCGTCAATTGGCCTGTCCAGGTGCCAGTTTGGGCAAACCGTGAGGTATCGAACATCACGCGGCCGAGCTGACGCTGGTAATGGCCAGGTTCGAGGGAGGCCGGTATCTCGCCGGTGTAGGTGATATCGAAGGCGAGGTCGTAGTCGTCGCCGGGTTCCAGAATCAGCCGCACCCTCTTGAGACCTTCGAGGACCTCAATGCGGTACGGCCCGACCTTGAGATCGGCCCGGTCGTCGCCCAATGCGCGCGAGGCCCGGAACACGACGATGTCGTCGCCGTCGCGCACCGAAGCGAATGCATCGGTGACGCCCAGATTCGGGTAAACGCCCAGTCCGGTGATCAGATACGGCAGGTCGGCGCGCCCGCCGTGGCAGCCAAAGTAGTAGCGGTCATAGAAGTTTCGATCCGAGGTGCCGACATGGCGGACCACATCGGCGATCTGATGGATCGGGTAATCGTCGAAGGGGGACAGGCTCACGGGCCGGTCTCCTCTCCGAGCTGCGACCAGTACTTTCCGTCCAGCATCTTCTCCAGCGTGGCCCTGTGCAGGATCAGATCATCGGGGTCATTCGGCATCTCCGCCATACCAAAAGCCATGGCACGCATCTGAATGCGCACCATGATCACGGCGTGCTGCAGTGCGGCATAGGCGGTGTAGAAGTCCAGATCGCTCGCGTGGTGCCCGGTGAGTGCGGCGTACTCGGCGGCGATATCCTCGCGCCGGCAGAAATCCGGGAGGCCCGGTAGCGTCGCCACTTCGGCCAGATCCTGGAAGAATCTGTGCAGGAAGATGATCCATCCGAGATCGAGCTCGCGGGGCCCCACGGTGGCCATCTCCCAGTCTAGCAGCGCCACCGGTTCGAAATCCTGGTAAATGACGTTTCCCGGCCGCGAATCACCCCAGCTGACAGCATCTTTCGTGCGTAGCGATTCGGTCGGCCAGTTCTCGCGCAACCACATGAAGCCGCGGTCGATCAACGGAATGGTGGGACCAGCGCCAGCACTGCCGCGTACCCACTCATAGAACTCGTGGGTGCGGCGCACATGGGCGTCCAGACCCGTCTCTCCCTCACGGGCGTCGTCGAGGAATGTGAACTCTTCGATGGGCGCCGAGTGAACCCGGGCGATCTGGTCAACGGTGAGCCGCTGCATCTTGCGGCGGTCGGCAGCGGAGGCCTCGGTCACCCAGGATCCGAAGGTGTAGGGCATTCGGTCGGGCGGCACCTCACCGTCGACGCGCTTCATGACGAAGAACTCGCCGCCGAGCACCGAGGGGTCATCGCAGTACCAGAGCACCGGCGGCACCACCGCGCTGGTGTGCCGGCCGAGCTTGTCCATCACGTCGAACTGGCGGCGCATGTCATAGGTGGAAAACACCGGGCTCGAGTCGGGCTGAGGTGCCGTCCTAATCACCAGCCGGTGGGCGGCGCGCTCACCGTTCTCGGTCCACTGCGCATCGGCCAGGATCGTCTCGCTGGACATGCCGTTGGCGCTGGGCAGCTCTGCGTGGTCCACGCTGAGCGCGGCATCGGCCGGCAGCTGGGCGGAGATCCACTCGGCGAGTGCGCCGCGCAAGGTTTCCGGGTCCCGTTGTGATTCTGCGGGGCGTGCAACGTCCTCATGCGTCGCTGTCTGCTCAGTCAAGTGTCGTGACTTCCGTTTCATGTCCGCCTCGTTGCGTGACGTACGCAACACTACCGGGCAGTCAGGGGAAGTGGAACCTGTTGCAATTCTGGATTCAGCGGGGACGCAGGACAAGCACCAGATTGCTCACCAGAACCTCCCGTGCAGCGGGAACTTTGGTGATCCACCATGCCCATTTGGGGTGGTAGCGGGGAAATGCGGCAACTAGCGCGCCCGTGCTGTGTGCCCACCGGAGCCCGTCGCGCACCGAGACCGGGAAAAGTGACGACCCGTAGTTGTTCTTGGGCGGATGGCCGTGCTTGCGGGTGTACCAGCGGGCCGCGCGGGCGCCACCGAAGTAATGCGTCAGACCCATTTCGTGGCCACCGAAAGGGCCGAGCCAGACGGTGTACGACAAGACCGCCAGCCCGCCCGGGCGGGTGACCCGCAACATCTCCGCGCCGAGGCGCCAGGGCTCGGGTATGTGCTCGGCGACGTTGGAGGACAGGCAGATGTCGACGCTGTCGTCGGCGAACGGCAAGGCCATTCCGGATGCGCGCAGATATGCGGCACGTGGATCGTGGATGCCCCGGGTTCCTTCGGCGGCCGCGTGCATCTCCCGGGGGTCTGGTTCGACCCCGACGTACTGTGCTCCGGCGTCGGCGAACGCCGAGGCGAAGTAGCCCGGCCCGCCCCCGACATCCAGCACCGTGCGACCCTGCAATCCGGTGCCGATTGCCTGCAGCCACAAGTCGGTGACCAGATGAACTGTGTCCTGCGCCACCGTTCCGTAGAATCTCTCCGGCGCACTCTGCTCGAAGCGGAAAGACGATAACAAGCTGGTAGAACGCCGAAGCGTGGCTCGTTGCGCAAACAGATTGGTGATATCTGGCACGGGTTCTCGTTCTGCTCGGTCTTCTTTTACGGAACACGAAATTTCTGGAGGCCCACCCTAACGGCCTAGGGTGCTTAGCGGTGTTAAGTGAAGTGTCAGATCAGCCGGGCCTCCCGCGGGAGGTCCTCATGTTGTGCTGGCGTGATACCGACCATCCGCAGGGCGGCGGTAGCGAGACGTACCTGCAGCGCATCGGCGCCGAGCTGGCCGCATCCGGCGTGAAGGTGACGCTGCGATGTGCCGCCTATCCGGGCGCGCCCCGCCATGAGGTGGTGAACGGAGTACGTATCTCGCGCGGCGGTGGGCGGTTCACGGTGTACCCTCGCGCACTGCTGTCGCTCCTAGCCGGTCGCGTCGGGCTGGGGGCGCTGCGTGATGTGCGCCCCGATGTCGTCATCGATACCCAGAACGGCATCCCCTTTTTTGCCAGCACCGTGGTGACGGCGCCCGTGGTGCTGTTGGTGCACCACTGCCACCGGGAGCAGTGGCCGGTGGCAGGACAGCTCATCGGCAGGCTGGGCTGGTGGCTGGAGTCGCGGTTGTCTCCGCGGATGCATCGGCGCAATCAGTACTTGACGGTCTCGCAGCCATCCGCATCCGACTTAGTGGCGCTCGGTGTGGAGCCCGGCCGGATTGCTGTGGTGCGCAACGGTATCGATCAGATACCGGCACTGTCGGCGGCAGCGGCTCTGGACGGTGTGCGCAGCGAGACGCCGCGCGTCGTGGTGCTCTCGCGCTTGGTGCCGCATAAGCAGATTGAGCACGCGCTGACCACGCTCGCACTGCTGCGTGACCATGTGCCCGACGTGCATCTCGATGTCGTCGGCGATGGCTGGTGGATGGATCCGCTAGTGGGACATGCTGCCCGGCTGGGTATTTCCGAGTCGGTGACATTCCACGGATACCTCGGCGAGGAAGCCAAGCACCGGGTGCTGCAACGTGCTTGGGTGCACCTGATGCCGTCTCGCAAGGAAGGCTGGGGCCTGGCGGTCACCGAGGCCGCGCAGCATGGCGTACCCACGATCGGCTACCGCTCTTCCGGTGGGCTTACCGATTCGGTCACCGACGGCATCACCGGTCTGCTGGCACGCGACCAGGATGAATTTGTCCGCCATACCGCGACCCTGTTGGCGGACAACAACCTTCGTTACCGGATGGGCGAGGCGGCGCGTGCTCGCTGTGCCGACCTGTCGTGGCAGCGCAGCGCGGCCGGTGCGTGGACCGTGCTCAAGGCAGCGGTGCTGGGCATCCCGGTGTCGGGGATCGTCGGTGACGAACCGGTCGCGGCTCCGCAGGTCGAGGTTCCCGCCTGATCTAACGGATCAGCCCGCAGTGAGATACCGGGCCGCGAGGGTGGCCCCGATGCGGGTGCTGTGCTCGATGACCTCATCGGTGCTCACGTCTAGAAGCCCCGAGCGCCAGGCGTTGACCAGCTCGCTGAATCCTCCGATACCCACCAGGGTGTCCATTCGGAACCCGGTCCGGTCAACGTTCTTCACAAGGTAGGGCTCGGCCGCGGCCATGAGGACGGCCGTCGCCTGGTGCAATAGATCGGTGCGTCGCTCTTCAAGCACGGTGCTGCCGGCGTGCCGGACAAACATGATCTGCGCCCAGCCCGGATCGGTGGAAACACGTTCGACGACAAGGGCGATCGCCTTATGCAGTGTGTCCAGCGGAGGGCGGTCCGGATTCTCGCCGACGATGTCGGAGATCCGCGCGATGAGTTCGTCGCGCATGCCGTCCCAGACCGCAGTCAGCAGATCGTCACGATCGGCGAAATCGTCGTAGAAGTACCTGTCGTTTAACGACGTTCGTGAGCAGACGCCGCGCATGGTGACCGCGGCCCACCCCTGCTCAGCCCAGATTTCCTGGGCGGCGGCGACCAGTCGTTCCCGACGTTCAGCGCGGCGCTCCGCCGCGGTACGCCCGCCCCACAGACCTGCTGATGCCGCCATCGCCCCATGTTGACAGCCGCACACGCCGTAGGTCAAAGTGGTGGCATGTGCAGTCAGTTGTGGCGGATGCCACCAGAATGTGCTGTGGTCTGCTCGTGGTGAGCTTTTTGGGCTTCGGCCGCGGTGAGCGCCGCACGCGGAATGTCAATGCGGTGGTGACGGGTGCGTCCAGCGGTATCGGCCGGGCGTTTGCTCTCGAACTGGCGCGTCGCGGGGGTCGGGTCGTATGCGCTGATATCGACCTGCCGGGCGCCCAGGAAACCGCCGCACTGATCGGGGACCGTGCGGTCGAGGCAGCTTGTGACGTTTCGGTGTTCGATGAGGTCGAAGCGCTGGCTGATACCGCCGAGGAATGGTTCGGGGGCCCGGCGGATCTGGTGATCAACAACGCGGGCATCGGTGCCGGTGGTCAGGTTGTCGGTGCCGCGCCTCTCGCTGATTGGCACAGGACCCTTGGGGTGAACCTGTGGGGGGTTGTCCACGGTTGCCACGTGTTCGCACCCCGTCTGCGGGAGCAGGGGCGCGGCGGCATCATCAACGTCGCCTCGGCGGCGAGCTACGCGGCCGCGCCGCGCATGGGTGCCTACAACGTCAGCAAGGCCGGGGTGTTGGCACTGTCGGAGACACTTGCCGCCGAACTCAGCGGTACCGGCGTTGCCGTCACGGTGCTATGCCCGACCTTCGTCAAGACGAACATCGTCGCGAGCGGAATCATCGAGGACTCGGCCGCCCGCCTTGCCGCCACGGCCATGAAATGGACTGGTGTCTCTGCGGATTCAGTGGCTCGCGGCTGTCTCGATGCTCACGATCGAGGTCAGCTGTATGTCCTTCCTCAGCTCGATGCGCGATTCATGTGGCAGGCCAAGCGCTTGGCTCCCGACACCTACACCAAGGCGCTGGGCCTTACCGAACGAATCTCCCGCCAGCGCGAGAACTGACGAGAAAGGAAACAAAGGTGGCAATCGCACTCGACAACGTATTGGCGACCATCAAGGACAAGCAGTGGGCGTTGGCCGATATCGACTGGGACGCACCGGGTGCGGACAGGATCACCGATGAGCAGCGCCCCTCGCTCAAGGACTTCATGTCGGACCTGGTCTGGATCGAGAACGTGGGGGCACGGGGCTTCGCCGCCCTGGCGCAGAAGGCGCCGAACGAGGTGCTCAAGCAGATCTACACCTACTTCCACGCAGAGGAGCAGCGGCACGCCAATGCCGAGTTGGCCCTCATGCGCCGCTGGGGAATGATCGAAGAGGGCGAAATGCCCGTGCCCAACAAGAACATCCGTCTCGTCATCGAATGGCTGGACCGGTATAGCGACAGCCTGTCGCTGGCATCGCTGGGCACGGTTATCCCCTCGCTGGAGACCGCACTCGACGGCGCCCTGGTCAAGTTCCTGCTGGACGAAGTGGAAGACCCGTTGTGCCATGAGGTCTTCCGGCATATCAACAGCGATGAGTCCCGGCACCTCGCCGTGGGTTTCCAGGTCCTGGACATGCTGGGTGCCAACTCCATGCGCCAGCTCGTGGTGGAGACGGTGGGGACCTTCGTGCAGCCGTCGGTGCTCCTTGGCCTACTGATCTACTCGCCGCTGCTGACTCGGATGATCACCAACATCTCGGCGATGGGACTCTCCGAGGAGAAGCTCTACAACGCGATCAAGCGATACGAAACCGTGGGTGAGCGCAGCGAGAACACCCGCCGACTGCCCAGCTATCACCTCATCAAGCACCATGCGCGCATCGCGATCAACCAGACGCAGCCGTTCCAGTTCCTCTCCGAATCCATGGGCAAGGCCATCGATTTGTTCCCGATTCGCGTACTGGGCAAGACGCCCACCTGGTCGGTGGAACTCACCTATGAACCGGTGTCGCGATGAGCGAGGTGCTGATCATCGGTGCGGGATTCGCAGGTCTGGGTACCGCGATCCGCCTGTTGGAGCAGGGAATCGAGGATTTCACCATCCTGGAACGAAGTGACGGCGTGGGTGGCACCTGGCGGGACAACACCTATCCCGGTGCGGCGTGCGATATTCCGTCGCTGCTGTATTCGTATTCCTTCGAACAGAACCCGCAATGGTCCTCGGCGTATTCGGGTGGTCCCGAGATACTCCGCTACATCGAGGGCATGGTCGACAAACACCAGTTGCGACGCTTCATCAGATTCGGTGTCGAGGTCACCTCGCTGACATTCGACGAGGACGCCGCACTTTGGACCGCCGACACCACTGCGGGCGATACCTTCACCGCCCGCAGTGCCGTCATGGCGGCGGGCCCGCTGGCCAATGTCAGCTGGCCCGATATCCGTGGCCTCGACAGCTATACGGGTCATAAGATCCACAGCGCGCGCTGGGACCATGACTATGACATGACGGGCAAGCATGTCGCGGTGATCGGTACGGGAGCCAGTGCCGTGCAGATCATCCCGGAACTGGTCAAGACGGCTGCCCGGGTCAAGGTGTTCCAGCGGACGCCCGGTTGGGTCCTGCCGCGATTGAACTTTGAGCATCCGGCGTGGGCACAAAGGCTTTTCGGTAGCACCCCGGTGCTGCAGAGTGCGGCTCGGCAGGCGTGGTACTGGACGCATGAGGCCGCGTCCCTGGGGATGGTGTGGGACACCCCGATGACCTCCGTCATCCAATGGATCGCCAAGGCGAACCTGCGCCGACAGATCAAGGACCCCTGGACTCGTCGCCAGCTGACTCCCGATTTCCGGGCAGGGTGCAAACGCATGTTGATGACCAGTGACTACTACGCAGCCCTCGAGAAGGAGAACTGCAAGCTGATCACCTGGCCCATCGCGACCCTGGCCCCCAACGGTGTCCGCACCGCCGATGGCATCGAGCACGATGTGGATTGCATTGTCTTCGCGACCGGGTTCGATGTGTGCAAGGCCGGCACCCCGTTCCCGATCGCGGGTCGCGACGGCAGGAAGCTTGCCGACGAATGGTCAAGCGGTGCATACGCATACAAGAGTGTGAATGTCTCGGGTTACCCGAATCTGTTCTTCACCTTCGGCCCCAACTCGGGCCCGGGGCACAACTCCGCGCTCGTCTACATGGAGTCGCAGATCGACTACATCGTGCGGGCGATCGGCATCATCCGCAGCCGGGGCCTGCTGACCCTCGATGTGCGCAAGGACCGGCAGGACAGGTTCAACGACGATATTCAACAGCGGCTGGAGAAGACCACGTGGAACTCCGGGTGTCAGAGCTGGTACCTGACCGAGGACGGCAAGAACACCACCATGTTCCCGGGTTTCGCCACTCAGTTCGCCGGGCAGCTACAGGAAGTTGAGCTCGACGACTACTGCTTCACGGCGAGTGCGGTGGCTCCCGCGACCCGATGACGGTGCGTGCGGCTACTCTCGGCGCCGGCGGGTCAGTCGCGAACCTGCGGCTACCCCGCCGGCTGCCAGGAGCACAACCCAGATCACGTGTGCCGCGATGACGGTGGCGCGACGATTCGGTGATGCTCCGATGGGTTCCCACGGCCCGGGTACCCGGTACAGCGCGATGTCACCGTCACGGTAGACCGGCTCGAGCTGTGCCACTGTCGTCGACGGATACTCAGGCTCACCAGGAGTTTTGGACTGCAGGACCACCCAGCCGATGCCCTGAGCCGCGAGCTCGTGCGGTGCGGCCCCGGTGCGTAACAGCTCCTCGACGAGGCGGCCCCGGGTGCCGTCGCCCTGTACAACCTGCCCGTCGACGCGTAGATCGCCGCTACTCACCGTGTCCCCGCGGATCCAGCGCGGGAATGGATCCAGTACCTGGATCGACGAAGGACCCCACGGGTATTGCCGCAAGGTCTCCGGCGGCAGCACGGCCACCGGATGCGGTTGTGCGTTGATGCTGGCGGCGACGGTGGTCCATCCGGCCGGGTAGATTACCGGCTCGACTCGGCCGCCGACTCCCCATGCCAGATCGGGCAGCGTCAATATCAGTGCCGCACAGGCCACTGCGGCAGCCACTAGCTGTGAGGAACGTTCGCGTACCGCGGTGACGGCAGCGGCACCGGCCACGGCGTACCCCGGCACTGCCAACGCCACCCATTTCTGGCCGTCGCGCAGGATGCCGAGCCCAGGTAATTCGGTGATGAGCCAGGTGGTCAGCGACAGCCCCGGGTCCGTCGCCAGCAGTGCCGGAATAACCACGGCCGCAAAGGCAATGCCGAGTAGTCCGAACGCTGTTCGGGTGCGCCACAACACCACCACACCGACCGTCAGCACGACGAGTAGCACCGCCGAGAAGGCCAATGCGAACAATGTCGTCCGTGACGCCGGCACCGCGGAGGCATTCCACATACCGCCGAGTGAGGCCAGACTGCCGAGCGTGCCCAGCCCGGGCTCGGCCCGGGCCGCGAAGGCGTGGACCCCGGCCTGGTCTCCGGCCGGTATGGCCGTGCCCAACCCCGAGGCCACCAGCCACGGCATTGCGGCCAGTAGCGAGATCGTCAGTACGCCAAGCCTTGACCGCAGATCTGAGGCCACGGCAAGCCCCACGATGAGAGCGAGCACCGCTCCGGTGGGCGTCAATCCGGCCACGGCGATCCAGAACGCGAGCGTGCACCAGGCGCCGATACCGCTCGCCGTGCGCAGCCGAATCGCCGTCAGCGCCACCCACGGTAGGCAGCCGTAACCGACCAGCAGACTCCAATGTCCTTGCAAAAGTCGTTCAGCCACATAGGGATTCCAGATCGCAATGGTGGCGGCCAGCAGCTCGCCGGGAACTCCGGCGTCCGGGACCAGGTGAGCGGCCAGGCGCGCCGCCCCCCAACCGGCGAGCCACAAACCCAGCGCCAGCAGGGTCTTGACCAGGATTCCGCCGTCGACAAGCGTCGTCGCGACGGCGATGAAGAAGTCCTGCGGGACGGCCCGGGGGGCTGCCTCACCGACCCCCAGCGCCGCATCGGTCAGGTAGGACCGCGGGGTTGAGACGGCGTCGCGGATCAGCAGATAGCCGGGTGCGGCAAGTGGCGCGGTAATGGCCGCCGCCAAGCCCAATGCGTAGAGCGGCGCCGCGATGACGCGCGTGCGGCGCAAGACGTCCCGGCTAGAGGTGGTTTCGAGGCGACGGGAACTTGTCGGTGTCGGCCTCGCTGGCGGGCGGTTTCTCCGGACCGCGACGGCCGAAGAAGCCATGATCGACCGTGTCGAGGCCGGGGTCGATCAATGCCGACTCCGCGCGCAGGCTGAACGAGCCCAGCAGGCCGCCACCGACCAGCGCCACGACGCCTAGTGCGGCGAAGGTGATCGGCAGGATGTTCGACCAGATAGACAGGCTGTCGCGGGTATCGCGTGCCGCTTTCACCTGTTTCTCGACGGTCTCGTCGTTCGACTGCACGGCGTAGTCCACCATCGGGACCTCGGGCTTGAGCGCGTCACGCGAGTAGTACTGCAGCGCATGCTGTTTGCTCTTGACGATGATGCCGCTCACCGGATCCACCCAGAACTCACGCTGTGCCGCGTAGTAGCGGGTCATGGTGATCTCTTCGTCCTCGCGCTCGGCTTCCACACCCCACTGCTGGGCGCGGGCCGTGACCTTCGAGTCCTCGTCCTTGTCGTACAACGAGGGGTACGCGACCGGTTCCACCAGCTTGCCGTTGGCGTCGTAGCCCACGTTCTGGGTGAAGTGGTAGGCGGTGAGCCCGTTGACATCCTCTTCGCCGGTGTAGTTGGCGTCGAAGGCGCGCTGGGCGACTACGTCGAAGTACTGGTACGTCTTCTTCTCGGTGTCGAAGGGGAACCGGTAGCTCAACCCTTCGTGCTTGAGCGCAATCGTCGTCGGTGGCGTCTCGTCCTCGATGGCGCGCGGCTTCTGGACACTGCCGCCGGGGTTGTCATCGCTGGAGATCGCCTCGGCGGAGTGACGGTCCACGGTGACGGTGTCGACAGTGGCGAGAACCAACCCGGCGTCGCCCTGCTTATCGGTGCGCCGAAGGGTGATGCCCGCCTGCAGGCCGACCTTCGTGGCGTCGGCAGGGCTGACGGTGGTGATCTGCTCCTGCAGCGCCAGCGGCTTGTCTGGATCGGCGATGAACTTCGGTCCGGACAGCGACGCCGGGTCCAGGGCGCGGCCCTTGCCCTCGCTCACCAATGTGGCGTCCCAGTCGAGCGGAATCTTCGCAAGCCGGTTGCTGGTGTACGTGCTGAGCAACAGTGCGGCGATGATGAGCGCCGAACCCAGCCCCAGCAGCCCGCACGCTGCGATACGCATCATGACCCCGCGGTTCACTGTGGCCGAACCCTCCTTAACGTGCGGTAACCCTGTGCGTGACGACATGGCATGCCCAGGGCAAATCTGTCTGACCCTAACAGCCGTGGCCGCCAGGTGGTCATTTGGCGATCGTACGGATTCCCAGGTCCTGGTTCTGGTCAAATGCTGCCGGATCGACTTAGAACCGTACCCTCGGCGGGGTGACGACAGTGCGGCCATCGGCTCCGGCCGTCCATGCGCGGGGCTTTGTCCCAGCATTGGAGGGCATGCGTGCCTGCGCGGCGATGGGCGTCGTGGTCACCCACACCGCGTTTCAGACGGGTCACAACGGTGGCATCGACGGACGCATCCTGGGCCGCTTCGACCTGGCGGTGGCCGTCTTTTTCGCGCTATCTGGATTTCTGCTGTGGCGGCCACATGCCGCGGCAGCACACGGTGGGCCCGCGCCCGCGCCCACCGGGCGCTACTTCGCGTCGCGGTTCGTCCGCATCGTCCCGGCCTACCTGGCCGCCGTCGTCGTCATTCTGTTGCTGTTGCCGGATGCGATGGGGGCCAGCTGGGTGGTCTGGGCGGCCAACCTGACGCTCACACAGTTGTATATCCCGCTAACTCTGACGGCGGGTCTGACACAGATGTGGAGCCTGGCGGTCGAGGTGGCGTTCTATGTGGCGCTGCCGGTCATCGCGGCCGCCATGCGGCGCGTGCCCGGGTGGTGGCGTGCGCCGGTGCTCATGTCCCTCGGTGTCATCAGTCTCGGCTGGTCCGTCATCCCCTTTCACGCGGCCGTGGGCGTCAATCCGCTGACGTGGCCGCCCGCCTTCTTCTCGTGGTTCGTGGCGGGCATGCTGCTGGCCGAATGGAGCTCGGCGCCACCCGCCTGGACACTGCACCTGGCGCGTCGCCGCGTGCTGCTCGCCGTGGTGGCCCTTATCGCCTTCGGGGTGGCGGCCTCCCCACTGGCCGGACCGGAGGGGCTGACGCAGGCACCGCCGCATCAGTACGCCGTCAAGATCGCGATGGGTGCCACGCTGGCGTGGGCGCTGCTGATGCCGTTGACATTGGATGCCCCGGGCACGCCGCATCGAATACTGGGCAGCCCGCTGATGGTGACACTGGGGCGTTGGTCCTACGGCCTGTTCATCTGGCATCTGGCGGCCCTGAACATGGTCTTTACCGTCATCGGGCGCTTCCCGTTCAGCGGTCACTTCCCGCTGGTGCTGATTCTGACGTTGATCTTCGGTTTCGCGATGGCCGCTGTCAGTTATGCGCTGGTGGAATCTCCGTCACGGGAGGCATTGCGGCGCTTCCAGAAGCGACGTGCCGGCCCTCGCGATGGGAGTCGCACCGCCGCCAAGGCCACGGCGGATACGGAGATCAGCGCCAGCAGCTGAATCCACCACGAGTGACCGGTGTAGCCACCCATCGATCGCCACGGATGCCGGGAGAGGGCCGCCCCGGCCAGCAGCAGGGAGCCGCCGGAGATGTAGGCCCCTGCTGCCGTGAGCGTGCGCAGGGGCCAGCGCGTCCACACCTTGAACGCCAAGGCGGCCAGGCCCACCACGGCCCCGGCGATGCCACTGATGGCGGTGAGAGCCGCCAGCACCGCGACACCCGCCGCGCGGCCGGAGCGCCACGGGATCACCTGGGAGAGGGCAGTTTTCCGGCGCACGGGGATGAAGGCCAACAGTGCGAGGATGGGAAGCAGCGCCAGTCCGCCGAACAGTCCTGCCCGGTACCACGTGTCGAGGCCGAAGGTGAGTGTGATCGGCCCGCCGGTGCCGGCCGGAAGCACCCATCCTTGCTGCCATCCGTTCACCCGTACCGGGGCGAGGGTGTGCCCTTGTGCGTCACGAGCCACCCATCCGGGGTTGATGCTTTCGGGCACCACCAGCACCCGGTCGCGCGGAGCGGGATCCGCGGTCACCTCACGCCGGGCCGCGTCCCATCTGCCCGTGGCTGCCGCGGTCGCCGTGGCGGCGGCCGGTGCCGCGTCCGGCACGGTGAGCTGGACACCATCGACAATGAACTGCTGGCGTGGGTTGACGGTGACGTCCTGAGAGCCCGCGCTCGTGGCGATCGGTGCGGTATCACACGGGGTCGCCTGGATGGCGTTGCCGTCCAACAGCTCCCGCACCGTGGTGGTGATGGACATGGGGATGAAGCGTCCGGCAAGTGCCAGCACCGGGCCGTCAGCGCATCCGATCCTGATCACGCGGTTGCCGTTGGCCCGTGCATCGGCGGGGGCGATCGGCCGCCCGCTGGTGTCCAGCGCAACGAGCTCGGCGATGCCGGGCGGCTTGTTCTGATCGGTTCCCAGCGCGGTGCGGTCAATGATGTCGGTCCAGTCGGTAACCGTGACCGTGATGGTGTCGGTGACCGCCGGATGCACGGCCAGTGTCGTCTCGGGAGACTTCGGGTCGATGTTTCTGACCTGGGGACCGTCGCCCAGATTGATGGCTACCTGCTTGGGATGTGTAGGCACCTCGGTCTTGCTGGGCTGGAGCCGGATACCGCCGACGGCGACGGGTTTGGGGAGTTTGATCACCAAAGAGGGCAGATGCAGGCGCAGCACCGAATCCTGTGGCGCCGTCCAAGCGGTCCCCGGATCGCCGTCGGTGGCAGCGTAGGAGGAGCCCCGCAGGTCAATGAGGTCGGCGCCCCCGGAGGCCGCGGTGGTTCCGGGCTGCGTGATTAGGTCGCGCAGCTGCGGGCCGGAGCGGGCCCGCACCCAGAGCGTTGGTGTGAGCGAAAGAGGCTGGGGCACAGCGAGTGTCCGGATGAAGGTGCCCGGTTCCTCGGGGGCAAGCGAGAGTGTCCCCGCGCAGCGCAGCCTCTCGGGTGACGGCATGCAACCGGGGCGCCCCTCCAGTGGAGATCCCAAGTCCCAGCCGAGCACCGCGGCTCCCGCTGGTGGGGCGGGCAGGGTTGCGCTGTGGCGAAGGTCGACGTTATGGGCGTATCCGGCGGCGTCGTACTGGGTGAGGGACAGTTCGGTGATGGCGAACTGCACACCGGAGGTGCCGTCCTCGGTGCCGGTCGCAGTTACCTTGACCCAGTTGGTTTCCCCGGGGCGCAGTGCCACATCCAGAGGCTTTCCCGGCTCGTCGAACCGCACCGACGTGGTGCCGTTGTCAGTCTCGATCTCCAGGCGCCGCACCTGAGCTCCCAATGCGGTGGCGCTCGGCGTCACGGTGAGGATCGCGTTGGTGATCGGCCGGTCCAGGTCCACCCGGATCCATTGCCCAAGAGCGGATTCCAGTGAACTGCTGACCCAGCTTGTCGCGTTGTCGCGATCGATGACGGCGGCTGTGTTGGTGCCCGGTGCCACATTGGGCAGCGCCGTGGAATCGGAGGCGGAGCTGGATGCGGTGATCGTTCCGCCCGTCCAGCTTCCGTTCACGACGGGGACACCGGTGGCGGGGTAGTCGGGCACCCTGTTGAAGGTTCGGCGTTTATCGCCGGGTGCCCGAATAGCCGAGGAATGATCGTCGACGCGCCCGTAGTCGGTCTCGCGGGCCAGCGGACTGTCGGTGACCATCGCGGGTCCGGGACGCAGACCCGCTTGTGCGGCGTCGGTAGCCAAGAGAGACGGGCCCAGCGGTGGCTGGTTCAGCTGGCGGCGCCGTTCACCCAAGCGCAGCAGGACCTCGGGTCCACCCGCCACCCGGGGTATGCTGTCGATATCCGCGAAATATGGTTCCCCATAACCCTTTCCGTGCCCCACCGAGTAAATCTCGACCGCTGGATACTTTGGACGTAGGTCACTATCGGCGACAAAGCCTTCCACGGTCCCGGCCCCGACGGGGTCGCCGAACTGGGCAACCTTGGCGAGCCCGGGAGACCCCTCGATGGTGTGGTGCACCAGGATCGGCCGCGCGGAACGGGACGTATCGGGGTCGAGGTCGTTGCGCACCACCAGATGGGAGATGCCCTGCTGCTCCAGGGTGTCGGCCAGCCCGTCCGAGGGGCGGCCGGTGGCGAACAGCTGCTGTACCGAGTCGATGGCGCGGATGGTTTCCGGAGGCGTCAGCGGGATGGAATCGCGTACCCCCCAAGGTGTTTGGCCCAGTGACTGCAGAGGTTCGTCGCGGGTGAGGCCCCAAGTCTGGATCGCGAACGGAGCCCCCGGCACCACGAGCGCGCGCCCGCCGTCATCGTGATCGGCCAGCCAGTGTGCCGTCTCGTTCCAGTATTCGGGGATCGCGTCGAAACCGCCGCGGGGCACCAGCCGGCCCGTCCAGGCTAGCGATGTGCTTGCGGCGAGTGCCACCAACACCGCGATCCCGAGGGCAAGCGCCCGATTGCGTTCCGGGCGTGCCAGAGCCGCGAGCCACTCCCGGACGGTCACACTGGCGGGCAGTGGTATCCGCGACAACGCGTGCGCCAGGCCGAGAATCAGTGGCAGGCGGATCAATGGCTCGAGCTTGTGCACATTGCGCAGGGGTGTGCCGCCGTCGTCAAGGAAGAATTGAATCTGCTGGCCCACAGGCGATCCGAGTGCACCGGTGTATCCGGCTGTCAGCAGCACCAGGCCAACAAGAAGGATCGCGACCAGTCGCCCGCGTGCGGGCATGCCCCGCATCGCCAGCCCCGCCATACCGGCAGCGGCGATCATCGCGGTCGCGATGACCATGGCGGACTGGGTGACCAGCGAGGAACCAGCCGTCGCGGTCGGGGCCACGAACGGCGTCCAACTGTCGGTCCCGCGCAGCACCTCGGTGAGAGAGGTCCATTGCGTGGTGACCCCGGATGATTCGATGAAGTCGAGGAACCGCGGGCTGATCTTGCCGAAGATCAACAGGGCGGTGATCCACCACGAGGTGGCCAGCACCAAGCAGGGAATCCACCATGCCGTGAATCGCCACCATGTCCGGTTCGGTGTGTGGGCCAGCCACCAGATGGCGGCCACACCGCAGGCGAGGGCGGTGGCGACAGCATTGACCGCACCCATCAACGCGACCGCGACAGCCGACAATGCCGCCGCCCGGCGCGGGGACATTCGGCCCTGGAACGTCAGGATGATCGGCAACAGCACCCACGGAGCCAGCATCATCGGCAGTGTTTCGGACGAGATGGCGCCCAGGGTCGTCAGCACCCGAGGGGACAGGGCGAAAGCGACCGCCGCGATGATCCGGGAGCCGCGGGTGCCGATGCCCAGCGCCTCGGCAACCCGGATGACGCCCCAGAACCCGGCCACCACCAGCAGTGCCCACCACAGTCGTTGCGTCACCCAGGCCGGCACTCCGAGTAGATGCCCCAGTGAGAAGAAGGCGCCGTGCGGAAAGAGATAGCCGTATGCCTGATTCTGTGCCTGTCCGAACGGCAGGTCGCTGCTCCACAGGTTCAGGGCCCGTGCGGCGAACCGCAGCGGATTGATCGCCAGATCCAGCTTGGTGTCCGGGGAGATCTGCCCGGGTGATTGGGCGAAGGTCAGCAGTAATGCGAACGCCGCGGCGACCGCGAGCCACCGCCGACTCAGCGGCGAACAGTCAAGGCGGTGCGTCACGGCTCAGGAAATGCTGCGCGGCGCTGTCGGGGGCCGCGAGATGTCAGCTCCGGTTGCCGTAATCGGGGCGGTTGAGGATGGCGGTCGACGGATCGATTCCCGTCACGACCGGCTTCTTGTCCTGCTCGACCGACAGCGTGACTCCGAAGACGGCGGCGGCGCCCAGCAGCAGGCCGATCAGCACGCTTGCGGCGGCTGGCACCACAAATCTGGTCATCGGAGCTCCTCTGGGTCATGCAGATACCAGCGGCCAAACTAGCACGTCCGTCATGGGTGACAGTTCTGGACGGACAACCCGCTGTGATACTGCGACGATTAGCTGGGTATCACTGGCGAGGTCGGGGGTGGGCAGATGAGCATTCGGTGGGCCTGCGGATACTCGGTTCGGGCGAGCTTCGGGTGAGCAAGGAACATGTTGAACCGTGAATAGACCGGCATGGCGGGTGGCCTCATGTGGCCGCTGGCGCCCATTCGTGCGGAATAATGGCCGCCCATGACCGGTCCATACAACTACGGACCGGCGCCGGATTACGACGCGGAGCTTGCCGCCGCGCACAACCCGGCGCTACCGCAGGATCAACTGCTGCGACTGTGGCACACGCGTCCGGATCTGCGTGAGGCTCTGGCGCAGCTGCCTGCGTGCCCGCCTAACCTCGCCGCGCAGGTGAAGTTCTCCGATCCGTGGCGCGATCCCAATGCGCGATCGCATCGCGGGATCATCATGGCCTTCGCGATGCTCGCTGGTCTTCTCGTTGTCGTGGGGCTCGGCTATGTCGGATACATGGCGGTGCACGGCGACGGTTCCACCCAGCAGCAGACGCACGGGATGCTGCCGCCGAATGATCCGAAGACGACGAGCAGTGCGACGATGACCACCACCGCGCCGCCTCCCGTGCAGTCGAGTCCCATCAAGCCGGTGGACTTGAGCACCAATTGCGTTCAGGCCGAGGACGGCACCGACAGCAATGGGGTGAAGTACGTCTACGACCCCGCTAAGGCTTTCGACAACGACCCGCTCACCGCCTGGCGATGCCAGTGGAAGGAACAAGACGGCCAGTCGATCACGGCGAAGTTCGACCACCCGACGCTCGTTACCTCGGTCGGTTTGGTGCCCGGATATGCGAAGACCGATATCGACGGATCCGACCGTTTTGCCCAGAACCGCAAGATCACCAGGGTGCGTTGGGAATTCAGCGATGGTAGTTCGGTCAAGCAGCAGGTCCCGGTGAGCCGAGCGCTGGCAAGTGTCAAGGTCAATGTGGTGACCGATTCGGTGACCATGGTCATCGAAGCCACCGAACCCGGTGTGTCGATTGTGAACAAGAGCGGCCAGCGGCAGGACGCGTTCAACGGCCTGGTGTCGGTGAGCGAGATCGAGATCATGGGCACGCAACCCCCGGCGGGCGAGGGTCCGGCACCCGCTCCGGCGCCAGCGCCTCCGCCGGGAGCCGCACCTGCGGCACCGGCCGCTCCGCCACACGGCGCCACGCCCACACACGGCGCCGCCACAACCAGGGCTCCTGCGGCACCGGCACAGCCGTAGCGCGTCGTATCCAAAACCGGCCGGGTTCTTCGGCGTTCATTGCCAGGAATTGCGGTTACGTTGGACGCATGGCCGAGCTGAACCGCAGGACCGTGCTGACTGCTGGGGCTGTCGCGGCGGGTGCCGCCGCGGTCGGTTTCGGGGGATATGAGCTGATCCGCAAGCCGGGTCGCAGTGATTCGCCGTCAGCCGGCGGGAACAAGCCGAACATCTTGGTGATCGTCGTGGATCAGATGCGGGCCCCGCAGTGGTTCCCCGATATTCAGAAACTCACCAACCTCTTGCCAAGTCTTAGTCGATTGCAAAGGGACAGCGTCACCTTCGCGTCGCACTACACCGCATCGAATATGTGCACCCCGTCGCGGGGAGCCATGACGACCGGGCTGTACTCGCATCAGACCGGATGTCTGTTCACCGGGGAGGGGCCAACCGAATCAAGCCTGGCACCGCAGTTCCCCACCTGGGGCACCATGCTGCGACAGCAGGGATATCAGACCTGGTGGTGGGGCAAGTGGCATCTCGGTCACTGGAGTGACAACACGCCCGAAGGTCTTGATGCACATGGCTTCTCGGGCGGCACCTTCCCGTCGCCGAACGGCATGCCGAACCAGGGACTGCAGAAGGACCCGGGGATCGTCGACCAGTTCGCGGGGTGGTTCGACGCCGAGGCAGGCAAGGGGCCGTGGTGCACGACTGTCTCTCTGGTGAATCCGCATGACATCTGCTGGTGGCCCAAGAATCCTCTCCCGGAAGATGTTCCGCACTGGTTTGATGCTGTGCCGGTCAACTTCCAGACACCCGATGAGCTGCGCCAGCGTGGCAAGCCGCAGCTGCAGATCGACTACGCCAATTTCATGTCGCCGATCATGACGGGTGCGGTGACCTACTCGGGACCGGATATGGCCCGCCAATGGGCCCGCTGCCTTGATACGTACCTGTGGCTGCAACAGCAGGTGGATGCCCAGATCGGCCGCGTGCTGGACAAGCTGGCGTCGCGGCCGGAGGTGGATCGCAACACCGTCGTCGTCTTCACCTCTGATCACGGCGAGTACGCGGGCTCCCATGGGCTGCGCGGCAAGGGGGCTACGGCGTACGAGGAGGCCATCCGGGTTCCGCTGTACATCCGCGATCCGCACGGTGTGCTCACCCCGAAGCCGGGGGACACGCGCACCCAGCTGACCTCCAGCGTCGACCTCGCACCCCTGCTGCTGACGATCGGTTCCGGCGGCAATGGCTGGCGTTCTGATCCGCGTTTCTCGTACCTGGCCGCGCGCGCCGACATCGCCGGCATCGCTAAAAACAATGCGGCAGGGCGCAAGTGGATCGCGCATGTCACCGATGACATGTCAGTGGAAGAGATGGCCACCTTCCTCAAGGATCACCGGATCCGTGCGGTGATGGGTGAGAACGCGCCCACCGAGATCCCGACCTCGGCGCCCAGTCACATCGTCGCCGTCCGCACCGCCGAGGCGAAGCTGGCCACCTACTCGTACTGGAAATCCGGCGGCATGCAGATCGATAGTGCGCGGCCATCCGATCGCGAATTCTATGACTATTCAACGCCTTCCGGTCAGCAAGAGATCGAGAACCAGGCAGGGCGCGGGGGAAAGGAAGCCGAGCTACAAGCCCTCATCGACAACGAGGTGCTGCCTGAGGTGCAGGCGCCGTTGCCGACGTTCCTGGGTCAGGCGCAGGAGCAGGGCCTGGCCGATATGCAGAAACTGATGGTGCTGCGCGGCGGATAGTCGATAGAGGCGGTCTACTTAGCCTCAATCCGTGGACTGACTTGAGTGGTGTGGTTCGACGGTGATTCTGACGGCGGTTTGTGGGGTGGGCAGGATGTAGCCGCTGGTCTGCCCAGCTTTTCCTGTGTGCTTCGGTGGGGCCTGTTCGGCGACGGTTAGACGGTTGCGGTAGCGGGTGGGCTGTAGCCGATGGTGTTGCGCCACAGGGTGAGCCAGTGCTCGGTCCAGGGCCAGTGGCTGGGTAGGTGCAGGATGGGTCGGCGTTGCGGTCGGGCCAGCCGTGCCGGGACGGTGATGATCGTGCGTCGCAAGGTGGCTCCCCGGGCCACTGCGTGCGCTCCACCGGCAAGCACACCGGCGGCGCGCAGCAGATTGTGGGCGATGGCCCCGCAGAGCACCCACGCGGAGTTGGCGCCGAATTGCCCGGAGGGCATGTGGGCCAAGGGGCCGGCGATCAGGTCGGCGAAGACAGTTTCGATGATCGCGTGTTGACGGTGGGTGATGTCGGCGTCGGCGGTTGGTAGGTCGGTGTTGGTGAAGAACGGGTGATACCGCCAGACCGGGAACAGGGCGTCGCGGAAGCGCGCATCTTTGACCCGACGTACCACCAGTCGGGCGGTGAAGCGGTCTGTGGTGGCCGCGAATGCGGTGTAGCTGATTTCGGCGACTTCGGCATCAGAGATCCACTCTCCGGTGTCGGGATCACGCACCGCGCCCGGGTATTTCACCGGTGTCCACGCCGCGTCGTCGATGGCGTTGATGGCCCGGTTGATCGCGCTGTTGCGGCCCATGACCACCGAGAATTGCGCACCATGGCGTCGGCAGGCGCCGACGACGGCGCGGGTGCCGTAGGACGAATCGCCGCGGACCAGGATCTGGCCGGTGACCCCGGCCGCTCGGGCCGTGGTGATGGCCTGGGCGACCATTCGACCGGCTCCTTTACCGGAGCCGGTCTTGCCGGCCCGCAGCCGCATCCCGGCGATCACCGGCGCCGCACCGGGGGTGCTGATCGTGGTCGCCAACGGCGAGAGTCCTTTGCGCAGGACCTGCTTGCCAGCGATTTTGGTGTGTCCGTAGGAGGCGCCTTGTTTGGCATGGCCGTAGACCGGTCGTAGCAGGGAGTCGATGTCGATGAACACACCGCTGTCGGATCCGGGTAGCAACTCAACGCGCCGGCAGAGGGCGGCCAAGTGTTCGCGCAGGACTGATTCGAGTTGGCGTGCGTGTCCGAAGGTGAACTCCCGCAACAGGGTTCCGATGGTTGATGGTGCGTACACATCGCCGAAGAGTGTTTTCATGCCCCCGGCCCGGACGATGTTGAGGTCATCAATGCTGTCGGCGCCGGCGCACATCCCGGCGATCACCGTGGCCAGCTTCGGTGCCGGATTCGCTGACCCGGATTTGATCTTCGGCGCGGGGATGAAGATCTTGTCAGCCAACAGATTCGGCAGGCCGGTCTGCTCAGCCAGTGTCATCACCGGCACCAGTCCGGCGCACGACACGAGATGATCCTCATCGAAGACCGCCGACGACGCAGCGAACCCGTGGGACACTTGCACTGGAAGTGCCTTTCTTAACTGGCCTGATTGATGCGTAGAGAACACCAATCCTCCCAGCTCAAGGGGCACTTTCCTTATATCGACACCCACCTACACAGGCAATTCATCGGTGGATCGAGGCTAAATGCGATGTGTCCGGGACCGCATTCCTGACGCGCGCAGGGCTGTCGGATGCGTGCTCGGTGAGGCTCTCAATGGGCTGTGGCACCGAACTGGGCGATGGCACCGAAGGCCGTGGCGGCACCTGCTGCGCCCGGTCCTCGCCCGCCGTAACCGGCTGGGCCTGCCGGGGGCCGGCCTTCACGGCCGCGGTCGTCGTCGTGGCCGACGCCGTAGCCAATTGCTCGCGGCCGTGGGCAAATGCGTTGGGCCGCTTGGGTCTAGTGAGTGACAGCAGGCACAGAGTCGCGTGCGCGATAGCGACGTCGATCACCGCCGGCCAGATCCACGACATGGACTCGCGAATACCCAGCATCACTGCGAAGGAGCGCAAAGCGTCGAACGAGAGCGCAAAGCGTCGAACGAGAGCGCAAACGAGCCCAGTGCCAATGCTGCCGTGAGCGCGAGCGCTACCCAATACACCCAGCCGACGGAACGGGCTCGCACCAGCCAAGTTGCCGAATGAGTCGCTGCCAGAAGAACTATCGGCGGTACCAAAGCTGCAAGTGCGGCCAGCCATCGTGTTTCGGACGGGGCGATGAGCAGCGCGTGTCCAACATTGCCGGCCAACGACATCGAGGCCGCAAGAATCAACCACCCCATGAAGAAGGTGCCGGCGCGGCGACGGTCGCCTTCTGCTGGGGCACCGCCAACCGGAGGCCGCTCAGGCGCGTATTGGTCCTGGAGACTCATGCATCGAGCCTATGGGCGCCGCCGATGCGCCTCGTGCACAATTTATCGCTTAGCTGGCACCACACAGCTCATCGAGCCGTGCGGACGCGGCCGTAGCTGCCACACCATCGGCCTGCGTGTACGTGCGATTGCGCAGCAACTCGATTTCAGTACGCCGCTCCGCGACATACTGCCGCGCGACGGATGCAGTAGTGGCTGGCTCGGCTGAAATCTGCGGCTCAAACAGGTCAAGGCCTTGGCGATCGCAGCGGTCCGATTCCCGATGTAGGTGTCGATATTCGGCGTCGACCAATCCCAGCCCGGAGGCAGCTGAGGGATAGCCGTCAGGGCGGCCTTAGTGGAAGGCCACGCCTCGCACGTCGAGCTGGTCTCGGTGGCGTTGCCCTGTGCTGGGGCATTCTGGGCAGCTGTCGGAGCGGGGCTAGCGGGTGCTGCGGTGTCGGAGCCGCGGCTCAGTAGGACAGCTGCGATTACCGAGGTGGCGATGATGATGGCCGCGACGATGATGGCGACCGGAAGCCAGCGCCGCGACGGCTTGGCAGTCGGATAGTAGGGTGGCCACTGGGGTGGTGTCATAGGTAATATCACTACCTCTGTCAGGGGTGATGTTGCGCGTGGGGTTGCGCTAGCGGCTGCGCGTGCTCGGATAGCTGGCGTCTAGGGCGGCAGTGACGATTTCCGAACGCGTCGACTTTGGCCGCCCGGGGTGGCCCGCCAAGATGATGCTGTTCACCCAGTCCACAATGCGGCGCAGCGCTTCAACCTCACCCGCAATGGGCCGCATGTACACCGGCACAACAGGTTCCGCCTTCTGGACAGGTGCGCGCCTGACGAAAAAGCCAGGGGGCTGCGTGGCGTTCTCTTCGGGTCGGCGGGCAAGCACGAGTTCGGGGAGATCCGCGAGGTGGCTGCTCACTGCTTCCATGATGAGCTCGGTCTGTGGTGCCGACCCTGGCTGGTCGGCGACGGCCTTGAATCGCGCTGCCACGGAGTTGGCGACGCTGACCCGCGTCGGTGAGGCGACATGCATTAGCGGGTCGGTCCAATCAATCTCCAGCGCGGGCAGATCCCGCCGGGAGGGCGAGTGATCCACGTCGGCTGTCACCTCGGTCTCGGTCTCGGTGACGGCGGGCGCAGGCGCCGGCGCAGCCCGCGGCGGCGTCGCGCTGACAGTTACTGCCGGCTCCTCGGCGGGGGCCGGAGCAGCGGTCGACGAGCTGGGGAGCCTGTCATCTGCTGGGCCCGCATCAGCACTGACCGGGGCGGCCGGCTTCGGGTGACGGGGAGGGGGCGCTTGGCGCCCTGCCCGCTCTGCTTTGCGGTTGCGCAGGGATGCGATTCCGTCGGACATGGGTGTTCCTCTCCCCCGTTACTGTTGAGCCTTGAGCGCGAGGTCAAGGACGCTGCGCGCCACCTCGTGCATTTCTTCAACGAAACCAGCTGCCCGAGCGGGTATTTCGCCGGAACGACCAGGGGCGCATACCGCCATCGTGAGCTTGCGCCGCTTGAGGAAGGTGTGGCTGGAAACCACGGGGCCAACCGGGATGTCGAAGGTGTCGCTCAGCTTCTCCAGCTGGCGAAGTTCGGCTTCTGGGGCTGCTTCCACGCGGTTGATGACAAACAGCAGTGGATAGCCTCCCTGCAATTCCTTGGCCATGCTCTCGGTCGCCTTCAGCGCCCGGGTCTCAAGGTTGACCGGGACCACGATGACGTGTGCGGCCGCGACCGCCCCCATCGTGGAGCTCACTCCGCCCGGGTGTGTGTCGACCACCAGCGGTCGGCCTAGCGACTGCGACCACTTCTCCAGTGTCGAGGCCATCTGGTCAGCCGGTGGCTGGTGGATGGCGAAGTCGGGATGCGACGGAATGAGGTCAGCGCGCACTCCCCCGCCCGAGAGAGGGCGTGGCACGCGGCCAGCCTCCAGCGCGTCAAGAAGAGGTGCGGTGGTTCTTGTCTCATGGCGGTACCCCCACGCGCGGGTGGCCCCTCCTG
>MAEX01000011.1 GCA_002013415.1 Mycobacterium sp. D16Q14
AAGGCCCCGTCAGAGGTGTCTGTCGAACACGCTGTGGACTCGACTCTTTCCGATGTGCCGGGGGATACCCCCGGGGACTACGGCGCCTCCACGCCGCCGTACCAAGCCGGGCACGGTCGCTGCTCCTGTTCAGCGGTCACCACCGTAGGTACGCGTCCCTACTCGGTAGCGCTGACCCGGAAGGAATCGAACCTTCAACCACGCGATTAACAATCGCGCGCTCTGCCAGTTGAGCTACAGGTCAATGTATTTGGGGCTGAGATTAGGCCCCAAAGCAACGGTCCTCTTGCCGGATTATTGTTTCCCGACTTATCCACCAGGTTTCCCTAGGTAGCCGTCACGCCGGGCTGCTTGCGGCAGCCACTCGTCATGCCACGGTCTACTCCGCGAGGTCTCGATACAGACAAGGGCAGCTAACCCCTGAACCGCTCTGACACCTCACGGACATCCGATCACCTTGCGAGTTCACGGTTGCCTCGATTCCCTTTGCAGGGTCGAGGATTACGGCGCTTTCGAGCCGTGGCAGGGAAAGGCTTTCGCTTGGTAGCACGCCGGATTCGATCCGGCGACCTATCGTTCCAGAAACGATTGCTCTGCCAATTGAGCTAGTGCTTGTTGACTGAGGATGTGCTTTCCCGCGAAGTTCCGTGACCTTTTGAGCCACAGAATGCTTCACACCCTCGCGCTTGGCCGCCAAGCCGCTGCGCTCTTCGCCGTGCACCGATGCGCCCACCGGATTCCGAGGTCATGGGAACCGCCCTCGCCTGGCGAGCTTGGACTGGTGTTCCCTCGCACCCCGCTGGCGGACCTTGTTCGATGACGGGCAGAGCGCCTGCGTAGCGCCTGCTTAAGGGTGAGCACTTGCCGTCCCCTTTTCCATCCGAACTCGGACCGCTGTGACACCCGGTTGCCCAGGTATCCCTTGCGGGAGCCTTGCATGGTGTGCCACGACGCCGAAAAGTCGTGGTGGCAGGGTGTCACGCCCACCTTTCCCGGAGTCACCTCCGGTTATCGAGCCATGCCTCGTTGTACCCCTCCCCGGATTCGAACCGGGAACCTTCCCGCCCTGAACGGGACGCCTCTGCCAGTTGGGCCAGAGGGGCATGTGTCTTGCTGGAGTGGATGACGGGGATCGAACCCGCGACCTTCGCGTTGGCAACACGACGCGCTACCGGCTGCGCTACACCCACATTCGCGGTCCGTTGGACCGCTTGACATCGCTGGTCAAGCTGCCCGCAGGCCGCCACGGGCATCAACTACGCCATTCCGATATAGCTGCTTCCACTGGCGGCACCGCACGCACCGGCATTGGTTGGCGTACCTGACGCCGGTGCCGTGTTGAGGGTTAGCGATGCGATTCCAACCACCACTGACAATGTCGCCGTATTCCTTCGACTTGGCGCGGTGATGCGGCCAGCACAGGAGCTGACACTTACTCAGCTCGATGGCCAACCGTTCGCGGCTGAACCCGTCACGTATCCCCACCGAGATCTCGAACAATTTGGTGGTGCGATCGATGTGATCGAACGTCAGTTGTTCGGATGTTCCGCAAGTTCTGCACACTCCACCCAGCCTGGCGAGCGCCCACCTTCGTGTCCGAATTCGCCATTTAGCCTTGTGATCTCCCACAGCTGGGGAAAGTACGTCCCCTGATTGCTTCGATTCGCATGCGGCGCGAAGGACAGGTCCGTGTGGAGCCTCCACCGAGGATCGAACTCGGGACCTCGCCCATACCAAGGGCGCGCTCGTTCCACTGAGCTACGGAGGCGATGCATCCTGAGACGCGGGGAGAGCCCCAAGCCGGATTCGAACCGGCGACCCTCTGCTTACAAGGCAGATGCTCTGGCCGGACTGAGCTATCAGGGCGTTGTGGTGGCCACCCGAGACGGGGCTATAGCGTGTCGCGAAGACGGGATACCACCAGTGAGAACCGCTGTAACGCGGGCGATTAACTCCGCACTGCGGTCGATCAACGCGCTGCCTCGCCTGGATTCGAACCAGGAACCTACCGGGTCAGAGCCGGTCGCAACTACCAGTTGTGCTACGGGGCATTGTGCGTTTCCGGTCCGCCGACCTGCTGCCTCACTAGGACTCGAACCTAGACAATCCGAAACCAAAATTCGGGGGGCTACCAATTACCCAATGAGGCACCGGTTTCTGTAGCCCTGGAGGGAGTCGAACCCACACGTCTGTTAGACACCGGGTTTTGGATCCGGCGCGGCTGCCATTTCGCCACAGGGCCAGAGGTTTGGGGAAGGTCGGCAGTGATCCGGTACCTGGCACCGACCAATTGGAGTCATCAGTCCCGCAACCGCAGGCCGAAGCCCGCGCGGGGAATCGAACCCCGTGATGAAGGGACCAGCCTCTGTCCCTGCCCACCGTCGTGGGCACCACGAGCGGACGACGGGCATCGAACCCGCGACATTCACTTTGGAAGAGTGACGCTCTGCCAGCTGAGCTACATCCGCATTCGTCCCGGATTGTTCTGTCCGACGGAACCACTCGGCTTTCGTACGGGGCGGTTGGCGGTACATCTCACGCCTATGGACGCCGTCCAAGCATCCCAGCCGGTTCTGACACCGGAAGAATCTGCGAGCCAGGTAAGAGCCGATTGGTGGTCGGTTGCGGTACTGCGTCCGCGTACCCAGTACCCGGCACCACCCGCTGGTACATATGCGGATCTTCTCCATCCGCACTTCTCGCTGCGTACGCCCCCGGGGGCTCGAACCCCGCACCCCCTGATTAAGAGTCAGGTGCTCTGGCCAGATGAGCTAGAGGCGCATATCCACTTGCCCGCAACAGATTTGACACCGTTGCGGGCAAGTGGAGCACGTGCCGTCTTCCTTGCGGAAGTGGGCACGAGAGCCGGGCGCATGGCGGCGTCCGGCATACCGTCCCAAAGCGGGGCTTTCGGTGAACACGCACGACTGGCTGGCCGGTCATCAGCTCCCGTGGGAGCTCCGGACGCCGAGACGGCACGTTCACCAACCCCCTAAAGGGACGGTGCATCACACACTCTGGAGTTCTCAAAGTTCAAGCAGGAGAACGCTATAGCGTCCCACGTGCGGCCGCCGCTAGCGGTGATGCTGTTGGCTGCTGAGCATGATGATGCTACGAAAATCGCACCTTGTAAAGCGAAAAATCACCAATTATATTGGACTGCAAAGTGTTTGAGGGCGTGCTGAACTCTAGGAATGTCGGCTGACATTCCTAGCAGCAGAAACAGCGATGCTGTGATTTTTATGAGAATTGTTTTCTGGCCCTTGCTTCCAGGCGGGGCGCTCGCCCAGGTAACGGGCGGAATCCGAATAACGGGGTGACTGGAAGCATCTAGGCTGGCCGAAATCGCGGCTCTTGGATGGCCCTTGGGCCTCAATGACCGATTCCTGCCACGACAAAGCCGCCGTGGATGCTAGGTGCATCCCGGCGGTCAGCGCATTGCGGCAGGTGAGAGTCATAGAACGGACGGTATCACCGGCAACGGACATTTCCCAGTGAAAATGATGCCCGACAGGTTCTTTCTTGCTTGTGGGCGAATGGATGGCAGCTTCGCGGCTCCGGCCCGTGTGACACACGCTCGGCGCTGGGGTGGACGGGGCGGATTAGCGCTGATTCCGGTGGTGGAGCCGGATAGCCCCGTTCCCATGCCGATGGTGCGCGAGGGCGTCAGCGGGGGACGTGACAGTCATCTGCCCTTGTTTAACTTCCCCCATGCCTTCGCGTCGCCCGTAGCGGCCAGGAGTATCAACTCCGGGGGCAGTTCGTAGGCCTTGGCGATGGCCACTAGTTCGGTTACGCGGCAAGGGCGTTCGCCGCGTTCGATGCGCGAGAGCACCCGCAAATCAAGGCCTGCCAACGAAGCCGCATCACGTAGGTCGAGGCTGGCGCGCCAACGTGCAGCATTGAGAGCCTCACCGACCGCGGAGTCCGGTAGTTCGAACTTCCGCTGCGGGTTGATCGGCATCAAACGTCCTTTCACCGGGCACTTCTCTAATGTGGAGAATAGCTGCTGCGGTCACCCGGGCCAATACTGGAGCTCCAAGGACATGACATGTGGCCGTTTCGTAACACTCGCTATTGGCGAATTGCCTGCCGTAATGACAACGAGACCGCAGGTCACGGACGGGCATAAGGTCGGCGGCCTACCCCTTCCACAGACGGCGTTCAGCTCCTCGTGGTCTCAGTTACCGCGACATGCTCGGCGGTGTAAGCGGGTGGGGCCATCGCATCGTTTCCCTGTCTCGCTCACTCGCGCGGACCGCCGCCGACCTTCAGGGGTCGGCCGGCCAGGTAGCGCTCGGCTGTGGGCACTCGATCAGCAGGCAGCCAACGCACCGCGCGCACGTCGACGAAAGCTGGTGCATCACAGCCGAGGTCGCACTGGTGTGCGGGGTAGTGCCAGAAGCTGTAGAACCACCCCTCTGCGTCCGCCGGGAAAGTCCACTCCTGAGTCGACCCCGCGAAGAAATCGGCCGCCATGTGGCGGCTTACCTCGTCGCGTGCCTCATGTAGCCACGCGATGGTTCCGTCTTCAGATTCGGCGCGTCCTCGCCGGAGGATTCGCACCAGGGGAGTGTTCGGCGGTTGGAGGTCGGGTTGCGACATGTCAATGGGCGCGAACATGTCCAAGGGATATCCACTGAACGCAGGTAGCTCGATGGATTCAGCCATCGTTGCCGCCGCGTCGCGGTGGTGGTTCGTCTGGTCCATTGATGGTCAGAACGATCACCAGCTGGTCGTCTTCGCAACGAAGCCGTGACCAGTCGTCGGTGTTGGTGTTTATGTGGTGCTCTCGTGCGACGTTCTCCGCCATCGCGAGCGCGACACCGAAGTCCTGCCAGTTTCCGCCATGTGGCCATTCGCACGGGATGGTGAACCGATGCTCGGTAATGGTCCGAACGGAGTGCGCCGCATTGGTCATGAGCTGTGGGCCTCTCTGGTGTCGGGCGTGCGCGTCTCGATCTCCGGATCAGATCGAGTTTCGAGGCTCGCGGTCATGTGGGGTGGACAGCGCAGGTGGAACTCAGTACGAGATCAGTGAATTCGGCGAGGGACGACACTCGATCGCCCGGCAAGTGTCGGTTGTACGGCTGGTCGTAGACCACAGCGCGGCGACCGTCGTCGCGGATCTCCTCGACGATGTGTGGTGCGTCGTCGAGATAGATCTCGCACTCCGCCAGGCTCTTGCGTCGTTCAAACTTCACGTCATCGGGCAGGATCCGATGTTCGGTCAGCCAGTCGATCGTCTCGCGCGTGATGCGTCGCTGGTCGCGGTCCTGCACGTACCGGCCACCTGAGTGCCGGGCGGTAACGATCAGGACCTCGTGACCGGCGCTACGCAAGCGGCGGACCGCTTCAGCGGCGCCGGTGTCCAGTAGCGCCAGGGCTCGCAGTCCTCCGTTGGCGCGCAACTGTTTCATAGCGGCCGACGCCGAATCGCTGTCTGGGAACCACCCGGGCTCTACCAGCCCGTACTTGGTTGGGCCCGTGGAAGCGCCTTCAATCGCCAGCCCCATTCCGCGGCCTACCGCCGCGACCCCTGTCATGTAGTCGGCGAGAACTCCGTCGACATCAATCCCGATACGCAGTCTCCTAAACGTCATGGCTGGCCCGCTAGCGCGTCGGAGTTGTTCGCCTTGGCCGTATCTGCTTTGTGAGAGGCCTGAATCTTCCTGGTCAGCTGAAGCATTCCGTCAGAGGTTGTGTCGAGAGCCTCTGCGATACCCACCATCTCCGCCACGCGGCACGGCCGCTCGCCGCGTTCAATGCGGGACAGAACGCTCACGTTGATCCCGGAACGTGTCGCAGCAGTTTCCAGTAGCAGCCCGCAGTCTTGGCGGCGCGCACGGATCGCTGCGCCAATGTCGCCATCAGTCAGCGCGGGTCCGCACCCGCGTTGAGGGTCAGCCGCGGGTGTTACCGCGGCGGTTTCGGTGCGCATGTAAGCGCCTCCTTGCCTAGTTGGGCAATGTCTCTAATTTAGAGAATAGACCACGGCTGTCAACGCTTCACCGGGCGACGTGATCGCCACGGTGACGTGCTCGCGCCCCGGACCGGGCGAATCGCTGCTGTTTGCAACTCTCCCCAGGCATCGAACCCGGCCACTGCTGCCGGTCCGCCCAGGCGAGGAAGGAGCCGCGGTGCCTTGGTATTTGACTACCAGCCAGCAGATCAAGGGCTACAAGCGTGAGCTGAACCGGGTTGACGAGGCGCTTTCGCGCCAGGACGTGCGTGGCCTCGGTTCTCCACTGGCACGGATGCGCGGATCGATGTCGATCGGCCTGGGAATCGGAGTGGGCGTTCTCATCGCGGCGTTCGTCGTCTCGCTGTTGAACCCGAAACCTGACTCGGGCATCTCCTCGATCATGATCACCCGCTCCGGCGGGATGTTCGTTCAGTTCAACAGTCGGCTGCACCCGGTTACCAACCTTGCGTCGGCCCGGTTGATCGTCGGTAAGGCCGAAGAGGCGAAGGTGGTCACCGACAACACCTTGCGCTCGTTGCCGCCTGGCCAGCTGATGGGCATTCCGAACGCCCCCAATTTGCTCTCGGCGCGTACCGATGAAAAGGCCGTGTGGACAGTCTGCGACTGGCGCGACACCGCCGTGCCGCTTTCGCTCCTCAAGACTGGCGACATCACTACAGCCGTGATCGCCGGTGATGACTTGCTCGACGGCGGTACGGATTTGGGCGATACCAGAGCTGTGCTCGTCAAGTCGGTCACTGACGCATCACGGCTGTGGCTGATCTATCGGGACACGCGTGCTGAAGTTGGGCGCCAGGACTACGCGGCGCAGTCTGCACTGGGCCTGACTCCGTCGCTGATCGAATCGGCTGTCACAGTGTCGCCTTCGCTTCTCGGCGCGATCGCGCCGTCGCCCGTTCTGACGGCACCGAAGCTCAACGGGCAGGGCCAGCCAAGTCCACGTGTCGCGGGCTCGGCGATCGGCGACGTGCTGACGCTGACCACCGCTTCGGGATCTCGCGCCTTTTACCTGGTCGGGGTCGAGGGAGTGCAGCAGGTCAGCCCGGTACTGGCGCAGATGATGATCAACACGGGCGCGACGCAGAAGCTCGTCAGTGACCCTGCGTCCGTCCAGGCGATGCCGCGTATCGGAATCGTCGACGATTCGCGTTTCCCTTCTGCCGTACCGACATTGATCAGCGAACCTGCGCTGTGCTGGAGCTGGTCGAAGACTGCCGGCGAATTGACCGCCCACACGCGAATATTCACCAACTCGCGGATGCCGATCACCGAGGCGGGGCGCTCTGCTGCGGTTCACCTCACCCCCAACAACGGCACCGTCGACCAGGCCTCCGACACCATCACCCGTCCCGGGTACGGCTGGTACGCGCGTACGACGGGTAACGGGATCGACTCTGTTGCCGCCGAGCAGCTTCTGTGGATCGACCCGAACGGCACCCGATTCCCCATCGACGCAGTCGTATCCACCTCGGGGCAAGGCGGAGTCTCGTATGACCCCACCGTCAAGGCGCTCGGATTCGATGCGGTCAACCCGACTCCCATTCCTGAAGCGGTGGCCAGGCTCTACGCACCCGGGGCCACGTTGTCCATCAAGAACGCCCAGGTGCTGCAGGGCACTATCGCGCCAACTTCGCAGGTGCCGAACCCGCCGATCAGTCAGGGCCAGCCGCCGCCCCCTCCTGGCGAACTCCAGTCGCAAGCCCCGCCGCCCAGCGGTGAACCCATTCCTGAAGGTGCGGACCCGAATACAGATTCCGCCGCTGTACAGGCCGCCAATCCATCACCCACAGGTGCTGCGGCTTCTGGCCGCTGAGTCCTCGAGGAAGGAACGTAATGTTCACTATTTTCCGCGCGCCCCCGAGGCCGTCGGCGACGTTGGTGGCCACCGGTGTTCAGGTTCAAGAGCCTTTGACCGCACCGTCTCCGGACCGGCGGCCAATCTGGATCAAGGCACTGCCGCTGATCATGGTGGTCGTCATGCTCGGCATGGTCGGCATGTTCGTGGCGATGGGTACCCGCGCGATCACATCGATGATGTTCACCATCCCGATGATGATGCTGATGATGGTGATGCATCTGTCTCAGATGCGGAACCAGGGCAGCAGCAGCAGTGACATCGACCAGGAGATCGAGGAATACGACCTCGAACTGCGCGAGCAGCGGGCCGAGATTCACGACCAAGGCCGCGCGATGCACGACTTGCGAACCCGCTGCTTTCCACATCCGGAGGACTTGCTCTCTCTCGTCGGCACCAATGAGATGTGGCAGGCCGACCCCAATCCCGAAATCGGCAGAGTCGTTGCCCCTGACCAGGAATCAGACCCGGACGTCAAGAACCTGACGTCCAACCCGTATCTACGTGCGCGCATCGGCATCGGTGTCGCCCCTCTGTACCCGAAACTGATCCCCGCTCCCGATGTAGTCGAGGAGATGTTGGAGAAGGCGACTATGACGCGCTACCAGCGCGCCATGACCACGTTGTCAGTAGTGGCCAACCTGCCGATCGACGTACGCCTCGACGAGTTCCGGGCGTATGCAATGTACGGCGACGAGCCCGGCCGGCTGGGGTTGGTCCGCTCCATGCTGATGTCGTTGGCGTTCAACCACAAACCCACCGATCTGAACATCGGCGTTGTCACCGACGATCCGAAGAGCTGGGAATGGGTCAAATGGCTCGCGCACACCGAGGACGTGACACGTGTCGAGAAGGGGTTTGGCGCACGCCTATTGACGTGGAGAAGCCTCGACGAATTCGCGGTGAAGCACGCCGCGCAGATCGAGCGGATCCGCAATGCAGACGCCAATGATCGCCCACCGCATCTGATTCTGATCGTCGACACACCCGACTCGATGGTGGCCTGGCCGGCGAACCTCGCGGGCGGGCTTGAAGGAATGACCTGGCTGGTGGTGCGTTACGGCGCCGACCTAGTAACAGATGCCAAGAGTAAGCGCGGGCGGATTCTGTTGAGGGACGGACGCGTATCCACCGTCGATGACTTCGATGCCGCTGCGCCGGATTCCGTCAGCCTGGCGGAGGCAGAAGTATTCGCCCGCGCCATGTACAAGTTCCGGCCGCGCAACTACGGCGTCGGCGGGGCGCTTGTCGATGACCGTCCCGAGCACATCCCGGACTTCTTCGAAACGCTGGGTATCGGTGACATCGAGACCCACGACGTCATCGAGGTCTGGAAGCGCAACGCCTACACCAACGAGATCAAGGTCCCGTTCGGCTACATCCGTAAGGGCGAAGAGCTCACTCCCGAGCTGTCGTACCTGAACTTCTACGAAGAGAACCGACGAGGTAACGGCCCACATGGTGCGTGGTCTGGACGTACTGGTTCGGGTAAGTCGTACGCGCTGCGCGCCATCGTGCTGGCCTTGGTGGCGCTCTACGGGCCTGACAAGGTCGCGCTAATCCTCGCAGACTTCAAGGGCGGCGCCACATTCCTGGGTATGGAGGGTCTGCCGCACGTGGTGGCCTCAATCTCCAACCTCGAGAACACGATGGAACTCGTGGACCGCCTTGGTGCGGTGATCGACGGAGAGGTGGATCGGCGCGAGGAGTTCATCACCACCGAAAAGGGTTGCAAAGACATCTTCGAGTACCGCGAAGAGCAGAAGAAGCACCCGAACGACCCGAGCTGGCCGCCCTTGCCTGACCTCATCGTGATCATCGACGAGTTCGGCGAATTCCTGAAGAAGCTCCCCGGCTACCTGGAGCTGCTGATCCGTGTCGGCCGCGTTGGACGCTCGCTCGGTATGCACCTGGTGATGTGCAGCCAGTTCATCGACAAGTCGGTCATCGGTGACCTATTCGAGCACTTGACCTTCCGGTATTCACTGGCAGTGAACAGCGCATCGCACTCGATGGCGATGATCGGAACAGACGACGCGGCAACGATGGTGTCCGATGAAGATGGCCTCAAGGGCAAGATCCTGCGCAAGTTCACAACCGATGCTGCGCCGGTCGAGGTGGCCGCGTTCCATCACGAAGCTCCCTACATCCGGCGCACCGTGGTGGAGCGTTCGCGTACAGGGAACGACACCGGTGAATCCGTCACCGAACCGGTAGTGCCGTTCACTTTGTTCACAGAGCGAGGATTCAATCCGCAGGTCGTCGACGGCGAGTCGGTGGAGACCAAGGAAGAGAAGTCCGGCGCCAAAATGGCCGACGTTCTGCTGGAGAAAGTCTCGCGGCTCTCCGACATGCGAACACTGGACCTGTGGAAGCCATCTTTGCGTGAACCGTTGTCGCTGTCGACACTCGGGCTCAGACGCGAAGACTCAGGTTTGCGTGTTCGCATCGGCGATCTCGACGCACCACACAAGCACACCCGGCTTCCGTGGCGGCTGGACTTCGGAGGCAACGTTCCGCACCAGGTGATCGCCGGGTCAGGGAAGTCCGGGCGTACCACTCTGCTGCAGACACTGGTGATCTGCGGGTGCCTTCAGCACGGGCCGTCTCGGTTGGCATTCATGTTGGCCGACTATGGAACCGGCAAGCTCGGTGAAGTCCGCAACAGCCCGAACGTGGCAGCGTACGCGCGCCCGGGTGATTCAGAGACAGTGTCGCGGATTCTCGGCGAGGCCTCTCGGCTCATCGAGCTGCGTCGTCAGGAGATGGTCGAGCGAGACGTGCCGTCTATGGACGCGTACCTCGAATCCAAAGCTGCCAAGCCTGTTTCCGGCGATCCATACGGCTATGTGATCGTGGGCATCGACGGTATCGGCGGATTCCTCGGCGAAGAACGCGCTGAACGCGCAAAGCTGCTGCGCCCGATCCTGGATCGTGGTGCCGCCGTGGGTGTCCACTTCGTGTACACCGCGGACTCGGCGGGCTCTGCCAACGCCGGCAACCTCATCCACTACACCGCGGAGGTCAATGGTGGCGTGCAGCTGCCTGCAACTGAATACAGCGGAGCCAAGGTCGCTCCCGAAGTGCGCATGACACTGGCTGGGCTGATTCCAAGCGATCAGCCCGGCAGGTCGTTCGATCCCTTCACCGGACTGCAGGCCCGCACAGTGGTGCCCATCAATCAAAAGATCGAACACGACAAGATCGAGAAGGGCATGCCGGTCTTCAACGTCAAAGACTATGGGGCGCAGATCAGACAGCTGTGCGATCAGCTCAGCGCGGCCTACGCCGACGAGCAGGTGGAGCGGGTGTTGCCTGCAAATGCGTCCATCGACTACGAGACAGTCTGGTCATCCTTCGCCCCGCTGGTCGAACCCAGCAGACATCCGCTTCGCACGATCATTCCGCTGGGCAGCCGGATGGACACTCTGGCATTGGCCCCCATCCCGAACTTCTCCCAGAATCTCTTCGTGTACGGCGAGAAGGGAAGTGGCAAGTCCAATGTGCTGCGCTCGGTAATGGAATCGGTGATGCGCCAGTACACGCCGAAGGACGCAATCGTCATCGTCATCGACCCGCTGCGCCAGCAATTGGGGGAGCGTGACCGCCTCTACAGCCGAGGATTCGTCAGGCCCGCGAAGTTTGTCGACGAAGACAATGGCAATGGCGAGACCGTTCGGGTGTGCAAACGCCCCCCTGGCTACGTCACGAGCGCCGAGGATCTTCGAGACACTGCGAAGTATCTGCTCAAACTGATGGGGCAGCGCCGTCCAAGCGACGATGCGTCGATCGAGCAGCTGCGGAACCGGACCTACTTCACCGGGCCAGAGGTCTACGTCTTCATCGACGGGTTCGCCTCGCTCGCCGATGGTTTCATGGCTCGTTCGGTGTTCGACGAGCTCGAGGTCGGCCGCATGACGATCGCCAAGCTTCTGGCGACCGGAATCGATCTGGGTGTGCACTTCATCATCTCGGACAATGGCGGGTTCGCCGAGCGCGTTAAGTCCTCGGCCTTCCTGCAGGCGCTGCGCGACAACATGATGACGCCCATCCTGCAGCTGGCGGGGCCGCCATCTTCGGGTGACCCGATCGGGCAGGCATTCCACCTCAAGCCGTCTCGCTGGCGCACCGGCCAAGGACGCATCATCGTCGACGCTGAGGACTACACCATGGTGCAGACTGCGCTCATTGACGTCGACAAGGTCGTGGCGAAACTGCAGGCCGAACGGCAGCTGCCGAAGTCGGCCTAGGCCTGGCCGTATACCGCACCGCCCCGGTTCACAATGTCGTGAACCGGGGCGGTGTTCTGTTGGTGCAGCCGCGGTTCTCAGCCGGCGTTGGTGGTGAACGGTTCGGCCGCACTCAATTTGAGCGTCAGCGATCCTCCACCGACTGTCACTATCGCTTGCTCCAGCGTGTAGGGCTTTTGGAAGCCGATCCACAGGGTGACTGGAAGCTGTTCATTGTCACCGAGCGATGACGCAGGTACCAATACGGCAGCTGCCTGAACCGGCAGTGAACCGGTTATCTTGACGGCGTCATGTCCGTCAAGCTGAACAGGCTGCTCGTCGACTCGCGCGTCCGCCACGAGTGAGACGAGACCAGCGACACCGCGCTGCGGGTCGAGCAGGACTGCTGGGTCGAACCTGCCACGCGCTGGCCCGGCGTTGGTGAAGTTCCCATCAGTGCCCTTGATCCAGAGATCACCATCGTGGGTGCGGAAGTCAGTCTGGCTGTACGCGCCGTTGATCTTGAGGTTCGCGCTGCCCCGCGCCGCGGCTGCCGGAGTGATCGTCACATCGGAGGAATACGACTGCGCGAGAAGGTTAGGGACCTTGGTGCTGGAAAAGAGTAGGTGCGCCGTTGTCATGGCGCGGGCCGAGTCCGCCGCAGCTTGAAGAAGCTGTTTCGCGTCGCCGGGCGATGCGGTGTGCGATTCCACGGTCACAGACGACGACGAGGCAGCAGGCGTGGCTGGGTCATGCCTGCCGCATCCGGTGAATAGAAGAGCAGCTGCCAGGCAGATAGCGATGGGAACCGGAGGACGGGGGCAAGTGTGTGCGGTGATCATGGCGCGCACGGTAGAGGGGAACGTGACCAGTCCATGCCTCTGGCACGTTCTGCCGTCAGCAGTATCCGTAGAAGCGCTGCATCGTCGCCTTCTCCGCCGTGGTTACCGTGAGGTGGTACTTGTTCTTCACCTGAACTTGGCGCTTGACGTACGTGCACTGGAAGGCTGCGTTGGCTGGCAGCCATTGATCAGCGGACCTGTCGCCCTTGCTCATGTTCGATGTGCCGTCTACTGCGAGGAGATTGAGTGGATCATTGGCGATCTTCTTCAGTTCCGGCAGGTTCCACGCGGAGGCTCCGGACACCCAGACATTTCCCAATGCCACGATGTGATCGACCTGAACGTCAGCCGAGGTCTTCTTGCCGTAGACGAAATTGATGACCCGGCCCGTGTAGGGGTCGGCCAGAGTTCCCGTCTTCACCTTGCATGGGGTGGAGAGCGTCACGCCCGTGAGGTCCCGGCGCAAGATGTCGTTGCGGGTGTCGCAGGAGTTGTGCCCGCCTTCGACATCGACGTCGTCTGTCCACGGTTGTCCGAATCGTGCCCGTGCGTAACCGTTTTTCGACCCCACTGAGGACACTCTGAGCGTGGACGGATCCGCGCTCGGTGTACCGGTGCCGCCCGCGCTCGCGGTCCCCGCTGAGTCTGTACCCGAATAGACCTCACCGGTCTGGTCTCGTCCGGTGAGCTGGCCGATCAAGTTGCTGATCCCGCTGCGGCCGTGACCATGTAGGACCACACTGGCAACGAGCAGTACCGCTGCGATGGCTATGAGCGCTGATCCGACCTGCCACAGCGACGTGCCCTTGCTTGGGGAGCGACCAGCTGCAGTCTTGGGGGAGTTCATGACCGCGGAGTGTGTCTGCCGCCTGTCCGCGTAGATGCATGCGGCGCGACCTCGGGAAGACGAACCGGAGTGTCACGTCCCTTATCGCACAGGGTAATTCGGTGCTGCGGCGGTTCGGATGTAAACGCAGTCAAGATTGAGCGCGTTTCTGCATAAGGAAATAACGGCACTAGCTGGCGGTTCGCACATCGGGTTCGACGAAACGGTCACCCAGCCTGCGTATTTCGGCTATATCGATAATTTGAGCGGCACTTTGACCCTTACTTTGTGCGTGAACTTGAGCGACGCATTGATCTAGTGATTGAGCGGGGCTTTGAGCGAACGGGCAGCGGTGATGTTTCCCGCGCATGTGCACGCGCGTTGGGAACCTGATGTCTACCTCTGCGCGACGTACAACTCGCCTCTTTTAAATGGGTCTGTAGATGCCCGGTTTCGGTGGCGATTGATCACCAGTGGCGGGGGAGGGGTGCGCGTGTGTTGGTTGGGCTCAAACGTGCCCGCGCCGCGCTCGGCTCACGAACAAGCATCGTCCTAGATTGCGCCAGCACAACATCGGTCGACTGTTTATGCGGGGCCGATCCAACTCAGGGAAATGGAAGACGCCAATGGTTGTTGTGATCGACAACAAGTCGTTCGTGCAGGGATTGTCCGCCGCCAAAGTGATGGCATTCGCGGGAACCGACGACCCCACCCACGCTGCGATCGTGCTCGGATCTGCGCGAGTGGAAACCGTAGAAGTCGGGACGCAAAACAGCCTGGCCTTCATCGCCTCCGACGGCAGCAGCCCCGGCCAAGCCATCTTCGAGTGTGACGGTGATATTCCGCTGCTGAAGTTCTCCACCGATCAGGCTTCACAGTTGCTGTCGGCTGCAAAAAATGCGGCATCGGCGGTACGCAAGATCGACAAGGAATCCCAGTGCGACATCGAGTTGTCGGTCGTAGACAACGGCGCGACGCTGCTCATGCGCACGCTCACCGACGGCGCGCCGGGAGAAGCCGATTCGCGCCACTACATCCCGCTTCAGGATGTGGACGACTTCCCAATCGCCTCGACCATCTCGCGACTGTCGGCACGCGGCGCCAAGGAGATTCTCGGCACGCGCGGCTCAGGAGACGACCAATCGATGGCACCGCTGAAGGTAGGCAACCTCCAGGCGTTCGGGCCCGACGTGATCAAGAAAATGGGCGCCATCGCTGCGGTTTTCAAAGAGGCGGTCCAGCTGTACACGCGTGAGCATCCAGCCTCGACGGTGACTCTCACATGCGCCGGCGTGTTCCGTGCGGTGCTGTCCGCGCACGTCTATAGCCCCGATATCGATGTCAACGATCCAGAAGTTCCCGTGGCCACCTCTCTCAACGGTGAGGACAATTCTGATCACGAGTCAGATGCGGCATGAGTGAGAGGTGCGTGAGTATCAGGCTCACGTTCCCAACCAAAGGAGGCATCGATGAGCTTCACTGTTGAGACCGGGGATCTGTTCGCCCACCCCGCACTCGCACTCGCGCACGGGGTCAACTGCCAGGGTGTTACGGGGGGACTGGCTTCGGTGATGGCCGACCGATACCCCGACGCGATGACCAAATACGTGATCGCCGCCCGCAACGGGGAATTGGCGCCAGGTTCGGCGCTGCTCACTCGCAATGAGGGCCGGGACCGCGTGATTATTCACTGCGCCAGCCAGAACCAACCAGGACCCGATGCCACTGAGCAGTGGTTGCGTTCCTCGCTAACAGCCGGACTCAATCTCGCGCATGCACACGGGATCGCCTCGGTGGCTCTGCCGCTGATCGGGGGAGGTATCGGCGGATTGGACCCGGCCGTGGCCGAGCAGATCATTCGCGAAGTGGCCGAGGTGTCTCCGGTCGCGGTGACTCTGGTTCTCTTCGGCTGACCTCACACATACACCACTTACGTACAAAATGTACGTAAGTGGTGTATGGTTCCGGGTATGACGAACGACTACGAGTTCTTCGCCCGCACCGTGCATTCGCTGGTCCCGCAGCCGATTGAGGTATTTGCCTACCCCATGGGGGATTTGACGGTGCGCACCCTCGCTGGTGCAGATTTGGTCCCGGGCGTGCAGGTCCTGTGGGTGCACACCGCTGCGCCGGACTGGACAGTCGTATTCAACTGGGCAGCCCTGACAGCCGCGTACCCGCACCGGATCTTGGTGACGCCGTTCCTGCCCAGTGCACGGGGCGATAAGGACACACCGTGCCCGGCGCACACCAATGCACGCCTGGCCGCGCTGTCCGGGATCACCGGCATCGTCACGATCGATCCACACTCACCGGTGTGGCTGGACACGCTGCGCGCAGTCAACTCCACTGTTTCGGTCCACGTGATCGACATGGCCAAGGTGGTGACTGCTGCTGTCGACACCGGCGACTATCTCGGGGTGATCGGTCCGGATGCCGGGTCACTGCGGCGTGCCAGCGCGGTCGCCGCTGAGCTTGGACTGCCAGTGGCTGTGGCCGACAAGAAACGTGACCCCGCCACCGGACAACTGTTGGGCTACACGGCCCCAGCCGAGGTGCAGGAGCGGCCTGGGCAGTACCTGGTGGTCGACGACATTTGCGACGGCGGCGGAACGTTCGCGCTGCTGGCACAAGGCTTGGGCGACGGCTTCGACCTGGATCTGTGGGTCACCCACGGCGGGTTCACCAAGGGCACCGACGTGCTCACCAACAACTACCGGACCATCCACACCACTGACTCGCTGAGGTCGGCCGTTGCGGCAGCCGTGGCATCCCCGGCAGGTGGCGCGGTGAAGGTCCATGCACTGCAGCGATACGTGCTCTCCGCTCTCGACGCGATCAGCGAGGAACCGAAATGACCCAGAACTTTTCTGCCATCGAATGGCCGACCGAAGGCACTCTGCTTGAGCGGCAAGCCATCTTCGTCTACGAAGCGGCGCGGATGCAGGCCGCAGCGGTGAACGCGCCCATAGTGCCGGAGCCTTGGTCGGCGCGCGAGGAGCACTTCCGGGCGCAGTTCCTGGAAATCACCGAGAAGATGATGGGCCCGGATCGGTACACGACACCCGAACAGGCCCACGACAGCTGGTGGCGTGCATACGAGCAGCTGGGGTGGACATACGGCCCCGTGCGCGACGTAGCCGCGATGACACATCCCGATATGGTCCCGTTCAACGAGCTGGGCTGGGAAGAGCGTGTGAAAGACGCAGTGTGGATCGCGCTCTGCGAGATCGCCCGCCAGTGGATCACGGAGGACGAACGATGAGCACACAGGCCAAGCCAGCAGACAACACCAACACTCAGGGGGAACTGATGAACGATAACCAGAACCGGGCGCTGGACACGCTGCTGGCCACCGATGCCTACAAGCTCGATCACCGGCGCCAATATCCCGAAGGAACCGAGTTCGTTTACTCCAATCTCACCGCGCGCGGCACCCGAGTGCCTGGCATTGATGCGACGGTCTTCTTCGGGCTGCAGGCGTATCTGCAGCGGCTGACTCAAGACTGGCAGGTGTTCTTTGACCTGACCGCCGACGAGCTTGAACCGGTGTTGGCGGGATATGAGCAGTTTGTGACCGCGCTGTTGGGGCCGAACGCGATTGGGGGCCAGCACTTCCGGGATCTGCACACGTTGGGTTACTTGCCGTTGCGTGTCCGTGCGGTGCGGGAAGGGGCGTTGATTCCGCTGCGGGTTCCGTACCTGACGGTGGAGAATACCGACCCCAGGTTCTTCTGGCTGACCAACTACTTTGAGACACAGCTGTCGGCGGAGCTGTGGCAGCCGATCACCAGCGCGACGATCGCCTGGAATAACCGCAAGCTGCTCGATGAGCGCGCGGTCCAGTCTGGTGACGAAGGCGCCGTGCAATTCCAGGGCCACGACTTCTCGTATCGCGGCATGGCGGGAGACGCAGCGGCCGCTGCCTCGGGTGCCGGCCACTTGATCAGCTTCGCCGGGACCGACGGACTACCCGCGATCCGCTTCATCGAGCGCTTCTATCCGGGCAACGGCGACGCATTGATCGGTGCATCTGTTCCGGCCACCGAGCACTCTGTGATGTGTGCCGGCGGGCAAGACGGTGAACTTGGGACCTTCGATCGGCTGCTGAGCCTGTATCCCGAAGGGATCTTGTCGGTCGTCTCCGACACCTGGGACCTATGGCGGGTACTCACCGAGTACCTGCCCGCGCGCAAGGAACAGATCATGGCGCGTAACGGGAAGCTGGTGATCCGGCCGGATAGTGGTGACCCTGAGCTGATCCTGTGTGGGGATCCGCAAGCGTCCGAAGGCAGTCCGGCTTTCAAGGGGGTGGTGAACCTGCTGGCCGAAACATTTGGCACTGTGACCAACGCCAAGGGGTACCGCGAGCTGAACCCGCATGTTGGCGCGATCTACGGCGACTCGATCACCCATGAGCGCGCCAACTCCATCACCAGGAACCTGATGGCGCAGGGGTACGCCTCTACCGCTGTTGTTTTCGGTTTCGGTTCCTACACGTACCAGTACCAGACACGTGACACATTCAAAATGGCCGTCAAGGCGACGTGGGTTCAGGTCGATGGCGTCGGCCGCGACATCCTCAAAGACCCTGTGACCGATGATGGGTCCAAGAAATCAGCGACTGGGCGATTGGCTGTGCGCCGCTGGATGAATGGTGAGCACTTCCTGATCGAACACGCAGATGCCGATCAGGAGGCCGACAACGAGTTGAAACTGGTCTTCGAGGACGGAAAGCTGTTGCGGCAATACAGCTTCACAGAAGTGCGCGAGACGTTGGCTCGTGAAACCGGTATCTATGCCCGCCGTGGCAGCCGCGGTGCGACGAGGTAGGAGCGCTGTCATGCGATCAATGAAAGACACGAACCTCGCCAATAGACCGGGGGAGCACCCTGTTCACGGCACCTGGCTCAGCGTGGATGTCGTCGCGTTTACCGATGACGCAGAACCGAAGATCGTCCTGATCGAGCGTGCGGGGCCGCCACACAAAGGCGAAATGACCCTTCCCGGTGGACTGCTGGCCGCCTGGGAGGGCGAGACAGTCGAGCAGTGTGCTCAGCGGATCGTGCGCGACAAGGCCGGCACTGAACTGACGGGTGGGGTCGCCGTCGTCGACGTCGTCAGTGACCCAGGCCGCGACGAGCGCGGACACACGGTGTCTATCGTCGTGGTGGGGCGTGTTCCGGCTGACGTCGCCGGGACGGTGCCTGTCGCGCAGATTCCGGACGCAATGCCCTTCGGGCACACGACGATCGCCCGGTCAGCGATACAGCGGCTCAGCGAGCGGCTGTTGACCGACCCGAGCACGACCCACGCGATGTTGGGCGATGAGACCACTCAGATCCATGTGCGGGCGCTACTCAATGTGTGCAGGCCGATAAATGTCGAAGCCGCGCGCAAGCGCCTTGACCGATCCTCTCTGTATCGCCGGACCGACGAGATGCGCAAACCCGCTCCGACCGGACGCCCCGGGTACGTCTACCGATTCCTCGCGCCACCGGAGGCGTGAACGGCCGAACCTGCATCGGGGCCAACCAGCGCACCGCGGAGAGGTCGGTGCCGCAGAAGGCTCGAATATGCGTCTGGGTGTGCCTCGGAACGTGCTTAGTTTGGCGGTGGGGTAGAAGCGTGGCATGAACTATCAGATGCCGCAGAGCCCGGCTGTGGGAAGCACCTGGCGATGAGCAAAACCGAACTGCTGCAGAAGCTTCGCGACCTGTCTGTGCTTGGGGAGAGTGACCCCGAAACCGCCCACGGCGAAGCGGACAGATGCCTCGTGGGGTACATCAACGACCCCGAAGTCACGGCAGCTTTCGCCCGCATCAAGAAGTGGTACTAGAGCCGCGACACGCCGAAGGAATGACAGTTTGCCGTCTCAGTTGCATGTCGGTAGATAGGTGTAAATATCTATGCAGACAGTGTGAATGAACACCGCGCTCGGCGAGTAGGGAAGCTCACCGGTCGTGCATCTGCACTGGCTCGAAACCGCAACTGCAACTGAAACGAGAACATCATGTCCGCTCCCATTGCTCCGGCTCCGGTCCTAGCTCCTGCCCCAGTCGCCCCGGCGGCTGTCGCCCCCATCGCCGCTGCTCCTGTGGCCGCCGTGCCGACCGCTCCTCCGACCGCTCCCGTCGGCCTGCCCGCTGGATACGGGGGCATCGGTGCTCCGCCCGCGATCGGCTCGATCCCCAGCGGCACTGGTGGCGGAATTCCCGAAGAGCACTTCAACAAGCCGATCCTGTTCCGGCTGCTTTCTGTCGGACCGCGTTCCAGCAAGTATGAGAAGGTCGAAGTGCTCGCCCCGACGGTCGACTACATCGTGGTTGACCCGGCGACGGCGCAGTTCACTGAGGTCAAGAACGCGACCATCATGCAGAAGAACATCCGCAATGAGCTGGTGACCTGCTTCCAGCGTGGTGAGCAGGCAGTCACCGCTGTGGCGACCCTGGTGCCCACCAGCAATGACAACGACGCCAAGGTTCTGCGCGCTCTGGACGATTCGAATTCGGGCTGGGGCCCGGAGGTCACGGTCGGCTACCTGCGAGATGCAGCGATCCACCAGTTTGGCTGGTGGAAGGCCGCGGCCTAAGCGGTACCCCCGCGCCGCTGGGCCGCCCGCGAGAGACCCGCACCCTTACCCCCGAGGGTGCGGGTCTCCTCGTTTGGGGGTCTAAAGGTGTTGCGCTCTTCATATGCCGTGTACCGGATCTAGCATCACGCCACAACCGAACCGCCAACGAAAGGCAGCTCCGACCATGACCGCTCCCGCGAGCCCCACCTACATCCGGCCAACCAACGCCGAGACCGGAGCGCCGACACTGGCGGTGTACTTCACTGCGGCGCTCTTCGATCTGCTGAGCGCCTATCAGTACGACACCAACAAGCAGACCGATGAACTGGCGGCCGATGTCCGTGATGAGCTGGATCGTCTGGGAATTGCGATCCGCCCCACCATCGGACATGGACGTCTGCGCATCGTCCAGGACATTGAGCCTGACGAGAATGGCCAGAACCAGATCCCGCTCGTGTACTCGACCGTGATCGCCTACCTCACTGATGCGGAGCCCGACGACTCTCGGCTGGTGGCGCTCCAGGCAGGGTTCTACGGTCAGCGGATCGAAGCGCACATCAGCTTCGAAATTCCCACCACGGAGAGCGAGGCGGCATTGGAGGAAGCCGACCGTGCCAGCGCCGAGGCCGTTGGGCAGTACAACGCCAAAGCCGACGCGGAACGATCTGCGGCTGCTGCGAAATACGCGAAGGCGGCAAGCAATCCGTTTGACTCGGAAGTGATCGGCGACATGAGCGATCTCTTTGACTGATCGGTTTGTGGGGCCGGGAGCAGGGTTGAAGTCAGACCCGCTTCCGGCCCTGTTTTATGTCCGCGGACTCGTGCCGATCATCCCCACCCATCACACCCGTAGAACGACGCGAGCCCCGGGAACGCAATACCTGGGAGCAGGAAGGTGTGCCCCAGCTGTGCCCGATGATCGCCGGTCATCTTCTCCCACAATGCGAACGCCAGATCGCATCGCCGCGGATCTGCTTATTACCAAGGCGGAGCGTCTCGAGGGCGCCGGCCAGCGCGACGCCGCTCGGGAATTGCGCGGCCAGGCCAAACGACTAGCCGGGGACGTGACAGTCACGCGTCGAGGGAAAGCCCTTAGCGGTTCAGACATGCGACTGTGCAAACGAATTCGCGATTGGTTGCCGAGCTCGCGCGGATAGATTACTCTCTATTTTAGAGAATAGAAATGGGGTTCAGCAATGCTCGCATCTTCTGCTCTACGTCGAATGGCGTTGGCTGCGGCAATGACCACCGGCGTTGGTGGTGCCGCCACCACGGCGGTACCCCGGCTTGAGCACTGGCCTACGGCGTCGGTAGCCGTGGTTGTGGTTGTCTTCGGTCTGGTTGGTGGGTTGGCACGCAAGCTGCTTCACGCTGCTGTCATCGCGGTGACGCTCACCGCGATGGTGGTGGTCGGTGATGCTGTCGCCGGTGGCCATATCCAGCACACTCTGAATCTCGGTGCCCTACTGCACAAAGGTGGTGCATGATGGCCAATCGGGTTCGCGTTTCCGTGGCGGCCGCAATCCTGGGGGTAGTCGCAGGTGTGTCGTCTGGATGCAGCTCGTACGACCAGGAAATGTTTCCTGGGTTGTTTGGCGAGCCAGCTGGCACAACGTCCCCCATGCCGAAGCCGACTCCGGCGCCAGAGACCAGGACGCCGAATGTGGACAACTGGTTCAGCACTTACTGGATTCTCCTTCCGGGCGGCAAAGAGAAGGTGCTGTGCTTCGAGCACACCTATGACGGCGACCCACGCTACAACCATGCCAACGGCGTTGTCGGAAGCTGCGACTGGGACGACAAGCAGCCGGTCGCCACCGGGGGCGGCCAGTGAACATGCTGTCTCTTCCGTGGCTACTTCCGTTTCTCGTTGGCTTCATCGCGGTCCCGAGATCTGGTCTTTCTCCGCGTGAGAGAGCAGTCCTGGCACTTGCACTGATACGCAACGACGCCGAGGCACAACACTATCGACGCTGGCGACGGATTGGCGTGGCAACGCATTCTGTGGGGCTGGTGCTTGGCGCGGTGGCCGTCACTGGTCTCGTCCTACTCGGTCAGTTGCCGCTAGCCGCCGTATTTGCGTGCCTTGTACTCGTAGCGGAGACATATGTGTTGCGAACCGGTCGAACGAAGTTCTGCAAGTACGTAGAACAGTGCGATGCTCAGGACGAAGTGTTATGACCGCTGATGACCCGAACTCGAACGTCGAGGATGGGTCAATATCGGGTGATATGGCGTTGTGGCCGCGTATCCGGCAAGCCGTCTACGCCACCGCGGTCAGCCGTGCAGCCGCGGAGTGGCGATTCCCTCGTTGTCACAAGCGGAACTGCGGTGACGACCACGGAGATATCGACTTCGTGGTTCAAATGGTTCTCGACGGTGTTGCCGATTCCGTGCTGAAGGAGCTGCTGTGTCGTGCGGTGTCCGAACCTGATGAAGGTGAATGTGTTCCGACGAAACAGCTTGCGGGAGAGGAATGATGCGCATTCTGATCACCGGCATGAAGCCTTCATCCGGTAGTGCCGCGGGCGGTTCCGATGGTTAGCACCACCGCGAAGTGGAAGTGGGCTGCTCTGGCACTGGTAGTCACGGCGTGGTGTGCAGAGTTAATCTTGTTGGCGATCACCATGGCGTGGTGGGTGGTCACGGTCGAAGGACTAGTTCGAAAGTTTTTGACGTCAGTCCTTGGAACACAGTCTGGGCATTCACTCGAAGCATCTGCGACCGTGATCGCTGTTCTGGCGAACCTTGCGTTGTGGTTCGCAGTGAACTGCGCCTTCATGTCCGTGACGTTCCGGGTCCTCGAATGGGGTCAGCCGAGCACGTCAAACGCAGAGCCAGCGGACGTCCAACACCGGGAAATAGATGATGCGGGAAGTGACTCCAACGACGTAGGCGAGACTGTCGATTCACCGGTGCAACTCACACGGCATGAGGGTTGTCACGACATCACTACCGACTTCGACATAGCCGCGAGTATCTATAACGAGGGTATGCGGATAGGCCGCGAAATATTCACGGAGACATACACATTTGGGAACAGCGACGAAGTCTTCATGAAGACGTACCGCGAGGGACTAGAACTTCTTCGCGCAACGGGCCCGTCGACTCCGGAGCGCTCATCGACTCCACCCGGTGTGATCGATGGGGAAGTAGTTGAAGTCGTTGAGCTTGAGCAGCGCCACGAACCGCCAGCACGAGAGCAGTGACGGCCGTCGGCCACGACCGCACAACAGACGATGCCGATTCACCCACCCTCGATCGGTCCGATACGGGCTGTTTAGCGAGGCAGACGCGCAGGTCGGTGTAGCGGCTTGCGCGCCAAATGGTTAGGGGTGACCAACGTTGGTGCGGAGCGCGTAGGTGTGTCGAGTGTGATCGGTGCACGTGCTGAATCCATTCGCCTCTGCGCTTCGGCCACGGCCTCGAGGACGCGGCGCAACGCGTCGGCGGTGTCCGTGCGGATCACCCGGGACCAGGAGAGGGGCCCGATTACCCGAACCGCTCCGCCGTAGGTACGCAGCGTCGGATGACTATGCAGCTGCCAGGCCAGTGCGACAGTGGACAGCACGTAGACATGGGCGCGCCCCGCTAGCTCAGCTGCGATCCGTGACGGCGGGATCGCGAAAGGTGCAACACCGTTGCTCGGCGAGACAATGACGATCGGTTCGTGTCGGTCTGCGGCTTCGATGCGGTGTACGAGCGCGGTAACCGCAGCGGCGGTATCGAGTCGCATTGATAGATCGGGTATTTCGTCGGTCATGGTCTTCATCGCTTCGCGGTCAGTTAAGAAGCCCGGCACGCTGGAGCACGAGGGCTGCGGCTTCCACTGCGTCCCACATGTTCCGGCTGTTGTCATGGCGGTCTGGATGAGTTTCGGACTGCGCCTTGCGGTACACCCTCCCAAGAGGGGCATCCGGCAGCTTGGTGAGGTCGCGCAGGAACCGCTCTGCTTCGTCGGGCCCCTGGGCGACTACACCAGAGCTGCCGGCGGGCGGAAGTTGTTTCCAGCCCGTGTACTGCTCACTGCCCGGGGTGATCCCGTACCGGTCCAGACGGCGCAGCCCGTTGAGTCCGAGAGTGATGGCGCGCAAGTTGTCTTGCCACGTCTTGAACCTCGCCGCGGGATAGGACAGAGGGCCTAGGCGTGAGTCGATGTGGAGTACTGCGCCGGGATGCTGTGTCCTGGCATCGGCACGCGGCAAGCCGTCCACGCGGAAATCCCGCTCTCTCAATGCAATTTCGAGTACGGATGGCGCGTTGGAATTACCAGATCCCAGGAACGACAGTTCACGGTCGAGCTCGTCGAGCGTGGTAGACAGTGGCGCTGAGAACGGGGAGCGGACATGCACGCGCGGGAAATCGCCGGGCCAACCGCTCAGAGGCCGCAATGTCATCCCAGCGGGGTAGTAGCTCATGCCAGCACCGCCTCTCGGTCGTTGGATGCGTGCGCTTTGGCTTCTTCTGCTCTGCGCGTCACCTCGGCTTCGATCAGCGGCATGATGTCTTGGGCGATAGTGACATTGAATGCCGATGTGAACGCCAAACGCCGTGTGGCATGTAGCGCTGTGAGGATCTCCGAATCGAGCCGCGAGAGCTCGCTGCTGTCCTTACGGATCTGTGCAGCGACGAACAGCAAAAGCTGTTGAGTGACTTTGAGTCCGTGCTTGCTCGTTGTGTGCGCAGTCGCCTCGGATGGGGCTTCGGCGGGTGTGTCCATTGCGTTCTGGGGCGGCCGGAAGTCGGCGAGTTCCCATAGCCCTGTGTCATCTTGTGTCGCGATGAACTCAGCGCTCCGGCCCGAATCACGGCATCTTCCGTGGGTGTCTCGGTAGCCACGTGCTTCCTCCCTCCCGCACAGGTGCTGGACGGTGCCGTTGGTTCGATCCATCCGCACCATGTGCACTCGCTGTGCGGAATCGAGTGCCCATAGCGTCCTGTTCGGCGGTGCCTCACTCCAGAAACTCAGACCCAATGCGGCGCACGCCGAAATGTTTTCGCGCGTGCGGGTAGGGACGGATGTGGTCCTGGGTGTGGATCGCGGCCGAATCCAGAGCCCGAACCCCGCCCGCTCTTTACCTCGGCCCTTGCGCCACACCATGTCGCCGTCCGAGAACGCGATCGATGTTGGGGCAGTCGGCACCTGGTCAATCGACGGGTAGAACCGTGTGGGCGTCCCCGCGTACTTGACTGCCAGCTGGTCAGCTGCCTTCTGCGCGGCTGGCGTCAGCGGTCCCTGTAGCGGCCTCGGTGCGGGCATTGAGGGAAACAGTCCGGGCATTGGGGCGAATCCTTTCGATTAGGTTCTCTAAAATAGAGAATAGCAAGGGGCGGTGACAACGTCTATCGATCGACACAAACGCATGCGAATTAGGCACCGTCCAACCTCAGGCCACGCCGGATGGATCGCTGGATTCCACGAGCCGTGCAGCGCGATTGAGCACTGTCCGCAGCCGTCCGGCCACGACGTTCTTAGTCACCGGGGGATCAGTGAGACGGGCCAGCTCATTGAATGACGCTGTCGGATGCGCTATTCGCAGTTGCGCCACGTATGCCACATGCGGAGACAACTCGTCGCCGATGAGCGCCACCGCGCGCTCCACTGCTTTCGCCTGGGAAAGTGCCTGTTCCAACCAACGGTCCCGATTGGCTGCTTGCATCACCGACGGGTGTCCGCGCCCGGTTTGTTCCGGAATGTTGTCCAGCAAGGTCTGCGCTGCGCCAGGTGCTCCGATTCGGGTCAGTAGCGCGGTGACCGCCCGGGCTTCGGGAACCACGACAAGCTCCAGTCGCTCTCCGCTCCTGGTGGCTTCACGCATCCACGCCTGCACCCCTTGTCTGCGCGCGAACCCGATTAGGGCCAGCGCGGCGGCCGCTGTCGGGCACGTCACCTCCAAGGCGACTCTGCGTGCGGTCAGGATGATCCGGCCACGAGCCAGAAACGCGCCTCGAAGTGCCGCCGCTGCGTCGATAGGTGATCCCGCCACGACCTCGACCGGCATACCGACAACACGCCTTCCGTGTTTGTCCAGCAGCCCAGTCTGCACAGCCAGTTCCTCGACTGATCGAGTCTGGTACACAAGGAATCTGGTGTCCGACATCGCGATCATTCGCGGCGGGACGCCGTACACGCTGGTGATTTCATCCCGGAGCCACACCCCGGCGTCACGGGTGTCGAACTCCGACTCGATCCACGTGCGTCCGTCCTCCTGGCGCAATCCGCCGCCGAAGCGCAACATCGAACTCACTTGCGCTCGCCGCGCCGATACCGGGGTCGTTGCGGTGGGTTGAATCTGGGACAGTTCGGTCTTTACTCGCTGCGTAACCGTGTTCACGCGGGTTCTCCTGTCTGCTGTAGTGCAGCCGCATGCTCAGGCTGGGAGGTGCCAGTGTCACGTCCCGCAGCTCGGTCGGTATCCGACGGAGAGCCAGTGAGATTGGTCTGCATGCCGAGCTGCTGGCGGAATTCGAGAATGGCTGCGCGGTCTTCGGCTGCCATGGGTGTCCCGGGCCGGCCCAGGGTGCACAGCGCTGCCGTTTCGGCATAGCTCGGATCCGCCTGTGCCGGATCCGACGTCCAGCCCCACTGATCGAAGTCAACGCCCTTGGCGCGCAACGGTCGATACCAGGTGATCCCATTGGTGTCTGTGCGGGCGGGGTATTGCAGAGCGACAGTGAGCTTTTCCGGCACTGTGGTTGTCGACACAGAATCGACAGCCGTAGATACGGGGAGAACACCTTCGCCGCGGCATGCGGCGCACTGCCACATCCGTTGTTCCGGGCAGAACTTCACCGGCTCATGCCTGCCCTGCTTCGCGCCGCTGCAAGAGCCGCAGGCGCTCATCGGTTCACGACCTCGGTGATCAGATCATCGATCCATTGCGCATGTGGGTCGCGGTCTCGATCCCACTCCCAGCTGTCGGGCCAGCCGGAGTGGGGTGTTCCGTTCAACAGCCGATTGCCCGAGACACTGACGATCACGACATCCCCGTTGTCATCACGCTGAACCTTCACCGTGTGGGGCCGGAACACGATCTCGGGAGCATGTCGTGGGCTCATGTCCGGCAGCATGAAAGGCGGGATGTTGTGAGGTTCCCAGTCACTCAGCATGATTGAGCTCTCCTATTCGTGACATTGAGCGCCGCATGTGGACTGCGCGAGGTGATCCGCTTGAGCCGTCGCAGCGTCTGGACATACGCGCCGCTCTGCTGACGAGTCCAGGCGTAGCCCGGTAGGTGAACAGGAAGCCAAGTTGGTGAACGGCCCAATGTGCGGCCAACCTCGGCGTAACTGACTCCGTCATCGAGCAATTCGCGTGCTCGCTCCAATTCATCCTCAGTAAATGGGACTGACGCCTCCGCTGCGACGCCGGTGGTCCTGCGATGGCGTTGAACCGTTCTCGTGGAAATACCCAGAGATTCTGCGATCTGCGGCGCCGTATATCCCTTGCGGGTAAGCAATGCGACCTGCTCGCGGTGTTTTGCACGTGTCTCGATGTCTATGGACATTCCAAGCCCCAATCCGGCAGCTGCCCGTGCGGCCAGAACAGTTGGGCTGCAGGACCGTCCCCGTTGAGGTCCGATTCCCGTGCGAGTTGGGCCCAGATCGGGGCGTCGGTGGACTTTGGATCCTCTGGCGCACAGTCCTCTGAACGAACCAAAGGATCACCATCTGGCGGGTGATTGAAGTTCGAGCTCATCGCATCACGCCCCCGCCAGTGCTGGTTCAGCGGTGTCGTGACCGATGTCGGCCTGATCTGTGTCTTCGAGCCCGTCAACCGCTGCGCGCTTGCTGGCCATTGACAACAGGCGGCGCAGTCGGCCGGCGACAGCGTCTTTGGTGATCGGAGGCTCTGCGAGCTGGCCGAGTTCTTCGAGCGAGGCCTCGCGGTGCGCTATACGCAGCTGTCCGGTGTCGGCCAGATGTGAGGGGGCTTCGGCGCCGAGCACCGACAGTGCCCATTGGACACGTGAGGCTGTCGCTGCCGCCGCTCGTGCTGACCGGCGTGCGTTGGCGTCGTCGAGATTGACCAGCCGGATGGCTGTCGACTGCATGTTGCGTTGAGTGACGCGGCGTTCCCAGGCGATTCGGGATTCGTCTGCTCCGAGTCGAGTCAGCAGGGCGCCGATGTGATCGGTATCGCGAATCACGACACGATTCACTCCGCGGGCCTCCCGCACAATTGGCTGTACACCGAGCCGCCGCGCGCAGCTGGCGAGCGCGTACGCGACTTCAGGGTTGGGGCAGCCGATTTCCAATGAAGTCGATTTTCCTGGACCGTTGAGCGTTCCGGCCACCAGGAACGCACCGCGCCAGGCAGCCGCGATTTCGCCTGGAGAACCGCCCACGACAACGCTGGGAAGTCCTGCCACCATGCGCCCGCGCGTGTCGATCATTCCTGTTTCACGTGCCAGGTTCGTTCCGCCGTCAGCCACCCTGACCATGTAGCGGGCGCCCTTGCGCAGTCCCGTGGGGCTGTGCACGGAAATCGTTGCGCGAGGGCCGTACAGCGCCGGGATCTCCCTACGCAGATAGCGCGCGACTGTGTCGTTGGCGACATCGATCTCAACGATCAGCCCGTTGCGCGTGACACGAACCTCACCCGCCATGCGCACGATCGCGGCTACTTGCACCCGCCTGCACCCGGGATGAGTGGCTGCGGACCGGCCCAGTTCGTCTCGCACCTCTTGTGTCATCGACATCATGTGTGTATCTCCTTGCGGCTGGCAACGGTGGTCGGTCGTTGGCGGTTCTACGCTGCGGTTTCGGCGTCAGTTTCAGATTGTTGGAACTGTGGAAGCCAGTAGTCGGCCTGCGCGAGGGCGATCATGTCGGTTAGGTCGCGGCGGTCGAGCTGATCGGCATCGGGTACGCCAGCGGCCTGTGCCAGCGAGATCTGGGCGTCGCTGGCCCGCTCACGGTTGGCGTCGCGCATATGACCGCCAAAGATGTTCTGGGCCAGTTCATCGGCATCGGCCAGCGACAAGCCCCGCAGGAAGCACTGCGGTCCCGGCTCGGTCCACGTACCGGTGGTGGCGACCCAGAACATGCGACGCACGCTGGTGTCGTAGAAGCCGAATGCCCAGTCGTGGCCTGGCACCGTTCCTGCGACCCCGCGCATGTCCGCGAGCATCAGCACTCCCTTGGATCCGGTCTGCCGGTAGATCGGCCGGACCATCCCGCGAGGGTGGCGCGTCCATCGGATCGAGTCTGTGCGCGTCGACCACGTGGCGTCACCGCGGCGCTGCTGGCCTGAAGACACAACCTCACCGGTGATCGGGTCGAAGGTCTGCAGCGGGTCGACCCGGTGTAGGTCGCACTCGCAGCCGCACCGGCACAGTCCGAATGTCAGCGCGCACGAGCACGTGCACGGGACGGATGACACGAGCAGCGCAGCTGGACCCGTGTCGCCATCAGACTCATCAGCGCACGAGCATCCACACTCGCAACCAGTTCCAGTGCAAGAGAAGTCGCATTCATATCCCACGCACGGCTGGGTGCAACCGCAGCCCAGTCCAGTGTTTTCGTCACTGTCGGATTTCTGGCGGTGCTCGGGGTCCAGCCGGGTTTTGACGATCAGGCCTAGCGAGCCGGCGCCGACCAGGTCCACCACCAGGGCGGTGTCCTTGACGGTGCCGTCCTCGAAGGTGTGTGGCCGCAGTGCCCGACCCACGCATTGCACCAGCCGGGTTTGACTGCGGGTTGGTCGGGCAAGCACGACGGCCTCGCAACGGGGGAAATCAGCGCCTTCGGTAAGTACATCGACGGTCACCAGAACGCGCGTGGTGCCCTGGCGGAAGCGGCTGTAGATGCCGTTGCGAACACGTGTCTTGGTCTCACCCACGACGACCTCGGCAGATACCCCCTGTTCGACAAGGGATTTCGCGAGCTGTTCGCAGTGCATCAGTGAGGCCCCGAAAACGATCGAAGAGCGACCTTCAGTGCGGGTCAGCACCGCATCGACAGTGGCGTTCAGGGTGGTTTCGCGCATCATCGCCTCTTCGGCGACTTCATCGCTGATGTCTCCACCGCTTCCGGACGCCAGCGCCGAGACATCCAGCTCCGGGAGTTCCACTGTCACACCCTCGGGAGCGATCAGGAATCCGTTGGCGATTGCCCAGGTGATATCGCGCTCGAAGACAACTTCCTGCCAGATGGTGCGCAGCGGTGGCTCGCCCTTGGCTGGAGCGTGGCGGATCATCGTCGCGGTGAATCCGGCCCGGCGCCCACCGATTGCCTCGAAATGCTCGAGCACCTTGCGGTACGTCCGGGCAGGCGCGTGGTGCGCCTCGTCGACAATTACCAGGTCGCGGTGCCCGATCTTGGCAAGAGATGATTCGGTCTGCAGGGATTGCACTGTGGCCGAAATGATTTGTGCTGCTGGGTCATCGCGGTGCCCTCCGCTGATCAGGGAGGGTACGGGCCCGGCCGGATTGACGGCCATGACGGCAACGGCCATCTGCTTGATCAATTCGTCGCGGTGTGCCATCAGCAGCACCCGGCCACCAAGGGCCACCTCGCGGCGGGCCAGCTCGGCGATCACGGTGGAGTTGTGCGTGAGCACGAAGTCCCCACCCGTTAGATACAGCCCGTCAGCTGCGGCCACCGTGATACACCGGCACTGCTGGTCGGGCTCCTGGTCCACCGAGACGATTTCGCGACGCAAACCGCCGGTCTCCGTCCACAACGGCTGCAGGCTGTATCCGTTCCCGTGTCGGACCCATGTGGGAAGCCCACCCAGCGATCGGATCAAGGATCCAGCTGCTGCCAGCGCGATTGACGGAGACGAGGCCGCGATCCGGTAGCGATCACCGAGCACGCCGGCGAGCATCTCTCGCCGGTCTTCCACTCCAGCGGTTAGATACCGTTCGATCAGCCCGCCATCGTCCAGGCCCGCGCGCAACTCGGACCCGAAGGTGTACGGGTCGACCGGTAGGCGCCCGGAGCCTGGAAACTGCACCGCAGCAGTGACCGGGATGGTCCATCGCGGTGCTCCACCGGGAAGGTGTAGGTTCGCGGCGATATCGATGGTGCGGTAAACATCTTCGGCGCCGGTGGCTGCATCTGTTGCCTGCCAAAGGTGATCAGTGGCCACCCGGGTGGAGGCACCGTCGTCGAATCCCAGTCGCATCACAGTGGCAGTGCCGACATCGTGCACCGCCACGACGGAAGTGGGGTGACCGTCTGAGCCGAAAACTGCATCACCGGCACACAAATCGCCGAACCTGCGAAACCCGTCGGGGGTGGGTATGACTGTGTCGAGGGGCTGCGCCTTACCCGTTCCGGTTGGCAGCACCACCGCTGGGCCCACCACCCCGCGGCTGTGGGCCGCGTTTACCGCGTCAGCTGCTTCGATCTGGTATTCACGCAGCTGGCGAGGGGTGGTGGGGTTGGTGGGTGGGCTGAGCACCGGAAGCTGCTCAAGTGATGCCACGGCCACCGTCACAGTGCGGGTGCTGGCAAGTAGTCGAGCCACGCCGGCGGCTTACCCACTGCGACAGAGGCAACCGCGACTGCCAAGCGCACTCCGACAGCTCCGCGCAGCATCGAGGTCACCGGTGCCTGGCCGCTTCCGGTCCACGGGCACGTCACCATCGCGAGGTGGTACGCCGCCAGTGCGTGACGGGTGTGCACGGTAAGGACCCGGCTCTCGTCGTTCTTTGGTGCTACATGGCGCAGTAGCGCGAAGTCCGCAGCCTCGATCCGCAGGCACGTCAGCATGACCTGGGCCCAGTAGGGTCCGTAGATCTCCTCGAGAGTGGAGGCGCTGATAGCGAGCCGCCGCAATCGCGAAATGATCTTGGTGTCGGTGCAACTGGAGTCGATGTTCCACTCCTCGTCCGCGTTGGTACGTACGAGGATCTCCAGCAGAGTCGTGGCCAGTGTCAGGTTGCGGGAAGCACCGAGTACGGCGCAGCGCAGGCATGAGACGCCCATCGGGTGCTGGTGCATGTGCTCGACGAAGTCGACTTCGCAACTTCTCACACTCACCGCTGTACGCCGCGCCAGGGACCGGGTGTAGTCCACGATCAGCTGCATGTCCATGACCGTCTCGGTGGCGGCGTCTTCATTTGCCGGGGAATCGTCGTGAGTGGAGACCAGCGGAGCCACACGCACACGGATCAGCCCGTCGCTTCGACCGGTTACCGGTGGAACGACATGCAGCGCGGGCGCCGAAGTCCCAGGCTGAACCGCGGGGGCAGTGAGCGTTTCGGCCTGATCATCGAGCACGTCGCTAGCCAGGGCGCTCACAGGCTTACCGCTGCCGTCGAAGCGACCGTGGAGACCAGGACAGCGCCATCGTGGGACAGCTCAAGGAACGCCGACTGGACGCTTAGCCCTGGGAGCGCAGATGAGGCGAGCGCCGTGAGATCGGTGCTTGCCTCGATGAAGAATTTGCGCCCATCGGTGAGGTTGAAGGGCACCCGTACCTCAACGGCTTCGTTCGGGCGGCGGCCAGATCCCAAAACCTCAGCAGCCGAATCACTTTCGGCCTGGTCAGGGGGCGAATCCACGACAGGGGCCGGGGTCTGCGGTGCCGGGACGATGGGGGCAACGGGAGCCGGAACCGCAGGGGCGACGGTAACCGGATACACCGGCGCAACTGGGGACACGGTGGGTGGTGCAGCAGGCGCTGGGGAGGTTGTCGCTGCTGCCGCCGCTACAACTTCCTCCACGTCCTTGCGTGTGATGCGTCCGCGACTTCCGGTGCCGTTCACCGTCGACAGGTCAATCCCGTGCCGGGCGGCGTACGCCTGAACAGACGCCGACACCGGGCCGGACGAACTCTGGGCCTGTGCGCCGTCACCAGGCGTGTTGCCCACCTGCGAATCGTCGGCTGGTTGTACGACCGGAGCGACGACGGGAACGGGCGCGACAGCGCCAACGACGTTGGTGTCGACGAACACTGGCGTGGCTACCGGGGGAGCAGCGGCCGGAACCGGTGCGGGTACAGGCACAGGAGCCGGGGCGGGGGCGACCTGGACAGGCGCCACCGGTGCGGGAGCAGGAGGCGGTGCGACCGGGGCGATACCGGTGATGGGGGAGTTCGACGGGCCCTGCTGTTGCGCCACAGCTGTCATCGGGGTGCGTGTCGGTGCAGCTGGCGCTGGTACCGGGGCCGGGGGAGACGCGGTAACCGGGGCCGGAGCGACCGGGGCAGGCACAACCGGCGCAATGGCGACAACAGGTGGGTGCTGCACGTCGCTGAGCGCAGAAGTGGGTGTGGACATGGGTTGGATCTCCTTTTGTGATGGGTGGTCGGTCGATCGGGAAAGCAGGGGTTAGGTGTAGTTGACGGCCAGCGAAGGCTCGCCGACACGAACCAGCTCGTCGTAGACGTCCGGGTAAAGCTCCTGGAGCTGTGAGTAATTGATTGAGCGGGATCCCGACTTTTGGATGATCGTGAAACCGTCGTAGGCCCCTGGACGGTCGATGACCGCGGCTAGCAAGGCGATGCGAACCGACTTGAGGGTCTGCTCGCACTTGGCCCTCACTGTGCTCAGTAGCTGACCCTGGCGGGCTGCGGTGGCCGATCGCGATGACACCAGCACCACCAAGTGCGCCAGTTCAGCCGCCGGATCGGCCGAAGCCTCGATCGAAGCCGCCATATCCGCCACTGACAGCGGGGTCGCGGCCTGTGCGGCAGGAAGTGGAACGCCCATCGCGGTAGGCGCAACGCTGTGCAGCGGAGGCGCGGTGGGGGCGGTCGGTGCGAGTGTCATGCGTCCCTCCTCGTTGTGTTCATCTGCTGTGGCAGCCGGCCGGTGGTGCTGGCTTGGGAGAATCGAATCGGCGAATCATCCACGTTTCCATCACCGGCATCTGCCGTCGTCCAGGTGAGCGTAATGCCGCTCTAGTTGCACATGCAACCCCTGAGTTCTCCTGCGTGTCGTTCTACCCGCAGGGTCTGACAAGCTCGGCTATAGATGACCTCTACCTGCACCGACTCGGCCACTTAGGGTGTCGCATCCACCTGATGGCTCGACGAAGAGTTGCCTGTCACGTCCCTGGAGGATGCATTTCGCGATCCGTCACAGCCTGCAGCTCCTACTGCGCTGATTCAGCGATCCGTCGCAGCGGTAAGTAATCTCCAGGGCGCAATTGTCATGATCTTTACTCGAAGATGTGCCTTTTGACCTGCTAAAACGGTCAACATTTCGTTCAGCTCCGCCGCTCACCGGTGGTTATGCGCGACCGCCTCGTAACAGGGGGGTGCCTCTGCGGCCGCCGCTGCGGCGCCGAATTGAAACGGCTGCATCACCGCTGACCGTGCATCAGGGCTCTATACGCAAAGGACTCATCATTAGCTTTGCTAAATACATATACCTACCTGCATGTATGCGATTATTCGATGTTGATCACGTATGGGCTGACGATGTGCAGGCTGCGGGGTGCGCAGAGGCACCCCCCTGTTACGAGGCGCACGCGAATCTGTCCAGCTGACGATGCCTATGATCCGTAATGTTGACCGTCACCGCAGTTCAGGAGGGAAATTTCGCGGTTTCCATTGACTGTTTTCCGTCATCGGCCGCAAGTGCGGGATGCGGCTGGCTCCGAAACCGCCAATGTCGACAAATCCAGACCTGTTGCAGTATTTGTTGCATGTTTTCGGCGTGTCGCAATATGCACAGATACAGCTTCGGCATCGGATGCTTGACTGGCCGCGTGACCGTTGAACCTGCCGTCCCCGTCATAGACCTCCCGCGCGTCAACGCGGTCCAGTTCCAGTTTTTCGACCACACCGTGCACGCGCATCTAGTCACCGCTGACGACGCGATGGCGCACTGGATCGACGTCCTGTGCTCGACACCTCCAGCAGCAGTGGCCGCGGATATCGAGACGCGCGGTCTCGACGTCAACAAATTCACGATCACCTGTGTGACTGTCTCGTTTCAGCTGGGCCAGGACACAGTGGCGCTGCTGTTGGATCCGCTGCGCCGGCAGGAGCATCGCGGCATGCTCGCCCGCGTCTTCGATCACGCAGATCGCCTGGTTTTCCACGGTGCCAGCTTCGACATCGCACCGCTGTACGCCCACAGGCTCATAACCCGTGAACAGATCCGCGGCAAGCTGGGTGACACCCTGGTCGCCGCGCGGATGGTCGACACCAACGCCAAAGCCGGTCGCAGCCTTGAAGACCTCGCCACCGCCTTCCGGGTGATGAACGACGACCGCACAACGATGGCTGAAGTTTTCGCCGCGCGGGGGCTCAAGAAGGACGAGGGCTGGTGGGCCACTGACATCGACACTCCTACGTATGCAGTGGGTGCCATGTCCGACACGGTCGCCACCTTGCGACTGTGGGGCCAGCCGGGGGTGCACGGGCACGGCATCATGGCCAAGGCTGCGCGCTACCTCACGTCGCCGTCAGCGGGGTTCGATGGCCGCGGCGTGCTCGCAGCGACCGACGCCGAGGCGCTTGTTGAGGATGTCCAGCAAGTGAACGCGATTGTGTTGGCGCGCACAGCGCGTGGGTATGCAGTCGACAAAGAGTTCCCCGGACGATTCCACGAGCAGACCGCCGAGGCCACTAGAGCCGCGGCGCAGACGCTCGCTGCAGCCGGGATACGGCCGGGAAATGGCGCTGATCTTGTCAATGTGCTCGACGCTCGCGGTCTGCTCCATGAGCATTGGCCGCGCACACAAGGCGGAAGGCTCAAGGCGGACAAGCAATCACTCGAGGTGCTTGTGGGTGAACACATCAGCGACTCGATGAAAGACCCTCTGGTCCTTGCGCACCGCACGGTGTTCAACAACGAGAAGGACCGCGGCTACGTGGAGAAGGTCGTAGAGAACGCCGGTCCAACAGGCAGGGTTCATCCTGAAATCAAGATTCTAGGCGCCAGCGCGACGGGCCGTATGTGCCTGCCAGAGGACCAGCGGCTGCTCACCCGCCGCGGCCTGGTCACCGTCGATCAGATTCGCATAGGGGACCGCACCCTTGACGCGGACGGGCAATGGACTACCGTGCGCGCAGTGCATCGGTATGCCGATGCGCCGTTGCGTCGCTACGTCCTCGCTGACGGGATTGAGCTGGTGTGCACCCTCGAGCACCGCTGGGTAGTCGAAAATGCCGCAGGCGGCCGCACGGTGCAGCCGCTGGAACACGCGGCGAGTACTGATCGTGTGCGCCTCACGCCCCCGCCCACTCCCGTTCTCAGTGAGACCAATTCGCTTACCGTCACACAGCGCAGCGCCTACATGCTCGGCCACCAGACCACCAAGCTCGCAACCCAGCGGGACTCCGAACTCGCCGACGCGCTACTCACATCCGCTGCCCCACGTACAGCGACAATGACCGCCCTGCGTGAGCGCTGGGAAGCGCAATCTGATCAGAGCTTGGCGGCCAGGGGAATGCCGCGCAACACCTTCCTGCACCGGGTATGTGATCAGCCGCTCGACGAACTCTGGAACATGCTGGAGGGAGCAAGCAAGCACGCCAAGACGCCGCACGTAGGCATAACCGTTTTGCCTACCCCTACGCGGCGCCACGCCGACGCATTCGCTCTGGCCGGGTACCGACTTGGGATGCGCTCGCTGGTATACGACACCCCTTACGGGGCGTCCGTCATCCTTTACCGCGGAGGATCAAGCCTCGAAGGTATGACCAGTGTCGACGTTCCAACAGCGGACGTGTGGTGCGTAACAACCGATTCGGGCACCTTCACAGCCTGGGGGAGTCAGGGCCCGTATCTGACCGGGAACAGCGCCAGCAAGCCGGAGATTCAGCAGTTTCCGAAAAGGGCGCGCGGCGTTATTGTTGCGGATTCGGGTTCCTGCGACTGGGTTTCGGCCGACTGGAAGTCGATTGAGCCTGTAGTGCTGGCGACCGCATCCGGGGACCGCCAATTCATCGCGGACATGCGCGCGGGCAAGGACCCCTACGAGCCGGTTGGATTGATGGCTGGAATCGACCGCAAGCTCGCCAAACGAAAGATGTTGGCGGACATGTATAGCCAAGGCTATAAGGCCGCTGCCCTGCAGTATGGGTGGACGCTGGAGCGGGCCAAAGAGGTTTCGTGGGCAATCCGTGACGGCCTACCCATTCTGTACCGGCTGATCGACGCGCTCAAGGAACAATCGCAGGGTGCAGGCAGCGTCACCACGCTCAGGGGTCGCGTGGTGGACCAGCGGTTCAAGTTCTACGACGGGAGCCGCCTGATTCAAGATGTGGCACAGCGCATTGCGCCCAACCATTTCTGCCAGGGCTCCGCGCTAGACGTCATGCACCACTCAATTCTCGAGCTGGACAAACGGGGGCTCTCCGACCACGTACATCTCTGGATGCATGACGAGATCGTGGCAGACAAGGTGATCGTCAACGAACTTGTCGACGTGATGTCGACACCGCCACCGTTCCTGGATGCGGTCGCCAAGTATCACGGCATTGACGCGTTCCTGGGTGTCGACGTCAACGAGATGGGGCAGCGATGGATGTACGTGTAGCACGTTCGCGCTGTGCGGAAAACCTCTGTCGGCATTTCCGCTTCCATGGCAGCAGCGAACTGATAAGTCCGAGAAAGGCATACGCCGCATGAACAACGAAAGCTACATCCTAGACATCACCTGGAGCAGTGACGATATGCCTGGCCTTCCGCAGCTAGTCGGACCGTTTGATACTTCCGACGAGGCCGGGCAATGGGCCGAGCTCAATGCTTCGCGAGCCGCATACACGGTTCGGCCGCTGGGCTATCCGTACCTGCGAGCAGGGGATGGATCGCATGTACGGATAGACCTGAACAGCGCCTCCAATCCGAAGGGAGTCAACCATGCTGGGATCTGATCCAATCGCCGCGCTGCTCGGAGCAGGGCTCGATGCGCGCTCACCGCAGGTCGTGTGGAAGGGGTACCTGCGTAGGTTGGCGGCTCTGGGATGCGCAGTCACCATGCTGGGCCCGGATGTGGTTCTCCCGGACGGAATCGACGCCGAAAGCTTGACTGCACTCGCGGAGTTGACTACTCGCTACCCATCAGGAACGCCGATGCCCTCCGAGACCACAGGCAAACTCTCAGGGCTGGGACAGGTAGACGGCACCGGTGAGAGGGTCAATGCCCGGGTCACTGCATACTTTCGCAGGATCACCAAGATTGTCGGCACCGAGCGCACCACGGCTCTGCTCGACGCCGGCGTGATTACCGCCAGCGCGGCGCTGCACATCCGGTCGTCCAACATGGTCGCGGTGGTGGTACCCGACGCCGGCGCTTTGGGGCAGTGGCGCCAGTGGGCCGCGGCGACCAGCGACGACCCCCACGAACTGCACACAGCGCCAACACTGTTGCTCCCCGGACTGCCGGGTGGCGGTGTCTACCTCTTCGCGACGCCGGCAACTGTCGGTGAGGGCCAGCAGCCGACCGTGCCGGGGTTCCCACTGCTGGGGGATATGAGTCTGCAGGTGGGTGCGGCTCGGATCGATACCGGAGATGTGACGGTTCCTGTCCCGCCGACACGGATGGGAGGTCACGCGGTGATGCGTCTCGGGCCGTGCCGAAAGCTCCCCGCGTGGTTGGAGTCGACGTTGCGGGCCAGTGGAAATGCCACGGCTGCCCCGGCAGCATGAAAGTCGTCGGTTTCGAGACAGGATCGCGGTGATGCCATCGGACGAAGTGGAAGCGGACGGCGCGAAAGACACCCTGTGGGCGGTGCTGGACATTGGCTGGAGGATCTTGCTCGTGATCGTCGGCGTCCCGGCTGTTTGGATCTTGCGCGCATGCGGTGTGGTCGAACTGTCGGTGTGGCAGGCCGCGGTCGCTTCGGCCGTGTTGGTTGCACTCGCTGCTGGAGACGTGCTGCTCGCTATGACGCTGGTCATGTAGCAGTAGACGCGCCAACTTCGAACAAGGGCAGGGAGATTGGTACATGGCAAAACTCGGCATGTCTCGACAGTCGAAGGCGCGTCGCAAGCGCATGATCTCATTGAGTTGTTGACAGCTGCAGAACTGTTTGAGGACCGAGTCATCTGGACGCGGTCGAATAGTCCCCGAACAGCAGAAAGCCCCGCACACCGAAGTGGCGGGGCTTTCTCGCGCTAGTGAGCGGGTTTACGCGCCAGACATCTTGCCGCCGGCGATGCTCTGGTCGTAGCCGATCGTGTCGTTGATCGCTTCGTCCGTCGACTTGCAGCACTGCTCAACAACGTTGTGGACGTTGTTGATCGCGGCGTTCTGCTGCTGCGAGAACTCAGTGGCGGTATCCATACCGACACCCTGCATCGCACCAGTGAGCTTCTTGTACGCGTCCAGCTGTCGGCCACCTTCCTCGTGCAGGATCCCGAGATCCTTACGGAGAGAGGCGGTATCCGACATTGCGCCGGGGATGTTGAGCTTTAGTTCCTTGGCCATGTTGTTCGGTCCTTTCCTGTCGTCTTCGCGGGCCCGTTAGACCTTCTGCACCGCGTTGGCGCCCTGGGCTTGGCGCTCCAGCTGGACCCGAACAACCTCGCGGGTGCCCTGGACAGCTGCATCCGCGGTGTTGAAGACCTTCTCCAGCTGCGGCTTCGATTCCGATTCGTACTTGCCCTGGAATGCGTCCATGGTGTCCGAGATGTAGTTGTGGCTCTGCAGATCGAGGACCTTGTCACCAATCCGCGACAAAGCCCCACGCATCGTGTCGGTGTGGGTCTGCAGGGTGTCGCATAGCGACAGCGCCTCTGCGGGACCAATCCCTACAAGACTTGGCATGTTCTCTCCGATGGTCGGTGGGGTGTTTCAAAGCAGATGGTAGCGCAAGAATTCCGGTTAACCCCGTCTGTAAGCATTGCTGAGCGCTCCGATTCCAGCATTGATGCCGGTTCTGTTGCCGGATGTGTATGTGATGCGTCGTACATCGCCCGAGCCTGCGGGATAGGAGGCCATGATGCCTCGTCCGCGAATAAATGCCAGAGCCATAGAACCGGGTCTACCTCGCGATACATCCACATCACGGGTGCTGACAGTGATCGTGGCCAGTGCGTGGGTCGTAGAACCTGCGAGTTCGGCTATTGCGGTTTGTGCACCGGCAGGTATCTTCGCAGCTTGCAGGATTTTGCGGGCTGATTTGCGTGCACGAAGGCGTACCGCGTCGTCGGCGGCACGAGCTTTGTCGTCAGCGTCCGGTTCAGGTTCGCTGTCGATGATCTTTGACGTATCAGGATCGGCGCTTAGCTGCTCCACCACGGACCCAGGCAGCACAACGTTCGCCGCCAGTGGGTACCCGGGCCACTGCCCCTCCGGGTCCAGCAGGTCCAGCAATGCGGCTGCAGCATCAGCGTGCTCGTTGTCGCGACGCAGCCGGCGCGTGAAGACCACGGTGATGTTGTTGACGAGCGCGCACACCACTTCGCGCTTGCCAACCCCGATCACGAATGTCACCCGTGGCACGTCACGTACGCCCGCTTCGATCCCGAATTCCTTGAGCTCAGTGGGTATTTTCACCGGCGCGCGCCGCTGCGCGTACAGCAGCACGGTGCCGTAGATCGTCAGGCCGGCGTGCCCTGTGACGGTGTCAAACATGGCCTTGGCCTCCTCTGTGAGGTGGCCCCGCTCATCGAGAGCGGACCAGGTGCGTAGATCGTGCATGATTTGTGCTTCAGATGTCAGCAGGTGCGGGAAGGTGGGCCCGAGTTCGGTGGGCATTTGGCGTACCAAATTCTTGGCCGCCAGCCAATGCCAATGCGAAACAGTGAAATACGGCATGGCTTCGGTGACTGGGGCGACAGCCAAGTTGTCGGCGCTGAGCCAGCCTCCGATGTTTCGGTAGGCGGTGTCTGTCGGTGCTTTGTCACGTCCCGGGACCAGTGCGCGCATCGCGGTGCGCAGCGCCGCTGAGGCGATGATCTTGCCGTCCGCGCCGAGGCGGACCTCGGTCTTGGCCGCTTCCGCGATGGAGGCGATACCTGGGTCCTTCTCAACGACCAGGTTGATGAGCTTGTGAAGTTCGCTTTCGCGCTCGTCCTCGCCGGGATCCTGCACGTGAGTGGAACCGTCCGGATCATTAGGAAGAACTGATTCACCTGCAGGCGTAGCGCTATTGGTGGTCGGCTCCGCTGGAGAGTCTTCGGCAAGCAGGTCCTGGAGTCTCTGATCGATCACAGCTGGAAGATTGCGGGCCTACGAGGAAAACAGCCGAGAGAGGCGCGATGTGCGCTATCCGAGTGCGCGGCCCTGGTACGCGATCTCCACCGGTCCAGCAGCAGCGGGCGGGGGCGGCTCGGGAGCGGTTGACGCTGCGGGAATGGTGATTTCGCCTGTGCCCATGGCGGTCACAGGATCTTGCGGTGCGATTGGCCCAGGGGTGGGCGGTTGCGGTGTGGGACTCGCCGGCGCAGTAACGGGGCCAGGGAACGCGGCGGGCGGGGGAGCTGTCACGTCCTCGGCTTGCGCTGGGGCTGGGCCAGCAGCAGGGGCCGGGCTGTCCGGTGTTGGTATGCCCGGATGGCTAGGTTCGGCGCCGGGGGCATCCTCAGGTAGCTCGGGAAGCGGTATCTTGGAGACGAATCCGTCCTTGCCCAGAACGTCATCGAGACTCTCGACCTCGCCCGTGGAGGTCAGGACACGGCCATCGCCCAAGTACATTCCCGACTTCTCGTCTCCGATCACGGCACTGCCGATGTTCACCTCGGAAGGATCGAGCGGGTCTCCGAGAGAAGTGATATCCATACCCGCAGCTGCGGCGGCCTCAAGCACCGATACGGCCTTGTCACCCGCAGCGGAGGCTATGTTCAGCATCATCTCGCCCAAACGCGGATCTGGAACGCCCTTGACTTCTACGTGCTGGCCATTCACCGGCACAGCGAGGTCGAACGGCCTGAGCGTCTTCTTCGACAGCGGCACAGCGTCTTTGTCGACCCTGCCGTTGCCGTCCTTGTCCGCCGGACGGCCGGTGGCGTCGAGCTGGTGGGGTCGGGCCGCCGAACCTGGCGTGCCAACTCCGTTGGATGCGGCCGGACCGGGAGCGGTGAATGTGGATGCAGTAGCGGCAGTCCGGTCTTTGTCGGCCGCCCTGCCAGCCGGGGTGTCTGGACCGAGGCGGCGCTGGTTACCCAACGCATCCCCACGCAGTGACTTGAGGAGGTCTTCAGGCACTTTCGCGGCCTGCTGGGCAGCCTGGGTGAGCGGTTGCGCCGCCTGCTGTGCGGCGTGTGCCGGTGCGGCCATTGCCTGCGCTGGCGGGGCGATACCGCTCTGACCAAGAGCGGAAAGCAATTTGGACAAGTCGCTGCCCGCAGCATTGCTTTTGCCCATCGCACCGGGAGTAGCTGCGATCCTTCCTCCGCCGACCGCCGGGGTCGTTGAGCCTGCGGAGCGGTTGCTGCCGTGCTCGCCTTGCGCGCGCGCCGCTGTCTCGCCGACAGTTTCACGCTCCACCTTCACAGGAGCTGCGATCTTTCCTGCGAGCGCGGCGATCTCCTCACCGAGGTGGTTGGCGTCGTCAGCCCCTCGCAGCACCGTGTTCGGCGCAGCTATCCGGGTGAACTCACCGTGTGACCGGCTGATGGTGGCAGATGCGCGATCGAGGCCTTCATCGGTGATCTGGATCTTGTTCAATGTGCGCGCGTTGACCTGCGACCGGACAAGCTCTTTGGAGATATCCGTGATTTCTCTGCGCTTGCCCAGTTCCTCACTGCGCAGTTGATGGAACCCGTCGTTGGCCGCGATACCGCCGCGTGCGATCAACGAGTGCAGATCTTTGGACGCTTCAGCACCGGCCGCCAGCGTCTTGAGGGGGTCTCGGATTCGGGCTAGCTGTTGTTCGACAAGGTATTCACCGGTGCCTTCGAACGCCTTGAGTAGTGCGTCGACGGCCACGCGCCACCTGACAATCAGATCTTTGGCCAGGTTGTACGTGCCCCCGAGTGTGGAGATGTTGGCCCCGGTGACAGGGAGCTGGGCACCGTCGGGGAACCAAGCTTTCGCGGGGTCGACGGCGAACAATCTTTGATTCAGCGATTCGATACCCGCGTCGAGCTTGTTGATTGCCGCTTCATCGCTGGGGTCCAGCAGCGGGAGGTGATCGTTGCGCTGCAACCATTTACGACCGTCAACGCCAGCCGGCGGTGCAGCCTGCAGACCCTGGAGAGTCGAATGCGACGGCGATAGTGGCGCGGGCGAATCTTGCACAGCTGGGGGAACGGAGGGTGCGATATCTCGCTGCGGTCCATCGAGACGTTCCCGGACCTTGGCGGGATCCAAGAGCGATCCAGCCGTGAATGCTGGTCCGAACTCTGGCAGCACCACCCGTTCCCACGAACCGGCTCCATACTTGGCCTCAACCGCCTGCTGGAGCTGCTTGAGGCATTCAGGAGCCCACATCTTTGCGTTGGGGAGTGCGAGAACTGAGTTGTAGCGCTCGATGGCCTGCTCGATGGGGTCACTCATGTGCTCGCTCCACTCATGTGAGGTGTCCGTACGTTTTGCGTCAAGGGGTTGCGCCGGTATCAGTACCCGACGCCGTGCCCAACGCCACGAGCCATGAACGCGGACAGACCTGCGCCAGTGCGCAAGTCAACCTTGTAGCGCGCGGAAATGTAACGCCACGCCGCAGCGATATTGGCTGCCGGATCGTAGATGGCCCTCGAGGTACCCGGCGCGTGGTAGGTGGCGAATGTCCCGGGGATGGTCTGCATCGGGCCCCGAGAACTGTTGGCCGGAGCGCCATCTGCTTGCGCATAGCCCCATGCGTTGGAGTCGCCACGATTGACCGAGTTGGACCAGCCGCCTGACTCGCCATGCATGATCGTGCGAGTCGCGGAGATGAACTGGGGGAGTAGTGCGTGGTTGACACCCGCGGCGAACAGTCCCAAGTCGATGTCAGCATCGGTGACGCGAGGGCTTGGATGTGACGCGTAGATGACCATCGATTTGTCGATGGCGGCCGCACTGGTGACCGGGTGCACGCTCGACACAGGAACGAGAACCAGCGACCGCGATGGAGCGGATCCCGGAATCGGGTCGTCGACTGTGATCGGCTCTTGCGTGGGCTCCGGATCAGCAGCAGGCTCGGTGTCTTCCGAAGGCCCCGTCGCGGCCATTTCGTCGGCCACCTCGTTTTCCGGTCCCGGAATGAGTCCGGCGTCGAGACCGTGCGGGACGGGAGCCGCTGTAAACGCCGTCTCGCCCCAGAGCGGAGCTTCATATCCGGTATCGCATGCCTGCGATACCTCTACGGGAACTGGTTCCGGTGCAGGTTCCGCGTGGGCTATGCCGCTGCCCAACGTGGTCAGAGCTACCGCAGCGACCATTGTGGGCAGAATCGAGCATTTACCTGTGCGCATGTGTCGGGCTCCTGAGTCTTCACATTCGAGCGGGCTGATATCTCGGCGGAGACTAGAGGTTTCACGCACCTGGATACCGCTGCGGCGCGATGGATAATGCATGGCATGTTGCTGCATGCATATGCCTGCGCGTTTTGTGGTGCATCTGTGTATTCTGCGGCCGTCTGTAGATGAGCTCCGACGATCGAGGAGGCCCGATGACCGCAGGAGTCCAGCGGCGCGCGGCGTACCGATCGGCGTTGCGTTGGTCCAGTGGTGTGATCACCGCGGTGGTTTGGTTCTTGGCATCTACGTCGGCAGGGGCTGACCCAGTGATTAAACCCGAGCCGTGGATTGCCATCGCCGGCGTGCGGGGCTCAAAGCCTCCGGTGCCTTTCACCGCAGCTGAACACCCGAAACCCGGTGTCACGCTGGTTCAGCAGCTCAACGGTGAGGAAGTCTCGGAGTGCACGGTGTCATGGGCCGTGGTCAGCGCTCGTTTGAATGTCGGCTACCTCACGGCGGGGCACTGTGATCGTAACGAGGGTGCGCCGGTGTGGATGTACACCGATGACGCGGGTGCCCGCCGGATACCGCTGTCTCCGCTGCAGAACGCCGAGCGCGGTGTGGACGATAGCGGTCACCAATACGACGCATCGCTGTTCTTCCTGTCTGCGGCGCAACAAAATGCGGCGTACGGGACCGCTATCGCAGACAGTGTGCAACTTCGTGACGTGCTGCCTGTGAGTGCTGTTCGGGCTCTGCCTGTGGGAACCCCAATATGCATGAACGGCTCCCGCTCCGGATTGACCTGCGGGCCGCTGATTTCTGCCAGGAATGACGACATCGAGTGGGGCGGCGCTGCGGTACAGGGAGATTCAGGTGCTCCCGTCTTCGTCGTCAATAGCCGCGGGGATGCAATGGCGATCGGGATGCTTCAACGCGGCCCGAGCGACACCGACAACTTCGCAACCTACCTCGCACCTGTGCTGGATCGACTGAAAGTTCGATTGATCATTGACGGAAAGAAGGGTTCTTTGTGACAGCACAGACGATTGCCGGGGCAGTTGACGAACAGTTGCGCCGGATGACACCGGCAGCCGCTATCCAGTTGTGTGACACCACAGAACACGCTGCGGTGACAGCGCTGGTTGTGGTGATCACCAATTGTGTTGACCCCGTGCGTGCTCAGAGCGCACGCAAGCTGTATCCACTCATTTACGCTGCTGCCGAAGGTGACGGGACCCAGCCCCGCCGCCGCGCAGCAGCTCTGGCGTCCTTGGTGGATGGCGGACTCGCCACGCTCGAGGACTCCGATGAGTCACGGCGATCGTTGATGCTGAGTTTGGAGCAGTGGCTGTTGCATCCGGGGCGTGGGACTTCGACTGCACTCGTCACGGCGGCGGGCAGATTCGTGCATTCACCCATGGCCCCGTGCCCGGAGCTACTGGAGCAGGCATGGGTAGTCGGGCCCGGGATGGATGCAGCAGCGGTCGCACTACGCGACGAAGGACTCGATAGCCGCGGCGCGCAGGCGTATTTGAGTCTGATCACCATGGCGGCTGAACTCGCCGTCCCAATGGTGTGGGTCGCCAAGGAGCTCGGTGTGCCGCGGGACCAGATCTACCGGCGTATCCGCACAGTCGACCGACAGGCTTGGCGATCACTGCTGCCGTAACCCTGCGTCTTGCAAGGACGCGACAACGGCCTGTTGCGGATTACATGAAACATTGCGGCCCAAGAGTTACCGATCCGGAGTTGGGGAAAGCACATGTACTGTCACCCGCATATTTCGCAGATACGAGAGGGAAAACACCAATGACACTTCCAACTTTGACTCCCGAACAGCGCGCTACGGCTCTCGCACGCGCGGCGCAGGTGCGTAAGGCACGTGCAGAGATCAAGGCGAAGCTCAAAAGCGGCACACTGACGCTTTCTCAGGTGTTGGAACAGGCTACTGGCGACGTCGTCGTCGACAAGCTCAAAGTGTCGGCACTCCTTGAGTCATTGCCCAAGGTGGGCAGGGTCAAGGCGCAAGAGCTGATGGAGAAGCTGGACATCGCGCCCACACGCCGCGTAGGTGGTCTCGGTCAGCGCCAGCGCCAGGCGCTCATCGCGCAATTCTCCGTATGAGCTGAGCGCAGATGGTCCACCATGGACGTCGCAGGCCGACAGAACCGCTGCGTGGCGTTCCAATTGGAGCGCCTATGTATTCCTGCGAAAGGAGCCGGCATGGGTGCGTCCGATGATGAATCCCCCAGCATTGAAGATGCCAGGCACGCGGTGTTCGGCAACCTCGAGATTCCGCGCGACGCAACCCCCGATGAAGAATGGGAGCAGGTGGACGGAGAGCGGATGCTGAGGCTGACGTTCCCCGCTGTGTTCGACGACCCCGACATCGGCACCGTGCGGTTGACCGGTCACCTGTTGGAGAACGGTCTGATCCACTACAGCGTGGACATTCATGTGACTAGAGCAATGTCTACGGATACAGCGGACCAGGTCAGGGCGGCGATCGTAGACGTCATGGAGGCGGCAGACCGCAACAATGGGGATGGATGACATCCGCTGCGTCGGCTCCGGACGGGCTGATCACCAGCTGACGAAAACCTGATCGAGCACTGAGCTGGCAGGGCGCCCCAGCGCATCGCCGAATTGATCAGCTGCGATGGCACGAGCGGAAACGGCGTCGTCGGTCTCGACAGTGATCTCACCAGCGACGTCAGGATGGATTGCCTTGAACTGCATCGTCATGCGACTTCCTCGATGGTGATTTCAGGGAACAGGTCGGCGGGATGTACCGCGGCTCCGGAGCCGCGTCGCCATAGGATTCCGGCGACATGCGCCGCGGCCAGACTCCTGGCCACCTCGGGTCCACTGAGTGTCTTGACGGTGGTCGTCTCGCTCAGCTCGGCTGGCAGAGCTGGGTGCGTCACGGCGTAGGTGGCCATGCGCGAAACCGTGACATCGCGGTGGCGAAAGGGCGGACAGCGGCGCGAGGACAACGCCGCGCGAAAGCAGGTAAGGCGGACGCGGAGAAGAACAATGGCTTACGGGCTCAGATGACGGCTAGCTGATCCTGAACGCGGGGAGGCTCACTCGGTGTGTTACGCCCACCAGGGGGTCGAATTCGAGACGTACCCGTTGCCTGTTCTCCGATCGGCCGCTTCGGTGTGCAGCGGCAGTGACATCAGCTGCTCGATTGCCTGCGCACGGGTGGGACTCAGCGCGATGTTCCCCATATCCAGATGCAGCCGGGGATGTAGTGCCGGGGTCGCGTCAGAGACGCCCTCCTTGAATCGTTTCCAGTCATCTGCAATACCTGAGGGAAGCTGAGGGGGCCCGATATGTTCGCCCGGACTGTAGGTCAGAAACGACTGGAACATATCGATGTCGACGCCGATTGCAGTTGGCGCCACGAGCATTCCGCGCCCCTTACATCCATGCGGTACGTGCACGCCGGCCTGCAGCACAGCGGTGGGGCTCGCGGACCTCATCGCGTCGCGTTTGGACGGTGAACCCAGGAACACCGTGGTGCACAGCGCGTTCCAACTCTGCGGAACCTGCCAAATCCATCCGCTGGCCGGAACCACGAGGACATGACAGCGCATCTCCCGCCCGACTCGCAGCAGATTCTCGATCATGGTGAGCACCTGGCGCAGCTGCACGGGAGAAAGATCATGAGCCCAAGACGTCATCAAGCCCGCGAGTTCGTTGAGTACCAACAGCATCGGCGCGAAACCAACGTGGTTGTCGACTGTTTGCGTCGCTGTCTGAGCCAATCGGCTGGTGAGGATCCGATGCGCGATCACCACCGCAGCGAGACATTCACCTGCAGCTATCTTGTTACGATCCGCGCCGTTGCAGCCGAGGAATGAGACGTTGGCGGTGTCTCTGAACCCATCGAGATCCGAGCCGCGTCCATCGGCGATGATCAGCTGCCAGCCGCGCGTGCGGCATTGCTCCATCACTGCTTTCGTCAAAAAAGTTGTGCCGTTCCCAGTCTGGCCGAGCAGTAGCAGCCCCGCACCGTGGACTTCTGGCCGCCAGTAGATGGTGCCTCCGTCACGGGCCCCAAGCGGTATCGGGTCCAGCCGTGCGGTTGGGGATTTGAACACGCCCAGCGACTGGGTCGGCGCATGAATCGATGGGAGCGCCAGGCGCGGCAACAGATCGACCGGCCTGACATACGCCGCGGTATGTCGGCTGCAGGTAAGGCGCTCGAGCAGCTTCATGAGGGCCACGGTATGTGTGCACGTCGAGGGCGCGCGGCTGAGGCGCGGAGCTAAGTCCAGAACCGGTGCGGTCGAGAGGCGGGTGTCGGGGGACACGCCGAAGGAGGCGAATGCACTCTCAGTTGGCGATCTCTAAAACCGAGAATACGGTGAGGTTCATTCGAGCCGCCGAATGCGCGGCCACGACTGGAAGGACCATCCGTGGGAACCACCTTTTTCATCGTGATCCTGTTTGTGATCGCGGCTTTCGTGTTCGCCTGGGGCGTGACGCAGCGTGTTCGTGCCCAAGGTGTGCTCAAGGCGGGCAAGGGGGACCTTCACCGAGACGACCGGATCGAACTTGAACGCCGGGACAGAGGCGGTTTCAACGCGATTCTTATCGGTATCGGGGTTGGACTTCTGGCCACGTTCGTTCTCGTGATTTCCTCGATCACGATGGTCAGCACCAAAAACATCGGCGTTGTAACCACATTCGGAAGGCCGAGCCGTTTCCTCGATAACGGCCTACATCTGACAGCGCCGTGGCAGGACGTCACCGAGCTTGACGGCGCGATCCAGACCGACAACCATATCGACGAAGGCGACAAGAAGACCGCCATTGATGCCCGCCTGGGCAACAACTCAACCGCCCGTGTTGATTCGACGGTGGTCTGGCGGCTCAAGCCTGACGCAGCTCCGAGTCTTTTCCAGGACTACCGAGGGTTCGACGCGATCCGTGACAACCTGGTCACTCGCGAATTCACCGCGGCCATCAACGACACACTGGCCAGTTACAACCCACTTACTCAGGTCGGCGAAGGTGACGGCGCCATCAACGGCAAGCTGGCCACCCTGGTGCTGGACAAGCTCAAGGCCAAGGTGGGCACCCGTATCGAGGTGATTGGCGTGAACATTCCGGTCATTCATTTCGATGTCCGCACCCAGCAGTCGATTGACGGATTGCAGACCGAGAAGGCCAATACCAAGATCGCCGAGCAGCGTCAGCAGACCGCCACCGCCGAGGCTGAAGCGAACCGCATCTTGTCCCAGTCGGTCAGCCATGACCCGAACGTGTTGGTGAGCAAGTGCCTGGATCTGGTACGCGAGAAGGGTGGCAGCCCAGCTGGGTGCTGGCCGGGTAGCGCCGGCGCGGTTGTTGCGATTCCAGGGCAGAAGTAGCGACATGTCAACGGATACAGCACAGTTGGCGCGAGATATTCTCGGCAAGTCGTCGCGAATCGATGGACGTGTGGTTCGCATAACCTGTGGCCAGTTGTCCCGTCCGGAGTACGTGGCGGTGAACAAGGCCCTTGAATCTATGGGCGGTAAGTGGAATCGCGGACAGTCAGGACATGTGTTTCCTGCTGACCCAGGACCGGCTTTAGCCGCATTCGTCAGCGGTGGTGCCCTCGCGAAACCCGCCCGCACGGCTGAAGGCTATGTGCCGACACCGTCTGATCTAGCTGCAGCCATAGTGGCCGATCACACGCAGGTCGCGAGCCTGGATGCTGGCGCGAAAGTTCTTGAGCCCTCGGCTGGCTGTGGTGCTTTCGTGCGGGCCATCCTCGCAGCCAATCCTCGGGTGCAAGTCACCGCTGTGGAGCCGAATACTTCGCGGCTGGAACGCGTTGCGTTGTCGCCTTCGGTGCGGCCAGTGAACAGCGTGTTCGAACAGTTCGCCAGCCAGACACAACAGCGATTCGACGCAGTGGTGATGAATCCGCCATTCGCCGTGCCGGGCGAGCCGAGTATCTGGATCGATCACGTCCGCATGGCGTTTGACCTACTTGCCAGTGGTGGTCGCTTGACCGCCATTGCTCCGAGCGGCCTTGTGTTTCGCCAGGATCGCAAGCACAGGGCGATTCGAACGCTGGTGGAGGACCGAGGTGGGTTCGCTGTACTGGCTGATGACGCTTTCAAGAGTTCGGGCACTGGGGTACAGACCGTTGTGATGTGGCTTGACGCGACAGGTTGCGGGTCGAACGTTGGCGCAGCTGCGGAGACTCGAGCATGACGGGAGTCATCTCCGCTGCCGAGGCCGAACGCCGCGCGGAATTGCTGTACGCCCGGTACGGCGAGCTCACAAATGGCAATCCGGGGTTCGATTACCACCTCCATATGGATCCGACTGACCCTGTCACCGCTGCGTTGATTGGAGGATCGGATCGACTCGCCGATCTTGCTCGCCTGCTCTCCAACGACGAGGTCTTTCATGTGTGGCGCCTGCAGTTAAGCCACCCGCAGTGGTGGATTGGTGGACGTGCGCGCGGAACAACTCCGCTTCTGGCGCGGATCATTTCAGAGCTGAGTGGCCGGCGCGACGACGGTCAGCACCACCTCGGCGGTTCAGGCTACATTGGCGCACAATGGTTTAACAAAGCGCTTCTTGCGATCGCTCCGTTGTCGGCCCCAGCCCGTGACAAGCTCACCAGTGCACTGCACCGCGAGTTGATCGGCCGGACCATGTGCCAACACAGCCTCTCGTTCATGAATTTCATCTCCGACAGGACCTTCGACGCCGCCGAGATGTTCCCGGAATTTGAGCACGTCGAACCCGTCGACAGCTGCATCCTCGGAAATGCGATCTACGCGGTGCGCAAGATTCACGGTGAGGAGTGGTTCGAGGCCTTCAGCGAGCTGGTGTCCGAGCTTGACCCGATCACATGGGCTGGCCTGACTGAGGCACTCAATGTCGAACTCCGCGAGAGGGGAACCGAGCGTGAACGATGAACAGAAGCGTTCGTTGCTGCTCCGCCTCCTCACGGCCGGGCTGACTCGGGAAATCGCCGGTTGGGTGCTGGTCGCCGCAGCGGCGTGCTTCTTCGTATACGTGATCGCGCCGCGATTAGGGCAGTTCATCGAAGGGGAACCACCGAAACTGATCGAGTGGTCTGAGTTCCGCTCAGCGGAGCAACTGGACGATTTCATGTCACGGCTGTCGGGCACGCGCGTGCTGCAGGGGCCTGGATGGTGGTCCGTCGAAGTTACGCGGCCTGTCCCAGGCTTCGGCGACGACTCTGTCGTATGCACGCGGGTGCTGCGCACTCTCGCTGATTTCAAGACCACCCTCGTTTCCGGGGACTGGCGTTACAACAGTGACGGTTTCCGCGTCTGCCGGTACCCGCCGACGGGCCACTGAGATGGCCGAACGCTTGGTGTAGGCATGGCCGATATCGGTTGGAACGCGGACATCTGGCAGGGAGCCGAGGGTTGGTACTGCCGAGACTGCGGCGCCAAGGGCGTCGGAATCCGGCCTGCAACAGAGTCGACCGCGCGGGAACACTCCTGCGATCCCGATGTCGGCTGCGCGTGCCCGCACGAAGCGCTGTGTAGAGCCAACCAGTGCACACAGTGCTGCCGGTTCGACGTCACGCCTGACCCGGCTGATTGCCACGATCCAGCAGATCCGTGGCATCTGATTTCGCCCAGCCCACTAGTACAAGGAGACTCATCATGAGCGGTATCGACTTCACAACCCGGGATGACAGCGCATCGGTTCGTGGCACTGAACGCGCGTATGGTGCTGCGCTGGCTGCGCGACTCACGGCGGCGATTCTGGAACTGGACGGTCAGCACACGCAGGAGAGCAATCGCCGTATCCTGCCCGACATCTTCTTCCGGCAAGCTGCCTTCAACGCCCAAAGGCATGGCCGCGCGGTCTCTTTGACCGATGCTTTCACCTACTGGGCGCCGATGACCGGGATGATGTACGAGAACGGTTCGGCGGATATACGTATCGGCGATAAGACCGAGCGCCCCGATGGGTTCGTCATCAACACGGCAGTTGTCGCAGGCAGCGACCCGATCGCCCTTCTGACCCGCATCCATGCTTACTCAGAGGAAGGGTTGTTGGTCGCGGGAATGGATCGATCCTGGCTCGCGGGAATCATCGACGTCGGACTGCAGGCACACATCCTGCGCGATAAGGCCGGGTGGGAGAGTGCCGCCGAACTGCTCCGGGCAGACAGTCGCAGCCCCGCGCTCATCACCATTAGTCAAGGCATGTCCCTTTCCTGGCTGCAAGGCGCCGCAGCTGGCTTCTACGCCGACGGCCAAAGCGACCAAGAGCGTTGGGCAGCCGAGAAGGCCTTCGAAGCGCTTTCCGGGGGAGAGCAGTGGGACCGCTCCATCAGCGCACTTCTGGAGGAGCGCCGCCCAGACGCGAGCTGGTGGCTCATGCTCGACCCGGAGACGTTTCACAAGCCCTCACACCTGGAGCTGCTTACAGCATTCGGCGCGATCGAAGCCGACAACGAAGGCCAGAGCGCCGCGAAGGCCGAGCGGGCTGAAAGAGCGATGCAATGACCGACCAGCTTCCCGCGCAGTGGGATCCGCAGCCCCTCGCGGTGGCCCTGGAGTTGATGGCCGCTTCGGGGCCGGCGGAAGGTCGCGTGTCCTTCGATTTCGGATCCGCCGGGGCCGTGGGGCTCAGTCTGCATCTGGACCCCACCAAGCTCAGCAGAGAGGTCTCTGATGGACTTCTCGCCCAGATCGCGCAGCTGTCGCTATTGGCGGCCGGCTCGTAGAGCCCAGACAAGGGCCGATGAACATGCGTGAGTTGGCCGTTGAAGTGACGCGCCTGGATTCTGGCTGGATCATCCGTATACCGAAGAATGGTCTGGAGTCCAGTCGCTTGGAGGTGAACCCGGTCTTCCTCGATGCCGCTCAGTTGGCAGCTGGGACTTCTGATCGGGGTGCTGAAACTCCCGCGGCTGGATGCGCCAGCGAGGGGAGAGCCCGACACCCACTGAAATCGCTGAGCAGCGCGCGAGCGCCGGTCTGGACATGTTGGCGAATTCAGCTGTGCTGCAACTTGCTACGGGATACAAGCTGGTGTGCCGAGTCGGGTTCGGGACCATCAAGGCACTCGGTAAGGAGCACAAGTTCGACAGGTTCTGGTTCGTGGCCCCAATCATCACCGACTGCACCACCGCCCCGGGATGGACACCGCCCACGATCGACCTGGCAACCGTTGAACGATTCATGCCGGTGATGCAGGTAGTCACTGCAGCGTGTCGGGTAGCGCGCAATGGGGCGCCCTCATAGGCTCCGAAGCAGTCAAACGAAGGGGCGCCATCCGTGACCACTGTTCCAGCGGAAGCCGGGTACCCGCAAGGGTTCAGCAACACTGTGAGGCGCATCCGTGAACGAATATTGCGCGTCTCGGCGGATGAACTTGTCGAAGCTGAGCCGAACTTGAACGTAGAAGCGATCCGAGCTATGGAGTCAAACGCTGGCGTTTCAGTCGGGAAGCAATGGGTGTATGACTATGACTCCGCGATCAGAGTGCTACGGCCACATGTCGGACCTAATCTCATCGCGTCGGCCGCGATCGCGAATTACGAAGACGGTGAAAAAGAGACAGAAATAGGCCAGATACTTTCAGACAAGCCCCGCGGCTTGGCAGCGGTGCAGATTGGTCTATCGGTTCAGGACCGGCATGAGGTCAACGCGACTAGCTGCACGTTGTTCGCCGAATACGGACCTTTGTCGGGTAACGAGCTGGCCTTCGCGGCTGACACTTTCACAACCCTCGCCACGCGGTATGCAGGATGGGTTTTCGTCGGATGGCGGCATACCCAGAGCGGCAAACCACTCTTCGGGATAGCCAACCGCTGGCACAAGCTCATCCATGATTGGCGGTATGAGACCGATGCCGACATTTTTCATGTCGGGGTGCCTGCGGGATTACAGCAACCGAGCAGCCCATTTCTACTCGTAGACCCGATCCAAGGCATCACACAGTTCGATGAAGCGTGGCGTTGCGCTATAGAGCTTGGAGCAACCCCGGCCGAAGGGGTGCTCGTTGCATGGGCAATCCTGGCGGCGAACCGGCAAACAGCCCTTTCAGCCTTGGCGAACTGGGGGGCCGTTGACCGGGGTGGTGCGGAGGCGATCTCGTCCGCGCTTAGTCAAGAAGACGACTCGCCAGACCCCGCGAACATCCCCGATCCTGAACAAATTTTGGCTGCAGGAAGAAGATTCCTTGGCCCTTGGCTGACCACGTTCGAATTGAGTCGACGCGAACCCCAGATCGATTACACCACTAGGGATTTGATAATCAGCCGACGACATGACCCTGATAGCGTTCGGAAGTCATCGCGACAAGATCCAGACAGCGAAACTCCGACCCTCTGGTCAACGCTCGTTATTTACGATGACGAGACTTTGAGGGCACTGCCCCTCGCGCTTGCTAAGAATCAGCCCGCGATAGATTTGCGGCCCGACGGATTCACATTGGCATATCGATCGCCTGGCCCGGAACTTGTGGAGTGGATGCCCAGCGGAGCGCCCAATCGAATCCTCGTACGCGGGTTCGACGGGGACTGGACCCCAGTGCAGGTGGCCAAGTAACTGGCGAGTGTTTGCGCGAAGCTTGGGGCAGCTGTGTGGGGGTTGTCGATCCAGTCGGCAGGGTTTGGATGTGTCCATGCGCCGCTGTGATTATCGCCCTCGGCGATGGCCTGAACATCGGTCACCGGCGCCTGGTAGAAATGGATCGCACCTGAGCAGGGGTCGAGTTCGGAGACATCGACGGCCTTGAGAACGCCTTCGAAACCATGTATCTGCGTTTCCTTCCGGGAGAGTTCGCGCAGATGCCCATCCGCCGCTAGCGAGAGGGCGAATCCACCGAAGTCGCCTTGACGGTTCTCTAAAATGGAGAATATAGTTGAGTGTGTGAGCGCAGCTGTCGTCACCCACCAGGGCCGAAGGTTCACGGTGGAAAGCTATGTCGATCCGCATCCGGGCAAAGCTGCCTCCGATCGCATCCGTTGGAGCGAGACTTGTGGTCGCTGCGGCGGCACGGGCATCTTCACCTGGTGGACTCATGCAGGAAAAGCCGGCGGAACGTGCTTTGGCTGTTACGGCGATGGCCGTATAGAGCGCAGCCGGTCGGTGTCCTTACTCCGCCGCGAAGCGCGCCTCGAAGCACTGTTTCGCGAGCATGGCCAGCAGCTCGCCGACGAAGAAGCTGCCGCTGCGGAAGCTGCCGAATCTATTCGCCGCGCAGACGAGTTGGCGCAGGCGTGGGATGCGGCACACGCCGAGCAGACACGCCGCGCGGCGCTCAACAACACTCCGGCGGGCGTCGAAGGGGAGCGGTTGCGCGATCTCGATGCCGTGGTCACCGTGTCGGCTGGGTTCGAACGCATCGGGTATACCGGACACACGGAGTACGTGAAGATCGTGGTGTTCACTCTCGATTCAGGACAGGTGCTCAAGTGCATGGGGACGGCGCAAGGGCTGTACGAGGTTGCCCGTGGTGATCGAGTGAAGCTCACCGGAACCGTCAGTGGAACCGGCATGTATCACGGCCAGCTGCAAACCGTGCTCCAACGCCCGAAGATCATCGTGGTCGAGCGTGCCGACACCGAAGATGGGGACCGATGACGCGGAAACCGGAAGACGCTGTCATCGAAGCGATTAACGCGCTCGAAGCTGAGGATCTGGTTGATCGTCAGCTGGTGGCCGGCGAGACAACGAAGCCTTCGATACCCCTGTGTCGCTGTGGGGGAACGTGGCACGGCCTACCTCGTAACGGGTGCCCAGGCAGTCATGAAGCCGGGGAGTTCGAACCAGCGGCCGCTCGAACTGGAGTAGCAGTCGTCGACGAGCACTATGTGCTGAACAATGTGCGTCGCGGCCTGCTGCAAACCATTCCGAGCACCTTTGCGGTCTACCCACCTCCCGCCGATCGCGAATCTTTCCTGCGCCAATTCAACGCCGAGGTACACCGAATCGCCGTCGCAGCGGCGGCGGCTAGGCCCGCAGCGGCAGATTTCATGGGCACCAGCGGCTATGACTCGCCGCTGGCGAGGCTTTTGTCGGAGGGGCGCAGTCTGCGCATTCCGCACCAGCCCCAACTAAGCGGGCTGGCGGTCAACACAGAGATCACGCAACCGGAAATAGATGAACGGCGCGAGTTGCGGCGTAGGCGGTTCGGGAGACTGTTTCGCCTGCATTCGCTGTAACCAGGCGCTTTCGGAACGTTCGCCACGCCGGAGGTCGATGACGCACCACGGGGCGCTGTTCCATGCTCAGCTTGGTGGATGGAAAACAAGCCAGGAAGACGCGCCGACGTACACATGTGGGTCACCAGCCACCAGTACGGCTCTGGCACTGCGCGGATTCAGGGGTTTCACGATCGGGACGGGCGCGACATCGCGCTGATCACGCTACGAGACGGGGATGTCGACCCGGGCCCCGATTTAGCCGCCGCGGAGTACCGCACGTGTGCGTGGCGGGAGTTTTTCCCGGAGTCACTTCACCCGCCGATCATGATTTTCAATCTGCTGGGGTCGAAGGCATCTTTCGATGCGGAACGGGAGATCATCACGACTGATTTCGATTCCGACGGAAGGTATCTGGGATGGGCGGATATTTCCCAGTATGACCTGATTGTCTTGAATCAGCTTGGAGCCGAGTGGGATGAAGGCGCTGGATTCGTTCCGCCGCAAGACCCCAACGTCACGCAGCTGGAGGTTCTCCGAACGGTTGCAGTTTGCGAACTCCCGACTGGTGATCTGTTTCGCGACATGGCCGACTACATGACCGTGGATTGGGCAGCCGCCGTGTCGGTGGCCCTGGAGTGCCTATCGTCCGGATCGCGCTTCCCGCCGGAACTTCCGACGCATGTCCCGCGTGACATCGCGCGGGCTGCTCAGTCGTTCTGGCGCCGCCCCATCAAACTCATTGTGGAGTCGGGCGAACCACCGCGGTTCAATAATGGACAGCACCGCGCTGAAGCACTGCGCCGGCAGAACGCAGCTATCGCGATCATGCTCGACACGCGGCTGATGGATTCAGAACCGCTTGCAGGCGAGATCAAGCTCGTCAGGGAGCTGTAGCCCTGGACGTGACTGTCACGTCCCAGTGAGGTAAGTGCCGGAGGTCTTCGATGCGGCGCCTAGCCTGCGAGATCAGTACCCGGTATACCCGCCGGTTTCCATGTACGCCCGCAACGGCTCTAGCAGGAACCCACCCACAATGTCTTGGTTGCGCACCAGCAGCATCCTTCCGGCACCCTCCCAGCCCGCCGATGGGAGCATGTCGGCAGCGTCATAAACGAGCCTGATCGCATCCTCATAGGTCGGTTGTCCGGTCAGCAGCACAGTCGAGCACAGCTGTCGCCAGCGAGGCGGGAACATTGTTTCGCTGTCCAGCGCGAAGGTGACCAGTACCGAATGGATGCCTAGCTCGCGCCCCACGGACAGGATGTCGGCAACCAAGCTTCCGGACTCCTCTCTCTGCGCGGTGTCGAAATCAGCTCGGAGCACGTCATCGAGCACCAGCAGCATCGGCACCGCGCCGATGGGCTGAAGTCGACGAAGTTCCAACTCCGCGTGCACAGATCGCAGCTTTTCAAGGATGGCGGCCGGGTTGTGCCTGCCATCCACATGGCTGACCTTCCAGCCTGAAACTGAGGCGTATCGCAGCAACCCCTGGGCCAGTGTTGACTTGCCACGGCCTGGACCACCGAAAACCAGCAACGGCCCATCGACAGCGGGGTTGTAGGTGACCGCCTCACCATCGGGCCCGACGCCGAGGGGGAATGCGACGTGGACACGATCCGCCTCGTCGAGTGGCGCTAGTGGCGGGTATCCCAGTGGCGCGGGAAGAGCGCATAGCTCGTGCTCGGCGCGGATCGCGATGTTCCTGCGCGGCTCGTCGTCCGGGTCCGGATGGTTGTGCTCCTCGGTGCACGTGAGCGGATCGCCGAGGCCGTCGAAATGGAAGTGATTCGGCAGCGACGAATCGAACTTCGCTGCCGACGTTGTTGCCTGATCGCGGCTCGGCGCCCATCTCTTCGGGTCCCATAGCTTTCGCGTAGGTGTGCGCTCAAGTTGGGTGGCCTTCTCCAGCAGTACTTCAGCGACCGATCGCAGCTGCATGAGACCTTCGCGGACGTACACACCGCGGCTCTCGCCCTCGATGACGATCACGTCGCCGGGCCGGGCGTCTGTCACTGCAATGGGTATGGCTGATGATGGTGTGCCGTCAACATTGCGGAAGAACTCGGCTTCGTCTGGAATCTCGACCAGGACCGCCCCGAAGGGGTACACCTTGCCGGTTCCGGCAAGGCCGCCGATGCCGCTATGAGGACCACCAGCCTGTGCATATTCATCGAGCACGAAGCTGATCGGCGCTTCACCGATGTTGTCCTGTGGCAAGAATTTGAGGGGCTTGGCGCAAAACACGTTCGCCGGGGCGTCGATGACTGCTCGGGCGAAAATTCGGGCGTTGCGAAGGGTGAAGTCGGGACGCGCGTGCTTGAGCGCTTTGGCCAGTATTTCGGTGCGATTGGTTGCAGAAGCCATGAGAGGAAACCTCCCTTTCCGTCGAGCGGTGCGTCCCCGGCCCGCGTCCGCCACGAAAAGGGGGACAGCAGTGCAGAACGCGACCTTCACGAGGTTCTTCAGCCCTTAGGACTCTCGTCAGCCGCCGCCGGGGAGCGGAGCTGGTCGAGAGTCCAGGCGTGGGAGCCGTTCTGGCCCCACTGCGGTGGAAAGTACCCCTGAATTCGAATCGGACCTAACCGGGCGAACCGACACTCGATCGGCGTGTCGCACGATGGGTTGAGGTGTCATCGAGTGCGTGTATTCTCTAAAATAGAGATACATACATTGGAAGGCGCCGACTATGGAACTGTGTGCGTTAGCCGTTGAGAACGGATTCACCCTGAACTCATCGCCCCTCGAAATCGCCAGCATCGCTGGGAAATTGGTGGATGAGTACAGGTATCCCCAGTCTGTGTACGACACGACGAGGTCGTTGATGCGAATCCAGCGCGAGGGCAGAATCAAGGAGCAGGCTGGTGCGGCATGAGTCACCTTGTCGAGAAGCGGGCTGACGAATACCGCCTACACCTAGCAGGTTTCGACGACCCTTGTATCGCCTACGCGAAGCAGGTTGGCGGTGACGCCAGCGACGAGTCGGAAGGCTGGCGGATCCACCCCGAAGGAATTGCCGAACACCTGGACGGCTTCGTGGTTGGCAATGAGGTCGACGCATTGGCCGTCCTCAAGGTCATCGGACATACCTACGAGGCAGGTGGCGGGGGATTGCAATGACCGGGGATCGAACACCGGAGTTGGCGTGAACGACGCATACGCCGCTGAGCGTGAAGAGGCACGCGCGACTCGTTTCTCACTGGCGGAGAAGGACCGTGTCCCAAGACATCCGCATGCGGATCTCGGGATGTGCGGGGACATAGACGATGCAATCACGGACGGTAGGGACAGCTTGGACCGCTAGCCGGTTGCGCGCCTCAGCGACTCCGATCCGTCAACTCTCCCTACCGTCCGGCCCATGGTCGACTTTCTGCTGCATCCCGTGGTGCCGTTGGCGCTGCTCGTGGTGTGGGCGATGGTCTGGCGGCACCAGCGCAAGACGCCGCCAGTTCTGCCGGCGATGGACCGTTCGCGCGCCCGTCCCGGCGACCTCTCCCGGGGCGGGTCGGCCGCGACATCCAAAACCGAGCAGCGAGTGCGTGACGTCATCGAGAAGGCCGGGTACCGCACCTATCCGCAGGGCACGCTGATGTGCATGGGGCATGACAGCGCGGGCAAGAAGCGCTTCTTTACCCCAGACATACTGCTGCGCAAGCCCTTCGCTGTTGTCGAAGTCGATCCGGCGCATTGGCACGGATCCCCCGACAAGATTGCCGAAGACGTCATGCGTAACCGTTTCTACGCCAGTCGCGGACTGCGAGTGATCAGAGTGCGTATCGCCGGGACGCAGGCCCTGAGCCCCAACGATGTTGTGATCCCCGAGTCCGACTTCGATGCAGCCAGGCACGGCACAGCGGTGCTGCGCGCCGTGGCGTCGGCCAAGATGCTGCCTTCAACCTTCTGGCAGTCATCGGGCCAGCAGCGGCGGGGGACATGACATCCCCTAAGCGCGAGTGGATCCCGACTCTATTGCGATAGCCCGTACTCGCGACGAAGCGCCGCCACGTACCTGCGATTGAGGTCGGTGGCTGGAAGCCACGGCTCGCACGCGGCGAGTCCAGCGCGTGCCGACTCAATGTCGCAAGGCGGGTGCCCTTCCGTGGGCCGGTAGCCGCTCAGGGCTGATGATCGAATTGGTAGGGCCAGCGTCGGGTCGTGCCGCCACATCCAAGTCATCCGATGGCGGCCGTTACCGACGGAACCCCAGGGATCGGCAATTGCTCCGTCCTGGAACCATTTCCGTGCGAACCGGAGCTCATTGCTGCTCAGATGACTGAGGTCGTAGTCAAACGTTGTGGTCGTGCCCGACAAGTCGATGAGACCGCGGCGCAACAGATCCAGCCCATGAGTCAGGAACTCGGCGATGAGCGGCCAACGGATCGGTCCCCGCGCAGAGCTGGAATCCGCTTCGACGAGGTCAGGGTCGTAGTCGGATATCTCGTCCAACTCGCCCACCCAATTGCACCGTGCCGGCGAGTGGAGCTCGTACCACGTACGCGCTGTGTACACCTCGATCGCGGTCACCGGGGTGCCGCCGATGACGATGGGCCACAGATCGATTGCATGCGCATTAGAAGTCCCCCGACTCGTTGCTGGCGACCAATGTGCCAGATCTACCGGGAGGGTATCAGCGCTGAAAGTGCAATTCGGCTATTCCCCTTGGTTTGAGAGCCGAGTCTGGGGCCTTGCCCGCAACTGCGGGGGAGTTTGGTGAACTTCAGGCGCGGCGCGGATCACCGGTGTAGATCCGTACCAGGTATGAACCGAACCGCTACTGCGACAGGCTCGCTGGCGTTATCTTTGTGGCTCTCTGGGTTGGCCTCGACCGATAGGAAGCTGATTTTTCAAGCCACCCCTTTACTGGCACGGTCGGGTCGAACAAGCTCACCGAGTTGTTCGAGGTCGACCACGGCCACGCGGATTCCACCGCCAGGCATCTTGCGAGCTGCCAGGTGACCACTGGTGATCCAGCGCCGCACGGTCCAGTGCGAGGCATCCATCAGCTGCGCGGCGTGCTCGACGGAGATGTAGCTCGGAGTAATGCCTCCGACAGTGAGGGTCGACAGGTCGAGTTTGGATCGGGACGTAGACATTGAGTGCTCCTGGCATCTAAACGATGCCGGGCCACCCGACCAGCACGATTGCGCGGCTCGTGGATCGGCGTCTCCGACGTTGCGGCTTCGCTCAGGCAACTTAGTTGTCGGGCGGTTATCCCGACGGCGGCGCGCACCCCGCCTAGAATCAACTATGCAGGGTTGGTCTTACGTTTGCATTTTTGGCGTTATGCCGGGCTGTCGGCGTGTCGCGCAGAGAGCGTAATCGCGTGGGGCACGTTTGGGGCACGCGGCGAGATTAAACCTGGAAAAAGTACCTCTTAGCTGCATTGATGATCAATTACAGGGCTGCGTCTCCTGCATGCTGTGAGGCTCTTCCAGTTAGGTTGCAGGCCAGGGAAAATTTTCCCTGGCCTGCTTCTTTTTGGAAGATGTTCTGGCCTGGTTTTGCGCTCGATGGGCAGGTTTGGGCGCTATCAGTGGCACGTAGATGGCACGACTCGTGGCACATGGCACGGAGGGGAGATTGCGTGGCACGACAATTCGGCAATATCCGGAAGCTTCCGTCGGGCAGATACCAGGTGCGGTACCCGGCGCCGCCCGACGGTGTACCCACTCCTGCGCCCACCACATTCACGACGAAGAAGTCGGCGGCCGCGTATCTGGCTGACGTGCAATCCGATATCGAGCGAGGTCGCTGGAAGAGTCGCGAGCAGATTGCGACTGAACAAGCGGAAACTGCCGCTACTCGAGCCTTCGATTCGCGAGCGGGCCGAGACGTTACAAGCCGTCTCGGCGATCGTGGATCCGGCGGCTCTATGAACCTGTCGGCATCTGGATCGGCGAACGTTCTTCAGTGAGGTGGGACTATTCCGCAGTACCGCCGAGATTTCACGGAAAGTGTTCCGGGCCAAAGTCTTTCGTCTTGGCTCGCCGGGCCCCAACGATCTATGGGTCGGCAAAGATCGTCTTTGCCGACCCATAGATTGGGTGCAGATCAGATCGCGGTCACTCCGGTGGCCTGGGGGCCCTTGGTGCCCTGTCCTACCTCGAACTGAACCCGCTGGTTCTCCTCTAGTGAGCGGAAACCACCGCCCTGGATCTCAGAGTAGTGGACGAAGACGTCCGCACTGCCGTCATCGGGAGCGATAAAGCCGAAGCCCTTTTCCCCGTTGAACCATTTCACGGTTCCTTGCGTCATATTTCTTGTACTTCTTTCGTTTACTTTCGCGAATGCAGAACACATTCGCCGTGTAGCCTACGCGGCTAATCCGGCCGGTAGTGCGAACTGGTGGTAGCCCGGTCAGCAGTGTTTGTCGCTACCCGCAGGAGCGCCTCGGATGAGGGGTTGCGGTGGCGAGTTGGGGCCGGTGCATGCCACTCCGCCCCAGCTGTGTTGGTCGGATCAGAAGGCGAGCCCGACGGTAAGCAGAGTGAGCATCGTAAATAGCGCTATTGCCAGGTAGTCGAGTACCGAGATCAGTTTGGTGAAGGTGTTGGAATGCACGATGTTGCCCGCTGTAGCCAACACGACCGACACGACCGCGGCGATTGGGGCAGGTCAGCTAGATGAGGTATCCGGGTGCAAGCCTTGTGATTACATGATCGAGGGTGGGGGAGCCGGGCTCGTCGGTTTCGTTAAGCGCATAGCGGATGCCCCGGTTCACCTTCTTTGTCTCGGGCCGCAGGACGCCCTCTTCGATCGCTTGGACCAACGCCGTCAACCAGATGTCCAACGACGGAGCTACGACGACACGAAGTTCAGCTGCATGGTCGAACTGCATGATCTGGCCGGCGACACCGCCAGTGAACGGCTGGCCATCGTTTTCAAGAGTTCCGCCGCCGTCGAGGTCGACACAGACGTGGTCCCCAAAGTTGTCTTCTAGGAACGGAATCCAATCGTATCCCCACCAGTTTTGCTGCTTCCAATCCTGCTCGTGTTCAAGCAAGTCGCGCAACATTTCAATGGCCTCAATGATCTGCTCGACTGACATAAAGTTCCATGGGCCATCGAAAGTGGCTAGGGCGCCGCGAGTGCCCACCCCGTTGTGCCAAGCGAGCAGATCACGCAGGGTTCCTGGCAGGGGCTTGCCCGTCAGGGCTTCCAGGGCGTCGATCTGTTCGATCGTTGCGCCCGGAGCGTGTGCAGCGAGAAATTCCGGATGCACAGCCCGCAATGCCGCGTCCAGGCGTGCAATAGGTGGATTCACTTGGACTCCTGGTGTGTCAGTTCGACTAGGGGTGTGGCCGTTGCCGGGCGGTGTGCTCTCATCTGAGCCTGGTCGTTCGTCGCCGCTGAGCGATTCTTGCGCATATGCGTTTCTGCGGCAAGGAACATGTTTGCTACCCGCATGGACAGCTGTCCCTGGTCGGGCGTAATGTCACGTCCCTGAGGTCTTTGCAAGATTCGACGGAGGCGGCGTGGCGGGGAGTGATCGATCGACTAAACGGCATACAGCAGTGACGGACTGTCGTGATCTGGCGCACTCCGCTGCGGATGCGCAGGAGTTGCCTGCGCGTGATCTTGAGCCTCGGCGAGGTGCCCAAGGTGACGCCGGTCGCAGACTCGCCGCTTTCGCTGTCGGGAGTGTCCTGGTGGTTGGTGCGGTGGCGGCTTTGCACCATCTGTATCGCGGCGGCGATGGCGCCGCAGGCCTGATCAGCTGGGCCGGGTTGTTGCTGCTGGGGATGACGGCGCTCGGCGGGGGTATGAAGCTCGCGATGTGGGGCGCCAGACCGGTGACTTCGGTGGTGTCTGATGAAGCCAAGGCACGCTTGTCGGATCCTGTGTTGGCGGTCGTGGCGGCTGCTGCGGTGATCGCCGGGGCCCTGGGTATGTGGTGGACGTTCCGCGGCGGATACGCCAGCTGGTGGCAGCATCTCACCGGTGAGAGTCAGTGGTCGCTCTTGCTGGGGGTTGGGCAGATGCTGGTGGCAGTGATCGGCGGCGCTGCGCTGTTCACCGGCGGCAAATACCTGACAGGTCTCACCAAAGAGGTATTAATCGATGCCGGAGTGCTCCTGGAGCGTGACCGCACGTCAGGCAGCGGTGGAGCGGCAGAGGGTGTGTGGCATCCCGGCCTTGTCGCAGCTTTGATCGGCGGCGGCCTCGGCTTAGTGCTGCTGACCGCCGGGATCACTCCGCGGTTGTATGTGTGGATCACCGGTCCCGACGTGCTTCCAGCGGTGGGGGCCATCACCTTTGTGTTGCTGTGGGCGATCGGGTCCAATCTGGGGTGGTGGAAAGGCCTGGCCGGTCTGTACACGTGGGCTACGGATGTTTCCCAGAAGGCTGGCGTTGTCGCGGGTGTGGTTGCGGTGCTGATGTTCTCTGCTGGGGGACTGGGGTTGGGGTGGTTCACCCCTGCGACGGTTCCGGTGGCGCGGGCGGCGTGCCCGCCGGATTGTGGTGGTCCGGGCGGCAGTGATGGTCCGCCTGGGGGTGGGCAGATGTTTCAGCCGCCGAGTCAGGGTGGGCCACAGATGCCTGACTATCAGGGCGGGATTAATCAGCCGCCGATGGATCAGAACGGCTCGATCTCGATCTATAACACTCAGGCACCCTCGATCAGCAATAACGGCGTTAACGGGTCCAGCGGGCAGCAGGGGCCTCAGCAAGGGTGGGATCAGCCCGCACACGGCAGCCAGATCCCCGACTACCAAAACGCGACCCCGTATACCCAAGGACCGGGGCGGCCGAACCCCGACTACGACGGCGGACAAACCAACCCCGGCACGAATGCGGGATCGCAAGGCGGGCAGCCGAACCAGGGTATACAGCAGCCTGCGCAACAACCGCAGCAGCCGCCCCAACAGCAGAACACCGGCGAGCAGCCTGATCAGCAGCCGCAGCAGTCGGATCAGCAGAAGATCGATGATCTGACGCGCCAGTTGCAGGAGAAACAGCAGCAGTCCAGCCAGGATCGCCAGCGTATCGACGACATGACCAAGCAGTTGCAGCAGAACAAGCAGAACCAGAAGCAGCAGCAGTCGCCGAAGCTCCCGTCCAAGGATAAGAAGAAGGACGACAAGGACGAGCAGGACGACCGCGATAAGCAGTCCGGCGACAACGATTTGGCGGCGCTGTTGATGGGTGCGGCCTCGACACGTCGCCGCAAGCAAGACGAGCAGGAACAAGGTCCGGATACTCAGGCGCTTGGGCAGGATGCATCGCAGGCGGTGCAAGGTCTTCCGGGTGATGTGCAGACCTATGTGCAGTCGGGACAGCAGATCGGTCAATCGTCCGGGCAGGCCGCGCAAGGGTTCGGGTCGGCCGCGCAAGCGGGTGCCTCGTTGGCATCCTCGGCGCAATCTGGTGCGGTGAATCCGCAGGACGCCATCACCCTGGTTCAGGGTGTCTCACAAGGCATCCAAGGCACGGCTGATGCCGTCAACGCAGGCTCGCAGATCGTGAAAACAGGTCAGAAAGAAGCCGACCAGGTCGCCCAAGCGGTCGGGGACGCCAACCCGCAACTGAAACCGCAGACCGAACAGTTCACCCAACTCAACGACACCGTGTCGAAGGGCACTGAGGGTGTCGGACAGGTCGCCAGCGGCGTCTCTCAGGTATCCGGCGTGGTGAACTCAGTGAGCAGCATGGGAACGTCGGGGGCGCCGGACACTGTCGAACTTGCAGGTGATTCTGGCGAGTCGCCGGGATTGGCCGAGTTGCAGCGATTAACGGATCAGGCTGTCGTGGACCGGATGCAAGCCGTCAATGCTGCGCAGCGCGCAATTGGAGAATCAGCCTCCGATGCATATACCCACGGTGCTGGCTATACATCACCAACGAGTCCCGAGGAGTTAAATCAGAATTTGGCGAGTGCACTAGACAACCTTGGCCAGGTACCGGACTACTCACAGGTTGATCCGAACGCGGTTTCTCCCAGTGAAAACGGGAGCATATTCTTCAGTTACTCAAATAACGGCGTTACTCAGCAAGTGTACGGATCTCTGTCGAACGGCAATGGTGAAATATTCGACCAGGGAACTCAGTCGTACTACACGTTTAAAGACGGTGCCCTATCCGGTATACGTACGTTGCCCTCTGGTCAGGCAACCGCTGTTGTTGAACCGCTCTTTACGGCTATTACAACAGCGACTGGTGTCGGTCCCGCGCTCAAGGGCGCGCAGGGTGCGTGGCTAGGCTTCCGCGCACTGTTTGCGCGAGAATCTACTGCTGCGCTGTCTGGTGTTGCGGCCGACACTGTGATTCCACGTGCTGTACAGCTTGCAGGCTCCCGGGCGACTGCAGCAGAGGAGCGACTGGCCGGGTCGATAAAGAATGTCAATCCGTCTGGTAGTGACACCAATTGTGTCTACTCGGTCATCACTGTTGACCAGATTCTCGATGGGGCGAAAGTCTCGGCCATGACCACCAAACCATTACCCATCAGCTTCCTTGAAGGGCATTTCGGTGCAAAATTCATGTCTGCGGCCGGTGAAGCTGATATAACTCAGAAGATGCTTGCGGCGGGCAACGGCGCGCGCGGAGTTGTATTCGGATCGCGTGGTCCTGGTCAAGTGGGGCATGTCTTCAATGTGGTTAACCAGGGTGGTACCGTGAGGTTTCTCGACGGTCAGATCGGTAAAGCTGCGTCATTCGATGGATACAAGACCTTTCAATTTATGAGGTACAGATGAACTTAATTCAGAGGGCAGATGCGCACAGGATTGCCGTCGAGTTTATCAATCTAGAAGGCCTGGGCGATGTCACGATAGTGGATGACGCTATCGTGGAAGTCGACGATGCCTGGTATTTTCCGTATGACGGTACGGACTATCTTGTCAATGGGAATATTTCAGCGGCGTTGGCGGGGAATATACCTATCAAAGTTCTGAAAAATGGTACCTTGGTGGGCTATGAGCGTCCGCCCGGATGGTGACGATGGGTGGAACGCCTGAAGGTGTCGCGATCTGGCTATGACCACACGACCGACGTGCGAATTCTGTCTACTATGTCGATATGACTCAAGGGATCTCACGCCGGTGGCCCAGAGAATGGGCTGGGCTTGCCGTCTCTGCCATTGCGGTGACGATCGCCGCGGGAGTCGGCGGGGCGGCCGCGGCCAGTGCTGCGGAAAGCTATGGGCGTCTGCAACAGCCCGGTTGGGCTCCACCGGCCTCGCTATTTGGTCCCATGTGGACCGTACTGTACGCGTTGATGGCGGTATCGGCGTGGCTCGTATGGCGGTCATATCCCTCGCGGGAGAACCGGCTGCCTCTGGCGGTGTACGGCGTACAACTAGTCCTGAACATGGCGTGGACACCGCTGTTCTTTGGTCTTGGCTGGCGGGGAACGGCATTCATCGAGATCCTCGTGCTGTGGGGGTTCATTGCCGCAACGGTGGTGCTCTTCTGGCACAGAAGCCGTTGGGCCGCAATCTTGTTGCTTCCCTACGTGGCATGGACGACGTTCGCCGCGGTGCTGAATTTCTCGGTGTGGCAGCTGAATAGCTAGTGGTCTTGCCTGGCCCGGTAACGGTGCAGCGCGATGTTTCTTTCCTCTGCGTGATCGAGGATGGTAGCCGGGTATCCGCGACTGTGGCCATCGGAGTGCTTCCAGGGCGTGAGGGCTGAGGCACCGGGCAGGTGCTGTAGTTCCGGGATGTACTTGCGGATGTAATCGCCGTTTGGGTCGAACTTTTGTGCCTGAGCCGTGGGATTGAAGACTCGGAAGTACGGCGGGGCATCGGTGCCGGTTCCCGCAACCCATTGCCAGCCGTGTGTGTTGGATGCACTGTCGGCATCGATGAGGTGGTTCATGAAGTGCTTGGCTCCGTGCGGCCACCAGACGTGGAGATCCTTAGTAAGGAAGCTTGCGGTGACCATCCGCACTCGGTTATGCATCCAGCCTTCGGCAAGTAGTTGCCGCATACCTGCATCAACCAATGGGTATCCGGTTTCTCCGCGTTGCCAGGCCGTAAAGCCTTCGCCAGGTTCGGTGTAGGCCAAATGCGCTAGGGCATCGGTTAAGTCGGCGTGCGCGGAGTGTGGTTGGTGATAGAGCACGTCGGCGTAGAAGTCTCGCCAGGCCAGCTCCGAAACGAACTTGGCGGCGTCTTGGCCCGCGATGGCGGCCAGGTCGGCGAGCATGGTGCGGGGATGGATGGCGCCGACTTTCAGATAGGGCGAGATCCTGGATGTGGCGTCCAGATCGGCGCGGTCACGACGTACGGCATACCCGGTGAGATCGTGTGTGAGGAAGTGTTCCCACAACATGCGGGCCGCTACCTCGCCCGCGGGCGGCATGGTGATGCTGCATCTTTGGGCCAGTTCTGTGAGTGCCGACCTGACGGGACCCAATTGCGCGGGCTCGGGAGGCTTGGTCCAGGAAGGCCTCGTTTTCAGGTGGGCGGGGCGCGGCCAGTGGTGCTCGCGCCAGGCGCGTTCGAATGCGGTGAATACCCGGTACGGGGACCCGTCGGATTTGGTGATCCGCCCCGGCGTCACTGCGTAGGGTGAGCCCGTCTCGATCCAGTCCACGCCGATCTCGGCCAACGCAGCCGATACCGACGTATCCCGGCGCCTACCGAAAGGGGTCGTCTCCCGGCTTACGTGCACCTCAGTTGCGCCGACACGTTGGGCGAGCTCTGTAAGGACCTGTTCCGGCGCACCGGAATGGAGGCAGAGCCGCCCGTCGAGTTGGTTGTCAAGGTCAACAACGTTGGCGGCAAGCCACGCATCCCGCGGACGTGGTGCGCCGCTCAGCAACTGCGGGTCCAGGATGAACACGGCCAGTACATCGCTGCGCGCGGCCGCGGCTTGGAGTGCGGGATTGTCGGCCAACCGCAAGTCGCGGCGGGCCCACCAGATAGCGGTCACGAGCGGATATGACTTCCCAAGAGATGGCCCAAGGCCGGACCGATGCTGGGAGTCCGGAAAACATGCTGGCGGTCCAATAGTGCTGCGGGAGAAACACGCTGACTTGCCATCGCGAGCTCTTCGGCACCCTCGCGTCCGAGCAGCAGTGCGGGGCCGAAGGCAGGCACTGGTATGACCGCCGGGCGGTGGACTGCCTGGGCCAGTGCGCGCGTGTATTCGACGTTGCGGACTACGCCGGGTGCCACGGCGTTGAGGGGGCCCGATAGTGAAAGGTCCCACAGGCAGCGGTGATAGATGTCGACCAAGTCGTCGATGCCGATCCAAGGCAACCACTGGGTGCCAGAGCCCAGTCGCCCGCCGAGACCCGCCCGGAAAAGCGGTAGCAGGAGCTTGAGGGTTCCGCCGCGTGGTGACTGCACAATGCCGGTGCGGACAGTGACAACCCGTGTCCCGGCGCTCTCGCCTGTTGATGCTGCCTGCTCCCAACGAGCGACCACGTTGGAAAGAAAGTCTGCCGTCGGCGGGGGTGGGCTTGTTTCGGTGAGGGTTTCATCGTCTCGGTTCTTTCCGTAGTACCCCACCGCCGAGGCGCAGACGAACGTGCGAACACCTGCGGATGCGGCAGCTCGGGAAAGCAGGCGAGTGGGCTCGATTCGGCTTGAGGCGATGAGCTCTTTGTGCCGCGGGGTGAAGCGTCCGGCGATGGTGGCACCCGCCAGATGGATGACGGCATCGACGTCTTCCAGTGCGGCCGGGTCCGGGTCGTCTGGTTCCCAGTTCCGGTTGGTGCGGTGGATCGGCTTTCCGCGGACCAGGCGGATCACGCGGTGCCCACCAGTGTTCAGGAAGGCGGCAAGTGCGGTACCCACGAGGCCGGATGCGCCGGTGATTGCCACTGTCGAGGCGTTCATTCCGTGGTCGGCGGCCATGCGGTGTGCGGCCAGATCCCCGGTGAGCTGCCGGTGACGATATGCGATGAGTTCGGCCAGAAACCTTCCGGGAATGGGGGTCTCGATGGTGTCGCGTACCCGAGTGCGGCCGCCGTCGAGTGGCTCGAACTCGTGGATATGCCGCCAAGGCAACAAACCACTTACCGCCGACCGCAGTCCCGTCGCGACGCCTTCGTCGACGAATCGTCGGCCGGGCAGGAAAGCATCCTGATTGTGCCGGGAGACCCAGCGCAGGCCTGCCGGCAAGTCCAGTACGGCAGTCCCGTCACACAGCGAGGCCGCTTCGGTACGCAGCTCGAGCGGCGCCCACGGTGCAGCCAAGCGTCTGAACGCGCCCGGCCTGGAATACCAGGCGAATACGTCCTCGACGGGCGCGTCGACAATCACCGAACCACTGCTACCCATAAGTCTCCGATCATCGGGAAGGCTGGTTTCGAAGCGCTCTACGTGTCCCTTTAGAGGGCGTCGTCACCCCGTGCGTGGATCGGGACTGCGACCTCGTTGCGTCGAGCGCACGAGAGTGTCCACGGTGGGTCGTAGAACCAGGCTTGGGGATCGCCCGCGATCTGTATGTCGTTGTTGCGCAGGATATTGAGCAGCTCATCGGTGCGTCTGGCGACGGTGGCCGCCGATCGGTCACCGCTGAAGCGCAGCACTGCGAGCGTTTCAGCGGGCACTTCGGTGAGCCGGATGCTTTCATCGCCGGGAGTGGGCAGGCTAGCCAGTGTCCATTTCGCCGGCATGTAGAACCGGATTATTGAACCGCCAGCAGCGCTTGATAATTGGCCAACAGGGGCCGTCATGGCGATGGTGTCGTTTTGTTGGGCTACCGGTGCGGTCATGGCGATCTTGGCCTGCCGGTGGTTCTTGCCGAAAATGTAACCCGCAAGGCGGCGAAAGCCCTCACTGCGTGCCGGGTCATCATCGGCCAAGACGATCGTTTCTGCCGCGACTCGGCTGCTGTACTGCCTGATCTGCACCGAAGCGGTCAGTGGCCGTGACGAGTATTGCGGTTCTTCGGTGCCTGTGCGGACCCCGAAGATATTGCCCGCGGCTTTGAGCAGTTCGACACCGAGGGTCCAGAGCGGCACGATGGCGCTCATTTCTTGCTCCTTTCGTTCTCGAGATATGGGAGGTGCAGCTTGGAGAGGGTGAACTGGGCGACGTCGATGTAGCCGATGCGGAAATACTTCGCACATCCGGTGAGGTACTTCATGTACCGCTCATATACAACCTCGTCCTGGATAGCGATGGCCTGATCCTTGTGTTCCTCAAGTGCCGCCGCCCACAGGTCCAGGGTCTTGGCATAGTGCGGCTGTAGTTGGTGTATTCGCGTGCAGCTGAAGCCCGCCCGCTCGGCATGCTCGCGCACCATGTCGATGGACGGCACTCGTCCGCCGGGGAAGATCTCGGTGACCATGAATTTGATGAAGCGCGCCAGCTCGAAGCTCAGCGGCAGGCCCTTGGCCACGATCTCCTTCGGGTGCAGTCCGGTGATGGTGTGCAGCAGCATCACGCCGTCATCGGGTAGCGCGTTGTAGGCGAACCTGAAGAAGTCGTCGTAGCGGTCAAAGCCGAAATGTTCGAACGCGCCGATCGACACGATCCGGTCGACCTTGCCCTCGAACTCCTCCCACCCGTGCAGCTGGACGGTCTTTGACCGGGTACTCGACGATGCCGCCAAAAGCTTCTCGACGTGCGCCTTCTGATTATTACTCAGGGTCAAACCGATGACGTTGACGTCGTACTTCTCCAATGCCCGGTTGATGGTGGCGCCCCAACCACACCCCACATCCAGCAGCGTCATCCCGGGCTCAAGGTGCAGCTTGCCCAACGCCAAGTCGATCTTGGCCAGCTGCGCTTCCTCGAGAGTCATATCGTCGGGCTCGAAGTAGGCGCAGCTGTAAGTCTGAGTCGAGTCGAGAAAAAGGCGGAAGAAGTCATCCGACAGGTCGTAATGGGCCTGGACATCGGCGAAATGCGGGCGCAGTCGCGGTGAGTCTGGCATCTGGGCAGAACCTTTCATTGGCGGTGCGGGGACGTCTACCTGCCGCCCTTTCTTCTGAGGAGTGGATGCGCTCCAGGGGCATGTGTGCGCAGCTCTGTTGTCTATTCGGTGCCGAACGTCATCTGGATGGGTCGGTTGCGTAAAAAGGCCTAGCCCGCGCCGAGACGCCATCCGATAGAGGCAGTACCCATCCGCGGGCAGGTTTACTCCGAATACCGGGTGTGAGTGAAATATCTGGACCCGGCGGGGCACGGTCCATCGCCGTCATCGGCAGTGGGGTGGCCGGATTGACCGCAGCTTATGTGCTGTCCGCCTACGACCGGGTCTCGTTGTACGAGGCCGATGCGCGTTTCGGGGGCCACGCTCACACCCAGTTCGTCGATGCCGGCCAAGGTGCGCTGACCGCGGTCGACACCGCGTTCCTGGTGCACAACGACCGGACCTACCCCACACTGTGCCGATTGTTCGACGAACTCGGTATCGCCACCGACGACACCGATATGTCGATGTCGGTGCGCGACGACAGCACTGGGCTGGAGTACGCCGGTGCGAGGGGCGTACGCGGCCTCTTCGCCTCGCCCGCCACGGCGAGTCCCCGCTATCTGTGGATGCTGGTAGAGATCAAGCGGTTTCATCGCCACGCCCGCCGACTGCTCGCTGACCCTGACGCGGACGGCAACGCCCTGAGTCTCAGGGATTTCGTTCAGCAGTTGGGTTTTTCACAGTTCTTCCTCGGCCGCTTCCTGACACCATTGGTGGCCGCCGTGTGGTCCTGCCCGCCCGGACAGGCCATGGCGTACCCGGCGCCGTACCTGTTCAGGTTTCTGGACCATCACGGCATGCTGTCGGTATTCGGGTCGCCGCAGTGGAAAACAGTCACAGGGGGCTCGCGCACGTATGTCGACGCAGTGATACGCGGCCTACACGAGGCGTTCACCGCTTCCCCTGTCGCCCAGATCAGACGGACTCCCGAGGGCGTTGTGGTGACAGCCGCGGGGCACCCGCCGAAGGTGTTCGATGCCGCCGTGATCGCGACGCACCCCAATCAGGCACTGGCCCTGCTGGCGCAATCGACCGATGCCGAGCGTGCGGTGCTGGGTGCCATTGGGTACGTGAGCAATTCCGCACAACTACATACCGATGAGTCGCTATTGCCGCGACATCCACACGCCCGTGCATCGTGGAACTACCTGTGCGGCGGCGGTACCCAAGGCGTCGTGGTGACGTATGACATCACCCGGCTGATGAGATTGCCTGGCCCGCGCAGGTTTCTGGTTACCCTCGGCGGCGAGCACTTGGTAAACCCCGGGGCGGTGCTTGCCGAGATGACCTACGAACACCCGGTCTATACGTCGCAATCTGTTGCCGCCCAACGCAGACTGTCAAGCCTCAACGATGACCAGATCGCGTTTGCTGGTGCGTACCACGGATGGGGTTTCCATGAGGACGGCGCCGCCTCGGGCCTACGCGCAGCACAAGCACTGGGTCGGGACTGGCCGGTTGGTGCGGCTGCCAAGCGCGAGCTCCACGTGGGAGCACGATGAATTCCGCGACGACGGTTCCCTGCCTGTACCGCACCCGGATCATTCATGTGCGGCGTTCGCCGGTCACGCACCGATTCACCTATCGCGGCTATTGCTGGTACATCGATATCGACAAGCCACCGCGCCTGCCGCTCGGCCTGGGCGCCTTCGCCAGTTTCCAAGCACGGGACCATTTCCGGGGCGGCGACGATGACACGCTGCGCCAACGTGTAGACCGATTCTTAGCCTCGCAGGGGGTAGACCTGGGTGGCGGTACGGTCACTGCGCTGTTGCAGGCGCGGGTGTTGGGGCACGTCTTCAACCCGCTGAGTCTGTACTGGTGCCACGACCGTTACGGCAATCTCGCGCACATCATCGCCGAGGTCCACAACACTTACGGCGAGCGACACGCATATCTGCTGCCTCCGATTGCTAATTCTGAAGTGGCCAAACAGCTTTACGTTTCTCCCTTCAACGGCGTCGACGGGCGATATCGAGTTCGTGCTGCCCGCCCCGGCGAGACGCTGAACATCAGTGTCTCGCTGCAGCGCAGCGGCCAGCGGCCGTTCTTCGCCGCGGTGCGCGGCATCCGGCGCCGGGCCCGGGTCGGTGAATTGTTGTGGTTGCAGGCCGTTGCGCCCTTGGCGCCGCTGATGGGTGCGCTGGCCATCCATATAGAAGGGATCAGGCTGTGGCTGAAAGGGCTACCGGTGGTAGAGCGCACACCTACACACGGGAGGGAGAGGGCGGCGTGAACGGGCATCTCGACAGCGCCACCATCGATGTGCGCGATATCAGAGCGCATCGCGGGCCGGATATCACGCCAGTTCCTTCCGGGCCGCTGATGGCGGCACGGGCGGTGGTAGCCGACAAGCTGCTGCGTCGTGCGGCCGCGCGGCTCCCGGTGCGGTTGGTGTACCCCGATGGGTCCGTCGTGGGGGCAGCAGATGCATCCCTGCCCACCATGAGAATCTGGCGGCCCGCGGCGCTGGCACGACGCCTGGGCCGGTCAGGCTTGATCGGATTCGGTGAGGCATACATGGCCGGAGACTGGGATTGCGAGGAGCTGGCCGACTTTCTCACCCAGTGGGCCGGGTCCGTGGAGGACCTGGTTCCTCCTGTGCTACAGCGCTTCCGACGTATCGCTGTGCCGCGCGTCCCTCAGGCCCAACGTAACGAGCCACCGCAGGCCCAACGCAATGTTGCGCATCACTATGACCTGTCGAATGAGTTCTTCGCCATGTTCCTGGACGAGACGATGACGTACTCGTGTGCACTGTTCGACCACATACCAGGCGCAACAGAGATACTGGCGGATGCTCAGCGGCGCAAGATTGACCGCTTGCTGGACCACGCACGGGTGGGCCCCGGCACCCGGATTCTCGAGATCGGTACGGGCTGGGGGCAAGTGTGCTTGTCGGCAGCCGCTCGCGGAGCGCATGTACGGTCGGTGACTTTGTCGACCGAGCAACAGAAGCTGGCCCAGCAGCGGGTACAAGGTGCCGGGTTGTCCGACCGAGTGCAGATAGAGCTACGCGACTATCGAGACGTGCAGGGCCAATACGACGCCATCGTGTCGGTAGAAATGATCGAAGCGGTTGGATTCGATTTCTGGACAACGTATTTCCAAACCATCGACCGATTGCTCAAACCGGGCGGCCGGCTGGCCCTTCAAGCCATCACGATGCCCCATGAGCGGATGCTTGCCAGCCGCAATACCCACACCTGGATACAGAAGTACATCTTCCCCGGCGGTCTGCTTCCCTCGGTGCGGGCAATCGCCGAAACGACCACTGATGCCACGGATCTGCGGACCATCGAGACGGTATCCCTGCGACCCCATTACGCCGAGACACTGAGGTTATGGAGTCAGCAGTTCGCGGCTCGGCGCGAGGCCGTGTCGGCGTTGGGCTTCGACGACGCGTTCTACCGCATGTGGGAGCTGTACCTGGCGTACTCGGAAGCCGGATTTCGTTCCGGGTATCTCGATGTCCACCAGTGGATTTTCCAGCGAGGTCAACAATGAACTTTCTGATGGTGATGGTGTGCTCGCTGGGGGCCGTGGTGGCCGTGCACAGTGTCACTTTCCTGATCGGCCACCGCATCGGCCGCTACAACGTGGTCGACGTCGCATGGGGCCTCGGGTTTATCGCAGTGGCCGCGGTGTGCACCGCGCTCGGTGACGGTGACCGGCAGCGCCGGGTTCTGCTGCTCGTGCTCATCGGGTTATGGGGAGCCAGACTGTCCGGGCACATGCTGGTGAAATCAGCTGGTAAAGGGGAGGATCCGCGGTACCGCGACTTGCTCGGCGCCGATTTCTCTGTGCCGCATGTGCTCCGCAAGATCTTCGTCATCCAGGCCGCCGCCACCTGGCTGGTATCCATACCCGTCCTACGCTCAGCCGTTGAAGGGCCCACTCCAGAGTCACTGCGCCCCGTGTTGGCCGCCGGTATCGGGTTATGGCTGCTCGGAATGCTTTTCGAAGCGGTGGGTGATTGCCAGCTGCGCCGTTTCAAACAGGACCCAGCCAACAAGGGCAAGATCATGGACCAGGGCCTATGGGCCTGGACTCGGCACCCGAACTATTTCGGCGATGCCTGCGTGTGGTGGGGGCTGTGGTTGGTCACCATCACCGGTTGGCAATCGTTGGCGACAGTGCCGTACCCCGTGCTGATGACCTACTTCCTGGTCCACGCCACCGGCGGTCGCCGCACCGAGAAGGCAATGGCCGGGCGGCCCGGATTCACTGACTACCAACGTCGGGTGTCGTTTTTCGTGCCGCGTCGCCCGAAACGCGGATCATCGTGAACATTCTCCGTGATGCGTTTAGGCTCACGGGCGTGACCGGCGACCTGGATGTCCTTTTGCGCCGTGTCGCCGACCGCGATACCGCGGCGTTTGCCGCTCTCTACGATCACACCCGCGCACGCGTTTACGGTCTGGTGTTGCGGGTATTACGCGACTCCGGCTACAGCGAGGAGACAACGCAAGAAATCTACCTACAGATTTGGCGGTCGGCCCAAAGCTATGACCCGACCGCCGGCTCGCCCCTTGCCTGGATCATGACGTTGGCTCATCGTCGTGCCATCGACCGCGTGCGCTCAGAGCAATCTGCGGCCGACCGCGAGTCACGCTATGGCGCTGCCACGATCGAGCGAGCTGTCGACGAGGTCACTGAATCGGTGATCCGCAACGAAGAACAGCGGCAAGTCACCGTATGCCTCGAAACGCTCACGGACACCCAGCGCCAATGCCTGCATCTGGCCTACTACGACGGTTTGACTTATAACCAAGTCTCGCAACGACTTGCCACGAATCTGGCAACCATCAAATCTCGGATGCGTGACGCAATCAAGGCGCTGCGCCGATGCCTGGGGACACCATGACCGAACCCAACGACCTCACCGCCGCCGCAGCCCCCTACGCATTGCACGCGTTGCCCGATGATGAACGAGATCAGATCGACCACTGGCTGTCGGCCGGCGCGACCGAACAAACGCTTTCCTTTACCGAGGAAGTGCGTGCCACACGGGAAACCATGGCGGCCTTGGCGGCAAGCACCGCGGTCGAACCCCCGGCCCGGCTTCGCTCACGACTACTCAAGATAGTCGCCCGGGACACCGAAAGAGTTTCCAGGACAACAGATATCAATCGCTGGCGGGCGCCCCTAGTGGCCGTTGCGGCCGCCACCGCTATCGGGCTGGCCGCCGCCGGAATCGGCACTATCCTGCGGCCTCCGCCTCCGAGTGCGCAGCAAGTCTTCACTGCAACCGATGTGCGGACCGTCACTGGCGCCATTCCCACCGGTGGTACCGCGACCGTCGTCTACTCGCGGCAGAAGAACACTGCGGTGTTGGTGATGAACAATGTCGCCCCACCACAACCCGGCACCGTGTACCAAATGTGGCTGATCGGCGACCGCGGGCCGCAGTCCGCGGGAACGATGGATGCTCAGGCCGTCGCACCCTCGACTACGGCAGTCATACCTCGCCTCAATGACTCCACCGCACTGGCATTCACTGTCGAGAACGGCCGAGGTTCGACCACGCCAACAGGCCCGGTCATCGCGCAACTACCACTGAACCAGTAGCGCACTGCGGTACCGCGTGTGGGCTCAGTTCTCGCGGGCCTGTTCCGCGTGCAGAGCCTTCAGGCGTCGCTCTTCACGCAGCACGTTCTGATAGCTCTCGCGTTCCGCGACCAGCCACTCTGGCTTCTCCTCGAGCAGCTGGTTGATCTGCTCGGTAGTGAGCGCACCCTCGACGCCGCCGCGTGAGAGACCGGAGATCGAGACACCCAGCTTGGCTGCCACGAGGTTCTTCGGGTGCGGTCCGTTCTTGCGGAGGTCCTTGAGCCATTGCGGCGGGTCCGCTTGCAGGGCCGCGAGCTCGGCACGGGTAATCGGGTTCTCCTGGAACTCCGCGGGTGTCGCTTGCAGGTACACGTCCAGCTTTTTCGCCGCGGTAGCGGGTTTCATGGACTGCGCGTTCAGCCTGCTCATAGGACCAGCCTATCGGTAGCCTGAGGCAGTGACCTCGCGCTCCCTCACCCTCGGGTACGTCCCCGGCGGGACACCCGCGAAGTGGGCTCGGGTCTGGGCGCAGCGTCACCCCGAGGTCCCGCTGCAGTTGTGCGTCGTTGCGGCAGCCGACGCGCCCACTGCGGTGCGGGAGGGGACCGTCGATATGGCGCTGCTGCGGCCGCCGGCCGACACCTCCGGGCTGGCCGTCATTCCCCTCTACGACGAGGCAACGGTGATCGTGGTGCGGACCGATCACGTTCTCAGTGCCTTCGACACGTTCACCGCCGCAGACATCGACGGCGAGCCGATGCTGCTCCCACTCGATGACGTCCTCGCCTGGGCCGGTGCTCCCGGTAGCCCAGTCGATCACCGGCCGGAAACCACTGAGGATGCAATAGAACTCGTCGCCGCAGGAATCGGCGCGCTCATCGTTCCGCAGTCACTGGCGCGGCTGTATCACCGCAAGGACCTCACGTACCGTCCGATCACCGATGCGCCCGCCTGCCCGGTGGCACTCGCTTTTCCGGAAGGGCCGCAGACGGAACTGGTCGACGAGTTCATCGGCATTGTGCGGGGCCGCAAACCCGGGTCATCGCGGGGGCAGGATCAGCCCGCACAGAAGCGCACCGCACGGGAGAAGACCATCGCGAAGCAGGCCGCCCGCGCGGCAGCGGGCAAGCGCGCCAGCAAGCCGATCCCGGCCAAGCGCGGGCGGCGCTGACGCATTGTCTTACCTCGAGTCTGAATCTCACGACGTTTTTCGGCCCGAAACCGTCGTGAGATTCCGAGTCGTCGGTGGTATGACTAATCCATGAGCCCCGACGAATGGCTGGAAGCACTGCGAAAGGGGATAGCGTCGGTCGCTGCCACCCCGCCCGAATACCTCGCGCGTGACGCACCGTCCTGTCCGGGCTGGACGGCACGCGATGTGATGGCCCATCTCGGCGGAGTGCATCGCTGGGCCGTGGGAGTCGTTATCGGGGAAAAGGTTCCGTACACTGATGTCGACCCAGACGCTCCGTCGGGGGAGACTGTCATCGGTTGGTACTCCGATCGCGCCGACAATCTCATCGCCGCCCTGACATCGAAAGACCTTGATGCACCGACGAAGTCGCCCTTCGGCGAGCGGCCGGTGCGATTTTGGTATCGCCGCCAGGCAAATGAGGTGGCGGTACACCGCTGGGACATCGAGCATGCCTACCGCGGATGGGACGCCGAACCCATCGACGCTGCCCTGGCGGCCGACGGCATCGGCGAGTGGTCGGAGCTGTTTACGCCCAGGCGTATCGGGCGTGACGGCGGTACCCCGGAAGACCTTCGGGGAACGCGGATCCTCCTGCAGGCCAGCGAGGCCGGTGGTTCCTGGCTGCTACGTGTGGACGCCGAAGCCATCGGCATCGTCGATGACGACGCCGAACCGGATGCCACGATCACGGCGTCCACGTCCGATCTGCTGCTTGCGCTGTGGCACCGGGTTCCGTTGTCACGCTTGACAGTCGACGGGGATGCCGCCCGCGTGGAGCAGGTGCTGGATCTAATCCGGATCTAGTACCGGCCGAGCGGGGCTCGATCGGCGTATCAGCCACGTCGTGAGCGTCGCGAGGAGCAGGAGCACCCATCCGATCCACAGCGCATCGAGCCCGATGCGGTGGTACGTCGCGGCGCCCGACACGGCGCCGACGGTCAGGCCCGCCCACAGTGTGATGTAGCGCAGCCACACCCATCGGGGTCCGCCGAAGAACGCATCGACGAGCCGCTGTCCGGCCTTCACGACCGTGCCGGTGATGTAGGTGAGGCCAACCTGGACCTCGCCGGAGCGCTGGAAAACCGAGTTCATCTCACCCATGGCCAGCGCCGTGACGAGCAGCGCCGCGACACCTGCTCCCAATTCCTGTGTGATCGCCGCCGCGGCCACGGTTGTCGAGGCGACGGCCAGCACGGCGACCCGCTCGTGGTCGCCGCTGACGCGGGACGCGATGGCGCCGATCATCACCCCGATGAAGAACATGGCGATCAAACCGGCTGCCTTGTAGGCGGATTCCCACTGTTGGGCGGCCGTCGAGGCGGCCATCCTGGTCGTGTTACCGCTCATGAAGGACAGGAAGTACCCGCCCAGATGCACGAACCCGATCGCGTCGAGAAATCCTGCGACACTCGACAGTCCGGTGGCGAGCACCATCTCGCGCCGCCGGATCGACCACACGGCAGATCAGTGCTTGTGGCCGGGGCCCTGGGCCCGCTTGTACAAGACCTTCAGCAGGTTGTCGCGGAAGGTCGAGTTGTCCATCAGCTTGATGCCCTTGTCGCACAGCCACGGATTACCCAGGGCCCGGTGCATGATCCGTCCGCGCTGGTACTCGCGGCCCCAGGCGTCATTCATCCGCTGCTGGTAGTTGGTGAAGTCTTGCGGGCCGGCGTTTTGCAACGCCGCTACTGCGCATTCGCCTGCCGCCAAGCCGGATTCGAGTGCCTTCGAGATGCCGGCACCACTGACCGGCTTGCCCGCGCCCAGTGCGTCACCGGCGAACAGCACTCCGGGGCGCCAGGGTGGCCATGCGGTGAATCCCATCGGCAGGCGCCAGGCCCGCACACCCTTGTTCTTGCGCAGCTCGGCCAGATCGGGAAGCTCCCACTCCCGGGGCAGCTTCTTCATGTAGGTGTCCAGCACCTGCGCCGCGTTGACGTCCTGCCACTTCTTGTAGCTGTTGACGTACCCGATGCCGATATTGATCCGCCCGGCGCCGAGCGGGAAAACCCAGCCATATCCGATCAGCGCGTCATTGTTATGGTGCAACCGCAGGTCGATATCGAGCATGTTCGAGTCTTCGCGGTTAGCTTCCATCTCGGCGCGGATCGCAATCGCGGTGTACCCCTTGACCTCCGAGTCGAGGTTCATCGCGCGCTTGATGGGGGAGTAGGCACCGTCGGCCACGATCACCGCGTCGGCCGAGATGGTCTCGCGAGATCCATTCGCGGTCTTGACCTCAATGCCCTTGACCAGATTGCCATCGCCGATCGGGCCCACCGCCTCGGTGGACTGGCGCACTTCGACGCCCGCGGACTCGGCATGCTTGAGCAGCAGGGTGTCCAGCTCGGGCCGACGCACCACATGCCCGTGATCGGGCATGCCGGGACGCTGGGGGAAGGTGAGCTCCCAGACACTGCCGCTATCGACGCGCACGCCATCGACCCGGTGGAACTGGGCGACCTCATGGGCCAGACCCATCTTCTGTAGGTAACTCACCGCGCGGGCAGTCAGCCCGTCGCCGCATGGCTTATCCCGCGGGAACTCGGCCTTGTCGACGAGAACCACGCTGGCGCCCGTGCGGGCGGCCTGCCAGGCCGCGGATGACCCGGCCGGGCCCCCGCCGACTACCGCAATGTCGTAGTGCTTCTCGGTCACGTATCAAATAGTAAGGGCCGCGAGTGCGTCTATTCGCCCTCGGGTTTGGTCACACCCAAGCTCGAACCTGCGCGGTTCTCGTACGCGCTGCGTGCTTTCGTGTCGATCTCGAGGAACACGCGGTCGGTTCCGGTCTTCTTGCTCATGAATCGGCGGACCTTGGTGGGCAGCGAATTGACGATTGTGGTCACCGCGCCGAGTGGCTTCGGGACCGTGACCTGGACGCGCGGCTTCTCGATGATCCGCACCACGGCCGCCGCGATGTCTTCGGGTTCGACGGGTTTCTGCGCGCCGGTCGAATCAGTGCCTGCAATCAGTTCGGTGTTGGTGAAGGTCGGCAGTACGGCGCTGACCTGGACCCCTTGCGGCTCGAACTCGTCGCTCAGCGCGCGGGACAGGCCGACAACGCCGAACTTGGACGCGTTGTACACCGCCATACCGGGTGCCGCCATGAGGCCGGCCACGGATGCGATGTTGACGATCTGACCGCCGCGGCGTGCCACCATCTCGGGAAGCGCCAGACGACACCCATTGATGACGCCGTACAGGTTGACCTCCAGCATCGACCTGATCGCGCCGTCGCTCGTGGACAGGAACGGCCCGATCGGCATGACGCCCGCATTGTTGACGAGCACATCGACCGGTCCGCCGGCGCCGGCAGCCTCCAGGAAACGCTTGAACGAGGCGGGGTCGGTCACGTCCACGGGATGGGCGTCGACGTTTCCTTCTTCCTTGAGGCCCTCGACCGCGGCTCCGAGCGCCTCAACATCACGGTCGCCGATCACCACCCGAGCGCCACGACGCAGCAGTGCGGTGGCGGTGGCATATCCGATCCCGCGTGCGGCACCGGTGATGGCGATAGTTTTCCCGTAGATCTTGTCCCTGGATGAGCCCATGACCACGGACTTTACACGTGTCAAGTTTGCGTCACTAGGGATTCTGCGATTGGGCTCGACACGCTTAACCACAACACGTTGTGTTGCGCCGTGATATCTCACCCCAGGGGTAGTGTCTGTGGCACAGTCAGCGAATCCCGCGAATCTGTTTGACGTTCTCCAGGAGTGGTCTCGTGAGTGAAAAACTTAAGCTGGTCAGCCGCGTCTCGGCGATCAACTGGAACCGGGTTCCCGATGAGAAGGATGCCGAGGTCTGGGACAGGCTCACCGGTAACTTCTGGCTGCCCGAAAAGGTGCCGGTATCCAATGACATCCCGTCGTGGAACACTCTTACCGATCTCGAAAAGCAGTTGACCATGCGGGTTTTCACGGGCCTGACGCTGCTGGACACCATTCAGGGCACTGTCGGCGCGGTCAGTTTGATCCCCGATGCGATCACTCCGCACGAGGAGGCGGTGTACACCAACATCGCGTTCATGGAGTCGGTGCACGCCAAGAGCTACAGCTCGATCTTCTCCACGCTGTGCTCCACGCGCGACATCGACGACGCGTTCCGCTGGTCGGAGGAGAACCCGAACCTGCAACGCAAGGCCGAGATCGTCATGGAGTACTACCGGGGTGACGAGCCGCTCAAGCGCAAGGTTGCCTCGACCTTGCTGGAGAGCTTCTTATTCTACTCGGGCTTCTATCTTCCGATGTACTGGTCGAGCCGCGCCAAGCTCACCAACACCGCCGACATGATCCGGCTCATCATCCGTGATGAGGCGGTGCACGGGTACTACATCGGCTACAAGTTCCAGAAGGGTCTGGAGCGCGCCGACGAGGCCACACGCTCCGAGATCAAGGAGTACACGTACGACCTGCTCTACGAGCTGTACGAGAACGAAACCGATTACACCGAAGACCTTTACGACGAGGTTGGGTTGACCGAGGACGTCAAGAAGTTCCTGCGCTACAACGCCAACAAGGCCCTGATGAACCTGGGCTATGAGGCGCTGTTCCCGCGCGAGGAGACCGACGTGAACCCGGCGATCCTGTCGGCGCTCTCACCGAATGCCGACGAGAACCACGACTTCTTCTCCGGATCGGGTTCGTCGTACGTCATCGGCAAGGCCGTGAACACCGAAGATGAGGACTGGGATTTCTAGGTCTCTCCATGTCACAAGGCATGAAAGCCCCCGATACGTCAAGTGTTTGGGGGCTTTCCTGTCAGGTCGCAGGTGGTGGCGGATTCACAAATGAACGGCCGGTGAACTGTACTGATGTCACCTCGCGCTGTGAACCCGCTGCGGGGACACTATTACCGTGACGAGCACATCGATTATCGGTTCGATTCTTTCCTGGCTGTCCGCCGGATACCCGGAGGGGGTTCCCCCCACGGATCGATTCCCGCTGTTGGCGCTGCTGCGCCGCACGCTGACCGAAGAGCAGGTCCAGGAAGTGGTCGCCAAGCTGACCGACCCCGTATCGGCTGCGCAGCTGGACGGCGTGGTGAGCAAGGACGAGATCGAGAAGTTCATCTCGGATGTGACCAAGGATGAGCCGACCGCTCAAGACATTTCGCGTGTGGCTTCACGCCTGGCCGCTGGCGGCTGGCCCTTGGCCGGTGTGGACGCCACCGCACTCAACGCGTAACTAGAACGCCCAGTTGCGTTCTGGGCTCAACACAAATCCGTGCGTACCACGGACATCGTCGACCAAACAGGCAGTGGTCTTGGGTGCCGGAGTGGCACATATCAGCGTTGTCTGGCTGCCGTGGTTGTTGTGCACGGGGGCGGCTATCCGCACCTGGTGATGGCCGGGTAGCACCGGAATGCCGGACATCTCGGTGGTGCCCTGTGATTCGCCCACCGTCGCGGGCACGCCGTTGTTCCGCGCATAGCTGCCCAGATCCAATTGAGCTGACCCGCTGCCTTTCGGTCCAACGCAGGTCCACTGAAAGTACGGATTCCACCCGGCGCTTTCACATACGACACCATCGGGTGTGGCGAAACGATAGACCTTCACGCTGAAGTACTGCCGGGAGTCGACGGTGGGGAGCCGGCTCACGTCAGGGAAATCCGGTGGCGGTTCGGCGGAGGCGGTGCAGGCGCCCAGAGGTGTCAGGCACAGCGCCGCAACACATGTGACTAGCAGGGCTTTGACGCCCCGGTTTTCCATGGACGCAATCTACCCCGCCCCCGGGTAGGCGCGGGCGCGGTAGACCCCGACGACGAGGGCACGGTGGACGGTCGATCGACGATTGTCGACAGCGGTCCGCCGATCCGGTACTTGGTACCCCGGTGCTCATCGGGCAATCGGTCGCCATTGCCCAGTAGCTTGTGGCGCAATGTTCCTGGGGTGTAGCCATTTTGGTATGCGCCACGTTCGGTCAATACCGGGACCACGTACTCGATGAAGTCCTCGAAGGTGCCCGGCGTGATCGCGTAGGCCAGGTTGAAGCCATCGACATCGGTTTCCTCCACCCACTCCTGCAGGGTGTCGGCGACCTCGGTGCCGGAGCCGACGACAAGCGGCCCCATGCCGCCGATCTCGCCCCACTCGGCGATGTCGCGCACCGTCCATTCCCGACCGTCGTCGGTGGCGGCCTGAAATGCCGCGACCGCCGACAGGATCGCGTTGGAGTCCACATTCCCGATCGGCTCGTCCAGGCCGTAGCGGGCCAGGTCGACGCCCATCCAGCCGGACATGAAGACCAGTGCGCCCTCGGCGCTGCCATAGCTCAGCAGCTCGCGGTGCTTGGCGTGCGCCGCATCGGAGTTCTCGCCGGTGACGACGGTGGTGAGGTTGAAGATTTTGGCGGAGTAGGGATCTCGTCCGGCGAGTTCCAGCTCGCGGCGGATCGTGGTGACCGTCTGGCGTAGCAGGTCCTTAGTCGGGGCCGCGGTGAAGACCGCCTCGGCGTTCTCCGCAGCGAAGCGCACCCCGCGCGGCGAGGATCCCGCCTGGTAGATCACCGGAGTCCGCTGCGGCGACGGTTCAACGAGATGGACACCGGGAACGGTGAAATACGTTCCCTCATGGCCGATGTGGTGCACCTTGTCGGGATCGGTGAAGACGCCGCGGGCCGCATCGCGGACGACGGCGTCGTCCTCCCAGGAGCCTTCCCACAGCTTGTAGAGCACCTCCAGATACTCGTCGGCGTGGTCGTAGCGGGCGTCGTGTGCCGGCTGGTCGGTTTGTCCCATGTTGCGTGCCGCGGCGGGTAGGTACCCGGTGACGACGTTCCATCCGACTCGGCCTCCGGTGAGGTGATCGAGTGTGGATAGCCTGCGCGCGAACGGATATGGGTGTTCGAATCCGGCGCCCGTGGTGACCCCGAAGCCGAGATGCTCGGTGACCAGCGCCATCGCCGAGACCAACAGCAGGGGATCGGCGACCGGAATCTGCGCGGCCTGGCGGATGGCCGCCTCATCGCTGGCGTCATAGACGTCGTAGGTGCCCAGCACGTCGGCGATGAACAGTCCGTCGAAGCGGCCGCGTTCGAGCAGCTTGGCCAGATTTGTCCAGTAGGACAGATCCTTGTACCGCCAGGACTGGTCGTCGGGGTGTCGCCACAGGCCGGGGGATTGGTGCGCAACGCAATTCATGTCGAACGCGTTGAAACGGATGACGCGGGTCATCCCCTCAGCATCGCCACCCCGACGACATCAGTCACCGGTTGTACTCGGGATGAAACTTACAAAGTGGCAGTGTCGATGACGAACCGGTACCGCACATCGCTGGCCACGACGCGCTCGTAGGCCTCGTTGATGTACGACGCATCGATGACCTCGATCTCCGATCCGATGCCATGCTTGGCGCAGAAATCAAGCATCTCTTGGGTTTCCGGGATGCCGCCGATCAACGAACCTGAAATGCTGCGCCGGTTGGTCAGGAGCGGGAAGCCGGGGACCTCGATCGGGTTTTCGGGCAGACCCAATTCCACCAGGGTGCCGTCGACACCCAGCAGGCCCAGGTACTTGCCCATGTCCAGGTTCGAGGACACGGTGTTGAGAATCAGATCAAAGCTACTGCGCAGCGACTTGAAGGTGTCCGGGTCGGCGGTGGCGTAGTAATGGCTGGCCCCCAATCGCAGACCGTCTTCCATCTTCTTGAGCGACTGGCTCAGCACAGTTACCTCGGCGCCCATCGCTTTGCCGAGTTTGACGGCCATGTGGCCGAGGCCACCGAGGCCGACGACGGCAACGCGCTTGCCGGGGCCTGCGTTCCAGTGCCGCAATGGAGAGAAGGTGGTGATGCCCGCGCACAGCAGCGGCGCGGCCGCGTCCAGCGGCAGGCTGTCGGGGATGCGCAGCACGTAGTTCTCATCAACGACGATGGCCTGGCTGTACCCACCCTGGGTCTGGGTGCCGTCACGGTCCTTGGCGCCGTAGGTGCCCACCATGCCGCGTTCGCAGAACTGCTCCAGCCCTGCGAGGCAGCTCGCACACTCGCGACAAGAGTTGACGAAACAACCGACACCGGCATGGTCGCCGGGCTTGAATCTGGTGACTTCGGAACCGACCTCGGTGATGACGCCGGCAATCTCGTGACCTGGGACGATGGGGTAGTTAGCGCGTCCCCATTCGTCGCGGACGGTATGGATATCGGAGTGACAGATACCGGCGAACTTGATGTCGATGAAGACGTCGTGCGGCCCGACTTCACGGCGTTCGATGGTGGTGGGAACCAGGGGGTCCTTACCGGAAACGGCGGCATAAGCCGACACGGTGACCATATATGCATCCTTTTGCGATAGTTAACATTGCTACCGATTGAAAGCCTACTCGGCCCCGCTTATTCCTGTCCCTATTGGAGACAGCGACCACCGGCCGTCGCCGAGTAGCTCCAGCTTTTGGGTGTGGTGCTGGTCGACGGTGCTGCGATGACTCACGCTGACGACGGTGCAATCGGGCACCTCGGTGCGGATGAGGCGGTAGAGCGCGAACTCCAGGCCCTCGTCGAGCGCCGACGTCGACTCGTCCATGAAGACCACCTTGGGCTTGATGAGCACGATGCGCGCGAAGGCGACGCGTTGCTGCTCGCCGGGGGAGAGCACCTTGACCCAATCCGATTGTTCACCCAGTCGATCGACGAGATGGCCAAGAGACACCTGATTGAGGGTCTCGCGCAGTTGCTCATCGGAGAAGGAGCCGGATTCGTCGGGATAGCTCACCGCATCGCGAAGGTTCCCGAGCGGGATGTAGGGCAGCTGCGAGATGAACATGGTCTCGTGCTCGCCACCTGGTCGGCTCCAATGACCGTCCGCATAGGGCCAAAGTTGCCCGAGGGAGCGCAGCAGGGTGGTCTTGCCGCTGCCTGAGGATCCCTTGATAACCAGGGCGTCGCCAGCGTTCAATTCCAGGTTGACATCGTCAATGAGTGCGTCGCCGTTGGGTTTCCGCACATAGAGGTTCTCCATGGTCACCCCTTCGTCCTGGGTGCCGGGTTCGAGCGACGGGAGTTCGCGAGACTGCTCGTTGGCTTGGAGCAGACCGTCGAGACGAGTGACGGTGGCGCGGTAGGCGGCGAATCTGTCATAGGCATTGCGGAAGAACGACAGTTTGTCTTGCACCTGCCCGAAGGCGCTTGCGCTTTGGCTGACGTCACCGTAGGTGATTTGTCCCGCGATGAGGCGTGGCACCTGGAAGACCGAACTGAAGACCGCTGCGGTTTGGGATACCGCGAAGTTCCACCCCGTGAAGCCCATGCTCCGATACAGCAGACGCCAGAAGTTGGCGATGATGGCGTCGAAGCGGCCCTTAAGCTGCTTGGCCTCGGCCTTTTCGCCGCGGTAGAAGGCCACGCTTTCTGCGGTGTCGCGCAAACGTACGAGCGCATATCGGAACATGGCGTTGAGGCGTTCGTTCTGGAAGTACCGCCTGATGAGAGGACGGCCGATGCTAAACGCAATGTAGGTGGAGATGATTACATAGATATACGTGAAAAAGACTAGGGCCCTGGGAATCTCAACTCCGAAAACGGTCAGCGGGCCAGACAATCCCCACAGGATGACGGTGAATGAGGGCAAGGTTATGCAAGCGTTCACCGCTCCGAAGGCAAGATGTGATGCCGAACTCTGTAATGCTTCGGGTGCGGTCGACATGGCGACAAAATTGTTGATATCGGCCTGGATTCGCTGGTCAGGGTTGTCGATGGTGTTGTCGATGAATCGTGAGCGATAGAAAGCTCGGCCGGTGAGCCAGTCCTTGGTCACGCGTTCGGTGAGCCATACGCGCCATCGAATAATAAAGATCTGCAACAGATAGAGGTCCACGACCACCATGGCGATATTGATTCCTGCGAGTAAGCAGAACCGGCCGATGTTGGTCCAGAAGAACGCTTTGGCCTCGTCCATACCTTGGCCGTCGCGGGCGAGGGCTTGCACGATGTACTGAATCGAGGCTGACATGTCGTTGTAGTAATACGAAAACACGACGGAAAGGCGTACGTCGGCGACAACTGCGAGCAATACCAGCCCAAGCTGTAGCCAGGCGACGCGCCCCTCACGACTGATGAAGTATTCACCGGTGATTCTCCAGAACTGGCGTCCCCACTTGGTGAACCGGGTCAGGAGGAGCGCGATCAGGATGAACACCGCTGCGGTGACCGGCAACACCCAGCCGATCCAGACCACCGATCGCCATACCTCTGTACCCCAGTCGGTCGCAGTCTTCATCGATCAATACCTTCCGAGTCCGTCACTATCCAGTTGTCCGCGGAGTGTACGGCCCCGGCCTGAGCACGTCCTGGCAAGCGCTAGGAGTGGCCAGGTTGCGAAAGTCTTGTGCGGGTGCCGTCGGCAAGGGGATCACAATGCGGTCGGTGTGCCATTCGGGTCGCCGTCTCGGCGTGAAGCGACCGCGATCACGATCGCGAGGATTCCGAAAAGCTCTGGTGTGCTGGGAATCTGGTGCATAGCGAGCACGCCGATCACGGTCGCGGAGACCGGAAGAAGGGCTAGGAGCATTGCGAAGTGGCTCCGCCCCGCTCGTCGCAGGATCACCTGGTCAAGCCCGTAGGGGGATGACGTTGGAGAGCACGCCCATCAGGAGTCCCAGCACCAGGACATGGCCGACGGGTATCTCGTGATGAGCGCCGGCGATGCCGAGAGCCAAGACCGGCGCGGTCGCGATCATGGCGACGGTGAATCCGATCGCTAGTGAGTCGTCCGGATTACCCTGCAGCACAACATGTTTGCCGAGCACAATGTATCCGGCCCAGAATTGCCGCAAGCAGTGCGAATGCCATCCCCGCGGGCTCGGCGGTGAGCTGCACGTCGGCGATCAGGAGGACACCGACGAGAGCGGCCAGAACCGAGAATCCTTCGCGGAGGGATCGCGAGCCGATCGCCGCGATACTGATCGGTCCCAGGAATTCGATCGCCACCGCGGTGCCCAGCGGCAGTCGGTCGATCGCGAGATAGAAAACGTCGTGCCGTCGGCGTGGATTCGCACTGACTCGGATCGCTACGAATTCAGCTCGCGCCGCGCCGATTCCGCGGCCAGCGCGCGCTGGAAGCTGCGGACAAATCCCACCTGGGTCTTCTTGAGCTGGCGCTCCAGCAGGCCGGGCAATCGGATCTTGAGATCCAGGGAGATGTCGGCGGTAAGGCGGGATTCGGGGGCGTCGGGGACGACGGTGAACCGGCTGACGTTATGGCGCAGGGTTCTGCTTTCCAGCAGGGTGAGCCGGCAGCCGTCGTGGTACCACTCGTACTCAGTCAGGGAATCATCGGAGATTCCGAGCGTGGTACTCACCGTTCGCACCAGCCGCGGCGAGCCGTCGTCAAATGATTCGACCACAGTCATCGTGCTGGCGACCGGCGGCCACGTCGGCAGATGTGGGCGCAGCCAACTATCGACGGACTCCACATCCTTGAGCACCTCGAGAACGGTTTCGGGCCTAGCGGCGACGGCAATGTCGATGCGTTCCTGGATCACGTTCCATCCTTCCGCGGACTGCGGGGAACGTTAGCCCAATTGGAGCAAAAATGGAGACTTTTCAGGCAAACCGATTCTAAAGTTCCAGCTCAGAACTGGTACTGGAGGTACGGATACTGCCGGTAACGGATAGCTTTAGGTGGCACGTTCCAGAATGAAAACCCTGATCTCGCGCCCGGTCCGGCCCTTGTAGGCGGAATAGACCTCGAGCATCGCCTCGAAGCGCCGGTAGTAGTCGTCGCGCTCGGCGCCCTGCGCGGGGGTCGCGACCACATCGATGGTCTGGCCGGCCAGTGTCACCTTGGCGCGCGGATCGGCGAGCAGATTGGTGGTCCACGCGGGGTGCTTCTCCTGGCCGAAATTGCTGCCCACCAGTACGATCCGATGGCCATCGTGGAGATACAGCAGCGGGGAGACCCGAGGCTGGCCAGACTTGCGGCCGGTCGTGGTGAGCAGCAGTGTCGATAAACCCAACGGGCCCAGCACGGTGTACCGGCTGCCGGTGCGCTCCATGACGGCCCGGTCCAGTGGGGTCAACTTTCGGATGGTCCACGACCCCGGTTTGGTGGCGGCGAACTTGGCGGCGGCCCGGGACAGCGCGCTGTCGGGATTGCCCCAGCGATTCTCTGGAAAACCCTTGTCGCTCAAGGGATTATCTCGGCTTTGCGTCCAGCGTTGAATCCAATTCGGGTGTACTCGGCAACACCGGCCGTGGTGTACGGATCGGCGGCGATCAGGGCGTCGGCGTCCTGTGCGCTGATGTCGCCGGTGACCAGCACGCCGCCGGTACCTGCCTCGTTGCGGCCGCTGATCAGCAGATTGCCTGCCGCGATCTCGCCGTCGAGCCACTCCAGGTGTGCGGGGCGGACACCGTCCACGACGTCGAGCGGTTGGGTATAGGTCAGCTGCAGTACGTGGTACATGCCGGGAGCGTAACGCCTGGGGCGATGGGTGGGTGCGGGCCGACTGGGAGATCTAGTTGATGGGTGCGTTGACCCACTGCAAGTCGTCCAGAATCCCGCGGGCCGCGACAATTCCATCCCCGGTCTGCCAGACCTCGTTGTTGACCGCGAACACCCGGTTGTCTCGTGTGGCGCCGAGCGCCCTCCAGGGCTTGGTGCCGAAAATCCGGGCAGCCCGATCCTTGGCCGACGGGCTGGTAAACGAGACGTAGACGATGTCGCCCTCGACTGCCGAGAAGTCCTCGGCGCTGATCTCGATGAACGGAGTGTCGGTAAACCGTTGGGTGGCAGGACGATCCAGTCCCACGGTGGCGAGCACCGAAGCAGGGAAGTTGTTGGCGCCATACACCCGCACCGTCTGATCGGTGAACTGGACTATTGAGGCCTGGAAATGTGTGGCGTCGTTCTCGCGGCCCACCTTCTTGGCGGCATCGACGAAGCCCGACCACAGCTTGTCGGTATCGGCGGTCCGCCTGGTGGCCTTACCCACCAGCCGGACGTGCTCGGCGAGATCGTGGCCGGACACGATCACGGTAGGCGCGATGGCGCTCAGGTCGAGGTAGGAATTCTGTTCGCCAACCGAGCTCAGGATGAGATCGGGTTTGGCGGCACCGATCTTGGCCAGGTCCGGAGATGCCATTGGACCGATTGACGGCAGGTCATGGACCACGGTGCCCAGATAGGACGGGGGAGACGTCGCGCGGTCGGCCAGTGCGACTCCGACGATGCGATCCTGCAACCCCAGCGCACACAGTGTGTCGATGGCGCCGGCATCAAGGACCACGATGCGTTTGGCGTCCTCGGGTACCTCGGTCTCGCCTTGGGCGTGCCGCACCTCGCGCGGTGCGGCGGAGTCGACAGCCGCCGGGTCCTTGGCGCAGGACTCGTCGGGCTTACGGGCATTGCCCAACACGCCCGCGCCGACGATCTTCGTGGTGCTGGTGGCCAGGGTGCTCGGGGTTTCGTTGGTGGGTTTCTCGGTACAGCCGGACACCGTCGCCGTCACCAGTGCTGCCGACATCACGGCAGCGCCCCAGAACCTCGCTGTCTGCACCCGGTTGAACTTACCGCGCGGGGTCGTGAACACGCGGGTAGGACGCTTCGACCACGGTCGCGCGGATGGTAATCAACCCCAAGTACGACTCTCTGTAGGACCCGCTCCACGATCGGGGGTGGCGCGGGCTAGGATTCACCACAGACATGCAGTCACTGGATCGACTGCGCGCTACAAGGAATCGGAGGAGCCGTGACCGCCGAAGCACCCCCCATTGGTGGATTGCAGGCCAGCCGCCCGTTCCCGCCCCGCACGGGCGCGCGGGGCACTCTGATCTACCGACTGATCACGACCACCGATCACAAGCTGATCGGCATCATGTATCTGGTCGTGTGCTTCGCGTTCTTCCTCATCGGTGGCTTGATGGCGCTGTTCATGCGCGCCGAGCTGGCGGTGCCGGGCCTGCAGTTCCTGTCCAACGAGCAGTTCAACCAGCTGTTCACCATGCACGGCACCGTGATGCTGCTGTTCTACGCGACGCCTATCGTGTTTGGCTTCGCGAACGTGGTGCTGCCGTTGCAGATTGGCGCGCCTGACGTCGCTTTCCCGCGTCTGAACGCCTTCTCGTTCTGGCTGTTCCTCTTCGGCGCCATGATCGGTATCGCCGGCTTCATCACCCCTGGTGGCGCCGCCGACTTCGGCTGGACCGCCTACACCCCGCTGACCGACGCCATTCACTCGCCGGGTGCTGGCGCCGACCTGTGGATCATGGGTCTGGCCGTCGGTGGTCTGGGCACCATTCTTGGCGCGGTCAACATGATCACCACGGTCGTCTGTATGCGTGCCCCCGGTATGACCATGTTCCGGATGCCGATCTTCACCTGGAACATCCTGGTGACCAGCGTGCTGGTGCTGCTGGCCTTCCCGCTGCTGACCGCCGCGCTCTTCGGTCTGGCCGCTGACCGGCACCTTGGAGCCCACATCTTTGATCCCGCCAACGGCGGTGTTCTGCTGTGGCAGCACCTGTTCTGGTTCTTCGGACACCCCGAGGTCTACATCATCGCGCTGCCGTTCTTCGGCATTGTTTCGGAGATCTTCCCGGTGTTCAGTCGAAAGCCGATCTTCGGTTACACCACACTGATCTACGCGACGCTCGGTATTGCGGCGCTGTCTATCGCGGTGTGGGCGCACCACATGTACGCCACTGGCGCCGTGTTGCTGCCTTTCTTCTCGTTCATGACGTTCCTGATCGCGGTTCCGACCGGTATCAAGTTCTTCAACTGGATCGGCACCATGTGGAAGGGGCAGTTGACCTTCGAGACCCCGATGATCTTCTCGGTGGGCTTCCTGGTTACCTTCCTCTTCGGTGGTCTGACGGGTGTGCTGCTGGCCATGCCTCCGGTCGACTTCCACGTCACCGACTCGTACTTCGTGATCGCGCACTTCCACTACGTGCTCTTCGGCACCATCGTGTTCGCGACCTACGCCGGTATCTACTTCTGGTTCCCGAAGATGACGGGCCGCCTGCTCGACGAGCGTCTGGGCAAGTTCCACTTCTGGCTTACCTTCATCGGGTTCCACTCCACCTTCCTGGTGCAGCACTGGCTGGGTAACCAGGGCATGCCGCGCCGTTACGCCGACTACCTGCCCACCGATGGCTTCACCTTCCTGAACTCGTTCTCGACGGTGGGTGCCTTCATCCTGGGCGCCTCGACGCTGCCGTTCCTGTGGAACGTGTTCAAGAGCTACCGCTACGGCGAGGTCGTCACGGTTGACGATCCGTGGGGCTACGGCAACTCCCTGGAGTGGGCCACCAGCTGCCCGCCGCCGCGGCACAATTTCTCCGAGCTGCCCCGAATCCGTTCGGAGCGCCCGGCATTCGAGCTGCACTACCCGCACATGTCCGAACGCATGCGCGCCGAGGCGCACGTGGGTGGCGGCCACAAGTAACCGGTGGCCCGTAACTTCACAGTCCTTGTCACCGTCACCGGGGCCGACAAGCCTGGTGTCACCTCGGTGCTCATGGGCGTGCTATCCCGCCACGGCGTCGAGCTACTGAATGTTGAGCAGGTCGTCATCCGCGGGAAGCTCACGCTCGGTGTGCTGGTCAAGGCGCACGGTGGCAACCAAGCCGTGGAGGCCTTGCAGGACGAGCTCGAAGAGGCCATGCACACGCTCGGGTTCAATGTTGACGTCGAACTCGGCCGCGATAGCTCAGTAATCCGGGACCCGTCGACTCACACCATCGTGGTGCTGGGCCGGCCCGTCACCGCGAGGGCCTTCGGGGCGGTAGCGCGCGCACTTGCCGAACTAGGGATCAACATCGACCTGATCCGGGGTATCGCCGACTATCCCGTGACAGGCCTGGAGCTGCGGGTCACGGTTCCGCTGGGGGCACCTCCCGCTCGCGGGGGACAGCGGCTGACCGATCTCGACCTGCACACCGCCATGGCGCAGGTGACCGTCGACGAGCCGGTGGACATCGCCGTCGAGCACAGCAGCCTGGACCGGCGGGCCAAGCGGCTCATCGTCTTCGACGTCGACTCGACCCTGATTCAGGGCGAGGTCATCGAGATGCTCGCCGATCGTGCCGGGGCCAGGGAACAGGTCGCGGCCATCACCGAGGCGGCCATGCGGGGAGAGTTGGACTTCGCCGAGTCGCTACACCAGCGAGTGGCCACCCTGGCCGGGCTGCCAGAATCAGTGCTCGAAGAGGTGGCCGAGGAGCTGGTGCTCACCCCGGGTGCACGCACCACCATCCGGACCTTGCGGCGTCTGGGGTATTCGTGCGGTGTGGTGTCGGGCGGATTCCGGCAGGTGATCGATCCGCTGGCCCACGACCTGGCCCTCGATTTCGTGGCCGCCAATGTCTTGGAAATCGTGGATGGCAAGCTCACCGGCCGTGTCATCGGGGAGGTCGTAGACCGCCCGGGGAAGGCTAAAGCGTTGCGGCAGTTCGCCTATGAGGCGGGGGTGCCGCTGGCGCAGACGGTGGCGGTCGGTGATGGCGCGAACGATATCGACATGTTGTCGGCGGCCGGGCTCGGTGTGGCCTTCAACGCCAAGCCCGCACTGCGCGAGGTTGCCGACGCGTCGGTGAGTCAGCCGTATCTGGATGTGGTGTTGTTCATTCTCGGGGTGACCCGCGCCGAGATCGAGGCCGCCGACGCCGTCGACGGCGGAGTGCGCCGCGTCGAGATTCTCGACGATTAAGAGCCGTGTGGGTCAGCCCACCATCGCCGAATCGGCAAGCGGTGCAGCACCGGTCACGGTGTGCCAGGCCTGGGCGAGTAATTCGACACCGCGTAACAACTGATCGTCGTGCTGGGTGAAGGGCACCCGCACAAAACGTTCCAGCGAACCGCCGACCCCGAACCGTGGGCCGGCAGCAATGCGGACCCCGAGGCGCGCGGCGGCGGCCGCGAGCGCAGTACTCATCGGAGCGGGCAGCCGGGCCCAGATGCACAGTCCGCCTTCGGCTTCCTGGAGCTCCCAATCGGGGAGCCGCCGGTGCAGCTCGGCCACCACCAGGGCGCGCCGTGCGCGAAGGGTCTCTCGCTGCATGGCTTCCACCTCGTCCGCACGTTCCAGCAGCTCGGCGGCGGCCAGCTGTTCGAGGATCGGTGTTCCGGTGTCCATGGCCGAGCGCACCGCGGCGAGCCGGGCGACGGTGGTGCGGTCGGCACGAATCCAGCCGACGCGCATGCCGCCCCAGAACGATTTCGACATGGACCCGATGGTGACCACCAGATCGGGACGCGCCACCAGCGAGGCCATCGGCGCGGGTGTGGGTGCCACATGCCAGGATCCAACGAGCGACTCGTCGACGATCGTGCGGGTTCTGGTCTGAGAGATGATGTCCGCCAAGATTTTTCGCTGCGCAAGTGGCATGGTGAGGCCGGTGGGGTTGTGATTGTCCAGCACCAGGTAGGCCAGGTTTGGAGCCGTTTGACGGATGGTGGTCTCCAGGCCGGTCATATCCCAGCCCGACTCGCGTTCGTGGGTGTGCATCGGTACCGGAACAGGGCGTGCACCACGTTGGGTGATCGCATCGAGCGCACCGTGGTAACTCGGCTGCTCCACCAGGACTCTGTCGCCGGGCTCCACGAAGGTGCCCAGGAGTAGCGCGATGGCCTGCTGGGCGCCGCACGTCACCATGATTTGGTCCTCTGCGGTGGGCAGGCCGCGCCGAGAGAAGTGCTCGGCGATGCGGGGTCGCAGCTCCGGAATGCCCACCAATTCATGACCGATTCCCCGAAGGTGGGTCGGCAGTTTGACCAGGGCGAGCTGATACGCCTCCAGTATCGCGGCAGCCGGTGCGGCGGTGGCGGCATTTTGCAGGTCGATCATCGCGCTCGCCAATCCTGTGGTAGCTGAATGTGATCGGTCGGGGCCGGGTAGAGCAGTGGTGCTGCGCGCTCCCTGTCGGCCGCGCAGGTATCCGTTCTCGCGAAGTTCGGAGTACGCGGCGGTCACAGTGGTGCGGCTGACATGCAGGGCACTCGCCAATGCTCGTTCGCTAGGGATGCGGGCGCCAAGGGGCAGCCGCCCGTCGATGACGAGTAGCCGAATCGCGTCCGCCAGCGCTCCGTACGCGGGGCCCGCCGATCCCGCGGTGCGCCATTGGCCGAGGTGACGGGCCAGGGTGTCGGCAATGACGACGCGATCAGACATAAAAGCCAGTGTGACTCAACTGGCTATTGAAAGACAAGCCAGTTGGCCGAGAAACTCGAGTGGTGACCGGGAAATGGATTGGTTGGGGTGCGCGCGGCACTGCCCTGCTGGCGGGTCTGTACCTGTACGGGTTCTCGATGGCGCTCATGGTGCGCGCGGGGCTCGGATTGGACCCGTGGGACGTGTTCCATCAGGGGCTCTCCATGCGTACCGGTATGAGCATAGGGCTGGCCTCGGCGGTGACCGGTGCCGTCGTACTTCTCGCGTGGATTCCCTTGCGTAACAGGCCGGGTGTGGGGACGATCGCCAACATCGTCGTCATCGCCGTTGCCGTCGATTCCACGCTGGCCTGGCTGCCCGCGCCGTCGGCGATGGCCGCGCGGGTGGGGTTTTTGGTCGGCGGCGTACTGCTGAACGCGATTGCGACAGTGCTGTACGTCGGTGCCGGGCTGGGGCCGGGGCCTCGTGATGGACTGACAACTGGACTGGTCCATCGCACCGGCCGATCAGTGCGGCTGATCCGGACCACCATTGAGGTCATCGTGGTGGCCACGGGTTGGCTGCTCGGCGGGAACGTGGGCGTGGGGACCCTGCTCTATGCGCTGGGGATCGGGCCCCTCATTCAGGTGGTGCTGCGGCTCACGCCCCGGCGACTACTGGCCGTCAGTGGCTGGGGTGCGGTGCTGAGCACGCAACGCGACAACTCCGCAGCTGTCGTGCCGGCGGCATCACCTCAGGATGTAGCGGCCTGATTGCGCCGATCGAATGACTCGGCGTCGATGAGCAACTGCTCGCGAAGGGTGTCCGGGAGGTCGATCAGTGCGGATGTCAGCTCGGCCACCGCTTCGTTCTGGGCGAGCTCGAGAGTGGTCAAATCCTCGTCCAGCTCGTCCGCGTAGCCACTATCAGTGAAGTAACGGACGTCGATGCGAAAAGCGTGCGCGATGCTCTCCAGCGCCTGCAGGGAGGGCCGTCCCCGCTGCCCGTTCCGCAACTGTGACAGATAAGGCGCTGAGACTACGGTACCCCCGGTCCGCATGAACACTAGGAATTCGCTGTTGGAGTACGGACCACGGCCGGGCGTGTGCAGCACCGCGAACACCCGGTTAAGTCTGGCGACGAATTCCTCTTGCGATCGGGGATCTTTGAATGGGTAAAGGGTGCTGCGGTTGCTATCGACCGAGGAATCAAGTTTTGATGTGCGACTATCTTCCGTACTGTCCGATCCCTGGATTCGCCGGTTGGCGTCGATCAACTGGCCAAGGGCTGTCGTGTCGCGGCGCAGCTGAGACTGGAAGGTATCGGCCCGGCGACGCCACGCCTTGAGGTCATCCCGTACCCAGGACCGATCCTCGCCGTGAGCTGCACGTTGCTGGATTCGACTTGCTTCGGCATCGAGCTGGGCGATGAGTCGATGGTTAGCAAGCCCGATACTGTGCACCGTGTCCAGGTAGGGATCCGGATCAAGATCGTTTGTCATATCGTTGCCTAGAATTCCTTCCGAGCTTGCTGACGTATGGATGAGGATACGCGATGGAGGCGCGGGCGCATGGTCAGGACGGCGCGCGAGATGGCTCCCGCTCGCCGCTCGCCGGGCTTGATGCGGCACGATGGCCCCGTGGCCGAAATTGATCCGGACCTTCTGCTCGATTTCCGCGATGTCCTCTTGCGGCGCAATCGCAAGGTGTTGGTAGGCCCGGTCACCTGGTCGGTCGAGCTGGACGAGCGGTGGGTGGTTGTCGGTCCCAATGGAGCGGGCAAGACATCATTGCTGCGGATAGCGGCTGCCATGGAGCACCCCACATCAGGTCACGCGGCCATCCTGGGTGAGCGGTTGGGGCGTGTCGATGTCACGGAGCTCAAGGCGCGGATCGGTCTGAGCTCGGCCGCGCTCGCGCAGCGGATACCGGATAACGAAGTGGTCCGTGACCTGGTGGTCTCGGCCGGATACGCGGTGCTGGGGCGGTGGCGCGAGGAGTACGAGGAGATCGACACTGCTCGTGCTGTGGACATGCTCGAGACCCTCGGCGCCGAGCATCTGGCCGAACGCACCTACGGGACGCTGTCCGAGGGTGAGCGCAAACGAGTGCTCATCGCGCGTGCATTGATGACCGATCCCGAGCTGTTGCTCCTCGACGAGCCGGCCGCCGGGCTGGATCTAGGCGGGCGTGAGGAACTCGTGGCGCGGCTGGGTGAGCTTGCCGCTGACCCGGATGCGCCCGCGATGGTTTTGGTGACCCACCATGTGGAGGAGATCCCGCCTGGTTTCAGCCATGCGTTGTTGCTGTCCGAGGGAGAGGTTGTCGCTCAGGGCCTGCTGGCGGATGTGATGACCAGCGAGAACCTGTCCCGCGCGTTCGGTCAGTCGATCGTGGTTGAGATGATCGACGGGCGCTACTTCGCGCGACGTGCCCGGGCCCGGGCAGCCCACCGGGCGCATTAGCGCGCAAAGTTTAAGGAGCCCTCCTCGATGACACCAACCTCCAACGATCCAGCCCCGAGCAATCCAGCGCAGCCGAAACCCGCGGCTACCGTCGTGCTCATTCGAGACGGGGTCGTCGGCGTCGAGGCGTTTCTGATGCGCCGCGATAACGCCATGGCCTTTGCCGGTGGGATGACCGTGTTCCCGGGCGGTGGAGTGGACTCCCGCGATCTGCGTGCCGACCTGCCGTGGGTGGGCCCGGATGTCGACTGGTGGGCGCAGCGGTTCGGTGTGTCGCCCGAGCTGGCGTCGGCATTGGTGTGTGCCGCGGCCCGCGAGACCTTCGAGGAGTGCGGGGTGCTGTTCGCGGGCACCTCAGAGGCCGAGATCGTGCGAGACGCGGCCGCTTACCGTCAGGCCCGCCACGACCTCTCCGACAAGACGCTGTCCTTCGGCGAGTTTCTGCAGCGTGAGGGGCTTTTGCTGCGGGCGGACTTGCTGCGGCCGTGGGCCAACTGGATCACCCCCGAGGCGGAGCCGCGTCGTTACGACACCTTCTTCTTCGTCGCGGCGTTGCCGTCGGGGCAGGACGCCGACGGCGACAACACCGAGGCCGTCGCCTCGGGTTGGCAGACCCCCGAGGCCGCGATATCGGCCTTTACCGAGCGACGCAGCTTTCTGCTTCCGCCCACCTGGTCACAGCTTGACGCCGTGTCCTCGTCCGGCGCGACGGTCTCGGAGGTGCTGGCGTCGGCGCGACACATCGCTCCGATCATGCCGATCTTGACGGAGCAGGACGGCCGATGGTTCGTCCAGTTCGACGATGTGGACCGCTACGAGGCCGCCCGGCAGGGCGCCGTGGAGATCCCCGAGTCAACCGGGCCGGAGCTGGCATGACCGAACCCGAATTCGTCTCGGTACGTACCGCGCCCGAGTATCCCGGCATCGGCACCGTCGCGCTGTCGCGTCCGCCCACGAACGCCCTAACCCGCCAGATGTATCGCGAACTCGCCCAGGCTGCCGCCGAGGCAAACGCGCGCACCGACATCCGCGTCGTCATCGTCTACGGCGGACATGAAATCTTTTGCACTGGTGATGATTTAGCCGAACTGTCGGAGTTGACCCCTGACGAGATGTCGCGCAGCGCCGGCGACCGGCAGGCCGCGCTGACCGCAGTGGCAGAGCTGACCAAACCCACGATCGCCGCGATCACGGGATATGCGTTGGGCAGCGGCCTGGAGCTGGCGCTGGCAGCCGATTGGCGGATCGCGGGGGACAACGTCAAGGTGGGTTCGCCGGAGATTCTGGCGGGCATGATCCCGGGCGGTGGCGGGACAGTGCGGCTGGCGCGCGTTGTGGGCTTGAGCCGGGCCAAGGAAATGGTGTTCAGCGGCCGCTTGGTCGACGCCAAGGAGGCCCTGCGGATGGGGCTCCTGGATCAGATGGTGGCGCCCGATGATGTGTACACCGAGGCCGCTGTCTGGGCCCGGCGCTTCGTCGACGGGCCGCCCTTGGCTCTCGCCGCCGCTAAGCAGGCAATCGATCACGGTTTCGACAGTCCGCTGGCCGGGGGACTGGACAGGGAACGCGAGCTGTTTTGCCAGGTGTTCGCGACACAGGACCGTGCGGACGGGGTGGCCGCTCAGCTGGAGATCGGCCCGGGGACGGCCCGGTTCAGGGGAGCCTAACCAGGCGTTAGGCTGACGGCCATGACGGAGATTTCCGAGCCGACGACCAAGGCCACTGCGGAGCAGGTCGCTGCCGCTTTTGAGGACAACAAACTCGCCCAGATCCTGTATCACGACTGGGAAGCGGAGACCTACGACGAGAAGTGGTCCATCTCGTACGACCAGCGCTGCATCGACTACGCGCGCGGCCGGTTCGACGCCATCGTGCCTGTCGAGGATCAGCGCGAGCTGCCCTATGACCGCGCCCTGGAGCTGGGTTGTGGCACCGGCTTCTTCCTGCTGAATCTGATGCAGTCAGGCGTCGCGCGCCGTGGTTCGGTCACCGATCTGTCGCCGGGCATGGTCAAGGTCGCCACGCGTACCGGCAAGGAACTGGGCCTGGACGTCGACGGCCGGGTTGCCGATGCCGAGCGGATCCCTTACGACGACAACACCTTCGATTTGGTGGTCGGCCATGCCGTGCTGCACCACATTCCCGATGTCGAGCTGTCGCTGCGTGAGGTGCTGCGGGTGCTCAAGCCGGGTGGACGGTTCATCTTCGCCGGCGAGCCCACCACCGTCGGGAATCTGTACGCTCGCGCGCTCGCGAATCTGACGTGGAAGGCCACGGTCCAGGCGATGAAGCTGCCCGGACTGGAGAGCTGGCGGCGTCCGCAGGAGGAGCTCGACGAGAATTCGCGCGCCGCGGCCCTGGAATGGGTCGTTGACCTGCACACCTTTGATCCGGCAGATCTGGAGAAGATGGCCGGCAATGCCGGCGCCGTCGCGGTGCGGACCGCCAGTGAGGAATTCACCGCGGCCATGCTGGGGTGGCCGGTGCGCACGTTCGAGTCGACGGTGCCGCCCGGCAAGTTGGGGTGGGGCTGGGCGAAGTTCGCGTTCGGCGGCTGGAAGGCGCTCAGCTGGGTGGACGAGAACGTGTGGCGTCACGTGGTGCCGAAGGGCTGGTACTACAACGTGATGATCACCGGGCTCAAGCCCTCGTAATCACGCGAAAACCCGCCGGTGTTCGAGCTTCCCGACGTCGCGTATCTGTCGTCGGAGGCGGGCAGTGCGGACCTGGCGTCCGCGTCCGCGTACACGTTCACGGCGGGCACCCTGGTGGCCGATACGGCGGCCCTGCGCACCGAATTCGGCGACCGCGCCGCGGTGCTGGCGCAGACCGTGCAGCTGCGCCGTAAGGCGGTAGCCAAGCTGGGCGATGTGAAGGACTGGCTCTTCACCGATGACGCGCTACAGCAGGCGACGCCCGCTGTGGTGGCGCGACACCGGGCCGGGCGACTGACCGGGCGGGTGGTACATGATGTCACCTGCTCGGTGGGGACCGAGCTCGCCGCCCTCGACGGCGTTGCCGCCACGGTCATCGGCAGCGATCTCGATCCGGTGCGAACGGCAATGGCGCGCCACAACATTGGCAAACAGGTTCTGGTGTGTCGGGCGGATGCGCTGGCACCGTCCAGCCGCGCCGAGGTGGTGATTGCCGATCCGGGGCGCCGCTCCGGAGGGCGCCGACGATTCGATCCGTCGGCCTACTCGCCACCCCTGGACGTGGTGCTGCGGACATACGCCGATCGCGATCTGGTCGTCAAATGCGCTCCGGGACTGGACTTCACCGATCTGCGGGAACAGACCGGGTTTGCCGGCGAGGTCGAGGTTGTTTCGCTCGACGGGGGCGTCCGCGAGGCATGTCTGTGGTCGGCGGGGTTGGCTCGGGCGCGCAGGCGCGCCACCGTACTCACCACGGCCGGCGACGGATATCAGCTGACCGATGACGACCCCGATGACTGTGTGGTCGCCGACGCGGGGGAATGGATCATCGACCCCGACGGCGCGGTCGTGCGCGCAGGTCTGGTGCGGCAATACGCTGTGCGACATGGGCTGTGGCAATTGGATCCCCGTATTGCCTATCTGTCGGGGGATTCCGTACCTGCCGGTGTGCAGGGCTATCGGGTGCTCGATTCGCTGTCGTACAGCGAGAAGCGGCTGCGCCAGGCGCTCGCCGCTCGCGATTGTGGGTCCGTGGAGATCACCGTGCGCGGAGTCGATCTCGATCCGGCAGTGCTGCGTACCAGGCTGAAGTTGCGGGGTAGTGCGGCGTTATCGGTCGTGATCACCCGGATAGGCAGTGGTGCAACAGCATTCGTCTGTGAGGCTAGGTCCCCGGGCGGAACCCGTACACTAAGCCCTCGCTGAGCGTGACGATCACCCGCTGATCCGGTCCGATCGAGATGCCGACCGGAAAGCCGGTGGCATCAGGCAATGCGTAGCGGTTGATGGTCGCTCCGTCCGGGGTGTTGAACACCACCAGGGCCAGGCCTTTGTCCCCGTCCTTGACAACGGCGTAGCCCACGTTTCCGGCGGCCTGGCTTGATGTCGAGAGTGGAGCGAGATCATCGCGACGCCAGGCGATTTCACCATTGCCGCCGGCGTCCTTGATACCCACCAGGGTGGCCTTGTCGCCGGTTCCGGCGATGATGGTCCCGTCCGGTGCTACCGAGGGCGGCGTCGTGGCGTTGAATCCTAAGGGCACCGACCATTTCTGGCTGCCATCGAACGTGTGCATCGCGTGGAGTGAACCCTTGCGGTCGTTGATGTAGACCGTCTCGCCATCCTGGGACATCACGGGGGAGCCGATTACGCCTTCATCGATGATCTTGTTGGCCCACTTGTGTTTCAGAGTGATCTTGCCGTCGGCGTCGTAGGTGATGCCCAGCAACACCGGTACCGGTTTGCCCGGCTGCCACAGCGTGGTGACAATCGTGCCGGTCTCCGGGTCGTAGGCGGGGGAGGCGGATACCGGGCATTGGGGCCTTGCCGCTTCACAATCACCCAGGCCGCGCCGTGGATCGGCGGGGTCGACCCCTTCGAGCAGATCCATGGGGGTACCGACAACCTCGCCACGCTGGGCGTCGAAAATCAGTATCTGACCGAGGTGGGTGACGACGAGAAGCCGTCCCGGCTCGACGATCTTAGGTGTGGTCGGTGCGCCGATGACGGGCTTGCGCCACCGAATCCACTGGGTGGGCGGGAACGACACCACGGCTCCGGGCTGACCCATGTAAATGTTGTTGTAGCCGTCGGAGAGCGGTCCGGACCATGGGCTTCCGGTAACCATCCGGGTGCACCAGCGCTGGCGGGCGGCCTTGTTGTTCTCCCACTCCATGAGCGTGCAACCGGATGGGGTGTCGGCGCTCACGGCGATGAAGTTGTCGATACCGATCGCCGCGGCACTGCGTATCTGGCCCTTGGTGTTCCGGCTCCACTCCAGGGTCAGCTCGCGAGCGCCCTCGGTAGGTGTGTAGCTGCTGTTATGCGCGTCGGCGTAGGTGGCGGACCAGCCGGGCGCCGCCTTGATGTTGATCCAGGAATCATCGCCGGAACATCCGGTGACGGTGAGGAGCGTCGCGAAAGCAATGCTCGCGAGTACTCGTGCCCGGGAAAGCACGGTGAGGCACTCCTTCCATAGGGGGCGGTCCGGCCCATCGCAGGGTAGCGTGCGCGTCCTGCCGCGTCCCGTAGGCTGTGCGGCCATGACGACGATGTGGGGCGCTCCCCTGCACAAGCGGTGGCGCGGACAGCGCCTACGCGACCCGGCGCAGGCCAAATTCCTGACCAAGGCGTCCTTGCGATGGGTGATCGCGAACAAGGCGTACACGCCGTGGTACCTGGTGCGGTACTGGCGCCTGCTCAAGTTCAAGCTCTCCAACCCCCACATCGTCACGCGCGGCATGCTGTTCCTCGGCAAGAACGTCGAGATCCACTGCACACCCGAGCTGGCCCGGATGGAGATCGGCCGATGGGTGCACATCGGTGACGGAAACTCGTTACGTGCCCATGAGGGGTCCCTACGTCTGGGCGACAAGGTGGTGTTCGGGAAGGACAACGTCGTCAACGCGTACATCGACATCGAGTTCGGTGACTCCGCCCTCATGGCCGACTGGTGCTACGTGTGCGATTTCGACCACCGCATGGACGACATCACCTACCCGATCAAGGACCAGGGCATCGCTAAATCCCCGGTGCGCATCGGGCCGGACACCTGGATCGCCACCAAGGTGACAGTCCTTCGCGACACGATTGTCGGCCGTGGTTGCGTGCTCGGCGCCCATGCCGTAGTCAAGGGTGTGATCCCGGATTACTCGATCGCCGTTGGGGCGCCGGCCAGGGTCGTCAAGAACCGCAAGGTGGCCTGGGACGCCTCGGCCGCGCAGCGTGCGCAACTAGCCGAGGCGCTGGCCGATATCGAACGCAAGAAGGCGGCCGCTAGCTCACCGGAGTGAGGGTGAACAGCGGAAAGACTCGCGTGGTGCGCTTCGTGTACTCCGCGTAGGAAGGGAAGGCCGCCACGGCACGTTCCCACCAGGCGGCACGCGCGGTCTCGTCGGTGATCTCGTCAGCGCGCACTGTCTTCACGTTTTCTCCGTCGCGCAGGTCGATCAGGGCGTTGGCCCGCAGGTTCGCGACCCAGGCGGGATTCTTCGGCGCACCGCCGATAGAGCCGACCGCCAGGTACACGCCCTTGTGCTCGACGCGCATGAGCGGGGCCTTGCGGATCTGTCCCGATTTCACGCCGATGGTGTACAGCACCACGACGGGGATACCGTCGAATGTGGTGCCCTCGGCTCCGCCGCTGGATTCGTAGATCTCGATCTGCTCGTCGACCCACTGCGGATTGGTGGCGATGTACTCGGAGGTGAAGTGGTTGCTCACCGTGGCTGCAACACAGCCGCGGGACGCCCTATTTCAGTCCAGGTCGCGCAGCAGGTCTTCGATGCGGTTGTAACTGACCTGCATACCGCCTTCCATGCCGGAGTTGATGTGTCCGTCGCGATGTTCCTTGGAGCTGTGCTGCACCAGGACCCGCATGGCGGTGACGCCATCGGCCTCATCCAGGGTGGTGGAGACGAGCGCCTCGCAGTCGGGCACACCTTCGAACACCTCGGTGCTGACCAGTCGATGCGGCGCGTCGATCTCGCGGTACTCGCCGTGGAAGGCGACCTCCATGTCCGGCTCGGACTCACACGGTTGGCTGACCACGTACTGCCACGTGCCACCGACCCGCAGATCGATGTCGCAGACCTGCCATCGTGCGGTCTCGAATCCCCACCAGCGCTTGACCAGCTCGGGTTCGGTGAGCGTGCGGAAAACTAACGCGGCCGGTGCGTCGAACGATCGGGTGATCAGAATTGTTGTGTCCGAGGGAAGTTCGACGGTGGCGCTGCCGTAGCGATTGCTAACTGTCATTCTATTTCCTCTTTCTTGAGTTCGGTGAGCAGATCGTCGAGTCGGTCGAGGCGCTGGTTCCAGGTGCGTTCGAACGCGGCCACCCAGTCGTGGACGGGCCGCAGGGCCGCACCGTTGACGCGATAGAAACGCTGCCGTCCATGTGAGCGCACCCGCACCAGATCCACGGCGCGGAGCACGCCCAGATGCTTGGACACCTGCGATTGGCCCATCCGGGTCCGCGTCACCAGTTCGTTCACGGTGACCTCGCCGGTACCGATGGCGCCGAGAAGGTCACGCCGGCCCGCCTCGGCGATCGCGTTGAACGCGTCAGCGGTCGTGGGGGTGCGAGCCATGAACGAAACATATGCCGATATAGGTATATGTCAAGGCCTGGGTCATCGGAATCTCGGCGAACTGCGGTACCCTGAGCGCGTTGGCGATGCCGACAGAAATCAGTCAGTGCGGGGTAGTGGGAAGCTGAGTATGGACAGGCCTATCAAGACCCGCCGTATCAAGTTTCGCTACCATCCGGGTTCGCTGGACCGTCATTTTGTGCAGGGTGACCTGGTATCGAGTCACATGATGGCGATGCTGTCGGCGGTGTTTCCGGAGGGTGAGGAGTTCTTCATCCGGTCGGTCCGGCGCTACTCGGACCAGATCACCGATCCCGAACTCAAGAAGCAAGTGGCCGGGTTCATCGGCCAGGAGATGACCCACGGGCGCGAGCATCGTGAGCTCAACGAGCGCCTGCAGGAGATGGGATATCCCACCGCGTTCGTCGAGCGGCTGGCTCGCCGGATATTTAACTTCCAGACCCGGAACTACCCGCCGATCTACACGTTGGCCGTCACGGCCGCGTTGGAGCATTACACCGCGGTACTCGCGGAGACCCTGCTGACCGATCAACGCGCCCTGGACATGCTCGGCGAGGGCGAGGTGCGTTCCATGCTGCTGTGGCATGCCTTCGAAGAGGCTGAGCACCGTTGCGTCACATTCGACGTTTACCGCGCGGTCGGCGGTAGTGAGCGGCTGCGCATCTGGGTAATGAGGCGTACCACCATCGCGTTCATATACACCACATTCTTTGAGACGGTGATCTCGCTGCTGCGTGACAAGGCCGCATACAACCCCGTCCGGCTGGTGAAAAGCATTGCGGCATTGCGGCACTTGCCGTTCCTGAGCCGCGAGGTGCGCCGCCGCATCGGTGAGTACAACCGTCCGGGATTCCACCCCAACGATTCCGACAACACCGAACTCATCGAGAAATGGCATGCCGAGCTTTTCGGGGAGAACGGGCAGCTGGCCGGGCACCTGCACTAGGACCTGGCTCCACGCGTGTCGGTATCGCTGGTGATACTTGTGGGGAGACCGGCGGCGGGGTGAGGTGATGGTGGAACGGGAAATCAAGACCAGGCGGATCAAGTTTCGTTATCCGGCCGGTTCCATGCGGCGTCACTATGTGCAGGACGACTTGGGGATGAGTCACGTCGTGGCGGTGCTCTCGGGGGCTTTCCCCGAGGGTGAGGCGTTCATGATCCGCTCGGTGCGCGCGGTCGCCGATCAGATCACCGATCCGGAGCTCAAGAAGCAGGTGGCCGGGTTCATCGGCCAGGAGGCGACACACAGCCGTGAGCACCGTGAGCTCAACGAGCGCCTGCAGGAGATGGGCTATCCGACCGCGTTCATCGATCGGGCGACTCGCAGGGGACTGGAAACGCGCACGCGCTACTCCTCGGCGAAGTACTGCCTTGCGATGACCGCGGCGCTGGAGCACTACACCGCGATTCTGGCCGAGACGCTCCTGGCCGATGAACGGGCCCAACAGATGTTGGGACAGGGTGAGGTTCGATCCATGCTGCTGTGGCACGCGCTGGAGGAATCTGAGCACCGTGCGGTGGCTTTCGATGTCTATCAGGCCGTCGGTGGTACTCACCGCATGCGGGTATTTGTCATGTGGTTCACCACATGTGGGTTCTTCTCGCTCGCCGCGTGTGCGTCGTTCATATCGTTAATTCGGGACCCGGACTTCTACAACCCCGGGATCTTCCTGCGTAGTGCCCTGCGATTGTTCCGCTCGCCCTTCTTCTCGCGCGAGGTGTTTCGGCGGCTAGCGTCATACAGCCGCAAGGACTTTCACCCGGATGACGTGGACAACACCGAACTCATCGCGAAGTGGAATGCCGTGTTGTTTGGTGAGCAGGGGCAGATCGCCGACCACGTGCACTGATTCTCAGTTCGTCGGGTCTGAGCGAGCCGGGCTACGCTGAATCAAGGAGGGGGGCGCCCCCCTGGCATAAACGTACAGCCGTGTCGATCACATCCCGCGAATTTCTGTCGTTCTGAGCCAGCTCCGTGCTCCACACCAGACAGGTTGGCAGGACGAAGTCGAGATCGTCTATAGGCAGGCACACTGTCTCTGCAGAGTGGTAGAGGTCAGAGGTCTCTCTGGCGCCTTCCGAGATGGGTGCTATCGCGAATGCTCCGCCTGTGCTGATGGCTTCAGCGGCTGAAGAATGATCGGCGGGGTTGTGTCGTAATCGCTTGAGAAGGATTGTGGCCCTTAGTAGTCCATCTACCTGTCGTCGGTATTCGGTGTCGCTGTCACGCCGATCGGTGACGTAGTCGAGCTCGATGAGTTCTTCGAGGGAGATTGATGTACGCGCACCGTAGTCCGCTCTCGACAGCACTGCCCCTACGCTCTCTTGCCGAACAACGACGCTGCTCAATGTGGTGTTAGTTGGTGCTGACCGCGCGAAGCCGAACACCAAGTCTTTCCGCACTATCGCACCGATGGCTTCCTGGCTCCTTCGCCGTCGCCTGATCAGCGTCAGCCGCTCGGCGTAGAGCTCCTCGAGGCGCTCGAGCCTGGAGGACAGTTCTGGGTGGAGCCAGGGCGGTACGCCGTACCTAATTGTTTGACGGCTGAAGGCGAGATCATGTGACACAACATCCGGCAAGGCATCGAATTGGTGGAGTATCTTCTCGGCGAGCGGGAGCAGTTTGACGCCTGACGGGGTTAGAACCACCCGGCGCGTATCGCGAATAAATAGCGTTGTTTTGAGTGTCCCTTCCATGGCGCGGATCCGCCGGCTAAGCGGAGGAACGGACATGTGAAGATCGGCCGCAGCACGAGTGAAGTTTAGCCTCGCTGCCACTGCGACGAAGCAGCGCAAGTCGTGTATCTCGAGGCCTCTTACATCCACGTTGCCGATTATATCCAAGTAAGGGATGGACAATTTTGCGGGCTCTGGCCATGAGTATCGATGAGGGCGCGGATCGATTGATCACGTACCTCAATATTGGAGCGTCGGGAATGATCCGCCGACTGCTTGGAGGTATCAAACTGAATCGCACGCAATGTTGTTTGCTAAGTAATGACTATTGCTCAGAAAGCAATAGTCATTTTATCGAGGGCGTTGCTGTGTGGCGATCAGCGTAATGGTCATTGACCTGTAATAACGCCATCTACCAGCTATCTCCAAGCAATCATGAATCGAGCATCTATGATCCTTGTCACACACCAATAATTTGCGGCCGTTATATTCGCTATATATCGTCCTCGCCAGTTGCCTGATGGATGAACCGCGAAGTGCAAGACGGTGATACTGCGCGCTTCAAACATGTTGTAGGTGCTTCATGGGGGGCAACGGACATGTTTTCATTTTGAGTTGCCGTGCATTTAGGTTATGTGAAGAGTTTTTCTAGTCGAGAATTTCGGAAAGGTGACGGGAAAGGTGACGATGAATCCGCTAAAGAATTCAACTCGGCGATGGGGATCGGCGCACACGGCTATCCGGGCGGTTTCGGGCCTCTTCGCGGTGTTGGCGATGCTCTCCACGAGCGCTGTGGCTGCGAATGCGCAGGGTCTGCCTGACTCGAATTTGCTTGATCGGACCGAAGATGGCTGGGGCATTGAAGTAAGCACTCTCGACGAGGAAGTTAACCCAGTTCCGAATCTGGCTGCGACGGCGTTTTCGAGGGAAGCATTCGTGCAGTTCACGGGTGTTGGAAAGATTAACGGTCAGGGAAGCAACCCCGTGACCTCAGCATCGCTCACCATCGGCTACCAGATGGGATGCCAGATCGATCTAAGTCAGGGCATCACTTTGGGTGGGAGTGTAGGTGCTGGCGTGGGCGGTGGAGTCGGCGGGATCTTCGGTGGGCCGGGGCCGTTTGGTGCGGGCTTCGGCGCAGTGGGCGCGGGTGCGGGCATCAATGGAGGGTTGCAGTTCACATTGCGACCCGGCGGAATTGTCGCTATTCCGATGGACAGTATGGCTCTCAGAGGCAGTGAGGCGCGGTTGCGGGTGCGGAACATGCATATCAAGATCGACGCATGCGGAGGCCCGGTCACCGTTCGGTCTTTCACGCTGCTGAGTATCACGACCGATTTCACGCACTCCTCGTTGGCAACTTATGGCGAGCCCATTCAGATCTAGTGTGGGCAAGCCTTTGGTCGCCAGAAGTTCAATTCCTGTAATGCGATTAGGAGCACTATGCACAAGCTAGTAGCGAGGTCGGCGTTCGCGGTTATGTCGGTGAGCTTGGTTGGATTAGGGGTTGGTTCGGCGCTCGCTCACGCGGACCCGATACCAGCGCCTGCACCGGCGCCAGCGCCCAATCCATATCTCAATCCGTACAATTCCAGCGCGCCTGGGGCGGCGATTTATGGCGAGATGAGCCCATATGCGGGGGGGCAGGCTCCAGGTGTTAGCTCGCCGCAGCCCGGCATCGTGCCGGGATACGTGCCCGGTGGTTTGGGTCCGCTGGCTAGCGAAATCAGCACGGGGTCAAGCGGATATCGTCCGGGGACGAATGCAACCCTTCCGGGATACATGACAGGTCTTCCTATGCCCGACTTCCCCGCGAATCACATTCAGGCACCGCCGCTAAAGCTCCCGGGCAACTAATATGCAGCACGTAGGCCGGTTGAGTCAGATATTGGCCCACACCGTCCGTTGCATGGCGGTGTGTGTGGTTTCGCTTACCTTAGGTGGTGTCCAGGTAGGGATTGGAGGCAACGTGGCCAAAGCGTCGTCTCCAGCCCTCCGCGACTTGTCTGGCTGGTTGGCTGATCCACCGATCGATCCTCTACCGGACCCTAGTCCCGGACTGTTTCCTCCGGGAGGCTCGGCAACGCCGCGCGCCGAAGATGCTCCGGGCCAGCTACCGGCGCCTGTATCACCGGCGCCAGTTGATGATTCTGGTGCGCCACCGGCACCGGCTGACACTCGACCCGATGACCCGGCTTCGCCGCAGGATTGCCAGATCATTCGGTCCGCGTCCGGGAGAATCGACGCATTGGCGATCAGGATCGCTCCCGCCTCGGATCCTTTTCCAACGAAGGAATCAGGGGAGCTGGTTGTCGAGAGCGATCTTCGGTTGTTCAATAGCATCGTCAGCTTGGCGGTGAGCGCTAGTGTGAACCTTGAGAATGCCCGCGAGAAGAACAAGTTTGAAATGTTCAAAAACACGGTGATCGCGATGAGCACGCTGTACACCGAACGCCGCAGTCAGGACCTCACCAAGCCAGCCACTGCGGAATGGGCGGCTCGTCTGGCACAGCTTCTGGATTCTTGGTCCAAGGCCTACGCTCTGATCTTGAACAGCTGTTATATCTGATGTGGTGGGTGGCCTTTCATCACGAAACGCCAGATCATCCGAGTTCGGGCCGGCGGGCTGGGCTACGACAGGCGTGGCATGCACTGACCCTAAGTCCCGCTGGTGGCTTTGCGTTCGAATGGTTGCATGGGAACGAACATGGCATCGAAATAGAGTGATCGAAGATCTGTTCGCAATGATGGATGACCAGCGGGCCACCACCACCACACTTCTGAAGATCGGCCTGCAAGTCACCAGCCGAGCTGTTCACGAGTCGCTTTAACGACGCGCTCACCGTTCAGCTGATCGGGCCGCGTACGCGTTCAGAGCAACCCGTGCGCGCGCAGATCCGATATGTACTTGGAGATGAGCGCGCGGTCGAGATGTGGAATGTCGGCGCTGTCGCAGTCGCTCCCGATCTTGTAGTCCTGCACTGCTTTCCGGAACATGTCGGTAGGTATATCGGCGCCGCGCCGCGGGTGGCCCGGCGCCCGATAGGCGTCCAGGAGGGGTAGTACTGAGCTGCGCCGCAGTTCGTCCGGCAGGCCCCGTAGCGCCGTCTCGAAGCGAGATAGCCATTCGGCGTAGTCGTCGATGATGTCGATGGCGTGACCGTCTTCGATAAGCCAGTCGACGAAGGTGTCCACGGATATGCCGTCGTCGTGTGGGTTCATGACGTCGTACGACCGGAATCCCTCGGAGTTGGCCAGACCCAAGGTGGTGATTGCCTCGGCGACGAAATCTACCGGCAGCCCTTCGTAATGCGCTCGTGGACGGTCTCCGTCGGAGCTTCCCTGGTAGAAGCTGCGCGGTGCGATTCCGGTGAGTACGAGGCTCAGCAGCATGCGGGTAAAGGCGTCGGTGACGTTGAGCTGACCGCTATACAGGCGGTGGGTAAGGATCATGTCGGAGCGAAAGACGCTGGCCGGCAGGCCACACAAATCGTGTGCCTCCCGCAGCAGCACCTCGCCGGCCCACTTGCTGTTGGCATAACCGTTGGCGTAACTCGCGCCGATATGGCGAGTCGGGCTGACCGTGCGAATATCGCCGTCCTCGTCGAAGTCGGGCACCGCCATGGCGACTGCCATTGTCGATAGGTAGGTCACCGGCTTCATTCGCGTGGTCAGTGCCAGACGGATAACCTCCGCCGTGCCAAAGACATTGGGACCGAACAGCTGGTTATAGGGGAGCACGTGGTTCACCAGTGCCGCCGGATGGACGATCTTGTCGACCTCGCGGGCCAGTTGCTCCCACGTCGCGTCATCTACCCCGAGGCGAGGCTGGGCGATATCGGCGGCGACTACTCGCAGATGGCGCCGAGCCAACGCACGGAATTCGTCGAGCAGTGCCTGGTCGGTATCGCCGTATGCGGCCTCGAGACGAGCGAGGGCGTCGCCGTTGTCGTCACCGCGGACCAGGCAGATCAGTTGTCCATCGGACTGTGCCAACCGCTGGAGCCACTCCAGGCACAGGAATCTTCCGAGATACCCGTTGGCGCCGGTGAGTAGCACCGTGTTCACGGCGCCGGAGGGCGCGGCAAGTATGGAGGCGTTGCCGAGCGTCTCGGCGTCGATGAACTTGTCGAGCGTGAGTTCACTGGCGTTGATGACGGCCACGTCCGGCCCGTGCACGCTGGTCGCCGTGGCAATGTTGCTCTCACGCGCAGCCTCGATGTAAGCGGCGAGCTTGCGCAGATCAGCTGCGGGACCGGTGATCACACCAACCGGTACTTCGACGTCGAACAGATCGCGCAGCAGGTTGGAAAAGGTCAACGCCGACAGCGAGTCTCCGCCGAGATCGATGAAGTGATGGTCGGGACGCACCGCGTCCGAGGACATGCCGAGCAGTGCCTGGGCGGCCTCGGTGACGGTCTCGATGACCGGTCGCTGCTGTGCGGTATCGCGCAGCAGCCGTAGCTCTTGGACGCGGGCCTCGGCGAGGTCGGCATAGAGCTGTTCAAGCCGACCGCCGTAGTGCTCGATCATCTTGGGCCGTATCGGTTTACCTACGGCCGCGAGCATGCCGCTCTCGATCGTGAACGGGGTGGTTTCGATGATGAAGTCGGCCGGAAGTTCGTACGAGTGCAGATGGTTGGCGCGGGCGGTCCGCTGTAGCGACTCCCGGATCGAGTTCTTCATGTCGATGGGCGAATTGGTGTAACGCTGCAGTGCCTCTTCGGTGGGCACGATGACCGCCAACAGGTACGCGCGTTCGCTGTTGCCGTAGACGAAGATCTGGCGAACCAGCGGTGCGCCGACGTACACCGTCTCCAGGTTGGCCACCGCGACGAACTCGCCTTGGGCGAGCTTGATGACGTTGTTGCGCCTGTCCACGTACACCAGCTCGTCGGGCGCGATCTCGGCCATGACGTCACCGGTCCGGTAATAGCCGTCGGCGTCGAACACCTCGGCGGTGACATCGGGACGCTTGTAGTACCCGGGCGTCGCGGTGGCGCTCTTGACCAGCAATTCGCCACGGGGATGGGGCTTATCGGTGGTGTAGTACCCCAACTCGGGGACGTCGACGAGTTTGTAGTCGAGTACCGGCGGGCGGGAGATCTTGCCATCGCGGAACACGCCGCCCACCTCGGTCAAGCCATACAGATCGAGTAGGTGGAAGTTGAGGGAGGACTCCAGGAAGGTCTTCATTTCGGGGGACAGCGGCGCCGTGGCGAGCATGCCCGCGACCACGCGCCCACCGAGAACGTCTTCGCGCAGCTCGGTTTTGGCCGTGTGATCGGCAGACGCTGCATCGGCTCCTGCGGCCGTGAGTGCGTCGACACGGGTTTGGTAATGCTGGAAGAGCATGTCGACCACTCGCGGCACCACGCCCATGTGGGTGGGGCGTGCCAGCTGCCAGTCCTCGAAGAGTGTGGATAAATCGCTCTCCGGAACGAAGTAACACGTGCCGCCGGGAATGAAGGCGGTCAGTAGCCCCACTCGGCCTGCGAGGTGGTTGAGCGGCAGGAAGTTGACGTTGATGATCGGGGTGTCCCGGTTGGGTGCCGCACCCGAGGACCAGAAACGGGTCACCGTCCACTCGGTGAACGTCGCGCCCTTGGGCGCGCCGGTACTGCCAGAGGTGTACATGATCAGCGCCGTGCGCTGATCATCGCCGGCCGTGTACAGCACGGGCTCGGGCAGCCGTCGTCCCTTCGCGATGACTTCCGCGAGTGACTCGACAACGACCTTCATGCCGGCTTCCTGTAGGCGGCCCCTTGCCGCGGCGAGCTTTTCGCGATGATCATCGGTGTCGGGCCGGTAGTCGAATACCACCACCCGCCGCAGATCTGTAAGCCCGAGTGCTGCCTCCACCGCGAGATCGAGACTGTCCGCGCTCGCCGCCACCAGCCGAGGACTGGTCTCCTCCAGCATCATGCGCAGCTGGGCCACTGATGCGTTGTGTTGCAGCGGAATCGACACTGACCCGTTCATGAGCGTGGCAAGGTCGAGAGTGACGTAGTCGGGGCTGGAGAAGCCGATGGTGGCAACGAAGTCGTCGGCACCCACGGCGTTGGGGCCGTGCTGCCACTCGGCGAGAATGGCTGAGATGTTCTCGCGGAGCTCTCTGTAGGTGATCGTCTGGAAGGCGGGGAGCAGCCGATCGACCGTGCGGCCGGTGGCGGGGTCGACGACCGATTCGCGGGACCGGAAACCCATGACCGGCCGGTCGGCGTAGCCGGTCAGTAGAGCGTGCAGTACCTGCGACAACCGCAGTCCGGGTACCAGCAGGGAATCCATCACCTCAGGGTCGGGAATGGCCGCCTGGAACTGGGGGTCGGACTCGACCAGCTTCGCCGCCAGTGCCGCCGCATCGGTCACGGTGTGAGTCCCTTCTCTCGCTGAACAGACATGCATCGCACAGGTGTCTCAGGATTTTGCGTGCAACAGTTGTCTGCTCGCGGAATGGAGGTTAGCGGTCTGGCAGCGGACGCTCGACGATAACGCTGCGGCCCAACGGCTCCCGTTCCCGGCGTTTGGCGGCCAAGTAAACCTGAGCTGTTTCGTCGGCTACGGTGGCCCAGTCGAAGTCCGCGGTGAGCCGGGCCCGTGCCGCCACGGCCCGCTCGGCGGCAGCGGCCGGGTCATCGAGGGTGCGTTTGACCGCATCGGCGATGCCTGCCACATCGCGTGGGGCGAAGGACAATCCGGTCTCGCAGTCGATGACGGCTTCGCCCAGCCCGCCGACGGTCGAGGTCACCAGGGGAGTACCGGCGGCCGCGGCCTCCAGCGCCACGATGCCGAACGGCTCGTAATGGCTGGGCAACAAGATGGCGTCCGCGCGATGCAGCCACTGCAACAGACCCTCGTGGTCCAGGTTGCCCAGGAACTGAACGGACTTGACGACCTTGTGCTTGCGCGCCTGTTCGAGGAGCCAATCCTGCTGCGTGCCATCACCCGCGACCACCAACACCGTTCCCGGGTGCGAGCGGCGAATCTTGGGCAGCGCCGCGATGGCGTCGTGGATGCCCTTCTCGTACTCGAGCCGTCCGACGAAAAGCAGCACCGGAGCGGACCCATCAGAGGGCAGTCGGGGAGCGAACACCCAACGGGTGACATCGATTCCGTTGCGGATGACGTGAACCTGCGGCAGTTCGGGCCCGAACAGCTGAGTTACCTCATCGAGCATCGAGGCCGAGCACGTGATCAGCGAGTCGGATTCGCGGGCCAACCACCATTCCACCGAATGCACCTGCCGGCTGATGCGTCCGGATACCCAGCCGCCGTGCCGGCCGGCCTCGGTGGCGTGCAGCGTCGACACCAGCGGCACGTCGAAGTGCTCGGCCAGGGCGATCGCCGGGTGGGCCACCAGCCAGTCGTGTGCATGGACGACATCGGGCCGCCAATCGCCGGACCCCTTGAAGCCCAAGGCCAGTCCGGCGCGGACCATCGCATGCCCCATGGCCAGTGTCCAGGCCATCATGTCGGTGCCGAAGTCGAAATCGTGTGGATCCTCGGCGGCCGCGACCACCCGGACACCTTCGGAAATCTCGTCGGATGTCGGGTGGCTCGCCGGGTCTGTGCCTGACGGGCGACGGGTGAGCACCACCACGTCGTGCCCGGCCGCGGCCAGCTCGGTCGACAGGTGATGCACATGCCGGCCCAGCCCGCCGATAACCACGGGTGGGTACTCCCACGAGACCATCAGGATTCTCATTGATGAGCCTCTCGGGCGAAGATCGTGTTCATCGTGGCAGCCTCCGAGCATCAAGCGCGCCGAACAGCCCGTCTGCACGGTTCCAGCCGTCCGCCAACCGGATCGCCGCATCGTGCCGTCCGCCGGCCAGCGCGTCGGCAATCTCACGGGTGGCGTGTGCGTGCAGATGAGCGCGATAACGCGCGTAATCGGCGGCCGAATCCTTACTGACCATGAACGGCCAGTCGCTGGACACCGTCAGCAGTGCCTCGCGCAGGATCTGATCGGCCACCCGATTCCGGGTATGGGGCGCCGGTTGTTCATCCAGGGCCTTGTCCACCGCGGTGAGTGCGGTGTCGACCACCTCGTTGTTCAGCTGTACGAGGTCGGCCACCTTCTCGCCGTTCCACACATGCCAGTCCTTACCGGAACCCCATGAGCTGGCAGGTAAGTCGAAGGGCTTGCCCACGTAGCCCTGTTCACGGGCCTGTTCCAGGGTGCCCACATGGATACCGGCCTCGGGCAGGGCGCGCAGCACACGCTCGAGCCACATCGGCCCCTCGTACCACCAATGGCCGAACAGTTCGGTGTCGAAGGCGGCGATGACATGCGCGGGCCGCCCGATGCGGTCGGACTCGGCGATGAGGCGCTGGCGCACGGTATCCACGAAGTCGCGGACGTGGACGTCGATCGCGGCATCGGCACGCTCAGGGTCGTACGGCGCCTTGGCTTCCGGAGCCACGTTGCGCCCGGTGACCCGGGCGGGTTTGAGGCCGGTGTCGTGGTCATAGGTGTGGAAGTCGCGGTATGCGGCATGACCGGGATATCCGGACTTGGGTGACCACACGCGATAACTCACCGTCAGATCGCGGCCGAACGCGACCACATTGGAGTCGCCCACGGGGCGGCCCAGTGAGGTATCACCCTGAAGGGACGGACCATCCACCATGAAGTGGTTGACCCCGGCGGCCGCGTAGCCCTCCTCCATGCCCGGGGCGTAGGCGCATTCGGGCGCCCAGATGCCGGAGGGTGCATGGCCGAAACGCTGTGCGGCATCGGCCAGCCCCTCGCGCAGCGCGAATTCGCGCAGCCGGGGGTGCAGCAGCGGCTGGAACGGGTGTGCGAGCGGGCCGCCCAGCAGTTCAATGGCTTTCGCGTCGATGAGGCCGCGCAGCGGGCCGCTGCCGCCGTGGCGCCAGTACCGGTCGAATTCGTCGAGGGCGTCTGTGGCACTGCGGTATTCGCGAACGCCAAAGGCCCGCAACATCTCCGGGCTCGAAGCAGTGCCGGGCTCTGCGTCGGTGCTCGTGATGGTGGCCGCCTCAAAGGCGCGTAACTGCCAGTTGGCCAGCCAGCTGTGCAGCCCGGTCAGGCAGTGTGGGTCGTCGAGCTGCGCGGCTACCACCGGGGTGATGCCGAGGGTGATCAGGCTCTCCCGGCCCTCGGCCGCCAGTGTCCGCAGCACCTTGAACAACGGCAGATACGAAGCCGACCAGGATTGGTATAGCCATTCCTCGCCGACCGGCCAGCGACCGTGATTGGCAAGCCACGGCAGGTGCGTGTGCAGCACCATGGTGAACAGGCCTGGAATAGGCTTCTTCGACTCCGTCACGCGATCACCGGTCTATCACCGCTATTGAAACCAGATCCAGACTCTGGTCAATGTCGCGTTCCGCCGCATCGATAATCTCGAAATCCTCGGTGGTCAAACCTGTGATGTCCGCGAGCAGATCCTGCGGCCACGGCGCGCCGGCGACCGCGCGCTCGATCTGCGCGTTGATGATCGAACCGCCGTACTTGGCGTCGAGCTCGCTAAGTCGTGGTCCGTGAAACACGCCATTCATCGACTGCACCGAAAAGCCGTTGTCTACAAGGAGTTCGGTGAGCTCGGCGGCATTCAGCTCGCGGGTGTGGAACGGATTCAGCGGGGTATCGCGCCCGGGGGAGAAGGTGATGCGATTCGGGGTGCTGATCAGCAGCGAGCCACCGGGGCTGAGCACACGCGCGCACTCACGGATGAACTGGCCCTGATCCCACAGGTGCTCGATGACCTGGAAGTTCACCACCACATCCACGGCGCCGCCGGCCAGCGGCAGGTCTGCCAGGTTTCCGGCGCGCATATCCACGCGGGGATAACGAGCCTTCACATGCGCGATCGCGGACTCGTCGTAGTCCAGACCGATGACGTGCCCGGCCACTCCGGCCAGCATGTTGGCGCCGTAGCCCTCACCGCTGCCGGCCTCCAACACCCTGCGGCCCGCACAGAGGTTACTGAGCCGCTCGTACACCACTTCGTGGCGGCGGAACCAGTAGTTCTCCTCGGCGATCCCGGGCACGGTCCGCTCCCCGGTCAGCGCCAGGGCGTCCGGGTCATCGGTGGGCGGGTCGGTCAGGTGCGAGTTCATCGTTTGGCAGGCTATCGGGTGAACACCGTGTCTTAATACTGGTGGCCCAGATCACAGGCCGGAAACCAGGAGTGAACCGGTTATGGTGTACGGGCGAACTCCGTATATTACCCGTGAGTAACTTTGTTCGCCGGATTAGTCACGAAACGTGACAGTGCGACCGGCGTAGTACGGGCGCGCACGGAACTACCACGTAGATAGCTAGCAGACAGCGAAGAGGAAGGATGATCGGAGACTTATGACGAATATCGCGGTCCTGATCAAGCAGGTCCCAGACACCTGGTCAGAGCGCAAGCTCACCGACGGTGACTTCACGCTCGACCGGGAAGCCGCCGACGCGGTGCTCGACGAGATCAACGAGCGTGCCGTCGAGGAAGCGCTGCTCATCAAGGAGCGCGAGGGTGGCGACTCGGTCGTGACCGTCGTCTCGGCGGGTCCGGAAAAGGCCGCCGAGGCCATCCGTAAGGCTCTGTCCATGGGTGCCGACAAGGCAGTTCACCTGCTCGACCCGAGCCTGCACGGGTCCGATGCCATCCAGACCGGCTGGGCCCTGGCCCGCGCGCTGGGTCAGGTCGAGGGTGTCGAGCTGGTCATCGCCGGTAACGAGGCCACCGACGGCCGTTCGGGCGCCATCCCCGCGATCATCGCCGAGTACCTGGGTCTTCCGCAGCTGACGCACCTGCGCAAGCTGACCGTCGAGGGCGGCGTCGTCAAGGGTGAGCGCGAGACCGATGAGGGCGTCTTCGAGGTCGAGGCGACTCTGCCGGCGATCGTCAGCGTCACCGAGAAGATCAACGAGCCGCGCTTCCCCTCCTTCAAGGGCATCATGGCCGCCAAGAAGAAGGAAGTCGCCGTACTGACCCTCGCCGAGATCGGGGTTGAGGCTGACGAGGTGGGTGTCGCGAACGCCGGTTCGACCGTGCTGTCCTCGACCCCCAAGGCCGCCAAGACCGCGGGCGAGAAGATCACCGACGAGGGCGAGGGTGGCTCCAAGGTCGCCGAGTTCCTGGTTGCGCAAAAGATCATCTAAGACCCCCTAAATACAGAAACGAGAAAGCAAAGTTATGGCTGAAGTACTTGTGCTCGTTGAGCATTCAGAGGGCGCACTGAAGAAGGTGAGTGCCGAGCTCATTACCGCTGCCCGCATCCTGGGCGAGCCCTCGGCCGTGGTTGCCGGTCCTGCCGGCACCGCCGCCCCGCTGATCGACGGTCTCAAGGAGGCCGGCGCCGCCAAGATCTACGTCGCCGAGTCCGACGTCGTCGACAACTATCTGGTGACCCCCAAGGTCGACCTGCTGGCCAGCCTGGCCGAGACCGCCAGCCCCGCCGGCATCCTGATCGCCGCGACCACCGAGGGCAAGGAGGTGGCCGGTCGGCTGGCCGCACGCCTGGGCTCAGGCCTGCTGACCGATGTGATCGAGGTGCGCGAGGGCGGCAAGGCCCTGCACTCGATCTTCGGTGGCGCGTTCTCCGTCGAGGCCCAGGCCAACGGCGATGCCCCGGTCATCACCGTGCGTCCGGGTGCCGTCGAGGCCGCACCGGCCGCCGGTGCGGGTGAGCAGGTTGCCGTCGAGGTGCCCGCACCCGCCGAGAACGCCACCAAGGTCACCTCGCGCCAGCCTGTGGTCGGTGGAGATCGTCCAGAGCTCACCGAGGCCAACATCGTCGTGTCCGGCGGTCGTGGTGTCGGTAGCGCTGACAAGTTCAGCGTGGTCGAGGAGCTCGCCGATTCGCTGGGTGCCGCTGTCGGTGCCTCGCGTGCCGCGGTCGACTCCGGCTACTACCCGGGCCAGTTCCAGGTGGGCCAGACCGGCAAGACCGTGTCGCCGCAGCTGTACGTCGCGCTGGGTATCTCGGGTGCTATCCAGCACCGCGCCGGGATGCAGACCTCGAAGACCATCGTCGCGGTCAACAAGGACGAGGAAGCCCCGATCTTCGAGATCGCCGACTTCGGTGTGGTGGGCGACCTGTTCAACGTCGCACCGCAGCTCACCGAGGCCGTGAAGGCTCGCAAGGGCTAAACCACCCCATGCAGCCCTGGAGCCGCCCCGCCGGCGACATCCAACCTCAGGGGGCGGCTTACGGTACGCCACTGGACTATCCGGAGCCTCGACCACCGCGTCGAGTGCCCTGGATAGTCCTTTCGGCTTTTTTGGGCCTCCTCGTCGTGGGGCTGGTGGTTGCCGTCGTCGCCGTCGGCTCTCAGCGCAGCATCGTGGGTGTGGCCGTCATGGCCCCGGGAGAGTCCCCGATGACCCGGATGTCGGCGCCTCCCGCGCCGACGTCGGGGGTGATCCCTCCTCCCAACGGGTCCATAGGGCCACTCGGCGGCGCGACGTACGGGCCGGGCGAGAAACTCCAGCCCATCTCGATGCCCACCTACGTGCCGTTCAATTTCAACCTGCCCGCGGGGTGGGGGTGCATGCACACCGAGAACAAACCACTGGATAAGCGCGTCACCTGTATGGACGAGGCCAACAAGGGCGGAGCGGCCGGCTGGATCGGGTCGAATCGGTGTGCGGACGGGTGCGGGAAGTCCACGCAGGACAAGGTGCGCGCGAAACTGCCGGTCGATGTGCAGTCCTGGAAGCCGATCGACGATGCCACGTCGTACGCGCGGATGACGGGCACCCTCGGAAACGGTATGCGTGTGGTCCGCATCGCGATGACATGTGCCTTCGCTTCGACCTCCGGCGGATCGCGCGACACCCTGGCGGTGGCCATGCTCACCGGGCCGCCCGAGACCGAGGACACCCTGCAGAAGATCGCGAACGAACTACGGTCGCGAATTCCGGCTTAGAGTCCGTTGCGCAGCTGCCTGCGTGAGGTGATGCCGCGCTTGGCGAAGACCTTCCGCAGATGCCACTCCACGGTGTGCGAGCTGATGAAGAGCTGAGCGGCGATCTCCTGATTGGTCAGACCCTGCCCGGCCATCCGGGCGATCTGTGCCTCCTGAGCCGTCAGTGTTTGGGCTGAGGCGGAAGATGAACTGGCGGAACGCTTCCGCACTTTCGCGCCCGTCGCGAGAAGCTCGCGCTGCGCCCTCCCGGCGAAAGCCTCGGCGCTCATACCCACGAAACTCTCGTGCGCCACGGTGAGAGCCGTGCGGGCATCGGCTCGCCGGTGGCAGCGGCGTAGCCATTCTCCGTAGATGAGGTGTGCCCGGGCCAGGTGGACGGAAATCCTTGTGCTGGATAGCCGTTCGATGGCCTCGCGGTAGCAGGCCTCCGCGTCATCGTCGACGGCGAGCAGCGCCCGGGAACGCGCCACCATGCCCACGGCCCAATCGCTATCGCCGACCAGCGCCCGCTCTTCCAGTTGGCCGAGCGCCTTGGCGGCGGTGTCCTGTTTGCCGCAGCGTGCTGCCGCCTCGATCAGTTCGGTGAGGCACCAGCAGTACAACCCGAGATCCTCGTGCTCGCAGGCCCTTCGCGTCGCGTGAAACGCGAGCTCGTAGCGACCGAGGCCGTTGTTGAGGACGCCTGCCGCATAACCCATTGCGCCGAGTAGCCTGCCCTCGCCCCTGGCCGCGCCGTCGCGCATGGCGGCATCGATCAGTGGTATCGCCTCGGGTTCCGTACCCCGCCAGGCCGCCAAGATCAACGAGTGATACCTGATCGGTGCGTGGCCTGTCGCCGCGGAGATGGCGTCGGCCTCCTGGACAAGCTCTGCGGCCGCATCGAGCTCGCCGGCGTTCACGTGCACTCCGGCGCGGTAGATCAGTGCCGACGGGAGAACCGACAACGCACCGACATCACGGGCGATTTGTACCGCACGGGTTGCTAAGTGATGACACATCTGGTCGTCCCACACCTCATGTGTGGCCGATTCGAGGGCAATGGGGAACGCCTGCCACATCCAGCTCGTATTGCCCGGACGGTCGGCCTCACGGCTGATCAGAGAGAGGGCATCCCGCAGCGTCTGGGCGCTTGCCGCCGCGCCATGGGTGATCCGCATCGCCAGGCCATCGAGCAGAAGATCGGTCGGCCGTAGGGGCTGCGACCCGGCCGGCGCCAGCCGCGCGGGTTCAGCCACCTCCACCGCGCCACCGCGCGGACAGAGCCGGCCGCCATACATGGCCGCCCCTACCGCATCCAAGTAGGTCTCCCGAGCCAGGTCGTCGTCCAGATTCTCCAAGTCCTTGGCGGCATCCAGCAGGCCGATCGCGGCGCTGGACACCGCCGTGGAGCCATCCGTGCCCACCCGGCTTTCCGCGAAGGCGATCTTCGCGCGTAGGCGGGCTGCTCGTGCCCGCGCCAGCGGATCCAGCGGGGCCATGTCTGCGATGGCGAGCAGCTCGCGGGCGGCGTCGTAGGCCGCCGCATCGTGTTTTGACTGGGCCGCGGCCAGCGCCCGTAACCCGCGTTGTGCCGGATCCGAGGTGAGTTCGGTGGCCCGCTGCAAAAAGGCCGCAGCCGCCAGGATGCCGCCCCTGGCCTGTGCGCGGTCGGCCGACTGCTCAAGTTCGGCGGCGATTGCCTCATTGGTGCCCGCCGCGGCGTGCGCGCGGTGCCATGCTCGCCGATCCGGATCGGTTACCGGATCTGTGGCCTCCGCCAGCGCGCCATGAATTCTTCTGCGTTCCAACGATTCTGCGCTTCTGTAGATGGCGGACCGCACCAATGGATGGCGAAAGCGGACCCGGGTGCCCAACTCGATCAGATCGGCGCCCTCGGCGGGTGCGAGCGCATCCATCGAGATTCCGAGCTGTTCGGACGCCCGAGCCAGTAACGCCGCATCGCCCAGCGGATCGGTCGCCGCGGTGAGGAGCAACGTCTGCGTCTCGGCGGGCAGCCGCCGGACCCGCCGCAGGAACGCTTGCTCGATATGTCCGGTCAGGCGACCGCCGTCGGGCCACCCGAATCCGCCCGCGAGTTCCTCGGTGGTCAGATCCCGCGGGAGTTCCAACAGGGCCAGCGGATTGCCGTGCGTCTCGGCGACGATGCGGTCACGAACCCGATCATCGAGGAGTCCCGGAATCGCGGAGTCCAGCAGCGCGCCGGCGTCGGCCGCCCGCAGGCCGCTCACCGTAAGCTCTGGCAGTCCGGTGAGCTCGTCGTCGGAACCACCGCGCACCGCGAAGAGCGCGGCGACCGGTTCACTGGCCAAACGCCGGGTGGCAAAGGCCAGTGTTTGCAACGAGACTCGGTCGAGCCACTGGGCGTCATCGACCACACACAGCACGGGCTGATGTTCGGCTGCCGCGGCCAGCAGACTCAATACGGCAAGTCCGATCAGAAACCGGTCGGGCGCAGGTCCGCTGCGTATCCCGAAGGCGATGTCGAGCGCCTCGCGTTGTGGACTGGGCAACGCCTCGAGGTGGCTCGACAGCGGCCCACAGAAATGTTGTAAACCGGCGAATGCGAGTTCCATCTCGGATTCGACGCCTGCGGTACGCACGACGCGAAATCCTTGCGCTTCTTCGATTGCGTGCGCGAGGAGCGCGGTCTTGCCTATTCCGGCTTCACCCCGTAGGACGAGTATCTGACTGGGGCCCGACCGTGCGGCCGCGATGAGCCGCCCGAGTGACGCGCACTCGGGCGCTCGACCACGCAAACGCGATCCCGGGTGACTGTTGACCAAGTGCTCCGCCGAATTCGATGAATAGGGTGGCAGTTTACCGAGCTGCCGATTCATCTCAACGACTACGTGCTTTCCAGGGTTCGAATCCCGCGCCGAGCTGCGAACATTGCACGGGAGACGAGAAAGGTAATCGCAGAATGAAAATCACAGTTGTTGGTGCCACCGGCCAAATCGGTTCCCGGGTGGTTTCTTTGCTCACCGCCGACGGCCATGACGTGGTCGCGGCATCGTTGTCCTCTGGCGCGAATGTGTTGACCGGCGAGGGGTTGGTGAACGCGCTCACCGGATCGAATGTGGTTATCGACGTTGTCAATTCTCCCTCGTTCGAGGACGGGGCGGTCATGGATTTCTTCACCGCCTCGGCGCGCAATCTCGTTGACGCGGCGAACCAGACGGGCGTCGGTCACTACGTCGCGCTCTCCATCGTCGGCGCGGATGGTCTGCCGGACAGCGGATATATGAGGGCGAAAGTGGCGCAGGAGAACATCATTACCGAATCCGGATTGCCCTACACGATCGTGCGGGCCACCCAGTTCCAGGAATTTGCCGAGGCCATCACCGACACGCTCGTTGTCGGAGATGAGGTTCGCGTACCCGATGCGAGAATTCAGCTGATCGCCGTCGATGATGTGTCCGCACAGGTGGCTCATGCCGCGGAGGCCGAGCCTCGCGACGGTATCATCAACATCGGTGGGCCAGAGAAGTTTTCGTTCGCCGAGATGGCACAGGCGGTGCTTGACGCGCGCAGTGACGAGAGGCCGGTGGTGGTCGACTCCGCCGCCACCTACTTCGGGACTCCTGTGGACGACTTCAGTCTGGTCACCGGTGATGACGGCGTGCTGACCCAGACGCGATTCGCCGACTGGATGGCCCGCCGATGATGGCGAACGACGACCTGATGAGTGCACTCACGGTCCTGCAGACCGTGACGCCGCCGGTGATCCCGTCCGATGCCCACGTGATGACGGTGGAGATCGAGTGGCCGGCCGGCAGTTCCGGTACGCCACCGCATCGTCATCCAGGTGGTCCGGCGTTCGGATATGTGGTCGAGGGAGAGATGCTCTTCGAACTCGAAGGCCAAGCACCGCGGGTGGTCAAAGCCGGTGAAGCGTTCTGGGAGCCGGGAGGTGATGTCATCCATTACTCGGACGCCAACAACCGTGCGGACGCGGCGCTGCGCTTCGTGGTGACCATGATGTGCACACCCGGCGCGCCGATGTTAGTGCTGGTCGAGGAGGAGGAACTTCGGCAGCGAGCCGATGCGCGAGTGTCCGCGTAGCGTCCGTTAGCTCCGTGTTTGCCTGAGGGATTCACTGACGCAAGCATGCATTGGGTGTACTGAACGCCGCAATTAACGGATCGTGCATGGACACGACACGCTTCCGATGCCGTTCCGCCGCATAACTCCGCGAATCTCGCAGTCATGAGTACCGCTTCAGTTCTCATCGCCGCAGATCAATCCATCTCAGACGTAGCGGGGGAGGTCGGGGAAGCTCCGCCGGGTCCTCGGTACACCCTGCTGCTGTCGAACGATCCCGCCGATATCGATGCCGTGCAACGGCTTCGATACGACGTGTTCAGCAGCGAGCCGGGATTCCAGCTCGCGAGCACCCCGGCCGCGTTCGAGGGACGCGACGCCGACCGCTTCGATGAGCACTGCGATCACTTGCTAGTACGCGAGGACACCTCGGGTGATGTGGTGGGCTGCTACCGGATGCTGCCTCCGCCCGGTGCTATTGCCGCTGGCGGGCTGTACAGCGCAACGGAATTCGACATCAGTGGACTCGACTCGCTGCGTCCACAGCTGGTGGAGATGGGTCGGGCGGTAGTGCGGGGCGATCACCGCAATGGTGCGGTAGTGCTGCTGATGTGGGCCGGAATTCTGGCCTACCTGGACCGCTGCGACTACACCTACGTCACCGGATGCGTATCGGTTCCCATGCAGGACAACCCGGAGCAGGCGCCAGGTAGCCAGGTGCGTGCCGTGCGCGACTTCGTCATGAAGCGGCATGCCGCGGCGCCGGAGTACGCGGTGCGCCCCTACAACCCGGTCGTTGTCGACGGGATGGGGCTCGATGACATCGCCCCGCCCGCCAAGGTGCAGGTGCCCGCACTGATGCGTGGATATCTGCGGCTGGGCGCAAAGGTTCTCGGCGAACCCGCGCACGATCCCGACTTCGGCGTGGCCGACTTCATGGCACTGCTCAACAAGGACGAAGCCGATGTGCGCTACCTCAAACGGCTGAGGTCCGTGGGGGCGGCGTCGGAAATCGGCGCGGCGGCGGCCGGCCAGGAATAGCGATGGCACCCGAATTCGCTCACGCCTGGCTGCCGAAGGCAACCTGTGACGACAGCTGCATGCGGGCAACACACATCGACGAGCCAGGGCGGCTGACGCGAACCCTGCGGACCACGACGCGGATCGCCCTGGCGATCACGTTGTTGACCCTTGCGCCACTGCTGGGGATACCGATTCCCGGACGGGTGCGCTGGCAGCGCGGCTACTGCCGGCTGATGCTGCGGTGCCTCGGCGTACGCATTTCCGTCTCCGGTGGTCCGATCCGCGATATCCGGGGTTCCCTCGTGGTGGCGGGCCATGTGTCCTGGGTCGACGTCTTCGCCATCGGGGCGGTGCTTCCGGGGTCGTTCGTCGCTCGGGCGGACCTGATCGATTGGCCCGGTCTGGGCATCATCGCCCGGATGATGCGGGTCATCCCGATCGAGCGGGGAAACCTGCGCACCCTGCCGCGAGTGGTCGACACCGTCGCGGCGCGGCTCCAGGCCGGTCAGACAGTGGTGGCGTTCCCGGAGGGCACCACCTGGTGCGGTCGTGCGTACGGGTCATTCCGCCCCGCGATGTTCCAGGCCGCGATCGACGCGCAGCGGCCGGTACAGCCGCTGCGGCTGACGTACCATCACCGGGGTGGCGAGCTGTCGACGGTTCCGGCCTACGTCGGCGAGGACACCCTGATGGCGTCCATCCGCCGGATCACCGCGACGCGCGTAACCGTGGCGCATATCCAGGTGGCGGGGCTGCAATTGCCCGGCGAGAGCCGCCGTGATCTGGCCAACCGCTGTGAGGCCGCCGTTCGGGCCGGTGACCGAACCCCGCAGATCCACAGCCACCCGGAGCGCCCGGAACCGATCGCTGCCTGACGCGATTGGACGAGCCCACCTGGGTGGGACCTATCCTGGATGCGTTATGTCTGCTGCTCGAACCCCAGCTCGCCCGGATGGCTCGTCCGCGGTGTACCTGGACCACGCCGCCACCACCCCGATGCGCCCCGCTGCCATCGAGGCGATGGCAGCGGTCATGGCACGGACCGGGAACGCCGCGTCGTTGCACGGATCCGGGCGCGATGCGCGGCGACGGGTGGAGGAATCGCGGGAGTCGATCGCCGCGGCTCTGGGCGCCCGACCGTCGGAGGTGATCTTCACCGCCGGTGGCACCGAGAGCGACAACCTCGCCATCAAGGGCATCTACTGGGCCCGCCGAGACGCGGACGCGCGACGGACACGCGTCATCGCCAGCGCCGTCGAGCACCATGCCGTGCTTGATGCGGTGCAGTGGCTCGCCGACCACGAGGGGGCCGAGGTGACGTGGCTGCCGGTGGACAGCGCCGGCACCGTCACTCCCGCGGCATTGCGCGCGGCTCTCATCGACCATGACGACGTAGCGCTCATCACGGTGATGTGGGCCAACAATGAGGTCGGCACCATCAACCCCATCTGTGAATTGGCTTCCATAGCCGCTGAATTCGACATCCCCATGCATAGCGATGCCATTGGGGCGGTTGGTCAGCTCGATGTCGATTTCGCCGTCAGTGGACTGTCGGCGGTGAGCGTGGCCGCGCACAAGTTCGGCGGCCCCATGGGTGTCGGAGCATTGCTACTGCGACGTGAAACAGTTTGTGTCCCATTGCTTCATGGCGGCGGCCACGAACGCGATATTCGTTCGGGCACTCCAGACACTGCCGCCATCGTGGCGATGTCGACCGCACTCGTCGAAGCCGTCGCAGAGCGGTGCGAGGGTGCGGCCACACTAAAGACACTGCGGGACGGGCTGATCGATCAGGTCTTGACCAGCGTCGAGGGCTCGGTACTCAACGGTGCGGTCGGCAGCGGCAGATTGCCCGGAAACGCACATTTCACCTTCGCCGGATGCGAGGGCGACTCCTTGTTGATGTTGTTGGACGCCAACGGCATCGAGTGCTCCACCGGGTCCGCGTGCACGGCAGGCGTCGCGCGCCCCTCGCATGTGCTCATCGAAATGGGCATCGACCCCGAGGTGGCGCGCGGATCGCTGCGTTTCACCTTCGGCCACACCTCCCTTCCCTCGGATGTTGCGCGTGCGGTCGAGGCCTTGCAGGTCGCCGTTCCGCGTGCACGTGCTGCCGCCCTCGCCAGTGCTGGGAGCCGGTCATGAGAGTGCTTGCCGCCATGAGTGGGGGAGTGGACTCCTCGGTCGCGGCCGCGCGCATGGTGGATGCCGGACACGATGTGGTTGGTGTGCACCTGGCACTGTCCGCGGCACCCGGCACACTGCGCACGGGCTCCCGGGGGTGCTGTTCGAAAGAAGATGCCGCCGACGCCCGTCGTGTTGCCGATATGCTCGGAATCCCCTTCTATGTCTGGGATTTTGCCGATCGATTCAAGGAAGACGTCATCGACGACTTCGTCGAGGCGTACGCCGAGGGACGCACACCTAATCCCTGCGTGAAGTGCAACGAGAAGATCAAGTTCGCGGCGCTGGCCGATCGTGCCATCGCGTTGGGCTTCGATGCCGTCGCCACCGGCCACTACGCGCGGCTGCGGGACGGCAGGTTGCGCCGCGCGGTCGACGAGGACAAGGACCAGTCCTATGTGCTGGGGGTACTGACACCGCAGCAGCTGAGCCGTGCGCTGTTCCCGATCGGCGACAGTTCCAAGCCGGCTATCCGGGCCGAGGCCGAGCAGCGCGGTCTGCTCGTCGCGAATAAGCCCGACAGCCACGACATCTGCTTCATCCCTTCCGGAGACACCCAGGCGTTCCTAGGTGCACGCATCGGCGTGCGCCGCGGAAACGTCGTGGACTCCGACGGGAGTGTGCTGGCCACCCACGCGGGGGTGCACGAGTTCACCATCGGTCAGCGCAAGGGGCTCGGGCTGGTCGGTCCTGCAGCGGACGGCCGTCCCCGCTATGTCACTTCGATCGACGCCGAGACCTCCACTGTTCGCGTGGGAACCGTTGAGGACCTTGAGATTTGGGAGTTCGGGGGAGAGCCCGTGGTGTGGACCTCCGGTCAGGTTCCGGACGGGCCCGTTGAGTGCCAGGTGCAGGTCCGCGCGCATGGATCGGTCGTGGACGCGGTTGTCGACCCGGCGGCCGAGCGGATTCAGGTCCGGCTGCGCACCGCCCTGCGCGGTGTGGCACCTGGGCAGACGGTGGTGCTGTACCAGCCCGATGCCGACGGCGACGAGGTGCTCGGCAGCGCCATCATCACGCGCGACTAGGTCCCCTGAATCCCTGCGGAGCGCATGGCGATGGCCACGCGCTCCGCGACGTACTGCCGTCCCGGTGCGGTCGGATGCATCGGAATCCCCTCATCGCCCGCGCCGCTACCCGTCATCGACACGTAGCGCTGAAAATCGGACGCGCACACGCTGTGATCGCTGCTGGTCGCCGGGATGACGGGGGTAAACCCGGCCTTTGACGATTCAGTGATGATCGTGTCGTTCAGCTGACGCTGCAGACCATTGAGGAAGGTGATGGTCTCTTGGGTGTTGATCAGCCCAACCAGGCACCCCTTGGCATCCGGGGGCAGGATCGGCAGGTAGCCCACCGTGAAGACGCGTGCGTTCGGGGCGGCCTGGCGTATGGCGGCGTACGCACCCGTGAGTTTCGGGCCCACCGAGGCCACGTTGGCGCTGAATTGCGCCTTCTTTTCCGGCGGGCAGCTCAACGCGAACAGGCAGTCGGTGGCGATCTGCTCAAAGCCGGCGTCGTTGCCGCCGATGGATACGACCGCCACCTTGGTGGCGGGAGACAGCCCCGTGTTCTGCGGGCCGCGCGTGGAAGGCGTGTAGACATCGGTAGAAAGTGCGCCCACGCAGGAGTAGTCGGCGAATGTCATCTGCGGGAACGACGTGCCCACCAGGTGTGCGACATTGTCGGTCGCCTGGTTACAGGCGGTGCCGACGGGCCCGGTGATACCCGCGGCGTTTGAGCCCGCCGCCATGAACGAGTCTCCGATCGCCACCAGCTGGGCGCCCGCGAGAGGTTCGGCCGACGCGATCGAGGGGCCGACCACTGTCGCCGCCACCACAGTGCCGATCACCGTCGAGAGCGTCCTGAACGCGCGCATAAGTCCCTCTCCTCCCGGCTGGCCGGCAGGCGGCCCCGATCAATGGTACTGAACGGCATATCGCCGTTTGCCCACGTCGGCGTTACGGAAGGGCTACACCTTGGCGGCCTTGCGCACGGCACGCTTGGCCTGGCGATCCAGGTACTTGGCCTTGACTTCCTCGAAGTCGCTGGCGGTCTTCCTGAGGTCGGTGATGAGACGGTCGAGGTCCTCGCGGTACCACTCGCCCTCGCCGGTGATGTCGTCACGATCGAAGATGCGCCACTTGCGCAGCACTGGCAGAACGACTTCGGCGAGGTGCGACTGCGGGTCGTAGACGCCGCCGGTGGCGATGGTGACGGCGTTGCGGCGAAATCCCGGGATCGTGTAGCCGGGCATGGTGAAGTTGTCGAGAACCTTGTGGATCGACTTCACGGCCTGGTTGGGCGCGATCTCGAGACCGGCCTCCACCATGTTGCGATAGAAGATCATGTGCAGGTTCTCGTCATTGGAGATGTGTTTGAGGAGTTCCTGGGCGATGGGCTCGGCACACGCGACGCCGGTATTGCGGTGTGAGACACGGGTGGCCAGCTCCTGGAAGGACACGTACACCACCGAGTCGAACAGGCTGTCGGCGAACATGTGATCCCCGCCCTGACGGTTCTGTCCGGGGGAGAAGCCGCGGGTCATCTGCTCCACGCGCAGCTTCTCGAGTTCCACCGGATCGACCGCGCGGGTGACCACGAGGTAGTCGCGGATGGCAATGCTGTGGCGGTTCTCTTCGGCGGTCCACCGGTTGACCCAGGTGCCCCAGGGTCCGTCCATGGTGAAGTTCATCGCGATCTCGCGGTGGTAGGCGGGCAGATTGTCCTCGGTGAGCAGGTTGGTGATCATCGCGACCTTGGCCAGCTCGGAGAGCTTGCACTGCTCCGGATCCCAGTCCTGCCCACCCAATGCCTTGTAGTTCTTGCCCTCGGACCACGGGATGTAGTCATGCGGGCTCCACTCTTTGAACACGCCGAGGTGGCGGTGGGTGTTTTCCTCGACCGCGGGCTCGAGCTCATGGAGCAACTCAAGGTCGGTGAATTCCTTCTGCGGCATGTATACGGTCCTCGGGGCTAGTTATCTGTGTCTAAAAGTGACACTTACATTTGACCGGGTGGCCGCACCCGCCTCTAGTGACAAAGGTCATCTCTCTGGGGTGGAAAGTCCCTCGCCCCGCTGGTTCCTGAACCTGACGCCGAGTGCGAGCCTGACGCGGAAATCGCCGCGAGATCCCGCGTCAGGCTCGCGCTCGATTGCGGCAGGCGACTGGCAACCGGGGCCTGTACTTTCAACGGCTATGAATGGTCTAGTCGACCGGTTCTTCCGGATCTCCGAGCGGCAGTCGACGCTGGGACGGGAAGTTCGCGGCGGGATCGTCACCTTTTTCGCGATGGCCTACATCGTGGTGCTCAACCCGCTCATCATTGGTGGCGAGCCGGGACGCACGCATAACGCCGACGTGCTGGGCCATGTGCTGCCGGTGGGGCAGGTAGCGGCGGTCACGGCGCTGGCTGCCGGAGTGATGTCGATCCTGTTCGGATTTATCGCGAATTACCCTTTCGCCCTTGCGGCCGGGCTGGGCATCAACAGTCTGCTCGCGGTGTCGTTCGCGTCGCAGATGAGCTGGCCCGAGGCCATGGGATTGGTCATCGTCGACGGCCTCGTCATTGTGGCGCTGGGCATCTCTGGTTTTCGCACCGCGGTGTTTCATGCCATTCCCGACGAGCTGAAGGCGGCGATCGCTGCGGGAATCGGCTGCTTCATCGCGTTCATCGGGTTTGTTGACGCGGGTTTCGTGCGGCGGATCCCCGACGCTGCCGACACCACGGTGCCGGTCGGTTTGGGAATCGACAACTCGGTAGCCACCGTCCCGACCCTGATCTTCGCCGCGGGTGTGCTGCTGATGGGAATCCTGGTGGTGCGCAAGGTTCGTGGCGGACTGCTCATCGGAATCGTCGTGATGACGGGGATTTCCATGATCGCGCAGGCGTTGACCGAACGCGGTGCGCAGCCCGTCGACACCAAGGGATGGAATCTCACGGTGCCCGACTGGCCGGCGTCCGCAGGCGGCATCCCGGATCTGAGTCTGCTCGGTCAGGTGGACATGTTCGGTGCGTTCACTCGGGTGGGCGTGCTGTCGGCCACGGTCTTGGTGTTCGCGTTGGTGCTCTCGAACTTCTTCGACGCGATGGGAACCATGACCGGTTTGGGCAAGGAGGCCGGATTGACCGACGAACACGGCACCCTGCCGGGTATCGGACGGGCGCTGTCGGTGGAGGGCGTCGGTGCGGTCGTTGGTGGTGTCTCGTCCTCGTCCTCCAACACCGTGTTCGTGGAGTCCGCGTCAGGCATCGCCGAGGGTGCGCGGACCGGGCTGGCCAATGTGGTTACCGGGCTGCTGTTCCTGGCGGCCATGTTCTTCACCCCGCTGTATTCGGTTGTACCGCTGGAGGCCGCGGCACCGGCGCTGGTGGTGGTGGGTGCGATGATGATCGGCCAGCTCCGCAGCATTGACTTCACCCGGTTCGACTACGCGCTGCCCTGTTTTTTGACCGTGGTGACGATGCCCTTTACCTACTCGATCGCCAACGGCATCGGTGTCGGATTCATCAGCTGGGTGGTGCTCGCCGTCGTGTCAGCGGAGCGCGGGGCTCGACGTCGTGCCGTGCATCCGCTGCTGTATGTGGTGGCCGGATTGTTTGTCGTCTATTTCGCCAAGGGTCCGATCGAGTCGCTCATCACCTAACGTTCTGCATGTGAATGTATGGGCGAAGGGAACTGGCGTCGGCTCGTGGCCGGGTCAAGAGGCGCGTGTCGCGACCGAGATCGTGGTGGCCGAACTGCCGCTGCCCCATATCGTGGAGCTGCCTGCGCGCGGAATCGGTGCCGATCTGATCGGACGGGCCGCGGCGCTGCTGGTCGATATCGCCGTCGATGTTGTGCCCACGGGCTACCGCACCACTGCCCGGCCCGGGGCGGTGGTGCGACGGGCCCGCGGATTCCTTGACGAAGACATGGATGCGCTCGAGGAGGAGTGGGAGCGTGGCGGGCATCGGGGTAGCGATCGCGCGGTGAAGGTGCAGGGCCCCGGACCGGTAACGCTGGCAGCACAATTGGAGCTTCCGAACGGTCACCGCGCGATCACCGATCCCGGTGCGGTGCGGGACCTGGCGGCTTCTCTGGCAGAGGGATTGGCGCTGCACCAAGCCACGCTGTCTCGACGGCTCGGTGTTCCCGTGGTGGTGCAGCTCGATGAACCGTCCCTGTCCGCCGCCCTGGATGGCAGGCTGTCCGGAACCAGCATGTTCTCGCCGGTACATCCGGTCGACGTACCGACAGCCACTTCGCTGTTGGACCAGTGCGCCGCCGCGGTAGGCGGTGAACTGGTGGTGCATTGCTGCGCCACAGATCCTCCCTGGGAGCTGTTGCGAGGGACCAATATTCGCGGGATCGCGGTGGATGCCGCATACCTGACGGATGCACAGGCGCTCGATGGACTGGCCTCGGTGCTGGACACCGGGAAGATCGCGCTGCTCGGCGTGATTCCCGGCTCGCCACCGTCGCTGCCGATATCGTCCGACGTGCTCGCAACGCGTACCGCGGCGCTAGCGGACAAACTGGGCTTCGGGCGTGCCGTGCTGCGCGATCGGATCGGCATCAGCGCCGGATGTGGGCTGGCCGGTGCAGACCTCCCATGGGCACGTACCGCAACCGAATTGACCCGCAAGGTCAGCGATCTGATCGCTGCCGACCCGGATGCGCTGTGATGGACGTCTATCAGGCCATTGCCACCCGCCGGGACGTGCGTGCCGAGTTCACCGGACAGGTTGTCGACGACGCGACGTTGATGAAGCTGCTACAGGCCGCGCATCGCGCCCCCAGTGTCGGGAACAGCCAGCCCTGGGATTTCGTGGTGATGCGCGAGTCGCAGACGCTGGAGAAGTTCGCAGCGCACGTGACGGAGCAGCGCCAGAGATTCGCCGACAGCCTTCCGGAGGAACGGCGAACCACCTTTGACCCCATCAAGATTGAAGGCATCTGCGAAAGCGGCACCGGCGTGGTGGTCACCTACGACCACGGCCGTGGTGGCCCGCACGTTCTGGGCAGGCACACCATCGCCGATGCGGGCCTGTTCTCGGCGGTGCTCGCCATCCAGAACCTCTGGCTCGCCGCGGTCACCGAAGGGATCGGCGTCGGCTGGGTGTCGTTCTATGAGGAACAGTTCCTGGCCGAGTTAATAGACGCACCAACGCATATCAGGCCGATCGCCTGGTTGTGTGTCGGACCGGTGCGTGAGTTCGCCGAGCGCCCCGACCTGGAGCGCTTCGGCTGGCGCAGCGGGCGCCCCCTGGAGGACGCCGTGCACTGGGGTCGCTACCGGGAGATTTAGCGTCCCTTGAAGTCGGGATCACGCTTCTCGAAGACCGCGCCGATGGCTTCCTGCAGGTCCTCCGACGGCAGGAACGCGGCATTCCACGTCGAGACGTACTTGAGGCCGTCGGTGACGACACTCTCGCGCTCGCGGCCCAGCACGTCCTTGACGCCCTGCACCACCAGGGGCGGATTGGCTGCGATTTCGGCGGCGGTCGCGTGGGCGGCGGCCAGCGTTGCCTCCGCAGTGTCGAACACGTCATTGACGAGTCCGATCTTCTCGGCCCGCGCGGCGTCGATGTCCTTGCCGGTGAACGCCAGTTCACGCAGGTGGCCGTCGCCGATGATCGGTGGAAGACGGTGCAGTGAGCCAATATCGGCCACAATCGCGACCTTGGCCTCGCGCACACTGAACTTCGCCTCGGCACTTGCGTACCGGATGTCGGTGGCCGCGATGAGGTCGACGCCACCGCCGATGCACCAGCCCTGCACCGCGGCGATCACCGGCTTGCGGCAGTCGGCGACGGCGGTCACCGAGGCCTGCAGTCGGCGTATCTCGTCGAGGAAGTCGGTGCGCGGTTTCGCCAATGCCTTCTCGGCCATCAACGGCATGAAGGTGCCTGCCATCGCGGGCAGGTCCAATCCGTAGCTGAAATTGGTGCCGGCGGCGGCGAGAACAATCGCCCGTACCTCCGGGTCCGCGTCCAGTTTGGTGAAGATCAGCGGCAGTTCCCGCCAGAAATCCGGTCCCATCGCATTGCCCTTGCCGGGCCCGATGAGGGTGACCTGGGCGATGTGCCCGGTGGTCTCAACGGTGAAGGCTTTCCAGTCGCTCGCCGATGAGCCGCTTGCGCGAAGAGAATCAGACATGGGCGTGAGCCTACGGGCTCAGCCGGGCAGTAGGCCCTTGCGGTCCTCGCGGAGTTGCTTGACCACCGACGGCCACGACATCGCCCACGACTGCACGTCATCGCCGGACTGGCTGGTCATGAAACCGCGAATGATGCCGACGAGCACGGTGCGGTCGCCGACATGGGTGTACACCGGGCCTCCGGAATCGCCCTTGGCGATCACCGGGCCGTTAAACCTGAACCAGCCGTTGCCAAGTCGGGTCACCGATCCGCACGCATCGCCCGTGGTGAAGCCGGTGCGGCAGACCGGCATGCCCACATCGGGAGTGACCGTGTCATCACGTTCGAGCCGTTGACCGTTGGCCATGACGTCGTTGACGGGCAATCCGTCATCGATCGAGATGGCCTCGTAGTCGATGGTGTACTCGTCCTCGTACACCGGGCCCTCGGGCGGGCGGTTGTCGTGCGCCAGGATCTTGTGTCCCACCGCAGCGAAGTCTCCATTGCGAACTATGCCGTCACCGTTGAAGCAATGCCCTGCTGTGATGCCCACGCGAAGCGCGGGATCGACATAACCGAGCGTGCAGCTCAGGGAGCCCTGATAGATGAGCATGCCGGGGTACACCAGCGGCGGGTCGGCATGTGCAGGTACGGGGTTCGTGGCGGGAAGCGCGCACAGCACAGCGACGATGGTCGTTATCCACAAGAACGGGCGCATGACGGCTAGGGGACAACCATTCTCGCGGGACCAGACGGGCGGTCATCGGAGGGCGCCGGAGGCAGGACCATCGGCGGCGCCTGCGGATTGATGGCCGCGGGGCTTGCGGCCTCGGGGCGGCGCGCGGCCGCCGCGATGTCGTCTCGGATCTGCTGTTGCACCGTCGGCCAGGACAACGCCACGGTGGACTCCCGGCGGGTCTGATTGGCCGTGAATCGCGCGCTCACGATGCCGACGATGGCGGCGTTGCCGGGCGAGGTCACGGTGTACACGGCGCTACCGGAGTCGCCGTGGTCGGCGGGCAGGCCGTCCACGAGGAACCAGCCGTTGCCGAATCCGGCGATGGCGCCGCACGCCTCACCCGTGGTGATCCCGATTCGGCACACCGCCAGGCCGTCCCGGGGAACGACGGCGGGGTCGACTCCGAGCCGTAGCCCGTTGGGCAGCACGTTGTTGATCGGCACGCCCTCGTCGAAGGCGATGCCCTCGTAGTCGATTCGGTAGTCGTCGCGGGCCAGCGGCCCTTCGGGCTTGATATTGGACTGGGCCACCGCCAGCTGTCCGATACGCACGCCGTCGTTGGTGAACACCGGCCCATTCCCGCCACAGTGACCTGCGGTGACGCCGACGCGCGCGGTGGGATCAACGAACCCGAGGGTGCAACTCAGCGATTCCTTACCGGGTGGGCGTTGGATGATCTCCATACCCGGGTAAATCAGCGGATCCGCATGTGCCGCAGCCGGGTTCGCGAGACCAAGACCGCTCAGCACGGCCAGGGCCGAGACCCACACGGTCCACCGACCCCACGGGTCGGTCCGTCGACCGTTCTCGCCGACACCGGTCACGCGATAGCCCTCTGTCTGCCACGTTCACCGTCAACAAAGCCCGACCAGTGTGAGGAGAGCACGCGGCACGACTCTCCGTGTCGCTAGAAGCCTATGCGAATTGGGAGGGCGTCGCCGGTGGAACCGCATGTCAAAAGGCGGAGGACACCTCACGCACCTTTATGCGTATCTTTGCGTAACTGCTGGACTATGGTATTCCAAGAGATTGCTAGGGTTTGAATATCGCCTGACCGGTTGTCGGTGTATCTAGCTGCCACGATGCCAATGACCGAACCGTGTCCTGGTGAAGTGATGGAATAGACAGCCGCGCCCGAGTCGCCTCGATCGCATGGTGGGCCGTCGACCATGAACCAACCGTTGTTGACCCAAGTGACCTGGCCGCAGGCTTCGCCGCTACCTATGCCATTGCGGCAGACGGGTAGTCCGCGGGTAAGTGCGGTGTTGTCGAGGCCCAGCCGAATCCCGTTGGGGAGGATGTCGTTTATAGGTACCGAGGGATCGAAAATGATTCCCTCATAATCGACCCATGTACACATTGCCCGTGACGGTGGAGCCGTCGCTCCAGTTGCTGTGGGCGATGACCATCTTGCCGACACGGTTGCCATTCGTGTCATACACCGGTCCGTCTGAGTTCGCGCTGCATTGTCCGGCGGCGATCCCTACTCGGCTCTTGGGGTCGACATACCCGAGTGTGCAGGTGGTGTTTCCTTGCACGATCTCCATACCCGGGTAGACGAGAACATCGTCGGCACGTGCGGTGGCGGGGGCCAGAACGGTGAAAGTCAGTGCGGATACGGCGGTAAGCATCGCGACGCATATGTTTGCGAGTTGGCCTTGCATGGCTTAGACGCCAGTAATCGGTGGCTCGGCGGGTGCGTCTTCTGTCGGCGCGGGCACGTTCTGGCGCTGCTGATGGGGTTCTTCACGCTCCAGGCGGTCGATATCGGTCTTGATCTGGCGCCAGAGTGCACGCCACGAGATTGCCAGTGTCAGCTCCTGGCCTGTTTTCTTGCTTCGTAGCGCTTCGGTGGCTATCCCCACGATGGCGGCCCGCCCGGGTTCCGTGATCGCATACACGGGACTGCCCGAGTCCCCGTAGTCGGCGGGCAGCCCATCGATGACGAACACGCTGTCTGTCGAGCCAACGATGACGCCGCACGCCTCCCCGGTGGTAATGCCGACACGGCAAACCGGCATACCTGCTGCGGGCACGATTTTTGGGTTAGATTCCAGCACAAGCCCGTTAGGTAGGATGTTGTTAATGGGTATGCCTTCATCGAAGGCTATGCCTTCGTAGTCTATGGGGGGTTGCTCGGCGAGGGTCTTGTCCTCGGGAGTCGGTAGGAAGTGCGCTATATCGGCTGCGCCGATGCGGTTGCCGTTGTCGTCGAAAACCGGTCCCTCGGAATCGAGTGCGCAGTGTCCCGCGGTAAGTCCGATCCGAGCGCCCGGGTCGACGAATCCTAGGGTGCAACTGAGTTTGCCCTGGTTGATCTTCATGCCGGGATATATCAAAGGCCCGTCCGCATGCGCGGTGGCTGTCGCGGACGCAGTCCAGACGATGAATAGCCCGGGGACCAAGGCGAGTAGAACTGCGGCACGTTGAAACCTGTCAGCAACATTCAAGATTGGTGCTCCCCCTTTATGGTGCTGGTGGCTTTAGCGCGGCCAACCGCCCCGTTGTGACTCTACTGGTAATCCATCATTATCGACCCACCAGGTAATAATCCGGATTAGCAAATTCTCAGTCAGACCCCGAGCTTTGTCAAAAGCTCGGGGGTGTGAGGGAGGCCACCGATCGTTGGTTAACGCCTCCGTGCGATTTTTCTGCTAGTTGGTCTGCGCATCGAGCAGCTTGATCAGCCTCTTGGTTGCGATCAGTCGATAGGAGGCATCGAGAAGTTCGGCAACCTCGTCCCAGTCCACGTCGGTGCTGATATCCAGTCCGAGCCAGCCAAAGGGGCCCATGTACGCCGGGTAATAGAAGCGTTCGTCCTGCAAGAGAGCGGGGCGCTCCGAATCGTCCACCTTGACCAGCACCGAGTAGGGGTGGGCGATCTTGTCGCCCCGCGTTGCGCCCTTGGCGTTCCCGCCGAACATCGCGAAGATCTTTCCGGCCTTGAAGACAGGTCTGCCCCAGGAGATCTGTTCGGCGGCCTCGGGCAGTGCGAGAGCCAGCTCGCGTAGTTCGGCCAGACCCGGATCGTCCTCGGTGAACATGATCGGGTGTGTGCCCATAGGCACATCGTAAGGTTCCGGTGCTGTCGGGCGGGTCCGTTAGCCTGCCGGTATGGATCCCGACATCCAGCGCCAATGGGGTGAGCTGGCCGAAGAGGTGCGCGGCCACCAGTTCCGCTACTACGTCAAGGACGCACCCGTCATTTCCGATGGCCAGTTCGACGAGCTGCTGACGAGGCTGACGGCGCTGGAAGAGCAGTACCCGGAGCTGCGCACTCCGGATTCGCCGACCCAGCTCGTGGGTGGGGCGGGCTTCGTCACCGAATTCCATTCGGTTGATCATTTGGAGCGGATGCTGAGCTTGGACAACGCATTCAGTTTTGAGGAGTTGACGGCCTGGGATGCCCGGGTGCGCGGCGACATTGGGGAGGAGCCGGAGTTTCTGTGTGAGCTGAAGATCGATGGGGTGGCGCTTTCGCTGGTGTACGAGGACGGGGTCCTGGTGCGCGGCGCGACCCGCGGGGACGGTCGCAGCGGTGAGGACGTCACGCTGAACGCCAGGACCATTGAGGATGTGCCGGAAAGGCTCACGGGGTCAAAGGAATACCCGATACCTGCGCTCCTGGAGGTCCGCGGCGAGGTGTTTTTCCGGCTGGAGGATTTCGCGGCGCTGAATGCCTCGTTGGTGGAGGAGAGCAAGCCGCCGTTCGCCAACCCGCGCAACAGCGCCGCGGGCAGCTTGCGGCAGAAGAATCCGGCCATCACCGCCAGACGTCGGCTGCGGATGATCTGTCACGGACTTGGCCGTGCCGAGGGCTTCGCGCCGAAGAGCCTGCATGACGCCTATGTGGCGTTGGGACAGTGGGGATTACCGGTGTCCACTCACACCACCAAGGTGCGGGGCATCGCGAAGGTCCAGGAACGCGTCAACTACTGGGCCGAGCATCGTCACGATGTGGAACACGAGATTGACGGCGTTGTCGTGAAGGTCGACACGGTGGCGTTGCAGCGTCGTCTCGGTAGCACCTCGCGCGCACCGCGCTGGGCCATCGCGTACAAATATCCGCCCGAGGAAGCGACGACCGAACTGCTCGACATCCGGGTGAGCGTGGGCCGTACCGGTCGGGTCACGCCCTTCGCGTACATGACCCCGGTGAAGGTGGCCGGGTCCACGGTGTCCCTGGCGACCCTGCACAACGCCTCCGAGGTCAAACGCAAGGGTGTGCTGATCGGTGACACCGTGGTGATCCGCAAGGCCGGGGACGTCATCCCGGAGGTGCTGGGGCCGGTCGCCGATCTACGCAACGGATCCGAACGCGAATTCATCATGCCCACAACGTGTCCGGAATGCGGGACCACGTTGGCCCACGAGAAGGAGGGCGACGCCGACATCCGCTGCCCCAATTCGCGTAGCTGCCCGGCGCAGTTGCGTGAGCGGGTTTTCCATGTGGCGGGACGTGGGGCCTTCGATATCGAGGCGCTCGGTTATGAGGCGGCGATCGCGCTGCTCTCGGCCGGGGTCATCGAGGACGAGGGCGACCTGTTCAGCCTCACTGCCGATGACCTGCTGCGCACCGATCTGTTCACGACCAAGAATGGATCGTTGTCCGCCAACGGAAGTCGATTGCTGGACAACCTGGATAAGGCGAAACAGCAGCAGCTCTGGCGCGTGTTGGTGGCGCTGTCGATCCGCCACGTGGGCCCGACCGCGGCACGCGCCCTGGCCACCGAGTTCGGTGAGTTGGAAGCCATCGAGAGTGCCTCTGTCGAACAACTCGCCGCCGTCGAGGGTGTGGGAACCACCATCGCCGCGGCTGTGGTGGATTGGTTCAGCGTTGACTGGCATCGCGCCATCGTCGACAAGTGGCGCGCCGCGGGCGTGCGGATGGCCGATGAGCGCGATGAGTCCATACCGCGCAATCTGGAAGGCTTGTCAATCGTCGTAACCGGTTCACTCCCAGGGTTTTCACGTGATGAGGCCAAGGAAGCCATCATCGCGCGGGGTGGCAAGTCCGCGAGCTCGGTGTCCAAGAAGACGGCATTCGTCGTTGTCGGCGACGCGCCGGGGTCCAAGTACGACAAGGCCGTTGAGCTGGGGTTGACGATCCTCGACGAGGACGGCTTTCGGGAGCTACTGGCCGACGGCCCGCCCGCCTAGCGGCGACAAAGTCCGATGCCGAGCGTGAAGCTGTGGCGAGAAATCGCCCGGAATCTCGCCACAGCTTCACACTCGGTGGAGCATCAGACCGCCTGGCCCGAAGTTCTAGAGTTTCGGCGGCACCGACAGGTCGAACACCCGAAGATCTCCGTAATCCTTTGAGGAGAAGTGGGTTTCGACCCACTTCTGGACCTCGTCGGCCACCCGCTTGGTGTCGCCGTCCTTCTTCGGTTGCTCCTCTTGCTTGTCCTTGACGGACTCGGCATAGAACTCGACGGTGCCGTCCTGCGTGTAGTCGATGAACTGCTGCAGGGTGATGGGATTGTCGCGCCCGGAGAACCCGCCGATCGCCATCACGGGCGCGTTGGTCTCCAACTGAATGGGGGCGGCCGTGCGGGTATTGGTGGTCGCCACCGGCCACCTGGCATCGGAATCCCTGATCAGCGCCGCCAGTGCGGGATCGAGCGGCTTGGGTTCCCGCCCACCGAACTTGTCGTCGTCGGGCATTGCCGGGCCGGAGGTGGACAGCCCACCGACCTTGGGCGTGGTGACGTTCGCGATGGTGAACGCGATTGGCCCGCCCAACGAAACAGCAAGGGCCAGTGTGGCAATGGTATGGCGCAGCCGGGCGTTGCGCTCGAGCGCGCCAAGCGCGAGGGCAATGGCCGCGGCGATACCGCCGATCAGCAGAACCCAGCGCAGCCACGGCAGCCAGGCCGGTACGCGCCGGAGCAGGACGAACGCCATGATGGTGGCGCTGAGTGTGAGCGCGCTGAGCCCCAGCTTGCTGATTCGCTCGGATCGATGCTGCCAGAGCAGGACCGTGCCAATGGCCAGGGAACCGGCGATGGCGGGGGCCATGGTCGAGGTGTAGTAGGGATGGAACTGCTTGGCCATGTAGCTCAGGATCACGTAGTTGGACACCATCCAGGTGCCCCACAGAATCAGCCCTGCCCCAGCGGGATTGGTGTTGATCGCGCGCAGGCGGCCCAGCCAACCCTCGGTCAGCGGGGTCCTGCTGACGATGGCGAGTCCGAGGATCAGTGCGATGAGCGCCGTGGGTAGCAGCCACGCGATGTGGTCGGCCTGGGTGTCCTGGAACAGACGGAAGATGCCTGGGGTACCGGAGAATGAGGGTCCGCTTCCGCCCCCGCCCATTCCATTCGAATCGTTGCCGAGCAGGCGGTCCAGTCCGTTGTAGCCGACTGCCAGAGTCCATTCGCTGTTGTCGGTGGAGTTGTCGACGTACGGACGGCTGGCTGCCGGGGTCAGCGCGACCGCTGCCATCCACCATCCCGACGAGACCAGCAGCGCCGCGCCGGCGCCGAGCAGATGTACGAGTGTTGTTTTCCAGGGCCATTTCGCGGACACCAGATAGGCGAGGAGCAGCGCGGGAACTACCAGCAGCCCTTCTAGTGTCTTGCACAGGAATGCGAACCCGATGCCCACGCCGGCCAGCGCCAGCCACCCGGCTGCGTTCCGAGAGCGCTCGGAGTCGATTGCGCGCGTGGTGAAGTACGCGGCCACCACCATGCCGAATACCATCGGTGCATCGGGGTTGGAGTGCCGGAACATCACCGAGACCACGGGGATCAGCGCGAACAGGGCCGCTGCGAGCAAGCCCGCACTCGGACCGGCCTGGCGTCGGACCGTGGCGTGAATCAGGGCGGCGCTCACGATCGCCAGCACGGCCTGCGGAATCAGCATGCTGGCGCTGGAGAAGCCGAAGATTCTGGCGGACAACCCCATCAGCCAGAGACCACCGGCGGGCTTGTCGACCGTCACGTAGTTCTGCGGATCGAAGCTGCCGAAGAACCAGGCCTTCCAGCTCTCGCTGCCCGATTGGACGGCCGCCGCGTAGAAGGCGTTGGACCAGCCGTTATGGCTGATGTCCCAGAGATACACCACGGTGATCGTCAGCAGAATGGCGGCGAAGATGAGTCGTTCACGAGTCCTACTCATGGACGCGTCGATATCAGTCACGCCAGTGAGTGTGCCGGGCGATTCCGGGAGACGGCTGTACCGTTCCTGTGAACCGGCCCCTACCGCACCAAGGTTGCGACGATGCCCGCCAGGTAGCCCAGACGGGCGACCTCCGAGGGCCGAAATTCCGGGCCGCCGGGACGACCCAGCACTACGGCGGTGTCACCCGAGCCCAGCGGTGCGGCGGCCAAGGTGGTGTCCATGTCTTTCCACAGCTGTGGCACCCAGTCGGCCGCGGTGTCGAGTACCTGCGCTCGATCCAGCGGTAACCACGGGGCCGAGGTCGCCTGGGTCTCCGGAGCGCCGGAACTTCCGGCCACTCGAATGAAGCCGCTGCCGTCCTGCCGCACCACAGTGCACCAATTGGCGCGCAGCACATGGGGCGCTTCCTGGGCGAGTACCTCCAGACGGGCGGATGCCCCGGCGGCGGCCACTCTGTCGATGAGTTCCAGCTCGCGATGCGCCTCCAACAGGCCTGTATGCGGGCGGATGGAGTGCACATGCACCCCGTTCAGCGCCTCGGCGGCGGTGAGCAACGAATCGGGCATAGCCCCCGGCGGCAGGTCGATGACCAGATCGTCGATGGCATAGCCCGGGCCGCGCTCGACGACGTCGAGGGACAGGATGTCTGCGCCCACCGTGCCGAGCGCGACGGCGACCGATCCGAGACTGCCGGGACGGTCAGCGAGCTGCAGGCGCAGCAGATAAGACGGCACGTCCAACACTGTGGCACAGGTCAGGCACTGCCGCCCTCTAGGCTATCTAGCCGTGAGCGCTATATCCCGTGACGAGGTCGCGCACCTGGCCAGACTGGCCAGGCTTGCGCTAACTGACGCTGAGCTGGACGGATACGCCGGGCAACTCGACGCGATCCTCGGCCACGTCAGCCAGATCAGTGCCGTTTCCACCGATGAGCTCGACGAGGTGGACGCGACGAGCTCTCCGCTCGATGCGGTCAATGTCACAAGGCCCGATGTGATTGCCGACTGCCTGACCCCCGATCAGGCGCTGGCGCAGGCTCCGCGGGTCGCGGAGGGGCGCTTCGCGGTGCCGCAGATTCTGGGGGAAGAAGAGTGACCGATCTGATCAGGCAAGACGCCGCCTCACTGGCCGCGCTGATTCATGCGGGCGAGGTGTCATCCGTCGAGGTGACGCGTGCGCATCTGGATCAGATCGCCAGTACCGACGAGACCTATCGAGCCTTCCTGCATGTGGCCGGAGAGCAGGCGCTCGCCGCTGCCAAGGACGCCGACGACGCGATAGCGGCCGGCTCGATACCGTCACCGCTTGCCGGCGTTCCGCTGGCGCTCAAGGACGTCTTCACCACCAGCGACATGCCGACCACCTGCGGGTCGAAGATCCTGGAGAACTGGGTTCCGCCCTACGACGCGACGGTCACCGCGAGGCTGCGCGCGGCCGGGATCCCGATCTTGGGCAAGACGAACATGGACGAGTTCGCGATGGGTTCCTCCACCGAGAACTCCGCATACGGGCCTACCCGCAACCCGTGGGACATCGAGCGGGTGCCGGGCGGTTCGGGCGGCGGTAGCGCGGCCGCGCTGGCCGCGTTCCAGGCGCCCCTGGCCATCGGTACCGACACCGGCGGCTCGATCCGCCAGCCCGCGGCGCTCACCGCGACCGTCGGGGTCAAGCCCACCTACGGAACGGTTTCGCGTTACGGCCTGGTGGCCTGCGCGTCATCCCTGGATCAGGGCGGGCCCTGCGCGCGCACGGTGCTGGATACCGCGCTGTTGCATCAGGTGATCGCCGGGCATGATCCGCGCGACTCCACCTCGGTCGACGAGCCGGTGCCCGATGTCGCGGCCGCCGCTCGTACCGGTGCCACCGGCGACCTCAAAGGTGTTCGTGTCGGGGTGGTCTCGCAGTTGCGTGGCGATGGGTATCAGCCGGGCGTGATGGCATCGTTCGATGCGGCCGTCGAACAGCTCACCGCGCTGGGCGCCGACGTGGTGGAGGTGTCCTGTCCTCACTTCGAATACGCACTTCCGGCGTACTACTTGATTTTGCCGTCCGAGGTGTCCTCGAACCTGGCTCGGTTCGATGCCATGCGGTATGGCATGCGCGTGGGCGACGACGGAACACGCAGCGCCGAGGAGGTCATGGCGCTCACCCGGGCCGCGGGCTTTGGCCCAGAGGTGAAGCGGCGCATCATGATCGGCACGTATGCGCTATCCGCGGGGTACTACGACGCCTACTACGGCCGGGCGCAGAAGGTGCGCACACTGATCAAACGCGATCTGGAGCAGGCCTACGAGCAAGTGGACGTGTTGGTCACTCCGGCGACGCCCACCACCGCATTCCGGCTGGGGGAGAAGGTTGATGACCCGCTGGCCATGTACCAGTTCGATCTGTGCACGCTGCCGCTGAACCTGGCCGGGCACTGCGGAATGTCGGTGCCCTCGGGGCTTTCGGCCGATGACGGGCTCCCCGTGGGGCTGCAGATCATGGCTCCCGCACTCGCTGATGACCGGCTGTACCGGGTAGGAGCGGCGTACGAAACGGCGCGGGGCCCGCTGCCCTCGGCGCTCTAGAGATTCACAGGTAACTACTAGCGTTCTGTACGCGCGGTAGCCGTAAGGGCTGTCTCATATGCATATGAGAGTTCGATGTGGCGGTGTCACAGGTCGTCCCGGCAACGCAGCAGGTTCCGGTCCGATGTTCAGTACAGACGGATACCTGTGATTACTCCGGCGATCCACACGTGTCGTCGGCGCCCGACCCGGGGAACGCTCCGCCGTCGGCCACCATCGTGACGACCAGGCCCGGGCCCACGACGGTGCACCCTGGGGGCTAGGTTCGCATCCGTGGCAATGGCGCCGAAACGAGTACGAGTCAACAGTGGCGTCGTTGAAGGCTTTGTCCGGCGTGGAATGCGCCGTTTTCGTGGCATTCCTTACGCCGAACCGCCTGTAGGTCCGCTGCGGCTGCGGGCCCCGCGTCCCGTGCAGTCCTGGGAGGGCGTCCGTCGCTGCACGAGATTTGGCGCGGTGCCGTACCAGCCCAAGGTGTTCACGCCACAGAAGCGACGCAGCGAGGACTGCCTCTCGCTCAATGTGGTGACGCCGGAGGAACTACCGGAGGGTCCGCTGCCGGTCATGTTCTACATCTACGGCGGCGGATATTTTCTCGGCGCCAGCGCCTCACCACCTTATGAGGGCTCGATATTGGCGCGCCGCGGATGCGTCTATGTGTCGGCGAACTATCGCGTGGGCGCTCTGGGCGCCTTCGATCTGTCCTCGCTGTCTGACGACGAGCATGTCATCGAAAGCAACGTGTACCTGCGTGATCTCGTGCTGGCTATGAAGTGGGTCCGTGACAACATTCGCGCCTTCGGGGGCGACCCGGACAACGTAACCATCTTCGGAGAGAGCGCGGGCGGCAGTGCTGTCGAGACCCTGATGGCCACCCCGTCCGCCGCGGGGCTGTTCCATCGCGCGATTATCCAAAGCACCGCCAGTGGCCTGGCCGCCAACGCCGATGCGATCGCGCAGGACGCCCGGCGTTTCGCTGAGCTGCTCGGCGCCGCACCCGACAACGCCGCGGCGACTGTCATGAATGCCTCGCCACGGCGGCTGCTGCGCGCACAGCGCACGTTGATCGCGGAGGGTAGCTTCCCGTTCGGTCCTTCGGTCGACGGCGACTATCTGCCCAAGCCTCCCGTGGAAGCGATGGAACATGGCGAAGCACCACGTGTTCCGTTGATCGTTGGCAGTAACGCCGATGAGGCCAGGATCTTCACGAAGGTGATCAAGGCGATGCCGCTGTCCGAGCCTGAGCAGCAGGAAATTCTCGCGGGTGGGGGCTCCGGTTATCGGGAACGAATCCTCGCGGCCTATCCGGGATATCCGTCGAAGGAAGCGCGGTTGCGGCTCGCGGGGGACATGTTCTTCACGTCTTCGGTGTGGCGGATTGCCGGGGCGCATCAACAGTTCGCACCGGTGTACGTCTACCAATTCGACTATGCGCCCTGGACTGTGCGGGCCGCCGGTTTGAAGGGGTCGCACGCTACTGAGCTGCTGGCGGTATTCGGCAATTATCGCGGTCCTGCCGGGCCACTATTGGCCGGCAGCCTTACGCACCGCGATGCTTCACGTGTGGTTGACGACATACAACAACGCTGGGTGGCTTTCGCGCGCAACGGTGTTCCCAGTGGGGACTGGCCGTTGTACCGCGACCCGGAATGGCCTGTGATGGTCTTCGACAGTGCGACACGTGTCGAGCAGAACCTGGGCGCCGACCGTCGCGAGGTATGGGCCGGGTTCAGGCTGAGCGTTCCGAGTCGCCTCCCGAAGGCTCCGTAGTGCTGCCGTCTCACCCGCTCCCGGGCATGATGGGGCTATGCGTATCGGAGTGCTTACCGGTGGAGGAGACTGCCCAGGGCTCAACGCCGTCATCCGCGCGGTGGTTCGAACCTGCGCCAACCGCTACGACTCCCAGGTGGTCGGATTTCAGGACGGCTGGCGCGGGCTGCTGGAGAACCGGCGCATTCAGCTGGCCAATGACGATCGTAACGACCGGCTGCTGACCAAGGGCGGCACGGTGCTCGGCACCGCGCGCACCAACCCCGACAAGCTGCGTGCCGGGCTCGACCAGATCAAGCAGACCCTCGATGACAACGGGATCGATGTACTCATCCCGATTGGTGGGGAGGGCACGCTCACGGCGGCCAGCTGGCTCGCCGACGAGAACGTGCCCGTGGTGGGGGTGCCCAAGACAATCGATAACGATATCGACTGCACCGATGTCACTTTCGGGTTCGATACGGCGTTGACCATCGCCACCGATGCCATCGACCGGCTGCACAGCACGGCCGAATCGCACCAGCGTGTCATGCTGGTGGAGGTGATGGGCAGGCATGCGGGGTGGATCGCGCTGCACGCCGGGCTGGCCTCCGGCGCCCACATGACGTTGATTCCCGAAGTACCGTACGACGTGGAAGAGGTGTGCCGCCTGATCAAAGGCCGCTTCCAGCGCGGGGATTCGCATTTCATCTGTGTGGTGGCCGAGGGTGCCAAGCCGGCAGAGGGCTCAATGGAGTTACGCGACGGGGGAATTGACGAGTTCGGGCATCAGCGGTTCACCGGCGTGGCCCAGCAGCTGGGCGTCGAAATCGAGAAGCGCATCAGCAAGGAGGTCCGCACCACGGTGCTGGGCCATGTGCAGCGCGGCGGCACCCCGACACCGTTCGACAGGGTGCTCGCTACCCGCTTTGGTGTGAACGCCGCGGACGCCGCCCATGCCGGCGAGTACGGGGTGATGGTGTCTCTGCGGGGCCAGGACATCGGGCGAGTGCCGTTGTCGGAGGCGACCCGCCATCTCAAGCTGGTCCCGAAGAATCGTTACGAGGACGCCGCCGCCTTCTTCGGCTGAGGAACGGCGCCCGTGTGGTCGCCAAGCGCATACCTGGTGTCGATGATTCTCGCGATGCACCGACGTGCGGTATGCGCTCGAAGGATTGGCCTGCTAGACCCGGCCAGCTCAGCCTGGGGCAGGCGCTACCTGCGTTTTCTCCGCAACACGCGTCTGCTCGGCAGGCAAAGCCGACCCATTAGGATCGCAGCATGACAGAACTGCTGGACTACGACGACGTGCTGACCCGATACGAGCCGGTGCTCGGTATGGAAGTCCACGTCGAACTGTCCACGGCCACCAAGATGTTCTGCGGCTGCCCGACGGCGTTCGGTGCGGAGCCAAACACGCAGATCTGCCCGGTCTGCCTCGGCCTGCCGGGCTCGTTGCCGGTGGTCAATGAGAAGGCCGTCGAGTCGGCCATCCGTATCGGACTGGCGCTGAACTGTGAGATCGCGCCGTGGGGCCGGTTCGCCCGCAAGAACTACTTCTACCCGGACCAGCCGAAGAACTACCAGATCTCCCAGTACGACGAGCCGATCGCGTTCAACGGCTATCTCGACGTTCCGTTGGACGACGGCACCACCTGGCGGGTGCAGATCGAGCGCGCCCACATGGAAGAGGACACCGGCAAGCTGACGCATATCGGCGGCGAGACCGGTCGCATCTCCGGGGCCACCGAATCCCTGCTCGATTACAACCGTGCCGGTGTGCCGCTCGTCGAGATCGTGACCAAGCCCATCGAGGGCACCGGGGAACGGGCCCCGGAGATCGCTCGCGCCTACGTGACGGCGTTGCGGGACCTGTTGCGCGCCTTGGATGTTTCCGATGTGCGTATGGATCACGGGTCGATGCGCTGCGATGCGAATGTGTCGCTGATGCCGACCGGTGCCGGCGAGTTCGGCACTCGTACCGAGACCAAGAACGTCAACTCGCTCAAGAGCGTCGAGGTAGCGGTCCGCTACGAGATGCGCCGCCAGGCAGCTGTTCTGGATGCGGGTGAGGAAGTCATTCAGGAGACGCGACACTTCCTGGAGCAGGATGGCTCCACCAGTGCCGGGCGCCGTAAGGAGACTGCCGAGGACTACCGGTATTTCCCGGAGCCGGACCTGGAGCCCGTCGCGCCGAGTATTGAGCTGATCGAGGGGCTGCGCGGCACCCTTCCCGAGCTGCCCTGGCTGCGGCTGGGGCGTATTCAGCAGGAGTGGGGCGTCTCCGATGAGGTGATGCGCGATTTGGTGAACAACGGTGCGGTCGAACTCGTACAAGCCACCGTCGCCGAGGGAGCCAGTAGCGAAGAAGCACGCTCGTGGTGGGGCAACTACTTAGTGCAGCAGGCCAATTCGCGGGAGGTCGAGCTGTCCGAGCTTCCGATCACACCGACTCAGGTGGCCGCCGTTGTCACGTTGATCAACGATGGCAAGCTGTCCAACAAGTTGGCGCGACAGGTGATCGACGGGGTGCTTACCGGTGAGGGTGAGCCCGAGCAGGTGATGACCGCTCGCGGGTTGGTGGTTATGCGCGACGATTCGCTGATCCAGGCCGCCGTCGATGAGGCGCTGGCCGCCAATCCCGATGTCGCGCAGAAGATCCGCGACGGCAAGGTGGCAGCCGCAGGCGCCATCGTGGGCGCGGTGATGAAGGCGACCAAGGGTCAGGCCGACGCCGCGCTGGTCAAGGACCTGGTGCTCAAGGCCTGCGGCCAGGGCTAGCTAGTCCAGGTCGTCGTTGGCCCGGGGGAATCCGCCGCCCTTCGGGAACAGTGGGAACACCACGTCCTCGGTGGGGGTGGCGGTGCCGAAGTCCTTGTTGATGGAACCGCCCCAGACGTTTCCGTCGGCAGAGAGCTTCAGCGCCCGCACATGACCGTGCTGCTCCTTCTGGCGGAGCACCTCGGGATCGCCCGTGACCGCACCGGTTTCGGGGTTCTGGCGCACCACGACTGTGGTCTGGTTGAACACCAGATTGACCATCACCGAGCTGTCCAGTGCGGCGCAACCGGCCACCCCGGGCTTGTCCGGCCACGTCCACACCGTTGAGATCTTGCCGTCCTTGGTGAGCTTTTGCAGTCGATCGCCCGCGGGTGCGCGGTCGGTGACATACAGCGCGCCGTTGGCGGCATCCACGCACATGGCGCCGCCGTCACCCAGGCCGCTGATCGCGGTCGTCGGCGCCGCCTGGTCGATAGTGGTGGGCTGCTCGATGCGGATCACCTTGCCGGCCAAAGAGTTCGGATCATTGGCTGCGGCCGCATTGCCGCCGGTGCCGGTCTGTACCACCAGTGTGGTGGGGCTGATGAACGCCAGCGATCCCGCATTGCCGTTGGGTCCCTTGGGGATTCCGGTGAGGATGTCCTTGGGTACGTCGCCATCGGCGACACGTATCACCCGGTTATCGGTGGGGGTGCTGATGTAGGCGTACATCAGCCGGTCCTGCTGGTAGGAGGGGGAGAGCACGATATCGGACAGTCCGCCGTCGCCCGACGGGTCGACGGGGATGGTCGTCTTCACCTTCGGCTCGGCGCTCGTCGCGATTTCTTTGATGACACCCGTCGCGCGCTCGGCGACCAATGCGGTCTTGCCGTCGCTGCCCATGATGAGCCCGCTGGTGGCCTCCAGGCATCCCTGCATCACACCGTCGGCGGGGCACTGCTTGGGGAACGGTTTACCCGGTAATGGCGGCGGCGGGGTGGTCGTGGTCTGGGCAACCCCGCGCCGGGGAACCTCGGTGAACGGCTGATCCTGGGTCGGATCGAACCGCACACATCCCGATAACAGCGTCACCGTTCCGGCCAACGCCGCCATCGAACCGACAAGCAGTCTTTTCCCCGATGGCTCATTGATCGGTCCCGTCGAGGGGCTGGAGCGAATGAGCATGCCCGCAAGATTACGGACCTTACGGCGTTGCTCGCCACATTCGGGGCTCCAATGGACTTACGCTGAGCCCGTGACCGGTCATTCGGACGATCCGCAGGCGTGGCGTAAGCCGCCCGAGCTGGTCGACCCTGAGGACGATGTGCCGTCGGCCACCTATGGCGGCGATTTCGAGACCACGGCAATCCCGCATTACCAGGCGGAGAAGCTGACGAGCTCCCACGATGTGAAAGAGGTTGGACCGTTGTACGATCCAGCGCCGCTGCCCTATGCCGAACCTGCTACCACGCAAATATCCTCTGAGGCGGTGCAGGCGCGACATGCCGCGCCGTGGGGCACTCAGGATCCGACGGGCGATCGTCGCGGCACTCAAGATCTCGGACTGCTGTTGCTGCGTGTCGGCGTCGGCGCGGTGCTCATCGCGCATGGGCTGCGCAAGGTTTTCAGCTGGTGGGGCGGGACCGGACTCAATGGATTCGAAGCAACCCTGAGTGATCGGGGCTTCAAATACGCCGACATCCTTACGTATATCGGCGTGACGGCGGAGCTTGGCGCCGGAGTACTGCTGGTTCTCGGCCTGCTCACGCCATTGGCCGGTGCGGCCGCGCTGGCCTTCATGGTCAACGTGCTGCTGTCCGACATGGTGTCCGACAAGGCGAACCGCTACGCGATCTTTTGGCCCGATGGGCACGAGTTCGAGCTGTTGATGATCGTCGCGATCATCGCCGTGATCCTCGTCGGCCCTGGCCGGTACGGGTTTGACGCCGGACGGGGCTGGGCTCGCAGGCCGTTTGTGGGGTCCTTCGCCGCACTGCTGCTGGGCCTGGGTGCTGCGGCCGCCATCTGGGTGTTCCTCAACGGAACAAATCCGCTGGCCTAATCTGCAAATCTGCCGAATTCGAAGCTAAACCCGATTTCGGTGACGGATTCCACTCATGTTGGGCGAAATCTCAACGGAAACCGTATTCTGCTCGCATTCCGCCGAGCAGGGAGACGCGTATGAGTTCAGACACCCCCGTCGAGAGCAAGGGGCTCAAGGGCGGCGCGATGGGGCTGCTGTCCAGCGTGGTCGTTGGGCTCGCGTCCACAGCACCGGCCTACAGCCTGGCTGCCACCCTGGGTTTGATCGTCGCCAGCGGTGGCGCCCTGCTCGCCGGGGTCAAGGCACCCGCCATCGTGCTGATCTCGTTCATCCCGATTTATCTCATCGCGGTGGCCTATCAGGAGCTGAACAAGGCCGAGCCGGACTGCGGCACCACTTTTACCTGGGCGTCCCGCACCTTCGGGCCGATAGTCGGATGGCTCGGCGGCTGGGGGATCATCGCCGCCGACGTCATCGTGATGGCCAACCTCGCCCAGATCGCAGGTGCCTATTCGTTCACGTTTGTCGGTGATCTGGGGTGGACCGCGGCAGCGAGCCTGGCCGACAGCACCCTGTGGTCGACAGTGGCAGGCGTTCTTTGGATCGTGATCATGACTTACATCTGTTACCGCGGTATCGAAGTCTCGGTGCGCCTGCAGTACGGGCTCTTACTGGTCGAGATGGTTGTGCTGGTCGCCGTGTCGATCATCGCGTTGATCAAGGTCTATACCCATAACGCCGAGGCATACTCACTGCTGCCCTCGTTGTCCTGGTTCTGGCCCGGAGGCATGGATTTCGGCACCGTCATCGCGCCCGCCGTCCTGACGACGATCTTCATCTACTGGGGTTGGGATACCGCGGTGGCCTGTAACGAGGAGTCCGATGACCCGGGACGCACACCCGGGCGCGCCGCGGTGCTGTCCACCTTCTTGCTGCTGGCCACCTATGCACTGGTCAGCGTGGCAGCTGTGGCGTTCGCGGGCGTCGGCACCGAGGGGATAGGCCTGGGCAATCAGGAGAATGCCGCGGATGTATTCGCGGCCATCGGTCCCGAACTGTTCGGCGATAGCTTCCTTGGGCATGTGGGGATGCTGCTGTTGTCCGCCTCCATCCTCACGTCGGCCTCGGCCTGCACCCAGACCACGATCCTGCCGACGGCCCGCACCACCCTGTCGATGGGTGTCTACAAGGCGCTGCCGGATTCGTTCGCATCGATCCACCGCAGGTATCTGACGCCCACTACCTCCACCGTGGCGATGGGTGCGGTCTCGATCGCGTGCTACGTGCTCTTTACGATCATCAGCACCAATCTGCTCACCGCCCTGATCGGATCGGTCGGCCTGATGATCGCCTTCTATTACGGGCTCACCGGCTTCGCGTGTGTGTGGTTTTATCGCCGGACCCTCACCCAGAGTGCACGCAATTTCATGATGCGAGGTGCGATCCCCTTGCTTGGCGGCATCGCGCTGACGGTCATCTTCGCTTACGGGTTGATTCAGTACGCCAAGCCCAACTGGCTCATCGATGACGCCGGTAACAACGTCACCGTCTTCGGATTCGGGGCCGTGGCGGTAGTCGGCATCGGCGCGTTGGTGCTCGGCGTCGTGCTGATGCTGCTGTGGCGGGTGGCGGCGCCGCCGTTCTTCCAGGGGACGACGCTGCCACGGCGCAGTGCCGACCTGGTGCTTGCTCCTGCCGGGGCCACGGCACACTTTGGACTGCCCGATGCGGTGGAGGCGCAGCAGACCGTGATCGCCGGCGATCTGTCCAATCTTCCGGAAGGGGAGGTCGCGGTGAATCCGCAGACGGGTGAGGAATTCAGCAGGGATTAGAGCGAGGCAAGCGCCGCGCCGGCAGCAGCAGCGGCGTCGTAGTCGGGAATCCAGTTGCCGGTGAGGATCTCGATGAGCTGTGCCGCTTGCTGCCGCGGAGTCATGTCGACAGAGCGATAGACGTGCCCTGTCTGACGGGCGTTCTGTTGAACTCGGGTGGTGCGATCACGCCGCCGTGACTCGTACAGGGCCAGCCGCCGGGGGACGTCAGCGGCCGAGGCTCCTGCCAACACGGTGGCCAGCACGACGGCGTCCTCGATCGACATGTTCGCGCCCTGGCCGAGGTGGGGGGTCATCGGATGCACGGCGTCACCCAGCAGCGCGATGCGATCGGTGGTCCATCGGCTCAGCGGCTTTCGGTCATACAGACCCCAGCGGAAGGTCTCGGTCATCGCCTCGACGACGCGCTGCACCGGCCGATCCCACCCCGCGAATTCGACGGCGAGCTCCGCGACGTCGCCGGGCGCGGTCCAGGATTCCTCGGCGTCGAGATTGCTCGCGGTGAAGGCCACCACGTTGAGCAGCCGACGTTGGGAGACCGGGTAGATCAGGAAACTGCGCCCGGGGCCGAGCCACATCTGCATGCTGTCCAGATCGACCGCGCCACCGAGGCGTTTCACCGGGATCAGGCCGCGATAGGCCATGACGCCGTCACTGGACAGCTCAGCCGGGCCGGTCACCACGCGCTGCACCACCGAGTGGATACCGTCAGCTCCCACCGCGATGTCGGCACGTTCCTCGGAACCGTCGGCGAAAACGATGCGCACCTCGTTGGCCGTCTCGACGATGTCCTGGCAGGGGCGTCCGAGGTGAACGGTTCCCTCGGGTAGTGCGCTCAACAATGCTTGCTGCAGTTCGCCGCGGTGCACGGGTAGGGAGGTCACCGGGCGATCCGGGCTCACCGATGGCCACGCCGGGGGCACCGGCACGCTTTCTCCTTGCCACGTGCGCCAGAGGGTGCGTTCGATGGGGGTGCCCACCGCGCGCACTCGATCGCCAAGGCCCACTGCGTCGAGGGCGCGCAGACCGTTGCTCGCAATGACCACGCCCGCGCCCACCTCGCGCAGTTCGTGTGCCTTCTCGTAGACGACGACGTCGCTACCGTTGGCGCGCAATGCAGCTGCTGCCGTCAGCCCGCCAATTCCGGCGCCGATGATCGCTACCCGCATGAGTTCGTCCTTCCCTTGGCTCCGATGCATAACGTTAGCATGCTAACTATTGCCATGCTAACCCTTAGACTGTTGGAGTGCCAGGACAACCGAGTGGAAACAGTGCGCGCGAGATCGAAGAGCTTGTCGCGGCCACAGATGCGCTGTACTTCGCGATGCGCCGGGGGCGAACGTCGCCCTCGGGTACTCAGGCGGGCTTGAGCCGCTCTCAGCTTGAGCTGATGGCGCCGCTGCTCGACCAGGATTCGATGTCCGTGAGCCAGCTCGCCGGGACGGCGGGAGTGGCGGTGCCGACAGCCACCCGGGCGCTCAAGCAGCTGGAGGAGCGAGGGGTGATCGAGCGCGCTCGATCGCCATCGGATGACCGGCTGGTCCTGGTGGGCTTGACCTCCACCGGGCGTGCGCAGGTCATTAAGGCGCAAGCGGCCTTTCGGGCGCGACAGCACGGGGTCTTCGCGGAACTGACCAGTGCCGATCGCCGTACCATGACCGCCAGCCTCACCCGGCTCGCGGCGCTCATCAATGACAATGTGGACGCGCGCGCCTAGCGTTTCGCGAAAATAATTCGGTGCCAGTCTTTTTCGGCGGTTCCGGTGATGTCGCTCATGACGTGTTTGATGGTGAGGTACTCCTCAAGGGAGTAGTCGGACATATCCTTGCCGAATCCGGATGCGCCGAATCCGCCGTGCGGCATCTCGCTGACGATGGGGATGTGATCGTTGATCCATACGCAACCCGCCTTGATCTCCCGCGATGCCCGCTGCGCGCGGTAGACATCGCGTGTCCATGCCGAGGCGGCAAGACCGTAGGCGGTGTCATTGGCCTGCCGCAGCGCGTCGTCGTCATCGGTGAATGAGCGCACGGTGAGCACCGGGCCGAAGATCTCGTCGCGGTAGACCTCGGACGTCTCCGTGACATCGGCGATCAGTGTGGGCCGGTAGAAGGATCCCGGCAGATCAGGAGAGCTTGCGCCGGTGACGATTCGGCCGCCCTGGGTGGGGGAGCGGTCCACGATGCTCGACACCTTGGCGCGGTGCGCGGCCGAAATGAGCGGTCCGATATCGGTAGTGGGGTCCATCGGGTCGCCGACGACGACCTTGCTCATCACCTCGCAGACCCCGGCGACGAAGTCGTCGTACAGATCGCGGGCGACGATGGCCCGCGTCGCGGCCGTGCAGTCTTGACCGGAGTTGATGATCGCTCCGGCAACCGCGCCCTGGATCGCCGCGTCCAAGTCGGCATCGTCGAACACCACGAAGGGGGCCTTGCCGCCGAGCTCCAATTGTGTTCGGCGGCCATGAACTGCCGCTGCCGCCATCACCTTTCGGCCGATGGCGGTGGACCCGGTGAAGGTCACCAAATCCACGTCGGGATGGCCGGCGAGTGCACCACCGGCGTCATCGCCGCGCCCGGTGACGACGTTGAGCACGCCAGGGGGTAGTCCGGCCTCGACGGCCAGGCGTGCCAGAGTCAGCGTGGTCAGTGGTGTCAGCTCGCTCGGTTTGATCACCACCGTGCATCCCGCCGCCAGTGCGGGTAACACTTTCCACACCGCCATCTGCAGCGGGTAGTTCCAGGGGGTGATGGTGGCGACCACCCCGGCGGCCTGCCTGCGGATGCTGGAGGTGTGGTCGGCCGAGTATTCGGCCGTTGCCTTGCCCTCCAGATGCCTTGCGGCACCGGCGAAAAACTCGATATTATCGATGCTTCCGGGCACATCGAACTCGGAGGCCAGCCGCACGGGTTTACCGGTCTGGGCGACCTCTTCGGCCACCAGTGTGTCGGCACTGGCAGCCATCACGGCGGCGAGTCTGGCCAGGACATTCGCGCGGTCGACGGGTGTCGCGGACGCCCAGGCGGGCCCCGCGGCCTTGGCCGCCGCCACTGCCGCATCCACATCGGCAGGGGTGGCGAGGCTTAACTCTGCGACGGTCGTGCCGGTCGCCGGGTTGATGACGCGGTGCGCTTCGCCGTGGGTCGTGACGGGGTGGCCATTGATCCAGCTGCTGGGAACGATCACCTGGCTACGGTATCGAAAACCAGCGCCTGAAGCCACGGATTCCATCGTCAATAGTCCGCTATTTGCGGTAATTCGTCGTAAAACGTTGCATGAAACGATGGAATCCGTGCACAATCGAGCTCGTGACCAACACGAAACGACGCTTGTTGCGGGTCGCCGATCCGGGTAACGGCTCTGCGGCATTCCAGCTTGATGACGCGTCCAAGGCGATTGTCGAGGAGCTTCAGCAGGACGGGCGGCGTGCCTACGCGACCATCGGCAAGTCGGTGGGGCTCTCGGAGGCGGCCGTGCGGCAACGCGTACAGCGCATGATCGACGCCGGTGTCATGCAAATCGTGGCGGTGACCGACCCCATGCAGCTGGGGTTCGCGCGCCAGGCCATGATCGGCATCAAATGCTCCGGTGACACCACCGAGGTGGCCGATCGTCTGGCGGAACTCGATGCCGTCGACTACGTGGTGCTGACGGCCGGAACCTTCGACGCGATCGTCGAGGTGGTCTGCGAGGACGATGACGACTTGTTGGTTCTGCTGAACAAGCAGATCCGTGCGGTGCCCGGGGTGACCTCCACGGAGACCCTGGTCTATCTGAAATTAGTGAAGCAGCAATACAATTGGGGTACCCGGTGACAACCGTCGATGTAGCACATGATATTTTCGGCGACCTGCAGCAGAAGGCATCCCGTCACCTCTGGGGTCACTTCGCCCGGCACGGTGAGGGCATCTCCGTGCCCATCATCACGCGCGGTGAGGGGGTGAGGATCTGGGATGATCGCGGCAAGAGTTACCTCGACGGCCTTTCCGGATTGTTCGTCGTACAGGCCGGGCACGGACGCGCCGAATTGGCGCAGGCCGCGGCCCGGCAAGCCGAGAAGCTTGCCTTCTTCCCGCTGTGGTCTTACGCCACCCCGACCGCGATCGAGCTGGCCGACCGCATCGCCGGATACGCCCCGGGCGACCTGAATCGTGTCTTCTTCACCACCGGTGGAGGAGAAGCGGTGGAGAGTGCGTGGAAGCTGGCCAAGCAGTTCTTCAAGCTGACCGGGAAACCCGGTAAGCACAAGGTTGTTTCGCGTGCCATCGCGTATCACGGAACTCCGCAGGGTGCACTGGCCATCACCGGCCTGCCGGCGTTCAAGGCGCCCTTCGAGCCGCTGACCCCGGGTGGGTTCCGCGCACCGAACACCAACTTCTATCGGGCACCGGAACCATATGCCCACGATGCCAAGGCATTCGGGCGATACTGCGCCGACCGGATTGCCGAGGCGATCGAATTCGAGGGGCCCGATACCGTCGCGGCGGTGTTCCTTGAACCCGTGCAGAACGCGGGCGGTTGTTTCCCTCCGCCGCCGGGCTACTTCGAGCGGGTGCGCGAAATCTGTGACGAGTACGACGTGCTGCTGGTGTCCGACGAGGTGATCTGCGCCTTCGGTCGCATCGGATCGATGTTCGCCTGCGAGGATTTCGGGTACCAGCCGGACATCATCACCTGTGCCAAGGGCATGACATCCGGGTACTCGCCGATCGGGGCGATGATTGCCACGGATCGTCTGTTCGAGCCGTTCAATGACGGCAAGACGACCTTCCCGCATGGATACACCTTTGGCGGACATCCTGTTTCGGCGGCGGTGGCGCTCGCCAATCTCGACATCTTCGAACGCGAGGGACTCAACGACCGGGTGCGGGAGAACGCGCCGGTGTTCCGGGCCACCCTGGAGAAACTTCTCGACCTGCCGATCGTCGGTGACGTGCGCGGCGCGGGGTACTTCTACGGGATCGAGTTGGTGAAAGACAAGGGGACCAAGGAGACGTTCAGCGGTGAGGAGAGCGAGCGGCTGCTCCGCGGCTTCCTGTCGGCGGCGTTGTGGGATGCGGGCCTGTACTGCCGCGCCGACGACCGTGGTGACCCCGTGATTCAGCTTGCGCCACCGCTGATTTCCGGGAAACCGGAGTTCGATGCGATCGAGCAGATCCTGCGTGGCGTGCTCACCGATGCTTGGGCGCGGTTATAGGTATGAGAGTCCTCATCGTGGGTGCCGGGGGAGTGGGCAGCGCGGCCGCGTTCATCGCGGCCCGTCGAGAGTTCTTCGAGGCGCTGGTGATCGCGGACTACGACATGGCACGGGCGCAGGCAGTGGTGGATCGTCTCGGCGATCCACGGTTCACTGCGGCCCGCATCGATGCCTCCTCGGCCGACGATGTCGCGGCGCTGTGCCGCGAGCATCGAATCACCCATGCGCTCAACGCGGTTGATCCTCGATTCGTCATGAGCGTCTTCGGGGGATGTTTCGCCGCGGGGGTCACCTACCTCGATATGGCGATGAGCCTGTCGCATCGCCATCCGGACAGGCCCTACGAGCTGCCCGGGGTGATGCTCGGTGACGAACAGTTCGCCGTGGCCCAAAAGTGGGAGTCCGCGGGGTTGTTGGCGTTGGTGGGCATAGGAGTGGAGCCGGGCCTTAGCGATGTGTTCGCGCGGTACGCCGCCGACCACCTGTTCTCCGAGATCGACGAGCTGGGCACCCGGGACGGCTCCAACCTTGAGGTACAGGGTCACCGGTTCGCCCCGTCGTTCTCCATCTGGACGACCATCGAGGAATGTCTCAATCCGCCGTTGATCTGGGAACGCGATAGGGGGTTCTTCACCACCGAACCCTTCAGTGAACCCGAGGTTTTCGACTTCCCGGGAGGCATCGGCCCTGTCGAATGCGTCAATGTCGAGCACGAGGAAGTGGTGCTCATGCCGCGCTGGGTCAACGCCCGGCGGGTGACGTTCAAGTACGGCCTCGGTGCCGAGTTCATCAATGTGCTGCGCACTCTGCGTCTGGTCGGGCTGGATAGCACCGCCCCGGTGAGCGTGCACGCGCAGGGCGGTGACGCCACCGTCAGCCCTCGCGATGTGGTGGCGGCGTGCCTACCGGATCCGGCGGGGCTGGGGCATCTGATGCGCGGGGCCACGTGTGCGGGTCTGTGGGTCACCGGCACCGGCAAGGACGGCAGACCACGCGAGGTCTATCTGCACCACGTCGTCGACAACGAATGGACGATGGCCCGCGACGGCGCGCAATGTGTAGCGTGGCAGACCGCCGTGAACCCGATTGTGGCCCTGGAGCTGCTCGCCGAGGGTGCGTGGAGCGGCACGGGGGTGTTGGGGCCGGAGGCCTTCGACAGCGTGCCGTTCCTGGACCGACTCAATACCTTCGGCGCGCCGTGGGGCATGCAGGAGCGTGCGGCCGCTTAACCCCGCTCGAGTCCCTGATAGGGATTCGGCACCCGGCCATTGCTGGCCGCCGACAGGATGGGCAGCGTCGAGAAGGTGACCGCAGGCAGGCGCAGCGAGGTGCCGTCCACCAGCTCTGCCCGTGCCCAGGCGTGCTTGTCGAATCCGATCCCTTTGACCTGCGTCCACGGCAGCTTGCGGGTGGCCGTCAGTGTTCGTACCTGCACCGATTGCGTGTCGACCGCGGTCTGATACCGAAAGACCGCGTAGGAGAAGACGACGGGGATGACCAGCAGTGGCGCGAGGACCGGGAGATACAGGACAAATGTCAGGATGCCGAGCGCCAGAAACCCGGACATGAAATGCGCCATCGGCGATGTCCTGATCACTGTGCGTTTCTCCTCGGTCATCCACCCATTGTCGCCGACAGCGAGGCCGTGGCGAGAATCCGGCCCGGAACTCGCCGTGGCTTCACGCTCGGCGAAGCCGCTTCTAGCAGGGATTTGACTCGGACCTCCAGAAACGGCTACCGTACGCGGTGTGAACAACCCCGCCTTGCTCGTAGTAATCGGTATGCGCGTCGACGCGTAGCCCGAGTCCAAGGCAACTCGCGCACACTCGACGCGCAACCCTCGTACAGCAGACCGCTGGCGGGGGTTTTTTGTTGCCATAGGTTTTCAGTACGGACACAACAAGAGGACAGACCACCATGAGCGCACCTGCAAAGCCCAAGCCGGCTTCTGCTTCTGGGCTGACCCCAGCGGCAGCTCCGGAATCGAACACCGTCGCACCCCAGCGCGTCACCGGCGCGCAGTCGGTAGTGCGGTCGCTTGAGGAGCTCGGCGTCGAGGTCATCTTCGGCATTCCCGGTGGTGCGGTGCTGCCCGTGTACGACCCGCTGTACGACTCGGTCAAGGTTCGGCACGTCCTGGTGCGGCACGAGCAGGGTGGCGGGCACGCGGCCAGTGGGTACGCACACGCCAGCGGCAAGGTCGGCGTCATGATGGCGACCTCCGGCCCGGGTGCCACCAACTTGGTCACCCCCTTGGCCGATGCGCAGATGGACTCCATCCCGGTGGTCGCGATCACCGGGCAGGTGGGGCGGGGCCTCATCGGCACCGACGCCTTCCAGGAAGCCGATATCTCCGGCATCACCATGCCGATCACCAAGCACAACTTCCTGGTGAACAACGCCGAGGAGATCCCACGGGTCATGGCCGAGGCCTTCTACATCGCCCTCAGCGGTCGTCCCGGCGCGGTCCTCGTGGATATCCCCAAGGACGTCCTGCAAGCGCAGACGACATTCAGCTGGCCGCCGCAGATCTACCTGCCCGGCTACAAGCCCGTCACCAAGCCGCATGGCAAGCAGGTCCGTGAGGCGGTCCGGCTGATCGCCGCCGCCAAGCGTCCGGTGCTGTACGTCGGTGGCGGTGTCATCCGTGCGGACGCGTCCCCGGAACTCAAGGAATTGGCCGAATTGACCGGCATCCCCGTCGTCACCACCCTTATGGCGCGCGGTGCATTCCCCGACAGCCACGAGCTGCACATGGGTATGCCCGGGATGCACGGCACCGTCGGCGCGGTGGCTGCACTGCAGCGCAGCGATCTGCTGATCACCCTGGGCGCGCGTTTCGACGACCGCGTCACCGGGCAGCTGGACTCGTTCGCGCCGGACGCCAAGGTGATTCATGCCGATATCGACCCTGCCGAGATCGGTAAGAACCGCCACGCCGATGTGCCGATCGTCGGGGACGTGAAGAACGTCATCGCCGAGCTGACCGAGGCCATCCGGAATGATCGCGCCACCGGTGCGACGACCGACCTGTCCGAGTGGTGGGGGTACCTCTCGGGTATCCGCTCGACCTACCCGCTGGGCTACGACGCACAGCACGACGGCAGCCTGGGCCCGGAGTTCGTCATCGAAACCCTGGGCAAGATCGCCGGTCCCGACGCGGTCTACGTGGCAGGCGTTGGGCAGCACCAGATGTGGGCCGCGCAGTTCATCAAGTACGAGAACCCGCGTACCTGGCTCAACTCCGGTGGCCTGGGCACGATGGGCTTCGCGGTGCCCGCGGCCATGGGTGCCAAGATGGCGCGGCCGGAGGCCGAGGTGTGGGCCATCGACGGTGATGGCTGCTTCCAGATGACCAACCAGGAGCTGGCCACCTGTGCCATCGAGGGCGTGCCCATCAAGGTGGCGCTCATCAACAACGGCAACCTGGGCATGGTGCGTCAGTGGCAGACCCTGTTCTACGACCAGCGCTACTCGCAGACCGACCTGGCGACACACTCGCGTCGCATCCCCGATTTCGTGAAGCTGGCCGAGGCGCTCGGCTGCGTCGGATTGCGTTGCGAGCGTGAAGAGGATGTGGCCAAGGTGATCGAAGAGGCGCGGGCCATCAATGATCGCCCGGTGGTCATCGACTTCGTCGTCGGTGCCGACGCCCAGGTGTGGCCGATGGTCGCGGCCGGCACCAGCAATGACGAGATCCAGGCGGCCCGGGGCATCCGGCCGCTGTTCGACGATGATGAAACTGCGGAGCAGGAAGGGTCACGATGACCAGCACCCATACCCTGAGCGTTCTGGTCGAGGACCGTCCCGGTGTACTCGCCCGCGTCTCGGCGCTGTTCTCGCGGCGCGGCTTCAACATCGCGTCGCTGGCGGTGGGCCCGACCGAACTCAAAGGTATTTCGCGCATGACAATCGTCGTCACCGTCGACGATTTTCCGCTCGAGCAGGTCACCAAGCAGCTCAACAAGCTCATCAACGTGATCAAGATCGTCGAACAGGACGAGGAGAATTCGGTCGCCCGCGAGCTGATGCTCGTCAAGGTGCGGGCCGATGCGACGGTGCGCGCGCAGGTCATCGAAGTGGTGAACCTGTTCCGCGCCAAGGTCGTGGATGTGTCGCCGGAGTCGGTGACCATCGAGGCGACGGGCACCCAGTCCAAACTGGATGCTCTGCTGCGGATGCTCGACCCGTACGGTATTCGGGAGATCGTGCAATCCGGCGTGGTCGCGCTGTCGCGTGGCCCGCGGTCCATCGCCGCCGCGAAGTAGAAATCATAAAGACATCAGAAGAAGAAGTAAGAAGGGAAAAGAACTGTGGCAGTTGAGATGTTCTACGACGATGATGCGGACCTCACCCTGATTCAGGGCCGCAAGGTCGGCGTCATCGGGTACGGCAGCCAGGGACACGCGCACTCGCTGAGCCTGCGCGACTCCGGCGTCCAGGTGAAGGTCGGTCTGCGCGAGGACTCCAAGTCGCGCGAGAAGGTCACCGAGCAGGGCCTCGAGGTCGATACCCCCGAAGCCGTTGCCAAGTGGGCCGACGTCATCATGATCCTCGCGCCCGACACCGCGCAGGCCCAGATCTTCACGAACGAGATCGAGCCGCACCTCAAGGACGGCGACGCGCTGTTCTTCGGGCACGGCCTGAACATCCACTTCGGTCTGATCAAGCCCCCGGCCAACGTCACCGTTGCCATGGTCGCCCCGAAGGGTCCCGGCCACCTGGTGCGTCGTCAGTTCGTCGATGGCAAGGGTGTTCCCGCGCTCATCGCCGTGCACCAGGACCCGAAGGGTGAGGGCCAGGCCCTCGCGCTGTCCTACGCCAAGGGCATCGGTGGCACCCGCGCCGGCGTCATCAAGACCGACTTCAAGGAAGAGACCGAGACCGACCTGTTCGGTGAGCAGGCCGTGCTCTGCGGTGGCACCGAGGAACTGGTCAAGACCGGGTTCGATGTCATGGTCGAGGCCGGATACGCCCCCGAGATGGCGTACTTCGAGGTGCTGCACGAGCTCAAGCTGATCGTCGACCTGATGTACGAGGGCGGCATCGCCCGCATGAACTACTCGGTGTCCGACACGGCGGAGTTCGGTGGCTACCTGTCGGGCCCGCGCGTCATCGACGCCGGCACCAAGCAGCGGATGAAGGACATCCTCAAGGACATCCAGGACGGCACCTTCGTCAAGCGCCTCGTCGCGAACGTCGAGGGCGGCAACAAGGAGCTCGAGGGCCTGCGCAAGGAGAACGCCGAGCACCCGATCGAGGTCACCGGCAAGAAGCTGCGCGACCTGATGAGCTGGGTCGATCGGCCGATCACCGAAACCGCCTAGTCTCTAGCCGCTACCGCAAGGCCCCCGCACTCTTCGGAGTGACGGGGGCTTTTGCGTTTTCCGCGGTCGACGTTCAATAGGAATGGTGTCCATCGAGTATGCGACGGTAGTCATGCCGAGGTTCGGTGGATACTGGAACTCGATGACCACCTCCCGTTCGACCTCCGTCGCCTCCCGACTCGCCGCGCCCGTCGTTGTGGGTGCGGTGGCGGTCGCGGGTTGTGCGGCGATCTGGCTCGGAGACCCGACAACACCCGGGGGAGTGCTTCCGGTGTGTCCGTTCAAGGCCCTCACCGGCCTTGACTGCCCCGCGTGCGGCGGTCTGCGGATGGTCTACTCATTGATGCACGGCGACGTGCTCGGTGCGTTGCGCTACAACGCGGTTGCGTTGGTGGCCTTGGGATTCCTCACGGTGTGCTTTGTCGCATGGACGCGTAGCCGCTGGCGAGGAGAGACCGGTTGGAATCCGCCATGGTTGCACGGATGGGTGCCGACGATCATCGTGGTGGTATTCGTGGCCTGGTTTGCCATCAGGCTGATTCCGATCGCGCCGTTCACCGCGCTCCGAGTGTGAGGGCCTAGGCGGACTGCTCCATAAGCTCGCGAGCGTTCTCTCCCAACGTAATGCCGTCGTCACCGATGAACAGGCGGGAGATCTCGCGGGCCAGCGGCTCGAGTGTGAACGGTACAAAGGCGGGCTGGGCAAGGCGCAGGAGCATCGCCAGCATCGGGTCCGCGATTCGCGGAATCCCCAAATGGCGCCGTACCTTTGGCGGCACCACCGCTACCGAGGGTACGGCGGTGACCAGGGTGATCGCGGCAACCGCCGCCGCCGTCAGCCCGCCGAAGCCCCGTGCGTTTCTGATCACCGACAAGGCGAATCGCATGCCGCCCGGCACAAAGCCTTTCACCATCCGGTATTCGGATTCGATGGAGTCGTAGTAGGCCTCCACCTCCTCGGAGGTCACCGGCACGGTGTCCGGATCGGCTCCCATGAGCTCGGCGAATGTCTTGACTTCCGAGAAGAATTGGTCGCGTTCGGCTTTGGGAAGACGCCGGGGGATAAGACGCCCCGGCGCGGGTGTGTTCTCGTAGATACGTAGCGCCGCATGCATGATCGTCACGTGCGCGAAGAGCACCAGTGCAGGCCCCTGCGCGTCGTAGGGCCGGTCGGTGCCGGGAATGACACCCTTCATGTTGCGGTGGTAGTGACGCAGGTGCGCGGCCAGGGCATCGGCGCTCGCGGTGTCGCCGAAGATGATCGGTATCGGGACTCCGGCCGTGCGCTGAATGCGTTTGACGGTGTCATCGAAGTCGACCTGGTTGCGCTTGCTCTTGGTGAACACCGGATCGTGGTTGATCTCGACGGCCTGCAGCCCCTCATGACTGCCCTCCAAGAGCGCCGTCACCAGGACGATCATCGGTGCCACGGAGGGATGCAGAAAGACCTTCCAGGTCACCGAGCCGGGGCCGAAATAGCCGTAATCCGGGTGTCCGTCGGGGCCGGTGCGTTGACCGGCGGGGGTTGGCCCATCACCGCGCCGCCAAATCCGGGCTTTGGCATCACCTCGAGGCGGCATACCCGCCGAGGATGGTGTCGTGGCGTGTGTAGCTGTGCTTGGCATCGTTGCCTCCCAGGGAGCGGTTCGCTTCCTCTTATTGGAGACGTTAACAACGTCAGTTGTCAACAGTAAGGGGCGCAACTGTTATAGAAGTGGCTGCTGCATTGCAATCTCCGCCGGTGGTGTCCAGCTACGGGCGGTTCGCCCCGATCAGGTCCAGTCCCAAAGCGGTGGCCCAGTGAATGACCGCTTTGCCATCGCGGCGGCTATGCACCAACCGTGCCTGCCGCAATGCCGAGGTGTGCTCGGAGGCCGACGCCGGGCTGATACCGAGATCGCGGGCGATGTCGCCGGTGGTGTGCTCCTGACTCAGCACGCGCAGTACTGCCGCTCGGGTCGACCCGAGTATCGTTGCGAGCGAGTCAGATTCGGTGCCAATGCCAAGGGTGAGATCGATGGGTGCCGGGTATGCCAGGACCACCGGACGGTCGCCGAGCTCACCGACCAGGGGTGGTCCCGCCCAGAAAATGCTGGGCGTCAACACGATGCCACGGCCACGCAGCGCGATGGTGGTGCGTTGTGGACTGTCGACCTCAAGGCAGTCGCCATTCCATCGTGCGCCGGGGACAATCTTGCCGAGGGCGGCCCGCACACCGTGGCGCGCCATCACGCGTCCCTGCCGGACAAGTTCAATCTGATGGTTCGCCTGGATGTCGGGCCAGTACGGTTCCAGCACCGCTCTGTAGGCGCCTTTCGTCATGCGTCCCAATGCCACAGTGGCTTCGCGATCACCGGCGATGGCGTGCCGGAGATAAGGTGGCGCACCGGCACCTTCGGTGGGGCCGCGCCCGAAGACGGCCAACTCTGCCAGCGCCTGCTGCCGACTCAGCTTTTCGATGGACCGCATACCCTCATCGAAACTGTCGCCCAGCACGGTGGGCGACAATGACCATGAAAAGTGGCTCACCACCGCCCGTCCCGGTGCCGCCGCGATGGGAAATGCTGCCAGCGCTCGACAACGCCACCGTTCGCCCCACGGTGTGCGAATACCTTGCCGCAGTGCTCGTGTCGCGAACTTCATCTCCAACAACGGCGCAGGCATAGGCAGAAACCTCGTCAAAGCAAGGTCATTCGCCGCGAAGATGAGTCGCAACACGCTGGCCTACAACCCGCTGCGGACCGCTTTGACGAGTATCTCAACACAATATGCCCATACCTTTCGGCGCACCCGCGAAACATCGCGCTGCAGTGCTT
>MAEX01000012.1 GCA_002013415.1 Mycobacterium sp. D16Q14
TTGAGGTGTCTTATAGTTCGCGTTGGTAGGCCGTGACGAGGGGCTCGGCCATCTGTCTGCCTCGTGGAGTGATGATCAGCCACCAGCGGTATTGCCATCCGAACACGTCAAAGTTGTCGACGTAGTCGGTGCGGACGTCGCGCAGCGCGGCTTCGGGATCGTCGGCCGGCACAAATCGGTGCGTGTGCGGTGCCATAGCGCCTAGCTCGAACAGGCCCTGGCCGATCAGTGAGCGGATTATGTTCAGTGTGGTCGCCCGGATCCTCGGAAGGTAGGCCTGCCTGTTGGCTTCTTGGACGTGCCAGTGCACAGCGAGTAGGCATACTCCGCCCCCAAGGCCCTCCATGAGGATCTTGGCGTGTGCCGAGTCGTGGACGTAGCTCACCGTTGCGGCCTTTCCGCCTACAAGGCATCGTCGAGCAGTCTCATACCGGGTTTGCATGTTTTAGCGCTGCAGTTTCCAGACCACCAACACGGTTGCGCTCATGAGCGCGATAAGTACGGCGATGGATATCCACGAGTGCATGCGGGGCTTTCCTGTCAGGTGTTTGTGGGGTGGGTGCCGCCGACGTGGGTGCGGGCGTGAGCGATAGCCTCCTCGAGGGTATCGATGAGGTGGTTTTCGTGGCGTAGGGAGTCGATGACGCCGACGTTGGTGAGGAGCTTAAGGTGTTCGGGCCGTACACCTTTGATGATGACGGTGATGCCACGGGCCTCGAGGTCTTCAGCGATCTGGGCCAGCGTGTGCGCACCGGTGGCATCGAGCATGCCCAGTTGGGACATGCGGATGATCACGACATTCACGTCGGGGCGGTCGGCGTCGGTGATGGTATTCGAGATGCGTTCGGCCGCACCGAAAAACATGGAGCCATCCAGGCGCAGTAGCGCGATCCTCTCATCGCCAGGTAGAGGCGGGCCGGGTAGTTCTTCGCGGGTGACGCTGCTGCGTCGCGCCACGACGCGCAGGGCGAAGAAGGCGGCCACCACGATGCCGATTTCCACGGCCTCGATCAGATCGAAACAGATCGTGACAACGGCGGTGAGCACAAAGGTCAGGGCATCGGAGCGAGTTGAGCGAAGGATCGTGACCGCAGTGCGCGCCGAGATCATCCGGAAGGAGGTAACCATCAGGACTGCCGACAGCGCGGCCAACGGGACGGCGCCCACCGGCCCGCTTGCCAGGTAGACCACCGCGAGCAGCAGAACTGAATGAGTGATCGCCGCAACACGGGTGCGCGCCCCAGAGCGGACATTGACGGCGGTGCGGGCGATCGCCCCGGTGGCCGGCATCCCGCCGAATACCCCGGAGGCCACCGAGGCCAGGCCTTGCCCAAGCAGTTCGCGGTTGGGATCGTAGGGGCCGGTGGGTGACATGGTGGCCGCCACCCGCGCCGACAGCAGCGATTCGATCGCGGCCAACGCAGCAATTGCCACCGCTGCTCCCAGAAGGGCTTGCAGGGCAGCCAGATTAGCGTGTGGCAGCAGCGGCGCCGGTAGCCGCGACGGCAATTCGCCGATACGGGCCACCGACAATCCTGTGGCGGTCACCAGCGCGGTCGCGGCCACGACCGCCGTCAATGATTCGGGGATGGCCCGGTGCAGCTGCGGCAGGATAACCATCAACACCGCCACCAATCCCACCACTAACAATGGTGGCGCGGCGACGCTCCAGCGGGTGTGCGTGAGAACGTCGATCGCGACGGCCAGCGGGCGTTGCCCCTGCGGCGCCAGCAGGCCGACGGCGGCGGGGACTTGCTGCAAGAAGATGATCGCGGCGATCCCCAGGGTGAAGCCCTCGATGACCGGCCACGGGATGAACGTGACCGCACGGCCCAAACCGCTCACCCCGGCGGCTATCACGATGATCCCGGCCAGCATGGTGACCAAAGCCAAACTACCAGAGCCATATTGGGCAACAATCGGTGCCAACACGACCGCCATGGCCCCGGTCGGCCCGGACACCTGCACGTGGGAGCCACCGAACACCGCCGCCACCACACCGGCGATCACCGCAGTGATCAGGCCTGCGGCGGCCCCGGCCCCCGAGCTGATGCCGAACGCCAACGCGAGCGGCAGTGCGACCACCCCGACGGTGATCCCTGCCAGGATGTCACGGCGCCACGACCGGGGCAGCCCGGCGTAATCGTTGCGACGCGGCAGCAGCCGCGCCACTGCGCCGATAACGGCCGTACCCATCAGCGGATCCCGTGACCGATCGGGCCCCGCCGCGATGCGCGGACCTCAACTGGGTTGATGGTCACGGTGATTCGGTGGCCGAGCCAGCGCATCCCTGCCGGGCTTCGACCAGTCGCGTCCGCAGGGCGCCCAGCTCAACCCGCAGGTCATCGGGCAGCCGATTGCCCCCGATGCTGGCGTACCAGTAGTCGATCGATTCGGTCTCGGTGATCCATTCGTCGATGTTGACCGTTAAGGCCTCTTCAAGATCCTGGTCGCTAATGTCCAGGCCGGTGCGATCGAGCGCGTCCACGGTGGGCAGGTAGCCGATCGGGGTTGCGACCGCGTCAGCGGTGGCATCGAGGCGCTCGAGTGCCCATTTGAGGACGCGGGCGTTGTCCCCGAAACCGGGCCATAGGAACTTGCCATCGGCGCCGCGGCGGAACCAGTTGACATAGAAGATCTTCGGCAGCAGATCCGGGTCGCTACGGTTACCGATATTGAGCCAGTGCGCAAAGTAGTCACCCACGTGATAGCCCAGGAAGGGGCGCATCGCCATGGGGTCGCGGCGCAAGACACCGACTTCACCGGCTGCCGCCGCGGTGGTTTCCGAGGACAGCGTGGAGGCCAGAAACACCCCGTGACGCCAGTTGCGGGATTCGGTGATCAGCGGGACCGTGCTGGCGCGCCGGCCGCCGAAGAAGATCGCCGAGATCGGCACCCCCGTGGGGTCATCCCATTCGGGGGCGACAGTCGGGCACTGCGCGATCGGGGTGCAGTACCGCGAATTCGGGTGCGCGGCGGGCTCGGCGGATGCCGGCGTCCAGTGCTGGCCGCGCCAGTCAGTCAGGTGTTCGGGCGGGGTGTCGGTCGCACCTTCCCACCACACATCTCCGTCGTTGGTCAGCGCGGTGTTGGTGAAGATCGAGTTACCCAGCTCGATGGTGTCCATCGCGTGCGGATTCGTGGCTCGCCCGGTACCGGGGGCGACCCCGAAGAATCCGGCTTCGGGATTGACCGCGTACAGGCGCCCATCGGCACCGAACCGCATCCAGGCGATGTCATCGCCGATCGTCTCGGCCGTCCAGCCCGGCAATGCGGGTTGCAGCATCGCCATGTTCGTTTTGCCGCACGAGGACGGGAACGCCGCCGCTACATATTTCACGACACCTTGTGGGGAGGTGAGTTTGAGGATCAGCATGTGTTCGGCTAACCAGCCCTCGTCGCGGGCCATCACCGAGGCGATCCGCAACGCGAAACACTTCTTGCCCAATAGTGCGTTACCGCCGTAGCCCGAGCCGTAACTCCAGATGGTGCGGGTGGCGGGGAAATGCGAAATGTATTTGGTCTCATCACAGGGCCATGGCACGTCAGTCTGCCCCGGCGCCAGCGGGGCGCCCACCGAGTGCACACATTTAACGAACCGGCCGCGTAGCCCCAGCCGATCCCACACCTGTGCACCAGAGCGCGTCATGATCTGCATCGAGGCCGCCACATACTCCGAATCAGTGACCTGTACACCGAACTTCGGGTCATCAGAGCCGAGCGGACCCATGCAGAACGCGATCACGTACATAGTGCGGCCTGCCATCGCCCCCCGGTATTCCTCGGTCATGATCGTGGTCATGTCGACCGGGTCCATCCAGTTGTTGGTCGGCCCCGCATCGGCCGCGTTCTCCGAGCAGATGAACGTGCGGTCCTCCACGCGCGCCACATCCGCCGGATCCGATACAGCCCAAAACGAATTCGGCTTACCCCGCAACGGCACAAACGTGCCCTTGGCCACCAGCTGCTTGGTCAGGCGATCCCACTCGGCGCGCGACCCGTCACACCACAGCACCCGATCCGGGCCCAACAACTCGGCCATCTCCGAGACCCACAACAACACGCCCGCATGGGTGGTCGGTGCAGGCGCCAACCCCTCCACCGACCGCGCCGCATCCACTGCATCCACCGAACTCGCCACAACACTCTCCTTGACCACGCTTGAAAACATCACCATCAATAAATCACGCTAATTAAGAAAGTACGCAATTAGTGCGCTAGTCGGAGATACCCCCGTCGATACCTCCGACTAGCGCCGGGTCTGCGCTACTACCACCGGCTCGGCCGGCGAGGCACCATCGAGCCACTCGGCCTGATCGGCAACCACCCCCGTCAAGATCCGCCGCGCCGTGGCCAGCAGCTCGGCCACCTGTGGAGAGGTCAACGTGTACAGCACCGACAACCCCTCACGCCGCGCCGTCACCAAACCCGCTCTGCGCAGCACCGCCAACTGCTGCGACAAATTCGCCGGCTCGATCCCAACTTCCGGCAGCATCTCCGAGACAGCCTGATCCCGCTCGCTGAGTAACTCCAACACCCGTATCCGCACAGGATGCCCCAGCGTCTTGAAGAAATCCGCCTTCATCCGATACAGCGGCTGACGTGCATCCACCACAAGACCACCTCACCAAAACAATCAACATGCAAACATTAGCAACCCGGCAACAGCGCAGGACAAGGGGCCGTCTATAGTTCTCCCTGGCTCTCACCGGGGCTACCTTGTACTCATCAGGGCTGTCTGATGCCCGCTTCCGGTGAGAGCCACCCAACACCTACCCAGTGGGCTCGACCGACCAGGCGCACCGGGCATTCCAACGAGGAGTTTGTCGATGGCCACCGACCGGCCGACCGCATGGCAGTACATCACCTACGCGTATGGGCGGCGCCTGCCCGACAGCATGGGCGATTGGGTCGCCAACGACCTGGCCGGCCCCGGGGCAATTCGACGACACATGATCCGTTACGTGATCCCGCCCCATTTCATCCTGGCCCCGTTCTGGCTGCTGCCCGGCGGACTTCTGCTGCACACCGCGATCACACTGCCCGTCTACGTCTGGGCAATCCTGATGACCCACGCTCTCAACAAGATTTGGCGTCGCCACCGGCTCGCCACACACGGCCTGGACCCCAAACTCGCCGACAACGTCAACCGCGAAAAAAACGCACGCAAGCACCAGGCATACGCCCAAAGGTATGGCGCGCGCACACAGACAAACGACACCTATTCCAGCAGCGACCCCATCTGAATCACCCACGAAAACCGCACGACAGCAACCTATTTCGTGCAGATCGTAGTGCTGGCCGGAAGACCGCCGGGCCGTTCGACGATGGTGAGGTCTTGCCCACCGCCCGCGCCAACGAGCTTTGTTCGGCATCAAGCAGTTTGGGCGGACCGCCCCCTGCCCCAGTACTTGGAATCTGGTGGCCAATTCATGTTCTGAGGCAGCGGACTACTGCCGGTCATTGGTTATCGGGCTCGACCTCTGATATGGTGAAAACGGTTGATTTTCTTAGTGACACGCTCGCGAAGATTTTCCGCGGCGGACACATACCCAATCTCCGTGACTTTTGCCGGTTGCTTTGATTTCGCGTACCTCCGCAAGACCCAGGGTCGAACGTCGACCCCGCAATTAGATACTCAGGAGAGTAATCGCATGGCTCAAGGCATCGTGAAGTGGTTCAACGCCGAAAAGGGATTCGGGTTCATCACCCCGGACAACGGCAGCAAGGACCTGTTCGTTCACTTCTCGGCCATCCTCGACAAGGGCGGCTTCCGCAGCCTCAACGAGAACGATCGCGTCAGCTTCGAAGAAGAAGCCGGCGATCGCGGCCCCCAGGCTGTTTCAGTGCAGACTGTCTAAAGTCTTACCGCGCAAGATAAATGCGCTCGGCTGGCCGTCCAGGATTCCTGGGCGGCCAGCTTTTTCGCCGCCGAGGGCATGTCGCCTACCGGCTCAGAGGCTGGTGCGGCGCTAGATGAGATTGCCCCCTTGCGGGGTCGCATGTCTTTTCGCGGCGTACATCGCACTGTCGGCTTTAATGAGCAAGTCCGCGACTATCGCCACCAGTGATACGGGTGCGCTGTCGTCGGCGCGCGATAGTTCCTCGGATGGCGACGCCGACACTGGCATCCACCTGGGTGACGTCGCAGGCGAGGGTGTCTTCGACCGCGCGCTGGTCGTCGAGCACGGCAACGACACCGAACTCGTCTCCGCCCAGCCTGACTAGCCAACAGCTGGTTGACTGCCTGAACATGGATACCGGACACCGACGCAAGGAGATGTCATGCGCCTATCTACACGCAATCAGCTGACTGGAACCATCACCGACGTGAATGTCGGAACTGTGATGGCCATTGTGAAGATCCGGCTCGGCTGCGGCGATCAGGTCGTGACATCTTCGATCACCAAGGACGCGGTGGCCGACCTCGGGCTCACCGTCGGTCAGGCCGCCACCGTCTTCATCAAGTCCACCGAGGTGACTGTGGGGGTCGAGTAGTTCAGGTTCGCGCTGAGCTGGGTCTCACGTGAAGGTGCGGTGCCCGAGATCGGTGAAATCCACCTCGACCTCGTCACCGTCCCGCTGGACCTCGCAGTAGCCACTGCGGCGAAGCTCATCAAGCGCGTCCCACGGCGGCTCTTCGTCAGGCAGGTACCAGCCAACGGCCGTCGGCCATTCGCGGTCGTGATGGTGGTCGACGAGCTGATCGACCACCGACGTGGCCTCGGGGCTGAGCTGAACGAGCTCGGGGCGTTCACTACGTCTCCGTGAGAACCACTTCATGGCAGCAGTTTACGAGTAACTCGCGCGGGTACTCCGGTGTCGGTGCATGCGTCGATGTCAGCGTCGCGGGACTGCCCGGCGCGGCAGATTGTCCGCACAGCCCGTCCCCGCGCCAGAACGGGTTCGTCGTAGATGGCAGAGATCTTGATGACCGCACCGCTGGCCATACGTTGATGCAGGCAGTTGCGAGTCACGCCGAGCAACGGCTCGTAGGCAAGGCGTCGAACAACCCGTCCCGGATGCATTGTCGAATTCCTCTTCACCCCAAGGAATTCGGTACTTGACAGGAACGGTGATCTTTCCTGCCGTCTCAATCAGCGGGTCGTACGCAAAGGCTCCACGCACTCCTCCCCTGCCGCGTGGAACGCAGCTGTTAGCGTAACCACCGTGAACTCTTCGCGTGTGTACCCATCCGCCGCGCTTGCGGCCTGCGCCGCCTCGTTCGTTCTGGCGCTCGCCGCGTGCGGATCCGATACGGAGGCCAAGTCGGCCCCTGCCGATCCCGCAACGGCGGCCAGCGCTTGCCCAACAGCAGCACCGCAGAACGGTGGCACGCCCGAGTGGACGCAGGCCGGGAGCACCGGCAATGTCGCGGTCAGTGGATCGACGGATACGGCGGCGCCATCCGTCAACGTGACCGCTCCGTTCAGCGTGACCGAGACCCAGGTGCACACACTGCAGACTGGAACCGGGCCGATCGTCGGGGACATAGCCACGGTTTCGGTCTGCTACATGGGTGTCAACGGCCGTGACGGCTCCGTGTTCGACAGCAGCTACACCCGGGGCGCTCCGGCTCAGTTCCCGCTGAACGGAGTCGTGCCGGGCTTCAAGAAGGCCATCGCAGGACAGAAGGTTGGGTCCACCGTCGCTGTGGCGATGGTTCCTGCCGACGGCTATCCGGCCGGTCAGCCCAGCGCCGGCATCCGTCCGGGTGACACACTCGTCTTCGCGATCAAGATCCTCGACGCCTCAAACTGATTCAGCGTGCCGTGTTCAGTGCTGTCGGCTGCGCGTTCTCGACGGCACCGAACGCAGCCACTGCCACCGCCGCGACCACCGCGACCAGGAATGCCACGGCGACAAGCCAGCCCAGCCCCGGGCGGGCGCTGTCGCCTAAGAGCACGACACCAGTGACGCCGGGCACGACCGTCTCCCCCACGACCAACGCCGCCGCCGCACCGTTGACCGAACCCACTTGCAGCGCAACGGTAAACAAGTAGAAGCCACCCACCCCCGCAAGGATCACGGCGAAGGCGGCGGGATCGGACAGCATGACCTTCACGTGCAACGGTTCGAGCCCATCGAGCACCCTGACCGCGACAGCCATTGCCCCATAAAGAATCCCGGCACACAATCCCGCCGGGATCGCGGCGCGGCCGCCAAGCAGGCGGATAAAGCCGAAGCCGGTGAGCAGCACCACCGCCGATGCAATGAGCACGCCCCAGTGCACAGGCGCCGGTGCGGCATCCTCACCGCGATGACCGGCCGTCGTTGCGAGGACGCATAACGACAGCAACACGGCCGAGATTGCCAGCCAGTCCCGTCGTTGCAGACGCACACCCAATACCGCGATGCCGAGTACCGCAGTGACCACCAAGTTGGCGCTCATGATCGTCTGGGCGAGAAACAGTGGAATCAACCGTGCCGACACCAGGCTGCCCGCGAACCCGACAAGATCGAGAACCATCCCGGCGATGAATGCGGGAGTCAGCATCGCGGAGATTGTCGATGTCAGCGGCGGGGCGCCGTCGCCCGTCGGCCCGTGAACTTTCGTCGCGGATTCACGGGCACCGTAACCCTGCAGAACCGACGCGGTCCCATACCCAAGGCACGCGAGCACGGCCGCCACGATGCCGATCAGCATGGAATAGCGGTGTCATTGCGTGCGGTCGTTGACATCGGTCGATTGTAGTTACAGTTGGTTCTGCGTCGCCGGTTGTTACCGGCCGTACCTGCGAGCTGATCGGCGAAGGCAACACCGATAGTCCAGTGCTGTTTGTCCGAAAACCGCGTCTAGCCAAAGATTTACAGCCGACTTGTTTGAGTCATCGATCGGAGTAGGCTGGCTAGAAGACGGTATTTTGCACCGGCCCACTCATGGGTGTGGCGTCGTCGAAACATTCAGCACCGGACACGGGCGCTGAAGCTAGGAGCGTCTGATGACGCATCAAATATTCTCGCCCGCACGAGTCGGACTGCCTCTGCGTCTTCTGCAGCCCACCAATGCCACTCGCGTTCAGGGGGCGTGCGGGGCGCATCTGGCCCTGTTGATTGCCCCTCCTTCTCGCGAGTCACATGACGAACGAAATGCCGGGGTGCCTGCCGACATCACGGGGCTGGCGCGGTGGATCGATACCTTTGAAGCAGAGAACCATTGGGACTCCGGCGGCGGAGCCCGGCTGGTGTCCGCCGCACCGTCAGCTAGGCCGACGTCATGACCCGCGTTGCCACATTGGCGGCACCGGCGACATTCGAGAGTGACGACTCCATTCGCCTTCTGTTAAAGCCCGATGGTGATGGGAGTGGGCACGTCGATGGTGCATGGTGGCCGCACTCACGTGACTTAACGCAAGACCTGCCAGTGCTTTTAGATGCCGTGGCGCCCCGATTGGGGGCCGCCAAACGGGTGATCTACCGCATCCAGGAATGGGAGGCCGCCCCAAAAGGCGCCGACGTCGTGGTCACCATGGGCTGCGGCGACACCTGCCCATACTTCCCCGGGAAGCGCTACGAGAACTGGGACCTAGCCGACCCGGCGGGCCAGCCGATTGAGGCCGTGCGTCCTATCCGGGACGACATCGAACAGCGGGTCCGCAAGCTACTGGTGGAACTCAACATCACGGGCTAAGCGGCCATGATGATTCGGAGCGCCGCGGAGACTTCGTCCTCCTTGGGAGAATCAAGCAGGGGCATTTGCGCGGCCAAGCGCATGATCACCCTGGCGAGAATCCGGTTGGTGCGTGCCGGCACCATGAGGATCCGGACCGTCCGATGCTCGCCCTGCAGTGTGACCACCCAATGGAAAGCACGGTTAGCGAGAGTCGGAGGCATAGCTGCCGACCTCATGCTCGACCGGGGCGAGCCGGCCTTCCAGTTCAGGGATACCTGATTGACCGGACCAATGTGCTCGGCCAGCTCTTCAATCAACGGTGAGAGTTCCCGCGCAATGAATCCGTCGTCTTGCGGCCACCACGCGCCGTTCATCCTGCCGGTCTTGCGCGGACCCAACGTATAGCGGATCGGCGGACCAGGATATTCGGCCTGTGTCATACGTACTTCCTTGTTGCTCAATGAGACTCAGACAAGGGAATCCGTATGAGCCGAAACAGTTGGTGCTAGGTACGTGCCACCGCGATAGTTACTTAACCAATATTACCCCCCTTTGAGCGACTCCGTTGACGCCGATTCGTAAATGGTTGACGCTCAACAATTTTGAATAAGTCAAAAGTTTGCGATCAGCTGGCGCTACCGGCGATCGGATGGCTACGCCGGCCGAAGTTGGGGCGGTCACGGAATGCTCTCAATTGAGCGAGTACTGCAAGTAGTCGCCCATTCACGGCATGAACATGCTAGCTTTCTGTAACTGCTGGATACGTGTACCGCTAGTTGCGGTATCCGTCTGGCTCCCCGATCTGAGGAACGTGTCCATGCAGAAGGCCTTCACCGACCTTGAGTTGCTCCATGAGCTCGAGCCCGTGGTCGAGGAGAATGTCCATCGCCACCTCGGTGTCACCAAGGACTGGAACCCCCACGACTATGTGCCGTGGTCTGAAGGCAAGAACTACAAGGCCCTGGGCGGTCAGGACTGGGATCCGGAGCAGTCCAAGCTCTCCGAGGTGGCCAAGGTCGCCATGATCACCAACCTGCTGACCGAGGACAACCTGCCCTCATATCACCGCGAGATCGCCATGAACTTCACCATGGACGGGCCGTGGGGCACCTGGGTCAACCGGTGGACCGCCGAGGAGAACCGCCACGGCATCGCCATCCGCGACTATCTCGTCGTCACCCGCTCGGTAGATCCGGTAGAACTCGAGAAACTCCGCATAGCGCAGATGACGAGCGGCTTCTCCCCCGGCCAGAACCGGCAGAACGTACCGTTCTCGGAAGGCCTGTTTGACTCGGTGGTCTACGTGACCTTCCAGGAGCTGGCCACCCGCGTCTCGCACCGCAACACCGGCAAGGCCTGCGATGAACCCGTCGCCGACGAGCTGCTCAAGCGCATCTCCACCGACGAGAACCTGCACATGATCTTCTACCGCAACATGGTGACGGCCGGCCTGGAGATCGCCCCGAATCAGGCTGTTCAGGCCGTACATAAAGTGCTCGACAACTTCACGATGCCCGGATACACGATCCCCGGCTTTCGCCGCAACGCCGTCACCATCGCCACCGGCGGCGTCTACGACCCGCAGTCCCACCTCGAGGAGGTGGTGCTGCGCAAGTGGCGCATCTTCGATCGTGACGACATCACCGGCGAGGGCGAGTGGTACCGCGAGGACCTCGATCGCATCGTCGGCGACCTCAAAAAGACCTCCCAGGACTTCGAGGAAGTCAAGGCCAAGTACCTGGATCGCCAGACCAAGCGCGCCGAGCGCAACGCCGCCAAGGTTTTGGTTAGCCGCTAACAACAGTGCTTGATGGGCACCGCCGGTGCGGCGTCATGCTCTGTTCGTGAGGCGTCGAGGAACACGTCCAGGTCCACCCTGCGGCCGCCGACCCATGTGCCGTTGACGCCGACTACCTCGATGAGCCGGGTCAACGTCGTAGGGGTCCGCGGACAGCTCGACGAAGTCGGCCAGCTTGCCGACCGCGATGGAACCAATCAGGTGGTCTCGACGCAGCGTGCGGGCGGCATTGATGGTCTGAGCGCGCAACGCCTCATCGATGGGGATCGCCTGTCCGGCGCCATGGACATTGCCGGCACGTGTGCGTCGCGCCGTCACCGTCTGGATGTTCGTCAGCGGCGAGGGTGGTGATACCGAACCGTCGTTGTGGAAGGAAATGCAGGCCCCGGACGCGACCGCGTCCGAGAACGGCTGCCATCTGCTGCCGTTCTCGTGGTCGAAGATCTGGCCGTCCAGCAGATCACCCCAGTAGTAATACTGGAACGGCGACATGGATACGTGTACGCCCAACCGCGCGGCGCGGTCGAGCTGGGCCCGGGTAGCACCGCCGGCGTGTTCGAGCCGCCACCGGTGATCGGTGCCGAGCAGGCCATGACGCTGTAACGCCGCCTCGTAGGCATCGAGTGCAAGTTCCACGGCAAGATCGCCATTGGAATGGAATGCCATCTGCCAACCACGGGGCGCGGCTTTGTCGAGAATGGCATCAAGCTGCGCGCGGGAGTAGTTCAACGAACGGGTTCCGCCTGCCGCGGCGGGGTCGATGGCCGCACGCCGGGTGGCCGCCGAGTCGACGTACGCAAAGGATGTCGCGCCCGACCCAACCCAGACCGCACCATCGGTCCACAGCTTGACACCCGTCTTGCACAGCATGTCATCGCTGGCGGTGAATGTTTCTGGCTCAGTGTAGGTTTCGGTGGTCGACATCTCCCACAGGCTGACCCGCAGCGGGCATGACGGGGCCGTGGCGAGCGCCTCGTATGCGGGCTTGAGCTGAGGGTCATACGCCATATCCGAGGTCGATGTGTATCCGCCACGGGACATCACGGCGAAGAACTGTGCGGCTGAGTGCATGGGATTGCCCAGCCCGGCGATCAGCGGGGCGAGCACTTCCGTCAGCGCGGGAACTTCAAACCCGCGCCCATTGAGGGTGCCATCGGGTTTGCGTTGGTAATGCCCGCCCACCGGGTCCGCCGGCGGGGCACTGTCCCAACCGTGCAGCTTGATCAATGCGGTGCCGAAGTAGACCCCGTGGCCGGAGTTGTCGGTGATGGCCGCGACCCGATCACCGAATATCTGATCCAGCTCATCGACATCGGGCGCGGGATGCTCGTGCAAGAGTGCGTCGAATCCGCTGAAAATCAGGGGTTCTGAAGGATCAGTGTCCGCGAGTGCAGCCTGGAATGCGATAGTGACGTCGGCCCAGCTTGATGCCTTCCAGGGGGCGATCGAATGGACCGGCGCTTCGGTGATGACACCACTCATGAACGGATGACCATGCGGCTCAACAAAACCGGGAAGAAGTGCGCCCGCTCCGGTGTCGATCACCTCGGCGCCGGGCAACACTGAGGTGCACCCGGCCAGCGAGCCCACTGCGACGATGCGGCTATCCGATACGGCGACGGCCTCGGCCCGAGGCTGGTCATCGTCCATGGTGATCACGGTCGCGGCGGTCAGGACGATGTCCGGCATGTTGCTTCCTATTCCTACTGTTGCTGGGGACAGTTGAGAGATCTGCAGGGTCAATCACCGTCTCCTGGTCGACGGCACGTATAGCCTTCCTGCCGAGTGGACTCGTTCCTGGCGTCAATAAGTATCTGGTGAAGAGAGCCGGGATCAGGCGGGAATGCCCATGTCCCTCGGAGTGGAGCTCAACAACGCTGAATCCCGGAGTACCGCTTGCTGCGACCAGTTCGCGTCTACGACAGAATCGGGTTGTACTGCGTGAAGAGAAGGAGGGTCAACCAATGACCGATTGGGATGTGGCGGCCCGGGCGAATTATGTGTCGTTTACGAGCTATCGCAAGGACGGCACGGCGGTATCCACACCGGTCTGGATTGCTCCGGCGGACGGCAAGCTCTACTTCTTCTCGGAGGTAGGCGCGTACAAGGTCAAACGCATCCGGCGCAATCCTGCGGTGACATTGCAGCCGTGCAGTGTTCGCGGGCAGCTCACCCCTGGTGCACCAGTCGTGGCGGGTACCGCGCGGGTGCTGGACCTCAAGGACACTCCGCGGGTCCGCAAGATCGTCAGCCGCAAGTATTGCCTTTTGGGGCCGTTGAGTGAACTCGGAGTCTGGATTGCCCGTCGCCAGCAGGCGTCGGTCGCCATCGAGATCTCCCCAGCTCCGCAGCGGTTGCCAACATAAGCGGATAAGCACCCCGGGCCACACCTGCCCCTCCCCCGGAGGGTTGTTTCGGCATACTCCGACAGCAAATGAATCCATCGGCACGGCATCGTTCCTATTATTTGCCTTCGCCAATATGGGCGTACAGAGTACGTACACCCACGATGTCCTCGAACATGCCTTATATTCTGCTACAGGCCATTTCCGATGCCCTGCGGGTGCCGCTTAGTAAAGCGCATTGCGGAAACTAATAAATTCGCTCGCTCGATCTCAGAAAAGCTTTGGTAATTCACAAACACCTTGAGGACCGAAGACGTGCAGATTCGTACGGTAGACGTAGACTCGATGCAGCTCGGGATTGTGCAGTATGTTTATTCGCACAAGTAAAAGCACAGCGTCAGGGCCTCGGGGAGTTATGAAGCTTGGACAGGTATTCGATAGACACCACAATGCTCTGACCATGTGGCGTCTCGTTCTGGCGATCGGAGTGATCCTCTACCATTCCTGGCCCCTTACCGGTCGCCAGATTGACTACGCACCAGCGGTGCGTCTGCTCAGCAATATATTTGCCGATGGATTCTTCGTCATCTCCGGGTTTCTCATCACCGCCGCCTGGATGCGTCGTCCGTATCTCAAGGAGTACTGGGCATCCCGCATATTGCGAATCTTCCCGGGCCTGTGGGTATGTCTGCTCGTGGTCGCCTTCGTCATAGCTCCGATCGCCGCCAAGATCCAGCACTCCACAGTGAGCTTCTCGTCGGAGCTCGCGTATGTCGTCAACAACGCCCTGCTCAACGTGGCCTATTTCGATATCGACGGCACGCCTACCGATGTGCCGTATCCGGGCGTCTGGAACGGATCCATCTGGACACTGTTCTTCGTTCTGCTCTGCGATGTCATGGTCTCCGTGCTTGGCATTGTCGGCCTTCTGAAGCGCCGCTGGGTTATTCCGACGCTGTTCGTCGTGGCGATAATCTGGGCGGCCTACGTTTCGTACACTCCACCGCTGTACAGCTGGCCGCAGGTGTTGGCCCGATTCTTCGTCGTGTTTCTTGCGGGTGCCATGCTCTACCAGTACCAAGACCAGGTGCCGGCCCGGTGGTCGCTGGTCGCGTTGAGCGTCGCCATTGTCGCTGCATCGGGATTCACGCAAAACTACCGAGTCATCGGCGCCTTGCCGCTGGCCTACGCGGTCATTGCTTCCGGCGCTCTGATCCGCAAAACGCGTCTGCGCAACGACCTTTCGTACGGTGTCTACATCTACGCATTCCCAATCCAGCAGTTGCTGGCCGGTCTCGGGCTTGCCCGGTTGAACCCGTTTTTATTCTTTCTTCTTGCCACAGCAGCCACCCTTCCGCTTGCCGCACTCAGCTGGTTTGTGGTGGAGAAGCGTGCCATGGCTCTCAAGTCTCGGATCCGTCGGAAGCCAGTCCAGCAGCGCACTGCGCACAGGGTGGCTATGCCCTGACGGCGGCGCCAGTTACGTTGGGGTTCAATAACGTTGCGAGCCCCGATCGAAGTGTTCATGTGAATGGCAGAACAATGCGCGATCTTGGTGCTAGCTTCTGCTCTTGTGCTCCCCCTCACGCCTCGCCTGATCGTCCAGCCGAATGACGGCCTGGAACCCGTTCGCGAGTTCATTGAGAGCGCAGAGACATCGCTTCTCATCAAACAATTCACCTTCACCGAGGAAAGCCTCATTGGGGCAGTGATCGGCCGTTGTCGGGCAGGTGTTGATGTCCGCGTGATGCTCAACCCGCAACGTTCCGGAGGTGACCGCGCCAACGACGACACGTTCGAGACGCTCTCCGCGGCCGGAGTGAAGGTCGCCTGGTCTAGTCCGAAATTCTATGTGACACACGAGAAGTCGATAGTCGCTGACAACAAGGCGGCGCTGGTGGCCACCTTCAATCTCTGTGAGAAGTACTTCACGCGGACTCGCGACTACGGCGTCATCACGGTGGTGCCCAGCCATGTCAGACAGATCGTCGAGGTGTTCGAGGCCGATTGGGAGCACCGGGACTGGGTGCCGTCGGTCTTCGAGGGGCTGTTGTGGAGCAATGCGAACTCTCGCTACCACATGGCGGAGTTCATCGACGCGGCCGATCAGCGGCTCGACATCCAACATCCGAAGTACGTCGATGCGGTCATCCTGGACCGTGTCGCCGCAGCTGTGGACCGAGGTGTCCGGGTGCGTGTGCTGTGCGGAGGCAGACACGGCATCAGCGAATGGGACATCCTCGACACGTTCGCGTCGCTCCGGACACTGCGCCGCATCGGGGTAAAGGTGCACAAGCAGAAGAACCTGAGGGTGCACGCCAAGCTGCTCGTCGTCGACAACGCTCAGGCCCTGGTGGGCTCGATGAACATCGATCGCAGCGCCTTCGATCTGCGCCGCGAACTTGGGATCACGATCACCGATGAACTGGTGGTCGCCCGGTTGCAGGACGTGTTCAACGCTGACTGGGACCTGTCGCATCAATATGACCCGCCGGATCCGCTCGATTCATACCAACACCACGAGGACGACTTCCCGCACGATCCGGAATTGATGCATGAGTAACAGGGATGACCCTCCCCCACTGCCGCGCGTGTCCCTGTTTCGGTTGGCCTGGACGTTCAACCACATCGCGCTCGCCTCGTTCGGGGGCGGCCTTTCGGCGTGGTCGCGGGAGGTGCTCGTCGTCGAAAGGAAGTGGCTGGGCGAAGAGGAGTTCTTGTCCGCGATGACGATGTGCCGAATCCTTCCGGGCGCCAACCAGATCAACATGGCCGTCTTTGTCGGCACCAAGATGCGTGGTGCACCGGGTGCCGCCGCGGCGGTCGTAGGCCTATGCCTGATACCGCTGGTCCTCGTGTTGACGGTGTCCTACTTCTACTTTCGCTTCAAGGAAGTGCCCGCGGTCAAAGGCGTGCTGCATGGCGCCTCGGCGGCCGCCGTGGCACTCACCCTGGCAATGGTGATCAAGACAGGCCGCATGTGCCTGACCGGTGCGATACCGGTTCTCTTGTTCACCGCCAGCTTCGCGCTCAACGGATTGATGCGCTGGCCGTTGCTGGTCACACTGGCACTGCTCGCACCGCTGGCTCTCTTCTGGGCGTGGCCCAGGAAGGTGTCCGCATGAGCACCTACTGGCAGTTGGTGGTGTTGTTCGGATCTCTCTCGCTGATGTCCATCGGCGGCGGCAATGCGGTGCTGCCCGAGATGCACCTGCGCTCAGTAAGCGGCGAACACTGGTTGACCAATTCGCAATTCGCCGACATCTTTTCGATTTCCCAGACCACACCGGGCCCGAGCATTCTGATCGTGGCGATGGTCGGGTATGCCGCCGGGCTTTCGGCCGGTGGCGTCGCGGGGGGCATTCTCGGCGGAGTCGTCGCGACGGTCGCCATGGTGTTTCCCGCCGCATCGCTGGTGTACGCGGTGACGCGATTCTGGCAGCGGGCGCAGAAATCGAAATGGCGCATCGCGATGGAGAGAGGCCTGGCGCCGCTGACCGTTGGGCTGATCCTGGCAACTTCACTGGTGATGAGTCGCGCGGCGGATCACGATTGGCGTGCGTACACGCTGACCGGTATCTGCACGCTCATCTTCGTCATTACGAAGATGAATCCCTTGATCGTGGTCGCCGTGGCGGGAATGTTCGGCTACTTCGGCCTGGTGTAGTACCGCCGTCCGGATCAGCGCCAGCCATAGCCGGGTGCGCCAAACCCGTACCCAAATCCGTCGTCGTCTGCCCACATCCACGGTGAAAGGTCATCATCGGTACTTTGTGTACACGCGGCATCGGGGCCCATGCCTCCCGAGAACTGGCACGGGGGTTCGGCCCTGGCCGGCGCGGCCAAGGCCACCGCTGCCACCAATACCGCTGTGACACATGCGCTGTAAGGCATTCCGTACCCCCTCTTCGTCGCAACAACGTGCGGGGCTCGAATTGAGATTAGCACCGGAATCGGTGACCCGCCGGGGTTGAACCATGCATTCCTGTGGCCTGATCTGCGACGCGACATTCACTTGCGACAATGGCTGCATGGTTGAGCAGAGCCTCTGGATGCAAAAAGTTGCGACCGATCCACACCATTCGCATTGGTACATCGAGCGCTTTCGCGCGTTGGCACGTGAGGGCGCCGATTTAGCGGGCGAGGCTCGCCTCGTGGATGCGATGGTGCCGCGGGGTGCCCGCATCCTCGATGCCGGGTGCGGCTCCGGCCGGGTGGGCGGATTTCTGGCGGCGGCCGGTCACCATGTGACCGGTGTCGACGTCGACCCCGTGCTCATCGAGGCGGCCGAGCAGGACCATCCCGGATCGCGTTGGATTGTTGGTGATCTCACCGATCTCGACCTGCCCTCGCGCGGTATCGCCGAGCCATTCGACGTCATCGTGTCGGCCGGCAACGTGATGGCATTTCTTGCCCCGAGCACCCGCGTTCAGGTATTGACTCGGCTGCGTACGCACCTGACGAGCGACGGCCGCGCGGTGATCGGCTTCGGGGCCGGCCGTGACTACGAGTTCACCCAGTTCCTCGGCGATGCGGGCGAGGCCGGCCTCATCCCGGATCTTCTGCTGTCCACTTGGGACTTGCGGCCCTTCGCCGCTGACTCCGACTTTCTTGTCGCGCTGCTTCGGGCAGGAGACACCCAGCATGAACGCTGAGGGCGCGACCGCCACGCGGGGCAAGCGGCAATCATTGGCGTTGGTGGGCATCGCATACCTCATCGCCGTGTGCGTGGGCGCCGCGTGGCTTGTCTGGTGCGGTTTGCCCGGACCCGTCGCCCCGGCGAGGTGATGGACCGTGGCCTGTGGTCGTGGTCGCGGCATCCAAACTAATTCGGAGAGTTCAGTTTCTGGCTTCCCCTGGCGCTCTTCGGCATAGCGGTCTCCCCCGCGGACGCGTGGTGGCTGTGCCTCGGCGCCGCGGGCATGTTGGGGATGTTCCTGGGCTCGAGCATCCCGATGATGGAGCAGCGCAGTCTGCAGCGTCGCCCCGAATACCGGGACGTGATCGCGCGGGTGTCACTCGCTGCGTGCGCGGGCCTTGTCACCCTCACTGTGTCGTGCGGGTCGTCGACGGTGCAATCCGAACGTGAGCCGGTGAGCCGCACCGACTTACAGCGTCACGATCTGAGCATCCCTGGCCGTGAGTCCCTGCAGACACGTGTCGATTTTCAGCCCGGAGCCGAAGCCGCCCGGCACAAGCATCCAGGTGAGGAGATCATCTACGTGCTCAAGGGCACGCTGGTCTACGACATCGATGGTCAGGGCTCCAAGACCGTCACGGCCGGCGATGCACTGTTCGTCCCCGCCGAGACCTTCCATACGGTCCGCAATGTCGGCACCGACGAAGGTTCGGAACTCGCGACCTACGTCGTCGACAAGGACAAGCCCCTCGTGGTACTGGCCGACTAGGGCTCTATCGGCACTGGCCGGGCATACCCGCACAACACCCAATCTTGACTGAATTTTCAGTTTGTTCTACCCTCGCTGTCATCCAGCCCAGGAGGTACGCAATGCCCGAGTCGGGATTTGTCGTCGAAACCGCGTTCACACCGCCAAGCTCGCCGGCGCGCGTACGCGAGTCACGGCGAGCAGCGCTCCGTGTGGGTCTGGTGCAGCACCGCTGGCTCGCCGATCCGCAGCACCTGCGCGACCAACTCTCCGACGGCATCCGACTGGCCGCCGACGAGGGCGCGAAGGCCGTGTTCCTGCCGGAGCTGACGCTTTCCCGCTACCCCGCGGATGTACGGGCAGGTGCGAACCCGGGTGCTCGTGCCGAGGAGCTGCTGTCGGGGCCCACGTTCTCCTTCGCCGCACAGGCCGCGAAGGAGAACGGCGTGCTGGTACATGCGTCCCTGTACGAGCGTGCGGATGACGTTGATGGGCTCGGCTACAACACCGCCATCCTGGTATCCCCCGGCGGTGAGCTCGTCGGGCGCACTCGGAAACTGCACATTCCTGTGACCGCCGGCTATTACGAGGACACGTACTTTCGCGCAGGACCCGCGGATGACCCATATCCGCTGTACCGCGTGGCCGAACTTGGTGATGCCGCGGTCGGGATGCCCACCTGTTGGGACGAGTGGTTTCCCGAGGTCTCGCGGATGTACTCGCTAGCCGGCGCGGAGATCCTGGTCTATCCGACAGCGATCGGTTCCGAACCGGCCTTTCCGGCCTTTGACACACAGCCGCTCTGGCAGCACGTGATCGTGGGAAACGGGATTACCGCAGGGACATTCATGATCGTGCCCAACCGTTTTGGCGATGAGGGAAGTGTGAACTTCTATGGTTCCTCGTTCATTTCCGATCCGTACGGCCGGGTTCTCGTGCAGGCGCCGCGCGATGCGGCGGCGGTATTGGTGGCAGATCTGGATCTGGAGCAGCGCCAAGATTGGCTGGATCTGTTCCCGTTCAACATGACCCGTCGACCCGACACCTACACCCGGCTTACCGCACCTGTCGATACGGCCAATCCCTACGGGTCGCACGCGTCATGACCTGGCTCATGCCGCCGGAAACCGCCCGGCAGGAACGTATCTGGATGGCATTTCCGTCGCAGGGGGCGACCGTCTTCGAGAACGCGGAGTCCACGCACGAGGCGCGTACCGCGTGGGCCGCGGTCGCGCACGCCATCCTCGACTTCGAGCCGGTCTCGATGATCGTCGACCCGGCCGATCGCCCGGCGGCGCGTACGTATCTATCACGGGAGATCGAGGTGTTCGAGGCGCCGCTCGATGATGCCTGGATGAGAGACATCGGCCCCACCTTTGTGCGCAGGGCAGACGGTGGCCTGGGCGCGGTGGACTGGGTGTTCAACGGATGGGGTGCCCGTGACTGGGCGCGCTGGGACAAAGACGCGCACATCGGCGGGCATGTCGGTCAGCTCGCCGGGGCGGAAATTATCTCCTCCTCCTTGGTCAATGAGGGCGGGGGCATCCAGGTTGATGGTGAGGGCACGGTACTAGTGACCGAGACGGTGCAGCTCGATCCCGCCCGTAACCCTGGGCTGGACAAGCTCGCAGTGGAAGCGGAGCTGGCGCGCACGATCGGCGCGCGGCATGTGATCTGGCTGCCGCGCGGCCTGACTCGTGACGCGCAGCGGTTCGGCACGAATGGCCACGTCGACATTGTGGTCGCCATCCCATCGCCGGGACGGCTGCTGATACACACACAGAACAACGCCACACACCCGGACCATGAGGTCACCAAGGAGATCATCGAGCTACTGGCACAGAGTCACGACGCCCAGGGAAAGCCATGGGAGATAACGCAAGTCCCGGCGCCGGACGTGCTGCGTGACAGCGAGGGCTGGGTGGACTACAGCTACATCAACCATCTTGTGGTCAATGACGCCGTGATCGCTTGCCGGTTCGATGACCCGGCCGACGACACCGCTAGAGCCATTCTCGCCGAGGAGTATCCAGGGCGCGCCGTGGTTACCGTCGACGCACGTGAGATCTTCGCGCGGGGCGGCGGTATCCACTGCATCAGCCAGCAACAGCCAGCCGTGTCCTGATGACAGGACGGTGCAGGGTCGCAGCCATTCCTTAGCATGGAGCGAGCTGTCGAGACGGAACGGAGGTGTCGGGTGACCAGTCGACAGGAAGCGATTCTGCAGGCCAGTGCCGCCGCCATCGCCGAGAACGGTGTCCGGGGCCTCCGTGTCAGCGATGTAGCACGAGTAGCCGGGGTTTCGTCGGGTCTGCTCTACTACCACTTCAGGGACCGTGATGGACTGCTCGCGGCGGCCCTCACCTACATCAATGATCAGGCACGCGCGTACCGGCAGGCCGCCAGCGGTTCCGGTGTATCGCGGGGTCAGCTTATTGAGCATATTCTCGGGGAGATTCAGGATTCCGCTGCGGTAGTGGAGAACTCGTTGGTGTGGAACGAGCTACGTGCGTCTGCGGTCTACGAGGAACCGCTGCGCGAACCCCTTGCGCGAACATCCGAAGAGTGGACACGTGAAACCGCTGCCGCCATCCGAGCCGCTCAGGACATCGGCGAGGTGTCCGAAACCGTAGATGCGGACAGCATTGCCCTGGTTCTCAATGCGCTCACCGAGGGTCTGGCGTCCCGCTGGCTTTCCCACGAACTCACTGCCGCCGAGGCGCGTGCCCATCTGCGCGCCACTACCGAGTTGATGCTCCCCGCACATGGCCGTGGCCCCAAGGACATTCAGCCAATTCGCGGATGACGCGGCAGCGCCGCTACCCGGCCGTCGGATTGGAGTAGACGCGACGGGGCGTGATGAGGACTGCGGCGCGTCGTTCCTCTGCCATCACGCGGTCGTAGGTGTCCCAGTCATCATGTGTGCCACCGGCCGCCTGAAAGATGTTGCGTAACAACAGGCGTAGCGCCTCGCTGTCGGCGCCGGCATGCGGATCGTCTGGACCGATGATCTCCGCGGTTCCCTCGACCGTTGCCCATTGCCACCCGGCACGCACGACGATGGTGGCCCGCGGATCGGCCCGCAGATGGTCAAGCTTGCGAGTACCCCCTGCCGCCACCAGCGCGACGATCGGCTCGCCGGTTTGGGGATGCCGCATGACGCCGGCATTGATTACCGAAGACTGGACGCTACCGTCGCCCCGAACCGTGCTGAGCACACACAGCCCGTGATCGAGATGAACGAGCTCGGCGAATGCGGATATGTCTGTCACGACTGAATCCCTTCCGTGAGCAGCCACGAGCGGTCTATCTCACTGTAGGCGCAGATGCTGCCAGGGCTGGGGACTCTTGCATGGTTCTACGCGACATTCGGTACCCGGCGGCGAGCAGCAGCCATGCTGCACCGACAATGAGCGCAACGCGGGCATCGGCACTAGAGGCCAGCAGGACCATAACGAACACCAAAAATCCCGTCGCGAACATCTGCAGATACGGCCACCCGGGCGCGGGAAACGCCGGGGTCGATGCATCGCCGATACTCGACTGTGCCCGGAATTTGAAGTGGGACAATAGGATCATCAGCCAGACAAAAATCGTCGCGAAGGTGGCGACGGACGCGATCATGACGAAAACGCGCTCCTCTATCGCATAGTTCAACATGGCGCCGTCGAACAAGGCCGCCGTCATGACGACCACGGTCATCCACGGGACACCGTTATCCGATTCTGATGAGGCTGCCGCGCTTACCATTCCTCACACGCTAGGCGGCGTGCCCGACCCAGCTGGCGGAATGCCCGATGTTCGCATATCCCTCGGCGCTGAGGGAGTGCATGAACTCGCACTGCCGACGTGAGCCGCTGCGGGCCTGCCTGAGGCGGCCGCCGGGCAGTAGGCAGTCCGCGCTGGCGCGTATCAGGTTCCTACTTGCCGGTGCGCTCGCGGTGCTTACACCCGGGCCAGCAGCAGGGCCGGCGCTTACCCTCTTCGAGTTCCTCCTGGGTCCGCCGAATACGGCGCTCCCGAGTGGCCTCTTGCTTCGCGTCCTCGACCCAGCAGATGAACTCGTTGCGCCCCAAGGGCGTGATGTCCTGCCACAGGGCCAGGGCCGTGGGGTTCTCGATTAGTGCCGTGCGCAGGTCGGCGGGCAGCGTGTGTACGACTCCCCCGGCGACCTTCGGGCTGCTCACGGCGTGGGGTTGGTTTGGGCAGCATTGTCCGGAGCGGGTCCGGTCGGCTCATAGCCGGGTGGCGGAGGGCCCGTCAACGAGGTGTATCCCGGTGGCAGCGGCGGTCCCGAGGGGGCCGGTGCGTAGGGGTCGCGTATCCGCCCTGGGTTGGAGGACTCCGGGGCATTTGTCGAGATGTAACCTGGCGGCAACTGCGGCGCGGGCCCCGCGCCGGCGGGCCGCCCTGCCACACCTTCAGGAGTGTCCATCGGACCGTCTTTGGCCTGATGGTATAGGTCGCGGATGGTCCCCAGCGGACCTCCGGATCCCGAGCCGTACGAGGGATTCGCGACCTCAGGAACCGATGGCTGAGCGGGCGGCGGGGGCGGCGGACCGACAGGTGCGGTGGCCGCGACTGCCACATCTGGAGCCGACGGCCCGGGCGGGGGCCCCGGTGTCACAGGATCTGCTCCGGCGGGAGTCGACAGGGATAGCGCGGCCCCGGCAACGATCACGCCGGCGACGAACAGCTTGGCTGCATCCATCGAGTCATCGTCGCATAGACGATCTGCAGCTGCAGGTCACTGACAGTGCAGCGCGGCGATGCCCTGATCGAGCGCAGCCTCCAGATAGGACAGGTCGCCCGTGGCGAGCATGATGCCGACCCCGCCCTGAACACCGGCCAACAAGGCGGCGGCGGCCCTGTCGGCATCGATGGCCGCGGCAATCTTGCCCTGCCGTTGCATGGACCGGATTCCCGTGCTGATCGCCTGATGCCATGTGGTGATGAGGCGCGCCGTCAGAGTCTGGGCACCCGGTGTGGTCCGTCCGATCTCGGACATGAGGACCGCGATGGGGCAGCTGGTGCCTTGCCTGCGGTAACGCTCGACCACAGCGTCGCGCCAGCGTTGCCACGCTGCCCAGGAAGTGAGCTCACCGAGGTATGGCTGCTGATCGTCGAGGACGGCCTGTGACTCGAACGCGGCCACCGCCAGCAGCAGCTGATCCTTGCCGCCGGGAAAATAGTGGAACAGCTGGCTCTTCGAGGTCTGGGTGCGCGCCATGACGTCGTCGAGCGTGATCATCGCTACGCCGACGCTGCGGATTTCCGCTGCCGCGCCTTCGATGATCCGCTGGCGGGTGGCCCGGCCCTTTGTCGTCAGGTTCTGGACTTGTGGGTCCAATTCGAGCAGCGGAGCATCCGTACCCATGATGCAAAAAGATACGCGACTGTCCGGCCGTTCGGCATTGGTTACCGGTTCGACAGGCGGTCTCGGAGTCGCCATCGCCAAGGAGCTCGCGGCGCAGGGAGCTTTTGTCGTCGTGAGCGGCCGCAATCAATCTCACGGTGAGGCGGTTGTTGCCGATATCGAGGTCGCCGGCGGACGTGCCGCGTTTGTGGCCGCCGATCTAGGGGCCGGTGCAGACGAAATACACCGAGCCGCCGCCACCGCCACCGAGGCATCCGGTGGGCGTCTGGACATACTGGTGAACAATGCCGCGAGTCTGCAGCTGCCCACCCCGACGGGCGAGGTGACTGCGCAGACACTGCGAGATGCCTTCGAGGTCAACGTGTTCGCGCCGTTCTTGCTGACCGGCATCATCGCTCCGCAGATGGCCAGTGGCGGGGCGATCGTCAACATCGGGTCGATCACGGGCCTGCGCGGTGCCAGTGGATCCGCCGTGTACAACGCCAGCAAGGCCGCCATCCACTCGTTCACTACCAGCTGGGCCGACGAGTTCGGCCCGTTCGGTGTGCGCGTGAATGCCGTTGCCCCAGGGCCGATCTCTACCGAGCGCCAGGAGGAGTTCGCCGAGCACATCGCGCCCGTCCTGTCGCGACTCCCCTCTCGCCGGATGAGCACACCCCAGGAAGTCGCCGCCGCTGTTGCCTTCCTCGCCAGCGACGATGCCTCGAACATTCACGGAGCGATTCTCAGCGTCGATGGGGGCTGGGCCGCCGTCTGAACGGTTGAGCATGACGACGAAGGCCCCCCGGATGGTTGCCTCGTCACGGTAAAGTCCCACGTCGTCGCCAGCCCGGGACGCTCGACGCCAACAGACCTCTCACGGAATCGGTTCCCTGACATGATCAGCAGACGTGGATTTTCCAAGGCGGCGCTGGCCGCCGCGGTCGGCGCAACCACCCTCGGGGCCTGCTCGAACGGCGCCAGTGTCGACACGACTCGACCGCGCACACAGTTCCCGCCGCTCACACAGATTGACGCGGGACTGCTCAACGTCGGCTACGTCGATGAGGGGCCGGCCGACGGACAGCCGGTGATCCTGCTGCACGGCTGGCCCTATGACATTCATAGCTATCTCGATGTGGTGCCGTTGCTGACCGCCAAGGGATTTCGGGTTCTGGTGCCGTATCTGCGGGGGTATGGCAGCACCCGATTCAGGTCCACCGGCACTTTCCGCAACGGTCAACAAGCAGCGCTCGCCACCGATGTCATCGACTTCATGGATGCGCTGAAGATTCCGTCGGCCATCCTCGGTGGATTCGACTGGGGCGCCCGTAACGCCGATGTTGTCGCCGCTATCTGGCCTGAGCGGGTGAAAGCGCTGGTGGCGGTCAGCGGTTACATCATCGTCAATCTGGAAGCCAACCAGCAGCCGCTGTCGCCGCAGGCGGAACTGGGCTGGTGGTACCAGTACTACTTCTCCACCGATCGTGGCGTGCGCGGCTACCGGCAGAACACCCGCGACTTCAACGAGCTCATCTGGCACAACGCCTCTCCGATGTGGCACTTCGATGACACCACCTACAACCGCTCGGCCGGGGCATTCGACAACCCCGACCATGTCGACATCGTCATTCACAACTACCGCTGGCGACTCGGGCTGGCCAAAGGCGAGCCGCGCTATGACGCTATTGAGGCCAAACTGGCGGCCAAGCCGATCATCGGCGTGCCGGCCATCACGATCGGCAGCGATTTCGACGGGCCGGCCAAGGACGGGTCCACCTACCGGAAGATGTTCACCGGCAAGTACACCCACCGGATGCTCGACGGAATCGGCCACAACGTCCCGCAAGAAGCACCCAAGGATTTCGCCACCGCGATCATCGAGGCCAACGCCCTTTAGACCTCCCCCCGAAGCCGCCCGCCTAGAATCACTGAGGAACAGGCGAACAGGTAGGGAATGAACTCACTCGGAATGTCGAAGGTCTATCGTTTACATCCATGAAAGACCAGGCCAGACGAGCTTTGATAGTCGTGCGGCTAAGCCACGTCACCGACTCCACGACCAGCCCGGTACGGCAGCCGGCAGGCCACAGCTGGTACCGCCCACAACACGGGTGCAGTACTGAATACCAAGAACAGCAGTACGTCCGACGGTTCGGTGTCGCAGTCCTCGGGTGGTTCAGGCCAGAACTACGCAGGTGCCACCGTTAAGATACGCAATTAGCGGTAGTTCTCTGAACTAACGCGGTAGACCGTTCCGGTATCGGGATCTGGCCAGTTGCAGGGCATCCCGTTGGTATTCCCATCCTCGTACTCACACGTAGGTAGTGATTGTGCATCTGCGTGTGGGTGCGTGGCGGGTACTGCGTACACACCTAGGGCCACCGTGAGGGTGGACAACGTAGTGAGTGTGAATCTGACTGCGGTGGTGGACATGTCACTCAGTGCACGTGAGAAGCACTGGAGTGCAACATGATTCGAGACCCAGGGGGGACACCCCTCCCCCCGGGTAGCAGGATCGGGAGGTAATCCCGAATCGACATCCGATGCCCCGGCATGCGCTGGTTTTTCCAATCGGACAACGATTCCACTTTCCGCAGGTAAACCGGTGAATCTGACTCATACGCCGAAACATAATCCCAGGTCAGAAATGGCTAGAAACGAGGTAGAACATGCCTGAAACAGACGAAAAGCCCCCTATCCCGAAACATCCGCCTGGTCTTCGGGCTCGCGGTAAGCGCTTCTGGGAAGAGCTTCACGCCACCGGGCACTTCCGTGGCTGCCCGGAGACTGAGTTGGTCGCCGAGGAAGCCTGCTATCTAGCCGATGAGGTAGCGCGTCAACGTCAGCTGATTCGCAAGGCAGGGAAGGACACCCCCATCAAGGGTTACAACGGCCAGATGGTCTCCATCCCGGAAATCGCTGATCTGCAACCTAATCAACAACTGCTGCTGTCGATGCTCAAGTCGCTACGGATGCCTGAGGACGAAGCGGAGAAGCTGACACCTAGTCAGATAGGCACCCTCGGGGCCCAGGCCAGGTGGAAGCGAGGCGGCAACGGATGAGAGCGCCGAGACGATGGAATTCCAATCAGGACAATACTGTCGAAGATTCGGGGCCAACTATGGCTGACCACTTTCGCTACGAACTCACGACCACGGTTGAGTATCGGGCGGCGGTGACGTTCGAGCAGTGGCTCGAAGAGCGGGCGGCTACCGAACAATCCACTGGAGCAGATCGCTGATCATCAGCACGGTGCTGGTGGTCAAGAGCCCCACTTGAATGAGGAACGACGGCTCGATTCGAAACCGGGGCATGTGCGGCCTTTCAATTGTGGCACTTAATGTTTGAGTGCCCCACGCGGTCTATCCGCTCTGGTTTCGATAGTCTATCGAAACCCGTCTTGCATCATGTGGGTGGAAATCAATCGGCAAGTTTGGGAAGTTCCGGGACCGATGCATAGGCGGCAAGGACCGCGTCCATTCGCACTCGCGAGATCCGCTTGCAGTCCGCAAGGTTCTTGCTGCGCCGGTCAAGCGCCGATACCAGCTCGTCGAGCACCACGATCGTCTTAGTCAAGGCGCGGATAGCATTTTCATGCCTGAATGCGGAGAAGTGCCAGTCGATGTTGACTTGAGCATCCTCCCGAAAGGCGGGTGGCCTGAACTCGGAAGCCATGTGCGCCGCCCAATCCCGATAGACGAAGACTCTGGATACGCAGTCTTTCAACGGTTTGTATTCCGCTACGGTCAAGCGCAGATGTTGACGGATCGTCTCGGTAATACGGCGTTTCCGTGAAGTGCCCTTATCAATCCACGTCTGTTCATCCGGGTGCGCTCCGTACCGTGCTTTAACCACACCGTAGAACCCGTCCATGGCGAACGCAGATCCCGTGATCGCCCGCATGCTGGCGCGGAGTTCCTGAATCATTCGACGATCTATCTCTGCCTCGATCACCGCTTTGTCGGCGGTATCCGCAAGGGTCGCCGTAAGTTCGGGTATCGGCTTCGCGACTTTGCACGCGTAGGCGGTCGCCTCGACAGCGTCCTCAAGCCAGTACGACCACATGTCCGTCCGCATCTCAATCTGTGGCGTGCTCACAGTGTTCTTTTGCAAGTCGAACGATATGTTCTTGATGCGCGTCTCGCTACCGATTCGTAAGCCACGCCCGGACAGAACGTTCTGCGCAGCTTCGATCACACGGGGGTCATCCCCGTCTAAGACCTCGTCTCCGCCGCTGCACTTGTCCATGATCGTTCCTATCTAGGTCTGAGATGTGGGTAGTTCCTCATCTCGATCAAGAATAGGAAGAATCCGTAGTCAGTCGGGCTGACCTGCGAAAACAATACTTACTGCGGCTTGTTCAGGCCCCATTGCACGTATGCCTTCCCAGACTCACAGTCGGGTGTGACCGTAATCGATCGATGCGCGCGCTTAGCGGTGCCGAGGTACGGGATCTCGTCTCCCGCGATCCAGCTGGTCAGCTTCACCCCGGTTCGGGCAACGGGTAGACACATCGCCGGAACTACGTACTCGGTGGGGTACGGAACCTCTTCGAACTGGTCCAACGGGTACTTGCTTGCATACTCTCGCCATTGATCATTCGGCATGAGGAATTGAATGCGGTATGGGTCGATCTCCGCGATGACGCTGCTGGCCGATCCTGGGACCTCTACCTTCAGTGCGTCTTTGGCACTCATGGGGTCATTGCCCTCTTTGTGATCAGTCCAGCCAGTCCCGCAGCCGCCGAGAAGTAGCGCGCAGGCGGTCAGGATTCCTATGCGGCGGTTGGTCATGGCCAGGTGCTCCGTTGTGGGCTAGAGGTGCCGAACGTCTCGAAGTTCTGCGCCCACCCTGCGCGGTGCAAATTGTTCAGGTCCGATGGTTGCGGCCATGGGCTCTTGTCTGTGGTCTCGAAATTGAAGTAGTCGTAGATGCTGGTTTGTGTTGACACGCCGTAGGTTCCGTTGCCGTTCGGCATGGCCACACCGCTTGTCTGGTAGCTGAACGAGCCTAAAGCGGCGAACCAATCCGTGTTCTTAGACCAGTCCGGGCGCGCAGGATTACCGTCTGCCGAACCGTAGCCGCTCTGGAACGCAACTGGCCCTTCGTATCCGGGCGGCATTGCTCGCATCGCAGCGTCCAAGTTGGTCCGTGCCATCGCATCAGAGCCTTGCTTGAACCACGACATGTCGTGAAGCATGTTGTCCACCGGCACCGTCGCAGGCTTACCGGAACCATCAAGAAAGTGCTGGAGAAGATCGGGAGCGTACTGCTGTCCTGTCGCCCGCGCACCACCCACGAGACCTTCGGCCCATGCACGCGTGGCCTGCAATCCGGCCTTGTCCAAGAAGCCTGGTTTGTCGATGCCGTACTGATCCGGCCCCGAACCATCCTTGCTTGCATTGTCTTTCGGAAAGGACGGCGGTGTTGGATGATCCGGTATCTGCGGCACAAACGGACGATCTGAATCCTTCTCGCCCCGAAGCGCGTTCGTCGCCTGCCAGTCGTACTGCTGTCCCGCTACATCGGCTGTTGCCAGTAACGCACGCAACGAGTGCTCGAACTCTGCACGGCGAGTTTCTGCCGCTTCGATTTCTTTAGGTGTTTTGAGTGTCGCCTTATATTCGGACTTCAAGGTGACACCACCGTCGTCCGCGATGTTGAACATCTGTTGGATGGCGGGATCGTCCACGCGTTTGAGAAGCTCGTCGCGGAGTAGGCCCATCTGTTGGGCACCCTTATCGAGAACAGCGGCGGCATCGTTCCAACGTTGCTTGCGCTTAAAGAACTCTTCTCCGTGGTCTTTGACCTTGACCGCGTAGCTGTCTCGGGCTTCACCATCCCAGTTGGTCGATACGCCCTCCATGCCGTTGATCACCGTCAACGCATGCTCATCGAGTTGAGAAGCCCCATTACGCAAGCCAGTAGCGGTGTCGCTCAGATCGCTGAGACGCCAGCTACGGACCTGTGAGATCTTCACAGCTGCTTACCGGTGTCATCGAGCCGTGACGCATTAGTCGACTCGGTACGTCGGAACTCTTCGGCTGCATGTTTCAGCTCGTCTACCAAACCATCCAGACGCCGTGCGTGGTTTGTGACGTGGTCTTGCTGCTCAAATGCGTGCGCGCGAAGACCAGACATGAGGGCGGTGCCCTCGCAGGCTCCGGCCCCCTGCAATAGAACCGAATCCATCCGTAGAGCGGCTAGCTTGTCACTGACGTGCCACACCGTCTTAGCGAAACCGTCAACGTCGTCAGGATCGACGCTCAGCCCCATGGAACCCTCCCCGGCAGCGAATCTGCGTTAGCCAACAATCCTACCTGTGTGAGTTAGCCATCACGCCAGGCAGGCGCTCAGCATTGAACCGAGCGCCTGCCGCAGGTGGCTATTTAGGCGTATTCGGCGCGTCGCGCACCCCGCTACCCTGTCTTGGGACTTCGGTAGATCAGTCAGGAGATGTAAATGGTTGCACTCGGAATGTCGATCGGGGCTACACAGCTGGTCGCCACCGACGGCAACCCTAACGGCGTCCCCGTCGTGCGGACCTCGATGCTCACGCTCCACGAGGATCGGCCCTCGGAGGTCGGTATCCCGAAGGAACCTGGCCTGGCCCTCACCGGATTCGTCGATCGCGTCGGTGACCCAGTCGGAATCGTCGGAGCCGACGGATCCGTGCACAGTGCCGATTGGGTCATGGCCGAAGCCATCCGGGTCATGATCGCCGACGCGGCGGTGGTGGCGAACGTCGACGCTCCCCCGGCACTCGCAGCTGCCGTGCCAGCCCATTGGGGCGCGCACTCCATCGCCGCGTTGCGCGCCGCCATTGACAAGGTGCCTGCCCTGGCGCCCGGCGGCACCCCGATGAAGCTGGTGCCCGACGCACGCGCCGCACTGGAGAGCGCGCGCGATCGCCTCCCCACTCATGGTGTCGTCATTGTCTGCGATTTCGGCGGAACCGGCACCAGCATCACGCTCGCCGACGCCGCACATAACTTCGAGCCCATCGGCCAGACTGTCCGCCATCGCGACTTCTCGGGGCAGCGCATTGACCAGGAGCTCTTGACTCGGGTTCTTGCCGGCCTCAACCAGGACCCGGACGGAACGGCATCCTTGGGCGCCTTGACGCGCCTGCGTGATCGCTGCCGCGCGGCGAAGGAACATTTGTCGACCGACACGACGACCGTGGTTCCCGTTGAGCTGCCCGGCCTCACCTCCGATGTGCGGCTTACGCGCAGTGAGCTCGAAGACTGGATTCGGGAACCGCTGGCCGCGCTGATCGCCGGCGTTCAACAAACCTTGGAACGCAACAACATTCCTTCCGCCGGGGTTAGTGCCGTCCTTACCGTCGGCGGTGGTTCCGGCATCCCCCTTGTCACCCAACAGCTTTCCGAACGCTTACGCTGCCCAATCATCGCCGCACCGCAGCCTCAGCTCGCCGCTGCGTTCGGGGCTGCCGTCATGGCCGGTCAACCAGAGGAAACGCCGTCCCCGGCAGCAACCATGATGCGGCCGGTACCCGCGGGTGAGGAAACCGCCAAGAGTCCCGCATCAAAACCCATAGACACCGTCGAATCCGACCGGTTGGCCTGGTCAGAAGGCGACACCTCCCCGGAATTGCAGGAGTACCAGGACTACTCGACTCCCGTCACCGCTGCCCGACCGGAGGTGACGTTCAGCCCCGGACCGGGCGACTACCGTGACACCGACCGGATGCGTTGGTTCCAGCGACCGTTCCTCTGGTTCGTTGCCGCGGCAGTGTTCTCCGGGGCCATATTTACCGCGCTGTTCATCGCGTGGCAGGACCGCGACGATGCTCCGTCTCCGAGCAACCGGACATCAACCACGACGACAGTGACGACCTCGCCGCACCCCTAGTCTTCGTGAATCCTGTTTTAGGCCAGCGATTCTGGGGGGTATTCCGAGCCTCGCGGCATGCACCGGTGTGAGCCATAAAGGAAGAGCCGGAAGGCGCGATGCGCCTTCCTTTTTTCGTGTCAGCACTGTTGGATGTCGGGATGATGTTGTTCACGGAGAGGACATGACCGGCGCCAGACGATTCTGGATCGCGCTCGTGGCGGGGTTGATGGCCGGCGCGTTGACATGGACGACGAGCTCGGCGACCTGGCAATGCTGCTGGTTCTGGTCGCCAGCCTGTCCGCAATCGGGATGCTTCTGATCTCGGCCAACGAGGAGGACAGGGGCGCCCACGCAGGGCTATGCATCTGACGGTGTGGGCGATGCTGCACACGATCTACGCCGCTCGATACGCGCGGGATCTATTACCAGGGCGCCGGCGGCGGCATCGACTTCAACTCCGACGTCCCGCCTCGCTACGTCGACTTCTACTACTTCTCCTTCAATCTCGGCATGACTTACCAGGTCTCCGATACCGCTGTCACGGAGTCCCATATCCGCGACGTGGTGTTGAAGCATTGCCTTTTCAGTTATATCTACGGCACGGTGATCGTCGCGTGCACCATCAACCTGGTCATCAATCTCGTTGGCTAGGTCTAGGCGCCGCGTGCGCGCTGATACCGCGTGGTATGGAAGTCGCGGTTACCGAATTCTGACTCAATTGCAGTGAGGCGCTTGAAGTAATGCCCAATCGCCAGCTCCTCGGTCATGCCCATGCCGCCGTGCAGCTGAACAGCCTCCTGCCCCACCAGGCGGGCCGCACGCGAGATGGTTGCCTTGGCCGCCGACACCGCGCGGGTACGGCGCGGACCATCGAGATTGAGCGAGGCCAGGTAGGAGGCGGCCACCGCTTGCTCGACCTCTATGTGCATGTTCACCATGCGGTGTTGCAACGCTTGGAAATTGGAGATCGTCACGCCGAATTGCTGGCGCTGCTTGGTATATTCGACCGTGTCGGCGAGCACCTTGCGCAGCATTCCTACCGCCTCGGCCACGGTGGCAGCCGTGGCTTCGTCGAGGGCCGCATCGATCAGCGGCCAGGCCTCGTCCACCTCCGAGATACGCGCCGAATCCGGCACGCGTAGACCGGCCATGACGAGGTCGCTGGCATGGTGATCATCGATTGTCCGGTAGTGATGTGCGTCGATCCCCGTTGGCGGATCGACGGGATCGAACGGTATTGCGAATAGCGTGAGACCCGCGGTGGCGGCGTCATCACCGGAGGTCCGCGCGGTGATGATCAGATGGGTGGCGATCGGCGCGTCGCTCACCACGATCTTCTCGCCGTCCAGCACCCAGTCCTGTCCTTCGCGACGGGCAGTTGTCCGCACGGAGTGAAACGATTGCCCGGAAGTTGACTCCAGAGCGGCGAATCCAGTCACCACATCGCCGGCCGCAACACCACCGATGAGGTCCTTGGCCAGGCCGCTGTTCGAGCGCCGGAGCAGGCCGCCGCCGAGCACCACCGTGCCGATGAAGGGCTCGACGACGAGGTGCTGTCCGAGGACCTCCGCGATGACTAGTACCTCCTCCGCGCCGCCACCCAGACCGCCACTGTCCTCAGGCAGTGGCGCGGCAAGGATCCCGAGCTCCTCGGCGAAGGACTTCCACACCTGCGGCTGCCAGCCGACGTCCGAGCGTGCCGCGCGGCGGCTGGTATCCAGGGCGTAACGGTTGGACAGGAAATCCGAGACGGAGTTCTTCAGGAGCTGTTGTTCGTCGGTGAGGCTGAAATCCATGGTGATGTTCGCTCTTGTCTGTCAGAGGCCCAGTTGGGCCTTGGCGAGGATGTTGCGTTGAATCTCGTTGGAACCCGCATAGATTGATCCCGCGCGATCGTTGAAATAGTGCAGTGGCGCCACCGCCTGCCAGAGCTCACCGCTGTGGTACCCGTCGGCGGGCGGTGTGTACTCGACCACCGGACCGCCCGGCTTCGTGACATGGGGCTGATACACGCGGCCACGCGGGCCCGCGGCCTCCAGCGTGAGGGTGGTCAACGCCTGGGACAGTTCGGTTCCAAGAATCTTGAGCATCGAGGAGGCCGTGCCCGGATTACCGCCACCGGCGACGACCGCCAGTACCCGGTGCTCGAGGACCTCCATCACGTCGATACGTATCGCGAGATCGGCGAGCTTGGCGCTGAACACCGGATCGTCTGCCAGGGTGCCATTCTCAGCGGGTACCGACTGGGCGGCCGCGCTCAGCTGGTCGAGGCCCACCTGCAGCATGGGAGCCGCTGCCCCACCGCCGCGCTCGAACTCAAGGAGGTACTTGGCGACAGTCCATCCCTCATCGATCTCACCGAGGACATTCGTCTTGGGGACCCGCACGTTGTCGAAGAACACGACGTTCTGCACCTTCTCGCCCGAGCTCATCACCAGGGGCTTGACCTCTATTCCAGGTGAGGTGAAATCGATCAGGATGAAGGTGATACCGAGCTGTTTCTTCGGGCCCTTGGTGGTGCGGACCAGTGCGAACATCCAATTCGCCTCGCGGGCATGGGTTGTCCAGATCTTGGAGCCGTTGAGGATCAAGTCGTCACCGTCGGAGACCGCCGACATCTGCAATGAGGCCAGGTCAGAGCCGGACTCGGGCTCGCTGTAACCCTGACAGAAGAAGACCTCCCCCGTCAGAATGCGGGGCAGGAAGAAGTCTTTTTGCTCCGGTGTGCCGAACTTGACGATTGCGTGCGCAACCATCCGAATGCCCATGGGCGACAACGCGGGTGCCCCGGCAAGGGTCGATTCGACCGCGAAGATGTAGTGCTGCGCGACGGTCCACGGCTGGCCACCGTGTTTCACCGGCCAGGCCGGTGCCGCCCATCCCTTCTCGTGAAGGATGGCCTGCCATTGCAGGCTTGCCTCGTGGTCGCTGTACACACTCGTTTGTAGGCGCCCGGCCGCGCGCAGATCCTCGGTGAGGTTCTTGTCCAGGAACTCCCGGACCTCCGTGCGGAATTGTTCTTCCTCTGCCGAGAAGGCCAGGTCCATGTGCACTCCGTTGTGTCGAGGCTGCGGTGGGGAAAGCGATGAATCCCATTAATCTGGATGCAAGTGCATTCAGATTAATGGGCGTTCCACTCCCAGGCAAATACCGGCTCCTGTAAGACTGAGTGGGTGTCATCGCCAGCCGGCCGCTCATACAGCGGTCTTCCCGCCGACGAACGCCTCGCCCGGCGCCGGCAACAGCTGCTGGAAGTGGGGTTGGACATTCTCGGCGCCCCGGAAGGACCCGGCGACCTCACGCTGCGCACGGTCTGTCAGCGCTCAGGTCTGGCGCAGCGCTATTTCTACGAAAGCTTCGCCGATAAGGACGAATTCGCCATCGCGATCTTCGATTGGGCCGTTGAGGGGCTTACCTCCACCATCGAGGCCGAGGTGGCGGCGGCGCCGCCGCGCCAGCAGGTGAGGGCCGGTATCAGCAGCGTGGTGCGTGTCATCAATGCGGACCGGCGCATCGGGCAGCTGCTCTACAGCCCGCGGCAGGTCAATCCGGTTCTAGTGCGCAAGAGGTTCGAGGCCACGGCGATGTTTGTGTCGCTGTTCGCTCAGCATCTGCGCGACTGGTTTCGCCGTGATGATGACGGCAGCCTTCCGGTGCTGGCTCATTTCGTCGTGGGTGGCGTTGGTCAGGCCGTCGCGGCATGGCTGAATCAGGACATCGCGGGCACCGAGGAGACCCTCATCGATCAGTTGGTCGACATGCTGCTGGCTCACGGACCGGAACGCTCCACGCAACGCTGAGTGTCGGTTCGACCGACGTCGATCCGTGTTTTGCCTCGGGTGATGTCGAGTACCAGCGAGGTGCCCATCAGCCGACCTATGAGGGCGCCAACAAGAACAACGCCGGCCAGCGCACGCCCGCGACCCGCGCGAAACACCTGACCGACACGCGGAAAAGCTCTTGAGAACACCACGCCGGGCAGCCAAGGATATGGGTGTGAATTATGGTGAGGTGCTTGAGAAGTTGGTCGCGTGGGCGACTGAGGTGGATGCCGTCCGGGCAATCATTGTCACCGGGTCCGCGGCCGACGGGGACGTTCACCCGCTGTCGGACCGGGACATCGAGCTCTACGCATCCGACCCCGATGGCCTGGCGGACGAGGATTCGTGGTGGGCATCGCTGGGCGAAGTTCTTGTGGTCGAGCGCCTGGAGGACGAGGACTCCGGGTATCAGACCCGGCTGGTCTACTACGCCGGTGGCAAGCTCGACTTCACCCTGATTCCTGCCGAAGATCTCACCGATATGGAGCACGATCGGCCCTTCCACGTGTTGGTCGATAAGGATGGTCAAGCACCTGACCCGAACGCGGTGGGCACCCCGGAGGGCGAGCTGCCCGACGGGGAGGAGTTTGAGGAGAGTGTGCACTGGGGCTACGCCGCGGCGCTGATGTGCGCGAAAGCCGTGGTACGCGAGGAGCTCTGGTCGGCGAAACTACGCGACCAGGATCTCAAAGATGAGCTGCTGCGCATCATTGAGTGGGACCACCGCGTTCGGCATGGCACCGCGCATGACACTCGGCGCCTGGGGACCCGCATGAACAGCTGGATGGATGCTGATGTGCGCGACGAAGTCGAGGGCTGTTGGGCGCATTTCGATGCTGACGACACCGTCAACGCGCTGCGGCGGACGGTGGACCTGTTCGCGCGGCTGTCGGCGCGTACCGGCGCCGCCCTCGGTTTCGAACCGTTCCGCCACGAGCGGCTGCGGCGCGAGATCGAGCAGATCCTGGCGCTGCGCACCTAGGGGGTTGTTAGCACCAGCACCCGCCGAGCACGGTATTGGCATCGGTTTCGATGGGTTGCTGTCCGATGAGGGCGCCCGTGCGTGGATCGAAATCCACGAGTGTGCTGAGGGGGTCATGGCGCAACCACACTGTCAGCGTCAAAGGTCTTTGTGCGCGCGCTGTTTCGTACGATACGAACTCGACATCACCGGGCTTTCCGAGTGCCAGCGCATCGGTCACCGCCTGCCGGATACGTTGTGCAGAAATCTCTTCCACCCGAAATGGCGCTCGCGCCCGCGCATACCCTGCCTGCCGGCCGAAGTTCCGGAATTCTCCGCGTCGCTGATCGAGCTGATCGAGCTGTTGAGTGTCCCCGACTTGAGCCTCTATTGACATGTGTGCGGGATAGATCATCACGCGGAACAATCCTCGCCCGGACAGCTCGCGCTGCGTCGCAGACAACTCCCCGTCCAGCCGTGGCGCGCCGTACAGCGGATCCTGCTCATCGATCATCGCCCCCACCAGCGGCAACCGGCCCCAGTCAATCGATGCGACGGCCGCCAGCACAAGGAGTGCGACGCCGGCGATCAGCACGCGTCGCCGGAAAGCACCCGGCCGTCTTTCGCTCATGCCTGCCATTGTTCACCGAAACACCCGCCTCCCCCGCGATGACGGGTGAGGCGCGCGAGGCTCGGCGCTTGGGCCCTGCATGATGGACGTCATGGAGACGTCCCGCATCGATCGGTGGCTGTGGGCGGTCCGACTGACGAAGACCCGGCCGGACGCCGCGGCGGCATGTCGCGGTGGACATGTGCGCATCAACGATCGACCGGTGAAGCCGTCGACGGCGGTAGCCCCCGGTGACGAAGTACGCGTATTGGTGGGCGACACGACCCGAATCGTCAAGGTGGTGAGGGTGATCCAGAAGCGGGTTGGTGCCCCCGACGCCGTGACCTGCTACCTCGACCGAACACCTGCCCGGCCTGAGGTTCCACAGGTTCAGGTGGCGGCGCGTGACCGCGGTACGGGCCGGCCGACTAAACGGGACCGGCGGATGCTGGATAAGTGGCGTACAGGCCGGGAATAAGCCGTCAGTAGACGTCGCGCACGTACCGATGGCTCTTGATGAGGTCATTGACGTACGCGTGCGCCGCTGCGGTGTCCATTCCACCGCAGCGGACGACGATCTCGTGCAACGCCGCGTCGACGTCCTTGGCCATGTTCTCGGCATCGCCGCACACATACAGGTACGCACCGTCCTGCAGCCAGGCGAACAGCTCCGCCTCGCTCTCCAGCATGCGTTGCTGGACATACTGTTTCGGTTCACCGTCGGCGCCGTCTCGCGAAAAGGCGAGGTCGAGTCGGGTCAATACGCCTGAATCCACGAAACCCTGAAGCTCCTCGCCGTAGAGGAAACTGGTGGCACGGCGCCGGTCTCCGAAGAACAGCCACGAACGCCCGTGCGCGCCTGCGGCCTGGCGCTCCTGGAGGAAGCCGCGGAACGGCGCGATCCCGGTTCCCGGCCCGATCATGATGATCGGCACGTCGGCCGCCGGCAGCCGGAAGGTGTGATTAGGTCGCAGATGCACCCGCATCGTCTGCCCGCGGTCGGCCAGAAATGTCGATGCCACACCGCCATAGGTGCGATCGGCATCGGCGTATCGAATGGTCGCCACGGTCAGGTGCACGGTGTCGGGGTGCAGGGCAGGGCTCGATGCGATGGAGTAGTCACGGAACTGAAGCGGGCGCAGATTGTCGACCAGCTCGTCAACGGTCAACTTCCCCAACCTGATCAGATCCAGAACATCTTTTCCGTACAGCCAGGAACCCGGCGCCGGAATGACGTCGCCACCGAGCGCGGCGACCGCGTCCATGTTGTCCGTTCGGGTGGCGACCAAGGCCCGAAGGGTCCGTGAGGGTGTGCGGATTTCGAGATGGTCGGACAGTAGTTCGGCGAGCGGCTCATCGTGGCCGGCCACCCGATGATCGGCACCAACACCCAGCTCGGCAAGGATCGCCTCGACGAGCGCGGGATCGTTGGCGGCGTGCACCGCAATCGAATCGCCTGCCTCATAAGAAATTCCAGAGCCGGTGAGGTCCACTTCGTAGTGGCGTACCTCTTTATCGGATTCCCTGCTGGTGAGCAGCCGGTTGACAAGCAGTCGCGCCTCGACGGGCTCGTTGCGGTCGCGCTTGGGTGGCGCGGGCGCCTCCGTCACCACGGCCGTTGCGGTGGTACTGATGTGGCCCGCCGCCAGACGCTTGACCAGATCGGTGGTCCACTCCTTCGACTGCTGGAGATAGGGCCCGTCGATGTCGACCCGTTCGGTCAACCGGGCGGCGCCCAGGGCCTCCAGACGTTGGTCGAGGAGCAGACCCGCATTGCAGAAGAATTCGTAGCTGCTGTCGCCGAGTGCGAGCACCGAGAAATTCAGATGTTCCAGCCGATCGGCGGCCCCGGCGCTGAGCGCCTCCCAGAACAGCAGCGCGTTATCGGGAAATTCACCGTCGCCGAATGTCGACACCACGACAACGAAATGCGATGCCGATTGCAGATCCGCGACATCAACCTGGTTGAGTTCGATCGCCTCGGACTTGATGCCGGTGGCCTCTTCCAGGGCCTCGGAGAACGACATGGCAGCGTCCTCGGCATTGCCCATATCGGTGCCGTAGCCGACGATCAACGAGAAGTCCGGCTGGGCGGTCACTGCACTCCCTCGCTCACGCGCGCGGGGCTGGTCCCAGCGCTGGGTAAGGGCGACCTTACTTTGACGAGAGGCCCTGTGGGGATCTCCCCCCTCTTTTCCCTGCGTGGACGCGCTAACCCGCTAGCATCCGATCGTGGCCTGGCTCAATTCCTGGTGGCACTACGACGTGGTGGACGGTTACAAAGGTCCCCTGCTGCTCGGCTTCGTCGCGTTCGTGGTGACCTTCGTCGTGACACGCACGATCACCCGGCTTATCCGCGATGGGAGGGGGCCCTTTCACAACATTTCCGGCGGCGGTGTGCACATCCATCATTCGGTGCCGGGTGTGGTGTTGCTGATCATCGGTGGTTTCACGGCGCTCGGGTCGCCGCCGCTGTCGGTGTGGACGTACGCGGCGGGCCTGTTGGTGGGGGTCGGCGCATCGTTGGTGCTCGACGAGTTCGCGATGATCTTCCACCTGGAGGATGTCTATTGGTCCAACGAGGGACAGTTATCGGTCGACATGGTCACGCTCGCCACCGCGTGTATTGGTCTGGCCGCGGTCGGTGTGTCACCGCTGAATGTGGACGGCCTGACCGGCGTGATCGCGATCGCTCGCGGGGTCGCGGTGCTGCTGCTGCTGATCCACCTTGCACTGGTGGCGATTACCGCGCTCAAGGGCAAGTACCCCACCGCGATGATCGGGATCTTCATCGCTCCCGTCGCCTGGTGGTCCACGGCGCGTATCGCCCGCCCGACATCCCCATGGGCGCGGTGGCGCTATTCGGAGGAGAAGCTCACGCGAGCGCGCCAGCGTGCCTTGGTATTTGACCGTCGGTGGGGTCCCGTGCGTCAGCGATGGCTCGACGCGATTGGTGGCACACCAACCCCCGAGCTGCCTCACGCACCTACAGAGTCGCGGACTCGCTGAGCGATCTCGGCGAGCGTTGATTCCTCATGAACCGGCGCCCCCCACTGCGGGGCGATTGTCAGCGGAACCCAGCTGGTGCAGCCGCCGTGTTCTTCTGTGCGAAGAATTCGCACCGGCGCGACCATTGGGTACGCCCGCACCACCAACGCCGTGAGGCGGTGCTTGGGCCGAAAATCCAAGCGGTCCGCGCGAATCGATTCGATTGTCCAGATATGCAGTGCGGCAAGCTCTTCAAGCGCCTCTGGCCGGTTGACCTCGACGGCGGCGACGACCTCGGCCCCGGCTCGCACCACGACGTGCGTTTCGGTGCTGTCGGCGGCCGCGCGTGCCAGCAGGTCCTGATGTTCTGGCCGCACCCGCTCGGCATGGCCGTGCACCGCCGTCGGGAAGAGCAGGAACCGAGAATCAGCGAGAGTGAACCGCTTCTCGTGGATTCCACCCTTGCGCAGCAGAATCGTCTGTCGGCCATCGAGCATGCCGTGAATCGCGGCGCTCCACTCCTTCAGGGCGAGCCAGCCTGGAATCTCGGTCACATCGCGAGACTACGGCCGGGGCGTCACCAGCACCGGACAGGTGGCCTTATGTATCAGTGCGTGGCTGGTGGACCCGAGAAAGAAGCCCGCGACGTCACCGCGGCCGCGGCTTCCCGTGACGAGCAACTGTGCACCCTCGGCCTCGCGAAGCAAGACATCGGCAGGATGCCCGACCGCGACAATGCGCCGCACCGGCACATCCGGGTATCTCTCCTGCCAGCCCTCCAGCCGCTCGGCAAGGATATGTTCCTGGCGCTGTGCCTCTCGGGCCGAATCCATCGTGCTCCACGCCGTGTAGGCGTACACGTAGCCGGGCGGAATGTTGTTCCAGACATGCACTGCCACCAGCTCGGCGTCTCGCATCGCGGCCTCCTCGAAGGCCCAGGCGATCGCGCCGTCACTGGATTCGGAGTCGGCGACGCCCACGACAATCGGGCCCGCCGGTCCCGGTGCTTCCCTGACGACGACGACCGGGCCGTGTCCCTTCGCGGTCAGCGACACCGACACCGAACCGGCCATCATCCCGGTGAATCCGCCGAGTCCGCTGGAACCAAGCACCGTCATGGCGGCGTTTCTCGACAGTTCGATGAGGATCGCCACCGGTTTACCGGTCGCCTTGACCGTGGACACCTCGATATTCGGATGCAGTGCGTAGACGTGGTCCTTGGCCTGGCCGAGGAACTCGGCCCCGTCGGTGTCCAAGTGATCAAAGAAGCTCGCCGATGCTCCCAGGTTGTAGCCCTGGCCGAAGCTGCTGTAGTCGATGGCGTGGACCAGCGTCAGCGGCAGGTTTCGCCGCTGGGCCTCGGCACCCGCCCATGTCAGAGCATGTAGAGCCGATGTCGATCCGTCGATGCCCACGAGAATGTGCGGGTGAGGCGTGGTGGTCATGGCTCCTCCGATGCGGTAGGACGATTGCTCCCACCACCGACACTATGGACAGGCCGCCGCGGCTCCCATGGGCCAAAATCCCCATTCTCTGTGACTTTCGCCCATACAAACGTGTGCTGCATCACTCAATATGAGGGTCATTCGTGTTGGCGGAGATCTCATTTGGGGCTCATGGGCCGGTAGATAGCATGACTAAGGACTCTGAGGATCCTGCTAGCGTTGTGCGTAACGGAATCTCGCCGGCAGTCGATATGGACGTCGGGGGAATTGGTGGAAGGTAGACGAGAATGCCCTTGACGGCGAAGTTGATTGTTGGTTCTGGCGCGGTGGCATTGTCGCTGGTTGCGGGCGGTGGAATCGCTTCCGCCGACCCGGATGTGACGGCTATCGTCAACACCACGTGCACCTACCCGCAGATCATGGCGGCACTGAACGAGCAGTCGCCCGCGGCTGCACAGCAGGTGAACGCGAATCCGATCGCCGGTGCGTGGCTGCAGCAGTTCGTGGCCTCTCCGCGAGCGAAGCGGCAGCAGATGGTCAACGAGGTGCGCGGTATGCCCGCCGTTCAGGAGTACACCGTCCTGATCAACCAGGTCGCCAACTCCTGCAATAACTACTGATCGGCGATTTCCCGGCCGCTACCTCATAATGGTGATGGGGCGGCCGGTCCATTGATGCGTCGGCACGCTTGCTAGGCCTGATACTCAGTGTGACGTATATCCCGCTGGCTATCAGACCTTATTGACTTAGGCTAGGCTTGGTTAATTGACCCCCAGGGGCCGGGTTGCCGGCTTCTATCGGGCCGTGACCATGCCGAGCGCTGGTCAGGGCGGGTTCGCTCAACGAACGAGAGACCCAACGTCACACGCTGGATACGCCGTGCGCGGCGCTGGGTGAGGAGAATCGGCTGAACGGGCTGTATGACCAGAGCCAGGAGAAAAGTAGCTGCGGCGTCGGCTTCCTGACCCGCAAAGACGGCGTGCAGACACACGACGTCGTGCAGATGCTCCACGAGGCGCTCTGCGCCGTTCCGCACCGCGGTGGGATGTCTTCCGAAGGTGTCGGTGACGGAGCCGGTGTCAACATGGACCTGTCCTTGCGCTTCTTCTCCGAATTGACGGGTGATCCCGGCTTGCGGCCGGGCCAGTTCGGCGTGGGCAACTTCTTCCTGCCCAATGACCCGGCGTTCCACCCCGAGGCCGAGGCGGTCATCGAGCAGGCACTGCTCGCCCAGGGATTCACGATTCTGCTCAAACGCGATGTGCCGGTGAACAATGCGGCGATCCGCCCGGCAGCCATCAGATATCAGCTGCCGATACGGCAGTGGGTGTTCCTCTCCGACTCCGACCGCAATACGCATGAGGCGCTGATGGCGATCGAAGCCGTCGGCTACACACGCCCGGAATTGCTAGGGCTGTACCCACTCTCGCTCAGCACGCAGACTCAAGTTCTCAAGGGGCGCCTCAACTCGAATGAAGTGGTGCCCTACTTCAGTGACCTATCCGACCCGCGCATGGAAGTGCACTCGATGTTCTTCCACACGCGGTTCTCGACGAACACCGCGCCGAATGCCACCATGGCCCAGCCGTTCCGGTTGATGGCGCACAACGGCGAGCTCAACACCGACAAGAAAAATCGCCTATCCGAAAACGCGATGGCACGCGCCCGTAACCGGGCGATCATTCGCCCGGTGGGGCAATCGGACAGCTGCCGGCTGGACCAGACCCTCCAGAGCCGTGTGCTGGAGGATGACCTCGACCTTGTCACCGCCGTTGTCGCGATGATGCCGCCCGCGTGGGAGAACGACACGACACTCTCGCCCGAAGTGACGGCCATGCTGGAGTACTTCAGCCTCTACGAGGAGAAGAACGACGGCCCGGCCGCGTTGATCTTCGGAGATGGCACCATCATCGGCGCGCGCCTGGACCGGCTGGGCCTTCGGCCGCTGCGCACCGTCGAGACGGCCGAGTACCTGGGTGTGATGTCCGAGGCCGGCCAGATCTACTTTGACCCCGACACGGTGCTCGAGCGTGGCCGCATCGAGGCCGGCGGCATGCGCTACTACGACCACGCCGAGCGTCGGTCCTACGGCACTGTTGAAGCGCTGGAAAAGCTTGCCGCGCGCCATGATTACCCCACCATGCTGGCGCAGGCCCGCGTGAACATCGCCGATCTGCCCCATGTGCCCCCCTTGGGCCAGGGTTCGCCGGCGCGGTATGACGGCGACCTCGACCGGCACCAGCGGTACGTGGCCTATTCGCTCAACCAGGAGAGCTTCAAGTTCCTGATGGATCCGATGCTGGCCACCGGCCAGGAAAAGATCTCCGCGATGGGGTACGGCGCGGCCATCAACGCGCTCTCCAATCAGGAAGGCGGCGTTGCGAAATACTTCTCGCAGCGATTCGCTCAGGTGACCAACCCGCCACTGGATTCCATCCGCGAGGCGGATGGAATGACCTTGCGTGTCGCGCTTGGCGCGAAACCCAACAGCGGGGCACAGCCCGCACCACAGATCGTGGTGCCCTCCCCCGTCCTCACTCATCTCGACATGCTCAAGATCCGCGAGCAGCAAGGCACCCCGGTGCGGCGTTTCGGGATGCGCTACCGAGTCGAGCTGTCCGACCCTGAGTCGAACGCCGAACGGATCGTGCGGGCTATCGATGAATTGTGCGATGCGGTAGAGGAATTCGCCCGGGAGACGGGCGGTATTGCCGTCATCTCCGATCGCCATGTCTCCAGTGATCGCGCCGCGATGCCCCTCATCATCGTGATTTCCGCCATCAACCAGCGGCTGATCGAAGAGGGCCTGCGGCTGCGCGTTTCGCTGATCGCCGAGAGTGGGCAACTGTGCTCCTCCCATCACGTGGCCGCCGTGCTGGGTTTCGGAGCTTCGGCGGTGTATCCGCTCGCGGTGCAGATGCGGGCAGAGGAAAAGTACGGCGCCGACGCTGACAAGGCGTTCAAGCATTTCGCCAAGGCGGCCGAGAAATCCCTGATGAAGACGATGGGCCGGGTCGGCCTCTGTACCGTCGAGAGTTACATCGGTGGAGAGTTCTTCGAGCCCAACTATCTGGACACGTCGGATCCGGTGTTGCACAGGTACTTCCCCAATGTGACGTCACCGGTCGCCGGTGTCGGATTCTCCACGCTGGCGGCGGCAGTCGCCGATTGGCATGCGCGGGCACTGGCAGTAACAGGTGAGAAGGACGTTCCATTACTCGGGCTGTTCAAGGAGCGGGCCGAAGGCGCGGGCCACTCGTACGGGACAACAGCCGTGCGTGGGTTCGTGGACATGACCGAGGAAGAGATCTCGTTCGGGGACGACGCGCGCCCGGAGAACCCCGACATGGCCGACCCAACCTACCTGCGACTGCTGCCATTGCACCAGCTCGAGGGTGCGTTCGGCCTGGACGATGGTGCATACCGCAACAACAGCTTTGACGAGCTGCCCGCACGTGCCGTCGACAGTTTCGACATCACGCCCGGTTACCGCAGCTTCGTCCGGGCAATGAACACGGAACGTACTCGGCGCCCGGCCGCTCTTCGCGACGTGCTTGCCCTGCCCGCCGACGTCAACTTTGTGCGTACGGCCAATGAGTTCCGCAGGGAAATGGGGCAATTCGCCCGGTTTGGGAACAACGACTTTCAGGTGCGTGGCCTGTCCTGCAAACAGACTGACGATGAGTTCGTCCTGCGGCTCGCGCACACCCACGAACGCCTGGCGGCTCTTGCGGCCTCGCTGCGCGTGCGGTTCGGCGGCGACATCACCGGCCAGGAGATCGTCGGCGACGAGCTGCGGGTGAGTGCGACAGGTCAGGCGGCGATCTACCTGGCGAAGATCAGGACGGCCCCCGAGTCGGTTCCGTTGTCCTCGGTGCAGCCGGCCAGCGAGATCACGCCGACGCTGACATCGGGAGCCATGAGCCACGGCGCGTTGGTTGCCCCGGCGCATGAGGCGGTGGCGCACGGAACCAACCTGGTTGGCGGCCTGTCGAACTGTGGTGAGGGCGGCGAGCACATCAGCCGTTACGGAACCATCCGTGGCTCTCGTATCAAGCAGTTCGCGTCGGGCCGCTTCGGGGTGTGGGCAGGTTACCTCGCCGACCCGATGCTTCAGGAGTTGGAGATCAAGATCGGTCAGGGCGCCAAACCCGGTGAGGGCGGCCAGCTCCCGGCACCCAAGGTGACCGTGCAGATCGCGGCGGCCCGCGGCGGCACCCCTGGCGTTGAACTCGTCTCTCCCCCACCCCATCACGACACGTACTCGATCGAGGATCTTGCCCAGCTCATCCACGATTGCAAGGCCGCGCGCGTCCGGGTGATCGTGAAGCTGGTGTCTTCGGAGGGCATCGGCACGATCGCGGTGGGTGTCGCGAAGGCCGGCGCGGACGTCATCAACGTCGCCGGGAACACCGGCGGCACCGGCGCGGCTGCCGTGACGAGCCTCAAGTACGCGGGCCGGTCCGCCGAGATCGGCGTCGCGGAAGTACATCAGGCGCTCTGCGCCAACGGAATCCGGCAGAAGGTGGTGCTGCGCTGCTCGGGTGCGCACCAGACCGCCAGTGACGTCATCAAGTCGGCACTGCTGGGCGCGGACAGCTTCGAGTTCGGAACCACCGCGCTGATGATGCTCAAGTGCGTCATGGCCAAGAACTGCAACATCAAGTGCCCCGCCGGGCTGACAACCAACGCCGAGGTGTTCGAAGGTGACCCCCGCGCACTCGCCCAGTATCTGCTGAACATCGCGCATGAGGTGCGGGAGATCCTGGCGGCGCTCGGCCTGCGGACACTGCGCGAAGCGCGCGGGCGCAGCGACCTGCTGCACCTGTTGGACCATCCCTCGAGCATCGGCACCCTCGATCTGCGCCGAATGCTCGCGGTGGCCGAGGAATTCGTCGTCGAGAACCCGGTGTACATGGAGAAGGACTACTCGGTGGACGACGCGTTCGCCGCCCAGCTCGATCTTGACGGCGCGGTACTGCCGCCCATGGGATTGACCAATCAGAACAAGAGCGTGGGCGGGCAGCTCGCGATCGACATCGAGCGAATGCTCAACTACCAGGGGGCGGGCGGATCCGCGGTTGCCGCCGACGAGCGCGGCCGGCGTTATCTGCTGCCGGAGAGCGTCACCATCACCACCACCGGTTCGGCGGGCCAGAGCTACGGCGTCTTCTGTAACGACGGCATGGTGCTGACGCACACGGGCACCTGTAACGACGGCGTCGGCAAGAGCGCCTGCGGCGGCACGATCACGGTGCGCTCGCCCGGCGGTGGTTCGGATGCCGCCGGAGGCAACGTTCTCATCGGTAACTTCGCACTGTTCGGCGCCTCCGGCGGCCGTCTCTTTGTCGAAGGCCAGGCCGGGGACCGCTTCGCCGTTCGGAACTCGGGTGCCACCGCGGTGGTCGAAGGAGTCGGCGAATTCCTGTGCGAATACATGACAAACGGCGCTGTTCTCAACATCGGTGGCTTTGGTAAGGGCGTCGCGAATGGGATGAGCGGCGGCTTCCTGTATCAGTACGACCCACTGGGCGAACTGCCGTCGAAGGTGAGCACCGACTCGGTACTGGTACTGCCCGTCACCGATGCGCCGTTCCACGAGGCGGCCGCACGCATCCTGCTCGAATGGCACGTCTCGGCCACCGGATCGGCCAAAGGTCAGGCTTTGCTTGATGATTGGCAGTCCACCCGAGAGCACCTGGTCTATACGATGTCGCGGGCCCTGCTGCAGTACCAGGATTCCGACGCCATTCTGCACGGCAAGACACGCAAGGAGCTGTTGGACGAGCTCACCGCCGCCCTGGCCGGCTACCAGGTGCATAAGTTGAAGCGGTCGTATCGCGACCAGCGCGATGTCCTCGGTGGATCTGTGCCCGCCTATGGCGACACCGATACCGAGGGCATGTACGCCCTGCTCAACACCTACACGGTCCTGAACATGGCGCAGCAGCTCGCACTATCGAGGATGCCGAACGTCACGGGCGTGACGGATCCGCGGATCGACAAGGCGGTGCGCAATCTCGTGCTGACCGAGGACTTTTTCCTGATCCAAAAGCTGCAGAAGTATGCCCGGGAGGCGATCGACGGATACAGCGACGAGGACCTGGCCGTGCTCATCGCGGACAAGCGCCTCACCGACTACAAGGACGCGCTGAACCAGCGCAACGTCCTGTCGATGGACAGCCCCGGCACCTACGGCTGGATCCTCTTCCAGAGCGCCAAGAACCTGGACAAGATCGGCCGTTTGCCTTCCTTCGAAGAGCTGTTCGCACATCAAGCGTTGCCTGTCGTTGCCCTCTCCGGACCGTCCCTCCTGACCACGTGAAGAAGCCATGAAGATCGCCTACATTCCCGAAGACGCCCCATTCAACGAGGACCAGCGTGCCTGGCTCTCGGGCTTCCTGGCGGGACTGCATTCCCGCCTTGCCATGAACCTGGCGGCACCGCCTCCGGTGGCCACCGCAGACCTGGCAGCTCCGCGCCCGCCGCTGCGGGTCCTCTACGGCACACAGACCGGCAACGCCGAAGGCGTGGCGGGTGACATCGCGGCGGCCGCCAAGGCGCAGGGATTCGACGCCACGGTCAGCGGACTCGACGAGATAGCACTCGACGAATTCGCCGGGCTGAAATACGTCCTCATCGTCACGTCCACCTATGGCGAGGGCGAGATGCCCGATAATGCCGAATTGTTCTGGGAAGCACTGTCTTCGGCACTGGCGCCGCGGCTCGAAGGGGTGTCCTACGGAGTGCTCGCGCTCGGCGACACCAGTTATGACGGCTTCTGTCAGGCGGGCAAGCTCATCGACACCCGGCTCGAACAACTCGGCGCAAGCCGAGTGGTGGGGCGCACCGACTGCGATATCGACTACGAGGTGCAGGCCGCGGAATGGGTGCAGGGGGCGGTAGGGAGCCTGGCCACCCTGGCCGGGGCCAGCGGCGGTCCCGGCACTCCCCCGCCGAGTATCGCGGCGCGATCCGGGTGGACCCGGAAGAACCCATTCTCCGCGGAGGTACGGGTCAACAGGCTGCTCTCACGGGCCGGATCGGATAAGGAGATTCGGCACTTCGAGTTCGCGCTTGCCGACAGCGGAATCGTGTACGAGGCCGGCGATGCCCTTGCTGTCATCCCGGAGAACGACCCGGCGCTCGTGGAGGCGATCGCCGATCACTTCCGTGTCTCTGTCGGCACGCTTGTCGACGGCGAGCCGCTGGGCGAGCTGCTGGGCACACGCTACGAGATCAGCACGCCGTCACGGGATCTGCTGAGCGAGGTGGAGAGCCGTGCGGAGAGCGAGGAGTTCTCGCACGCCTTGCGTGGCGGGGTCAAGGAGGTACTGGACGCCTGGCTGTACGGCAAGGACATCCTCGACATCCTGCGTATCGGCGGGGATGCGCTCAGCCTTGAAGAGTTCGTCGGACTCCTCAAACCGCTTCCGCACCGTGCCTACTCGATCTCGTCCAGCGCGCTGGCCCATCCCGACCGCATCCACTTGACGGTGGCCAGCGTCCGCTACCAGAGCTTGGGCCGCGAGCGCGGCGGCGTATGTTCCACCTTCCTGGCCGACCGCAGCAACAGTGCCCGAATCTTCCTGCAGCCCAACAAGTCATTCCGGGTGCCCACCGAGGATGACGCTCCGATGATCATGGTCGGCCCCGGCACCGGCATAGCGCCATTCCGGGCGTTCCTGCAGGAACGCGAGCAGCGTGGTGCCAGTGGTCGTAACTGGCTGTTCTTCGGTGACCAGCACCGGGAGCACGACTACATCTATGAGAACGAGTTGGACGGCTGGCATGCCTCCGGACTCCTCAACCGCCTGGACCTGGCCTTCTCTCGCGACCAAGCGCAGAAGGTCTATGTACAGACGCGGATGCGCGAGCACGGTCGGGACCTGTTCACGTGGCTCCAAGACGGTGGGCACTTCTATGTGTGTGGCGATGCCACGCGCATGGCCAAGGATGTGGACAAGGCACTGCACGAGATCGTCGGCGAGCACGGCGCATTGAGCCCCGACGAAGCCTCTGAGTACGTCAACACCCTCAAGCGGGAAAAGCGGTACGTCCGCGATGTGTACTGACGGCCGACGTTGCGAACACTGCCCCGCCCGGCGAATCGTGGCGGGACCCAGGGCCATCGCCGAAGCACTGCCCGCTCTCGGCACGGTCGTCGCGGTCACCGCGAACGACGCCGCCCTGCTCAGCCACACCGGCGAGTACCTCGAACCCTCACTCCCGGGCGATGCGCTCAGCTGCGATGACGAATACGTTGCGCTGCGGCTGAATCCGGCCCTCGTCCGCGACGCGTTCCTGGCTCCACGGGGGCTGACGATAGTCGGCGACACGGGTACCCACCGTGCCTATCTCACGCCGCTCTCGGACCGCCTCACGGTCAGCGCCCTGGAACTGGCGCCGGCGGCGGCTCCGGATGCCTTCCCCGTCACAGACTGGTCGGACGTCAGCTGGCGTGACACCGATCAGCTGACCCATCTCGACGCGCTCACCCCCGGGCGTTACCGGGTGCTCCCCTTTACCGGCGCCCGCACGATCGATTCCGGGGTTGTGCCTCATCTCCTGGCCCACCTCGTCGATGTGGACATGCCGTTTACCGTCGCGGTCCCCGGAGGCGGCTGTGTCCAGTTGCACCGTGGCCACGCCGCGATGGTCGAACAGGCCGGTGCGCATATCGCCGTCATCTTCGGGGCCTCGCGGTATGCCATGGACCCGGTGTTCATCGCGGAAAGCTGGGTGACACAGGCGTACGGCACCCAGGGGCTGACCTCCTCGGTGGAGCTGTACGACCATAGCCACCGTTGTGTCACCGCTATTACACAGACCGGGCCGATCACAGCCCGGCTGCACCAGGCATGGGAGCACATGGTTGCCTCGCTGCCGGACGGTGTGTGACCGCCGCAGTTCGGATGTTTCGGAGCTCTACTCACAGCGGGCGGCCGGTGGCGTGTGAACAGATTGAGATGTCCCGGTGAATTGGGGGCAGCGTCCGGGAAATTGTGCGGTCCTAGCGTGTGCGCATGAGTGCGACACCCGGAGTGTGCAACATGGGCGGTAAACCGTGAGCAGTCTGGCCAAGATCGTCGATCCGACTCTGCCCGGTCGGAACGCAGACCTGCGGCAGGCGCAGTACTACCAGGATGTCATCGGAGAGCTGCGTTCGGTGGCACGGCGGGAATTAGACGACCATCTCGCCTCTCTGGAGCGAAGAAGACAGAGCGGCAAGCCATCCAGCCTCTCCCGCCTGCACCGGCTCGTCGGCGCCAAGCGTGCGGAACTAGCCGCCCTCGACCAGCTGCTCGTGGCGCTCAGCGATCGATTCGGTGACCACTCGACCCTGTCAGCCGGGTAGTTCCGCTCGTCGGTATGAAGTGCCTGGGTGGCCGTCTGCCAAGTGTGGGTCGTGGCCGCCGAGATGCTCACGCAGCGTGTGCTTTTCCTGATGATGCGGCACCCGCCCGCGGCGGCGCAGCTCGGGTACGACGAAACGGGCGAAATCGACGAAGGTCCCGGGTGAGGTCACGCACCACGGCGCCGGCCTCCCAGGAGCCCTCCCAGAGCTTGTAACAGACCTGCAGGTACTCGTCGGCGATGCCGTAGCGCTGATCGTGCGGCATCTGCGCGTCCAGCCCCAAATTCCTTGTGCTGGTGGTGGTCACGTGACACCATGGCGTATTGCCCGGCGGCCGGTGGGAACCTTTGCGCTCGGCAGGGTTTCAGCGGCAGGGCTAGAAGCCGCCAGCCCGCATATCGGGCTGTGAATCCTCCAGTGGGGTAAGGATTGTCGCGAGCCACGTCACGGTCAGGGTCGCAGCGGCGAGTGCGGCGAGCAGCGTCCATACCAACGGATCGGACCCGTCAGCGGTCTGATGCCACCACAGTGCGGCGAGACTGGTCACCGCGCCAAGCGCCGCGGTGTAGGCTGCCGCGCAGCACCACCGGAAGTGTCTCCGCCGCAGAGCGATAAGCGAGACAACGCATGCCGCCAGGAACATGATCGATGTTCCCGGCACGACGGCGTCGACATGCAGCGACGGGCTGACGTGGGCACCGAGGTTTGACCAGCGGCTCGCCGCGGCCAGGCCCAAGACGATGGCCGCCACTAGTGCGGTCCAGCGGCGTGGTCTGCTCATCCAGACGTCCTCAAGCACGCCGCGCTCGATCGCGCGAAGCGTGTCCTCAAGCCCAACGTCCTGGCGCTGCGTCTTCACTCAATGCCTCCCAATTCCGAACATCTCTGAGAGTAGAGGTCGGATGCGGGGCCCCGGCAGTTCCGTGCCACTTGTCGCCCGCCCCGCTAAGTTCACCCACAGCTGGGATGCCCTGCGTGCCGCGGTTGCGGGTCTGCAGGACCAGGCGTTTGCGCAGCCGTCTGGCTGCACCGGGCGGCTCGTCCGCGATCTGGTGTGTCACCTGATCATCGACGCCCAGGATGTGCTGGGCGCGCCGCCAACCGGTGAAGATCCGCTGGACGCGCTGATTGTGAGGCTTGCCGCCGCCCACCGGGAGCCCGGTCTGCTCACCTTCATCTCCACGATCTCGGCGCGGCGGCGGGGCGTGCGGCGTCGATCGCCGACCCGAACCAGCCGGTGGTGTTTGAAGTAGTGCACGAGACAGTCCGAGTGCGCCATCGGCGGGCAAGAGCACAGCCAGGACCGCACACGGCGGCCAGCGATAGGCCCAGATTGGTGGCGAGCATCGGTTGCTTCCCTTCAGTCGCGCGCTGGGTGCGCACTGCTTCGCCTAGGCGCAGTTGAGGGTGACGTAAGCCATCTTGAAATCCGGGGGTTCTTGTTCGCGGGCCGGAGCCTGCCTGATATCGCTCGTGCGCAGGTGTTGCACCGGAGACTGGGTCAGGATGGATCGCACCGTGCAGTCCTCGATGTCTCGTCCGCCCACCTTCGTGACAATCACCCGGTACCCCTCGGAGGTGAGCATGTCGATGACACCTTGGGCGCCGCCTACCGCGGCCGGGCCCGCGGCGGCAACCGGGGGTCCGAGGAATGCGTCGGCCGCGATCGCCGCTGCCGCGGCGAGTCCCGTCGCGGACACCGCCAGGATGAGCATTCTGCTGCGTTGACCTGTGCATTGGGTGATCATTGGTGTGGTTCCTCTCGCTACGAGGTCCACCATATGACACTCTGTGTCCTTAATTACACATCATGTCATGTGTCGTGGAGCACATCTAGACGGACGAACTATTTATCGGCGGTCGCGGCTAGCATTGGGACATGACAACGCAGTTTGACGCCGTGATCGTCGGGGCCGGTTTCGGTGGGATGGGCGCAGCGATTCAGCTCAAGGAGCTGGGCCTGACCAATCTGGCGATCCTGGATCGCGAGGATGATCTCGGCGGTACTTGGCACGTCAATCACTACCCCGGCCTGGCTGTCGACATCCCGTCGGCAACCTATTCGTACTCATTCGAGCCGAACCCGTACTGGTCCCGATTGTTCGCGCCGGGCGCGGAGCTCAAGCAGTACGCCGCTCACGTGGCCGAGAAGCACGATCTGCGCAAGTACATGCGTTTCAACACCCCGGTATCGGGTGCGCGCTGGGACGAGGAGGGCCAGCACTGGGTGGTGGCCACCGAAGCCGGCGATACCGTCACCGGCAAGTACCTGCTCACGGCCACCGGCTACCTGTCGCAACCGAAGATGCCCGATATCGAGGGCATTGAGTCCTTCGCCGGCAAGATCATCCACACCACCAAGTGGGACAACAGCTATCGTGCCGCGGGCCACAAGATTGGTTTGATCGGCACCGGCGCCACCGCCGTTCAACTCATCCCCGAGCTGGCCAAGGATGCGCAACACCTCACCGTGTACCAGCGCACCCCGATCTGGGTCGTACCCAAGGCTGACGCGAAGGTCCCCGGCGTGATCAAGAAGCTTTTCGCCAAGGTGCCACGTACCCAAAAGATCGCTCGCACAGTGGGTTCGGCGATCCTTGAGGTGATCATGGTGGGCGGAGTGCTGCATTTCCGCCAGTTCCGGCAGGCCAACAACGGGGCCGCGATGCTGGCCAAGGCGCATTTGTTCGCGCAGGTGCGCGATCGCGAGCTGCGCCGCAAGCTGACGCCCGACTATGACTTCGGCTGCAAGCGGCCAACCTTCTCAAACACATACTTCCGAGCGTTCAGCAGGAAGAACGTCAGTCTCGAGACGGCATCGATCGAGCGCATCGAGCCCGACGGCATTGTCACCGCGGACGGCCGCAAGACGGTCATCGACACCCTGGTGCTGGCTACCGGATTTAATCTGTGGGAATCGGCCTTCCCGGCATTCGAGGTCATCGGCCGTGAGGACTATAACCTCGGAAAGTTCTGGCGGGACAACCGTTTCCAGGCCTTCGAGGGGATCACCGTCCCCAAGTTCCCGAATCTGTTGACGCTGAACGGTCCGTACTCCTACAGCGGATTGTCCTACTTCGACACCATCGAGTCCCAGATGCGGCACATGAAGCGGCTCTTCGGAGAAATGGCGCGCACCGGTGCGGAAACCTTTGAGGTCACCGACGAGGCCAACACCGAATTCCTGAACCGCATGAACCACAACTTGGATAGTTCGGTGTTCTACCTCGGCAGCTGCCAGACCGCACGAAGCTACTACTTCAATCAACACGGTGAGGCGGCGCTGCTGCGTCCGACCTCGACGGCCAGCGCGTACAAGGAGCAGGAGTCGTTCCCGCTCGAGGCGTACCAGTTGGCCTAGGCGGTTCTGGTCTGGCTAGGTGAGGACGCAGTCACCGCAGACCGCAGAACGGTCGTCGGTGAGCTGGTAGATGAGGCAGCAGCTGCGCCTCCGGAAATCCGGTCCCGCGCGCAGGGCGCCATCGTCGAGGCGCCGGTCGCGAAGGTGTGCATTGGCGACGTCGCGGGCGGCATCGGTCAGCTCGGGTCGTGACGAGGCGACGAGACGCGCCGCGCCGTTGACGGCCGATCCGACATTTCCCCATAGAACGCGGTGACTTACGCCGGTGTGGTCGATCACGCCCTGAGTTATCGATTCGACGGCCGACCCGGCAAGGGCGTTGCACTCCCCCACCCGTAGGACCACCGAGAGCGGAAAGGGACCGCCCAATTGGTCCTGCCACCACAACTCGTGCAAGTCCTGCGAGATTCGCAGCTCACCGCAGGTCGCGGCGGCGATAGTTGGCGCGAGGATGCGGGCGACAAGGCCCAGATGGGCCACTGAGGCCGCTACCCGCAGATCGATGTCGGCGAGGCCTGCCGCCGTGCGCGAGGCGAGACTGCCTCGGACGCTATCGATCCGGTCCGCGAGTGCGCTTGATCCGTCGGTCAGTTCCGCCATGGGCCGCCAGGGCGGCGCCGGTGTGTCCCCATCGCCATGTGTCTCGACGGCGAAGAAGGGCCCAAAGGCCGACAGCTCAACCGCGCTCACACGCCGATGATGCCACCAGCACGATCAAGATCACATGCGGGCGCGGCATTGGGATTGGGTTGTTTGCGTCCACTCCATTGATTGGCGGTGTGCACGAAAGGGGCGTTTAGTGGCTGAGCAGGTCGGAGACCTAACCACTGTCGACTTTGAATACCACTACTCGTATCCGGCCCATAGCGTGTGGTCGATACTTAACTCGCCACAGTCCTTCGGGCAGTGGGTGAGAGATTTTGGGCCGACGAAATACGAGACGGGACTTAACTTTTCGTTTGGCGTCTCCCCGTTCGTGGGAAGCGGATTCGTCGGAGAGATCGACGGCCGGTTCACCGAGGTGGTCGACGATGGGGTGTTGGCCTACCGAATGGCCACCCGTGACGGTTCAATCGTCATCGACTCGCGCTGGATCCTGGATCCTGGATCCGGACTCGGAGGGAACACGACTACCTGTCAAAGCGACCGGATTCAATCCGAATGACCATGACCAGATGCGCTTCAGGCAGCTGTGTCTTGCGGGCTGGCCCGCCGTGCTGGAGCGGATTGACGACTTTCTGCGCGAGCGGTGATCGCGCAGAAAGTCGCGCGCTGCTGTGACTACTCGATGACGCGAACCAGGTAGGGGGCCATGTCGTTGAAGCGCACCGGCGACACCTGCACCGCGGGTTCGGATGCCTCCAGCATGAGGTTGTTTCCCAGGTACATCGTCACGCTCTGGCTGCCGTTGGGTCCATAGAAGATGAGATCTCCCGGGAGCGCCTGTGCTGGAAGTACTTTCCGGCCGGCGTTGTACTGGTCGCCGGACCGGCGGGGCAGCTTGATGCCTGCGGCGGCGTAGGAGTAGACCATGAGGCCCGAGGCGTCGAATCCCGGGACCTTCGGTGCGGACGCAGCCACCGGAGCCGGAATCAACCCCAGCAGGCTCGTGGTTGGCTCGGGCGCGGCAGGTGCGGTGTCGGTGCTCGTGGTTGGGCCGTCGGTGTTACCGCCCCCATACGTGAACGGCACGCCGCGCTGAGCCAGACCCCTCGCGATCACCGCGTTGATGGCTTTCTGGGCGTCTGCGGGGCTTCTGTGGACGTCGGCGGAGGCCAGCCCCGGCGTGGCAAACAACAGGGCGATGCCGAGCATGACTGCGTAGGTGCGTTTCATTCGATTGTCGCTTCTCTCCGGCCGTGAACTCTGACTCCCGGGTGGTTCTTTCCGGCCGGCGATGACCACCAAGATCCTTTCTACCGCCGACATCGTGTAGATCCCAATTAGGTTCTGCGACATGGCCAATGAGTTGTCGTACTGTGACCGAACGGTGACACTGGACCGCTGTGCGGCGACAAGTCAACCCTTGCGCTCAACGTTTCTTGAGCGCGCTCGGCCTACCGGTCGTAGGCTGACGCCATGACCGATCACGACCGCCTTGCCACCCGCCGCGAGATTGCCGACGCACTCACGAACGCCTTCGAACGGCGTCATGAGGTGCTTGATCTGATTGTGGAAGCAGATGACCGAAAGACTGCCATCGATGCGATCGCTACATTGCTGGGAACCTCTCACCTGGGTGGCGAAGCGGTCATGGGCATGTCCTTCGACCAGCTGACCAAGGATGAGCGCCGCAAGAACGCCGCAGAGCTCGAGGATCTCAACAGTCAGCTCACCTTCACCCTCATGGAACGCCCCGCGAGTTCGGGAGACAGCCTCGAACTGCGACCGTTCTCCGGTGATTCCGACGCCGATATATTCGCGGCCCGCACCGACGAGGTAGGCCAGGCGGGCGACGGTTCCGGCGCCCCGGCGGGCGGTCTCGAAGACGAGCTGAGGGCGGCGCTCGCGCGCATCGACGACGAGGAAGCGGCCTGGTTTGTCGCTCTCGAAGGTCCAGCCAAGGTGGGCCTCGTCTTTGGCGAACTGGTCGACGGCGAGGTGAACGTGCGGATCTGGGTTCATCCCGATCATCGAAAGAAGGGTTACGGCACAGCGGCTTTGCGGAAGTCCCGGTCGGTGATGGCGGCCTACTTCCCCGCCGTCCCCATGGTGGTGCGGGCCCCCGGAGCCGCCACGCCGTGAGTGTGGGGGTAGCCGAGCGCTCATCGAGAGCATTAATCAATGCGCTTGATGCACTGACGAATTGGTGCGAATTTTCTGGACAACACGCCGCCCTATCGCACCTCTTCGGGCGTTGGAACATTGGTGAGGTCCGCTACTGTTAGCGCGGTATGAGCACACACGAGGAATCTCCGATGGGCATTCTGGTGTCTCAGATCTATCGCGTGCTGTGGTCACGAGCCTCGGTGATCGTGCGCGACTTCGGCGTCACGGTTCCGCAGATGGAGTGCCTGGCCGTGCTGTCCGCACAGCCGGGGATATCCAATGTTGAGATCGCCGCAGAGCTTCGGATCACGCCCCAGGCGGTAAGTCTGGTCCAGCGGTCCCTTGAAGAGGCGGGCCTGGTGCTGCGGACGCGTCGACAGGCCGACGCCAGGGTGCTGACCTCCGAGTTGACCGCCAAAGGGCGGAAGCTCTTCGAGCGTGCCGATGCCACTCTGCGCGAGGATGACGACGAGATACTCGCCAACATGACAGACAAAGATCGGGCCCAGCTGCGCAGGCTGCTCGGCGGTGTGATCGAAACCATGTCGACGAGGTAATTCGCCCCGTTGCCGGGTGCAAAAGCCCTCGGCGCCAACACCATGTGACGATATTGTTGAATCCTTTGTGCTGTTCAGACGGGTTGTGAACTCTTTCTGACTCTTTTGTGGATTTCCTGGATTCATTCCAGATAATTGAGGCATACTGGCCTTGTGGCCTTCACTTGGGATGAGTACGCGGCGCTGCTGCGGACTGCCGATTTGCGGGTTACCCGGCCCAGGGTCGCCGTCCTAGAAGCCGTGGAAGCGCACCCGCACGCCGATACCGAGACCGTCTTTGGTGTCGTCAGGACCGGTCTGCCCGAAGTGTCCCGGCAGGCCGTTTACGACGTCTTGGCGGCGCTGACGTCGGCGGGCCTGGTGCGCAAGATCCAGCCCTCCGGCTCCGTGGCACGGTACGAATCGCGGGTCGGCGACAACCATCACCATGTCGTATGCCGCTCGTGCGGCGTCATCGGGGACGTCGATTGCGCCGTGGGCGCCGCACCGTGCCTCACCCCATCCGACTACAACGGTTTCGTGCTTGAGGAGGCCGAGGTTATCTATTGGGGCCTATGCCCCGATTGCGCTTCCCCGCAAGCGCCCACACGAATTTCGGGATCACACACGTGATCACAGCCCATATCACCCCCCTCCCGAAAGGATCGCTGTGCCTGAAGAACACCCGCCCATCGCAGAGGCAAACAACCAGCCGTCGAACGGTTGCCCCGTTGCGGGCGGTCGACTGAACCACCCCGTCGAGGGTGGTAACGCCAATCGCGAATGGTGGCCCACCCAGCTCAACCTGGGCATCCTCAAGAAGAATCCGCCGGCGGCCAACCCCCTCGGTGCGGACTTCGACTACGCCAAGGCCGTGCAGACGATCGACGTTGACCAGCTGAAAAAGGATGTCGAGTCAGTCCTGACCGACTCGCAGGACTGGTGGCCCGCCGACTTCGGTAACTACGGCCCGATGTTCATTCGTATGTCGTGGCATGCCGCCGGCACCTATCGCGTCGCCGATGGCCGGGGCGGCGCGGGCGCCGGTATGCAGCGGTTCGCCCCGCTGAACAGCTGGCCCGACAACGTGCTGCTGGATCGCGCGCGGCGCCTGCTGTGGCCCGTCAAGAAGAAGTACGGAAACTCTCTGTCCTGGGCCGACCTCATCGTCTTCGCCGGTAACCACGCGATGGACACCATGGGGTTCAAGACCTTTGGGTTCGCGTTCGGGCGTGAGGACCGCTGGGAGCCCGAGCAGGATGTCTACTGGGGTCCCGAGCACACCTGGTTGGGCGACGAGCGTTACACCGGCGATCGTGACCTGGAGAACCCCCTTGCCGCGGTACAGATGGGTCTGATCTACGTCAATCCCGAAGGCCCCAACGGCAATCCGGATCCACTGGCCGCCGCCATCGACATCCGCGAGACCTTTGCCCGGATGGCGATGAACGACGAGGAAACCGCGGCGCTGATCGTCGGTGGTCACACCTTCGGTAAGACGCACGGCGCGGGCGATGCCGGGCTGGTCGGGCCGGATCCCGAGGACGCGCCACTGGAGCAGATGGGCATCGGTTGGAAGAGCTCATTCGGCTCTGGCAAGGGCAATGACGCGATCGGCAGTGGTCTGGAAGTTACCTGGACCCACACGCCAACCAAGTGGGACAACAGCTTCCTGGAGATTCTGTACGGCAACGAGTGGGAGCTGACCAAGAGCCCCGCCGGTGCGCATCAGTGGAAGCCCAAGGATGGCGGCTGGGCCAACTCGGTACCGATGGCCCAGGGCACGGGCAAGACGCACCCCTCGATGCTCACCACGGATCTATCGATGCGGTTCGATCCCATCTACGAAGGGATCACCCGGCGCTGGCTCGACCATCCCGAAGAGCTGGCCGACGCCTATGCTAAGGCCTGGTACAAGCTGATCCACCGCGACCTCGGGCCGGTCACTCGCTACCTGGGTCCGTTGGTGCCCGAGGAGACCTTGCTCTGGCAGGACGTCATCCCCGCCTCCGACACCAACATCGGGGCCGATGATGTCGCCGAGCTGAAGAAGCAGATTCTCGCTTCCGGCCTTACCGTGCCGCAGCTTGTGTCCACCGCATGGAAGGCAGCGGCCTCGTATCGCAACAGCGACAAACGTGGTGGTGCTAACGGTGGCCGTATCCGGTTGCAGCCGCAGGCCGGCTGGGAATCCAACGAGCCCGATGAGCTCGTCCAGGTGATCCGCACGCTGGAGGGCATCCAGGAGTCCTTCAACGCCGGAAGCAAGAAGGTCTCGTTCGCCGATCTCGTCGTGCTCGGTGGTGCTGCTGCCGTCGAAAAGGCGGCCAAGGATGCCGGATTCGATATCGCCGTGCCGTTCACACCCGGCCGCGGCGATGCCACCCAGGAACAGACCGATGTCGAGTCGTTCTCCTACCTGGAGCCGGCTGCCGATGGTTTCCGCAACTACCTGGGCAAGGGTGCGCAGATCCCTGCCGAATACAAGTTGATCGACAAGGCCAACCTGTTGGCACTGTCCCCGCCCGAACTGACTGTCCTCGTCGGCGGTCTGCGGGTGCTGGGTGCCAACTACCAGGGCTCCGGGCTCGGCGTGCTCACCGACAACCCCGGAACATTGACGAACGACTTCTTCGTCAATCTGGTCGACATGGGCACGGAGTGGACACCGTCGTCGGCCGACGACGGCACCTACGTGGGTACCGATCGCGCCAGCGGTGCGGCGAAGTGGACCGCGAGCCGGGTGGATCTGGTGTTCGGTGCCAATTCCGAGCTGCGCGCTCTGGCAGAGGTTTACGCACAGGATGACGCTAAGGAGAAGTTCGTCAAGGACTTCGTCGCGGCATGGGTCAAGGTGTCGAACGCGGACCGGTTCGACGTTCGCTGATCTTCGCAACACGTGGATGGCCGGTTCCTTAGGGGACCGGCCATCGCGCTATCGGTCAGGACTAGTCAACGTCGGTCGTCTGGGCCTTTCGTCTCGGCACGCGTCGTCAGCGCTACGCCGGCCTCCTCGAAGATCTCCTCGATGGCGTCCCAGTCCCTCTTCCCCACCGCCGACTTGATGCGCGCCGCGTCCCGCAGTACGAACCGGAACGGCTCGTTTTCAGGGGTACCGAATCCCCCTCGAAGGCAATCGACAAGGGCATCGAGGTTGCTGCCGAAGTAGCCGCCTGGCCCGTTCACCGCGCGGCCGAGCTCGGTGAAGAAGTCGGCCCGGGTACGAACGCGGGAACCATCGATGAGATAGGTCTTCATGCGCCTTCAACCTCACAGAATGACTGGTAGTGATCGCCTGTGTAGTAGACATGCGGCGGATCGTTCAGCGGGTTGCCGCCGGTGATGATGCGCCGCGTGCCGCGGGTCTTACCGCCCGGAGTGCGGACCGTGTACTCGTGGTAGTACCCACGAGGCTCGGAGGGCAACACCCTCTCGCGGTTCTGGAACACGACGCCGTCATTGCGGGGATACGGGAACGGTCCGCCGGCATGGATCAGGTCCACGGTTCCGGTGGCCTCGGTAGGCAGCTCGCTCAGGCCGCACTGGGAGATGGTGGCGCGCGCCGGCAAGGGCTCGGTGCAACCGATGAGCGCCACTGCGAGGAGCGCGGCGCCGACGGCGCGCAAACACGGCGACATGCCTCGACGGTACTGCATGCATCTGCTGGAACTACGGTCGATGACGACAGCGCTAGCTCGATCTTCCCCGTAGCGCGGCCAATTCGTTGTGCGCGGACGCGTGCTCGGCTTCGACCAGTGCGGCCTGTTCGTCGGCGGGGTCGGCGAACAGGAACGAGCCGGTGCCGGGTGCGCCGGCGGATCCGAGTTTGTTCATGCGCTGAGGCACTGCGGCACCCTGGTATTCCAGCGGGATGGCGTGGCCGTGTTCGGAGAATTATCGAACCGGCCATTTCGATAACAGAGCGAATGCTCTGTTAATCTCTGGGTGTGCCTCGGCCGCGCATCCATTCCGTCGACGATCTGCTCGATGCCACCGAGCGGATCGCGGTGGACGAGGGCCCGGCGGCGGTGACGGTGCGGGCGGTTTCGCAGCTGACCGGAACATCCAATGGTGCGATCTACCATGCCTTCGGATCGCGTGGTGCGATGGTCGGAAGGGCGTGGTTGCGCGCCGCGGAGCGGTTCCTTGCCATGCAGCGTGACGCCGTCGATACAGCGTTCGCGACGGGTACGCCCATCCACGTCGCCGCGGTGAACGCCGTTGTCGCGGCCGCCGACACCCCCGCCGTCTTCGCCGAACGATTCCCTGAATCCTCGCGGCTCGTGCTCGGCGTACGGCGCGAGGATCTTCTGGGCTCCGATGTTCCTGACGACGTCGCCGACGCCATGGCGAGCGTCGACGCCAGGCTTGTCGCGTTATTCATCCTGTTGTCTCGTGCCCTGTGGGATCGGGAGGACGGTCGCGCGGTGCAGGTCATCGAGGACTGCATCGTGGGGTTGCCGACCGGCCTTCTGCTGCGGGGTCGCCGCCGGCCCGATGCGGACGCACGCTCACGTCTGGAGGCCGCGGTGCGCGCCATTCTTGCTCTCGATCCACCCCCAATGCGCCCAAAAACGAAGGGCGCCACAATGAAAGGAAGCACGTGACCCCCACCCTCGAACTTCAGGACACCATCGCGGTTCTGAACCTCGGTACGGACGAAAACCGCTTCTCCCCCGATTGGCTCGATACCGTCGACGGGCTGCTCGACGATGCGCTGACGCACGCCAAACCATTGGTCACCGTGGGAACCGGCAAGTTCTACTCGAACGGACTCGATCTGGAATGGCTTATGGCCCACGGTGATCAGAGTGATTGGTACGTCGGCCGCGTGCACGCGCTCTTCAGTCGAGTGCTCACCCTCCCGCTGCCCACCGTCGCCGCGGTCAACGGTCACGCGTTCGGCGCAGGGGCGATGCTTGCCGTCGCCCACGACTACCGGGTGATGCGATCCGACCGTGGATATCTGTGCTTCCCCGAGGTCGACATCAACATCCCGTTCACTCCCGGAATGGCGAGCCTTATCCAGGCCAAGGTGACCCCGCAGACGGCGGTCACCGCGATGACCACCGGGCACCGGTACAGCGGAGACGCTGCCGTGGCCGCAGGTCTGGCCGACCGGGCCGCCTCCGAAGACGAAGTACTCAGTGTCGCAGTCGATCTGATGAGCCCGCTGATCGGTAAGGGCAGCGGAACCCTGGGCGCCATCAAGACGACCATGTTCGCTGCGACCACTGCTGCGCTGGCGGCGTAGGGCCGCTCTACTGAGGTGGAATGACCGGCGGGCGACACACGTTGCCCACCGGGTCCCACCACCAACCGTTATCGCAGTTCAACGGTGTGGTCGCGACCGCTGGCCGGCAGGTGTTGGCCACCGGATCCCACCATCCGTCCGGACAGTTGGGCACGATGGGATCCGCGGAGCCGATGGCCGGCGCGGTGCCGGAGACAACGGCGAGCGGCAAGAGCGTTCCAGCGGCGAGGATCAGCAATCGGCGGGCAAGCAGGTTCATAGGGACACCTCCGGTATCGGGTAGTGCGGCTCGTGTGAGCCTACTCGGCAGGAGGTGTGCGAAACCTCGGTGCCAGTACCCGTTTTGCGGCAACGTCCAGGGCATACCCGAGCGCACCGATCACGAGAATGACGGCCACCACCTGGTCGTAGGCCAGCTGGTCGCGTGCGTTGAGGATTTGATAACCCAAACCGGATCGCACGCCCAGCATTTCGGCGGGAACAAGGACCACCCACGCGATGCCCAAGGCGATGCGCACACCAGTCTGAACGCTGCCCCGGATGGCCGGGAGTATGACCGCGGTGAGGAGTTCGATGCGAGTGGCATGAAATGACCGCGCCACGTGCAGGTACCCGGGTTCGATGCCGTGCACGCCGGCGGTGGTGTTGGAGAATCGGCCATACTGCCGCCGCGGCGATGAGGAAAATGACAGGTCGACTGCCAATCCCGAACACGGCCACCGCGATCGGCGTCAAAATCCGTGGCGCCGATAACGCTGGCGCGCAAACTCACTCGCGAATTGATCGGCTAGACGACAGGACTCTGGTTGGATGGGTCGTATGACTGAGGATGTCAGAGTGGTCTCTGCGAGTCGCGAGGTGGATGCGCCGGCGGCGGTGATCTTCGAGTACATCGCCGATGCCGCGCGACAGCGTGAATGGGATGGCAATGAGAACCTGGCCGAGGCCGCCGCGGGGCAACGCGTTCACGGTGTGGGTGCTGTGTTCGTGATGACCCTGACCAACGGTGCGGTTCGCGACAACCACATCGTGGAATTCGAGGACGCACGCCGGATAGCGTGGTTGCCCTCCGAAGTCGGCAAGGAGCCGCCTGGCCACCTCTGGCGATGGGAACTGGAGCCGCTTGGCGACAACCGCACTCGGGTGACCCATACCTACGACTGGACGAACCTGACCGACGAGAAGAGGCTGCCCCGGGCCCGTAGCACCACCTCGGAGCGGCTGCAGGATTCGGTGGACAGGCTCGCGGCACTCGCCGAGTCACGTGCCTAGCCCTCCCTGGGATTCTGCGGTTCCATCCTTGACCTCAAGCTCACTTGAGGTTGAACACTGGGCTCATGACAACGAAAACATCCAATGTGCGTCAGATTCGATCGGATCTGTGGGAGACGCGCAGGGACAGTCCGTTCCCCGGGCTGACCACCCACGCCTACCTATGGACCCGCCACGACGGGAACGTGCTGTTCTACAGCCCAGCCACCGAGGCCGATTTCGAGGTGATCGCAGAGCTGGGCGGGGTGACTCACCAGTATCTGTCGCATCAGGACGAGGCCGGACCGATGCTCGCCGTCGTGAAACAGCGATTCGGGTCGACACTTCACGCATCCGCCCACGAGCGGAACGAGATTGGCAAGCACGCCGACCTTGACGTCCCCATCGACGAACGTCATGTGGATGACAACGGCGTAGACGTCATCCCCACGCCGGGTCATTCCCCCGGCAGCACAAGCTATCTAGTCACGGGAGCGGACGGCCAGAAGTACCTCTTCACGGGGGACACGATGTTCCCCACCAAGGGGGGCACCTGGTCTACCTTCCTGGTCCCCGGGCGCGGGAGCGCCGATGAGTTGGCGAGGAGCCTGGAACTGTTGGGGAGCCTCGATCCGGATGTCGTCATCTCCAGCGCGTACGGCGGGAACTCCGCGGTGTACGAGCTTCCGGAGGGCCGTTGGCGCGAGCTCATCGCACAGGCGCAGCAGAGCGTGCGACGCGCCTAGGGGCGAACGGCCTGCGTGAACCCGAAGACTCCGCTGGGATCGTAGGCAGAGGCAATTCGTCGCAGTCGCGCCAGATTGTCCCCGTAATAGGCCGCGGCCCAATCGGGCAGGCGGGGATCGATGTAGTTCACGTAGGCGGCACCGCCACAGATCCCTGCGAGCCGATCCCGTGCCTCGTCCACGCGGCGATACGCGACGGACGAGTCTGTGCCGACTCCGTGATAGATCTGGATCGCTGCGGCGGCCCGTCGGTGTGGGAAGGCGGTGGCGTCGGCCGCAACTCGGCTGACGGCGCCTCCGAGGCTGTCGAAGATGAAGGTGAGGCCGCGTTCGCCGACCAGGAGCGCCTCAACTCTGGAGGTGTCGATCGCCGCGTGCGGGACCATCCGGGAGGACGCCACAAACGCCTCGCGCTGCAGCTGTCCCGTCCCGGCCCCGGTCCATGCCGGATGACACTGATCCACCGTCAATGTCGAGCAACCGCCCATGAACTTCATGGCATCGAGAAAAGTCTTGTCGGCGACGAATCGATCGGATGGGCCGATACCGATCGCGCTGCGGAGTGCATCGACCAGGGCACGTGGATTGTCGGTCTTGGCGATACATCCCACGATCCGGCATTGCGGTGTGGTGCCGGCCATGGCGTGCAGGGTCGTCCACAGTTCATCGGGCGCATCGTCCATGAACATCAGCCACCGGTGCATGATCGCGGCGGTGTCCCCCGGCGCGTAGTCGAGCGTGAACACCGTGAGGCCAGTTGCCTGTGCGGTCTCGAAGGTGAACTCCGTGGCAATGCAGAAGTTTCCGCCGCCAACTCCGCGGATGGCCCAGAACAGATCGGGCTCGGAATCCGCCGATAGGACCCGGATCCCGCCATCGGCGGTTACCGCGCGAGCCGATATCAGTTGGTCGCACGTGAGTCCGAACTTACGGGTGAGAACCCCCACCCCACCCCCGAGAGTCAGCCCGGCGATGCCGACGGTCGGACAGGAGCCGCAGGCAAGCATCCGGCCCGCCGACCAGACGCCGGCGTAGACATCGATCAGACGTGCGCCGGATCCGACCGTCGCCTGTGTCCCCGTCACCGAGACCGCCGCCATCCGCCCGAGATCGACCACCAGGCCGTCGTTCGGGACACAGTAACCGGCATAGCTGTGGCCGCCACTGCGCGCCGCTACGGGTATCCCGGAGCCGGAGGCGAACTCAACGCAACGCGCCACGTCCTGTTCAGAGGCGCAGAAAGCCACCGCACCAGGATGATTCATATCGAAGAGTGGATTGAACGTTCGTGCTGCTTCGTCCGACCCGGTCTCCCCGCGCACCGTGAGAGTTCCGGATAGCTTGCGGCGCAAATCTTCCCATCGAGGGATAAGTGGTACGTCTTCTGAGTGGATCGGGGAGCATCCGGTGATTGCCCTTCCGCCGAGCGCCAAGGCCGCCCCGGCGGACAGCACACTGCGTCTGGTGACCAGCGCAGCGCGCGGGCGATTCGGTTGGGGGTCCATCACTGCTCCTGCCGGCCACTATCGGGTGGATGCCCCATCTTGTCGCCTACTACCGGCGCGCGGTGCGCGCAACGGTAGATTGGCCCACATGACGGTGAGCCCGGCACCCGATCCGGTGGCCGATATAGCGCTCAGCCCCACCGGGCCGCAGGTAGGAGCTTTCTTCGACCTGGACGGCACTCTCGTGGCCGGATTCACCCCGACGGCACACGCTCGCGATCGGATGCGCCGTGGTCAGGCCAGCGTCGGCGAGGTTCTCGGAGTCCTGGAGGCCACCTTCCGGTACAAGTTGGGCCGCATGGAGTTCGAGCGTTTGGTGGTGCGCGCCGCGGGATACCTGCGCGGCGACTCGCTGGCCGAACTCGAAGCCGTCGGCGAACGAATCTTCCACCAGCACAATGCCTCGATGATCTATCCGCAGATGTGCGAGCGCGTGCGGGCGCATCAGGAACAGGGACACACCGTGATGCTGAGTTCTTCGGCGCTGACCATTCACGCCGAGCCGGTGGCCCGCCATCTCGGAATTACCCATGTGCTCTGCAACCACTTTGATCTCGACAATCAGGGGCGTCTCACCGGCGGTATCCGTACGCCCATCGTGTGGGGACGGAATAAGGCGACCGCGGTCGCACTGTTCTGCGAATCCAATGGTGTTGATTTGCACCGCAGTTACTTCTATGCGGACGGCGAAGAGGATATCGATCTGATGTCCCTCGTCGGTGAGCCCTGCCCGGTCAACCCGCGCGGCCGGCTCGCGGTCATGGCGTCGCAACAAGGCTGGCCGGTCCTGCGGCTGAACGATCCGAGGCCCCGTGGCGTGCGCTCGTCGCTGCGCAGGCTCGCCGGGTTGGTTCGCCGATAGGCTTGGATCATGGCGGGACGCTATGTGGCATTGGGAAGTTCGATGGCGGCGGGACCGGGCATCCTGCCGCGTGCGCCAGGCTCGCCTCGACTGGCCGGACGTTCGGCACGCAACTATCCGCATCATGTTGCCGACCGCATGGGATATCAGCTGGTCGATGTCACCTATTCCGGTGCGACTACGGCACATATCCTGACCGACCCGCAGAACACTGCGGCGCCGCAGATCGGCGCGCTCGATGGCACCGAGGAGCTGGTGACGGTCACGATCGGCGGTAACGACGTGGGTTATGTGCCGTTCTTGTTGGCCGCGTGTCTGCCGCACGTTCTGCGTGCCCTGCCAGTCGTCGGCGGCGGACTGGCCGACATGCTCGACACCGGCAAGCGGGATGCGGCACTGGCGGTTGTGGGTCAATCGCTGCGCGCGGTGGGTGAGCAGGTGCGGAATCGCGCACCGCGGGCACGGGTGATCTTCGTCGATTACCTCGCACTCTTGCCCCCTGAAGGCGAGCTCGCGCCGCCGTACACCCAGGCCGAGACCGCCAGTGGACGTCATATCGCCGCCGAACTCGCGGCGGCCACCGCGGCTGCGGCCCACGCCACCGGCTGCGAGATCGTGCGCGCATCGGCGGCCAGCGCGGACCATCACGCCTGGTCGGCACGGCCCTGGGCTACCCGTCCCGGATTCCCGTGGCCGTGGCGCCCGGCTCCCCTTCATCCCAACGCGGACGGCATGAGCGCCGTGGCCGATCTGATCGTGGCCGTATTGGACGCCGCGTCTAATGACCGAGGTTGCGGGGTGAGCGGCCCGGAGCATTGCGATACTTGATCCCGTGCGCACAACTGCCCTGCTGATGGTTCCCGTCTCGGCCCTTGCGATCGGCGTCGGATTCGCCAGCCCCGCCTCGGCCGTGGCGCCTCCGGCGGACGGGACGTATCGGATGATCGAGGAAGGATTCGGCGAGGTTTCCTGGACGCTGTCCGCCGTCTGTGTACAGGCCTCGGGCACCCGCATTCAGTCCGACTACACCGACCCCACCATCCAGGCCGACGGCTGCACACTCACCGTCACCAGCGCGACACCCGACATCCTCAAGCACAACGACAGACTGCAGAACTACTCCACAGCGGCCAAGCTGGTTGACGACCAGTGGACGTTCCTGCATGCGCGACCGCAGGGCATGACCTGCCCGGACGGGACCTATGCGCCCACCCAGGAGAAGTACGTCTTCAACGACGAGACCCTCGCCGGAGTGCACACCACGATCCACAGCGCGGTATGCGGCGGTCAGCCGGGGATGACAAAGAGGCCCTTCAGCCTGCAGTTCGTGAAACCACTCGATGTACCCGTCGATCGGTTCCCGCAGTACTGCGATGGCTTCGCGCATTGCTGGTGACGGGTTAGGGCAGCAACGGCACCCGCCAGAGCGGCACACCCGGGTCGATCACCAAGAGTCGCGTCATCGTCAATCGTGTGATGAACAACGCGCCTCGAATCATCACCACCGCGATGGGCAGCTCGGCCAGAACCGCGGTCAGGATCGCCCAGCGCACCTCCGCGGGGCCGGCTGTCATCACGTCGAACCAGGCATCGCAGATCAGAAGCACTCCGGTGGTGAACGCCGTCAAAACGAGTAGTTAACGACGCAGCAGACCCAGTACCGCGGTCGCGGCCGTGAATGCCACCAACAGCGCGTCGAAACCGACCCACGTCGCCGTCCACCGCTGTGCCACATAGTTTTCGGGCAGCGTGAACGCAAGGTAGGTGATCCAGGGGATCAGCGCGATCGAGCCGCCGATCATCAAACCCAGCCGGAGCGCGCGAAACCTCGCCAAATTCGGCGGCGCCACCTCGCCGAGCGGGCGTTCCAGCCGCTGGATCAGGTCCCTTCGCTCCTCGGTGGACAGCGCCGCGATCGTCTCGTCCGATAGATAACTCTGGGTCATGCCCAGCTTCCTCCCAGGAAACGTCATCACAATGTCAGCGTGCCACCGACTACGCCGATGCCCCCTCCGGCGCCGACTCCCATTCCGCAGCTGCCCGCCAACGATTTCCACCAATACAGCCATGGGATTTCGGCCCTCGGTGGTTGGTTTCCGATGGTCGTCCAGGTGCTCGCGGTGGTGACCTTGCTGGTGGTCATCGGATGGCGCAGCCGCCGGTGGCGCCTGCTGTGGGCGCCCGTGAGCGTAGCGATCGGCGCGGTGGGTGCGTTGGTGGCGTGGGTCTACATGAACTCCGAAGGGTTGGCCTCGGACCCGGCACCCTTCAAATTGTGGATATGGATCGGTGTGTTCGTCACGTCGGTCGCGGTTGCCGTCATCGGCTTCCGGAGTGCGCGCTGGTGGCGTCGTGGTGTATCGGCGTTGGCCATTCCACTGACGTTGCTTTCGGCACTCGTCGCGCTCAATACCTGGGTGGGCTACTACCCCACCGTGCAGGCGGCCTGGGGTGCGGTCTCTGCGGGCCCGCTTCCCAACCAGGTCGATCTCAGTGAGCTTGCAGGTCTGCGCAATTCGAATCCCGGTACCGGAAAGCTTGTCGACGTAGACATCCCCGGCGACGCAAGCGGGTTCAAACATCGAGGTGAGTACGTCTACCTCCCTCCGGCCTGGTTCGCGGGCGATACCCCGCCGCGGCTGCCGGTGGTGATGATGATCGCCGGCGAGTTCAACACCCCAGCCGACTGGATCCGCACGGGTAACGCCACCCAGATGATCGACGACTATGCCAAATCGCATGGTGGGCAAGCACCGATATTCGTCTTCGTCGATGTCGCGGGAAGTTTCAACAACGACACCGAGTGTGTCAACGGCCCGCGCGGCAACGCCGCTGATCACCTCACCGAAGATGTTCGCCCCTATGTGGTGTCGGAGTTCGACGGGTCGGCTGACCCTGCCAACTGGGCTGTTGTCGGCTGGTCTATGGGCGGCACCTGCGCTATTGACCTGACGGTCATGCATCCGGATCTGTTCTCCACATTCGTGGACATCGCCGGCGACCATGGGCCTACCGCGGGAACCAAGCAACAGACGATCGAGCGGCTGTACGGCGGAGATGCCGCCCGATGGGATGCCTTCGACCCGCGCACCGTGATGGCCAAACATGGTCCCTACACCGGCGTCACGGGATGGTTCGAGGACGCGATACCTCCGGCAGGCAGCAAGAAGCCAAGTGGTGCAAAGCGCCCGACAGCCGACACCCCCACGGGAATCGGTGGGCATGACGATGTGACCGACGACGATCGAGACGGTGCCGCCGCTGATCTGTGCGCAGCGGCCCAGCAGGTGCAGATCTCCTGCACCATTCACCAGATGATCAGTGGGCACACCTGGCAATTCGCCAGCCGAACATTCTCGGACGCGCTGCCCTGGCTGGCGGCGCAGCTTCGCACCCCGGGAAGCCCGTGAGTACCTACGCTCCCCCGACCTGAGTCCGCAGCGACTCCAGAAGCGTCTGCCACCATTCGCCGTGGCGGCGTAGGAACAATCCGTCGGGAAAGGTATGGCGGGCCACATGATCCTGCGGAACCGACTCCCAGCCGAGATGTTCGACCGTCACCCGGGTTTCGTCCCTGATCGGCTCGAACCGCACCTCGACGGTAGTCATCTGATCCTCGGCGAAGCTGTCCTGACGCCATGTCAGGCCCAATCGTCGGCCGGGTTCCCACGTGGTGACCCTGCCGATTTCGAACTCGGTGCCGTCCGGGTATGACTCAACGAAGCGGCCACCGAGCTCCGGTTCGATCGCGAGTACGCCGCGGCGCCGGGTGAATCGGAACAGTGTGTTGGGCTGCCACCAGATTCCGATGTCGTTGACGAATACGTCGAATGCGCGCTCCGGGGTGGCACGTACCCGCAGCGATACCAGCACGCGTGACCCCATCAGCCCTGCTCTCGCTCGATGTGCTCCTTGAAGGCCGAAAGTTGCGTGGCCCAGAGCTTCTCGATCTCGTTGAGCCATGCCTTTAGTTCCGCCATGGGGGCGGGTCGCAATGTATAGATGCGTACTCGCGCGTCGAACTCGGGGTGAGATTCCTCGACCAGCTCGCTGGCCTTGAGGGTTCGCAGGTGCCTACTGAGTGCCGCGGGGCTCAGGCCGACGGCGTGTGCGATCTCGCCCGCACGGCATGGTCGATCCCGCAGCACCTCAACGATTCGTCGGCGATTGGGATCTGCCAGCGCGGTGAGTGTGCGATCTATGCTCGCGAGTTCCGGAGAGGGCCGGGTCAAACCCAGCCCTCGATGTTCAGACCGCTCACCTTCTCGGCATCCTCGCGCGAGACCGTCCGCACCGACTGACCGAAGGTCCAGACGTGTCCCTCGGGGTCTTGGGCCCGGTACACCCGGTCGCCGTAGAACTGGTCGGCCGGGCGCATCAAGATCGTGGCGCCGGCGGCCTCGGCCTGCTCGCAATGCGTGTCGATATCGCTGTCAATCTGAACATGGATCGTCTGGGTACACCTGCCACCGACCGTTTTGGGACTGGCGACGCTGGCGTCCCACTCGGATCCGACCATGAGATAGCCATCCCCAAAACGCATCTCGGAATGCTCGATCCTGCCGTTGTTATCGGTGATGACCATCGACCGTTCGAAACCAAAGGCCTTTTCCAGCCAGTCGAGGGCTGCCGACGGATCCTGGTAGACGACCGCCGAAGCCAAGCTAGCGCGTGTGCTCATGGTTGATATTTAACGCTTACGTTAAATATCTGTCAACGGTCGCGCAGACATGAGGTACTCGCGGCTCGCTAGGGGTTGACCTTGGAGATGACGCGCTCGGCGAAGCTCTCCAGGTTCTTGATCTTGGTGTCCAGCGGCTCGGTGTCCAGCCCGACGATATAGGGAATGCGGAAGCCGACGATGACATCGGTGACACCCTTGTCCTCCAATCGTTTCACGCCATCCACGGTGAACCCGTCGATGGAGATGACGTGGACCTCAAAGGGCTTATCGGCCGTCCCCTCTTCTTCACGGAACGTGTTGAGCTTGACCAGCAGTTCGTCTAGGTCCTCGGTGCCACCGCCATGCATCCAGCCATCGCACCGCGCGGCACGACGCAGTGCCGCGTCAGCATGTCCACCGATGAGGATCGGGATGGGCTGGGTCGGCGCGGGACACATCTTGGTCTTGGGAATGTCGTAGAACTCGCCGTGGAACTCGAAGTAGTCACCGGTGGTCAGCCCCTGGATGATCTCGATGCATTCGTCCATGCGCTTACCGCGCTTGGCGAAGGGCACGTTCATGAGTTCGTAGTCCTCGGGCCACGGGCTGGTGCCGACGCCGAGGCCGAGGCGGTTACCCGTCAGTGCCGCAATGGATGAGGCCTGCTTGGCCACTAGGGCGGGCGGCCGGATCGGCAACTTGAGTACGAAGATGTTGAACCGCAACGTCGAGGTCACTGCGCCGAGGGCCGCCGTGAGCGTCAATGCCTCGATGAACGGTTTGTCTTCCAGGAATTCGCGGTTCCCGTCGGGCGTGTATGGATACTTCGCATCCGACTCGTAGGGATACGCCAGGCTGTCGGCGATGGTCATACCGTGGTAGCCCGCCGCCTCGGCCGCCTGGGCCAAGGGAATGTAGTACGACGGATCGGTCATGGCCTCGGCGAAGGTGAACCGCATAGCTTCCTCCTGGAGTGCTTGAGAAACACATTGTGCTGTCGGTACTACGCACTCTAGCGGTTGCGAAATCTGAACTCGCATATTGATTTTACGGAGTCAACGAGCCTTCTCGCCTGCGCCCGCAATGGCGAAAAACAGTGCGGGGATGAGAATTTCGACGGCGAGCATGACAATCCAGAATGGATGGGGCACTCCGGAGTCGATCAGTGATGCCACCCTGCCCAGCCCGCCCACCAGCAGACCCGCAGCGAGGAATCGGATGGCGATGCCGGGAATCGGCGACTGGCGGGCCACCCAGATCCACGCCGCGCTGTAGACGGCGAACAGCCCGGCGAAGAAGCGCTCCTGGCTGTCGTTGCTCGCGGTGATGCCACCCCCGCCGATGACCGTTCCGGGCCCCCCGATGAGGTGATAGAGGCCGATGGCCACGCAGATCACGCCGGTAAGAATCGCCAGGTACTTCAGCACTTTGTCCATCACTGCGCCCTCCGGGTCGCGTCAACTTGATAGAACGTTCTAGTAAGGACTAGAACAATGCGACGAGGCCGGATACAAGGCCCCGAAAGGACGCACCATGCCCGCTGATACACGCGACCGCATTGTCGCCGCCACCTGCGAGTTGTTCCGCCGACAGGGCATGACCGGCACTGGCCTCAAGCAGATCGCGCAAAGCGCGGGCGCACCCTTCGGATCGATCTATCACTTCTTCCCCGGAGGCAAGGTGCAACTGGCGGACGAGGCCATTCGCACCGCCGGGGGGATGTATCGGGATCTCGTGCTGACGCTCTTCGATCAGGATGGCCCCGATCTGACGGCCACCATCCGCACGGCGTTCGCGGCCGTGGCCGACAATCTCATCGCGACCGATTACGCCGACGCCTGCCCCATCGCCACCATCGCTCTTGAAGTGGCGAGCACTGACGATCTCCTCCGTCGAGCCACCGCCGACGTCTTCACGGACTGGATTGATCGGGGTGCTGAACACATCTCCGGATCGGGCCTGCCGTACGAGGTCCGCAGACGTCTCATGTTGGGATTCATCACCAGCCTGGAGGGTGCGTTTGTGCTGAGCCGGGCGTTACGCAGCCCGGAGCCACTGCTCGCCGCGGGTGAGACGGTCGCGGCCGCCGTCGCGGCCGCACTGGTCGCCGCCGATGCGCTACCGGAATAAAGCGGACTACGGTCCGGTTGAGGAAGGCATAAGAACACTCATCAGGAGGTTTGCATGCCAGCTATCACCGTGTCGTCTATGGACGCCCTGACTCTGCCCCGCATCCCCATGCCCGAGCCCGCCGATACCGAACGTCCCGTGCGGTCTATCACCAGTGGGCCCCGTGGATACGAGGGTGAAGGCTTTCCCGTTGTGCGCGCCTTCGGTGGGGTGCCGTCCGCCGAGTTGGACCCATTCATCCATATGGACCAAATGGGTGAGGTGGACTATGAACCGGGCGAGCCGCGCGGAACGGATTGGCATCCTCATCGCGGATTCGAAACCGTTACCTACATGATCGATGGCAGGTTCGCTCACCAGGACTCTCACGGCGGAGGCGGGCTCATTCACGACGGGGCAACCCAGTGGATGACCGCGGGGTCAGGAATCTTGCATATCGAAACTCCCCCAGCCGAATTGGTGGAGAGTGGCGGAATCTTCCACGGCATTCAGCTCTGGGTCAACCTGCCGGCTCGCGACAAGTTTCTGACTCCGGCTTACCAGGCCATTGAGGGGGCGCAAACCACGTTGGTGAGCTCGCCCGATGGCGGCGCGCTGGTGCGGATCATTGCCGGAGACATCGGGCCGCATCATGGTCCGGGCAGTACGCATACGCCGATAACCCTGGCGCATGCGACGATCCAGCCTGGTGCGCAGCTGAGCGTGCCCTGGAACCGGGAGTTCAACGCGCTCGTCTACGTTCTGTCTGGACGTGGTTCAGTGGGCGCGTTGGGGCATCCGATTGAGCAGGGGCAACTCGCGGTGCTGGGTCCCGGCGACCGGATCACGGTGCAGGCCAACGCAGGTCAGGATGGTAACCGCCCGGCATTGGAAGTGCTCTTGCTCGGCGGCCGCCCCATCCGTGAGCGTGTGGTGGCCTATGGGCCGTTCGTGATGAACACCAAGGCCGAGTTGATTCAGGCGGTTGAGGACTACCAGGCGGGCAAGTTCGGCGCCATTCCCCCGAATGCGCTGATGCCGCACGTCGCGCGCTAACCGCGAGGCGCCTATCGCCGGAATGCCCGGCGGTAGGCGCTGGGCGTTGTCGCGGTGACCTTGCGCAGATGCGTCCGCATGGCCGTGACGCTGCCAAACCCACAGTGTGCGGCAATGGATTCCATGGTCATATCGGTGTTCTCCAGCAATTCACGGGCGCGGGTGGCGCGCTGTACGTCGAGCCACCGTTTGGGCGTGGTACCGACTTCCTCCCCGAAGCGCCGGTTGAACGTGCGCAGGCTCAGATGCGCGTGTCTCGCGAGTGCTGACACATCATCGATATCGGCGAGACGCTCGGAGGCCCAGCTCAGGGTCGGGCCGAGGCCGCTGGAGTCATGAGAGGTCTTGGTGGGCGGGATGAACTGGGCCTGTCCGCCATCACGATGTGGTGCCATCACGTTCCACCGGGCCATCTCCGACGCCGCGGCGGCCCCCAGTTCACGTCGCACCACATGCAGACACAGGTCCATACCCGCCGAGAGCCCTGCCGAGGTGAGGATGTCCCCATCGTCCACGTACAGCGCATCGGGCCGCAGATCCACCCGCGGATAGAGCGTGCGCATGTCATCGCAGTACTCCCAATGTGTGGTGGCGGGGCGCCCATCCAGCAGGCCGGCGGCCGCGAGAACGAAGGCGCCCAGGCAGATGCTGAAAATCACGGCGCCGCGTTGGTGTGCGTTCGCCAGAGCGTTCAGCACATCATCGGGTGGCGGATAGTCGTGCGGAGCCCGAGCAGGGACGACAACGATATCGGCGGTCTGCAGCGCGTCGATGCCATGTTCCACATCGAGAGTGAAACCGTCTGGTGTCCAGACACTTCCGGGTCGATAGCCACAGGTCACCAGATCGAAACCATCCGGCTGGCCGGATCGCCCGGGGCCCCTGCGGAACATCTGCACGGCGCATGCCAAGTCGTAGGTGATGACGCCATCGAGCGCGAGTGCCGCCACCGTCTTGGTGCCCATGGCTCACTATGGCATAAATCCGAGTGCCTATGGCATTCATGCCACTGTTCGTTGTGGGCGCACGGGCCTTGACTGAGGAGATGACGAGCGAATTCGACTGGCACTGGGCGACGCGGACCGGCGGCGAGGTCTCGACGGCCCAGCGCCGGGCATTGTTGGGACGCTTGTTTCGTGCGTTGCCCGCAATGGTCAGCGATGCCGTCAAAACCCGGATGGGCCGGCGCGGGCAGGGGCGCGTCGAATTCGGATCGATCGCGGTCCCCGATAGCGCGCTCGCACGTGCCGCCGAGCAGGAGGCACGTGACTCGGTGACACCGCACGTACTCGAACACTCATACCGCACCTACTTTTTCGGGAAGGCACTGGCCGCATTCGACGGCGCGCAGGTCGATGACGAGCTCGTGTACATCGCGAGCCTGTTGCACGATCTACAACTCGAGCATCCGACTCCCGGACGGTGCTTCGCCGTCGTCGGCGGGCAGCGCGCCGCACAGTTCGTCAGGGATCGAGGTGCCGCCGAGGACCGCGCGCAGGCGGTGGGCGCCGCCATCGCGGCACATATCACCCTTGGCGCCAGTGAAAACCTCTCAGATCCGGGCGGATTCGTGTCGGCCGGCGCGGGAACCGATGTCTTCGGCCTACGGCTGTCGGAACTCGACGCCGCCTGGGTGGACGAGCTGCTGAGTCGGCATCCTCGGCTGGAATTCAAACGGCACATGCTCAAGGCCTGGGCGGCCGAGGGCGCCGCGGTACCGAACGGTCGCGCTGCGTGGCTGACGCGCTATGCGGCGTTCCCGCTGCTGGTCAAGGCCGCTCCCTTTGACCAGTAGGGCTATCGCTGCAGCAATCGGCGCAACAGATGCAGCGCGACAGTGGTGGAACGCTCACGAATCTGGTTGCGGTTTCCCGGGATAACGACCCGGAGGTCGGCCTTCTCCCCCGCCGCGGTTTTCACACAGAAGCACACCGTGCCCACCGGCTTCTCCGGCGTTCCACCGCCGGGGCCGGCCACACCCGTCGTCGACATCGCGATATCGGCACCCAGCGCCTTCAATGCGCCGTCCGCCATGGCCTCGGCGACCTGCGGAGACACCGCGCCGTGCTCCGCGAGTAGCCGCGGATCCACATGCAGCTGGCCAATTTTGACATCGTTCGCGTAGCTGATCACCCCACCCAGGAAGTATTCCGAAGAGCCCGGCACATCGGCGATCCGTGCCCCCAGCAGCCCTGCCGTGCACGACTCCGCCACGGCCAGGCGCCTCCCGCGGAGCAGTCTCGCCACCAGTTGGTCGACCGTTGAACCGTCGGAGGAGAACAGCGCCGCACCATGCCGGGCCTGGATGAATTCGTAGAGGCGAGTCCACAGATGCTGGGCGGAGGCCTCGAATCGGACGACCACCTCAACCTCGCTGCGTCGCAGGCAGGTCGTGATCTCCAGTGCGGCAAGGTCTCCTAACGCACTTTCGGCGAGACGCAGCGTCTCGGCGATATCGGGCTCGGTGATTCCGTACAGACGCAGCGTGGTCTGCTCAATGGCCGTGACATCGTCGCCGAGGAGCGCCCGGAAGGGCCCGGCCTCGACGGCCGACGGCCACATTCGCTGGAGCTCATGAGGAGGTCCAGGCAGCACCACGATGAGAACGGCACCTGTGCTCATGATCGCTCCCGGCGCAGTGCCCACCGGATCAAGTACCTCACCCCGCGCTGGCACGAGTGCCTGTTTGGCGATGCCGACGCGCAGCGCCTCCCAGTCCACATTCTCCCAGCGGTTCGCCATCGGACGCAGCCGATTCATGATGGCTTCTTCCAGATTGGCGTCGAAAACAAGTGTGGTATCAACAAATTCAGCCACAGTCGGTAGCGTCATATCGTCGGCTGTGGGCCCCAGGCCGCCGGATGTGACGATGAGATCCACACCTTGATCGGCAAGAAACTGCAGTTGTGCCGTCAGATCCTCTTTGCGGTCTCCACACACACAAATATGTGCGACATCGACGCCCACTTCCCGGAGATGTTCGGAAAGCCACGGGCCATTCGCATCGGCCACCCGCCCGGTGAGGACCTCCGTACCCGTGACGACGATTCCCGCTCGCAACATGTCAGCAGCCTAGGCCGGTAGGTTCGGTGTTATGGATAAGGGCGCCATCATCGAATACATCGTCACGACCTTCCCAGACCTTCAGCATGAAGTTGTGCAGGACAACTGGTTCTTCTTCCGTGGCTCCGAACGCCAGATGCCCGTCATCACCGTGATGTCGAACGAGGCGTTCGACACGTACTCCGATCTGGGCCGGCCATCGGTGTACCGGCTCAACATCGGGGTCAGCGGTGACACCTTCGCCAAGGTCGTCGCGGGCCGCGGTGGCGAATCGTCCGATACCGACTACACCGCGTTCGACCGAGTTCTTCCCCACCCCGAATACGGCGGTGCCAAATGGGTATGCGTGGTCAACCCGGGTGAAGACACCTTCGGTGAGGTGCTGCGTCCGCTGCTGACCGAGGCGTATACGCGCAGCCGGAGCGATTAGCCTTCGCTGACGTAGGCCCACAGATGGCGGGTGACCGCGGCCTCGCTAAGGGTGGGGAGAGTGGGCCCCTCGTTCTGAAAGCCGCGCGCGGAGAGGGCGTCGATCAGGGGCTGGTCATCGGCGCGCACCGCAACCACGATCCGCCTGGTGGAGGACGGGGTGTGCGTCAAGCGCCCGGCCATATCTGCGACAGTCGGGGTGAGCATGTCCTCGGCAGCACCAGGATGCGGCCTACTGATGAGCTCGGTGGTGGAGCTGCCCGGATCGACGGAAATCTCGACGTATCCCACAGTCTTACCCGAAAGATCTACTGCAACACGGCTATTCGGAGCGGATATCGCGCGCCGACCCCAGTTGCGCAGTTCGTAATGCCCGCGTGCCATGAGGTCGCTCCAGGAACTCCTGGTCCGGCATTCGGCCGCCACGGTGGTCCCGTTGTCCGGGAGCGTGTCTCGCGTGTGCTGTAGTGCGGCCAGGTTCTCTGGGGTATTGCCCTGAAACCAAATCTGATGATCGGTGGGCTTGCCGTCGTAGGTGCGCAGCAGGCGGCATGTCTGCAGCTTCGACCAGCCCACTGCCTGGGCCAGGCGCTGTACCGGAACATTCTGGACCGCCAGCGGTGCCACCGCGTGCGGAACATTGGGATTGGCCTCGAACCCGGCGATGATCAGCGATGCCTGCGCCCACATGGTGACCGTGTGTGGAACGCCGGCGGTCCATGTTGATACCTCAGTGCCGCCCGTTCGTGGGTGCCGTCCCGCCATGGCGAGATGGCCCACCACGTGTTCACGACCGCCATCGAGGTGTACGAGCAGACAAGAGACCCAACCCTGTGCCGTGTCGGAGAGTGCCTGCTTCCAGGTATGAATCCACATGTATGGCGAGTGCGCGGCCAACCACGTCATATCCGTGTGGCCGAACGCCGGTGCCAGCCGCTTCTCGTAGCGCAGGTTGGTTTCCCGCCACGATGCACCATCGGAGAGCCGCGGCGTGCGCAGCATGACCGTCATACCGTCGATTTCGACCGGTCCCCGGCATGACGGGGTTGGTCCATCGCTTGCACGCACCTCGGCAGGGTAGCGCACCACGGCGGAGGCGAATGGCGATTAATAGGCCACTGCGAGAAGGCGATTGCTGTGTACAGGGTGTCTATTTTGGATGCGGACTCGCCAGCAGAGTCCACATCCGCAGGGTGGCACCGTCGCCGCCCTGGGTCGGCGGGGCGTCACCCTCGTCGATGAAACCAAGCGTGGCGAGCCGGTCCGCAAGGGTGCTGTCAACAGCCCTGACCGCGATGACTGTCCGGCGCGACCGGTCAGAGCGAGCTGTCAGGTGGCTGGCGAGTGCAGACAACGCCGAAACGCGGGCGTCGTCTGATATCCGCGACTCGAATCGTGGCACCAATTCCGTTGTCGACGTGCCAACGTCGGAATGGACGTCGATTGATCCACCAGGTCGCTCGGCCACCGTCACCCGGTATCGGCCATGACCGGTATATGCGACTTGCACCACTTCCCCACCGGCGGAGGGTATTTCAAATGCAGGCTCGAGCGGCGTCCTTCGCAACGCGGTGCCGATCAGTTGACGGGCCCGAATCGCCGCGAATCGCGCCCACGCCGCCAGGTACTCGACATCCGGCCAGCGGTCCCCCGCGGGCGTGAAACGTGCTCTCGTGATGGGAATTTCCGAGAGTTGGTGCTTGACCCAATCTCGGTACTCGGCCGTGTTGGCGAGAATCCACACGTGATGGTCCGATACTTGCCCGTCGTATGGGCGCAGAGCTCGGCGGATCTGTAGCTGGTTCCAGCCCATGGACTGCGAGAACCTGTTTGCGCGCATATTCGATACGGCGGTCGGCGCCAGCGCGTGTGGGACGGCGGGGTTTCCCTCGAAAGCGGACAGCACCGTGGTCAGCTGCGCCCACCTGCTCACGGCCGGAGGAACGTCGACGGCCCAGGTGGAGATCTCGGCGCCGCCGGTTCGTGGATCTATTCCGGTCATCGAAAAGTGGCCGACGACCCTTTCGGCGCCCTCATCAATCCTTACCAGCAGATATGAGACTCCTCCGGCGCGCGCATCCGCAAGAGCCGAGCGCCAGGTGTCCACCCAGATCACCGGTGAATGTGCGCTCTCCCAGTCCATGTCATCACGGGTGAAAGCCGGTGAGAGCCGTTCGGTGAAGGCCAACGCTGTCTTGCGCCAGGACGGACCGTCCGCGAGCCGTGGCGGCCGCAGCACCACCGTCACCCCGTCGATCATGACGGGACCCCGGTCCACTGACGACCGGGTTTGGGATTTGCTAGCCACTGAGCAAGGCTACAGGAGAGGAATTCGCTCCGCGATGGTCCTCAGGGGGCGGGCACCAGGACGAGCGGAACCCGCTTGGCGCCAATGAGGCGATGTGACACCGACTGCCCGAGCAGTGCGTCCCATGCAGACGCCGGTCCTCCCCGTGGGCTGCCCAGGATGATCATCAGCGCCGCATACTGGTGCGCCACGGCGAGAATCGCGGTGGTTGCGGGCCCATGGGCGCGATGGTACTTCCACGCCACTTCCTGGCCGGAGAGCTCTTCCAGCGCCTCCGCCTCGGCGGCGGCAACAGCGGTGCCCGCCTGAGCTTCCCAACTATCCGTATCGGGATCCGGTGGTTCGTCGTCCATATCCAGGATGTGCACGACGTGTACGCACGCGCCCAGGCGCCGCGCCAGATCAATCCCGAAATGCAGCGCGGCAGTGCTCGGCGGGTATCTGTCCCATCCGACCACCAGATGCACATCGGGCTCATCGGTCATAGTGACATCCTCACGCCAGCGACCACGCCAGCGCTAGTCCTGCGGCGCAGGCGCCGACGGCGCCCAGCAGCGTGCCGAACGTGTTGCACAGGGCAAGGGACCATTCACGCCGCTCGATGAGTCGCACCGATTCGACGCTGGCGGTGCTGAAGGTTGTATAGCCACCGCAGAACCCGGTTCCCAGGACCGTCAGTAGTGCCGACGGCGAGTGGTGGAAGATCACCGCTCCCGCCAGTACACCGATGACGGCGGACCCGGTGAGATTGATGAGCAGCGTCGCCCAGGGGAAGAGGTGGTTCCGTCGATGTTTGACGGCGGAATCGACGACGAATCGCAACACCGCGCCCAGGGCCCCGGCGAGCATCACGGCAACGACCGTCATGCCGACCCTCCCGGGTAGCGTGCGAGGGCCTGTGCGGCAGCGGCTATCCCGGCTATCGCGGCGGCCAAACCCGCGGCCACACTGACCAACGCGTACCCGATCGCGATACCCGAAAACCCGTTGCGGGCGAGTGTGCTGATCTCCAGCGCGAGTGCGCTGTAGGTGGTGAAGGCGCCGCAGACACCCGTTCCAAGAAACAACCGGGCGCGCTGACGCCAACCGCCGTCGGGGCCCAGCAGCGTGAGGGTTTCCAGGAGCGCGCCGAGGACGAATGCTCCGGTCAGATTGACCGCGAATGTTCCCCAGGGCCACGACGCGCCGGAGGCCGGCCACATCTGCTCGAACCAGTAGCGCAGCCCGGTTCCGCACATGCCACCGAGAAACACCCACAGCAGTGCGTATGGCCGCAGATGTAGGGGGCGCGGGAATTCCTCGCGTTGTCCACCTGTCACATTCGGTCCCATCGTGTTACGACTCATCAACACAGGAACTATCAGCCGTCAGTGGCGGTTCGGGACAAGCCCCGGCGAGATCCATCGCGCGTGACGAATATAGCGCGCGGACCGTCAGTAGACGTCGCGGACGTAACGTTTCTCGGCGACGAGCCCCTTGCGGAACTCGAGGGCCTCCTCGCCCGACAGCCGTCCGTGCTTCTGAGCGATCGTGAGGAGCGCACCGTCGACGTCTTTGGCCATGCGGCTGGCATCACCGCACACGTAGAGGTGCGCGCCCTCGGCGAGCCACCGCCACATCTGTGCCCCCTGCTCCATCATGCGGTGCTGGACGTAGATGCGTTTCTGCTGGTCGCGCGAGAATGCGAGATCGAGTCGACGCAACGAGCCATCGCGCAGGAAGCCGTCCAACTCCTCGCGATAGTAGAAATGCTGGGTGCGGTGCTGGTCGCCAAAGAACAGCCAATTAGGCCCGGTGTGTCCGAGCGCTCGACGTTCCTGGAGGAACCCGCGGAAGGGGGCGATACCGGTGCCGGGGCCGATCATGATCATCGGCGTATCCGAGGTACCGGGCGGGCGAAAGTGCGGTGATCGCTGCAGGAAGATCGGAACGGGAAGGGTCTGCGCGCGGTCGGCGAGGAAGGTCGATCCCACACCGCCGCGGGCCGAGCCATCCGGTCCGCGATACCGGACGATCGAAACCGTCAACGCGACGGACTTGGGGCTGACCAGGGGGCTTGACGAGATTGAGTACTGGCGCGGGGTGAGTCTGATGAGCACCTGCTGCCACTCATCGATATCGGCGCGGATGGGAAATTCGTGAAGCACGTCGAGGGCATTGCGGCCCTGCAGCCACAGCTCACGCACCGCGGTGTCGGGGCCGCGTAACAACTTGACGGCGGGTTTGTCGCCTCGTCGGTCGGCCACGAAGCGCAGCAGATCGTCGGTGACGCGGCATATGCCGTAATGACTGGCGAGCGCGGTGGCCAATGGGAGTTCACCCCCATCGATCATGATGGGCATCTCTGCATCGAAACCGGTTGCAGCGAGCCAGCGTTGGACGTCTTCGTCCCGGTTTGTCGGATAGATCCCGAGTGCGTCGCCCACCGAGTAGTCGACGTCGTGGCCGGTCAGATCGAACTCGATGCGCCGCACTTCCTTGCCGGATCCTGGCGCCGACAGAACCTCGTTGTGTGACAACGCAGCCAGGATGGGTGCGTTGCGCGTGAACACTTCCGGCGCGGCCGTCGGCAGCCCGTCGCTGCGCAATCGCTTGACCGCCTCCGTGCTGGCAGCGGCGCCTCCCCCGATTGCCTCCAACAGGTCCGCGGTCCACGACGCGATCAGCGACCGGTCGGTGGCCTCGCCGTCCACCCGGCCGAGTACCGGGGTGGCGCCGAGCTCATGCAACCGGGCGTCGAGCGCCTTCGCGTGGCCGCAGAAATCCGCATACGCACGGTCACCGAACCCCAGCACCGCATAACGCATGTGATTGAGGGGTTTTATCTCCCCGGACAGCGTCGACCAGAATCGCGCGCCGTTATCGGGTGGCCCGCCCTCGCCGAAGCTGCTGGCGATGAGCACCGCCGTGCTGACCTCGCCGAGATCGGCGGGATCGCACTCGTCCATCGCGGTGATCGTCGCGGAGATCCCCGCCGTCGCCAACAGCTTGTGCACCGAGGTGGCTGCGGTCTCGGCGTTGCCGGTCTGCGACGTCCACAGAATTGCTATGTTCCCCAGCGCTTGTGCGTGCGAGTCGGGCGCGGTATCGACAATTGTCCGCCCGGTCGGGCGCAGCGCGACGGCGCTGACCTTGAACTCAGGTTGCAGCGAATCCGGGTCGACGGCGTCGTTGGTCACCGCGTTGATCGCCAGACCTGGCCCCTGCGCGTCATTCCAGTGGAAAGGGACGAAGCAGCTGCCACGCTTGGTTCTGTCGCTGATGATCGCGGGCAGCTCGGCACTGCCGCGACGCGAGACGATTTCGACGACATCACCCTCGACGATCCCCAGGGTCGCGGCGTCGTGCGGGTGAATCTCCACAAAGGGTGACGGATGCAGCCGATCGAGGGACTTGATGCGGCCAGTCTTGGTGAGGGTGTGCCAATGATGTTGTAAACGACCGGTATTCAGGATCATGGGGTATCCATCGCCTGCTAGTTCCGCGGGATCGCGGTGCGCACGGGCGTGGAACACCGCCCGGCGAGACGGGGTGGGAAACGCCAGCCGCGGCATGGTGCCGTTCTCGTCGACGTACAGGTCCTGGCTGATTCCGTCATTCAGGTAGCGAATCGGATTACGGTCGCCCGCGTTCTCGGGTGGGCACGGCCATTGCACCGGCCCCTGTCGTAGCCGGGCATAGCTCACACCGCGCATGTCATATCCGGTGCGTGGATTCCAGAACGCGCGGATCTCCTCGAAGATCTCCTCGCTCGAGGAGTAGTCGAACGCATCGCCGAACCCCATCGCGGTGGCGACGTCGCAGATCAAACGCCAGTCGGGTTGGGCATCACCGGGAGCGTCGGCGAGCCGATTGGTCAGCGTCGCAGTGCGCTCCGAGTTGACCGATACGCCATCGGATTCGGCCCACAGAGCGGCGGGCAACAGTACGTCCGCGTACTCGTTGGTGGCTGTGGCCAGGAAAGCGTCCTGTGTGATCACCAGCTCGGCCCGTTGCAGACCTTCGATGACGTTCTGCCGATTAGCCACCGAGGCAACCGGATTCGTGCAGATGATCCAACACGCCTTGACGTTTCCCGCGGCCATCTGCGCGAACATATCGACCGTGCCGGCGCCGAAGTCGGTGCGTAGGGATCCGGGCGCCAGGTCCCATTGCCTTTCGACGAAGTCTCGATCGGCGGCGGATTTCACCGATCGCTGGCCCGGCAGACCCGGGCCCATGTAGCCCATTTCCCTGCCGCCCATCGCATTGGGCTGTCCGGTCAACGAAAACGGTCCGCTACCGGGGCGACAGATTGCCCCGGTAGCCAGGTGTAGATTGCAGATGGCATTGGTGTTCCAGGTGCCATGGGTGCTCTGGTTGAGGCCCATGGTCCACAAGGTCATCCATTCACGCGCCTCCCCGATCCACCGGGCGGCGGTGCGGATGTCGTCCTCGGCCAGCCCGGTGATCGCCGCCACCACCGGCGGCGCGTAGCCGGCGAGGAACTCCGGCATTCCGGCCCAGCCCTCGGTGTGTTGGGCGATGAATTCGGAGTCGATGTCACCGTTTTCGACAAGCAGATGCAACAGCCCATTGAGCAGGGCCAGGTCGGTTCCCGGACTGATCTGCAGGAACAGATCGGCGCGTTCGGCAGTGGCGGTGCGACGCGGGTCGACCACGATCAACCGTGCTCCGCTGCCGAGTCGGTCGGCCATGCGCAGGAACAGAATCGGATGGCAGTCGGCCATGTTCGCGCCGATGACGAGGAACAGGTCGCTCTGCTCTATATCGGAGTACGACCCGGGGGGCCCATCAGCTCCCAATGATTGTGTGTATCCGGTGCCGGCACTTGCCATGCAGAGACGAGAGTTCGATTCGATCTGTGTGGTGCGGATGTAGCCCTTCGCGAGCTTGTTGGCGAGGTACTGCGCCTCCAGGCTCATCTGACCGGATACGTACAGCGCGATCGCATCGGGTCCGTGGGTGTCGAGGATGTGGCGTAACCGCCGGCCCACCTCGGCGGTTGTCGCCGCCAGCTGCGCGGGAACAGGCTGCTGTCCTCGGCCGGGGCGGACATATGCCGTTGTCATGCGTCCGTCGGCGGCCATCAGCTGGGCGTGGGTGGCGCCTTTGGTGCACAGGCGGCCGTGGTTGCTCGGGTGCAGGGCATCGCCCTCCACGGTGGCGATGGTGACCGGACCTGCCGAACTCGTGTCGGCGCGCACGACGACACCGCAGCCGACACCGCAATACGAGCAGGCGGCGCGGCGCGCGGTGGGCTGCGCGCTCAGTTCGATCACCCTGTCATGGTGAGGCACGCAGATTCCCGAATTCTTCCGCCGAGGTTATGCGGCTGTCACGGCGTCCTCACCGCAAAGACCTATCGTGCGTGAGGTGGCGGGCTCATCTGCGGCGTGTCGATAGAGCACCGACGAACCGGGTGTTCCACTAGCATCGGCAGCGGGTCGACGCTCGTTTCCTCAGTACCAACACTCGAAGGAGCTAGACATGGTGTTGAACATCATTTGGATGATCATTCTTGGCCTGATCGTTGGCTGGATCGCCCGATTGATCGTGCCCGGCAAGGAGAACTTCGGCTGGATCGTGACAGCGTTGCTGGGCATCGTCGGCGGGTACGTCGGCGGCACGCTGGGCAGTCTGGTGTTCGCCCCACACAAGTTCACGGTGACCCCGCCGATCAATCACGCTTTCCTGGGTGCCTTAGTGGGCGCGGTGATCCTGCTGGTCGTTTACAAGTTCATCGCGGGAAAAACTAAGAGCTAGTCAGCGCGGCCGGGACTCCGCCGACCGGGCATGGAAATGCCGACAGCGCATTGGCCGCATTGCCCACGCTGAACGCGTGGGCAATGCGGATCCGATCTTCACCGATAAATGGCTCCACGGCGTCGGCCACTTCGTACGGTCCGAGGCACCAGCGGAGTTCTGCGATGTGCTCGAATCTTGGCGGGCAGAACTGGTCGAGAGCTAGACCGGGACCCCAGGCGCCGGCGGCGCCGCAGGAGGTGCTGGGGGCGCGGGCTGCCCCGGAGCGGCAGGCTCCGGAGCCGGTGCGCCAGGTGCCGCGGGAGCCGGTGGCGGCGGCTGGTTGGGATCGGCCGGCGGTGGCGGCGGCTGGTTGGGATCCGCGGGCGGAGGTGCCGGCTGGTTCGGATCGGCGGGCTGCCCGGCCGGAGGCGTGGCAGGAGTGGGCGGAGTCCATGGGCGAACCGAGTCGGTCAGCGCCTTGGCCACGCCCTTGTCCACCGGGGAGGCCGCCGTGCCGAGCCAGACGATGAACCAACGATCCTTGCCCTTGCCCACGGCCGCGGCCCAGATCTGGCCGGGCTCCTTGGCGGCATCATCGAATTTGACCTCGTAGTACGAAGACGCCGCGGGCATGCCCGCGACCTCGAAGCTCTGATCCTCCTGGTTGACGCGGTTGCCCGGGTACGGCATGAAAAACTCGCCCATATCCGACGCCAGCCGGCGGGCGGCCTTCTGGTTATCGGGCTCGGCGCCCGCGAAGAGCTTGAGGTCGAGGCGACCTAGCAGGATGCTTCCGTTCGGTGCCGCCGGATTGGTCAGCAGCGCCGATCCGTAGGTGAGCCTGCGTGCATCCGACTGTGTCCAGCCTTGGGGCACAACGTAAGTGAAGCCACCTTGGTCATTGTTGACGCGTCCCCCATCTGCCGGCGCACCTGGTGCGGGCGGCGTCGCAGGCGCCGGCGTACCGGGTGGAGGTGATGCCGGGGGGGTCGTTACCGTCGTCGGAGTCTCCGGATTGGGTGCCGGTTGACCGGGAGCCGGTGTTGCTGGCGGCGGAGGTGCGTCAGTTGTCACCAGGTGGATGTCCGCCGTGCGTACCGACGTCGGCGCCTGACTGGCCGGTCCGGCGACGAGCGTGATGGCTCCTGCCCCTGACAGCGAAGCGACCGCGATGGCGGCCGCCATCACTCGTGCCTGTTGCGCCCGCTTGCCCGCCGATGTTGCCCGTGGTTGCTGCATGTCCATGAACGTACCGTTTTGTCCTGCACGTGCAAGCGTAACCGGCAATCGGCGCGCCCGATTTGCCGACTGCTGCCAGTGGCGCCACTTCGCGACCATTCGATGCGGTGGCAAGGGGTTTGGCTGACCAGAAGCAAACATAGGTTTCCTTTCAAAGGCTACCGAAATCCACGTCCCCAGCTATTGCGCCGCCTGGATGACGACCTCATGGGCCTTCACGGCAAAGTATGCCGACGCCTCGGGTGCCAGCTTGAGTTCTGCCGCGGCGGCCGCGGTGATATGTGCGGTGAATATCGTGGCTCCGGCAGAGGCCGTTACAACCACGGTGTCCGCATGGGCGCTCAGGGTCGTCACTGACACGGCGATGACGTTGCGCGGGCTACCCCCTGGTGGGGACAGATGCACACCGACGGCACGCGGCCCAAACACTGCGATGGCGCGCTGGCCCCGCGCGGGACTTCCGGTGCCGGACCACACACCATGGATGACAAGGTCGTCGACGTGCAGCGCGCCGTCCTCGCCCACGGTGCCGTCGAGGAGGTTCACTCCCGCGAATCGGGCGCCAAATTGGCTGGTCGGCCGGGCCAAGACGGTGGTGGTTTCGCCCAGCTCGGCGATTCGGCCGGAGTCCAGCACCATCACACGGTCGGCGATGGCGACCGCATCTATGATGTCGTGGGTCACGATCAGGGCGCTCTGTCCGTCGCGGCCCAGCACCCGACCGAGTAGTGCCCGGATGGCCGGGGCACTCTCGGCGTCGAGACCGGACAGAGGCTCGTCGAGCAGCACCAGTTCGGGTTCGGTGGCCAGCGCGCGTGCGATGGCCACCCGCTGTGCCTGTCCCCCGGACAGTTCACCGGGTCGGCGTCCTGCGAGATCGCGGGCGCCGACCGAATCGAGCCACTGATCACGTATGCCGGGCACCGCGTCACGGTGCCGTCCGCGCATCCCGAATTCGACGTTGCATGCGACCGTCAGGTGCGGGAACAACAACGCTTCCTGCAGCAGAAGCGCGGTCCGCCGGCGGTGCGTGGGGACGAAAGTGCCAGTGGCACAGTTCGTCAGCACGTGGTCGCCGAGGCATATCTCACCGGAGTCGGGTCGCAGCAGTCCGGCGATGAGCCCGAGCAACGTGGACTTGCCCGCCCCATTGGGGCCGACAATCGCCACCGTCTCTCCGGGCGCAACGGTGAATGTGGCCCGGAGTCCACGCCCGGAATGACCTGCGTCGAATCGGAGTTCACTCATCGCCGCCACCCGTCCGGGCGCCAGGTCCGTGCGCCGACGACGGCCAGGACAACCGCTGCCACCGCCACCAGCAGCAGTGAAAGCGCCACCGCCGATTGCGCATCGGATTCGCGTTGCAGATAGATCTCCAGCGGCAGAGTGCGCGTGACGCCCTGCCGTGAACCCGCGAAGGTCAAGGTGGCACCGAATTCACCCAGCGAGCGCGCGAAGGCCAACACCGTGCCCGACATCAGCGCCGGCATCACCAGTGGCAGCGATACGCGACACAGCACAGTGGTCGGCGGTGCCCCCAAGCTGGCCGCCACGTGGTCATAGCGCTCCCCCGTCGTGACCAGCGCACCCTCGAGGCTGATGACGAGAAACGGCAGCGATACGAAGGTCTGCGCCAGCACCACGGCGGAGGTCGAAAAAGCTATCCGGATTCCTGCGGTGTCCAGGTAGTGCCCGAGCAGCCCCAGCTTGCCGAAGGCATACAGCAGCGCGATTCCGCCGACGACCGGTGGCAGCACCAGGGGCAGCAGAATCAACGGGCGCAGCAGCCGGGTCAGCCAACCCGGCCCGCGGGCCAACACAATGGCCAGCGGCACCCCCAGTAGCAGACATAGCGTTGTGCTTGCGAGGCATGTCCGGAGGCTCAGCGCCAGCGCCGCCCGCGAGGCGGGGCTCGTGACCAGCGCCGGGAACTGCGCCCAGTCGGCCTTCACCACGAGTGCCAGCAACGGCAGCACGATGAGCCCCGCTCCGATGGCCGCCGGCAGATAGACCCACCGCGGCAGACCGGGCGCCGACGTCACGGCGCGGAGAACCCCGCCGCCGCCAGAGTCTTGTGTCCAACGTCCCCGGTGACGGTTTCGATGAACTGGTTCGCGCGTTCCGGATTGCGCGAATTCGCCGTCACCGCAATGGGATAGGTGTTGACGATGGACCGTGCTTCGGGGAACCCGACGGCGGTGACCTTGTCACCGGCGGCCTTGGCATCGGTGACATACACCAGACCGGCGTCGGCTTGTCCCGCGATCACCTTGTTGAGCACGTCGGTCACCGAGGACTCCTCGCTGACCGGATTCAAGTGCACTCCAGTCTCCTTGGAGCCAGTGGCGGCCGCCGCACCGCACGGTACCTGCGGTGCGCACACCACCACGTCGAGACCCGGACGTGCCAGGTCGGCGAAGGTGGCGATGCCCTTCGGATTACCCGGGGCGGTGACGATCGTGAGCGTGTTGGCGGCGAAGTCGACGGGATTGATGACCGTGTGCGCTTTCCACGCCTTATCCATATTGGCCGAGTCCGCGGTGGCGAGCACATCGGCCTCGGCGCCCTGGGTGAGCTGCGTGACCAGGTCCGAGGAGCCGGCGAAGGTGAAGTCGACCGTGGTTCCGGCGTGGGTGGACTCGAACGACTTCCCAATCTCGGTGAACGCCTTGCGCAGCGATGCGGCGGCCAGCACGTGCAACCGGACAGAGGCGGCCTCCGGGCCTTTTGACGAGCCCGTTGCGTTGTCAGTGGGTGCCGATCGCGATCCGCAACCGGACATGGTCAGCGAACCCGTGAAAAGAACCGCGACGAGAAGTTTCCATGCTCTGCTGGTCACCACCACGACCCTAGCGGTCGCTGGGCCGATATGCGGTGGTCGAGGGTATTGCTACCGTCCAGTAATATTGGGCGTCAAACCCGTGCGACCCGGCCGCCAAATCCGGGGTATGAGGTCCGGGTTGTGTCACGATCAAGCTGATCAGGCCTGGCTTCAGGTGCGGATTGGTAAGGCTTTCAGGAAGGTAGGGAAGGTACCGCCATGGACGTACTGGTAACCGGAGCGGTTAACGAGGTCGGCCGGGTGGTGGCTGCGGAGTTCCGCAACGCCGGCCATCGGGTCGTCATCACCGGCCCCAACGCGGACGAGCTGGAGATCGCCGCCAAGGAACTCGAGGTCGACGCCATCGTGTGCGACAACTCCGACCCCGACAGCCTCGAGGAGAACCTCGAGCTGTTCCCCCAGCACCTCGACGCCATTGTCAACATCCCCAACCCGGTCTGGACCGAGCCCGGCCCGCATCTGGGCACCCTCACCGACACCGGAGAGGCCTGGCTGTCGCGGTACGAGTCCAGCGTCCTGACCGCCGTGCTGACGGTACAGGCCATCGGAGACCACCTGCGTTCCGGTGCGGCCATCGTCAACCTGTGCACATTGGGCACTCGCGACCGATCGGGCGCAACCACTGCCGCCAAGGCCGCACTATCGGCGTGGACCGCCGAGCAGGCCGAGCGAATGGGCACCCGCGGGATCACCATCAACACCATCGCGCCCGGGCAGTCTGCCGAGGCCAACTACGACGGCCTCGACAGGGCCGAGGATGCACAGGATCTGGTCGGTGCCGAGATCGCCCGGCTGGCCTTGTTCCTCACCAGCCCCCAGGCACGTCACATCACCGGTCAGACCCTGCACGTGAGCCGCGGCGTTCCGGCCGGCGTCAGCTAATTTGTAGCTAGAGTGCACTCCAGCTCCAAATCTTCGAATTGCCTTGCGGGGCAAGACAGTAATACCGCATCGGCGGATCGCGCGTAGGCTGGCCGAGTGACCATTCGGCTCGGATATCAGATCCCCAATTTCTCCTACGGCACCGGCGTGGCCGAACTCTTCCCCACCGTCGTCAACCAGGCGCGCGAAGCGGAGGCGTCAGGTTTCGACACCGTCTTCCTGATGGATCACTTCTATCAGCTGCCCATGATCGGCACCCCTGATCAGCCCATGCTGGAGGCCTATACGGCCCTGGGGGCACTGGCGAGTGCCACTAGCACCATTCAGCTGTCCACGCTGGTCACCGGCAATACCTACCGAAACCCGACCCTGCTCGCCAAGGCCGTCACCACGCTCGATGTGGTCAGCGGTGGACGCGCGATCCTGGGTATCGGCGCGGGATGGTTCGAGCTGGAACACCAGCAGCTCGGGTTCGATTTCGGCACGTTCACCGACCGCTTCGAGCGGTTAAGCGAAGCGCTCGAGATCATTCCGCCCATGCTCCGCGGTGAGCGCCCCACCTTCGAAGGCAAGTACTACCGCGCCGAGACAGCGCTGAACGAACCGCGGATCCGTCCGCACATACCGATCATGATCGGCGGCAGCGGCGAGAAGAAAACGTTCGGTCTGGCGGTTAAGTACGCCGATCACCTGAATCTGCTCAGCGCGCTGGACGAGATCCCACACAAGTTGTCGGTACTGAGGCAGCGCTGCGAGGAGGCGGGTCGCGACCCGGCCACGCTGGAGACCTCGGCCTTCTTCTCGGTCTTCATCGACGACGATTCGGCTACAGCCTGGAAACTGGCTGCCGAACAGTTGCGCAAGAACGGCCTTGACCTGGAGACCCTGCCCGAGGATGTCCGGGCACAGGTGCTCGGACGCACTTTGGTGGGTAGCCCGGAGGAAATCGCCGAGCAGGTGCAAACCCGGGTGCTCGATCAGGGAATCGACTCCGTCACCCTCAACGCCACCGCCAACGGGCACGTCCCTGGTGTGGTGGAGCTGATCGGCAACACTCTTCGCCCGTTGTTCAAGGACTAGTCGGACGGATTCGGTCTCTATCGCGCGATCCTTCGGCAGGATGTGGGATATGGACGCGCCGTTCAGCTTGAAACCCGCTGCTTGCGCGGTGACGGCCCTCCTTCCCGGGGTATCGGACGACGCGCTGGACAACTCGACTCCCTGTACCGAGCTCACGGTCCGTGCGCTGCTGAATCACCTGCTGGGTCTGTCGATGGCCTTCCGATACGTCGTCCAGCCCGAGGAAGCCGCGGCGCTCGGGATGGACCTCTCCGGCCCGTCGTTCTCCGAGGACCTTGATCCGCAGTGGCGGACCTTGTTACCGCAACGTCTCGCCGACCTCGTCGAGACCTGGGCGCAGCCCCGGTCCTGGGACGGAGAGTCGACCATCGCGGGAACCGTCATGCCCAATGACCAGGTGGCAATGGTGGCCCTCGATGAACTGGTACTGCACGGCTGGGATTTGGCGGCGGCGACCGGGCAGCCGTTCGACCTGCCCCTGGGCACCGATCCGGCCCTGTACGGGTTCATCAGTGCGCTCGCTTCCGACACCGGAATTCCCGGTTTGTTCGGTCCGCAGCGGCCCATTTCCCCGGGTGCCCCACAGTTCGATCACATGCTCGCCATGTCGGGACGTGATCCAGCCTGGCGACCACAGGACGTGTGAGATATTTCGCTAAACTAACTGACGCGACGTGAGGGGAAATCCCGACTACGGTTGGGGTGTTGCACCAAGTGTCAGACAAGGTGAATAACCCCAGTTGAGACACCATTCGATGAGGAGTGATCGATGAGCACGACACCAGACGCCGCCAGCTCTGCGGCGCCTGTCGAGGCCAATCCGAAGCCCAAGATCAAGGACGCGCTGACACCGAAACACCGGGTCGTCATCATCGGGTCGGGGTTCGGCGGCCTGACCGCCGCGAAGACGCTCAAGCGCGCCAACGTCGATGTCACGCTGATCGCGCGCACCACTCATCACCTGTTCCAGCCGCTGCTGTACCAAGTGGCCACCGGGATCATCTCCGAAGGCGAGATCGCTCCCCCGACGCGGCAGATCTTGAAGGACCAGGACAACGCCCAGGTCGTTCTCGGCGATGTGACGAGCATCGACCTGGAGAATCAGGTGGTCCACTCCTCGCTACTGGGTCACGACTACTCCACGCCCTACGACAGCCTGATCGTCGCCGCGGGCGCGGGCCAGTCGTACTTCGGAAATGACCACTTCGCCGAGTGGGCCCCGGGCATGAAGTCCATTGACGACGCTCTCGAGCTGCGCGGTCGCATCCTGGGCGCCTTCGAACAGGCCGAGCGCTCCAGCGATCCCGTCCGGCGCCGCAAGCTCATGACCTTCACCGTGGTGGGTGCCGGTCCGACCGGCGTCGAAATGGCCGGGCAGATCGCCGAACTGGCCAACGAGACCCTCAAGGGCACCTTCCGGCACATCGACCCGACCGATGCGCGGGTCATCCTGCTCGATGCCGCGACGGCGGTGCTGCCGCCCTTCGGCCCGAAGCTGGGAGACAAGGCGCGCAAGCGTTTGGAGAAGCTCGGTGTTGAGATCCAGTTGGGTGCCATGGTCACCGACGTGGACCGCAACGGCCTGACCGTCAAGCACTCCGACGGCACCGTTGAACGCATCGAGTCCTGGTGCAAGGTGTGGTCGGCAGGTGTGTCCGCGAGCCCCCTGGGCAAGAACTTGGCCGAGCAGTCGGGTGTCGAGCTGGACCGCGCCGGACGCGTGAAGGTTGGTGCCGACCTGTCGATTCCGGGTCACCCCAACGTCTTCGTGGTCGGCGACATGATGGCGGTCGACGGCGTGCCCGGAGTCGCTCAGGGCGCCATTCAGGGTGGGCGCTATGCGGCCAAGCAGATCAAGGCCGAGCTGAAGGGGAGTAGCTCCGCAGAACGCCCCCCGTTCAAGTTCTTCGACAAGGGTTCGATGGCCACCGTGTCGCGGTACAGCGCGGTGTGCAAGATCGGCCGGTTGGAGTTCAGCGGGTTCATCGCGTGGGTCATGTGGTTGGCGCTGCACCTCGTCTACCTGGTTGGGTTCAAGAACCGGCTGGTGACGCTGATCCTGTGGTCCATCGCCTTCGTGACGCGCTCGCGTGGGCAGATGGCGATCACCGAACAGCAGGCCTGGGCGCGAACACGTCTGGATCAGCTTGAGGAGCTCGTCGCGGAGAAGAACGGCGACGATGAAGAGATCGCACAGCCGGAAGAGGAAAAAGCCGCGAGTTAGTCGCGGTTAGTCGGACGGAAGACGCCGCCCCTGCCACGTGAGCAGGGTGGCGTCGCCCGCGAGGCGCAGCACGGTGGCGTCAACCGGACCGGACTGAGCGGAATCATTTGCGGGGTAGCGCAATTCGCTGATCAGTGCCAGCGGGCAGCCCAATTCGTCATCGGTCACCGATCCGGCGCCGAACTCCACGCGGTGCCGCAGCAGCGGGCGATCGTCGATATCCGCGTCGAGCTGGCCACTCCAAAATCCCGACGACTCCCCTGCTCTTCCGATCTGCACGCGCTCACGCAGTCGCAGGCTCGCGTCGACCGATCCGCGAACGGTGACGTGCGAGTGGTGGGAGGCGTTGGCCGCCACGATGGTGGGCGCGGGGTCTAGATCCAGCCTGCCTGCCACCGAACAGTCCCAGGCCATCCAGGACTGGAGCGTATCGCGGCCGGGCAGGGCCACCGCGGCCGCCACGGATCGCACCTTCAGCAGCACCCCTTCGCCGACTTCGATGCGTACCGAGATCTCGTCGCCACCAAGCGGACTCGCCGCCACTCCGACCAGATGCACGGTGTCGGCGTCGGTGAGTCGCCCCTGCAGGCTTCCCGAACAGCGCAACCGTGGGAGTCGGCCCTTTTCCGCAATGATCTCGACGTCAGTGCGCATGGTCCAGATGGTGCCGCACCCACGCCAACACTTCGGCGGCCGTCGGGTCCTCCGTCAGCGAGATCATCGCCGTTGGCCGACCGTCGCGCACCGCCGCCGCATCACGGGCCATCACGCCCAGATCGGCCCCCACCATGGGTGCAAGATCTGTCTTGTTGATGACCAGCAAGTCCGAGAAGGTAACGCCGGGACCGCCTTTGCGTGGCACCTTGTCGCCGCCGGCGACGTCGACCACGAAGATCTGCACGTCGATCAGGCCCGAGGAGAAGGTGGCTGTCAGGTTATCGCCGCCCGATTCGACGAGGATGAGGTCGAGCGGATCATTGGTGGCGATGAGATCCTCGATGGCATCCAGGTTCGCGGTGATGTCGTCGCGGATCGCGGTGTGTGGGCAGCCACCGGTCTGCACCGCAGTGATGCGCTTGTCGGGAAGCACCGCATGGCGGCGCAGGAAGTCGGCGTCCTCAGTGGTGTAGATGTCGTTGGTCAGTACCGCCACCGAGATCTCGTCACGCAGCGTACGGCACAGCGCGGCAACCAGCGCGGTCTTACCGGATCCCACCGGCCCGCCGATCCCAACGCGCAGCGGCTCCCCCGGTTGACGGACCCGACGCGGCCTATCGATGTGCTGATGGGGCTGGCCGTCGAGGAGGTGCGGTGGCATGTTGATCCAATCGTGGTTGTACGTGCAAACCTAAAACTACGAAACAAACAGCGGGCGTTCACGTGTGAGATGCTGCTCGGCGAGCACATCCAGAAGCGGGTCCGACAGGCAAGCCAGCCCGGAGCTTGCCAGTGTCGCGGTCTCCTCGCACAGGCGCGTCAGGGACAGGGTGCCGACCGCCACCTCCGCCGGGTCCAGAGCCAGCAGTCGCTGTCCTGCCGTGGCGGATCCGGTCAAGGTCGTGTACACGACGACGAGGGCGATATCGCGGCCCGACAAACCCGCTGCCAGCCCAATGATGCCGTACACCACGGCCAGATGCGGCTGCCGGCCGTGCGCACGCCAATCGATGTGCGGCCAGACGCTCCCGGCCAGGCGCTTGACTCCCCGGCCCTGAGCGCGCGAGGCGTCTCGCGCGGCCTGCGACGGGGTACGTGCGTCCGTTTCGGCATCTGCTCGCACCGGATCCAGCTGCCCCGATGCGACGGCCGCAGCGATGGACGCCGCGACAAGGCCATGAGTCCGGATACGCCGCCGCAGATAGGCATTGAGCGTCGCACCGTCCCGCACGAGGCCCTGGGCGACGGCTTCCTCCACCCCGCCGGAATGCACATGCGAACCGGTCGGCAATCGGGAATCGGCCAGCGACAGCAGCAGAGCCGTTGTCGAAAGAGGGGTCGCAGAAGCCTCCGTCGCTCCCATCAGAACAGGAAATACCGTTGCGCCATAGGCAGTTCGGTGGCCGGCTGTTCCTGCCACACCTCGCCGTCGATACGTACGGTGAAGGTATCTGGATCGACTCGGATATCCGGCATCGCGTTGTTCAAGGGCAGGTCGGCCTTGCCGCGATGGCGGACATTGCGGGTGGGAACCAGTCTGCGCCGCAGCGCAAGCCGCGCGGCGAGGTCGTCCTCGATGGCCGTCGGTGAGACGAAATGCACGGCCAAGCCCGGTGCCACATTGGGCATGGCGCCGAACATGGGCCGCGGCAGGACAGGTTGCGGGGTGGGAATGGAGGCATTGGCGTCACCCATGGCCGCCCACGCGATGGCACCTCCCTTGATGACGAGATGCGGCCGGACCCCGAAGAACGCCGGTTCCCACAGCACCAAATCGGCCAGCTTGCCGACCTCGATGGAACCCAGCTCATGATCGATGCCGTGGGTAATCGCCGGGCAGATGGTGTATTTCGCGACATACCGGCGGACGCGGTTGTTGTCGTTGCCCTTGGCTCCGGCTGGGTCGCCTTCCAGCGCGCCGCGGCGCTTCTTCATGACGTGCGCGGTCTGCCAGGTGCGCATCACCACTTCGCCAATGCGGCCCATGGCCTGACTGTCACTGCCGATCATCGAGATGGCGCCGATATCGTGCAGTAGATCCTCGGCCGCGATCGTGGATGGGCGAATCCGGCTCTCGGCGAAGGCAAGATCCTCCGGTACGGCCGCGTTGAGATGGTGGCAGACCATGAGCATGTCGAGATGCTCGTCCAGGGTGTTGACGGTGTGCGGGCGGGTGGGGTTGGTGGAGCTGGGCATCACGTTCGGGTGACTGGCCACGGTAATGATGTCGGGAGCGTGCCCGCCGCCCGCGCCCTCGGTGTGGTAGGCGTGGATCGCGCGTCCCGCGATCGCCTCCAGAGTGCCTTCGACAAAACCTGTTTCGTTGAGGGTGTCCGAATGCAGGGCGACCTGAACATCCGCCTCATCCGCGACGCGCAGGCAGGCATCGATCACCGCGGGCGTGGTGCCCCAGTCCTCATGCAGCTTGAAACCTGCCGCCCCGCCGCGCAATTGCTCCCACATGGATTCGGGGTTGACGGTGTTGCCCTTGCCCAGCAGCAGCACGTTCACGGGCCATCTGTCGAGTGCTTGCAGCATGCGGCCCAGATGCCAGGCGCCGGGTGTCACAGTGGTGGCCTTGCTGCCCTCCGCGGGGCCGGTGCCACCACCGATCATGGTGGTGATGCCACCGCCGATGGCCTCGTCGACCAGTTGCGGACAGATGAAATGGACGTGACAGTCGATGCCGCCCGCCGTGACGATCCGGTCGTTGCCGGCGATGATCTCGGTGGACGGGCCGACGATCAGCTGGGGATGAACCCCGTCCATGATGTCCGGGTTGCCCGCCTTGCCGATGCCGACGATTCGGCCATCACGAATGCCGATGTCGGCCTTGATGATTCCCCAGTGGTCGATGATGACGGCGCCGGTGATGACGGTATCGGGCGCTCCTTCGGCACGGGTAAGGCGGCTCTGCCCCATCGACTCGCGCAGCACCTTGCCACCGCCGAAGACTGCCTCTTCACCCGCTAAACCGGGGCCGCCACATCGATCCTCGGTGATCTCGATGAGCAGGTCGGTATCGGCCAACCGGATGCGGTCACCGGTCGTCGGTCCGTACAGCTTGGCGTAGTGCTCCCGCGATAGCCGGGTCATGCGGGGTCACCGCCATCCAGCCGTCCCGGGGCGTCGAGCGTCAGTCCGTGTACTTCGCGGCGACCACGTAAGGGCACCAGCCGAACCTTCTGGGCGACACCGGGTTCAAAGCGAACCGCGGTACCCGCCGGAATGTGCAGGCGGTGTCCGTGCGCGGCCTCTCGATCGAAGTCAAGCGCCGGGTTCGATTGCGGGAAATGTACGTGACTGCCCACCTGCACGGGGCGGTCACCGGTATTGACGACGTCGAGCTCGATGACGGGCGCTCCCGCGTTGAGTTCAATATCGTCCGGTGCGAACAGGTATTCGCCAGGAATCATGTGACTCATCCGATCGGGTGGTGCACGGTAACGAGCTTGGTGCCATCGGGAAAGGTTGCCTCCACCTGGACGTCCGGGATCATCTCGGGCACGCCGTCCATCACATCGTCGCGCCCCAGCACCTCGCGGCCGCTGGCCATCAACTCCGAGACGGTGCGACCATCACGCGCACCTTCGAGGAGATGATCGGTGATGATGGCGATTGCTTCGGGATGGTTGAGGCGCAGGCCTCGGGATTGGCGTCGTCGCGCCAATTCCGCCGCATAGGAGATGAGCAGCCGTTCCTGCTCGTGCGGGGTCAATCGCATAAGGGGCGATCCTGCCATGATCCGGGCTGCCTGGCACTTTCACGGCCCGCCGGCGGTCTGTGGCGGGTTTTGCCGTGCGGCCTTGATCTTGAATGCGAGAATCCACCGGAACTGGCTGTGTGCAGGAGCGATCAGGAGGGTGCACGATGCGGTATGCGATGACGTTGGGGTGTGTGGTGTCGGCGGCGGTGCTGCTGACGGGGTGCAGTCAACCCAGCGAGGGGATAAAACCGGTGGCGGCACCGTCCACCACCGCTGCCGACATGCCGATGACCGCAGGCACGTCGGCCCCAGCATCCGTCCCGGCCACCACCAAGGCGCCTGCACCGCCGCCGCTGGTGGTCACACCGGACAAGGTCGAGACGATCCTGAGCTCGCGCGCCGAGGTCGGGAAGATTCTGGGAACGACGCTGGAGTACGAGAACAATCGATCGGCACCGCCAACGGACACGGTGAGCGGTCCACCGGACTGTGTGAACCTGGACAATCCGCGAGCCGGTCAACTGGGATCGGAGTGGACCACATACCGCTGGAACTATTACCGCGAGACCAAGGACAGCAGCTCGTACATCGTGGGTCAGGTGGCCGTCCTGTATCCCACGCGCGAGGAGGCTTCCGCGGCCTTCACTCGGTCATATCCGCTGACCATCTCCAAAACATGCGTTGACGCGGGGATTTCCATGTTGAACGACAAGTGGAAGATCAGCAGCATCACCAAGGTCACCGACACCGCGGCCACATGGGCTCAGCTTCAGATCGCAGAGGGCACGCCCTGGCACTGCTTCTTCGACTTCCGTAACAAGAACAACGTGCTCTTCGGGGCGTACCTGTGCCAGTTCGGCGATGGTGTGCCCGGGGTTACGACCATTGCCGACCGGATCGCGGCGTGGATTCCGGAATGAAGGGGATGAAGGTGACTGGCACATCGGTGTATCGGAAGGCCGTGGTCGCGGTGTGTGCGGCAATCGTCCTGACCGGGTGTTCGATCTTCGGGGGTGGTCAGAAGGATCCGGCGACTTCTGGGTCGGCCGCGCCGTCGGGTACCCCGAAGACGTCGACCACCGTCTCGGAGAACGCGATCAGTCCGGATACCGCCAACTCGCTGACTGTCCCCAAGGACGACGTCGGCGAACTCATCGGATCCACGCTGGACTACGAAGGGAAGTCTTCGGATCCACAATCGTCGACAATCGAGGGCAAGGAGTCGTGCCGGGCTCTCCTGGTGCCGTTGACGACCGATATCGGCAGCACGTGGACCACCTATCGAAACGTGTGGTACCAGGAATCCAAGGACACCTACGATCACTCGATCGGGCAGCGCGTCTTGTTATACCCAGCCAAAGATGCTGCGGCGGAAACCTATTCGAAGGAGTTCCCGGTCACGGTCCGCGAGTGTTCAGGTGAGGACATCAAGACCGACACGGCGACCTGGCGCGTAACCGTGCGTGAGGTGTCGCAAGACCGGGTGCAATGGGTGCTTGAGCAGATCGAAGATGGTCAGCCCAACGGATGGCGCTGCAACAAGGCGGCACGCATCATCGACAACGTGCTGTTCTCGGCGACCGTCTGCCAGCGCGGTAATGGCGTACCCGCGATGAAGGCGATCATGGACAGGATGGCGGCGGCCACCAAGCCCAAGTAAGCCAGCCTTCGCGAGGGGCGTGTAACACTGGGCGCGAGTAACCCGATGTAGCCATGATTTGGGTCGATGCGGGTCTGAAATCGACAGGGAGGGATTTGGATGCGTTACGTATTGACGGCCGGATGGCTTGGTCTGGCTGCGATGCTCGCGGTGAGTTGTGGCACCGACTCGGAAGGTATCAAACCGATCCCGGTCGGTGCGACCGCGACATCGGGCGCGCAGGTCGATTCGCAGGACGCGGTGTCCCCGACAAGCCCCAAGACCACCGCACCGTCCGTCACGACGTCGCTGGAACCGCCTCCGCCGGTGATTGTGACCCCGGAGAAGGCCGAAGCCACGCTGATCTCTGCCGATGACGTCGGCAAGATCGTGGGCTCGCCGCTGACCTTCGAGGTGAAGAGCTCGACTCCGGAGGATTCGCCGAGAAGCGGCAAATGTGAGGCGCTGGCCGGACCGTTCACTGACGTTCTGGGTGACGAATGGACGACGTACCGGCACGTCGTACAAAAGGAGTCAAAGGAGCGGTACGACCACATTGTGTGGCAGGCGGTGGTGCTGTTCGCCGATGCGAAGACCGCTGCAGACCAGATGAAAAAGGCATTCCCGGACTCGTTGAAGAGCTGTGTCGACACCGAGCAGCCGACCGGCGACCTCGACTGGCGGGTGGAGAGTTTCTCTGCCGAGGGGAAGACGGCGAAATGGGTCGAACAGCAGCTCAACGATGGCAAACCATCGGCTTGGAGATGCTTTTTCGAGTACCGGGCGAAGAACAATGTGGTGTTTGGTACCCGGCTGTGCCAAGCGGGCAATGGAGCGCCGGCGGTGACCGCGATCGTCGACCGCATGGCCGAATGGATCCCGGAATGATCGCGGCGAAGAAAATGACAGGGGGGTTTATGGCAAGCACGTTTGGTGGCACGACGGTGCGGACGGCGCTGTGCGCTACGGCAATCGCGGCGCTGGCGTTATCCGGGTGCTCCACCCAGAAGGAGGCCACCGGCACCTCGACGGCTGCCACCACAACCACGTCACGGTCGGTCAACGCCCCTGCGCCGGGCCCCACGCGCAGCGGGCCCGCGGCTCTGACCGGGTGGCCCGGACAGGACAAGATCAGTGAGGATGCCATGGTGGCGGCGCTATTCACCGACGAGGAGATCGCGAAGGCTCTCGATACCGAGGTCGCCAAGACCAACAAACGGGAGAAGCCCTTCACGGCCACGGAGTCCGACGACGCGAGTTGCAATGTGACGCAAGGGTTGACGGTCGAGTCCGTGGGTAAGGACTACGAGACGTTCCGCGGAACAGAGATGCTGCTCGGGGACGCCAAGAATCCGGACGCCCAGGTGTACCAGGCGATCGCGGCATATAAGGACAAGAACGCCGCACAGACGCAGTTCACGACGGCCGTCGACGCGATCAACGAATGCGACGGAACGACGTACAACTTCACCGATCCGGACGGCGAGAAGGTGCCCGTCACGGTGTCGGTTTCGTCCGCGAACGCCAAGAAGGCGAACTGGGCGCTCACCTACGGCCCGAGTAAGTACCGCTGTTTCGTGTCGTACAACGGCGTAGCCAACGTGATTGTGCAGACGCAGGTTTGCGCACGAAGCAATTCAAAGCAACTCGTGCAGAAGATGGCCGACAGGATTGTCGACAAGCTGCAGCTGAGCTGACGAGCCACCTGGATCCCAGTGGGGACTGGACCCGGGCAGGGGGACGAGGATGGCGGCCCGACCATCGGGGGGCAGGCCGACGTCTCTCGAAATGAGCTCGGGTGGGCGCGCGGGGGTCGCGACCACCCGAGTCTCACAAGTTCTGTAGGCGAACCTGCCCGCGTGCGATTGTCCGGCCCTCGTCGTCGGTGATGGTGACAAGCCACAGCTGCTGACGACGGCCTCGGTGTATCGGCGTGGATGTGGCGGTGAGCGTGCCCGATGAGATGGCGCGCAGGAAGTCGGTGTTGTTGTTGACGCCGACCACCGCGCTCTCCTCCCCCAACACGTTGGCGCGCCAGATGTACCCGGAGACGCTCGCCACGCTCTCTACCACCGAGCAATACACGCCCCCGTGCACGATCCCGTTGGGTTGCAACAGGTTTTCGGTGATCGTCAGGCTGGCGGACACTCCCTCGGGTGTCACCGAGGTGTATTCGAGCCCCACGAGCTGGTCGAAGGGCGCGGTGGGCATCTGGCTGAGGCGCTCCGGCGTGTCAGGCATTCGATGTTCATATCAGTGCGGCATCCGATAACGAAGAAGTGCCCCACCTGCCGAAGCAGGTGGGGCACTTCCTTCGAGTGGACCGGGGGTCTCTGCAGCCCTCAGGACTCCGGCGCGGTCCGGGTGTCTGGTCGCGCTGTAGCGCGTTCGACGTTTCCAAGGATAGGCAAGGCTTCCCTAAATTGCAAGGGCTTTGTGGCGAACCGGCAATCCGAGTGTCATGAAGCGGTCGAGGATCGCCTGTCCGCGCCGCATTCCATCGGTCTCACTGGACCGCGCGAGCAGCGGAACGTGAGTCGCCGCCCCCACCACGGTCGAGCCGACCAGCTGCCACATCTGTCCGATTTCCATAGCCCCGGAACTGATCTGTGACAGTCGCGTGAACAGGGGTGCGAGTGCGCGGTGGCATCGGTGTGCTGTCCACGCAGCGAGTGCTTCCTCGCCGGGGAAGACCACGACCTGTTCGCGGTCGCGGTCCGGGTCATCGGGCAACACGCGTAGCGTCGGGTCCACGACCCCCGCCCAATCGATGCAGCCCTCGGAATCGAAATAGACCCACAGGTTCCCTAGGCCCGGATCCCAGGCGCGGCCCTCCAGCACGACCAGGGCGACTAATCGGCCGACTACGGTGTGGACGAGAGCGTCCGCGAGCTGATGGACAGCGACGGCATCGCTGCCGGTCTCCTCGATGGCGCGGGCGTACATCCGCTCAAGCCGGTCGGTGTTCAAGGCGCGTGCGAGCGGCCACCATCGGCGCCGGCCGACATCGGACATGACGGCGACGCCGTAGGCCCGCGGGCATTCCGGATACAGCTCGCGAAGCCGACTGCTCGATTCGTGCAGCGGCAGTGATTGGCGGATGGACATCCCGGCGATCAGCGGATCGTCGGCGATGAGACTCCTGGTCGAAGAGCATCGGTCGATGGCCAGTGTCACAGTTGGCAGCCTCCCTTCACGTAGGCAAGATAGGTAAGCCTAACCACATGTAGGATGACATCGCCAGGTGCGGGTGTTGTGACTGCCCTCACCGAAGCTCCTGATCTCGGGCCGTGTTGACGGATTTGGCCCACATGGTGAGACGGAATCGAGCGCTGGAACAAAGACCGAGCTATGGATCGTTGGCTGTCAGAAGAAGTACGACTGGATGTAGTACGGCACTGCGTCGGAGGTAAACGTAGAATGTTCGGAATGGCACGCCTGGGCGAACTTGAACGCGCGGTGATGGACCATCTGTGGTCCTCTCCCGAGCCCCAGACTGTCCGCCAGGTCCACGAGGCACTGTCGTCGCGGCGTGACCTCGCCTATACGACCGTTATGACCGTGTTGCAACGTCTCGCGAAGAAAGATCTGGTGGTTCAGCACCGCGATGATCGCGCGCACCGCTACGCACCCGTGCATGGCCGCGACGAGCTTGTCGCGGGCCTGATGGTGGACGCGTTGGCGCAGGCCAACAACTCGGGTGCCCGCGAGGCGGCCTTGGTGCACTTCGTGGAGCGTGTTGGCCCCGATGAGGCCGATGCACTGCGCCGTGCACTGGCCGAGCTCGAAGCCAAAGATCCATCTGCTGGCGGTCGCCCCACCGAGTAAGGGACACTAGTTATGTGTCCGCCCTGGCGTTCGCGATTCTCGCGCTGCTGCTGACCGGTCCCGTACCGGCGTTGCTCGCGCGTGCGCGCTGGCCATACCGCGCTCCACGTGCCGCGATGGTTCTGTGGCAGGCCATTGCCGCGGCCGCCGTTCTTTCCGCGTTCAGTTCCGGGCTTGCGATCGCGAGCAGACTTCTCGTACCGGGGCCGGATGGCCACCCCACCGCCACGATCACCGGTGAAATCGACCGCCTCGGTTGGGGTTTGTGGCTGCTCTACGTCACGGTGTTCGCGATCACGATCCTCATCGGCATCCGGCTCATGGTGTCGGTGATCCGGGTGGGTGTACGTACCCGCCGCCGGCGCGCCCATCACCGGGCCGTCGTCGACCTGCTGGATCACAAGCGGTACTGCGAGAACTGGCGCGGGGGCTACGACATCCATCGCCGGCGTGACCACGATCTTCGGGTGCTGGAAGTCGACGAACCCTTGGCCTACTGCTTGCCGGGTGTGCGGAGCCGTGTGGTCGTCAGCGAGGGAACGCTGAGCACACTGGGACACAATGAGGTGACCGCCATCGTCGCGCACGAGCGCGCCCATCTGCGCGCGCGCCATGACCTGGTACTCGAGGCTTTCACCGCCGTCCACGACGCGTTCCCGGTCATCGTGCGCAGCAAGAACGCGCTGGACGCGGTCAAGCTGCTCGTCGAGCTGCTCGCCGATGATGCCGCGGTCAGGACGGCCGGCCCTACTCCCCTGGCCCGCGCACTCGTCGCGTGCGCGGGTGGCCCGACTCCGGTCGGTGCGATGGCGGCCGGTGGCCCCACCACCCTGATCCGGGTCCGGCGCTTGGGCGGGAGCGGGAACAGCCTGGTCCTGTCGTGCGGCGCCTATGCGGCCGCTGCGGCCATACTGGTGGTGCCGACGTTGGCTGTGGTCATCCCATGGTTAACCGAACTTCAGCGCTTGTTCAGCAGTTAACCCGGGAGTAGGTGACCCGCGCTCGCGGGTCACAAGTGACTGCGCGAGAATCGGCGATGAGCCGCTTGCGCGCAGAGCATTCGGTTCAGATGAGCCGCTTGCGCGAAGAGTGAACGGCTTTGGTGCGCAACACGTCAACGAAAGGATGTGCTGGTGACGGCTGCAGACGGCTCGGCGCAGGGAAAAGCTCAGATCGGCGTGACGGGTCTGGCCGTCATGGGATCGAATATCGCGCGGAACTTCGCACGGCACGGATACACCGTCGCCCTGCATAACCGATCGGTCGCGAAGACCGACGCGCTGTTGGCCGATCACGGGTCCGAGGGCAACTTCATTCGCAGCGAGACGGTCGAGGAGTTCGTCGCGGCCCTCGAGCGCCCGCGCCGCGTTTTGATCATGGTGAAGGCCGGTGATCCCACCGATGCCGTTATCGAAGAGCTCGCATCGGCGATGGAGCCCGGCGACATCATCATCGACGGCGGTAACGCCCTGTACACCGACACCATTCGCCGTGAGGCCGCGCTGGCCGCACGTGGACTGCACTTTGTCGGCGCGGGAATCTCCGGTGGTGAGGAGGGCGCGCTGAATGGCCCCTCGATCATGCCCGGCGGCCCCGTCGAGTCATACAAGGCGCTGGGTCCGCTGCTGGAATCCATTGCGGCACACGTCGATGGCACGCCCTGCTGCACGCATATCGGCCCGGACGGGTCGGGGCACTTCGTGAAAATGGTGCACAACGGCATCGAGTACTCCGATATGCAGCTGATCGGCGAGGCCTACCAACTGCTACGCGATGCGCTGGGTATGTCGGCACCCGATATCGCCGAGGTCTTCACCGAGTGGAACAGCGGTGAGCTGGAGAGCTATCTCATCGAGATCACCGCCGATGTGCTGGCCCACACCGATGCCAAGACTGGACGGCCCTTGGTTGATGTCATCGTCGATGCCGCCGAGCAGAAGGGCACCGGTCGCTGGACCGTAAAGTCCGCCCTGGACCTAGGCGTACCGGTCACTGGCATCGCCGAGGCGGTCTTCGCCCGTGCACTGTCCGGATCACGCCCCCAGCGTGCCGCCGCGGCAGGTTTCACCTCCGGATCGCTGGGCGAGAAGCCAAGCGATGCAAAGCAATTTGTCGAAGATGTGCGACAGGCACTGTACGCATCGAAGATTGTGGCGTACGCGCAGGGCTTCAACCAGATCGCCGCGGGTAGCGCCGAGTACGGCTGGAACGTCAAGCCGGGTGACCTGGCCACCATTTGGCGGGGTGGCTGCATCATCCGCGCCCAGTTCCTCAACCGCGTCAAGGAGGCTTTTGCCGACGAGCCCGGCCTGGCCACGCTGATCGCCGCCCCGTACTTCCGCACCGCCGTTGAAAACGGCATCGACAGCTGGCGTCGCGTCGTGGTGACGGCGACGCAGCTGGGCATTCCGGTCCCGGGCTTCGCCTCGTCGCTGTCGTACTACGACGGTTTGCGCACCGATCGCCTGCCCGCCGCCCTCACCCAGGCGCAGCGAGACTTCTTCGGTGCGCACACCTATGAGCGCGTGGACTCCCCCGGCAAGTTCCACACCCTCTGGAGCGGCGACCGTAGCGAGGTAGAGGCGTAAACCGGACGCCTCGGTAGGCATCTCGGTAGGCATAAGGAAAGCGATACTGTGCAGTTTCTAGACGGGCAGCGGCCACCGTACGACCTCACCTACGACGATGTCTTCGTGGTACCGAACCACTCGGATGTCATCTCGCGGTTCGATGTCGACCTGACCACCGCAGACGGCACCGGCACCACGATCCCGATCGTGGTCGCCAACATGACGGCGGTGGCGGGGCGACGGATGGCCGAGACCGTCGCGCGCCGTGGCGGAATCACCGTGCTGCCCCAGGATCTTCCGGTGCAGGCGGTCGCGCAGACGGTCGAGTTCGTCAAGAGTCGCGATCTGATCTACGACACGCCGGTGACCCTGGCGCCTGATGACTCGGCGGGCGAGGCGGTGGCGCTGATCCACAAGCGCTCGCACGGGGCCGCGGTGGTGCTGGAGGACGGTAAGCCACGGGGGCTGGTCACCGAGGCTGCCTGTACCGGCATCGACCGGTTCACCCGCGTGCACGACATCGCGACCACCGACTTTGTCGCGGTGCCCACGGGGACCGATCCGCGGGCGATCTTCGATCGCCTGGCCGAGGCCCATGTGCCGGTGGCGGTTGTGACGCGCCCGGACGGAACCATGGCGGGGATCCTCACCCGTACCGGGGCGATCAGGGCTGGTTTGTACACACCGGCCGTGGATGCGAGCGGACGCCTGCGTATCGCCGGCGCGGTCGGTATCAACGGCGATGTCCGCGCCAAGGCGACGGCTTTGGCGCAGGCCGGCGTGGATCTCCTAGTCATCGACACCGCGCACGGACACCAGCAGAAGATGATCGAGGTGCTGGGATCGGTCGCGGAGCTATCGCTGGGCGTGCCCATCGCCGCGGGCAATGTGGTGTCGGCGCAGGGCACCCGGGATCTGATCGGGGCCGGTGCGGACATCGTGAAGGTGGGTGTGGGCCCGGGCGCCATGTGCACCACCCGGATGATGACCGGCGTGGGTCGCCCGCAGCTGTCTGCCGTCATCGAATGTGCAGCGGCCGCACGGGAACTCGGCGCCCATGTGTGGGCCGACGGTGGAGTCCGGCATCCACGGGATGTCGCCCTGGCGCTCGCGGCGGGTGCTGCCAACGTGATGATCGGTTCCTGGTTCGCCGGCACGCACGAATCTCCCGGAGATCTGCAGCTTTCTCCCAGCGGCCGCCGCTACAAGGACAGCTTCGGGATGGCGTCCAAGCGTGCGGTGGCCGCCCGCACCGCCGGTGACAGCGCCTTCGACCAGGCTCGCAAGAGCCTGTTCGAGGAGGGCATTTCCACCTCGAAGATCGAATTGGACCCGCAACGTCCCGGTGTTGAGGACCTCATCGACCACATCATCTCGGGCGTGCGCAGCACCTGCACGTATGTCGGCGCGCGCACGCTGGCCGAGCTGCACGAACGGGTGGTTCTGGGCGTCCAGTCGGCCGCCGGATTCGCCGAGGGGCGCCCGCTTCCCGAAGGTTGGTAACCGTCCTCCCTCGATGGTTAAGTACCTGCTGGCCACATGCACCGTTACCATGAGCCTCACGACGGTCACACCGTGTGATCACTCAACCTAAGGGGCCAGCCAGCGGTGACGCTCTTATTCACCGGGCTGAGCTTGCTTGCGTTCATCGCGCTGACCGCGGGGACGGCGCTCTTCGTGGCTGCCGAGTTCTCCCTGACCGCATTGGAGCGCAGCTCCATCGAGGCGCGCGCCAAGACCGGTGATAGCCGGGACAGGATGGTCAAACGGGCGCACAGCACGTTGTCGTTCCAGCTGTCGGGGGCCCAGCTCGGCATCACCATCACGACACTCGTGACCGGTTATCTGGCCGAGCCGGTGATTGCGCGCCTGCTCACGCAGGCGATCGGATACACCGGAGCGACGGTCAGCAGCGCGATATCGCTGGCGCTGGCGCTCGTCATCGCCACCTCGATATCGATGATCTTCGGTGAGCTGGTGCCCAAGAACTTCGCCTTGGCGCGCCCTATCTCGACGTCACGCGCCACCGCGGGGCCCATGGTGCTGTTCTCTGCGGTATTCGCCTTCGCGATCCGCGCGTTGAACGGCATCGCCAACTGGGTGCTGAGGCGCATGGGAATTGAGCCCGCCGAGGAGCTGCGATCGGCGCGTTCACCCCAGGAGCTGGGGTCGCTGGTGCGCACCTCGGCCCGCAGCGGCGCGCTGGACGAAACCACCGCGGTGCTGGTGGACCGTTCGCTGCGGTTCGGAAGCCGCACCGCCGAGGAACTCATGACACCGCGCACCGAGATCGAATCGCTGGAGGCGACGGACACTGTCGCCGACCTGATCGCCATCGCCGTAGACACGGGCTTCTCGCGGTTTCCGATCACCGAGGGTGATCTTGACGCGACGATCGGCATCGTTCACGTCAAGCAAATCTTCGAGGTGCCACGGGATCGCCGTGCCACGACCACGCTGGCGAGTCTGGCCCGGCCGGTCGCGGTGGTGCCCTCGACTCTCGACGGCGACGCGGTCATGGAGCAGGTGCGGGCCAACGGCATGCAGACCGCGTTGGTGGTCGACGAGTACGGCGGCACCGCCGGACTGGTGACGGTCGAGGACATGATCGAGGAGATCGTGGGTGATGTGCGGGACGAGCACGATGACGCAACGCCCGACGTGGTGTCCTCCGGGGGCGGTTGGGTGGTGTCGGGTCTGTTGCGCATCGACGAGGTCTCGGCAGCGACCGGTTACCGGGCCCCCGAGGGTGAGTACGAGACGATCGGCGGTCTGGTGCTCCAGGAGCTCGGTCACATCCCGACCGTCGGCGAGACCGTCGAATTGTCGGCGGTGGTGCCGGACCATCCGTTCGCTGAGCTGCCCCGCTGGAGGGCCCGGGTCGCGGGCATGGACGGTCGACGGATCGACCAGATCGAGCTCACCGAGCTGACTGACACCGACGCTCGGGGGAATGACCACGATGGGTAGCAGCATACAAACAGAGATACTGAGCGTACTACTCACCGCCGCATTGCTTTTGGCGAACGCGTTTTTCGTCGGCGCCGAATTCGCCCTCATCTCCGCCCGCAGGGATCGGCTCGAGGCACTGGCGGAGGCCGGCAAGAAGCGCGCGGTGACGGTGATGATGGCTGGCCAGAAGCTGTCTCTGATGCTCGCCGGTGCCCAGCTCGGCATCACGATCTGTTCAATCTTGTTGGGCCGCATCGGGGAGCCCGCCGTAGCGCACCTTCTGGAACGTCCTTTCGAGCTGTTGGGCGCCCCCTCGGCGGTGACGCACACCGTCGCGTTCGTCATCTCGCTGTCGATCGTGGTGCTGTTGCACGTGTTGCTCGGTGAGATGGTGCCCAAGAACATCGCCATCGCCGGTCCGGAATCCGCGGCCATGCTTCTGATTCCGCCCTACCTGGTCTACATCCGGCTGGCACGGCCCCTGATCGCCTTCTACAACTGGTGTGCCAACACCGCGTTGCGGATCGTCAAGGTCCCGGTGAAGGACGAGCTTGAGGTCACGGTGTCCACCGTGGAGCTTTCGGAAATGATCGCGGAGTCGCTGTCCGAGGGGCTGCTTGACGAGGAAGAACACACCCGGTTACGGCGCGCGCTGCAGATCCAGCACCGGGTGGTCGCGGACGTGGTGGTGCCCGCTAACCAGATTCGATCGATCGTCGTATCGGGCTCGGCGCAGGCGCCTTCGGTGACCGCTGTGGAACGTGTCGTGGCCGAAACTGGTTACTCACGATTCCCAGTCATTGGACCCCACGGGGATTACCTCGGCTATCTGCACATAAAGGACGTCTTGAGCATGGGGGACGATCCAGAGGCGATCATCGACCCCGCGTTCATTCGGCCCCTGCCGCGGTTGCACGGTTCGGTTCCGCTACCGGAGGCGCTGTCGACATTGCGTCGTAGCAACAGTCATCTGGCGCTCATGTCAACCACCGACGGCAGCGTAGTGGGCCTGGTCACACTGGAGGATCTGGTGGAGGATCTCGTCGGCACCGTGCGTGACGGAACTCACCGCATATAGCGCGGTTTCGGGGTTGATGGCTACCAATGAGTAGGATCATTGTTCACCGATTCGCAAGAGCGTCCGGTCCCAGACCCACAAACAACACAGAGGAGTTGCGATGAGTGATCGCGTCGATGTGGGCAACCTGCGCGTGGCGCGGGTGCTATACGACTTCATCACCAATGAGGCCCTCCCGGGCACCGGTGTGGATGCCGACGCTTTCTGGGCTGGGGTCGACAAAGTAGTCACCGATTTGGCTCCGCGGAACCGCGAGCTCCTCGACCGGCGCGACGACCTGCAAACTCAGATTGATCGCTGGCATCGGCAGCGCGCCATCGAGCCGCTGGATCAGTCGGAGTATCGGGAGTTCCTCACCGAGATCGGATACCTGGTTCCGGAGCCCGAGGATTTCACCATCACCACCGCCAACGTGGACGACGAGATCACCACGACGGCAGGGCCGCAGCTGGTTGTTCCGATCCTGAACGCGCGCTTCGCGCTTAACGCCGCCAATGCACGCTGGGGCTCCCTCTATGACGCGCTGTACGGCACCGACGTCATTCCGGAAACCGATGGGGCCGAGAAAGAGGCCCCCGGCACAGGTGGGTACAACAGGATCCGCGGTGACAAGGTCATCGCGTATGCGCGCGAGGTGCTCGACGGCGCGGCGCCGCTGGCGGCCGGCTCGTGGAAAGACGCCATCGGCCTGAAGATCGACGACGGCCAACTGCTCATCGATTTGGGCGACGAACTCTCCACGGGGCTGCGGAATCCCGACCAGTTCGTGGGCTACACCGGCAAGCTCGGCAAGCCACAGTGGTCGGTGCTGCTCATCAATCATGGCCTGCACATCGAGGTTCTGATCGACCCCGACTCCCCGGTCGGATCCACCGACAAGGCTGGCATCAAGGATGTCGTGCTGGAATCGGCGATCACCACGATCATGGACTTCGAGGACTCGGTGGCCGCCGTGGACGCCGAGGACAAGGTGCTCGGGTACCGAAACTGGCTGGGACTCAACAAAGGAGACCTGTCCGAGGATGTTTCCAAGGGCGGCAAGACATTCACCCGGGTGCTCAACGAGGACCGCGTGTTCAACACCCCGGACGGCAAGGGTGAGCTGACCTTGCCGGGCCGCAGCCTGCTGTTCGTCCGCAACGTCGGCCACCTGATGACCAATGACGCCATCGTGGACGCCGCGGGCAACGAGATGCCCGAGGGCATCCAGGACGCGCTGTTCACCAGCCTCATCGCCATTCATGGCCTGCGTTCCGGCAAGAAGAACGGTCCGCTGAAGAACAGCCGTACCGGGTCCGTCTACATCGTGAAGCCCAAGATGCACGGGCCCGAGGAAGTGGCCTTCACCGCCGAGCTGTTCGGCCGCGTCGAAGAGGTGCTCGGACTTCCGCACGCCACCCTCAAGGTCGGCATCATGGACGAGGAGCGCCGCACCACCGTCAATCTGAAGGCCGCCATCAAGGCCGCCTCGGATCGCGTGGTGTTCATCAACACCGGCTTCCTGGACCGCACCGGCGACGAGATCCACACCTCGATGGAAGCCGGTCCGATGTGCCGCAAGGCCGTCATGAAGTCGCAGCCGTGGATCCTGGCGTACGAGGATCACAACGTCGACACCGGGCTGGGTGCCGGCCTGGCCGGCAAGGCGCAGATCGGTAAGGGCATGTGGGCCATGCCCGACCTGATGGCGGACATGGTCGCGCAGAAGATCGCGCAGCCGCGCGCGGGAGCCACCACAGCGTGGGTGCCGTCCCCCACCGCGGCGACCCTGCACGCGCTGCACTATCACCAGGTTGACGTCAAGGCGGTGGACCAGGAGCTCGCCGGTAAACACCGCGCTGAATTGGAGTCATTGCTCACCATCCCGTTGGCTGAATCGCGTCACGACTGGACCGCGGAGGACATCCGCGAGGAGATCGACAACAACTGCCAGTCGATCCTCGGCTACGTGGTGCGCTGGATCGACCACGGAGTCGGCTGTTCCAAGGTTCCGGACATCCACGACGTGGCGCTCATGGAGGACCGCGCTACCTTGCGTATCTCCAGCCAGCTGCTGGCCAACTGGCTGCGGCACGATGTCATCACCGAGGACGAGGTGGTCGAGGGTCTCAAGCGGATGGCACCGGTTGTCGATCGGCAGAACGCCGGCGACAAGGACTACCGTCCGATGGCTCCGGACTTCGACAGCAACATTGCCTTCGAGGCCGCCAAGGAGCTCATTCTGGAGGGTAAGGATCAGCCGAACGGGTACACCGAGCCGATCCTGCACCGGCGCCGTCGCGAGTACAAGGCCGCGGCGGCCAAGTAGCGGATGGCCGTCGGGCGTGCCTTTACCTCGTGGTGCAGGGTACGTCTCCGTGTCTATTTGGACGCGGTTTGGTTGCGCGCACCGTGGTATCGGCGGTCAGGGACAGTAGACTCGGGCCGACGCGCAGCGGGGCTCGTACTCAACCGCTGAACAAGTATTTAGACACGATCAGAAGGGTCGCGACAACACATGGGCAGGCACAGCGCATCTGGGTCGGGTAGCCCAAACGATCGGGACGACAACGACCATTGGGACGCGGACTCCGAGCCGGTGTACGAGTCGAGCTCCGGTTCAGAGTTCGACACAGGCAGCTGGCAGCGGTCGCACCGCAGCGGCGGTAGCAACTGGGGCGTCAGCAAGGGGCTGGTCGGCGTCGTCGCGGCCGTGCTTGTGGTGGCCGTGTCCATCGGACTGTGGTGGTACTTCGACAGGCGGACGACCGACAACCAAGCGGAGGCCTCCGCGACCTGCGTGCACGGAAACAACGCCATCGCCGTGGTTGCCGATCCGTCCATCGCGGACCGGATTGGCGAGTTATCCGAACGGTTCAACCAGAAGCACGAGGTGATCGGCGACTACTGCTTCACCGTCACGGTGCGCCCGGCAGATACGACCAACGTGATCAAGGGGCTGACGGGTCAATGGCCCGCCGAGCTCGGAGCGCAACCGGCGCTGTGGATTCCGGGGAGCTCGATCTCCTCGGCGCGGCTGAAGGCGGCTTCGAAGACCAACATCGTGAGCGACAGCCGGTCGTTGGTTAGTACGCCGGTCGTGATTGCGACCACCCCACGGCTGCGCCAGGCCATTCCTGCCGATAAGAGCTGGGCGGATCTGCCTGCGCTGCAAAATGTTCCGAACTCACTGGACGGTTTCGGTCTTCCCGGTTGGGGCTCGTTGCGATTGGCGCTGCCCTCGAGCGGCAACGCAGATGCGGCGCAGCTGGCCGCGGAAGCGGTGGCGGCCGCCAGTGTTCGTCCCGGCGATTCGCCTGAGCTCGGTGCCGGCGCGGCCGCGTCGTTGGCCGCGACGGCTCCCAAGCTGCCCGCCAACAATCTCTCCGATGCCCTGGGTGCGCTGCTTGACGGTGGCGAGCAGCCCGGTGCCGCGGTGCACTCGGTGGTCACCACCGAGCAGCAGCTCTATGCCCGTACCCGCAGCAATGGCGACGCCAAGAAGGTCATCGCCGCATGGTTGCCCGCCGGGGCTACTCCGATTGCCGACTACCCCACCGTGCAGCTGGACGGTGCGTGGCTGTCTGAGGAGCAGCACACCGCGGCAAGCCAATTCGCGCGTTTCCTGGGCGATAAGGATCAGCTCAAGGATCTCGCGGCCGCTGGTTTCCGCGCCGAGGGAGCAGATCTGCCCAGTAGCGACGTGGTGAGCTTCGCGAAGATCGAGAAGCCGCTGACCATCGAGGACAAGGTTCGTGTCGCGCTGGCCGATGGCACGTCAACTGGCGCCGGGGCGACCACCATTATGTTGGATTCCTCGTTGTCCTCCGAGGGCGTGAAGTTGTCCGATGTGACTGGGGCGCTTGCCAACCGCATACGCACCGTTGCCCCGGGCTCTGGTGTCGGGCTCTGGACATATGACGGCAAGGAAGGCAACACCGTCGTGCGGTTGGGTGCAGCCTCCGACGATGTCGAGGGCGTGCCCAGGTCACAGAGTGTGGCCGATGCGTTGACGGCGCTGCAGCCGACCGCCAACGGTGCGGTGGCATTCACCACATTGCGCAACGTATACCAGGAAGCGGTCAACAGCTTCCGTCCGAATCAAGTCAACTCGGTACTCATCGTGGCGGGCCACTCGCACACCGATCAGAGCCTGGACAGTGCCGGCCTCATCGACACGATCAACCGCCAGAAGGATCCGGCGCGGCCGGTGCGCATCAACGTGATCGACTTCGGCAACGACTCCGATCAGCAGACCTGGCAGGCGCTCGCTCAGCAGACCGGTGGTGCCTACCAGAACCTGACGGCCTCGAACAGCCCGGAGCTGGCCGCAGCCATCACGCGCTTCGTGTCCTAGCCGCGAGCAGTCCCCCGCGCACGGAGGACTGCTCGGGCGACATCACTACTCGGCGAAGGCCTCGATTGGTGGGCAGGAGCACACCAGGTTGCGGTCGCCGTAGGCACCGTCGATGCGACGCACTGGCGGCCACACCTTGGGGCGGAAACCCTTTCCGAGCGGGTACGCCGCCTCAGTCCGGCCGTACGGGTGATTCCACTCGTCGGCGGTGAGAGATTCGGCGGTGTGCGGCGCCCCGCGCAGCGGGTTGTCCTCCACCGGCCACACTCCCGAGCCGACCTTGTCGATCTCGGCCTTGATCGCGATCATCGCCTCACAGAAGGCATCCACCTCGGCCAGGCTCTCGCTCTCGGTGGGCTCCACCATGAGCGTGCCGGCCACCGGGAAGCTCATCGTCGGTGCGTGGAAGCCGTAGTCGGCCAGGCGCTTAGCCACATCGTCGACGGTCACGCCGGTGTTCTTAGTGATATCCCGCAGGTCCAAGATGCACTCGTGGGCCACCATGCCGCTATCGCCGGTGTAGAGCACCGGGTAGTACTCGTCGAGACGGCGTGCCAGGTAGTTGGCCGAGGCGATCGCGGTCAGCGACGCCGCCCGCAGGCCGTCGGGTCCCATCATCCGGATATAGGCCCAGGTGATCGGCAGGATCGATGCCGAACCATAGGGCGCCGAGGACACCGGGGGTCCGGACGGCAGTTCGTCGGCGTACGGATGCCCCGGCAGGTACTGCGCGAGGTGGCTGCGCACCGCGACGGGCCCGACGCCGGGCCCACCGCCGCCATGAGGGATGCAGAACGTCTTGTGCAGGTTCAGGTGGCTGACATCGCCGCCGAAGCGCCCGGGACGGGCAAGTCCCACAAGGGCGTTCAGGTTCGCGCCGTCGACGTACACCTGTCCCCCGGCGTCGTGCACGGCCGCACAGATATCGGCAATGTCGTGCTCGTAGACACCGTGGGTGGATGGGTACGTGATCATGATTGCCGCCAGCGTGCTGGCATTAGCCGCGATCTTGGCCCGCAGGTCGTCCAGGTCGACGTCGCCGTTCTCTCGGCAGGCCACCACCACGACGCGCATACCCGCCAGGGCGGCCGAGGCGGCGTTGGTGCCATGAGCGCTCGACGGGATCAGACACACCTCACGCGCACTTTCGCCGCGGTCGATGTGGTACTGGCGGATGGCCAGCAGCCCCGCGTACTCGCCCTGCGATCCCGCGTTGGGCTGCAGGCTCACGTTGTCATACCCGGTGATATCGGATAGCCAGCCTTCGAGATCGGCGATCAGCGTGCGCAGGCCGCAAGAATCGCTCGCCGGGGCAAACGGATGCTGAGTGGCGAACTGCGGCCAGGTGATGGGCTCCATCTCGGCGGCGGCGTTGAGCTTCATGGTGCAGGATCCGAGCGGAATCATGCTGCGGTCCAACGCAATATCCTTGTCCGACAGCGCGCGCAGGTAGCGCATCATGTCGGTCTCGCTGTGATAGCGATTGAACGCCGGATGGGTCAGGTAATCGGAGTCTCGGGTCGCGATATCCGGGGGGCACGGGGCCTCCAGGGTGCCCTCGAACATGTCGGTCCCAAATGCCCGCAGCACGGACACGAGGTGCGGCAGGGTGGTCGCCTCATCACAGGCGATCGAGACGTGGTCGCCGTCGGGACTCCAGACGTTGACACCTTCGGCCTTGGCGGCCGCTTGGATCTCCGCGGCCTTGCCGGGAACGTGCACCAGCACCGTGTCGAAGAAGTGGTCGTACACCACGGTGTAGCCACCGCGCGTCAGCCCCGAGGCCAGCAGCTGCGCGTTGCGGTGCACCCGGGTGGCGATGCTGCGCAACCCTTCCGGGCCGTGATAGCTCGCGTACATGGCGGCCATCACCGCCAGCAGTACCTGTGCGGTACAGATGTTGCTAGTCGCCTTGTCGCGGCGGATGTGCTGTTCGCGGGTCTGCAGCGAGAGCCGGTATGCGGGTGCGCCGTCGGCGTCCACCGACACACCAACGAGGCGCCCGGGTAGCTGCCGGGCGTGCGCAGTGTGTACCGCGAGGTACCCGGCATGGGGGCCACCGAATCCCATGGGCACACCAAAGCGTTGGGTGGTGCCGAAGGCGACGTCGGCACCGATGTCACCGGGTGGCGCGATGAGGGTGAGGGCCAGCAGGTCGGCGCCCACAGCCACCAGTGCGCCGCGCCGATGGGCCTCGGAGATGACCGAAGTCCAGTCGTGCACCAACCCGGAGGCGCCGGGCAACTGCACGATCACGCCGAAGAACTCGCCGTCGGGCAGTCCCTGGGTGAGATCGGCGGTCACCACCTCAATGCCGAGCGGTTCGGCGCGGGTGGCGATGACGGCCGCTGTCTGCCCGTACACGTCGGCGTCGACAATCAGACGGCTGGACCCGGACTTCACGGCGCGATGCATGAGCGTCATCGCCTCGGCCGCGGCCGTACCCTCGTCGAGCATGGAGGCATTCGCGATGTCGAGGCCGGTGAGCTCTGCGACCATGGTTTGGAAGTTCAGCAGCGCCTCAAGGCGTCCCTGACTGATCTCCGGCTGGTACGGCGTGTACGCGGTGTACCAGGCCGGGTTTTCCAGGATGTGCCGGCGAAGTACCGGTGGTGTCAGCGTGTCGAAGTAGCCCTGTCCGATCATCGACACGGCAATCGTGTTCTGGCTGGCGAGTTTCCGCAGTGCGTCCAGAGCCTCGTGCTCGGATGCTGCTGCCGGGAGCGCGTCGAGGCCGGCGGCGAGGCCGCCGTGTTGCTCATCCAGGATGCTGGCCGGGACGGCCTTCGCGGCGAGCTCATCGAGGCTAGCCACGCCGATGGTGGCAAGCATGGTGTCGATATCAGCGGCGGTGGGACCGATATGGCGATCGGCGAAAGACATGACACTCCCGGAGGGCCGAGTCACGCGACAGGCACGCGACGGCGTCTCCCCTCCCTCTGTCATCAACCCGGTGCGGGCGCCTGAGAGATTCGGTCGTCTCACCGGGCGGATTCGCGGGGTGAGAAGCCTTTCCCCGTCGGCGGGTGATCTGATCGAAAGATCAGATCACCGCTTTTCAGAGGCATCGGGGCCGAGGGCGGTTCGGGGGCCTGAGAGATTGGCGGAGAGGTGTTGCTCCTTCGGCGGCCATGACTGGCGGTCATGACACTCTCCCGCCCACGGGCGATGCTTGACCAGTTTACGCGAGGTAACCCTCTGGTCCAGACCGCCGAGTGAGTGAAGCCGGATCAGCCGATTTTGCGGGCGCGATCCTTGCGACGGGAGGCCAGCTCGTCCTCGGGTGCCTCAATGGCCTCGCCGCCGTCGGCGCGCTCTCCCGGGAACTCGGCAATGGCGCCGGTCAGCTCGCGCATGGCACCGCTGACCGCGATGCCGAATACGCCCTGTCCGCCCTGCAGGAGGTCGACGACCTCTTCGGCGGAGGTGCATTCATAGACCGTGGTGCCATCCGAGAACAGCGTGATGTTCGCGAGATCCTCGACCCCCCGCTGACGCAGGTGTTCGACGGCTACCCGGATGTTCTGCAGCGAGATTCCGGTGTCCAGCAGTCGCTTGACGATCTTGAGGACCAGGATGTCTTTGAAGGAGTACAGCCGCTGGCTGCCGGAGCCGGCCGCGCCACGAATCGAGGGAACCACCAATGAGGTGCGCGCCCAGTAGTCCAGCTGGCGGTACGTGATGCCGGCAACCTGGCAGGCACTGGGTCCGCGGTAGCCAACGAGCTGGTCGGGAACGGAATCATCCGGGAAGAGACCCGGCTGGACAGGTCCGTCAGACGCGGATGACTCGGCGGAACCCGCCGCACTCCCATCCAGCGTCATGTCCAGCTGCCCCTGCTGCGGCTGTTCGACCACTTCTGCTCCCTCTCGCCGATCGCTTCGCCGGCTCTCGTGGCGCGGTTCTGAGAAATCCCCTGAGAAATTCCAAGGAACCGAGTCCGCCGGTAGTGCGTTCGTCCAAGCACGAATTCTCCGAGCATACGCTCCTTGCGCTGCCCCGTGCCGGCCGCTGAGTCAAATTATGGCCTCCGGGAAATCACGGTCAACGCGACGCGCCCGGGTCGAGACTGTAAAGGTCAGGTTGAGACTTACTCGTTACTTAAGGCCCTGTTTACGGGCCTTCTGTGGCCTTGAAGTCGTCGGGCGACACGCTGTCGAGGAACTCCTTGAACTTCTCGACCTCGTCTTCTCGCAGCGCTCCGCCGGAGTCCTCGTCGTCCTCGTCGGGAATGATCAGGCCCGCCTCGGCCAGTACGGCTTCCTCGACGTAGATCGGAACCCCTACGCGCAGCGCGATTGCCACCGAATCGGACGGCCGTGCCGATACCCGGATATCACTGTCGAAAACAAGGTCCGCGTAGAACGTGCCTTCTTGCAAATCCACGATCCGCACTTCCTTGAGTGAATGCCCAAGGGCAGCAATGAGATCGCGGATCAGGTCATGGGTGAGCGGCCGCGCCGGCTCCACCCCCTGCTGTTCCAGGGCAATGGCCGCAGCCTCGGACTGACCGATCCAAATCGGCAGGTATCGATCGCCGGCGGATTCCCGCAGCAACAACACCGGCTGGTTCTGGGGCTGCTCCACGCGGATTCCCACGACTCGAACTTCGCTCATCGTGCCCTCCAACACCAGTACTTCTGTCGTACCGCGAGTCTAGTCCTCAGCGATCGAGGACGCCGCGCACCGCGGACTTGATCATCGCGCCGTGGAGCGCGATCGATAGCGCCGCCACCTCCCGGATCAGGTCATCGGCGCGGTCGCGGGCTCCTGCCTTGTTGGCCTTGACGGTCGGGCCCACGATCTGGGCAATCAAATCGGTCTCGCGATCGACTGCCGATCGGAAGGTGCGCAGGTGCCGCGGCTCGACACCGTAGTCGGCCAGCTCGGCGGCGCACTGAACGATCAGGACCGTGTATTCGTCGAAAAAACCGCCTGGGCCGGAGGTGACGATTCCCGCCCTGATGAGCGAGGTCAGCAGCACCTCGTCAGCGCCGGAACGCGACAGCAGATCCTCGCGGCTGAGCCGGGTGGGACGTACCGATGGAAATCCTTGACGGGCAACACTGTTGGTTCCATCACCATCGGTGATGGCGAACAGGCGAGGGCCGCCGCTGAAACCCGCCACATCGGGCAGCGCGCCGTCGGGCTGGGCGTCAAGCTGCTCCTTGATCACCTTTAACGGCAGGTAGTGATCGCGTTGGGCAGTCAGGATGAACCGGAGCCGCTCGGCGTCATAGGCCGAAAACCGGCGATACCCCGACGCGCTACGCGACGGGGTAACCAGGCCCTCCGATTCGAGGAATCGAATCTTCGAGATCGTGACGTCCGGAAACTCCGGACGCAACAGGTCGAGTACCGACCCAATCGACATTCCGGTGAGAGCCGGCCGGTCGGGAGCTGTCACTGGCCACCCGGGGCGGTGTCATCGCCGGCCGACTTCGGCCCGGTCAGGAAGACCAGACGGAACTTTCCGATCTGCACCTCGTCGCCGTTGGCGAGAACCGCCGAATCCACGGGCTCGCGGTTGACATAGGTCCCGTTGAGGCTGCCCACGTCGACGACCTGGAATTCGCCACTGTCAAGCCGGAATTCGGCGTGACGACGGCTTACGGTGACGTCATCGAGGAAGATGTCGCTGTCCGGGTGCCGTCCGGCCGATGTGGTCGCCTGATCGAGCAGAAATCGCGATCCCGCGTTGGGTCCGCGCTTGACCACCAACAGTGCCGAACCGGCAGGCAATCCCTCGACACCCGACACGTCGGTAGCGGCCTGCGCGGGCGCTTCCAGCTCCGTCGCAAAATCGGCGCGGAACACCGAGGTCGTCTCCGCGGTGACCTCGCCTGACGTGTCGTCCTTGTCGTTATCGGTCACCATCGCTCCTTCTTCCTCGCCCCTGGAGGATTCGATTGTCAGTGCGGATCTCGCTGAGCTTGATGCTCTTCGCGACCCTTATCTGCCCTCATGCTCTTCGCGGCGAGCGCTCATCGCCGCTCATTTCCGACCGTACCGTCTGACTGCCCGCAACGGGCCACCTCTGCCTTATCGGCCAGTGGTCCACCCGAAATAGTGGTCATCGGACCGGTTGGAGAACTGGTGCCCTCCTAATCGGTGGCGTCACCATATCCCGATGCGTCTAAGAGGTCATTAAGAGCGGCGTCGAGGTCTGCCGCGCTGGTGGCTTCAAGATCGACCAACCATCCCTCGCCGTATGGGTCGGAGTTGACCAGCTGCGGGTTGGAATCCAAATCGCCATTCGCGCCAACAACTTTCGCGGTGATCGGCGCAAACAGGTCAGATACCGACTTGGTGGACTCCACCTCGCCGAACGTGGCGCCGGCAGTCAGGTCCGAGCCGACGTCCGGCAGCTGGACGAACACCACGTCGCCGAGCTGTGACTGTGCGTAGTCGGTGATCCCGATGCGCACGGTGCACTCACCCGTGCGCCGCACCCATTCGTGTTCCTCGGTGTAGTGCAGGTCGGCAGGAATTTCGGTCACGGTGAATCATCCTTGCTCTCGGTCAGTGGTCTGCGTAGTCGCTGGGCCCGGAGGGCTACTTGCCGGGCTGAGCGTATTGGCGCGGTTTCGGTTCCCGCAAGGTGGTGATGTCTACGCGTGTCGGCTGGTCGATGGTAACGCCACCGCCCACACGCGACACGGTGTCGACGGCGCCACCGGGAATGTTCATCGCCGCCGCGAGTGTCGGCGGATCGCCTATCGCCAGAACCGAATACGGAGGTGCCAGGAGCGTGCCGTCGACGGTGAGCTGTCCTGGGGTCCCGGTTACCCACGAATCAGCCCCAATGCGCACCGACTGGCCGCCCGACTTGATCTCGATCGCCTCGGCACCGGCCGCCCGCAGCTCGTTGATGATGTCGAGGAGCGCTTCTGGTCCGAGGCCCTGCCCGGGATCGTTGATGGTGAGGACGACACCCGGTCCGGTGGCGCCGACTGTCCCCACCATGATGGACAGCGCCGACAGACGGGCCTTGGCGTCGTTGATCACCGCCTGATTGCCGGTTCCGCTGGCGCGCATGGTGATAAGGCTCTGCTGCAGGTCTGCGATCTCCTTGTTCAGGCTGGCGTCGCGCTGCTGCAGCGAGTCGAGCAGCACCAGCAGGTCAGCGGGCCGCGCGGTGTCCAGGCCATCGCCGGATTCGGTTTGGCGAACCTGAGTGGTGATCGCCAGCCCCAGCAGTGCGCACAGCGCGACACCCAGCACTCCGAAGGTGACCTGCATGCGGGTCGGCGGGCGGCGCGTCTTGGGCATCTCGTGCTTGCCGGGGTACGGCTCATGCTGGGAATCGGTCATCGGCTTACGCCCCAAACAACCTGCGCCGCAGAGCGGCAGCGTTGCCGAATATGCGAATGCCAAGAACGACGATGATGGCGGTGGACAGCTGTGTACCGACCCCAAGCTGGTCGCCCACGAACACGATCAGCGCCGCTACCAGCACGTTGAACACGAAGGAGACCACGAACACCTTCGAATCGAATATCTGGTCCAAGTAGGCCCGAGCGCCGCCGAAAAGCGCATCGAGCGCCGCCACCACCGCGATCGGCAAGTACGGGGCGACGGCGTCGGGCACGTTCGGATGAAACACCAGCCCCAAAACCACGCCGATCACCAGCGCGACAATGCCGATCATCGTCTACTTCCTCTCCTCGTCACGGTCCGGGTCATTTCATCGGGCTCCTACTGGAATTTCCTTGGCGTACTTCACGTCCCGATTAACCGCCGGGGCTAGCTGGACGTTCTCCTGGGTGCCCAGGGTGAGCCGGATGCCATAGGACTTCTGGAGAAGCCGCATCCTGGCCATGCCCGGACTGCGCTCGAACGAGGACTTCATCGTGTTAGCGGGGCCGATGGCGACGATGCGGTACGGCGAGCTGATGGGCTGGTTGTCGACCAGGATCGCTCCCCCGGCCTGACGCATCGTCACGTTGGGGCCGATGCGAACGTCCGAGACCGAAATCGCCTCTGCACCACTGGTCCACAGCGAGTTCACGACGAGCTGCATGTCGCGGTCGAGAATAACTTGTTGGCTGCGCGGGATACGTTCCTTCGAGACGTCCGAAAGATCGCCGGTGCTGCCCGGGTCGGCCAACATGACGATCAGCGCGGGTCCACGCACCGGGGTGCTTGCCGCCGCAAGACCCAACTGGTCCAACCGATTCAGCAGCTCCTTGCCCTGCTCGTTGCCTTCCAGTTGGCTGCGCCGGGCGCCGGCCACCTCTGCTGACAACTGATCGCGGGTTGACTCCAGTGCTCCCGAATCGCGCTGTTCACTGCGGATACTTGCCAGCAGTCCCTGCTTCTCCTGTATGACGCCGGGCGCTATGCGGGTGGTCTGCGCGACGGCCGCCGCGAAGACGGCGGCGATCGCGATGGCAGCGACTGCCTGCCAACCCCATTCAGCCAGGCGTGAGCGCGGCGCGGCCCCGTCGCGGTGTGCGGCGGCCGCTTCGGTGTATCCGGCGTCGAGGTGATCGGAGAGCAGGGTGCGCAAGAGCGAGGGCACCGGATTACGCTTGGGCCGGTTCGCACTGTGATGGCCCAGGCCTTCCTCGGGTTCAAAACCACCCATGAGATGTGGCCCATTGCCATGTATCGGATCGTCGGTACTCATGTCAGGTGCTGACCTTCGGCAGCTGCCGGACCACCATCACTATTTGTGCGATGTAGAGCACGAACGTCCACAGGTACATGCCCAGCCCCCAGATCAGGAACGCCCAGCCGCAGGGGCCGATTATCCTGCCCCACAGCGAGTCCCATTCGCCGATGAGGATCAGGGGGAACGCCGACATCAATGCGAAGGTCGCGGCCTTGCCGATGTAGATGACCGGCAACGCCTCGATTCCACGGCGGCGCACGATGGGCAGTCCAAGGGTGAGAATCAGGTCGCGGGCCAGCAGAGTGAGGACGATCCACCACGGCACGATGTCCCGGATGGCGAACGCGATCGGGGTGGTCACCATGTACAGCCGGTCGGCGGCCGGGTCCAGGAGCGTGCCCAGGTGTGACGACTGATTCATCAGCCGGGCAATCTTGCCGTCGGCCCAGTCCGTGAAGCCGCTCAGCATCAGAATGGCGACGGCCCAGCCGTCGGCGTGCTTCACCAGCAGCAGGTACAGGAACAACGGGATGAACGCGAGCCGAATAACGCTCAGCACGTTGGGGACCGTCAGTATCCGGTCATCTCCGGGAGGCGGCTCATTGGGAGCTGAAGCTCTTCGCGCAAGCGGCTCATCGGTTCCCATCCGGCCAGCCTCTCATATTCGCGGAGCGATACCCCACGTAACCAGGCGGCTTGTCGTCAGCTGAAGACGCCCGGCAGGTTCAGAATCGAGAGGCTGTCGTTCTTGCGCGGGTCGTCGTGGATCATGTACGTCCACGTCGAGGTCGGCCGGGCAAGCTTCGATAGATCCAATCCCTGTTCCTCGTCAACCAGATTCGCGGTTTCGAAGGTCTGCTGTGCGGCCTCCACGGCGTCGGCCGCCAGTGAGGCGAAGGCGTCCACGGCGAGCCGGTGGAACTCGTCGATCGGATTCTGCCGCCCGAGCGCACGCAGGTGGATGCTCTCTCGTACGTCCGAGAGGTAGGCCAGGTGGTCCGCCCAACCACGGTCAAGGTGATAGAGCATGATCTGCCGCGAGATGCGCTCCAGCCGCTCTTCGGAAAGTTCCTCCGCCAGTTCGTCATAGCGCTCAGCGGAACGCTCCTTGAGCTCTTTGCGGGCGGTGTCGGTGCGCAGCAGGGTGTCGCGACGGTCCGAGATGATGGCACGCTGCTGGGCGATCAGCTGGTTGTAACGCCAGGTGTTGGCATGCAGATCGAGCATCGCGCCCTCGGCGACCCGCTGGGCGTGGTCGAGCAGACCGCCGGCCTTGGTGCTGACGATCTGTCCGTCGTCATCGGTCTCGGTAGGGAGCTTGGCCGAATCAAGGTATGCCACAACAACCTCGTCCTCCCAGCTGGAAAAGAAGACCGACGAACCCGGGTCACCCTGGCGCCCCGCGCGTCCGCGCAGCTGGTTGTCGAGCCGTTCGGTGCGGTGTCGTCCGGTACCGACGACATGCAACCCACCAACTTCCACGACGGCGTCGTAGTCGGTCTCCTCGGAACCGCCCAGCCGGATATCGGTACCGCGGCCGGCCATCTGAGTGGATACCGTGACGGTCTTGAGCGCTCCGGCCTCGGCGATGACGCGGGCCTCCTCGGCGTCGTTCTTAGCGTTCAGCACGACGGCGGGAACACCCGAACGCACCAAGCGGTGGTGCAGCGCCTCAGATTCGGCGACATCGTGCGTGCCGACGAGCACCGGCTGGCCGGTGGCGTGAATCTCGGCGATATGCGCGACGATGGCGTCGTTCTTGCTCGCCTCGGTGATGTACACGCGGTCGGGCTGGTCCTCGCGAATGTTTGGGGTGTTGGACGGGATCGGTGAGACGCCCAGCTTGTAGAACTGCCGAAGCTGTTCGCCTGCTGCGAGCGCCGTACCGGTCATGCCGCATACGCGCGGGTACCTGTTGATGAGGGCCTGCACGGTAATGGTGTCGAGAACCTCACCGGTGTCAGTGGTTTCGATGCCTTCCTTAGCTTCGACCGCGGCCTGTAAGCCATCGGGCCAGCGCTGCAGGGCCGCGATGCGACCGCGTGAGGAGTTGATGAGGTGCACGGCGCCATCGCGCACGATGTAGTGCACGTCGCGCTCCAGAAGAACGTGGGCGTGCAGGGCGACGTTGACCTCGGTGAGGGTTGTCCCGACATTCTGCTCGGAGTAGAGGTCGATGTTCCCCAGGCGCTTCTCCAGCCTCCGGGCGCCGGTATCGGTCAGGAAGATGTTGCGGCGATCGTTATCGGCCTCGTAGTCCTCTCCGGCGGTCAGCTCGCGTACCGCTTCGATGACCTCGGAGCTCGGGGCTTCGCGGTGGCTGGTGCCGGCCAGTACCAGCGGCACCAGGGCCTCGTCGACCAGTACCGAGTCGGCCTCGTCGACAACCGCGACGTCGGGGCTCGGTGACACCAGGTCGTCGACGTCGATCGCCAACTGGTCGCGAAGCACGTCGAAGCCGATTTCGTTGACTGAGCCGTAGGTGACGTCACAGGCGTAGGCCTTCCGACGTTCGTCGGCGGTGGATTCCTCGGTGATCCATCCGACCGTCAGCCCGAGGCGCTCCAGGAACGGCCCCATCCATTCGGCGTCGCGTCGGGCCAGGTAGTCATTGACCGAGATGACGTGCACACTGCGCCCGCCGAGCGCGTAGGCGGCGGCGGTGATCGCACCGGTGAGGGTCTTGCCCTCGCCGGTCGCCATTTCGATGACGTCGCCGTCGAGCATGCGCAATGCGCCCAGCAGCTGAACGTCGAACGGTCGCTCTTCGATAGTGCGTTCGGCGGCCTCACGGACGATCGCGAGGAACTGGCCGATGTCCTTGGATTCGATGCCCTCGGCGAGGTCGAGCTTCTTGGCCGCCTTGGTGAGCTGCTCGTCGGTGAGGTCCTTGGCTTTCTCGTCGTACTTCTTCGAGGCGTCCACGAGGTCCAGCGACTGGCTCTGGTTCTTGTCGGTGGCGGCACCGAGGAGCTTCCAGAACTTCCCGGTGAACCGTGAGGCGGTGTTCGACTTGCGCACATGCACACGGTACGTCAGGGAGCTAGGAGTGCCGTCGGTGCCGCGAACTCGACGATCACCGAATCGGCTGCCGCCCGAAATATCGAGCTGGAGGTCGGGCCGGCCAGAGATGGCGCTGCCGTGGCCGCATCGTGGCGCCCCGACGTGCACCTCGAGGTGCGCAGCACGGGTCTGGCGGAGTACAGCCGCCCGGCCAGGGCCTAGCACTCCGCCAGATCCTCGTGAATAGGCGCGCCCGCATCGCCTGCCCGCCGATGTGGGCGCTCGGGTGTCAAGCCGGCTACCAGGCTAGTTGCCTGCCAGCAGGCCCTTGGCGATATGGGTGATCTGAACTTCGTTGCTGCCGGCGTAGATCATGAGCGACTTGGCGTCGCGCGCGAGCTGTTCGACCCGGTACTCCGTCATGTAGCCGTTGCCGCCGAAGAGCTGCACGGCGTCCATCGCGACGTCTGTGGCGGCCTCCGAACAGTAGAGCTTGATGGCCGAGGCCTCCGCCAGCGAGGGCGTCTTGTTCTCCGACAGGCTCTCGATGGCGTGGAACAACATGTTCCGCACGTTGAGCCGGGCCACTTCCATCTTCGCCAGCTTGAGCTGGATCAGCTGGAACTGGGCGATTTCCTTGCCCCACAGGGTGCGTGTCCTGGCGTAGTCCAGCGAGAGCCGCAGGCACTCCTCGATGACGCCGAGAGCGAGCGCCGCCACCCCTATGCGTTCCATCGAGAAGTTGGCCCGGGCACTATCGCGCCCATCGCCCTGGTCGTTGGTCTCCGACTCGCCCAGGAGCCGGTCCCTGCCGAGACGGACGTTCTCGAAGAACAGTTGCCCGGTGCGTGAGCTGTGGATACCCATCTTGCGGAACGGCTTTGACTGCACAAAGCCCTCCATGCCCTTGTCGAGGACGAAGGTCAGCACCGTGCGGTCGCGCTTGTCGACCGACGGGTCCTTTTCGTCCAGCTTGGCGTAGACGACGACGACGTCGGCATCGGGCCCGTTGGTGATGAAAGTCTTCTGCCCGTTGAGGATGTAGTCCTCGCCGTCGCGCGTGACATATGTCTTCATTCCGCCGAACGCATCAGAGCCCGAATCGGGCTCGGTGATGGCCCACGCGCCCACCTTCTCGTAGGTGACCAGCTCGGGCAGCCACCGCCCCATCTGTGCGGCGGTGCCGCGGGAGGCGATCGTCGGCACGGTTAGACCCATGCTCACGCCCATGCCCGTCACCAAACCCATACAGACGCGTGAGATTTCACTGGTGAGAACGAATCCCATGCCGGCCGACCCGCCGGCGAGCCCCATGACTCCCCCGCCATCGGACTTCTTGGAGTCCTCCAGCGCTTCCCCGGCCGCTAGTGCGGCCTCCCGGGTCTTCTTCTTCTCGATCTGCTTCTGCAGCGCCTCTTTGGCGAGAGCGTCGATACCAAAGGTGGCGAACATCTTCCGGATGATGGGGTACGGCTCCATCTCGCCGGACTCCAGTGCGTCGACGTGAGGTCTGACCTCCTTGTCGATGAACTGGCGCACGGCGTCACGCACCGCAAGGTCAATCGGTGACCAGTCGAGCATGTGTCCTGCTTTCTTCAGTGAAAGTGATCGACATCAGTGGGCCCGGCACAGCGGCTTGTTAGCCGAGCTCCTTGGCCAGCAATTCCTTGAGTCGGGAGACGGAGTTTTCGAGCTCCTCCTGCACTGCCTTGTCGATGGCCGTGCCGATCGCTCCGGTGAGCATCTGCCCGGTGAAGGACGAGTCCACGTTCACTCTGGTGTTGTCCGCGTCGATTTCCTCGACGCTTGACTTGATGATGGCCTCGACGCCGGCCATGCCCGTGCCGCCCAGCTTGAAGGCACCCTTCTTGGCAGACAGCACCTCGTCGGCAGGGGTGAACTCCTGCACGGTCCATTCGACCGTGTTGGCCATGCCCATCAGGGTGACGATTTCGGAGAACTTGGTGCCGACCTTGATGTCCTCGATTGCGGGGACATCGCCCTTGAATCCGGTGTGGATGGTCATCCACTCGTCGTATTTGTTGAGGTCCGGCAACACGGACCAGAGCTTGTCGATGCTGTACGGGAGATCAATGCTGGAGTGCAGCTCGGACATGGGCGAAAGACTCCTTTGTCAGTGGTCTGGCACGGATGATGCCAACAGTTCCGAACGTAACATACATACCCTCTTGTATGTAAGATGCAATTACCGCAGATCTCACACGGCGGGCTGACTAAATGCACGTGTACGACGGTCAAATACCGACAGGCCTGTGGGCACCTGAATCTGATTCGTGGGCTACCGATCGGTAGCCCAGCGCACGTTACATACAACTGTGCCCGTATGTATTACAGTGGCGCTCATGACCACCCCCGAGGGCGCGGGCAACGACGCGGCGCCCCTCGCTGCCGGAATGTCCGAGAACGGGGGACAACAGCCCGTCGTCCCGGAATCTACCTCGGAACCACCGGCCGCGGCGGTGAATTCGCCGCCGAAGAGCGGGGCGATCGATATCGAGATCACCCGCCCGCGGGTCAGACTGAATCCTCCGCCATTTCGCGTGGAGGCCGGGAGGTTTGGCGTCGTTGTCGCCCGGCTCGCTGGATCGGGAGCGCGCCTGCTGACGAAACCCCGGCGCGGAAGAACACTTGAAGTACGCGCCGCACATGAGCTGCGCCGCACCTTCGCACTCATGGGCCCCACCTATGTGAAGCTCGGCCAGCTCATCGCGTCATCCCCCGGTGTGTTCCCGGAAACGTTGTCCAATGAGTTCCGCACGCTTCTCGACAGAGTTCCGCCCGCGCCCCCGGAGTTGATTCGCCAATCGCTGCGTAATCAGTTGGGTGCTGATCCCGCAACAATATTCGCGACATTCGATGACCATCCGTTTGCCTCTGCGTCTATCGCTCAGGTCCACCACGCGACGCTCAAGTCGGGTGAGCGGGTGGTGGTGAAGATTCAGCGGCCGAAGATCCGCACCAGGTTGGCCGCCGACGTTCGGATCATCGGGCGTCTCGCCCGTTTGATCGTCAAGACCGATCTGGGACGCGCGAGCAATGCGCCCGAGATTGTTGAGGACTTTGAGCAGAACCTCAACGAGGAACTTGATTTCGCGGCCGAGGGGCACGCGATGGAGCAGTGGATTGCGAGCCTTGCGGACACCGAGTACGGCGATAAGGTGCGCGTTCCCAAGGTGTTCTGGGAGTACACCACCGAACGTGTACTGACGATGGAATATGTCGAAGGCATCCGGATCGACAACGTCGGCGAGCTTTCCGCAGCCGGATTCGACGGGGTCGGATTAGTCAAGGCCATCGTCTATTCACTGTTCGAGACCGGATTTCACAAGGGACTCTTCCACGGTGATCTGCACGCGGGCAACCTGCTGGTGGACCCGAACGGACGAATCGTGTTCCTGGACTTCGGGATCGTCGGGCGTATCGATGAACGCAGCCGCAAGATCTTCACCGAGATCATGGTCGACCTGTTTGTCAAGAATGATCACGCTGCGGTTAGTCGCGGTATCTACAAGCTCGGCGCGATCGGAGATCGGGGTAAGGCCGTCGACTCCACGACTGCCGCCAAGACGATCTCCGATTTCACCAATCCCCTACAGCAGGCGAAGCTTTCGGCAATCTCGTACGGCCAGCTCGGCAAGCAGCTGGCGGTGATGGCCAAGGAATACGATGTGCGGCTTCCGCGCGAGCTGGTGCTGATCTCCAAGCAACTTCTGTACGTGGAGCGCTATATGAAGCTGCTGGCGCCGGACTGGGCCCTGCTTTCGGATCCGTCGTTCATCGGATACTTCGGGAACATGGTCATCCAGGCCGAGCAGGCACGCATGGAGGAAGCGGCAGCGCGAGAGTCGAAGTAGATCAGTCGGAAAGACTGAGCTTTCCGGGGTCTATTGTGCGCAGCGCCGAGTCGAGTGGCGCACCGACCGTCGGTGACTCGACGATGTTCAGCAGCATCGCCTTGGCGCGTCCCCAACGTTGATCGCGAACTTCCTGCGGTGCCGTCATGCTGTTGACCAAGATTCCGCGAACAGCGTCCATCGCGGTGAGCGTGATGTTGCGAATGACACGCAACTCCTCGGCGGTCTGGCTCACCGACTGGCCCAGCGTCGAGAATTGTTGCATAACAATGAATTCAAACTGGTCCATCTGCGCGGACAGTTCGGGATCGGTGCGTGCGGCGATCCACAGCTCCATGGTTGCGACGAACATCGACCCCTGATGCATCCTCCAGAGCGCATCCAGGCAGCGGCTGATGAAATCGGTGTCGCTCTCGCGGTCCAGTGCTATGAGCTCGGAGAGAATTTCCTGGCCCTGTTTGAACGCCAAGTGCCGCACCGATTCTCCAAGAAGTTCGGATTTTGACTGGAAATGGTGCACTAGTGCGCCGCGGGTGACGCCGGCGCGTTGTGCCACACGGGTGGTCGTCGTGCCCGCGTATCCGTAATTGACGAGGCAGTCCACGGTGGCATCAAGGAGCCTGCTGCGCATGGCGGCGCTGCGTTCCTCCTGGGTCCTTCGCCCGGAGCGATGATTGCGGGCGGTCGACCGAGCTGGACTGCCAGCGGTGCGTGTCATTCTTCGGGCCCGCCCTTGCTGTCCTTGATCCCTTCCCTGGCCTGCTGGTACTCCGATATCAAGGCGCCGAAGTAAGTGAGGATTTCCGGGTCTCCCACCGGCTGCCATTCAGGCGCAAGCAGTTTGGTGTATCGCTCAACGTAGAGTAGTTGCTTGCCCACCAGGATGAATTCCTTGGGAAGGATGGCGTCGTGCTCGCGACCCAATGCGGTGAGCTGTCGACCGATCGTGCCGTAGGAGATCTTGCCCAATGAGGTGCCCATGGGGCGGGTCACTTTTCGTAGCGATGCGGCTACCTTGGCGGGGTCGGCACCGGGGTCGATGGCGCCCAGTTTGATCAGTGTTCGCGCGGCCGCCTCATCATCGGGTTCGATGATGAGTGCGCCGATCAGCTCGCGCAACGTTTTGCGGGTCCGCTGATCGAGACGGCCGACAATTCCAAAGTCCAGGAATACGATTCGACCCTCTGGGTCCACCATCAGATTGCCGGCGTGCAGATCGCCATGGAAGGTGCCCGCGGCGAACGCCGAGTCGAAAAGAGTAAGCATGAGGGTCTTGACCACTTCCGGGCCATCGAATCCGGCCGCGCGGATCTCATCCGCGTTGTCGATCCGGATGCCCTCGACATACTCCATGGTGAGTACTTTTTCGGTGCATAGCTCCGAATAGAGCTGAGGTACACGCACTTTCGGAGCGTACTTGGAGCCGGCAAGGCCAGCGGTCCAGTCACGCATGGCCTGTGCTTCCAGGGTGAAATCGAGTTCCTCCGCGAGGTTGGCCTCGAAATCTTGCATCACCTCGTAGATGTTCGACATCCGGCCCATCTCGGTGAGTTCCAGACCACGAGCGATTTGTTTGAGGATCTGCAGATCGGCGGCGAGTCGGGTGCGGATCGCGGGGCGCTGGATCTTGACGACGACCGCGGTGCCGTCCCTCAGCGTTGCCTTGTGTACCTGAGCGATCGACGCTGAAGCGAACGGAACCTCATCGAATGAGGCGAATACATCCTCGGGTTGTGCGCCGAGCTCGGCGGTAAGCATGGAACGGATGGTCTGTGGATTCGCCGGCGGCACCTGATCGAGCAGCGACCGAAACTCCGCGGAGAGGTCTTCGGGAAACATCCCCGGAGATGACGCGATGAGCTGTCCGAACTTGACGTAGGCGGGGCCGAGTTCGGCAAAGGACCGGCGCATTTCCTTGGCGACGACCTGACGCAGGTCGCGCTCCGTGGGGCGTTGGCTCAGGATGCGTGATCCGGCTTTGAGGAGCTGTCCCGCCGTCGCAGCCAGTCGATCGAACTGAATCTCGGCGGAAACCGGATCAAGCTTCCGGGGCCGCCGTGGCTGATCGGATGTATCGCTCACCGCGACTCCCTTCATTCTCACCTCATCGTCGCTATCGGTGAGACATTACCGACAAACCGGTATGTATGTTAATCAAATGCCAGGAGTGTCGAGCGATGACGAACGAGGAAGGGCCTAGCGGTTCAGGGCGCGTTCGACCTGGGCGATCCGGCCGTCGGCGAAGTCCAGCACGATCTTCGTGGGGTAAAGCGCGACCTTGAGTACGCGAATGAGCGGGTTGACGACGTCGATGAGGGTCTCAAGACTCGTCATCGTGTTAGCCAGGGTCGAGGTGGTCTTGGCGAGATCGTTCAAGGTGAGGTTAAGCGAGTCCAGGGAGTCGTCCAGCCGCTCCAGGCTGGAGTCAAGGTGGTCGAGCATTGAACCCACTCGGTCGGTGAGGTCGTGCACCTCGACGGCCATCGATTCGATGTGTCCGACGGTGCCGTCGATGTTGAGCGCGACATTGGCCAGCTTGCGGATCTTGCGGGCCGGCGCGGGCCGATTCCCGTTACCGGTATAGACCTCCGCCATTGGAGTCACCTTTCCGTTGCGCTCAGCCTAAGTGACGGGTTCGCGGTCGCCCACCGGCTACCCCGCTGAGCGACCGTTTGATGCACTTTTGTGACCGGGCTCACATAGCCATACCGCATCTGCTCAATGGGCAGATACCCGCGCTGACGCGTGCGAACCCGCTCGTCGTCCGAAGAATGAGGCTTCGCCGAGCCTGGTTCCGCTGCTGTAACCCTTGCCGTCCTGAGCAATGTTCGACGCGCTGGCGCCCGCAGCGTAGAGACCCGCGATCGGCTCACCGGCCGCGGTGAGTACACGGCCGTCCGCGTCTGTACGAAGACCGCCGAGTGTGAACCCGGCATAAATCGCCTTGCCAAGGGTCAGGTCGAACGCGCCCCAGGGGCCGGTTCCCTGCCCGGCAAGGTATTTGGGGTGTTTGTGGAAGTCCGGGTCCTCTCCCCTGTCGGCATGCTCGTTGTACCGCTGCAAGGTCTTCTCCAGATTTCCCGCCGGGATGCCCAGCGCCGCTTCCATTTCCGCGATGGTCTCCCATCCGTCGATGAATGGCGTCAACGGCAGCGTCGGTCGATCCATGTGTTCGGAATCGATGATCAGGTATGCCGCACTGTCGGGCTGGTCCATCACGAATCCGGAGGTCCGGGAATGGTAGGAGTCCTCGGCGACAAACCGTTCACCGTTCTTGTTGACGATGATTCCAGTGAGTAGGCCCGAGGGAGGGTAGACCGGAGCCGTTACGAAGATCTGGTTCATGTTGCGGGTATCGGCGCCCGCGGAGACCCCGAGTCTGATGCCGAGCCCGTCGTCGTAAGTGCTACCGAGTACGAACGGTTTCTCGGCGAGCTTGGGCGTGTACTCGGCCACCATAGCGGGGTTCATCACGAATCCTCCCGCCGCGATGATCACCGACTTGGCCCGTATCGCACCGGTTTCGGCGAAATGCTTCCAGGTGGCGCCCACAACCGCGCCCGCCTCATCGAGGATGAGCCCCGTGGCGCCGGTCTCGTAACGAATGGGCACGCCGAGTTCGCCGGCACGCTGGGCGAGCAGGTCCACGACCATGCCCGCACCACCGGTGTCGCCCGGTTTGGGGACCTTATGCCCGCGCGGCGCGGGCACCGCTTCGTCGCGGTAGGGCCACACCAGCTCGTTTCCCGTGAACATCAGCCCCTCGGTATTGGGCTGGATAACAGCCTTTTCCGGGTAGAAGCTGCGTTCGAACTGAAAACCCAGTGCCTCAAGCCAATTGAAATGCTCGACGCTCCCGTCGCAGTACAGTCGGATCTTCTCCGGATCAGGATCCGGCGATACCGCCATCAGGTACTTGTACATCTCGTCGGCGCTGTCGGCGTGTCCGGTGGCCTCTTGAACGGCCGTGCCGCCGCCCAGGTAAAAGTGCCCGCCAGCCATCGCGGTGGTTCCGCCCGCGGAGGCGGCACGTTCGAGCGCGAGCACCCGCGCACCGGCCTCGGCGGCCGCGACGGCCGCGCATCCACCGCCCATGCCAAAGCCGATGACGAGCACTTCTACCTCGTCAGACCACTCCGTGATGTTCTGGACCGCTACGGTTTCCGGTATCGCTACAGTCATGCCTGCTCACTCTTGATGTAGTCGTAGAACGCCCGGATTTCGGGCGGGACGAAGGCCAGTTCCATGTATGGCAAGGCGGCCGCGGGTGCCGATAGGTAGGCAAATCGCATGCCACCGGGCATCACGCCGTCCTGTACCACTTCCATGCCGCGTGTCGCGGCGTGAGCGAGCGCCGCGTCGAGGTCGGCTGGCTCCAGGCAGACGTGGTGCAGTCCCGCGGGATGGCGTTCCAGAAACTCGGTGTAGATACTCGTCCCGCTGACCGGGAGGACCAGCTCGAGCTGCATGTCATCCAGATAGCTCAGCGCGATGGTCGCGGTGAAATCGGCCGGTGCGCCGCGATAGGTGCACGTGTCCGGACCGAAACGCACATCTGGAATCCGTGTCCATTTTTTGACCCCGAATACGGTGCTGAGCATGCTCTCCGTCGCATCGAGATCATCAGTAACCCAAGCAATTTGGGTGACATGTCCAAATCCCGATACATCCGGCGGCATTGCCGATGTGGTCATGGGCCGATAGTAGCGTCCGCTGTGACGTGGGCTACCTCAGCCCGCCGTATAGGCCTGTGTGGTGCGATCGGCCATGCTTCGGGCCTGCGCTGCGTCCATGCCGGAGGCGACGGCCGCGGCGTACCACCGCTCGCTGGATCCGGTCATGAACGCACGCCCCTCATCGCCGGCCGCCCACGCCGCTCCCTCCTCGGGAGTTATCCGATCGTTGGGCGACGCGATGTATCCGGCCAGGCCGAGAAGCCCGGAATCCCAACCGACTCCGACAGCTCCGGGGCCGAACTGCAGCCAGTGCTCATCATCGTCGTTGATGTCGGAGACGTGTTCCAGCGTGAAGGTGGCCCGATCGCCGGACTCGGGCGTGATCATCACCTCTATCCAGCTGGTGACTCCCATGGCTTCCCAGGATGCGCTGAACGAATGAGGTGCGTCGCACGCTAGCACTGTTCCAGATGCGTTGGCCTCCAAGGAGTAATGACCCCCCAGGCGCAGGTCCCCGGTGATCGGCAGGAACCAGCGCGGGATGCGTTCGATATTGGTACAGGCATCCCACAGGTCCTCGGCATCGGTGCCGTAGGTCTGACTGACAGTCACGATGCGTGCCGCGCGCGCCTCGAATGTCGTGGTGCCGACGGTACGGCGGACGGCGTTGAGCTGGTGTTCGACATCTATCACGAGGCATTCTCCTTGTGCGTGTTGGTTGTGCGGCGTCGACGCTTGCCGCGAGCGATTTCGGTGCCGAGCGCATCCAGATGTGGAGTCCAGTTGCGGCGAAAGGTGTCCAGCCAGCGATCCACCTCGCGCAGCGGTGCGGTGTCCACGCTGTAGAGACGGCGGGTTCCCTCGATACGAACTGTTGCGAATCCGTTGTCGCGCAGTACCTTCAGGTGTTGTGAGACGGCCGGCTGGCTGATCGCGAATTCTGAGCGGATTACCTCGGCGACGGCACCGGAGGTCATCTCCCCCGCGTGAATCAGCTCCAGAATGCGGCGGCGCACCGCGTCTCCGAGTATGTCGAAGGCGTGCACACCGCGATATTAGAAGAACACACTTATATAAGTCAAGGATGAAATACTAGCCCCAGGTGAGTGGGTCGAGCTGTAGGTAGAATTCCAATCGACCGGGGTCCGTAGGTGTTCCGTAGCTGTCCAGGAACCGTGCGTGCACCGTGCCCGCGCGAGTGTCTTCGGACCAGGTCTCGCGGGAATTGGCGAAGAGCAGTGCGAGATCGGCATGTCGGTCAGCCAGCCCAAGCCTGCCGAGATCGATGAATCCGGCCACCGTGAAATCGCCCGGAACGATGAGGATGTTCGGCAGGCACAGGTCGCCGTGGCACACGACTAGGGCGCCGGGTTCCTGGGTGAGGCGTTCAGGAAGCTCGGCGGTGACGCGGGCCAGGAGCTCGGCCGCGGGAATCTCGCGGTCCCGGTCGGGCAGGAAGTCCGCGTTGACGGCGTCGCGGGCCACCACGTCGCGCGCCAGCGCCATGGTGGCGGCGAGATCCCGCGTGAAGGGACAGTCTGCTGTCGGTATTGCGTGCAGCCGCCGCACCACGTCGGCGATGGCAGACCACGCCCCGTGCAGTTCCTCCGGGTGGAGCTGATCGGCGGGTACACCCTCGACCGCCGAGGTGACCAACAGCGGACCGCCGGGCCCTGTTGTCCATTCAAGAACGGTCGGGCACGGGACATCTTGAGTGCTAAGCCATTCGATGCGATCGCGCTCGCCCTCGAGGTCGTCGCCGCCCACTTTCGCGTAGCGCGAGCGATCGGGCGACCGGTAGACCAAGGCTCCGGACTCCCCCGTAGTGACGGGTACCCAGGCCGAGAGATCGATTAAACGCCCGTCCAGGCCGAATCGAGCCGGTGTGCGACATCGATCGTGCGGGCCGCCATGGCCTTGGGGTTGTCGACCTCGTTGGCGACGTATTTGGCGATGAACCGGCTGATGAGCTGGTCAACCCCCGCCAAGATGCGTAGCAGCTCCCCGCGGATGGTGGTGGAGGACACATCGACTGTGATGTCCGAGGGGCCGGGCGGTGCAACATCGATGATCAGCTGCAGCGGCGCGGCGGCGCGGGCGGTCGCCTTGAGGTTGATGTTGCCCGCGACGTTGAACCGGCTCTTGTCGAGTTTCAGGTCGATCAAGAGATCGATGGCCAGCGGCACCTGGATGTCGAAGGTGATGATTTCCCCGGCGTTCCGGGTGACGATCGGGTCCAAGATCTGAACCTTCGCGGTAACCTTCGCGATTTTGCCAGGCCCTTGGGCCATGGGGCCAACCTCGAACGGCTCGCCGGCGATCGACGCGACCGCGGCCCTTACCCGGGCTTCGCTGACGGCTATCTCGAAGAACGCCCTGCCGAACTCCTCGTAGGAGAGGTACTGGTGGACACTTGCCTCGCTATCCATAGTGAGAGATACCGTCTCATGGACGGGGCCGGAAGTGTGAACTGTCGGGGTGTCCGTGTGTCAGAAACCCCGAACGCCCGACGATCGAAACGATCGTCGCATCAGTAGCAAACATGTGACGGATGTTACGTTGCACGTAAGTAGCTAGATATCGCATGTACGGCTATATGTGGCTGGCGCGGGCACCGCACGTGTTGGCCGGGACCCGGCTGGACTGAGTTGTGGTGGCTCTGAGCGAGCTCGCCAGTGGTGATGGCCCGGCGGACGTAGGCCCTTCTTCTTCGATCGTGCGGCCAAACTCCTGCATACGCAAGGGGTTGCGGTGTACCAGTGTCTCGACCTGCTCCCGCTCAATCCGCACGACGGCGACCTCGCCGACCGCGTACGCGCCACCGATTACTGGCTGGCGCGTCAGCGTGCTCTTCCCGAAAAGGAGCCCTCGTCGAGGGTGTCCACCGATATCCCGGGGCCGTCTTCGGTGGCCGCCTTGTCTCAGAGGATGTAGAGCATCTCCTGGTAGGTCGGCAGCGGCCAGAGGTCGTCGGCCACTATCCCCTCGAGCACGTCGGCAGCGGCGCGCACCGCATCCATCGCGGGCAGCAGGCTCTGGGCGTGCTCTGCCTCCTCCAGCGCGGTGGTCGCGAAATCACTCTCGACCCCCTTTCTGAGGTCGGCGAGCGCGTTGACCAGATCGGAGATGGGAGCAGACACGTCCTCCAGCAAGGTGGTGCTGGGTTCAACTCCGGCGGCCTTCAGTGCGGCGACGTTCTGGGCGATCTCGGTCTGGTAGCGCACCGCCGCGGGGAGCACCACCGTCAAACCCAGCTCCAACGACAGCTTCGCCTCGACGTGAATGGTCAGTGCGTACTGCTCGAGACCGATCTCGTAACGGCTGTGCATCTCCCGGTCGTTGAAGACCTTGTACTTGTCGAACAGCGCGAGGGCGTCCGGCTTGATCAGCTCGGGCAGCGCGTCCAAGGTGGTCTTCAGGTTCGGCAGGCCGCGAACGGCCGCCTCGGTCTGCCACTCTTCGGAGTAGCCGTCGCCGTTGAATACCACCGCACCGTGTTCGGTGATGATGTCGGTGAGGAGCTGCTGAACGGCCTCGTCGAAGTCTGTGCCATCGGCGACCTCCTTCTCCAGGACGGTGGCGATGTAGTCCAGCGATTCGGCCATGATCGTGTTGATCGTGACCATCGGCGCTGCCACGGTCTGCATCGATCCCGGTGCGCGGAACTCGAAGCGGTTACCGGTGAAGGCGAACGGGCTGGTGCGGTTGCGGTCGCCCGGATCGGTAGGCAGGACCGGGAGCGTGTCGACGCCGATAATCATGCTGCCCTTGCCTTTTGACGAGGTTGCCGCACCCTTGGCGATCTGCTCGAAGACATCGGCCAGCTGATCGCCGAGGAAGATCGAGATGATGGCCGGCGGGGCCTCGTTCGCGCCGAGGCGGTGATCGTTGGTGGCTGAAGCCACTGAAACCCGTAGCAGCCCACCAAATTTGTGCACGGCCCGGATCACCGCGGCGCAGAAGACCAGGAACTGTGCGTTCTCGTGCGGTGTGTCGCCCGGCACTAGCAGGCTGCCGAACTGCGAGTTCCCCAGCGAGAAGTTGACATGTTTGCCCGAACCGTTGACGCCGGCAAAGGGCTTTTCGTGGAACAAGCACTCCATGCCGTGCTTCTTGGCGATCGTCTTGAACGTCGTCATGAGCAGCTGCTGGTGGTCCGAGGCGATATTGGCGCGCTCGAACATCGGGGCGATCTCGAACTGGCCGGGCGCGACCTCGTTGTGCCGGGTCTTGGCCGGGATGCCAAGTTTGAACAGTTCACGCTCTGTATCCATCATGAAACCGAGGACACGCTCGGGCACCGCGCCGAAGTAGTGGTCGTCGAACTCCTGACCCTTCGGCGGCTTGGCGCCGAACAACGTGCGACCGGCGTTGATCAGGTCGGGGCGAGCCAGGAAGAAGTGACGGTCCACCAGGAAGTACTCCTGCTCCGGACCGCAGAACGACACGACGTGATCAAAGCTGCTGTGGCCGAAAAGTTTCAGGATGCGCTCGGCGTGCTCACCCATCGCCTGCTGACTGCGCAGCAGCGGGGTCTTGTGGTCGAGAGCCTCACCGGTCATCGACACGAACACTGTCGGGATGCACAAGGTGTTGCCGTTGGGGTTTTCGAGGATGTACGCGGGGCTGGTGACATCCCAGCCGGTGTATCCCCGCGCCTCGAAGGTGTTGCGCAGGCCGCCGCTGGGAAAACTGGAGGCATCCGGCTCGCCCTGGATCAGGGTCTTGCCCGCGAACTCGGCCAGGGTCGCACCGTCGCTGACGGGTTCGAGGAAGCTGTCGTGCTTCTCCGCGGTCAGACCGGTCAACGGGTAGAAGACGTGCGCATAGTGCGTCGCACCCTTCTCAAGTGCCCAGTCCTTCATCGCCGAAGCGACGGCATCGGCGACGGCCGGGTCCAGCTTGGCTCCCTGCTCGATCGTGGCGGTCACGGACTTGTAGACCGACTTGGGAAGCCTCTGTTGCATCACGGCCTTGCTAAAGACGTTCGCGCCGAACACCTCACCCGGCTCTTCACCGACCACGAAGCTGATTGCCGGGGGCACGTAGGCCTCGACATTATTGATCGCCTGCAGCCGGACAGCATTTCCGCTCATTGACTTCCTATCGCTGTGACGTGCCCGCATCCGATTCGCGGGCGACCAACGTGGCTACGTTAGGGACAATCGATAACCGGCATGTTTCCCGTACATCAACAGCAGAATGCCGGGCTGTGGGTTTCCTCCGCGCATGCCGTGCCGTTTTCGGCTCGTGCCGAGTACTTCACGCAGACGCAACATGTGGGAGCTGCATTTGACATATCTGCTGCGCATTCTTCTGGCCGCGGCTCTTAGGCCGTGCACCTTTCAGAGCCGCCAAGGAGGAATGCCGCTAGTGGATGGTTTCCCAACAATGGGTGTCCCGAATACTGGGGATACTGCGTGGATGCTGGCCAGCGCCGCGTTGGTGTTATTGATGACGCCCGGTCTGGCTTTTTTCTATGGCGGCATGGTCCGCGCGAAGAACGTGCTCAACATGATCATGATGAGCATCAGTGCGATGGGTTTGGTGACGGTGCTGTGGGTGCTTTACGGGTACTCGCTGGCGTTCGGCAATGACGTGTCGGGCTTGTTCGGTGATCCGGCGCAGTTCTTTGGGCTCAAGGGTTTGATCGGCGGCAATGGCGCTGAGGCGGTGGCAGCCGACCCGGCCAATGCCGTTGATGCGGTCGCGGCGGTCAATATCCCGTTGGTGGGAACCATCCCGGCCACAGTGTTTGTGGCGTTTCAGTTGATGTTCGCGATCATCACGGTGGCGTTGATTTCCGGTGCGGTTGCTGATCGGTTGAAGTTTGGTTCGTGGTTGTTGTTCGCGGGTTTGTGGGTCACGGTGGTGTATTTCCCGGTGGCGCATTGGGTTTTCGCGTTCGATGGCGTGGCCGCGGAAAAGGGTGGCTGGATCGCTAACCAGCTCAAGGCAATCGATTTCGCCGGTGGTACCGCGGTGCATATCAATGCCGGTACGGCTGGTTTGGTGTTGGCGTTGATGCTGGGTAAGCGCAAGGGCTGGCCCGGGACCCCGATGCGTCCGCATAACCTGCCGTTCGTGATGCTCGGCGCGGGTTTGTTGTGGTTTGGCTGGTACGGGTTTAACGCCGGTTCGGCAACGAGCTCTAATGGTTTGGCGGGCTCGACGTTTGTCACGACCACGGTGGCTACCGCCGCGGCGATGCTGGGCTGGCTGCTCACCGAGCGTGTGCGCGATGGGCATGCGACCTCGCTGGGTGCGGCCTCGGGAATTGTGGCCGGTCTGGTGGCGATCACCCCGTCGTGTTCGTCGGTGAATGTTGTTGGTGCTCTTGCTATTGGCGTCATCGCGGGTATTTTGTGTGCGCTGGCCGTCGGGCTGAAGTACAAGCTGGGATTTGATGACTCGCTCGATGTTGTCGGTGTGCACCTTGTCGGCGGTATCGTCGGCACCTTGCTCATCGGTTTGTTCGCAGCACCGCAGACCGGCGCGGCTGTGGCCGGCCTGTTCTACGGCGGCGGACTAGAGCAGCTATGGCGTCAAGCCGCTGGCGCCGGGGCGGTTCTGCTCTATTCGGCGATAGGCACCGCTATCGTTGCTGTCATCGTGAAGTACACCATTGGCCTGCGCATTAGCGACGAGGGAGAAGCGGCAGGAGCCGACGAATCCCAACACGCAGAAGGCGCATACGACTTTGTCGCACTCGGCGTCGGATCAGTCATCGGGAATTTCGGAGTCTCGCAGACAGAGGGACGCCCCCTCATCTCCAATAGAGAGGCATGAGGGACATGAAACTCGTTACGGCGATCGTCAAACCGTTCACGCTCGAGGACATCAAGACCCAACTCGGACAAACCGGTAACCCCAGCATGACGGTCAGCGAGGTGCAGGGCTACGGCCGGCAGAAGGGCCACACCGAGGTGTACCGCGGCGCCGAATACTCGGTCGACTTCGTACCGAAGGTCAAGATCGAGGTCCTTGTTGACGATGATGCTGTCGACAAGGTCGTTGAGGTCATCGTGACCGCCGCACGCACCGGCAAGATCGGCGACGGCAAGGTATGGGTGAGCCCGGTTGACTCGGTGGTGCGGGTGCGCACCGGCGAACAGGGCGCCGACGCTCTCTAACAGTTCGCATAACGCCGGATGATATTTGCGCTCAGTTGGTTTCGTTCCCCGGCCACTCGGCGCCCGTGCAGCGCTCTATTACGGATAGTCGTGCGGTCCGTCGTGTGAAGGCCGTCTCTACGCACTAATGTCACCAAGGGTGGAGAGACATACCATCGTCTTTGGCAAAGACGCGCTGGCGATCCGGATCGCGGAGGAACTCTGGACCGCTGGTGTCGTCGTCGCCGCGTTGGACAGCGTCGGCGGTTTAGGCGAGGTGGAGATCGCAGGCGCCGCAGCGATCGTGTGTGCCGGGTCTGATGATGCCCAGAACCTCGAAATCGCCCTGCTGGCCCGACAACTCAACCCGGCAGTGCGTGTGGTTATCCGTATGGTCAATGACGTACTTCGCGAGGCCGTCGCGGTGGACGGTGGGCCGGGTGCGGTGCTCGGTGTCGCCGATCTGGCGGCTCCTTCGGTAGTCGAGGCCTGTCTGCGCCGTACGACCCACACCATCACGGCGGCCGGCACGGACTTCATCATTTCCGGCACCGATGCGCCGCGTGACGGTACGTTGCGCGAGTTGTACGGCGACCTGGCCCCGGTTGCCGTGGTGCACGGGCACGGCTCGTCCACTCCCGGCCAGGTGGTGGCGTGCCCTGGCCGGGATTTGCGGGTGCGCCGCGGCGACTGGACAGCCATGATCGGAACCGTCGACGGGCTCGCCGCCCAGGGAATTACGCCGACATCAGGCATGGCGTCTTCCCGGGGTCGGCGCTCTGGGGTGTCGCGGCTACTGCTCGGCATCCGTGCCTTCCGGGAGGATATGAACCCAATTTTCTTCCGCGCCCTGGGGATTGCGATGGCCTTGTTGGCCGGGGCCACGGTGCTACTGCGGTACACGTATCAACGGCCCGGAATGAGTTACGTAGATGCGCTGTACTTTTCGACCGAAACAATCGCGACTGTGGGCTACGGGGACTTCAGCTTCGCCAACCAGCCGACCTGGTTGCGGTTGTTCAGCATCTTCCTGATGTTCGCCGGGATTGCGACCACGGCGGTGGTCATGGCGTTCGTCGTGGACCTGCTGCTATCGCAGCGCATCGCCCAGAATTCGGGACGGCGTAAGGTCCGGAATCTCACCAACCACGTCATCGTGGTCGGCCTGGGGTCATTCGGCATCCGGGTGGCGCAGGACCTGAAGGCCGCCGGGCACGATGTCGCCGTGATCGAACAGTCCGAGAACAACAGGTATCTGGCGACTGTCGCCAATCTGGGGATCCCAGTCATATTCGGCGACGCGACCCTGCCGCAGACATGGGATGCGGCGCAGATCGATGGGGCGCAGGCGGTTGCGGTGCTCACCCACGACGATATGGTCAATATCGAGACCGGCATCGTGTTGCGGAACCGGTTGGGCGCCAGATGGTCTGACGTCCCGGTGGTGCTGCGCATCTTCGACCGCAATCTCAGCACTGCGGTGGCTCAGCGGTTCGGGTTCGGTAACGTCCGCTCAACCGTCGACCTCGCGGCGCCGTGGTTCATCGGTGCCGCCATGGGACTGCATGTGCTGAGCACGTTCTCGGTCTGTCAACAATCCTTCACCGTCGGCGGGGTTTTCGTGGAAGACCGCAGTGAGCTGGACGGTATGCGGATGGCCGACCTATCGACGCAGACAAGGGTTGTAGCGATCAGCCGGAACGGTGCGCCAATCCGGCTGCACCCGCGTCGAGACACGCGGCTGGGGGCTGGGGATACCGCCTACGTCGTCGGACCGTACCGCGAGCTGCTGGAGACACTCCGCATGGGGCGTGCGGCCAATCTGGTGTGACGATCCCACCGCCGCGTTTTGGCTGGCCGCGGCTACCGGCGAGCCCGAAGCAATCGAGACTCTGGCCCAGGCCGCGGTTTCCACTCTCGCCCGATGGCGCAACGAATGGATCGCCCGCCCCGAGATCGCGGTGTCGCTACAGCTGACCGGAATGCGCCCGGTGACCGACCGAATTGCCACGGTCGGTCACCTACACCACGCAGTGATGCCAGCGGTCGCGGGTACGGCTCCTGGCCGTAATTCATCCGGCGGAGAGGAAGCCACCCACTGGCGTAACGCAATCAGCACCGACAACTCGCTCCGGGACATGATCACCGGCCGATGCGTACTACTGGTCACAGACTCGACCCCTACCCGATGGCCCATCACCGTCGCCGCCGCTCACCTGCGAAAGGCCGGAGCCCGAACGGTACTGCCACTGCTCATCCACCACCCAGCCTGACCCTGCTTGAACTGGCATTGATTCAGAAGCTAAAAATCCCTCCGTCAGAAGGGATTTTTGGGCTCCCACGCCGGCAACTCACGCTGCGGTACGGATGCCCTCGGGGCCAGCAGCGACTCCCCCCGAGGGTCGTCTCGTGACACAACGAAACGGTCGTTGCGGATGCGTGCACGAAGACAGGGGGAATCGAGTTCCCGGTGGTGCCATACTCGTATCGCGGAGGTGCCTGCCAGTGTCCGATACACGATTGGCCGCGCTCACGGCGCGTGTCGAGTACACCGATCCGATGATGCGTGCCCGCACGGCGATCGTCGGCGGTCTCGTCTTGCTTGGGCCGACCCTGCTGGTCGTTCTCAAGCTGCTCGATGCCGCACCGACAGCGATCATCGCTGCGGGTGGTGCCGCACTCACGCTGGCGTTCGTGTTGCGGTTCTTCGGACCGGCCGCCAGCCACCGGGCGTCGGTGCGGTTGGGCATCATTGATGACCATGTGGTGATCGGTGACGAGGTCATCGGTCACCAGGATCTCGTGCGCCCGCTGGCAGAGGTCATCTCCGTCGAGATCAGTGGCACCGTGGCCGACCGCACCCTGATACATCCCGGCGCCGGGATGTATCGGGTGGCGGGCTCGGAGTACCTCACTATTGGGTTTCGGCCCCGCGACGTCGGCCCATCGGTTCCCGTGCAGACCGTCGAGGTGGCGGCAAACGCGGCCGACCCGGTGACCGAGATCATCATCCGGGCACTGCACGACGTCGCCCCCGCCGATGTGAAGTCACCTACCGAGCCGCCGCTATCCCCTACTGCAGCCTCACCGGCGGCCGACGAGCGGTTGTGGGGTGTTGCCCGCCAGATCCACGATTCGGTGCTCGCCGCGTACGGCTGCTACGAACTGGACCCGTCGCTGTTCCTGCGCTACCCCGGCGTCACCGACGTGACCCGCGAACCGGTGATGGACTTCCAGATCGCACTGGCCGAGGCTCAGGCGCTGCGCACCGACACCTATCCCGGCGACCCCGCATTGGCTGGCCGCTACCGTGTCGCGGTCGATACCCTGCGCCGAACGTGGGCGCGCTGCGAAGCCGACGGTAAATCCGCCGCGCTCGATGATCTGCCACCGTCGACACGTGACGATCTAGCCACCGCAGGCAAACTGCTGGCCCATGCCGAGAGCGCCTCGTACGGTGCCGAAAAGGCTGCTTACCTGCGACGTGTTCAGGACATCGTGGCCCGGCTGTCGGAGCGTGGTGTCGTACACCCGCCGCCACAGGTCACCGTGGCGATCGAGGCCGCCGCCCGTCGGGCGCTGGAGGCCTGACCGTCAGCTCGCCGGGCCGAGGTACTGACCCGTGCGCAACTCGTAGAGGAGGCTGGCGTCGGAGTCGGCGTGCTCGTACGCCACCCGCGCCACCGGCCACGACGGATTCGGGCGCGACCGCGGAAAGATCGTCACCGACAGCTCCCGCCGGTCGACGTCGTCGACACCCGACCGGCGGGCGGCGTCGTCGAGTATGGCGCGCAGCCGCGTCGGGTCGACGTCGTAGAGGACGAATGGGGTGGGCGTGGAGTCGGCGGCGCCGACGTTGCGTTCGACGGGGAACTTGCCTGCAGACACTTCGATCTTGCGTTTCTGATCGCCGATATTCGCCTCGACGCCGAAACTCCCGTACTGAGTCGAGGAGGCGTAGAACCGGAAGTTGCTGAGCATCGCTTCTGCACCCGGAGGCCACTGTGCGGCAAGCACTTCCGGCACCCTCCGCATCGTTTCAGCGACGTCGGTGACATCCCACCACGGCGCGACGGTGCCGTCCGGCAGCACCTCGACGACGACACCGCTCGCCATGGTCAGCCGAAGGCGCAGCTCACGTCCCGCGTCGGCATCGAGCCGCCGCAGCACGATTGATCGCACCTCACCGGTGCCGGTCGGAAACATCGCCGAGGCCCGCGTTGCGACGTCGCGAATATCGAGAGCGGCGAAATCCCGGTCGGTGAATATGTTTCTGCTGCGCGCGTCGTTGCGGGTGTCGACCTCCGGATCGCTCATACCGAACGTCTTCGTGTAGCGGTGATGGATGTAGCGGTCACCCCCGCGGTGCGCGTCGACGGTCCAGCCTCCGATGTCGGACGACACGAGCAGTAGCGTCGACAACGCCTCGGGGTCGACGCTGCGGACGTGAGCGAGCGCGGTTTCCCACAGGTCGACGGCCGTGGAATCGTCCTGACGCTCACCGACCGACGGCACCGCGGTGGCGACCGACCGGGGCAGCGACAACGCGAACACGCGCGACGGGACAGCGATCAACACTGCGAGTGCGACAGCCAGGGCGACAGCTCCCGAGAGCGCTGCCCGCGCCGGAGGCCGACCGGAAAAACTAGGTGTGACCGTGTTTCCGGGTGCGGGCACGTCGCGGGCAGCAAGACTGACCTCTTCACCCAACGCCATGCGACGCACCTGCTCGTCCGACATCGGCAGGCGCAGCGTCACCTCCCGCGCCAGGTCCCCCCTCGGTGCGACGGTCCCGATGAGCACAGCTTCGTCGTCACCACCGAGCGGATCGGCGCTCCGATCAATCGCCGTTGCCCGGAACGGGACGTCAACGAGACCCAGGCCCAACCCCCGCTCCGGCGGGCGGATCGCGACGGCGATACCGGCCACGACCAGGGGAATGGCGATCAGCAGCCAGGCCAGGGTGCTAAAAGCCGCGATCCCGATACCCGACCCGAGCAGCACTCCGGCGAGGCCACCGCGAAGAAACGGACGGGCGGACACCCGTCCGAGACTATCCGCACCACCAATCCCGAGGTGCTGCCGACGCTGCATTCGGAGACGCATCATGATGACTGCGCGGTTGCCGACCCACCTGCCACGTCCAGACTTCACGAGTTCCTCCTCCAGGCTGTGGCCCCCTGGTATGCCTGGACGTCGCGTGACCGTTCACCACACGCAGAGTTGTACGCGCCGATTTGGTGACCAGCGCTTCTGCCGCCGCCGCTTACCGTCGGCTTTTCCTGCCTTCGCTCTTCACCCCGGTAAGACATGGTGCCGTTGGGCAAGGTGATGACCCCGATAATCGGTCAAGCGGAGCCTCGCACCTATGGTCGACGAGTTGGTCCCCCACAGAGAAGCAATTGGGACACGAAAATCCCCTCCGACCTAGGTCAGAAGGGATTTTGTTGTCGGGCTGACAGGATTTGAACCTGCGACCACTTGACCCCCAGTCAAGTGCGCTACCAAGCTGCGCCACAGCCCGCCGCCGCTATGAGCAGCAGACGGAAGCCTACCGTAGGTCCGGCGAGATCCTGAACTCGGATTCCGGCCAACGGTGCGGGATACCACAAATCACTTGTGCCACAACAAGATCATCCACAACATTTGGCGACTATTTGTCGGAGTGGCGTCCTATCATTCGAACATGAGTTCGATGGTGGATGTCGACGCAGGTCAGGTCCTTGCGGGGCTGGCCCATGCCGTCGACGCGCTGGCGGAACTCGATGCCCAGACTCTGACGCAGGGCGATCGTCTCGCCGTTCTTCGCGGCGTCGAGGCCCTCGTGCGTCGGATCCCTTCCGCGACTCATCCGATCGTCAATGAGCTGGTGTCCGAGCATGTTCCGGGGCAGTTCGGTGGGGTCAACCTGGCTGAAATCCTTGCTGACACGTTGCGGATCACCCGTTCGGATGCGCGCCGGCGCATCCGGGATGCCGCGGAACTGGCCCCCACCGCTTCCCTGAGCGGCGAACCGATCGAGCCCGTGCTTGCGGCGACTGCTGTGGCGCAACAGGCCGGTGTCGCCGGACACGATCACATTGCGGTCATCCGGCAGTTCTGGGACCGACTCCCCCACGCCGTTGATGCGGTAACCCGAGCTGCCGCCGAGAAGCAGCTTGCCGGGCTCGCGGGAACACTCCGGCCGGACGAGCTACGCAAGGCCGCGGACAGGCTCCTGGCCTATCTGGATCCCGACGGCAGCCTCACCGGCGATGCCGATCGAGCCCGACGACGAGGGTTCCGGATGGGACGTCAAGGTCTGGATCTCATGACGCCCGGGACATTCGACCTGGACCCCGAACTGCGCTCCTACCTCGACGCGATCTTCGCCAAGTACGCGGCTCCCGGTGTGTGCAACCCCGAGGGCGAAACACCTTGCGTAGATGGCGATCCCGATACCGCGCGGCGCGATGCGCGCTCGCTCGCCCAACGTCAGCACGACGCGCTCAAGGCGATGTGCCGGTCTGTGTTGTCATCGGGCGAGCTAGGCCGTCATCGCGGACTGCCGGTGACGGCGGTCGTCACCACAACACTGCGGGAGCTCGAAACAGGGGCTGGCCACGGGGTAACCGGCGGAGGCTCACTGCTGCCCATCACCGATCTCATCCGGATGGCCAGTCACGCCCACCATTACCTGACCGTCTTCGACGACGACGGGCGCGCGCTGCATCTGGGGCGAGCAAAACGCGTTGCCAGCGAGGACCAGCGAATCGTGTTGATCGCCAAGGATCGTGGCTGCACGTACCCGGGATGCGATCGGCCCGCGTATCACTGTCAGGTGCACCACATGGACGAGTGGGCCCGCGGCGGTAAGACCGACGTGGACGCCCTCGCGCTCGGCTGCGAGGGGCATCACAAGCTGCTGGGGCCTCAGGACCATCACTGGCGGGCCATACGCGGCCCCGACGGCTGTACGTGGTGGATTCCGCCCGCGCATATTGATCCGGCGCGCGTCCCGCGCATCAATTGGTTCCACCACCCGGACGGCTACTTACGGGAATAGAACGACATCGGCCCCGCCGGGGGTTAACCCGACGGGGCCGATGGGGCCAAGAGGCTTACATCACGCTGCCTACTTGAGCCGGCGTGACTACTCCGGGATGGTCAGAACCTGACCCGGCTGAATCAGATCAGGGTTGGCGACCCCGCTCGCGTCGGCAATCTTCTGGTACTGGTTGCCATCACCGTAGAAGCGCTCCGCGATGGCCCACAGCGTGTCACCCGAGACAACGGTGTACGTGCGGGGCTCCGGAGCGGCCGGTGCCTCGGGCTCTGCGGCGGCAGGAGCAGTCGCGGCAGGCTCTTCGGCGGGGGCTTCCTCGGCGGGGGCGGCCGGCGGAACCGGCGGGGTGTCGCTCGTGGTGGCGGTGGCCCAGGCGGGGGTATCGCCCGAGTACAGCACCAGGTTACGGTCATCCTGCAGCACCAGCCGCACGTTGTCCTTGCCCTCGGTGTCGCTGTGCCAGACCGGCTTTCCGTCTGCGTACAGAACGAAGTTGCCGTCGCTCTGCACCTCGGCGCGCTCCGGGCTGGTGCCATTGGTTCCGGTGGCCCACACGACGGTGTCGTACTCGGAGAGCACCAGGTTGCCGTCTTGCTGAAGCGTCAGGGAGTACGCGCCATTGTTCGACGTGATGCTCTGACCGGCTTCCAGCTTCTGGCCTTCGGTAAGTGTGTCCGCCACTGTGTTGCGCCTTTCGTAGGTGGTTTTGCTACCGCCGCAGGATGGTAGACGGTCAAACCAGCCTAGGTCGGCAAACCGAAAAAGTGGGCGATTCCGATCGGGTAGATCTCAACACGAGTGCGAATATTCGGTGAACGGAGCCTGAGAGAGCAATGTGCATGAGATCTTTTAGCTTGTGCCCGTTGCTATCTCACCGGCAGTTAGCGTTTGGGTCCGCGCTTCTCGCGCATCCGAACATTCACCCTGATGGGAGTCCCTTCGAAGCCGAAGGTTTCGCGCAATCTGCGCTCGAGGAACCGGCGATACCCGGCTTCGAGGAATCCGGTGGTGAAGAGCACGAAGGTGGGTGGCCGGGACGTGGCCTGGGTGATGAACAACACGCGTGGCTGCTTCCCGCCGCGCACCGGAGGTGGCGTCGCGGCAACCACTTCCTTGATCCAGGTATTGAGCTGACCGGTGGAAATTCGCGAATCCCAGGAGCGCAGCGCAGCCTCCAGTGCGGGCACCAATTTCTGAAGTGCCCGGCCGCTCTTGGCCGAAATGTTCACCCGCTGCGCCCAGCTGAGCTGCGAAAGCTGAAGGTCTACTTCACGTTCAAGGAGGTCGTGACGATCCTCGTCCACCAGATCCCACTTATTGAACGCGAGTACCAATGCGCGCCCGGATTCGACCACCATGGACAGCACTCGCTGGTCCTGTTCCGTGATGGGCTGAGATGCGTCCAGGAGCACGATCGCGACCTCGGCGGCCTCAATGGCTCCATGGGTGCGCAGCGAGGCGTAGTACTCATGGCCGGAGGCCTGTCCGACCTTGCGGCGCAGACCAGCCGTATCGACGAAACGCCAAGTCTTGCCATCGAGTTCGATCAAGGTGTCTACGGGGTCAACCGTCGTTCCGGCGGTATCGTGCACCACCGACCGCTGATCCCCCGAGAGTTTGTTCAGCAGAGAACTCTTGCCCACGTTGGGTTTTCCGACGAGAGCCACCCGTCGCGGGCCACCCTCCCCCGATGCGCGTGCGGACACCTGAGGCAGGTCCGCGACCACGCGATCGAGCAGATCCGCGACCCCACGCCCGTGCATGGCGCTGATGGGAAAGGGCTCGCCCAATCCCAGCGACCATAGCGTTGCCGCGTCAGCCTCTGCCCGGTCGCTATCAACCTTGTTGGCGGCCAGGAAGACTGGCTTACCCGAGCGGCGCAGTAGCTTCGCCGCGTCTTCGTCTGTTGAGGTTGCACCCACCGTGGCGTCGACCACCAGGATGATGAGATCCGCGGTCGCCATCGCGTGCCGCGCCTGTTCTGCTACGAGCTGTTGCAGGCCGGAGGCATCGGCCTCCCACCCGCCGGTGTCTTGCACGGTGAATCGGCGATCCATCCATTCAGCGGGATACGAGACACGGTCCCTGGTCACCCCGGGTATGTCTTGGACAACCGCTTCGCGCCGCCCGATGATCCGGTTCACCAATGTCGACTTGCCGACATTGGGGCGGCCGACCACCGCCACCACCGCAGGCGGGGCACTCGGTTCCTCGGCCGCCTCGTATTCGGCGAATTCGTCGAGTTCCCAATCGCTTTCATCGACCCATGTGCCGTCGGTCATCGGGACGCCCCTGCCTTTGTTCGCACCAAGTCCAGCAGGTGGGCCACGACCTGGTCCTGTGTCATATCGCTGGTGTCGATCTCCACCGCGTCCTCGGCCGGACGCAATGGCGACACCGCTCGTGTCGAGTCCAAATGATCGCGGCGCTGCACGTCGGCGAGCACGCGCTCGTACTCGTCGGCTCCGCCGCCGGAAACGTTCTGCGCATTACGGCGCTGCGCCCGGGCCTGTGCCGATGCGGTGAGATAAATCTTCACGTCGGCATCGGGGAGCACGACGGTACCGATATCGCGACCCTCTACCACCACCGCGCCACCGCTGCCCTCGGCCAGCTCGCGCTGGCGCCGCACTAGCCGCTCGCGTACTGCGGGTACCGCAGACACCGCGGAGACCGCGCCGGTCACCTCGGTTTCCCGGATGGGAGTTGAAACATCTTCTCCCGCAAGCAGAGCTGTCTGCGCATCAGGATCAGACCCCACCGACATGGGAACCTGTTCGGTGGCAGCGGAGATAGCTGCGGGATCGTCGAGGTCGATACCGGCGCGCAGTACCCAGAGCGTCACGATCCGGTACATAGCCCCGGTGTCCAGATAGGCGGCGCCGAGCTGCCGGGCCAATTCCTTGGCCACCGAAGATTTTCCGGTGCCGGATGGGCCGTCGATGGCGACCACGACGCGCGTCACAAGCCCACCGCCTTGTACAGCGAGCCGATCTCGTCGCGGCCCAGAGCACGCAGGCTCCCGGGACGTTGATTGCCCAGCACCACATCGCCGATCTTGGTGCGGACCAGCTCCAACACCGGATGGCCCACGGCGTCGAGCATCCGGCGCACAATGCGATTGCGTCCCTCATGCAGGGTCAGCTGGATCATGGTCTGGCCGTCCACGGTGCCGAGGAACTTGAAATCGTCAATCTTCGCGGGTCCGTCGGCGAGCTCCACGCCATCACGCAGCTGTCTGCCGAGGCCACGCGGCACCGTGCCTGCCACCGTGGCGATATACGTCTTGGGCACCTCGTAGGAGGGGTGCATGAGCCGGTGAGTCAGCTCTCCGTCATTGGTGAGCAGGATCAGCCCGACGGTCTCGGCGTCGAGGCGCCCCACATTGCGGACGCCCTGATTGCTTCTCACCCGCTCCTCGATCAGCTTCCCGATGCAGGGGCGACCCCGGTCGTCCGACATGGTCGACAGCATGCCGTAGGGCTTGTTGAGCGCCAGGTACACCAGCTCGGAGTTCATGATCACGCGTGCGCCGTCGACACGAACCACGTTGACCGCCGGATCGATTCGTCTGCCCTGTTCGGTCACGATCTGACCGTCCACTTCGACGCGACCCTCGTAGATCATCCGCTCGGCTACCCGGCGTGACGCAATTCCCGCTTGCGACAACACCTTCTGGAGTCGAATTCCTTCTTCGCTCATTTCAGTCCTGATCAACAGTAAAGGCGGGTGCGGCACCGGATCCGGCACCGTCAGCGGGCGTCCGGTCGAGCCGCGCGAACCGCGGCTCGTCGCCGAGGTTTTCGGATAGGTCGTCGATCACGTCGATATCGGGAAGAAGCGGTGCGATATCGGGAAGGTCCGTCAATGAGGTCAGCCCGAGCCGCTCCAGGAACAGCTCGGTGGTGCGGAACATCACCGCGCCGGACTCATCATCGGTGCCTGATTCGGCGATCAACCCGCGCATCAGCAGCGTCCGCATCACGGCATCGACGTTCACGCCGCGGACGGCACTGACACGAGATCTGGTCACCGGCTGTCGGTAGGCCACTACGGCAAGGGTCTCGAGTGCGGCACGGGTCAGCTTGGAACGTGCACCGTCCAGCAGCAGCTTCTCGACGTAGGGGGCGTACTGGGCACGCGTGTACATACGCCAGCCGTCCACGGTCTCCCGAAGGTCGATTCCGCTGGCGCGATCGGTCAGGATCTCGGAAATCCGTTGCAGCGCTTCGGCTACGCGGTCCAGTGGCTGCGCGACGACCGCGGCCACCGCCGAGGCACTGATGGGTGTGTCCACCACCAGCAAGAGGGCTTCGAGAGTGCTGATGAGTTCGTCATCGGCCATCGGGACGAATTCGTCCGGACCTGATTCGACCTCGCCAGAGGCTTCCGAGTCGGATTCCAGGGCACTGATCTCGGTGTCGACGGGGGCGTCGAGATCAGTGGACTCCTGCGACCCCTCGACAGGGATCGTCTGCTCACTCATGCGTAGTCCACTGCCTTTTCTAGATCATCCTGCGCCGGGCGCTCACCGGTCCATGAAACTTGGAGCGGTCCAAGCGGTTCGGATTGCTCGAATAGTACCGCCTTGGAGCGGTAGAGCTCGAGGACGCCCAGGAAGCGGGCAACGATCTCGATCGGTGCCGAGCATTCGGCGACCAGCTCGGTGAACGTCATCCACTGTCCGGCGCCCCGCGCGGACAGCAGTTCGACCATCCGTTTGGCGTGTTCAGGCACCGAAACCCGGGGAATGTGTAGATGGCTCAGACCGACCGTCGGCACCGGCCGGGGGGTGAACGCACCGGCGGCAAGCTGGGCGAATTGCTCCCCATCAAGCCCCAGGTGGACCGGCGGCAGCAGCTCGCTGAACCGCTCCTCCAACGCCACCGCGCGCGGGTACGAGCGCAGCGCGGCGGCCTCCAGTTCGGCGAACATCTCTGCCACATGCTTGAACGCCCGGTACTGCAGCAGCCGTGCGAACAGCAGGTCACGGATTTCCAGCAGGGCCAGATCGTCGGAGTCATCCACCTGGCCCGAAGGCAGCAATCGCGCCGCCTTCAGATCCAGCAGGGTGGCCGCGACGACCAAGAAGGCGGTGACCTCGTCCAGGCTGTAGGTATCGCCCAACGTCTTGGTGTAGGCGATGAACTCGTCGGTCACCTGGTGTAACGCAACCTCGGTGACGTCGAGCCGATGCTGCGAAATTAGTTGCAGCAGAAGGTCGAACGGCCCCTCAAAGTTTGTGAGATGAATCCGGAAGCCGTGCGTATCGGCGGCCTTCGGTTCCGGTTCCGGCGCAGCGGAGTCGAGAACTGAGGGCTCCGTAGAAGTCGCGACTGGATCAGACATAGTCAGCGCTTCCGGTACCTCAACCGTCACGATTCGAACCGGTCGATTACCTCGCGAGCCAACGAGATGTACGCCTGGGCGCCGGAGGATTTGGGTGCCCACGTCGTGATGGGCTCCCCCGCCACGCTGGTTTCCGGGAAGCGGACCGTGCGGGTGATGACGGTGTGGAAGACCTGGTCGCCGAATACCTCGATGACCCGGGCCATCACCTCACGCGCGTGCAGAGTGCGGGCGTCGAACATGGTGATGACGATTCCGGACACCGACAGTTTCGGGTTGAGCCGGTCGCGCACCTTGGCCACGGTGTCGGTGAGCAACGCCAGCCCGCGCAGCGAGAAGAACGCGCATTCCATCGGGATGACGACGCCCTCGGAGCACGCCAACGCGTTCACGGTCAGCAGACCCAGCGACGGCTGGCAGTCGATGAGCACGTAGTCGTAGCGGTCGAGTACCGGGTGCAGCGCGCGGGCCAGCGAGTGTTCCCGGCCCACCTCGTTGACCAGCTGAATCTCGGCCGCAGACAGGTCGATGTTGCTGGGAATCAGGTCGAGCCCCTCGACGCGAGTGCGCATGAGGACCTCGTCCACCGACACGCGGGGCTCGACCAGCAGGTTGTGCACCGTGGTTTCGAGTTCGTGGTGGGCGATTCCCAGGCCGGCCGACAAAGCGCCCTGCGGGTCCAGGTCGACGAGCAGCACCCGTCGGCCGTACCCAGCCAGCGCGGCACCCAGATTGATGGTCGAGGTGGTCTTACCCACCCCGCCCTTCTGGTTGCACATCGCGATGACCTTGGCCGGCCCATGGCCCGTCAGCGGCTTTGGTTCGGGAATGTCTTTGTGAGGACGACCGGTGAGGTCAAGGTCGCCGTCGTCGGCGGGGAAGTCAGCGTCGAGACTGCCGTCCGTCACGTCACCTCCCGGTCATCTGCTTGACCCTCTTCGCGCACCCGGCTCATCGAAGGCATTCGGGCAAGTCTAGTGGGGTTGCGGCTCTCGGTAGCGGCAACCCGCGCATGTGGCGACTACTAACGGGCCCGGGGATGCGCACCAGCCCACACTTCGCGCAGCGAACTGACGGTGACCAGCGTGTAAATCTGTGTCGTCGTCACCGAGGCGTGGCCGAGTAATTCCTGCACGACGCGAACATCGGCACCACCTTCCAAGAGGTGCGTTGCAAACGAATGCCGCAGGGTGTGCGGGGACACCGCAGCACTTATCTTGGCGCGTTCGGCGGCGTCGGCGAGCACCTGCCAGGCGCTTTGACGAGACAAGCGCCCACCCCGCGAGTTCAGGAACAGTGCGGGAACACCGCCGCGTCCTCGTCGTGCCAGATCCGGACGGCCGCGTACGAGATAGGCATGGAGTGCTTCCACCGCGGGCCGCCCCACGGGCACCAGCCGCTGCTTGCCGCCCTTGCCCCAGAGCAAGGCCGAGCGGGCCTGGACGTCGATATCGTCGACATCGAGCCCCACGGCCTCGGAAATGCGTGCCCCGGTCGAATACAGCAATTCCAGGAGCGCGCGGTTACGAAGATCGAGCGGGCCGTCCGTGGCACCTCCGCCGGCGGCGGCCAATAGGGCCTCTACTTGATCTATCGTCAGGCTCTTGGGTAGCCGCCGATTGGGGGTTGGCGGCTTGACGGCGCGAGCGACATCGGTCGGGGCCAGCCCTTCGATGGCTGCGAACCGGTGCAGTCCGCGCACGGCGATCAGCGCACGGGCGGCCGAGGACGCGGACAGCTCGGGCACGCCGTTGTCGGGGTCGCCCCGGCGCAGCGTGACCACAAAATCGCTCACATCGGGTTCGGACACGTCGGCGAGGCGGCCGATCTTGCGGTCGGCGAGATACTGCAGATAGCGGCGCAGGTCGCGACGGTACGAGCTCAGTGTGTTGGCGGCGACACCACGTTCCACGTCGAGGTGATCCAAATAGGCCTGGATCTCACCGTCTAGGAGCCCGGCGATGAGCCCCTTGGGCGAGGAGCCGGCGGCAAGTGCGCGGTTCAACTACGTTCCTTGCGTTTCGCAAAGGTTGTCGGCCGGTCCGGCCAGGGTGCATCTGAGTCGCGGGTGTGGTGGCCGGCGAGCGCCACGTGCGCGGCCAGAATGCCAGCCGCGGCAATGGCATTCACGATCTCACCGGCAAGCACCATCGATACGGCCTCGGGCAGCGGCACCCAATGCACCGTCATGTCGGCCTCTTCGTCATGGCTTTCGCCGCGGCCCGGATGCGAGAGCCCGGTAGCCAGAAACACCCTGACCACCTCATCGGTGAACCCGGGTGAGGCGGCGGCATCCACGAGTACCCGCCAGGTGGTCGCCTCGACGCCGGCCTCCTCCCGCAGCTCGCGTGCGGCGGCCAGTTGAGTGTCCTCCCCTGCGATGTCCAGCAGTCCGGCGGGCAGTTCCCAGAGCCGGTGTCCGAGCGGATGGCGGTACTGATGCACCAGCGCGACCCGTCCGACCTCGTCGACGGCGGCGACAGCCACCGCCCCGTAATGCTCGACTACCTCGCGGATCGCGCTGCCGCCGCCGGGCATCGCGACACGATCGCGGCGCAACGCCAGAATGCCGCCCATGTACACGGGCTCGGACTCCAGGGTGAGGAACTCATGGCGTTCTCCCTCCCCGGGAGCCCCACTACTCACTATCAGGATCCAGCGGAAGGCGTTCGGCCGCTTTGTATTCCATCGCCGCACGGATAAATGCGACGAACAGCGGGTGTGGACGGGTCGGGCGGCTCTTGAGCTCCGGGTGGGCCTGGGTGGCCACCGCGAAGGGGTGCACATCCCTCGGATACTCGACGAACTCCACCAGGTGCCCGTCGGGCGATGTCCCGGAGAACCGCAGGCCGCTCTCGGCGATCTTGTCCCGGTAGGGGTTGTTCACCTCATACCGATGCCGGTGCCGTTCGGAGACTTCGGTCGTTCCGTACGCCTCGGCAACAATGGAGTCGGCTTCCAGAACAGCTGGATAGGCGCCGAGGCGCATCGTTCCGCCCAGGTCTGCCTCACCGGCGACCGCCCGCACCTGATCGGCCATCGTGGCGATCACCGGGCTCGGAGTCTTCGGGTCGAATTCTGCGGAGTTGGCATCGGCGAGACCCGCCGAGCGCGCCGCCTCGATCACCATGCACTGCAATCCCAGACACAGGCCGAGCATCGGGATGCGCCGCTTACGTGCGTAGCCGATAGCGCCGAGCTTGCCTTCGATGCCCCGGATGCCGAAACCACCGGGGATCAGCACCCCGTCGACATCACCGAGCGCGGACTGCGCGCCGGCCTCGGTCTCACAGTCGTCCGAGGGCACCCACTTGATGTCCACCTTTGTGCGGTGCCGGAACCCGCCGGCACGCAGCGCCTCGGTGACCGATAGATAGGCATCAGGCAGGTCGATGTACTTGCCCACCAAGGCGATTCGCACTGACTCGCTGGGCTCGTGCACGCGCTGCAACAGATCGCCCCACTCTGTCCAATCAACATCACGGAAGGGCAGATTGAGCCGGCGCACCACGTACGCGTCGAGCTCTTCGCGATGCAGCACCTTCGGGATGTCGTAGATGGACGGGGCGTCCGGTGTGGAGATGACACCGTCGACGTCCACGTCGCACATGAGCGCGATCTTGTTCTTGAGCGGCTCGGGCACCTCCCGATCGCAACGCAGGATCAGCGCATCAGGGGTGATGCCGATGCTGCGCAGCGCGGCGACCGAGTGTTGCGTCGGCTTGGTCTTGAGCTCACCGGACGGCTTCAGATACGGCACCAGAGAGACGTGCAGAAAGAAGACGTTGTCACGGCCGACGTCATGCCGGATCTGGCGCGCTGCCTCCAGGAACGGCTGCGATTCGATATCGCCGACGGTGCCGCCAATCTCGGTGATGACCACGTCGGGCCGCTTGCCGTTGGCATCGGGCTCGGCCATCGCGAGGATGCGGCTCTTGATCTCGTCAGTGATATGCGGGATTACCTGCACGGTGTCACCGAGGTACTCACCACGTCGCTCTTTGGCGATCACGGTCGAATAGACCTGCCCCGTCGTGACATTCGCCGAACCCGACAGGTCGCGATCCAGGAAGCGCTCGTAATGCCCGACGTCCAGATCGGTCTCGGCGCCATCCTCGGTCACGAAGACCTCACCGTGCTGGAACGGGTTCATAGTGCCCGGATCCACATTGAGGTATGGATCGAGCTTCTGCATGGTCACGTGCAAACCGCGTGACGTGAGAAGTTGCCCGAGGCTTGAGGCGGTCAGTCCCTTGCCCAGCGAGGAGGCGACTCCGCCGCTGACGAAGAGGTGCCTGGTGGCGGATTGAGGATGCTTGCGTAGACCTGGCAAGAAGGCTCCCGTGACGACTGCGCAGGGCAATTCTGACTGGATCGGGGCCCTGCTGACCCACGGAACCTCACCCTAACAAACAGGGCGACAACAGGCACCGAACACGCCGTGCGGTGTGGG
>MAEX01000013.1 GCA_002013415.1 Mycobacterium sp. D16Q14
ATTCCTCTCGTTAGAATGCTGGTAGGAACGGTGGCGGGTGAGGCTTCCGGCAAGATGAATCACTCGCCACCGTCTGCTGTATTCAGTTGTCAGACAGGAAGATTCAGTCGTTAGGCCGACTGCGTAGATCGCAGTCGAGTAGGTCGGCCAATAGGTCCGTGAATTCCCACAGTTCGTCGCGCTCCAGATGCGCAAGCCCATCGACTCCGTGTGCATCCAGATGGATGCCGCCAGCGCCGTCGCGCGCCAAGGCCACGGTGCGCTGGTCATCACACACAAACCCGGTGATCGTGCCGTCGTTTGGGATGGTGCCCGACGGCCGCGTGTTGGGCGCGGCGCGTCGGGTCACCGCCTTACGCTGCAACCACCGCCGCGCCGTAAGGTGCGCGCCGGCTACATAACGGGTAAGCGCCCGTGCAACGTAAGGAGATTTGTTGTGAGTGGAGATATCCCGAAAAGGGACCTCGTTATACCGCCGCACCTGGCGATCGCCGTCGAGGCCGCAGCACGCATGCGAAGCGGTAAGTGGATCACCAACGATGTCTTGATCGCCGGACTCGCCGACCTCGAATCGTTCGTACGCACCAACCCCGCCGACCAGATTTTGATTACCGACAAGCCGCTCGATCCGGTCCCGATCACCAAGCACGTGGTGGGCGCCTTCGAGGATCTCGCGCAAGAGACCAACGGAAAGGTGCCCCTCGGCTACGCAGCGATCCAACGTATCGGCGTCCTCGTCACCGCGGTCCGCGCGCTGGAGGAGAAGACCCAAGAGCTTGAGAGCCGACTCGCCAAACTCGAGGACAGTCACCCGGGCTGATCCAGGAGGCAGCGCGGCGGCCGCCTCGTGCGCTCTGGCCGTGATCAACACATCGCTGATCACCCTGTTGACACCCAGTGATGGGTTCGCGGTGCTCACGAGGCAACCGTTTCTGCCTGGTTGGACCAAGCACGCAGGGATTCGCGCGAAACTGCGACCCCAGTCCTCTCGTGAATCTCATTGGCGATGCCCTGCCAGGACTTGCCCTGCGTGCGGCGTGTTCTCACCAGCTCGGGAAGCCGTCGTCCGCCAAGGCGGGCTTCGATAAGTAGCTGTTTCGCGCTCATGGCCGAAATCATGGCAGGCATGAAAAATAATTGCAAGAGTGAAACTACATGAATGTGATTAGACGCAGCTCATAGTGGCAGAAATCTTGCAAGCGGTGCGCAATCCTGTCATCATTCATCTATGACCACAGCTGAGAAGCTTCATGACAGGAACTGGGTTCCGGCAGACACTCTTGCTGCCAGAGTTGTTGTCCTCCGGAATGCGCTTGGGATGAGTCGCAGGGAGTTCTCCCGGCTAACGGGCCTGACTGAGAACGCGCTACAGGGGATCGAGGACGGCCGGAGCCCTCACAAGCTCACGGACAAGATCCAAGCGATGCACGAGGCGACTGGCGCTAGCCGTGAATGGCTTATGTGGGGCGGTCAGCTAACTTCGGCAGGGCGGAGCAACGCGATTCTTACTCACGAGTAAGAATCGTAGGCCCCATCGACCAAGTGGGGTACCGGTGGGCCCTCGTGACGTACGTCTCGTCCTAGGCTGGGCTCATTCACCCTATGACGACAAGGACGTAGCTATGGGATCGCTGGCAGGTAAGACCATCATCATGTCGGGAGGCAGCCGCGGCATCGGGCTGGCGATCGCACTTCGGGCCGCGCGGGACGGCGCGAATATCGCGATCATGGCGAAGACGGCAGAGCCGCACCCGAAGCTGCCCGGCACCATCTACACGGCCGCCGAGGAAATCGAGGCCGCCGGTGGTCATGCGCTCCCGATTCTCGGCGACGTCCGTGATGACGAGGTCGTGGCCTCGGCCGTGGCCCAGACAGTCGAGAAGTTCGGCGGGATCGACATCGTGGTCAACAATGCGAGCGCGTTGAATCTCGCTCCTTCGGAATCGATTTCGATGAAGGCCTACGACCTGATGCAGGACATCAACGCGCGGGGCGCCTTCTCGCTCTCGACGTCGGCGATCGGCGCGCTCAAGGAGGCGGAGAATCCGCACATCCTGACCCTGTCGCCGCCCATCACGCTGGAACCCAAGTGGTTCGATCAGACCACTACCGCGTACACCATCTCGAAGTTCTCCATGAGCTTGGTGGCCATCGGGCTGGCCGCCGAACTACGCAAGTACGGCATCGCGTCGAACTCGCTGTGGCCGCGCACCACCATCGACACCGCCGCCATCCGCAATATCCTCGGCGCGGAGCTCGTTGCCCGCTGTCGCTCGGCCGAGATCATGGCCGACGCCGCGTACGAGATCCTGATCAAGCCCAGCCGGGAGGTCACCGGAAACAGCTTCGTCGACGACGAGGTGCTCACCGAGGCCGGTGTCACCGACTTCTCGACGTATCGTCAATGCGCCGAAGAGGACCTCGAGCTCGACTTCTGGATGGAGCGCGCGGCACGGTAACCGCGCAGAAAATCGAGTAGTCGCCCCCCGGTTCCTCGCGACGGCTATTTCTGCGGCGACTGTCACGGTCTCGGCGCCGTCGTCGGGCGGTCGCTGCAGGCCGAACCCGTGCTGAGCGGAGCGCTCAGGTCCTAGTAGTGCCAAGGGTAGGGCGACCAGTCCGGCTTGCGCTTCTCCAGGAATGAGTCACGGCCTTCGACGGCCTCATCGGTCATGTAGGCCAATCGTGTTGCCTCCCCAGCGAACAACTGTTGTCCGACGAGGCCGTCATCGGCGAGGTTGAAGGCGTACTTCAGCATTCGTTGTGCCTGAGGGGACTTCTCGTTGATAGCGGCGGCCCACTCCAGCGCGACCGTCTCCAGACGTTCGTGGTCGACGACCTCGTTGACGGCGCCCATGTGATGCATCTGTTCGGCCGTGTACGGCCGGCCCAGGAAGAAGATCTCACGGGCGAACTTCTGTCCAACCATCTTGGCCAGGTATGCACTGCCGTAGCCACCGTCGAAGCTGCCCACATCGGCGTCGGTCTGCTTGAAGCGAGCGTGTTCGCGGCTGGCCAATGTCAGGTCGCACACCACGTGCAGGCTGTGTCCACCGCCCGCGGCCCACCCATTCACCAAGGCGATCACCACCTTTGGCATGAAACGGATGAGGCGCTGTACCTCCAGGATGTGCAGGCGGCCCGCACGACCCGCGTCCACGGTCTCGGCGGTCTCGCCCCCCGCGTACTGATACCCGGTGCGGCCCCTGATGCGCTGATCGCCACCGGAACAGAATGCCCAGCCGCCGTCCTTGGGGCTGGGGCCGTTCCCGGTCAGTAGCACCGCCCCCACGTCGGAGGTCATCCGGGCGTGGTCCAAGGTGCGGTAGAGCTCGTCGACGGTGTGTGGCCGAAAGGCATTGCGTACCTCGGGCCGGTCGAAAGCGATCCGCACGGTTCCCTGGCTGACGTGCCGGTGATAGGTGATGTCGGTCAGGTCCTCGAATCCCGCCACCGGTTGCCAGCGAGTCGGGTCAAAGGGATTGGCGGTCTGCCCGTCGTCTTGGGTCATGGCTCCGACTCTAGAGGCCGCCCAGTTCGGGGTCGGTCGACGCTACCGGTGAACCACTACGCGGACGATTGGCTCGCCGAGGACGTCGTCCACTGGGTGAACAGGCCCGGTGGTGGCTGCTGGCACCACGCCCACGTGCCGCCCTCCTTGCGGAACTGGTTCGGCTTGGTCTGGGTCTGGGTGGCGGCACCGCCCAGGCTGTACGTCGCGGTGATGTCGCCGGTGGCACTGTCACCGACGATCTTGATGTTGTCGATCGCGAACTTCTCGACCGTGGTGGACTCGCGAATTACCTGCAACACGGTGGCCGTGTAGGCGAACTGGTCGCGCTTCACGATCGCAGTGACGAGCGTGGCGCGTTCGCCGCCACCCGCACTGGGGAACCGTTGTGCCACATGGCTGGACAGGGTAGAGGTATCGCCGTACATCAGCGCCTCCTCGGCGCCCTGCCAGGAATTGATCGAGGGGACGAGCTTCTCGTCGGCTGTGCGGCTGGACACCTGGTAGCGCGGGCAGGTCAGGGTGTTGGCGGCGTCCAAATCGAGGCTGCCGATCACCTTGCCCATCTGGGCGGTCACTTGCCGGATCTGGTCTTGGTCACTGGCTGGTGAGGTAGCGGCCGGCGGCGGGGGAGTTTCCTGGGGCTTCGTGAGCGTCTGGTAGACGGTGCACCCGGACAGTGTGGTGGCGAGCGTCACGGCGAGTACCGCTGAGCGCGCCGTCTTGCGGAAGTATGTGGCACGCACCTGCGGCATCGTCGAATACCTTCCCCGTGAGTGAGATAAGTCAGTAACCAGTTCATTACTCTGGCTCATGAAATCTAACTCATGGTGCTTCGGTTGTATTCCCGCCCCATGCGATCGGGTGTCAGCGTCTCTTGATCGGGTGGCGGCTCAGAATCGAGATCCGGTTGAAGGTGTTGATCATGATGGCCGACCACACCAGCGCCGATATCTGATCATCGGACAGGTGTTCACGTGCGGCGGCGTACTGCTCGTCGGTGAGGTGACGATCAGCGACCTTCGTCACCGCCTCGGCGATCGTCAGCGCCGCGCGCTCCATATCGCTGAACAGTTCGGCCTCCTGCCACACCGGCAGCACGGCGATCCGCTGAGTGGACTCGCCTTCCTCCAGCGCGACGCGGGTGTGTAGGTCGAGGCAGAACAGGCAATGATTGAGTTGAGATACTCGAATGTTGACCAATTCCAGCGTTGTTCGCGAGAGCCCGGCCTCGGTAGCCCGGGTGCGGAGCTCGGCGGCGGTCTTGGTCAGCCCCTGGTAGACGGATGGAGTCTGCTTGTCGATGTAGACACGATGATCGGTCATCCCTGGTGCGCCTCGACGGCGGCCAGCGCCTCCCGCGTCACCGGGTCGACCACGTCATCGAACTCATGGTGCTTGCCGACGAACTTGCTGACGTACGGGCATACCGGGACGATTCTTCGTCCCGTGGACCGTGTGGATGTCAGCGCCGACTGCACGAGGGTCCCAGCGAGGCCGCGGCCGCCGAACTTCTCGTCGATCTCCGTGTGATAGAAAATCCGCACGTCAGTGCCGCCCAGTGTGGTATCCAGGTATTCGGTGAAGCCCGCGAGTTCACCGTCTGCTGTGATCTCGAACCGGTGGTGATTGGGTGCGTCGGCGACCGTGGCGCTGGCTTCGGATTCGTCCATGGTGACCAACTATGCCGCACACGCCGCGAGTTCGGCCGATGATGATCGCATGAGCAATGCAGAGACCACCCCGACGGAAACCCGCTGCGAGGGCGGCCCGTGCTCACGGGATGGAGCGGGTCATCCCGTGGTTGAAACACTCACTCCCCGAGAGGTTCCGCTCGGAGGACCGCGTGCGATGACGGTGTTGCGGACCTTGCCCCAGGCGAGGCGATCGCTGATCGGCGCCTGGTGCTTCGCCGACCATTACGGGCCCGAAGACATCACGCAGAGCCGCAGAATGGATGTGGCACCTCATCCGCATACCGGACTGCAGACAGTGAGCTGGCTGTTCACCGGGGAGATCGAGCATCGCGACAGCCAGGGAGTACACGCGATGGTGCGTCCGGGTGAGCTCAACCTGATGACGGGCGGCCACGGTATCTGCCATTCGGAGGTGTCGACGGCTCAAACCACCACGCTGCACGGCGTGCAGCTATGGGTCGCCTTGCCCGATAAATCCCGGGATGCGGCACGCGATTTTCAGCATTACGCGCCGGAGGCGGTCGCCGTGGGTGGGGTGAGCCTGCGGGTGTTCTTGGGGAGCCTGGCGGGGCAGGCATCGCCGGTGCGTACCGCCACCCCCTTGCTGGGTGCCGAGCTGCTGCTGGAACCTCGCAGCATGGTGCGGTTCGATGTCGATCCCGGGTTTGAGCATGGGTTGTTGGTGGATACCGAGACGGTCGAGTTATCCGGCACAAGGTTGTCGCGGGGCGAGCTCGGTTACGTGGGCACCGGAGTCGATCAGCTCACCGTCCTCAACCCAACAGATGCCGTAGCACGGGCGATCCTATTGGGCGGCAAGCCGTTCGGAGAGCAGATCGTCATGTGGTGGAATTTTGTCGGCCGCGATCACGACGAGATCGCGCAATTCCGCGAGGCATGGCAGGCCGAGTCCGAACGCTTCGGCCATGTCGAGGGATACCAGGGTGCGGTAGCGCGCCTGCCCGCACCGCCGCTGCCCACCGTGCGTATGGTCCCTAGGCGCAATCCGCCGACCGCCAATCCGGAGAGCTAGATGCCGCTGAACAGAATTGTCACCTACATCAGTTCCACCGCCTGGATGAGTTTTCTGATCCAGTGGTGGACCGAGCCGGTTCCCACGGGCTGGCTGCGGGCTTTCCTGCGCGCACGCAAGCTCGATCGGACCGTACGCAACCTCATCGGCGGGTATGCGTTAATCTTCGCGGCGATCTGCGTCGCAGTACAGTTCAGCGACACCGGGCCCCGGAGCACAGTGGGTCGCGTCATCGTCGGGGTGTGCGCCGTGGGGGCATTGGGGTGGGCAGTGCGCTGGGCGGTGGGGCCATGGCCGTCCCTGCGCGAGGCGGTGGCCTTCGTTGCCTTCGCGGACGTCGGGATCGCGATCGCCTGCTGGCAGGACTCCGATCCCCTGGCAGGTCTCGTGGGCACGGTGATGTTTACACCGGTCGGAGCGTACGTCAGCTTCTTCCTGGGGAACCGGCTGTTGTTGGCGCATGTCGCGTGGTGCGGCCCGATGATCCTCGCTCTGTCCTCCCGCCTGTTCGCCGAGGGCACGGTGGGTGCGGCGATGACCGCGGTGGTGAAGGTGACCAGCATGCTGCTGGTGGTGGTGTTGATACCCGCGGTCATCCAGTTCGGGATCGCGGTGGTGCGCTTGGACGCGCTTGCCGCACAGCGCGATCCGCTCACCGGGCTCCTCAACCGCCGTGGTATCTACGGTGAATGGCAGCGGCTGCACAGTGGGCTGACGCGTGGGGACATGTTAGAGGGTGACCGGGTGATCGCCGCCGCCATCGTCGACATCGACCGGTTCAAGTCGATCAACGACCGGTATGGCCACGGGACGGGTGACCGGGTGCTCGTCGACCTGGCCAACGCGCTCACCGCCGAGTCGAGCCGGGGGAACCTGGTGGGCCGCTCGGGTGGTGAGGAGTTCCTCGTGGTGACGGTCTGCCCGGCGGAGGCAGTCGCCGAATTCTCCACCCGGCTCAGGGAAGCCGTGACGACGTCCACACCGGCAGGTATCGCCGTGACCGCGAGCGTGGGGGTTGCGGCCCAGGCGGTTGCGAGCGTGGCGTCGGCGACTTCAGAAAAGGCGATCGACGTGTTGACCGCCTGCGCCGACCGCGCGATGTACGAGGCAAAACGCAACGGTGGCAATCAATCCCGAATACTGCATCCGGGCCACGCCCTCGTCGATGATTGACTGTGATGAGGGCCCAGCCGTCCAGGCACAGACATATCGCTGTACACCCGGGCAGGCCTCGAAGCAGTTGCCGCCGCACTCAGCTCACGGCCCCGCAAAACCTTGGACGGGGGACACCCCAGCTCAACGCTCGCCGCCATTATCAACAGCGCCGCTGAGCTAATCCATGCGTGTAGGGCGGAACTAGTAAGAGCTCATCGTCATGATCGGTGCCGCGAACCCTCCCGTGTTGGCAATCTCCTGCGCCCTCAGCTGACAACGGGTGAATGCCTGCTGGATCTCTGATGGACTGGCTCCATGCGGCAACGGGCGACGGCGCCCGGGCTAAATGCGAGCATCAGCAGCGATGCCCCGGATCTGCGACCGAGCCCAAGGACGGTTGCCCAGCCAGTCAAACAGGGGACAACCCCGTGCATCCCGCCACAGCCTGGGCGCCATCCAGCGGTCAGTGCGGATATTCAGCCTGGAGGCCATCGTGAGCATCGGATGCTCGACGCGGACACGCCATCAAGGTCTCGAACAGTTGACGGCGATTGTCGGGCAGCCTTCCTGATCCCCGGCGGTATTTGGGTTCTGCACGGTGCGCTGCAGACTTCTTGGACCGCTGTTTCATGTGTCAACGTCTGGCTTCCATCGCGCAGCGCATCGCAAATGCAATCTGCTCGAAATGCCATGCGGTGCCTAAGCGGTGGTGGTCGATGCAATGGCCGACTCCGCGATAGATTCCGCCGGTGACAGTGGCTGCTTGAGTGAACGCCGATCCGAATTCGTGGCAGGTGGACGGCTGAACTGTCCACAGGGCATCGAATTCAGGCTGTGCGAATTGGACCGGTACCTTGACGCGCCTGGCGATCGTTGAGAACTCTGCCAGCCAGCTGGTGTACACCTCGGCGAGCTCTGCGACGAGCGCGGGTTCCATGGCGGCATCGAAGTAGTTGTCGGGGACGGTCGGCATTGTCCAGTCCGGGCCGTAGAGCAACAGCCGACGCGCCTCTCGCGGAATATCGATGCGGCCGCCCTCTGGAGTAGCACCGGCCCACGCCCCGCCTGCGTTACCTGGTGGGATATGGCCGATGCCTGCCACAGATACGCCCAACAACGGCCACTCATGATCTGCCGCCGCGAGGTGGAGCGCAATCGCGCCTCCGATCGAGTGGCCCACGACGACGAACCCAGGGCAACCGGCCGGGCTTTCCTTCCACAAGACAGCCAATGCGCCGTCGATCACCTCGGCTGATCTCGACATTCCGTCGTAGTCGCCTTCGCAGGACGCGCTGCGCCCATAGCCCGGTCGGTCGATACTCACGCCCGTGAGCCCGTGCTCGGACGCAACATCGAGCAGGGAATGCCCGGGTATATCGAAATACCTTCCGTTGCAGCCGCCGCCGTGCAGGCATATCAGTATCGGTGCCGGATCTGAGGTTCCCGCCGAAGTTTCGAGCGTCCGGAGCGAGGCCGCGATGGTCACCTCCAGGGCTACTCCGTTCGCTGCGATAAGCGTCTTTCGGCTGCGGAACCGGTCAGATCCACGGGGCTCGGAACCCTCCTCTCCGTAGCCGATCGCTGCTGGGGGTACTGCGCCAAACGTCTGTGATCGTGTCGCGTTGCTGTCACCATGTGTTGTGCCACGCTGCATGTCGTTTCCTCTCGGTGGGGGCTTGGAGAAGCGCAGCGCGTGCTCAGCGATGCTGCGCTGCGGCGGGTGTCTGCGTGCGATTCCTTTCTGCGTTCAGGTCGCCGAATACTGTTGTGCACCTTCGTGATGGCTGGTTCGAGGCCGCGCTGGCGAACTGGCTTTCGTGAACTGGATTCTCAATGACGGCAGCCGTCGTCTGCGCTGACGCAGGAGCGTTGGCATGCCTTTATTCGACCGGTCGGACGAAGCGTGGAAAGAGCGACATCGCGGTGGTCTCGTTGATGGCGGCGAGACCGGCAGTGTCGATCTGGGTATAGGTGTCCAGGTTTGTCGAGAACCATTTCGCCGCGTCGAGGGGTGCAAATGGCCAATCCGATCCGAAGGTGATGTGCCCTCGCTTGGCGAAAGCGAGCAGGCTCGGCAGCGCCGCCGGGCTGGACGACAGTGCCGTATCGAAGTAGAAGGTCGCGAACTCATCAAGGATGTCGGCAAGGCTGCGCCCGGTATCGGCCGATATCGCCAACGACATCCGGTGTGACGCGTAGGGCACGAATCCGCCGCCGTGACTGAGGATGAATCGGATATTCGGATAGGTTTGGCGAATTCCATTGCGCACAAGTAAGTAAGCCGCGCGTGTGGTATCGAGCAGGAAGTCTGCGGCGAACGGCGGCAGGTGCTGGATTGCCGGTCCGGGCAGGTCGCCAGGATGTATGAATACCCGCGCCGAACGCGCATCGAGGGCGGCGAATAGTTCGTCGTAGCCCATCTCGCCGAGGTAGACGCCAGCGCTATTTGCCAGCAACACCACGCCATCGGCATGCAACTCGTCGAGTGCCCGTATCGATTCGGCAACCGTGGCAGCTCTGTGTGGCAAGGGAACTGTGGCAAAGAACCCAAAACTGCTTGGCCGCTTCGCCACTAGGTCGGCCGTGTGGTCGTTGAGGTCACGTGCAAGTGCGACGGCATCGCCGCCGTCGGTCAGAAAGGTGGTGCCAGGAGTCGACACCGAGAGGATCGCAGCGCTGACGCCCAGCGCGTCCATCGCCTCAAGCGACGCATCCGCGCTCCACTCGGGCAACGCTCGTCCCCCCGCCTCGTCGATCCCGGCCTTGCGCAGCGCGGCCCGATAAAACGGTGGCACCAAATGGTGGTGGGTGTCGATTCGCGACATGAGTCCACGTCCTGTCAGTTGTAAATGGCGAGGTTGGTGTGAGAGCGCACAAGTCTCCGGTGCAGGTGAGAGGGTCCTATGAGGCGGGCCGATGCGGAAGCGGACTAAATGCAGAGGTGATAGCGGCAAGTCGGCATTCTTCGGCGAAGGCAAGCTCGTGAAGGTAGAAAGCGCGGGCAGCATAGTTTGCGCCCAGCTGATGGCCTGCGAAGCGTTGCTGGTGAACCTCGACCAGCGGTGCCGTGGTGAAGAGTTTCTGCAATGCACGCAGGTCTGGCGGCGTCGATGACCACCGGTCGTCGTATTCCGCGATCGCGACTCGCAGTGGAACCGAGATCGATCCGGCGATCCGGTCGAGTCGTTGCGGCCATTGAAGCGCGTCATGTAGTTCCCTTACCGGGGCTGGCGCAGAACCGTCGAGCAACGATTGTGCAGTCTGCGGCGGCCACGTCCATTCGGGGCCGAAGACGACGGTGCTCCGACCACGGGGATCGATATGGGTCGACGCTTCGCGATCCATGCGGCCTTGCAGTTCCGTAGCGAAGCCGGGAATCCAGTTGTAGCCAGCGCTATGGGCGCTGGCTCCGAGCAGCGGGAAGTTGCAGTTCTCCGCTGCAAGGCACAGTGCCAGCATTCCGCCGATTGAGTTTCCGGTTAGGACGACCCCGGCGCTCTCGCCACCGATCCGAGCCCAGAGGTCTGCGATGGCGGTTCGCAGGATGGCGATCTGTTCGTCGAAGCAGGTTTTGTCTGGGCTGATTCCGGAACTTGCCCCATACCCTGGCCGATCGACTGCGACTGCGGCGAAGCCCAGTTGTGCGGCCAGATCCAAGTAGGAAGAATCACCTGGGATGTGTTGATCGTAGATCCGAGACGTTACAGAACCGCCGTGCAGCGCGACAATCAGTGCACGCGGCCGATTCTCCGGTTTGGCATAGATTCCTGACAACACGATGTCACCGACGTCGACCGAGATCGGAGCGATGTTCATCATCCTTCTTTCCTTCCAGTTCTGCGAGCGGGTTTGGCGAGCCGCAGGATCGGCAGCGCCGAAAGTGTCCGGCGCACCAATGCCTAAGACTTGCCGTTCGCCTGCTAGACAGTCTGTGCTGCAATGTGTTTGCTGTTTATGGACCGATCCCTACCCTTCGGTCGGTCAGTGGTCAGGAATTCCGTTGGACAGGGCCGGGACAGTGCCTTCTCGTTGTACTAGTGACTGCGCACCGATCTTGAACTGCGCGAGCTTGTCGCAGATCGTCTGCCCGTGGGCGGTGTGTCCCCAGATGCTGATGCCTTGGTGCGTCGTTGGCTCCCAGGCATCTTCGTTGTCGATCACGATGGGGTTCCATCCCACTTCCCATTCGAATCCCGACGGTGTGATCGCATAGAACGACAGTTCCTTGTCGTTGGTGTGTTGGCCGATCGACAGGGCCACCCCGAATCCGTTCTCCGCCATCCGTTGATAGGCGGCCACCATGTCATCGAGGGCGGCTACCTGGATGTTGACGTGCTGGATTCGGGTGCGAATGGGCTTGATGGGCAATCGATGCACCGAAGCGATCGCCACGCTGTGGTGACGTTCGTTGACGCGCAGGAATCGGATCTTGAATTTGAGTCCACTGATGGTCTCGTCGATATAGTCCGACAGACGTGCGTCGAACACCGTCCGGTAGTAGCCGTGCATCTGGTGTGGGCGCTTGCTCACTATCGCCACATGCCCAAGTCCACTCTGGCCGGTGACGAATCCCTCTTTCGTCAGCAGCACCGGCGCGGTGTGGCTCACTTGCGGTCGCGTGTAGATCTCCTGCATCAGCCCATTGGGGCCTGGGAACCTTGCCAGCCTCTCGACGCCGCGCAGTGCGGCATCCTCGGCGCTACCTTCTGTCAACGCAACGCCGTGTGAGGTGATGCGTGCTGCCACGGCGTCGAAGACATCATGGTCATCAAGTTCCCAGCCAAGGGCGGTGACATCTTCGGCGGGGCCGCGCTGCAGCAGGAATCGGCAACTGTGGTCATCCAACCGAAACCGCATGGTGTTGGACAGTGTTTCGTCCACGTGCAAGCCGACGGCATCGCGTCCGAATCTGCGCCAGTCGGCGAATCGCTGGGTTTCGATGACGACGTAACCGAGATGGACATCACCAAATATCGATTGCGAAGGGATGAGGTTGCGGGTCACCGGTCACCCCGAGCCAGCGTCGAGTCGGGCTGCAGGAAGTCGGTGACCAGTCGATTGAAGAGTGCTGCGCGTTCCCACTGCATCCAGTGGCCGGTGTGCGACGTCATCACCAGTTCTGCGCTGGGCAGGGTGTTGAGCAGCGTGGGTCCGCCGTTGGGTCGGTTGACCTTGTCATCGCGGCCCCACAACACCAGTGTCGGGTTTTGCAGAGTCTTCAGCCGCGGGTCACGGGTGAGGTCCATCCGCCACAGGGTGCGCAACGCCGTTGACCCCGACGGGCGCCGAAGCGGAGGCGCTGCCACCACAGCGGGGTCGATGGACGCCAGGTAGCGCTGTTCGATGAGTTCATCAGGAACTGCGGCCCCGTCATACACGAGGTGGGTGCGGACGAACGACGCAAGCTTCTCGCGGCTGGGCCCTTCGCCACCGTAATACGCGAACAAGCTTTTGAGGCCAGCCGTCGGGAGGGCGCGAGTTGTGCCTATCCCGCCTGGGCCCATCAAAACCAGTTTTCCGACACGGTTGGGGGTGTCGAGCGCAAGACGCAGTGCCGCCGCGCCGCCATAGGAGTTGCCGACCAGATGTGCTGTGTCGATGTCGAGTTGGTGCAGCAGGCCCCGGATCGTTGTTGCGAGGTAACCGAACGGATCGGAGTGGTCGAAGCTCTTGGTCGAGCGGCCGTATCCGGGCAGGTCGGGAACGATGACCCGGAAGTGCTGCGCGAGCGCGTCGATGTTGCGTGAGTAGTTCGACACTCCGGACGCCCCTGGCCCACCGCCGTGCAGCAGGACCACCGGCATACCGGTGCCGCACTCTGCGTAGAAGATCGGGTTCCCCGCAACGGAGACGGTGTTCTCAACGAGGGCGTGGCTTGTCATGCGGTGGCTCCGGTTCTGATTGAGGGGGCGGCAGCGGTCTTGCCGCAGCTGGCAAGGCCGCCAGGTGGCGGCGGCAGAGACTCCTCGGATTGGGCTGCGCCGTAGACGAATCCGTCGGGGCGCAACACCACGGCCACGGCCTTGTGGGTGGCCAGCCAGGTGTTCAAAGCGCCAGTTTTGTCGACGACTGTTCCCGGCGCCGAAGGCACGTTGACACGACGCACTGCCACACTGGGCACTCCCAGCTGCTCCCAGCGCTGAGCGCCTGGCGGTTTCTGGCCCGTGTACAGCAGGGTCCAGCGACCGCCGATGATGTCGTCGAGCCGTGCCGTGACGCCCTCACCGTCGACGACGAACGGTTGCGGTATCAGTCGGCCGGTTGCGGGATGCGAGTCTGTGGCGAAGTAGCCACGCGCGTAGTGCGGTTCGGGTACCCAGTAGAACCGCTGACCTGCGCGTATCAAGCCCGGCACGCGACTGAGCGTGCGCAGCAGGTGATTACGGACGGCAGCAGCCCACTGCCGACGCTCGGTAATGACCCGGCCGACGAAGACCGCGCGGCGGGTCACCTCGGTGACGTGCGGCTGTCGTTCGACTTGATAGGAGTCCAGTAGTTCTTCGGGTGCATGGCCCTGCACCACTGCGGCCAGTTTCCAACACAGATTGGCCACGTCTCGCACGCCGGCGCACATGCCCTGGCCGATCCACGGCGGCATTGCGTGTGCAGCGTCACCGGCCAGGAACACTCGTCCGGCCCGCCACCGGTCGGCCACACGGACGTGGTGACTGTAGATCACGGATCGCAGGATCTTGACGTGCTGCTCGGTGATGCCCTGTTCGTTGAGGACTTTCCAGATCGCTTCGGGTTGAAGGAGTGTGCGATCGTCCTCACCGGCCCGAGCGGGGAACTCCCAACGATGATGTCCCAGGGGCGTGGGGCAATCGACGGTGGGGCGAGCGGGTTTGCAGTGAAACCGCAGCGCGTCGTGGTTCTCCCACGGGTGCAGCATCTCGGTATCGATGACCACCCACCGTTCGGCGTAGGTGCGTCCTGCGTAGCCGATGCCGAGTTGACCTCGGATGGCCGACCCGCCACCGTCTGCGGCGATCACATACGACGCGGTGAGCCGTTTGAAGGTGTCGGTCTTCAGGTCGGCCAACATCAGCTCGACCTTGTCCCCCTTGGTCGACACCCGCAAACACTCGTGCTCCAGCAGCACTTCGACATTGGGAAAACGCCCCACACCCGCACGTAGGGCCTGATCGACTGCCGGCTGGTAGATGAACTGTTGAGGTGGGTGCCCCGATCCGCGAGGGGTGAGTGCCAGTTGGACGAACGGTCTACCCGACGCGTCCACGAACATCAGTGGGCGGTTGGGCAGCATGTCGGCCTGCAACTGTTCGGCCAACCCAACCAACTGCCATACCCGCAGCACTTCCTCGTCAATCGAGATGGCCCGGGCGCGACCGAAAATGTCCGGATCACGCTCCAGAACAACGACTTTGAGACCGATCTGGCCGAGCAGGTTGGCGGCCGTCGCGCCCGACGGACCGTAACCGACAATCGCGACGTCGTAGTTCTTTTCCTCAGCCAAGGCCATCCTCGTTCACCAGATCCATCGTGTAGTGATCACTACGGTAGTGTAGTGATCGATACGGTAGGGTGTTAGGGACACCACGTCAACCCCCTGAACATGAGGAGCGTCACCATGCCAACCGACAAGCCGCAACGCCAGAACGCCCAGCGGCGCAGGCTCGACGGCGCGGCATCGCGCGCGCGAATCGTCGACGCTGCCGCGGAGATAGCGGCCGAACGCGGGTACGAGGGCACCGGTATCGCCGCGGTCAGCGCCAAGTGCGGGCTGCCGGCGAGTTCGATCTACTGGCATTTCAAAGACAAGGACGACCTGATCGCCGCAGTGATCGAGCGGAGCTACCACGACTGGTTGCGAAGCTGGCAATTACCCGACGAGGGATCGCCACAAGAACGGCTGGTGGCTATGGTGACCCAGATCGCTAAGGCGCTTTCGGATTCGCCGGACTTCTTGCGACTGGGCCTGATGCTGTCGCTGGAGCGACGCCCTGTCGAACCTCGCGCGCGGTCGATGTTTCTGGAGGTGCGCGCTCATGCGGTCAAGAACGTTTCCTCCGCAGTCGCCGATCTCGTGCCCGGGCTCACTGCGGCCCAACTCCGTCAACTGTCAACCTATGCGGTTGCCGGCGCCGACGGACTGTTTATCGCCAAGGAGATCGATGGCGACGCCCTCGATTTGGTGGCGATGTTCGAACAGCACGCGCTGTCGCTATACGGGCTCGCACATCGCATGGCCAGTCAGGACACGCACTAATGGCATTGAGTGACAACATGATCAACAACGCCGCGACGGTGTTGGAGACGGCGCAGAACAGCCGGGTCCCGGCTCCGCCGCTCACCGAGTCCTATCCTGGATTCAACCAGGACGACGCCTACGCAGTTCAGCGAGTCAACCTAGCCCGCAGGCTAAAGCAAGGGCGCGTCGTCATTGGCCACAAGGTCGGGTTGACCTCGGCGGCAATGCAACAGCTTCTCGGGGTCGATCAGCCTGATTTCGGCTACATCCTTGACGACATGGTCGTGCCCGACAACGCTGTCGTCGCGGCCGACCAGTTCTGTGCTCCCCGTGTGGAACCCGAGGTGGCGTTCCTGCTCCGAGCTCCACTGCGCGGACCCCACGTCACCGTCGAAGAGGTGTATGAGGCCACAGAGTCGGTGGCCGCGGCACTGGAAATCGTCGACAGTCGCATCGCGGACTGGCGGATCACCTTTCCTGATACCGTCGCCGACAACGCCAGCTCCGGCGTGATGGTTCTAGGCACTTGGGTGCCCTACCGCCGCAACTTCGATCTGCCTGGGCTCTGCGCATCACTGCTGATCAACGGAGTCGAAACTGATACCGGTGCGGGGGCAGCGGTGATGGGTGACCCAGCTGCGGCAGTGGCCTGGCTCGCCAACGCACTGGCCGCATTCTCGGTAGCCATCGAGCCAGGACAGTTCGTGATGTCTGGCTCGTTCACGTCCGCGCGCTTCATCCACGCAGGCGACACCGCCACTGCCAATATCACTGGGCTCGGCGCGGTCTCGCTCAGGTTCAGCTGAAGGATTGACATGACAACACAACATCAGTGGCCGGTTGCTGTCATCGGCTCAGGCAACATCGGTACCGATCTCATGATCAAGATCATGCGCAGTGACGGGCCGTTGACCATGGCTGCGATGGTCGGCATCGACCCGGAATCAGACGGATTGGCCCGAGCACGACGCCTGGGCATAGCCACCTCATCCGACGGGATCGACGGCCTTCTTACGATGCCTGAGTTCGACGGAGTTCGAATTGTGTTCGACGCGACATCGGCGAGCGCTCACCGCGTCAACTGGAACATGCTGCAGAACACCGGAGTGCGGGTGCTCGACCTCACCCCGGCGGCGCTGGGTCCCTACTGTGTGCCGGTGGTCAACCTTGACGAGCATGTCGACGAACACAACTTGAACATGGTTACCTGCGGCGGGCAGGCCACCGTGCCCATCGTCTCCGCCGTGGGGCAGGCTGGCACCGTCTCCTACGCAGAGATTGTATCCGCGATCTCGGCGAGATCAGCAGGCCCCGGAACCCGGGCGAACATCGATGAGTTCACCGAAACCACCTCTGCGGCACTGGAAGTGGTGGGCGGCGCCCGGCGGGGCAAAGCCGTGATGGTCCTCAACCCGGCTGACCCGCCGGTCTTGATGCGTAACACCGTCTACTGCCTTGTCGACGGCGACGCAGACCACGCGGTCATTGAGGAGGCGGTCGAGGACATGGTCGCCAAGGTCGGCGCCTATGTTCCCGGGTATCGACTCAAACAGCGGGTGCAGTTCGAGACGTTCGGCAGCCGCAACGCGCTCTACATACCAGAGATCGGCAATTTCACAGGTACACGGGTGACCGTTATGTTGGAAGTCGCGGGTGCAGCGCACTACCTGCCTGCCTACGCGGGCAACCTCGACATCATGACATCGGCGGCCAAGTCCACCGCCGAACGGGTCGCCGCTGTAGACACCGAGATCGCAGGATTCGCCTCATGATTCATGACCTCTACATCAGTGACGTCACGCTACGCGACGGCATGCACGCCATCCGCCACCAGTACAGCATCCGCCAGGCAGTCGCCATCGCCAGTGCACTTGACGCCGCCGGCGTCGACTCCATCGAAGTCGCCCACGGTGACGGGTTGGGCGGATCGAGTTGCATCTACGGATTCGGCGCCCACACCGACATTGAATGGATTGAGGCAGTGGCCACTGCCGTGCACCGCGCCAAAGTCGCGACACTGCTGCTTCCCGGCATCGGGAGTGTGCAGAGATTGAAGGATGCCCACCGCGCCGGAGCAAGCATCGTCCGCGTCGCCACACACTGCACCGAAGCCGACATCGCTGCCCAACACATCGCGGCAGCACGTGAGCTGGATATAGACACCGTCGGCTTTCTGATGATGAGCCATATGACCACACCGCACGCACTCGCCGAACAGGCAAAGCTCATGGAGAACTACGGCGCGACCTGCGTCTACATCGTGGACTCAGGTGGCGCCATGACTATGCGTGATGTCGCCGAACGTGTCGACGCACTGGCCCAGACCCTGCTGCCGACCACCGCCATCGGAATCCACGCCCATCACAACCTCGCGCTGGGCGTGGCGAACTCCATCGTGGCAGTCGAGCACGGCGCTCGCCGGGTCGACGCCTCGCTGACCGGCATGGGCGCCGGTGCGGGCAACGCACCGCTGGAAGTCTTCGTCGCCACCGCGAACCGGATGGGCTGGCAACACGGTTGTGACCTGCACGCGCTGCAGGACGCCGCCGACGACATCGTCCGTCCGCTGCAAGACCGGCCGGTGCGCGTTGACCGCGAAACTCTCAGTCTGGGCTATGCCGGCGTGTACTCCAGCTTCCTTCGCCATGCCGAGGCCGCGGCGGCTCGCTACGGTCTCGACGCTCGCACCATCATCGAGGAGGCCGGCCGGCGCGGCATGGTGGGTGGTCAAGAGGACATGCTCGTCGATATCGCCCTCGATCTGACCGCACCGGTGCGTTCTGCCCCGCAGTGAACTGGCAAAACTTTCCCCTCAGGCCCACGAGTTCCCACGCTCATCTCGTTGCAAAAACTGCCGCCGGCCGCTCCCACAGCGATCCAGTCCCACGGCCTGACCTATCGCGAAGCCGAGCCAGGCCCCAGGAGCGGCTGGACAGGAGGTCCGTGCCGCCGCCCGCGGTGGGCGACCGGATGGCACACGATGAGGGGATCGCCGGGGCGAAGACCAAAAGCATTTTTCCGCAACGGGTCTACGAGGCCACCCGGGTGATCCTAGAGAGTCGCTGCCGTCACCGGGCCATCGTGACGCATGGCGCGCTGACCTTTGTGGGGTGCACGTGGATCACGATGTCTATCGAATCAACCGACTATGTATTGTTCCGCGTTCCACCGGGAAGCACCAGCGTGCTGAGCGAGGACGACTACTTTCACAACCGAACGGTCGCCGAGCTGGGGGAGTACCGGTCACCTCGCTTCGTCCTGGCGTGCGACGATCGCTGTTGTGGAGCTGCCCGCGTTAGACGATGTGCTCGACCGGCTGCACGTCGTCGCATTGCCCATGCGGGTGCGATTCCGCGGCATCACTACCCGTGAGATCGCCCTTATCGAGGGTTCGGCCGGTTGGGGCGAGTTCGGTGCCTTTCCCGAGTACGACCCGCCCGAGGCCTCTGCCTGGCTGGGGGCCGCCATCGAGGCCGCGTACACCGAGCTTCCCGCCGCCCGGCGCGCCCGCATACCCGTCAACGCGACGGTGCCCGCGGTGTCCGCCGCGGACGTGCCCGAGGTGCTGACCCGCTTCCCGGGCGCCCGCACCGCCAAGGTCAAGGTGGCCGAACCCGGGCAGACCCTCGACGACGATGTCGCCCGTGTCGAAGCGGTCCGCGCGCAGATGCCCACCGTGCGGGTGGATGCCAACGGGGGCTGGACCGTCGAGCAGGCCATCCAGGCGCTGACCGCGCTGACCCGCGACGGCGCTCTCGAGTACGCCGAACAGCCCTGCGCCACCGTCGAGGAACTCGCCGAGGTGCGCCGCCGCCTCCCGGATGTACCGATCGCCGCTGACGAAAGCATCAGGCGGGCAAGTGATCCGTTGCGTGTTGCCCGGGCGGGTGCGGCCGATGTCGCGGTGCTCAAGGTGGCCCCGCTCGGTGGGGTGACCGCGCTGCTGGACATCGCGGAACGGATCGGTATGCCCGTGGTGATCTCCAGCGCTCTGGACAGCGCGGTGGGCATCGGCATCGGTCTGCGTACGGCCGCGGCACTGCCGGTGCTGGAGCATGCCTGTGGGCTGGGAACCGGAGGGTTTTTCGTCGAGGACGTGGCCGAGGCCCCGGCACCCGAGAACGGTTACTTGACGGTGGCGTCGTTCACCCCCGACCCGGCGCGGCTGGCGGCGCTTGCCGCGCCTGCCGACCGGCGCGACTGGTGGCGGCGCCGAGTGGCCGACTGCTATCCACTGTTGAACCGGTAGGTTCAGTCACCGTGCCTCTCGCGAACATCAACGGCATCCAGATCAGTTACGACGATCGTGGGCCCCTGGCGCTCGGCGCCTCCGGTGATCCCGTCGTCTTTATTTCCGGGCGCGGTGGCGCGGGGCGCAGCTGGCACCTTCATCAGGTACCAGCATTCCGCGCCGCGGGATATCGCACGATCACCTTCAACAACCGGGGGATACCGCCGACCACCGAGTGCGCCGATGGCTTCACCCTGCAGGACATGGTGGCCGATGCCGCAGCGCTCATCGAGGATCTCGGTGCGGCCCCGGCCCGTCTGGTCGGGTTCTCCATGGGGGCGCTCATCGCCCAGGAGCTCACGCTCACCCGCCCGGATCTGGTGACCGCCGCGGTGTTCATGGGGACCCGGGGGCGCGAGGATTCCACGCGGTCGTTCTTCCGCAAGGCCGAGCTCGAGCTGTCCGCATCGGGTGCCGAGGTGCCGGCGTCCTACCAGGCGGCCATGCGCCTGTTGTTGAACTTCTCGCCGAAGACTCTGAACAACGATGCCGCGATCAAGGACTGGATCGATATGTTCACGCTGTGGCCCGAGCCGGCCTCGGGTGGCATCGATCACCAGCGCAGCGCCATACCCGCCCCCGACCGGCCCGGTGCGTACGCGGGGATCACCGTCCCGTCACTGGTCATCGGGTTCAGCGACGATATGACCCTGCCGCCCTACCTTGGCCGTGAGGTGGCCGATGCCATCCCGGGCGGCAAGTACGTCGAGATTGCCGACGCCGGGCATCTGGGCTTCATCGAACGCCCCGATGAGGTCAACCGCGTGATCCTGGAGTTCTTTTTGAGCGCCTCTCAGGCGGTATGACACCCTGATGGCATGAACCCGTCGACCGCTCAGGCCCATGCCGTCGTCGACGAGCTCATCCGCGGCGGAGTCCGGGATGTGGTGCTGTGTCCCGGGTCGCGCAATGCCCCGCTGGCCTTTGCATTGCACGATGCGGACAAGGCCGGGCGGTTGCGGCTGCACGTGCGTATCGACGAACGCACCGCGGGCTTCCTGGCCGTCGGGCTGGCCGCCGCCAGCGGCGCCCCGGTTCCGGTGGCGATGACGTCCGGAACGGCGGTAGCTAATCTCGGCCCCGCGGTGGTGGAGGCCAACTACGCGCGGGTTCCGCTGATTGTGTTGTCTGCCAACCGCCCCTACGAACTGCTCGGCACCGGCGCCAACCAGACGATGGAGCAGCTCGGCTACTTCGGTACCCAGGTGCGCGCCGCGATCAGTCTCGGCCTGGCGGAAGACGGTTCGGAGAAGATCGAGGCGCAGAACCCGCACTGGCGTTCCGCGACCTGCCGAGTCCTGGCCGCTGCCAAGGGGTCGCGTACCGCCAATGCCGGCCCCGTACAGTTCGACATCCCGCTACGGGAACCGCTTGTGCCCGATCGCGATGGAGGGCCGATCCCTGCGGGCCGCCCCGGCGGGGTGCCCTGGACATACACCCCGGACGTGACGTTCGACGAACCCGTCGAGATCGATCTGAGTCCTGACACCGTGGTGATCGCGGGCCATGGCGCGCCCGCACACGCCAACCTGGCGATGTTGCCCACGGTGGCCGAACCGACGGCGCCCCAACCCGACAACCCGGTGCATCCGCTGGCGCTCGCCCTGCTGCATCCGCAACAGGTGATCATGTTGGGCCGGCCGACCCTGCACCGGCAGGTGTCATCGCTGTTGGCGGACAACCGGATTCCGGTGTACGCGTTGACCACCGGCCCGCGCTGGCCCGATGTGTCCGGCAACTCGCAGGCCACCGGAACCCGTGCCATCATCTCCGGTAAGCCGGATGCCGCATGGCTGCAACGGTGCGCGCACGCGCACCAGAAGGCGCTCGATGCGGTGCGCGGGCAGTTGGGTACTCACCCGCTGACCACGGGTCTGCACGTGGCGGCAACGGTGTGTGGGTCATTGCGCGATGGTGACCAGCTGGTGCTCGGTGCGTCCAACGCGGTACGCGATGCCGCGCTCGTTCCGTGGGGGGCCAAAGACGTTCGCGTGCGCTCCAATCGGGGTGTCGCCGGCATCGACGGCACGGTATCGACCGCGATCGGTGCGGCGCTGGCGCACAAGGGGGGCCGCACCGTGGCCTTGATCGGCGATCTCACCTTCGTACACGACAGCTCGGGTCTGCTGATCGGGCCGACCGAGCCGCGCCCCGAGAACCTGACCATCGTGGTCTCAAATGACAACGGCGGCGGCATCTTCGAACTGCTGGAGCAGGGCGACCCGCGATTTCGCGACGTTTCCTCCCGCATCTTCGGCACCCCGCATGACGTTGATATCGCGGCGCTGTGCCGGGCCTACCACGTGGATTCACGATCCATCTCGGTGGAGGAACTCGGCCCTGCGCTGGACGAACCGGCCGGTGGCATCAGGGTTCTGGAGGTCAAGGCCGACCGCTCCACCCTGCGCGAGCTGCATGCGGCCATCAGGGCCGCCCTATGAAGCGGCGCTCCCGCGTCATCAAGAGAGTCCGGATCGTGGTGCTGGTGCTGGCGGGACTGATGACGCTGCAGTCACTGCTGCTGGTCGCCGGGGCCTGGCGAAACGACAATGCCATCGAACGGGATATGGGTGTCGCGCTGGCCGAGGTACTCAGCGCCGGGCCACGGCGGTCCACCATCGAGTTCGTCACACCCGAACGAGTCACGTATCGGCCCGAATTGGGCGTTCTCTACCCCTCTGAGCTCAGCCCGGGTATGCGCATCTACGTCGAGTACGACACATCCAACCCGGATTTGGTTCGCGTGCAAGGACGTAACGCATCGTTATCGATTGTCCCCGCCGGGTCCATCATTGTCGTGGTGTGGTTGGTCGCCGGGACGATACTGCTGGGGCTTGCCCGGATGCAGCGCCGAAGTCCGGCACCCGTTCACGCTTAAGTTTGCGTGACGTATGCCTGGGGGCAACCTAACTGCTAAGTGACGCTGACATGCTCTCAGTGTGCGCATCGCGATCGTCGCCGAGTCGTTTTTGCCGAACGTCAACGGAGTCTCCAACTCGGTGCTGCGGGTACTGGAACACCTCCGCCGCACCGGGCATGAGGCCGTCGTCATTGCACCGGACACCCCCCGCGGACAGCCCCCCGCCGGTGCCGAACACGACGGCGTGCCCGTGCACCGGGTGCCGGCCATCATGTTTCCCAAGGTGAGCACCCTGCCGTTAGGTGTGCCGCAGCCGCGCATGGTGCGAATCCTTCGTGATTTCGCGCCCGATGTGGTGCACCTGGCCTCGCCGTTCGTCCTGGGATACGGGGGACTGCGCGCCGCGCAGCATCTCGACATCCCCACCGTCGCCGTCTACCAGACCGATGTGGCCGGGTTCGCCGACAGCTATGGCGCCGGGTTCGCCGCTCGCGCTGCCTGGCGCTGGACCAAGCACTTGCACGGCCGGGCCGACCGCACGTTGGCCCCATCTTCGTCCGCCATGGAAGGTCTTGCTGCACATGGCATCCCGCGGGTGTTCCGGTGGTCACGCGGTGTGGACATCGAACGCTTCGCACCCTCGGCGCGCGACGAGCAGCTGCGTCGATCCTGGTCGCCCGAGGGCAAGCCGATCATCGGGTTCGTCGGGCGGCTCGCCCCCGAGAAGCATGTGGAGCGTCTGGCCGTGCTGGCCGAACGCGACGACATGCGGCTCGTCATCGTGGGTGGCGGCGTAGAGCGGGACGCTCTTGAAAAGCTTATGCCCACAGCAATTTTCACCGGTGAGTTGACCGGATCGGCGCTGTCGCGGGCATACGCCAGCCTCGACGTCTTCATCCACCCGGGCGAGCATGAGACCTTCTGTCAGGCGGTGCAGGAGGCGCTGGCCAGCGGTGTTCCTGCCATCGCGCCGGATGCCGGCGGTCCGCGCGACCTGGTTATCCCGGGTCGCAACGGAATGCTGCTGCCGGTGGCCGACTTCGAGGCACGCCTCGGCATGGCGGTTGATCACCTGGTGCAACCGGCAACGCGCAGCCGATTCTCGGCGGCCGCGCGCCGGGGTGTGCTGTCGCGCACATGGCCCGCCATCTGCGATGAGCTGCTCGAGCACTACGCCGCCGCGGCGGGTACCACGCTGGGCCGCGGCATCATGACGGCCTAGTGCGCTGTACCGTCACGGTATGAACCGCGCCACCCTGGAAAAGGACCCGCACGAGGTCGCGTCCATGTTTGACGCGGTGGCCAAGCGATACGACATCACCAATACGGTGTTGTCCTTTGGCCGGGACCGTGCCTGGCGCCGCGCCACCCGCGAATCGCTGAAGCTGAAGGCCGGGGACAGGGTGCTCGACATCGCCGCGGGGACCGCGGTCTCGACGGCAGAGCTCACCCAGTCCGGTGCCTGGTGTGTGGCGGCGGATTTCTCTGTCGGCATGCTCAAGGCCGGTGCGCGTCGCGATGTACCCAAGGTCGCCGGGGACGCGACACGGCTGCCGTTCGCGGATCACTCGTTTGACGCGGTGACCATCAGCTTCGGTCTGCGCAATGTGGTCGATCACGTGGAAGGGCTGCGCGAGATGGCTCGCGTCACCAAACCCGGTGGCCGCCTTGCGGTGTGCGAATTCTCGACTCCGGTCAACCGGCCTTTCCGCACGCTGTACATGGAGTACCTGATGAAGGCGCTGCCGTCGGTGGCGCGCGCCGTCAGCAGCAATCCGGACGCGTACGTGTACCTGGCCGAATCGATCCGGGCATGGCCCGATCAGGAGGCGCTGGCTCAGCAGATCATCTCGGCGGGCTGGTCGAATGTGCGGTGGCGCAATCTCACTGGCGGCATCGTTGCCCTGCATGTAGCGGCGCTCTAACCGCGATCGGCTATCAGCTGAACGGCGGACGCGCGTCGAGACGTCGCGAGCCGCCGCCCGCCACTCGCCAGACGCGCGCAATCGCGTCATGGTCTTCGTCGGTTACGAGATTTCCCATGAGCCGTACGGCAATTCGCATCAGTACCTGAGAACGCATGCCGACCGGGCCCATGAGGGGCAGGAAGCGCGGCAGGGTCAGCAGCGCCGCGAGGCGTCGAGCAATTGAGAACGACTGGCCGTAGCGGTCCCGCAGCAGTTCCGGCCACAGCTGTGAGTAGTCGTTGGCGTCGAGCACCTCGGCGGCCAGGTGCCCGGTCTCCAGCCCGTAGTCGATGCCCTCGCCATTGAGCGGATTGACGCATGCCGCGGCGTCGCCGATGAGCATCCAGTTGGGACCCGCGACGCCGGACACCGCCCCGCCCATCGGCAGCAGCGCCGAGGCGATGGAGTGCAGGCTTCCACTGAGTCCGAAGTCCTCGCGCCGCAGCTCCGTGTAGTACTCGATGAGTGGACGCAACGCCGCATCGGCGGGGCGTTTCGAGGTGGCGAGTGCGCCGACACCGATGTTGATCTGCCCGCCACCCAACGGGAAAATCCAGCCGTATCCGGGTAACACATCGCCCTCGGGGGAACGCAGCTCCAGATGCGAGGTCATCCATTCCTCGTCGCCGCGCGCCGACTCGATGTACGCGCGCCCCGCGACGGCGTACACGGTGTCCTTATGCCACTCACGCCCAAGGACTTTCCCGAGAGGGGAGCGCACTCCGTCGGCGACGATCACGGCCTTGCAGGCAATCTCACCGGGTCCGCTGTTGTCGAGCACCCGGACGGAGGTCACTCGGCCCGCCGAGTCACGTTCCACGTCAACGGCCTTGGTGGACTCGGCCATGGTGGCCCCGGAGTCCACCGCCACCTGCCGGATCTTGTCGTCCAGCTCGGTGCGACGCACCGCGCTGCCGGTACCGCCGAAAGATGGACCTGGCCAAGGAACTTCGATATTGCCGCCGAACCCGTGCAGGCGCAGACCCCGGTATCGGATGTGTTCGTCGAGCCATGGTCCGAGACCGAGTAGCTCAAGTTGTTCGACGGCGCGGGGGGTCAGTCCGTCGCCGCAGGTCTTGTCCCGGGGGAACACCGCCGAGTCGACCAGGACCACCTCACGCCCGGATCGCGCCGCCCACGCCGCGGCCGCCGATCCGGCTGGTCCGGCACCGACGACGACCAGGTCCGCTGAGGTCTGCACCTTCACAGTATGTTGGACCGGTGAGTAACTCGACCACGGTGGCCGGAGTTGATCTTGGCGATCCCGTATTCGCCGCGAAGGTGCGCGACCATTTGGCCGCCATCGAAGCGCTCATCGTGTCCGAGCTGGGGCAGTCCGACCCGCTGTTGACGGAGTCTGTGCTGCATCTTTTCCACGCCGGCGGTAAGCGCTTCCGCCCGCTGTTCACGGTGCTAGCCGCCCAGACCGGACCGGATCCGGACAACGACGAGGTGATTCTCGCGGGAGCAGTGTGCGAGCTCATTCACCTGGCCACGCTGTACCACGACGACGTCATGGACGAGGCGCAGAAGCGTCGTGGCGTGCCCAGCGCCAACGCGCGGTGGGGTAACAATGTGGCGATCCTCGCCGGGGACTATCTGCTGGCCACAGCCTCGCGGCTGGTGTCGCGGCTCGGTCCCACGGCCGTGCGGATCGTCGCCGAGACCTTCGCCGAGCTCGTCACTGGCCAGATGCGGGAAACCGTCGGGGTACCCGAGGGCGGCGATGAGACCGAGCACTATCTCAAGGTGATCCACGAGAAGACTGGATCCTTGATCGCGGCGGCGGGGCGGTTCGGTGCGATGACCTCCCGGTGCGATGACGAGCAGATCGAACGGCTGAGCCGCCTGGGCGCCATCGTCGGGACCGCCTTCCAGATCTCCGACGACATCATCGATATCGAGAGCCTCACGGACGAGTCGGGCAAGACACCCGGCACAGATCTGCGTGAGGGGGTGCACACCTTGCCCATGCTGTACGCCTTGCGCGATACCGGCACCGATGCCGATCGGCTGCGTACCTTGCTGACCGCGCCCATTACCGACGATGCCGAGGTGGACGAGGCATTGATGCTGCTGCGGGCCTCCCATGGACTCGTGGCGGCCAAGTCCGTCGTCATCGAATATGCCGACCGCGCCAAGGCCGAGCTGGTGGAGTTGCCCCCGGGCGCTGCCCGCGACGCGCTGGGCGTGCTGATCGAGTACACCGTCCTGCGGCACGGCTAGGTACCTGGCAACCCGTCCGGAACCCAGGAGCACTGTCCTTCGTTAGCGTGGTGAACCAGCTAGAAGGAAGGGACATCATGCACGGCCACGCCAATGGACTCAAGACGGTGCTGCTGCTCGGCGGCATGTCGGCGATGATCGTGTTCATCGGCTCGCTGTTCCACAGCAAGAGCATCCTGCTGCTGGCCATTGTGTTCGCCGTCGGCATGAACGCGTTCATGTACTTCAAGAGCGACACCTTGGCGCTGCGTGCGATGCACGCCCAGCCGGTGACGGAGTTGCAGCAGCCCGCGATGTACCGGATCGTGCGGGAGCTCGCAACCGTCGCGCGCCAGCCGATGCCGCGGTTGTACATCAGCGACACCAATGCGCCCAATGCCTTTGCCACGGGCCGTAATCCGAGGAATGCGGCAGTCTGCTGCACGAGCGGCATTCTCGATCTACTCTCGGAGCGTGAGCTGCGCGCGGTGCTGGGTCACGAGCTCTCGCACGTCTACAACCGCGACATCCTGATCTCGAGTGTGGCCGGCGCACTGGCCGCCGTCATCTCGGGGCTGGCCAATATGGCGATGCTCATGAACTTCTTCGGTGGTGGGGGCGAGAACCGTCCGAATCCCTTTGCGCTGTTCCTGGTTTCGATGCTGGGTCCGGTCGCTGCCACGGTGGTGAAGATGGCGGTGTCCCGTTCGCGGGAGTATCAGGCCGACCAGTCCGGCGCCGAGCTGACCGGAGATCCGCTGGCATTGGCCTCCGCGCTGCGGAAGATCTCCGGCGGGGTGCAGGTTGCTCCGCTGCCACCGGAACCACAGCTGGCCAGCCAGTCGCACCTGATGATCGCCAACCCGTTCCGGGCCGGCGACCGGGTGGCATCGCTGTTCTCGACACACCCGCCGATGGCTGATCGCATTGCGCGCCTTGAGGATATGGCCCGCTTCTGAGTTTGGGCCGCCGAGCGTGAAGCCACGGCGGACATTCGGCGAAAATCCCGCGGTAGCTTCACAGTCGGTGAAGCCGTCAGACGGATCGTCCGCTCAGCGCGGCCAGCCTCTCGAGTACCGGTGCGTTCGCGGCGACGGGCTGCGGGGTGCCGAACTTGCCGGACCGCGCGAATGCTCCCGCACGTTTCTCGACGAAGCCCAATGCGTCCTCGACGAGGTCGGCGGGCAGATTCGCGGGAATGCCGGTGGTCTGTGCCAGGTCCCAGCCGTGGGTCAACAGATCGGCCATGCGGACCTGTAGCTGCCTGTCGCCGGTGGTGTGCGCGAACGGGCCGGGGTAGGTCTGCTCGAGCACACCCGGAAGCGTCAGCGCGTCACTCAACGCCTGCGTTGACTGCTGGTATGCGATCACGGGATCTTCGCCAGTGCCGCCGCTGGGCCCGCCGAAGCGCGCTGCCAGGGAGTAGTTCACCTCGACGAGGTGGTTCACCAACTGGCGCAGGTTCCACTCGGTACAGGGCGTCGGGGCGTCCCATTGGTCTGGACGCACGGCCGCGATCAGTGCCTCGATGGCCGCCGAGGCCCGCAGGAAGTCGTCGGCGGGCCTCGGCGGCGTGTGATCTTCTTCGCTCGCGCTCATCAGCGGTACACCATGACCGTGGTGGTGCCATGCGCGACCAGCCTGCCCTGGGAGTCGACCACCTTGCCCTCTGCCGTCGCCACCCGGCGGCCGGGATGCAGGACATTGCCCGTCGCGATCAGCCGCTCGCCGTCCGTGGAGACAGTCCGGACATAGTTGACCTTGAGTTCGAGTGTCCCGTAGCCGATTCCGGGCTCCAGAGTGGAGTGCACGGCGCAGCCCAACACGGAGTCGAGCAGCGTCGCGCAGATCCCGCCGTGCAGAGTGCCGAGCGGATTGGCGAACTCGGGCCGGGTCACCACGCTGAAGGACACCGAGCCGAATTCGATCTCCTCCATCTGCATCCCGAGCAGACGCCCGATGGGCGGCATCCCATCGGATGTCCCGCCCATGCTGCGCAGCAGCTCGAGTCCGGTCAGATTCTCGATTTCCGTGGTCATGGCCACCCTTCCGCGTAGACTGATTGGTCCATACCGACGGTAGCAGGATATGGACCGACTGGTCCATGCTGAGTGAGGAGGCCGGGGTGACGACGGGTCCACGGCAGCGTCTGATAGACAACGCGATCGTCATGATGCGCGAGCGCGGTGTGCACGCGACGGGCCTTGCTGACCTGCTCAAACGCAGCGGCACCGCGCGTAACTCCATCTACCAGCACTTCCCGGAGGGCAAGGCGGAGCTCCTGGCGGCGGCCGAGCTCGCGGCGGCCGAGCTCGCCAACGGATTCCTCGACGCGCTGCGGGCCCGCGGAGACGCCGAGTACCTCATCACCAAGTTCGTCGCCTGGTGGGTCAATCAGCTCGAGACTCATGACTTCGACACCGGTTGCCCGCATGCCGCGGCCGCGCTCGCCGGCCCGGGGGAGGCGCAGATCCGCGCGGCGGCCAACGATGCCTTTATGGGGATGCGCGCCCGGCTGGCGGAATCCTTCCGGGATTCGGGGGTGACCGATGGCGCCGAGTCCCTCGCCTCGCTGACGGTCAGCGCGATCGAGGGGGCGCTACTGCAGGCGCAGGCCGCGCACTCGGTGCAACCGCTGCGCGACGTTGAGCATGAACTGATCTCGCTCCTGCGCGCTCGGCGGCAGTGAGGGCGAAAGACCTTATTCCGCTTCGATTTCCGTGAGGTCGGTGGCGACGTGGAACGGGGGAGTGCTCTTCCCGATCACTCGGTACCGGTTCCATGGGTCGGGATCGCCGATGAAGGCATCCCGGGCGCTGTGAGAAGTGCGAATCGTGGCCTTCACCCGTGCCTCGTCACCGATGATCGCGGTCAGCTGTTCGTTCGGCCTGATGCGGCCGATCCACCGATAAATGCCGTCGATCGGCTCGCTGTACCCCTTGAGCTCCAGCTCGACCGGGACGTCGACACCACGAACGCTCACCGTTGCCTCGCCGATGTAGTCCGAATCGTCATGCGGGCTGTGTGTGAAGACGCTGTTGGTGTCGTCCTGTCGGGGAAGGCTCATGATTCTCCGTCCGGCTTGGTTGCCTCTTGACAATCGGGACGCCGTCCCGACAAACTCGCTGACATATTCGTAACAAAGAGTACCCCATACTTTTGGATACGGATATTCAATCTTGGCTGACCAGAAGGCGATGACGTGACGTCCAGCAGTTACAAAGACATCAACTACACCGACTACGACTTCAGGCCGGCTACCACGGTCGATGGCGGGATTCCTGAGCGCAGGCGCCGGGTGGGTGATCGGCTCAAGACGGCCCGGCGACTGCTCTTCGAGGCCACGGAGCTCAGCTACGACCCCGAGCTGGATATCGACTGGGATGCGCCCCTGGACTCGGGGATGCACTGGCTGGCCGCCCAGCAGGTATCGCTCTACGGCACCCCGGAGTGGGACGTGCTTTCGGCTGAGCAGCGCGGTGAGCTGGCGCGCCAGGAGCTGGTCAGCCTGCTGAGCTTCGTCGTGGATGCCCAGGGCGCGCTGGCATCGCTGATGTTCCGCGACGTCATCGAAGGCAACACCCTGACCGACGATTACACCCGTTTCCTCCTCGCCAGCGTCCGCGATATCAGCCGTAACGCCACCATGGTCGGCCGGCTGATCAACAAGACGGGGTTGGAGCTGCAGCCCGCTCCGATGGCGGTGCAGCGCCTTCAGCGGTTCTTTGTGCCACTCATCCCACACGGTCCGCTCGGACGCGGATTCGTCCTCCTGCTCCAGCGGTTGATCCATCAGTTGATGTGTGAGCTTGAGGCTGACGAACAGGCCCAGCCCGTGGTCCGGCAGGTCGCGAAGATCTGCGTTCTGGTCGGCCGTCGCCAGCTTGAGTTCGCCGAGGATGAGCTCTACCGCGCCGTGGATGCGCGCAGGTATCTCCCGCCGGCGTTGGCCGATGTCTCGGCCGCGCTACTGACGGTCTTGGCGACGTCCTTGATCGTGCGCTCGCCGGTGTACCGCAGCGTGGGGTTGACCGAGCGGGCGGGTCGCAGAGCGGCCGCCCGCGGCGAGAACGGCCGCTATCGGAACACGGTGCTGCTGCGGCGCTACTTCGACGTCGCCCAGGACGCGGGCATGTTCAGAACCGGTGCTGCGCGGGCGATTCTCAGAGGTCGAGGGCTCCTGTGACCTCGCTGGGGGATTGACAAACGACAGTGCGAGCATGAAACTAAAAGTAACGGGTACTGAAAGTAATGCATAAACTTGGAGGGCGGGATCAATGACGACCATCGACCAACCGACGGCCCTGCACGAGGCGGGAGCCTCGTCGGTACGGGGTAAGACTGTGGGCGACCGGCAAAAGACAGCGCAACGACTGCTGCGCTCGGCCGCGGAGCGTGCCTATGACGGCGAGGTTGACATCGACTGGGACGCCCCGGTGGTGCCCGGCTTGTACTGGGCCACGCCGCGCCGAACGTCGCTGTATGGCACCAAGTTGTGGGACAAGCTGACTCAGGATCAGCGCATCGAACTGACGCGTCACGAGCTCGGCTCCGTGTTGAGCTTCGGCATCTACGTCGAGACCGGTCTCAGCGCCATGCTGTGGCGGCAGGTTGTGGAGCAGAACGGGGGAGCGACTGATCACGGCCGTTACGCGTTGACCGAGATCAGCGAGGAAGCGCGGCACTCCACCATGTTTGGCCGCCTGGTGAACAAGCTCGGCATTGAGCCGTACACCTATCCCAAGTTTGCGACGCGCGTCATCCGGCTCCTCGGTTTGGTGCCGCTGGGCCCCTCAGGGCTTGGCACCCTGCTGCTGGTCGAGGAGGTCCTGGACCGCGCGCAGCGCGAGACGATGATGGATGAGACGGTGCAGCCGCACGCTCGTCAGCTCATGAAGATTCACGTGCTGGAAGAGGCGCGGCATATCACTTATGCGCGTGAGGAACTGGTGCGACAGATCGCCGAGCGGGGGCCAGTCTCCAACGCTTTCCACCGTGCGGTCTTCGCCCTCTCGGTGATCGGCATCTATCCAGTGCTCTTCAACCCCAAGGCGTACCGGTCGGTGGGTATTCATCCCCTGCGCGGCATGTTCACGTTCCTCACCTCGCCGAACTATCGCGAGAATGCGACGTGGGTGTCGGAGCCGCTGATGCGCTTCATGCACGAGATCGGTTTCCTGGACGGCAAATTCACCGGCCGGCTGTTGCGGATGTCGCGGGCGATGCCGGACGACATCCTGGCCGAGATCAAGGCGCGGTAAGCGCCGCAGAGAACTGGCTCGTTGCCGGTGGCAATGAGCCAGTTCTGCCGTGTCAAGGGTCCACCTTCGAAAGAGAAAGCGATTGCGCCACATGACTGTTACCGATACACCGTCCGAAGAGCGGCAGCCAGACACTGTGGTCGAGGGCGGCCGGTCGGAGCCCATCCGTGTTCGTGCGCTGATTGTCGGCACCGGCTTCTCGGGTATCGGCGCGGCGATCGCGCTGCAGAAGATGGGGGTGCCCTTCCTCATCCTGGAAAAGGCCGGTGAAATGGGCGGCACCTGGCGCGACAACACCTATCCCGGTGCGGCGTGCGATGTGCCCACCCACCTGTATTCGTTCTCCTTCGAGCCGCGCTCGAACTGGGAACAGCTCTTCTCCCGGCAGCCCGAGATCTTCGACTACCTCAAGGAAGTCGCCGCCAAATATGGTCTGTATCGGCACGTCGCTTTCAATACGCGCGTCACCCGCGGGTATTGGGATGACAGCGAGTACCGCTGGCATGTGTTCACCGAGAGCGGGCAGGAATACATCTGTCAGTTCCTTATCTCCGGGGTCGGTGCCCTGCACATCCCGAGCATCCCGGAGATCGAGGGCCTGGATGGCTTCGAGGGGCCGGTCTTTCATTCCGCGCAGTGGAACCACGACTTCGGCCTGGCCGGCAAGAAGGTTGCCGTTATCGGTACGGGCGCCAGTGCTATTCAGTTCGTCCCTGAGATCGTCGGCCAGGTTGGCGAACTGAAGCTGTTCCAGCGCACCGCACCGTGGGTATTGCCACGCACCAATATCGAGTTCAGCTCGGTGGCCAAGCGTGCGTTTGCGAACATCCCGGGTTTGCGTGCGCTGTTCCGCAGCGGCATGTACTTCGGCGCTGAAGCCGGTGCGTACGCGATGAACCGGCGCCCCGCCCTTCTCAAAGGTGTTGAGCTGCTGGGCCGTGCGTACATCAAGAGCCAGATCTCGGATCCGGAAGTGCGCCGCAAGGTGACACCCGATTACCGCGCCGGATGCAAACGGCTCCTGGGGTCGGCGACGTACTACAAGGCCATCGAGAACTCGAAGACGGAACTGGTCACCGAGTCCATCGCGCGGGTGACCGCCGACGGCGTCGTCACCAGCGACGGGATTGAGCGCAAGGTCGACGCCATCATCTTCGGTACCGGATTTCACGTCACCGACTCGTACAAGTACCTGGATCTGAAGGGGCAGAACGGGGAGGACCTCGGCGACCGCTGGTCACGGGAGGGCGTCACCGCCCACCGCGGAATCACCATCGCCGGCATGCCCAACCTCTTCTTCCTCTTGGGTCCCAACACCGGGTTGGGCCACAACTCGATCGTGTTCATGATCGAGTCGCAGATCCACTACGTCACCGAGGCGATCAAACACATCGATGCGGCCTACGCCCAGGCGATCGTGCCCACCCGCGAAGCCCAGGACCGGTTCAACGCCGAAGTGCAGCGCAAGCTGCAGGGCTCGGTCTGGAACAACGGTGGCTGCCAGAGCTGGTACTTGGACGAGCATGGCAAGAATCGGACGCTATGGTCGGGATTCACCTTCGAATACTGGTCGCAGACAAGAAAAGTGGACCCCACCGAGTACGAGTTCGAGGGTGCGGTGCCTCCGGCCGTACGCAAGACCGTCCCGCTCGCAGACGGCCCCCGGCAGACCTCGCCGAGTATGGCCGCGAACTAGGCCACCCGCCCAACAGAAGCGAGAAAACGATGAAAAACTTCGATAACAAGGTCGCCGTAATCACCGGTGCCGGTTCGGGTATCGGCCGCAGCCTGGCCTTGACGCTGGCCCAGCGCGGAGCGCGTTTGGCGCTCTCGGACATCGACACCGCCGGGGTGGCCGATACCGCCGGGCGCTGTGAGAAGGCGGGCGCGACCGCCATCCCGTTCGAACTCGACGTTGCCGACAGGGCCGCCGTGTATGCCCACGCCGCCGATGTCAAGAACGAGTTCGGTCAGGTCAATCTGGTGTTCAACAACGCCGGGGTGGCGCTTTCTGCCGACGTCAAGGACATGGAATGGGATGACTTCGACTGGTTGATGAACATCAACTTCTGGGGTGTCGCGCACGGCACCAAGGCATTCCTGCCACACCTCATCGAATCGGGCGACGGCCACATCGTCAACGTGTCATCGGTGTTCGGATTTATGGGCATACCCTCGCAGAGTGCCTACAACGCAGCGAAATTCGCTGTCCGTGGCTTCACCGAGGCGCTGCGGCAGGAGATCCGGGCGGCAAAGTATCCCGTCGGCGTCACCTGTGTGCACCCCGGCGGGATCAAGACCAACATCGCCTCAAGTGCGCGCGGGATCCCGGAAGGTGTTGACCGGGAAACCGTCCGAAAGGGTTTCCAGCTCGCGGCCATCACCCGGCCGGATTCGGCGGCCCGGATCATTCTGCGGGGAGTCGAGAAGAATCGGCCCCGTGTGCTGATCGGTCCCGATGCCCGGGTGTTCGACGCCATACCGCGCATCATCGGACCGCGCTACGGGGACCTGATGGCGCCCTTCTACGGAATCGGCAAGTACGGAATCGGCAAGAAGGTCGCGGGCCGCTTCGGTATCGAACTCTAGGCCGCCGTCGATGACAGACACGGTCGCGCCCGATACGCGCACAGTGACCGGAAACCCCCACGTTCACTCGCTGGAGGTCGTCGAAATCATCAGGGAAACAGGCGATGCGGTCTCCCTGGTGTTCGAAGTGCCGGACGCGCTCGCGTCTGCTTTCCGCTACCGCCCGGGCCAGTTCCTCACGCTGAAAATCCCCAGTGAGCAGACGGGCTCGGTGGCCCGCTGCTATTCGCTGTCCAGCTCGCCCCATCTCGATGACGACCTCGTCGTCACCGTCAAACGCACAGACGGCGGGTATGCGTCGAACTGGCTGTGCGACAACGTCGTTGTCGGGGACCGCATCACCGTGCTCACCCCCTCCGGGGTCTTCGTGCCGCGTTCACTGGACGGCGACTTCTTACTGATCGCGGCGGGCAGCGGCATCACCCCGATGCTGTCCATAGCCAAGTCGGTTCTGCTCGGCGGCGCCGGAACGGTCTACCTCTTCTACGCGAACAGGGATGAGCACAGCGTCATCTTCGGTGCCGAGATCGAAGAGATCATGGTGGAATTCCCGGACAGGCTGCGGGTGGTGCACTGGCTCGAGTCCGAACGCGGACTGCCCACCCGCGAAGCCATGGCCGAGTTGTTCGCCGCCTATCGGCGGTACAGCACGTACATCTGTGGTCCGGCGCCCTTCATGGACGGTGCCCGTGCCGCGTTATCGGCCGTCGGGATGCCTGCCCATCACATTCACGTCGAGCTGTACCAGTCGCTGACCGGCGACCCGTTCGCCGACATCGTGGTGCCGCGGGCCGGTGATGGGGACGCCGCCGAGGCGAGCGTGGAACTCGACGGCACGCAGATCACCGTCGAGTGGCCCAGGAACACTCCGCTGCTAGATGTGCTGCTGGCCCGGGGCATCGACGCGCCGTACTCGTGCCGCGAAGGCGCGTGCAGTGCCTGTGCCTGCACGGTGCGCCGCGGTGAGGTACGGATGCTCCGCAACGACACGCTGGTCGACGCTGACCTCGCCATGGGGCTGACCCTGGCCTGCCAGGCCGTTCCGGTTACGGACAGTGTCGATATCGTCTTCGATCAGTAGACGCGAGATTGCGCGCGATCTTGGATATGGTCACGGGATGCGTACCCTGCCCATCCTTGGCGCTATGACCAGCGCGGTCGCCGCCGTCATGCTCGCGGGTGTGGCATCTGCCGACCCGGACACCCCGAATCCGCTTGACCCGTCCGGGCTTCCGAACGTCAACGGGTTTACCGCGGTATCGCCGTTGGAATACAGCATCATGGCGGACACGGCCTACGGTTTCACGATCCCCGGCGGGATCTCATGTCTGATCAAGCGCGCCGACGCCAGCTACGGCTGCAGTGGCCCGCTGCCCGGGGCACCGAACGGGGCGAACCTCGTCAGCGGCAGTACCGCTCCCGGTTTCGCCAGCACCGATCGGCCGATCTACGGCATCGGCGGTGAATCCTTCAAGCCCTTGCCTCCGGGGCATCGCCTGAGTTACCGCGAGGTCAGCTGCGGCCTGGACGGTGCTGGCACGCTGACCTGTGTCAACAACCGCTGGCAGAACGGCTTCGTGGTCGGTCCGGGCGGCAGCTACACCACCTAGTGGCCCGTTAGATTGGTGGCATGCGCTTTGGGAACTTGCTGATCGCCGCCGTGTGCGGCATCGTCCTCGTCGGTTGCGATCGGGGAGAAGCAGCCAGAGATACGCCTACTCGGGAATCCAGCAGCGCGTCAGAGCCGGCCTCGACCACCCCGACCGTGACGATCGATCCGGCTGCGGAGTCCGCGTGCCCCAAACACGGCGGTCGATGGGACGCCAGCCAGGGCTGCGTCATCGACGAGGTCACGCCACAGGCCACGCAACACCTGCTCATCCCCGTCCAGTGGGATTCGTCGTTCCCTGAGCTGCAGAAGGCGGTTGACGAGCTGGTGGTGGATATCCGCGCCAAATTCCGCACGTCCGTCGAGCGTGCCGGAGCTCCGCCCGTAGGCAAGCAGTGGGCGCTCAACGTCACCTTTGACGCGTACCAGGGTAAAGGTGTGCATCCGACCGATGGAGTCCGGTTCTCCATCAGTGAGTCGCTCGGCGGCTATCACCCGGGATTCGCGTTTCGCACCGTCACCTTCGACCGCATCACGAAACAGGCCGTCACGCTGGGGTCGCTGCTGATCGATCTCGCGGCGGCGCTGCCCAAGATCTCCGCGCTGGTCCGCAGCGATCTGCGCGCGCAACTCGGCGGTGTGGGCACCGAATTCGTGGACACCGGAACAGTTCCGGAGGCCGGGAACTTTAAGAACCTCTCCCTGGACGGCGACGCGCTGCTGTTCTCCTTCGAGCCCTACCAGGTCGCGGCGTATGCCGAGGGGCCGATGCAGAGCCGGGTAGCGCTGTCCGAGCTGCGTGATGTGGTGAAGCCCGAGTACTTGCCGGCCTGATCAGAATCCGGTGCCGTGCACCTCATGGCCGGGCGTCGCCGCCATGAGCCCGCGGTAGGCCTGCTCCACCGTGGAGCCGTGGTTGATCACCCCGTCAACCTCGCGGGCGATCGGCATGTGGATGCCGTACTCGTCGGCGAGCGTCATCACCACCGACGAGGCTTTCACGCCCTCAGCCACCTGATTCATCGCCTGGATGATCTCGTCGATGGTCTTGCCCTTGCCGATTTCCTCACCCACGTGCCGGTTGCGGCTGCTGGGGCTGGTGCAGGTGACGATGAGGTCGCCCAGGCCCGCCAGGCCCGGGAACGTCTCGGGGTTACCGCCCATGGCCACACCGAGTTTGGTCATCTCCCGCAGGGCCCGCGCGATCACCATGGCGCGGGTGTTCTCGCCGATCCCGATCGCATAACCCATACCGCTCGCGATGGCAAAGACGTTCTTGAGCGCGCCCGCCATCTCCACACCGACCACGTCGTTGGTGCTGTACACGCGAAAACGTGAGGTGCGGAAGAGCTCTCCGAGACGCGCTGCCTGGTGCTGATCGGGCATCGCGACAACACCGGCGGCCGCATACCCGCGGGCTACCTCCTTGGCGATGTTGGGCCCGGCCAGGATGCCCGCCGGGTGCCCGGGCAGAACTTCCTCGATGATCTGCGACATCCGCATCCGGGACCCCTGTTCGAGGCCCTTGACCAGCGAGACGATTGGCACCCACGGGCGCAGCGATTGCCCGATTTCGGTGAGCACCTCGCGAAAGCTGTGCGAGGGAACCCCCATGATCACCACGTCGGCCTGCTCGATGGCCTCGTGCAGGTCCGAGGTGGCGCGCAGGCTTTCGGTGAGCTCGACCTCGTCGGTGAGATATCGCGAATTGCGGTGCCGTTCATTGATGTCCGCCACGGTCTCCGGCGAGCGCGCCCACTGCAGGGTAGGGCTGCGACGCGCGACAATCGACGCCACAGTGGTGCCCCAGGATCCGCCCCCGAGGACGACGACTTGTGGTTCACGAAGTGCTGCCATGCCCGCCAGGGTATGGGCCCGGTGCGCCTCGAATATGGACTTCGGCAATATGAGTGCGGTGCTGATCGATGTAACGCTCACGACCGGGTTGACCGCCATGGCTGCCGACGCTGCCGAGGCCGAGGGTGCCGGGTACTCCGGTATCTGGACGTTCGAGGGAGCGCACGACCCCTTCTTGCCGCTGTTGCTGGCCGCCGAGCACACGAAGGAGGTCACCCTGGGCACCTCGATCGCGGTAGCGTTCGCGCGAAATCCGATGCTGCTCGCCAATATTGGCTGGGACCTGCAGGCATACTCGAATGGGCGATTCATCCTTGGGCTCGGCACGCAGATCAAACCCCACATCACCCGCCGGTTCGGCATGCCGTGGAGTAGTCCCGCCGCGAGGATGCGGGACATGGTGCTGGCCGTGCGCGCCATCTGGCAGTCCTGGCAGGAGCGTGGCCGCCTGGATTATCGCGGCGAGTTCTACCAGAACACCCTCATGACGCCGATGTTCATGCCCGATCCGGGTGAGGTGAGCGCCTTTGGCCCGCCACCTATCTGGCTGGCCGGTGTCGGTAGCGGGATGACCGAGGTGGCTGGCGAGGTCGCGGACGGATTCCTGTCGCACCCGTTCTGTACACCCGAGTACCTCGCGCAGGTCACCCTTCCGACGTTGGCGCGGGGCGCGGAGAAATCCGGAAAGACGCTCGCCGACATTCACATCCATCACTCGCCGATGATCATCATCGGGCGTGATGATGCGGAGCTGGCCAGCGCCCGCGCGGCGGTGCGCAAGCAGCTCGCCTTTTACGGGTCCACACCCGCCTACTGGCCGATCCTGGAATTGCACGGCCGGGCTGAGGTTGGGCCGAAACTGAAAGAGCTGTCCAAACAAGGCGAATGGGATGCGATGACCAGCCTGATCGACGACGAGTTCGTCGATACCGCGGCCGTTACCGTGACCGACGTCGTGCAGGGCGCACGTGAATTACAGGCCTGCTACGGCGTTCTGGTGCACCGATTGGGTTTCAACACCCCGTACCGGCCCTACCGCGCATTGCTGGCCGAGCTGCTTCGAGAGTGCGCGCAGGCCCGCTAGGCGTGGGTTCCGGAGATCGCCACCCCGGCGCCCAGCCCGACGATCATGAATCCGCCGGTGGCCCCGACCGCCTCAAGACGCTTGGGGGAGCGTGCGAACCAGTTGCGTGCGGTGCCCGCCAGCACCGCCCACAGGCTGTCCGAGGCGAGCGCGATCAGTACGAAGATGCCACCGAACACCGCGATTTGCACCGGTATCGACCCCGCCGCGGGATCGGCGAACTGGGGGAGTACCGCCGCGAAGAACAGTGCCGTCTTGGGGTTCGTCATACCGACGACGAAGCCCTGCCGGAACACACGTTGCGTACCGACCGCGGGATGCTGCGCGTTCAACGCGTCGATGAGCGACTTACGGTTCCGGATCGCCTGTACGCCAAGGTAGATCAGGTAGGCGGCGCCGACGAGCTTCACCACCGTCAGTGCCCAGGCGGACGCGGCCAGGAGTGCGCCCAGCCCGGCAGTTGTCAGCACCAGCGGCACCATCGTGCCGGTGGTGTTGCCGAGCACCGTGACCAGACCCGACTTGCGCCCCAGGCTCAACGAGCGGCCGACCGCAAACAGCACGCTGGGCCCGGGGATCACGATGATGGCGTAGGCCGCGATCGTGAAACCGATCAGATGCGTTGGAGAGATCACCGGACCATCGTCTTACCGATAGTTGACAAACTGCAACGCAATATCGAGATCGGAGCCCTTCAACAGGGCCTGAACGGCCTGCAGGTCGTCGCGCTTCTTGCTCGACACCCGGATTTCCTCGCCCTGTACCTGCGACTTGACGCCCTTGGGGCCCTCGTCGCGGATGATCTTGTTGATCTTCTTGGCGTTCTCGGCGTCGATGCCCTGCTTGAGGGTTCCGGTGAGCCGGTAAGTCTTGCCACTGGGGGCGGGGTCGCCCGCATCGAAGGCCTTCATGCTGATGTCCCGACGGATCAGCTTCTCCTTGAAGACGTCGACGGCCGCCTTCAGGCGCTCCTCGGTGGAGCTCACCAGCTCGATGGCCTCGTCACCCTTCCAGGCGATGGTGGTGTCGGTCCCACGGAAGTCGAATCGGGTGGCCAGTTCCTTGGCCGCCTGGTTCAGCGCGTTGTCGACCTCCTGACGGTCGATCTTGCTCACGATGTCGAATGATGAATCCGCCATGACTGCTCCCTCTTTCTGGTCCTCGTATGTTCCGTATCCAGTCGGTTTGCGTTAGCCCGACCCTATCGTTGTATCCTGCATCGTCTGATAAGGCGGGTTGCCCGAGCGGCCAATGGGAGCGGACTGTAAATCCGTCGGCTTACGCCTACGCAGGTTCGAATCCTGCACCCGCCACAGCACTCAGGCCCCCTCTCGAGGGGGCCTGAGGTCGTTTTAGGGGGTCTGGATCGTACGCAGTAGGTCTGCGAAGCGGTGTCGAGGGCGGTTGCAACGGCGTCCAGATCGTCGGGGATGGGCGCCCCGTACGGGCCCAAGGTCCCTCCGGTAGCTCTCTTATGGAGGGGCTGTGTCACCCCCCCCCCCCCCCCCGAATCTGAGGTGCCGCCCTCGACCTTGGGGGTTCTGGAGAACGAAGAGGGCGGCACCAGCGACGATCTTGACCGATTGCTGGTCGAATCACGCAATAGTGCGCGACATTCGCGGCCAGCGGAGATCTCTAGCCGTTTCAGCAAACTAGTTTCCTCTGGACAATCTCGGTTTTAGTGTGAGAGAGTCCGATCGCGGCTACCCACGGCCGCCTGTGGGGATTTGTGTGGAGGGGCTCATATCTTGGTCATCAAGCATCGTCGGCTGATGTCTTCGGGTTTGCGTAGGACTCTGGCAGTGACGGCACTAGCGGCTGTAATCGTTGGTGGAGTCAAGGTGGCTGGCGACTACACGACTCCAGGTAGCGGCTTCTCCACGATCGCCACAGGCGCAGCCGACCCCACTGGGCCCACGGGAGGCCCCAGCGGTCCAGGTGGGATGAACGGCTCCCAGTTCCAGCCCCCCGGCCTACCGCCACAGATGCCCGACTATCAGGGAGGCGTCAATCAGCCACCACTAGACCAAAACTCGGGAATCTCCATCTACAACACGGGATCACCTGGCGCCCAGCAGGTTCCAGGCCAGCAAGGCGCACAGCAGCCGCAGCAAGGCTGGGATCAGCCTGCCCACGGCACGCAGATTCCGGACTACTCCACTGCGCCTGGGTACACCCAGGGTCCTGGGCAGCCGAACCCTAATTACCAAGCGCCGCAGCAGCAGGCCCCACAGCAAGGTCAGCAGTCGCCGCAACAGGGCAACCAGAGTGGCCAAAATCAGCAGCCCCAACAAGCGAATCAGAATCAGGAGTCGCAGCAGCAACAGTCGCAAAACCAGCAAGACCAAGGCGATCAGCAGCGCCAGCAGAAGTGCGAAGCCATCCAGGAGGACATGGCGATCGACTCGGCGTTGCAGTTGCTCGACTCCATGAGCCAGGTGGGCGAGGTGGCTCAGCAGATAGCCCAAATAGCCGAAATGATCTTGCCGAAGGGCGGTGGAGGCGGACTCGGCCCGGATGGAAGTCGCAAGCCCGGGCGACTGCCGATCACGCCATTTGAGTGCTCTTACTGCCCACCAGACAAGCCCGTGAAGCCCAAGCCGGATAACCAGCCGGCGATGACGCCGGATACCAAACCGGACAACAAGCCTGTTCCCACGCAGGACAACAAACCGGAGCCGACTAAAGCGGACAAGCCGAAAGATAAGTCGGATGACCAGCTACTCGAAGACGTATGTGACGTCCTAAAGACGCCGTTCGGTGGTCTGGTGTGCGAGGGCATCAAACGGCTGATCTGCTTCCCTAGCGACCCAAATTGCAAGGGCCCCGTGCCGATCTGCTTTAAGAAGGGCACTGCCGCCCTGACGCCTGACCTGATCGCGCAGAGGCAGAAGTACATTGATCTTGGCAATGATTTGATTGAGCGCAATCAGGCCCTCGGCAGTGAGGTTTGGCGGCGAATAGGTACGAGATCATTTTGGGATGCCAGAGGTAGGAGGGAGGCGGAGGCGGCCAAGAAGGCTAACCCCGGCGCATACGCCGGTGGGTTAGTCGGTGGCCACGGGCCGGACCTTTTATGGGAAGGGTTAAAGGATGATGACCGACTCGTCTTCCCCATGGATAAATCGCTCAACAGCTCGATTGGATCGCAACAGAAAATATATAAATGGGGTTATGTTGTTACCGAATTCCAGCCAGGCAATTGGGTTACGACCGCCAACGGCGCGGAAAGGTGCATTGCAGAAGTTGCGATGCGTTAGAAGATTCTGGTGAATAGAGGGCAAGTGGCTGAGTTTATAGCGAAGTATCGAAAAACACTTACATCACTGATAGTGGTGGCGGCGGTTGTGGTTGCGGCGGTGTTGGGGTACGTTTTCGGCGTGAAAGACTCAGACGCCGCAAACGATGACACCCAGGTCCGTGCCGTCATCGAACAGTATATCGATGCTATGAATAACGGCGACCTGAAGAAAATCAAGTCGCTGTCCATTGGGGAGGCGAAAGACGAACTTACTCCCGGATTTAACGCGGGCGGCCGGGGAGTGTATCCCGAGAAGATCATAGCCAGAATCCAAAAACACGGCCCTATTCATATAGTCAGGCTTAATATATTGGCGCGCGGCGAGCAGGTATACGTTGCAGAACTATATACCGAGTTCGCCGATCAGAAAACTGAAGTTTACTTTGACCCCGCTGCTGCCGTGAGATTCAGCATGTTCCGGTTGCAAGGAAAATGGAAAGTCATGGGAATCGATAAATATGTCGATTACAACGGTGTCGGCGAAGAGTAAGGTCATGACCTTCAAGGCGATTGCTGCAATGACATTAGTTGTTGCCGTGGTAGCGGGCTGTCAAGATTCAAATAAGCCCGCGACAGCATCTACAAATGCGGCGCCGCCGGCAGAAACGAACTTCGCCTCCATCCCGGGCGAGTTCGCATCGCCCGCCGCCACGACGCAGGCCGGGGCCGAAGAGGCTCCGATAGGTGCGTGTGTGAAAGTGACCGGCAAGCCATGGGAAGCTGGCATGCGCCCAGCCGATTGTGGCGGGCCGGATGCGACGCATCGAGTCATTCAGCGCGTCACCACCCCGGACGAATGCGTGTCTGACATTGACCGACGCTTCTACCAGAACACGGCCGCGGGTGAATGGACCGCCTGCCTAGATATCTATTGGGCCTTCACAGATTGTCTGAGCATCACCGATGCCGGTACTCGCCGAGTTTCCTGCGTCGACCAATCATTCCCAACACGCGTACGCGCGACGAAGGTGGTCCTCGATACCAGTACCGCTGATATGTGTCCCGAAGGTGGATACGACCACCCGGAGCGCCAGTTCACTATCTGCACGGAGACTCAGAAGTAGACCCGTAACAAGCCATGAAGTCGAAGCCAAGACTGCCGATCGCCCTGATAGGGGTTGGGTCTGTTCTGATGATCACTGGATCCATCGTGGGCCTGGTTTCGGGATCGCCGTTCCTCCTCGTGGGTATGACGGGGTTCGTAGGCGCAATGTGCCTGGCCATATCGATGTATCTCTATCGTCAACTGGATGGGCCGCCAAGCGACGACAGTTAGCTTCTGTTGTCACATCCCAGATCTAGCGTCTGGGCTGTGGTCGCCCTGGACCGTCTGCGTGGCTCACAGGCCGTCGGCAAGGGTGGCGTTTCATACACGCCCCTTCGGCAACCTGCGTACCCGCTGAGGTCGTGCAGGTCCACGATTTGATAGTCAAAACCGGTGGTCCTTCAAGTCGGCGAAAGATGAACTGCTGCAAGCCTGCCCAGCTGGATCCTCAAATCCCAAGCTGTAGCTAGCCACGCCCGTCTACGTCGATTGGGTTGCCATCCTCGTCAATCGGCCAGAGTGGTCGCGGCACTGCGCGCTCTGCCTGCAACCGGGCATTTAACGAATCGGGATCGCCGGTGGCGAGTCTTCCCAGGGCGGGACCCCAAGCCTTGCGACTCCTGGAGACCACGTAGAGACTCACGCCGATGATGAGAAACGCGATGAGCGTCACGAGTGCGGCCACACCCCAACATATCTTCTGGTGCGCCTAGCGACTTGCTATACCTAGGGCTCAGCGTTCGGGGTGTGGTCGCCTTCCATGCTGACGAGAGTTCACCACCAGGCCGATGGAGTGCCGTATGCCAAGCACCGGGTAGGACGTCACCGATATGCCGAATGAGGGTGGGCATCGATGAGATTTGAAGATGTCTATTTCTCAATGGAGGACCGCTACTCAATTGGTATGGAGACCGATTCTGGCCGGTACTACGTCTCCATACCAGTCAGCAACGGACTCGTTGACTACGAAGAGCACTACGTGATCGACACCGAGCAGTACGAGCTATTCCTCGACGACAATTCCGCAGCGATCTCCTTTGTCGAAAGATGTCGAAAGCATGAGCATGACGACCTGCTGATTCAGAAGCCGGGCACTAATCGCGGCACGTCGGTCTAGATGGACCCCCTACGCCCGGCGCATCTCCTCAGCGCAGATGGCCGGCCAACTGTCCCTGCTCACCGAAGAGTTCGGTGTTCCAGCGATCCACAAGGTCGGTGTTGTCGAATTCATCCGGGTGGAAGCCGGGGCGGTTGTAGGCCCTGACTCGGTCGAGTACGTCCCGGGTGACAAACGGTGAATGCCGCAGCTCGGCAACGCTTTTGAACAACCTGGCCGGGTTGTACGTCGCCCTGTCCAGAATCAGGGACATCAGGGTGTCGAGGAGGGTCCCGCAGAGGAACACCGTGGTGATCAGCCGCATGGCCCACCTGCGCATCCGTTCGGTGCCCCCGACTGTTCGATAGACATCGATTGCGACGGCACGATGCTCGGACTCCTCAAGCGCATGCCAGAGAAGCATCGAGCGGACCTCGCCCTCGCCCAGTAGATCTTGTGCGCGCTGATCGGTCAGCAGAGTCTCGGCGAGCGTCGCGGTGTAATGCTCCAGGGCCGCCGTCATAGCGAGGTTGAAGCGAGGCGGCAGGTAGCGCGTGTAGAGATTCATCCCTCGCAGGGTCACCCGGTCGACGAGGCGCGTCGGGTAGCCCATCTGCTGCAACCGCTCGTTGAGCTCGCGGTGTTCGCGCCCGTGCGTCACCTCCTGGCCGATGAACCCGGCCACCTGCTTCTTCAGCACGGGATCGGTGATCTGGTCGGAGAAGTGCTTGACCGAGCGAATGAAATAGTCCTCCCCCTCGGGGAACACCGCGGAGAGCATGGCGATGATGTGGCTCATCACCAGATCGCCCTGCACGTAGTGGCGATTCAGCGAGCCTGTCGGATAACGGAATGTGATCCGTCTGGTCTTGATAGGCCGGGTTCTCTCGTCCGTAGGGGTGGTCATGGCAACTCCTGAGTGGGTGTTTCATGCGTAGCTCGGTTGGTACCCTCGGCGGGCCAGGGCTCGGGGGCGGGCTCGCCCTCGGCGTGACGCCAAATGGACCTGGCGACGACGTAATGCGCGATGAGAGCGATGCCCCAGCCCAGCAATGGGTAGATGAACCAGGGATAGGCGGTCCCGTGGTCGAATTTCCAGGTCAGCGCCCAGATCGCGACCAGAAGGATCTGCACAGCGACGTAGGTGGCGGCGTGGATCTGGAAGGCCGCTCGATTCACCTGCCCGATCCATGCCCGACGTTTTCGCTCGAGCCTGCGCTGTTCCTCCTCGGCCCGGCGTTCGGCGCGTTCCACCGCTCGTTCAAAGGCGTCACCGCTCACTATTTGGCTCCTCTCCTGCGGTCGTCAACTCGGGTAAGGCCAGTGATCTCGGTGGCGGCCCGATCGAGGATCGTCTCCACTGCGACGGGATCCACGCGCCCTGCGGACGGCATGATCCGCGCGGAGAACCGGGCGAGGATCTTCTCGAAGGAATCCCCGCGGCCGAACCGTGCGCCGGTACGCAACTCCACCGCCGCCAGCACGTCGGCTCGACCGGTCAGCGCTTGCTCGCCTTCTTCGGACGCCCGATAAACCGTCCGTCCCTCGCGTGTCTGACCCGTCAACAGGCCTTCCACGGCTAGTGCCTCGACCGCGGGATAGACCGTGCCGGGCGACGGTTGGTACCCGCCGGCCCCGAAGAGCCTCGACAGTTCGGACATCAGCTCGTAGCCATGCATCGGCCGCTGCGCCAGCAGTGCCAGAAGTACGAGCGGCAGCTCGCCATGACGGAAGAAACGTGCCATATCAGAGCCCCCTCTCTTCTCCTACGAAAGTATTACGAAAGCTATATCGAAACTATTACGAAGTCAACGGCTGGCAAGCGATGGTGCAGACAAGCCACTACGCCTGTCGTAGTTCATTTCCCGACGAGGACTGTGCCGTCGCGAACAGTCGGGGAAATGGTGCGACTATGCCCGCATGACGGAAGACGCAGCGGTGGCGCAGGCTCGGGTGCTGCTGCGGTCGCTGTATGAGCATGTGGACCACGTGTCTCAACAAATCGCCACCACCGAACGGCAGATCTGCCGCACCGGCAATGCGACGCCGCGGCATCGTAAGCGGCTGCGGACGATGCAGAAAGACCTTGATGAGGCGCATCATCTCATCAGCGGCCTGCACGGCTGTTATCCGGCCGCACGCGATATTCCGGGCCAGACGTCGCGTTGATCCGTGCCCGGACGGCCTAGCTGGCGGTCACGGTGAGTTGATCTTGTCCCTCGGCGATATGGGCCGTGGCATGAAAGGTCTTTCCCGTGTGCGACACAAGAAATCGATAGTCACCGGCCAAGGGTGCGGAGATCACTATCTCGCCCCAGTCGTCGGCGACCATCGCAATATCGTGGACCTCGCCGGGCGCCGCGGCGATGCTGATAACAGCACCGGCCATGGGACGCCCGGCGGGGTCACGGAATGAGATACCGACCACGTATCCTCCAGTGTCCGGATTTCTCGCGATACCTGAAATGCCTTGTCACATACCGTTACTCTTCCAGGTTGACATGTTGTTGAAGACGGCGCTGTTGACGCGGGTGGCCGAGTTGCCCGAGTTGGCGCCATTGGTGTGAACGCCGACGCCGTAACGGTTCCCGTTCTGCAGCACCCACACCGGTGAACCGCTCTGCCCGCCCGTGGTGTCGATGTTGTAGGTGATGACGCGATCGGAGACCGCCTTGGCGCTTTGCGCCATGAACCACTGCTCGCCATTCTTCTCGCCGGGATACCCGGACAGGTTCAGCGCCGCGGCCTTCAGGAAGTCGTCGTTGCGGGTCGCGAAACCGAAGTAGCCTGTCTGATCGCCCGGCCGCGACGACGACGGCAGGATGATCGCGCCGTAATCGTTGTCGCGGTTCTGGTTCTGGGTCCACCCGGTGACACTGCGGAAGGTGGTACCCACATGGGTCCCGAACGGACGGACACCGGAATTGCGGCCGGGAATCACCTGGATCGAGCGCACCCATCCACCGTCGGCATGCATGTAGACGCAGTGCCCGGCCGTCATGACGGTGCGAGGCGCGATCAGCCAGCCCGTCCCGACATAGGTGCGGTTGTTGGCGGAGGTGATGATCAGGTGGCAGATAGCGCGCCACGGGAACGTCGTGGTGTTGCCGACCCGAACGCGATCATCGGTACCGATAATGACTTCGGCATTATTGGCCAACTCGGGATAACTACCGAGGATGGCGTCCAGCGGCGCGAGCTCGGACTCATCGATAGTCAGCCCGTCGACCGAACCCAGTTCACTGACCGCCGATTCACCCTGTGCTTGCGTGGCGGCATTGGTCGTCTCGGTGTCGGCGTTACCCGCTTGCCCCGAGGGCAATTCGTGTTCGGTGACCGCAGCCGCACCGGCGGCCCCTGAGATTTCGTACTCGGTCTCGGACGGTTTGTGATTCGTTGACTTGACTGCGGTGGCCATGGTGGACTCCTTGCATAGTGCGTGAGGTTCGAGCTAGGACCTGCTCATCGTGTTCCGATATGCGGTCTGGTTCGCGCGTAGTCAGGTACTCGATCTCACAGTGCAGGAATGATTTTCGTGTTCGATCAGGTGGCGCGGGCGGCGGAGACGATCGCCCACGCCACCTCGGGGTGCTTGATATCGCTATGCGCACCACTGAATTCGGACTGGCTGGCGTCGTCGATAACCTTGTTGGCGTCAAGCCGGTAGAAATGCCCGCGCTGGAATTCGTAGGGCTTGCCGGCCTCGGACAGCTCAAGTGCCGTGGCGGCCGGGTCCTGCTGGTATCCGTCGTGACCCATTGCCCCCCAGCGGAACCACAGGTCTTGCCCGGCCTGACTGTCCTGCCGCGCGAGCATGCTGGCCGCCGGGTACCACCAGCCGACCGCGCGGTCGGCGGAGGAATACGTCGTGAGCAGCGGCCCGTCCACCCGCTCTTCGAGCCCGGCCAGGCCGCCGGGGCCACGGCCCGGATCGAAGAGCAGCTTGCGGTTGAAGGTGAAGTGGGAGAAGGCGCCCTGGATCAGGGTGAGCGACTTGACCGGGCTGGTGCCGGTCTTCGGCAACCCCGCCAGCGCATAGGAGACCAGTCGCGCACCGAAACTATGCCCGATGAGGTGAATGCGGGGTGCACCGTCAGGGCCCGACAATGAGGCCAGCAGTGGGCCAAGGCCGCGTTCGCCGATGACTCCAGCCCGGTTCTTCATCTCGTAATAGCTCATCGTGCGCAGGATCTCGCGCGCCCCTGACCACAGCCCGGCGAAGGGATTGCCCAGCCCCTGGGCGGAGCTCGTGGATTTCGGTGCCATGGCCGCGGCTTGCCCGAACACCGCGAGCGGATCGCTGTTCACAATGCTCGACTCTCCGCTGTCCTCTTCCGACTGGGGCTTGGTAGTGACGAGTCCGGCGGCCAAGGTGAGGAACTCGATGAGCTTGGCGGACTGCTGCGGTTTCTCGTCGAGCAGCTCGCCCATCGTCTTGAGCTGCTCTGCCTGGCCTGGGAAGCGTGGGGCCAGCGCCGCCGCGAGCTGCGCACCTGTCGAAGGGACCGGCGGCGCGCTATCCGGATCGTCGTCGGGCAGTAACACCGACGGCCAGTTGATCCCCGCGACGGCCACACCCTCTGTGTGGCCGCCGAGCTGGTCGGCGATCAGCGAGAACATCGCGGTGTAGAGCTGGCGTGCTGAAGTCACACTGTTGTTCCATCCGTGCGACATCACGAACAGATCGGTGATGCCCCCCGCCGCCACGGCCGCCGGCAGACCCCCGTCACCGTCGCCGGTGGCGTCATTGAGTGAGCCGTCGGCATTGAAATCCGGTTCGTAGTAGGGCAGTCCGCTAATCGTTACCGTCGTTGTCATGACGTCCTCGCTTTTACGTGTTGGATAGTGCGCGCATCAGGTCGACCAGCCCGGCGCCCTGGAAGAACTCGTGGCGCCCCAGATCGACGGCCGACTTCAGGAAGATCTCCTTGACCTCCTGCGGTTTACCCGCGAACTCCGTGCGGGCCGACAAGAAGGCAGCGATCGCACCCGAGACGTGCGCGGCGGCCATCGAGGTCCCGCTGTCCTCGATGTAGTTGGCGGCTCCTTCGGTGCCGTCGTCCTTCAACAGATCAATGCCCTCGGCCATGAGACCGGTTGCCGCAGAGGTGATCCGCTCGCCCGGCGCCACCAGGTCGGGTTTGCGTCGGCCGTCGAGAGTCGGCCCCTTGGAGGAGTCGAAGGTGACACCGCTGGTGTGTGGCCGGTATCGGTGGACCGAACCGACGGTGATGGCGGTGGCGGCATTGCCGGGGTCGGTGATGGTGGACAGCTGCCCGTACACGTCGGCCGTCGTTCCGAGAATCGCAGCACCCACACCGGCCGCGGCGGTGCCGGCACCCAGGTTCCCCGCGCTCACGACGCACACCACGCCGGAGCCGGTAAGCAGATCGAGTTCACGACACAGTGGACTTTGACCTGCCGCGTAATCCCTTGGCATCCAGCCGCATCCCAGTGACAGATTCACGCCGTGAATCTGTAGGTCATTGCCGTAGCTGTTGATCTCACGCACGTAGTTGAGGGCATCGATGAGCACGCTCGACAGCGTCTTGCCGTCGTCGTCGAGGACCTTGAGGCTCACCAGGTTGGCGTGCGGCGCCACCCCGGACAGCCGCGATCCCTGTGCCAGCATCCGCGGAACCCATTCCGGAAGTCCCTCGGCCGTCGGCTGGGTGGAGGCGATCCGGATGAGTTTCGGGTCGGTGGGTGATTCGCCCGCGATGATGCCGGCCACATGGGTGCCGTGTCCGTACACGTCGACGAGGGGGCCCTTCGAGGCTTCCGGAGTAAGCGTGAAGTCCTTGTGCAGGGGACTCACGGAGTCTGCGGTGAGGGTGCCGTTGGCAGCGAAATGCGGGTGCTCGGCATCGATTCCCGAATCCAGCACCGCCCATACGACGCCGGTGCCCCCGGAGCCATAGGTACGGATCGCCGCGTCTGCCTTGATCGTCGTGAGCGAGCGGTCCAGATGTGCCTCGACCACCAGGTCGGGCCACACCCGCCGGATCAGCTGCAGTGCTTGTTGGGCGCTTTTGGCGCTCGAGGACTTGGCGCCCCCTCGGACCAGACGCTGGATCTCGTCGGGGGTGAGCATGCACCGCACATAGTGGCGGCCGACGGGCGTTGGCGCGGGTGGCTCGTCGCGCAGCACCCGGTGGAACATGTGCAGGAATTGATCCCGCACATCGTCGGGGTCGACACCAGCACCGACGAGAAGCTCGATCAGCACCATCCTGCGGTCGTCATTGTCGGTGACCAATGCCTTGGCCTCGCCCGGCAGCGCCGTCTGCGGATCGGCGAGCACCATCGGGCTGATGACAGAGGGCCGCTTGGGGCCGCGCGGCACCGGGCTAGTCACCGCACACCAGGCATGAATCCAGTGGGGATCATCTGACGATTGTGGACCCAATGGCCCTGGCCGGTCATGAGTATTCGACTACTCGGTCGGCCCGTTGGCCCACGCGGGCGTCCACGGTGCAAAGGGGTTGGCGACACCGGTCAGCGCGGGCTGCAGGGACGGGAAGTGCCGGAGCAGGACCGAGCGCATCGAGTTATCCCTGACCCACGCAATGCCTTCCGGGGTGTAGATCTCGGGCCGGAAATCGGTTGTAAAGAATCTGTCGCTCTCCAGCCGTCGGGACGCCATCAGCACGAAGATCCGGAAAGCTGTGTCGCTGAACCCAAATCCTTTCGGTTTGGGCTCTGCGTACAGCCCGATCATCAGGTCTACCCGCTCCACGTCGCCATAGATCGCCGCGAGTTCCCGGGCGACCACCGGGTCGTCGGTGAGTTCGGTGAAGGAAGACACCGGCCGCAGCCGCAACATCCGCCGGAACTGGTTGTAACGGGGCACACCCCGTTCACGGACCCGAAGCACGTCGATGGCGGCGAGGTCCAGAATCGACCCGTCCGGTCGCTCCAGACGCTGCAGATGGCGCGGGAAGTTATGCAGGGTCAGTGCGCCCGGATTGGCACGACCGAACGAATAGATGATGTTCTCTATCGAGGTCTCACTGAACCGGGTCCGGACATGTTGGACGGCGAGATCGGGCAACTCCTGCTCGGCGATTACGGAGTCGTCGGATGCCGATCGGAGCACGAAATGATCGGGGATGAGCGGGTGCATCCGGTACACCGCGACAAATTCCTCGGTCAGTGAATAGGGCACGTCATGCAGACTCGTCGGTGAGCCCGGAATGCCGCGCAGCAGAGCATTATGGGGCTGACGGCGGAACAGCTTGCTCAAGCGCTCACCGAGAACGCCGGACCAGTTCGTGTGCATCGCGAACACCGTGGAGGGGTGCCCAATGATCGCGGGGGTCCAGTCGATCGTATGGATTTTCGCCATGAGTGCGGTGTTGACCAGGCGGGCCTTGTCGTACAGCTCTTGATCCGACATTCCCGGGTGGCTGGCGGCCAGCTGCGCGCAGATCGCATTGTGCTCCCGCATGAACAGCGAATGCAGGACGGCCAGACCAACCCAGAAGTTGGCGGTTGTCTCTGATGCGCTGGCCAGCTCTTCGACATCGGCCGGCGGCAGACCGAGCTTGTCCAGCCGCAGTGTGCCTCCGGTCCCGGAGCGCAGCGCGTCGGCGATGGCCCGGGTGCCACCGTAAACCTGCGATCCGTCCCACCAATGGGTGTCCTGGGTGACGAATGTCGGGGGACCTGACGCGTCGGGACAGGGATCGGGCGCGGTGCGGCGTATCTGCATCGGGCGCTGCGGCCACGGATCGTCCTCATCGAGTGGCAAGGCCCAGGGCTCGGACTCGGCGGTGTTATGACTGAACCAGTCGTGCACCTCGAACTGGATCCACGCCGCCGCCAGCACGTTCAGCGTTGTCGCCGGAATGAACTGGTCACGGGTCAGCAGTCTGCGGCTGATCAGCCGGGGATTCGGGTCCAGGAGTTGCCCGGGAGGTTCCGGGAAGGTCTGTGCCAGTGGTGCGTTGCGTCCGAATCGGCTTCCCGCCGAACCCATGAGCGGGTGATCGAGATTGTTGTAGGTGCCATCCATTGTTCGGGCGGTGCGGTAGCCGGTATTCTCCGGCGGCGGTGATCCGCCCGGTGCCCGTCCCGTGTCGAACAGATTGTCTGCCCGTAATGCGTTGCGTAGCCCGATGAGTACTGCGATACCGAACGCCGGCGGCAGTCTGGACCATCCGACCGACCGATCGATTCGTGTCGCGAGCCACGACGCCAGAATGGCGGCCGAAGTGGCGGGTCTGTCCTTTTTCGGCATACCGATAATGCTGACAAATCCAGTGGCCTGGAACGTGAGTATTGAACTACTCGATCCCAGGAAATTCGGATTTGCGAGAGCGCCGGGAATACCTCGTCATTTCACCTGCATCGATCCCGGTCGCGGCGCAGGATTGAGTAGTCGTGTACTCGTGCGCCCCCCGCCGGCCTTGACGACACTGACCAAGTCACCGTGTCCGACGGATATCGACAGTCTCGGACCACTATTACGGGAGGACTGGACCGCAATGGGCACAACGGAGCGACCACTCGACGCGACGCATACCTACCTTCGGTACGACGAGGACATGAATGTGGCTCCGCCGGGCGAGGAGGAGGCCATCGACAAGATCATCAAGGTATTGCACACGAACAACGAACGGGCCTTCCGGAAGTATCGGCATGCCGTCCGCGATGCACACGCGAAGAGTCACGGCATCTTGCGCGGCGAGCTGACGGTCTACCCGGACTTACCGCCGCACCTACGCCAGGGCATGTTCGCGACTCCCGGTAGATACCCGGTCATCTCAAGGTTGTCTACGACCTCCGGCCTGCTGCGCAGCGACCGGATCCGGGGCGTGCGGGGCCTGGGTATCAAGGTCCTGGGTGTCGACGGTGCGCGTACTCTCCCGGATGACGAGGCCACCACCCAGGATTTCGTCCTGGTCACCCATCGCGAGTTCCTCTTCGCGGGTGCAAAGGCATATCTTCGGCGGGGAATGCCGACTGCATGGTTGCTAGCGCGCCTGCCGGACACCGCGCTCAGGCTCGGTAGCAACCTTCTCGGTGGCGTGGCGAAATTTCTTCCACGCGTGGGACTCTCACTACCGGAATCGGTGGCCGTGTTTGTGCGTCCCAACACGCACATCCTTGGCGACACCTTCTATTCCTCGGCGCCGCTACGGTACGGAGAGTATGTGGCCAAGCTCAGCTACGTACCCCTGTCACCGTCGGTGCGGGAGCTTGAGGGGGTGCTGCTGCCGGAGCCCATTGTCGACGACGAGCTCCGTCACTTGGTCGCAGAGTTCTTCCGGCACAACAGCGCTGAGTATGAGCTGAGGGCGCAGCTATGCACCGATGCCAAGACCATGCCGCTCGAGGATGCCACCGTCGCGTGGCCGGAGGCGGACTCGCCGCACCGGGGAATCGCCAAAATCGTCTTCCCCGTGCAAGATTCATATAGTGCCGAGCGGCAGGTATTTGGCGACGACGTGCTGTCCTTCAACTCCTGGCGTGCCCTGGCCGCGCATCGGCCGCTGGGATCGATCAATCGGCTGAAACTTCGAGTTTACGAGGCATCCAGCAACTTTCGGCATGAGAAGAACGGGGTGTCGCGGATGGAGCCGGCCGGGGTCGAGGATCTGCCGGACTGAGATGGTTGCGATGACACCTACGATCACCAAACCCGCCGCGCAGGAGAAGTTGTCCGGCGGACTGGCCCACGCAAACCGGTATCGCGATCTAGACTCTCTTTCCATGTCGGGGAGCTGGCAGTTGCTCGACCGCCCAACCGAATTCGAGGCTGTCCGCACAACGCTGACGGACAATCTGTCGTGTGGGGTGGTGTTGGTCGGCTCCGCCGGGGTCGGCAAGACAACCCTCGCGCGTACGGTCACCGACTCATTGGGATGCCAGGTTCGCTGGGTGGCATGCACCGAGTCGTCGCGGAGCATTCCACTGGGTGTGTTCGCCCATTGGATACAGACCACTGGGTCGCGTGATCCGGCCGCGCTTATTGCCGCGGCGCGGGAATCCATTGTCGCAACGCCACATCCGATCATCGGAATCGACGACGCTCATCTGCTGGACGACCTCTCCGCGACATTGCTGCATCAGATCGCCGTCGGCCATGCGTGCCGGCTGGTTGCCACTGTGCGTAGCGGCGAGCCCGTTCCGGACGCGGTCACCGCATTGTGGAAAGACGACTACCTGCGGCGGTTCGAGCTCGAGGCGTTCACGAAGGAGCAGAGCGTCGCCCTCGTCGAGTCGGTGCTCGGCGGAGCGCTCGAAGGCCTCAGCGCTGACGTGATGTGGGAGTCATCCGGTGGCAATCCGCTGTTCCTTCGGCATCTGGTGGAAGGGGCTGTCGAGGCCGGATCCCTCACCGCTGTCCACGGGGTGTGGCAGCTGCGCGGCCACACGGTTGTTCCGTCGGGATTGGCCGCACTCCTCGGAGATCGCCTCGAACAGCTGGACGGCGACGTGCTCAATGTGCTGAAACTGCTGTCCTTGTGTGAACCGCTCGATCTCGACACGTTGTGTGAGATCGCCGGGGGCGACGCCCTGGACGGGGCGGAGATCACCGGCTTTGTCCGTGTCGAGGCCGACGGCCGACGGATCAATGTGCGGTTCAGCCATCCGATGTTGGGCGAGGTGGTCCGGCGCAGAGTGGGAACCGCATCGGCGCGACGGCTGCGAGGTCAGCTCGTGCGCGCGCTCCGGGAGCGCGATATCGACTCGGCCGCCAAGCGCATCCGGCTGGCGCAGCTCTCGGTCGACAGCGACGAGGCCACCGACCCCGCTCTCTTGGTCTCCGCGGCGAAGGACGCGGTGTACCTGTCCAACCTGCCAGTTGGGGAGCACCTGGCGCGGTGCGCGGTGGAACGTGACGGCGGACTGCGTGCCGCCGAGGTGCTCTCCCGGGCTCTGCTGTGGCAGGGCCGGCCCGAGGAAGCCGAGCAGGCGCTCGCCGAGTTTGATCCGGACGAGCTCGACGAGCTTTCGCTGGTTCTCTGGGGCCTTCCACTCGTGTCTATCGCGTTCTGGTCGATGGGCGATGTCCAGCGTGCGCACGGGCTGATGGCTCTGCTCCGTGAACGGGTACAGCATCCCGCCCTGAAACTGGTCGTCGATGCGACGGGGGCGGCGTTGGCCGTGCACGAGAATAAGTTCGATGAGGGGCTGGCCGCCGCGACCCTGGTGCTGTCGGACCCGGAGGCTCCCCGGCAGGCAGTGGAATTCGCGGCATTCGGTATCGGGCTGGCGCTGCCCGTCGCCGGACGCGGTGACGAGTTTGAGCCGATCGCGGCGAGGTGCCGCGCTCAGAAACGGTCCACCGACGGCATGATCGCGGTGATGGTGCGCTACTGCGACGTGCTGGCGCTCGTCTACACCGGTCAGCTCCGGCTGGCCGACCGTCGTGTTGCTGAATACACCGAATTCTCCTCGGCCGGACAGTTTCTCGCATGGGCGATAGCGCGCATTATGGCCGGGCTGGTCGCGGTGCACCGCGGCGCCTTCCCTACGGCGATATCTTCGATCGAGCAGGCTCTGGCAGCGCTCAATGCCGAGAGGCCGCTGCCGTGGCAGCTGCCGGCGCGGCTTCTGCTCGCCCGTGCCTACGCGGCACTCGGGAAGGTCGAAGATGCCGAGCGCGTGTTGACCGAGTCGGGGGAACACTCGGGGCAGTTCGTCGCGTTGCACGACCCCCAGCTGTTGATCGCGAAATCATGGCTCGCCGCCGCGCGCGGTGCGGATCGGTCGGCGGTAGACGCCGCCCGGCGTGCGGCCGATGCGGCACACACGGCCGGTCAATACGCGGTGGAGGCGGAGGCCTTGCACCACGCGGCACGGTTCGGTGACCGGACCGTGGGGCGCCGCCTCGAATCACTGATACCGCGGGTTCATGGCCCGTTGGTGGGGCTGTACGCCCGGCATGCGGTCGCGGTCGGCACATCGGACGCCGCGGCACTGGACGCGGTGAGTGGCGAGTTCGAGAACGCCGGCCTGCTGCTCTCGGCGGCGGATGCCGCGGCACAAGCGGTGGCGCTGCGCGGCCGCGATGGGGATAGAAGCAAGTGCGCCGAGTCTGCCGCGCGCGCACTGCGGATCGCAGGCCAATGCGGTGGCGCGGCCACACCGGCGATCCGGGCCGCCGCCCGACCACTGCCGGTCACGGCACGTGAGCGTGAAATCGCGGCGCTCATCGGGGAGGGACTGTGCAACCGCGAGATTGCCGAGCGTCTCACGCTGTCGGTGCGGACCATCGAAGGTCACATCTACCGTGCGTGCATCAAACTCGATGTCGCAGATCGTGATCAGCTTGCCAAGATTGTGTGGAGCGATCTGGCCAACCCTCAGGAATAGACGTACGGCGCGCGATCGGCTGCGCGTCAATCTTCCGTGGTGCCTTCTGATGCTGGTCGCTGAAGAACGGTGCGCTCATGCACCAAGTAGCCGGATGCCACGGAGAAGAGGACCGTGATGGCCGATCCGACGTCTCCGGGTATCTCGATATTGAACTTGCCGAGGACGAAGACCAGGACAACCGAGATCGCACCGGCGGTGCCGCTGGCCGCGACCTTGGTCGTGGGTGCGTGTGACGGCTGCCGGACTGCCTGTCGTTCAAGCATTGTCATGATCGGCCCCTTTGGGTGATAGGTCTTCTCGAACCGTAGGTCCGGCGGGCGGACGCCCACACGAGTAGCGGGCTACTTCGTTCGTTGGGGGCGATGACGTGCCGTCTTTGGGATCGGGCCGGGCTCGCGCTTACCGCCGTCAATGCAGGTAGTGGACCACTCGTTCGAAATCGCACGGCTCTGCCGACTATTGCTGATAGCCGAGCTAGTGCGTCTGTATCCCGTTGGGCGTCTGCGGCTTCCCATCATGTACGTCACGAAAGGACGGACCTAGAAATGACTAACAGCGACTCGCAGATTTACACCGGAAGGCACGTGGTGGTACTCGCTCCGGCGAAGGCACACGGAAATCATGCCAACACCCTTGCCGGCGTCGCGGGCTTTTCGAATATCGCCCACAGCAGTGATTTTCAGAATCAGGCAATGGACATCAGCGCTGTCGTCGACGCCGACGCGACAGTGTTCGACGAGCTGGGGTTGGCGGTTGTCGACTCCGACGCCGAACAGACCGCGGCACTTCAGGCCGCCGCCGAGGCAGGCGACGTGGTGCTGTCCGTGGAACCGGAGCTGATCCATCATGCGCTGACGGTCACGTCTCCCGAGTACCTCAGCGGATATCAGCATGGTGTCTCCGACCTCTTCGCCCGCCTGCAGGCCGACACCGCGATGTCGGCCGCCGCTGAGCTCGCCGCTGCCTTTGCGGATACCGACGCGTCGACGTGGGGTCTGCAGGCAACGAGGACGGACACGAGTTCAAAGACCGGCCGCGGTGTTCGGGTGGCGGTGTTGGACACCGGTTTCGACCCCGCACATCCGGACTTCAAGAAGCGTCACGTGACCATGCAATCGTTTATCGACGGAGAAACCGCCGATGATGGGCACGGACACGGCACGCACTGCATCGGGACCTCCTGCGGGCCGCGTTCCCCTCGCGGAAGCCGCCGTTACGGGGCGGGCACGGAGGCCGAGATCTTTGTGGGCAAGGTGTTGAGCAACGCCGGGTCGGGCGCCGATGGCGGCATTCTCGCCGGTATCAACTGGGCAGTGGCCAACAACTGCGCCGTTATCTCGATGTCATTGGGAGCCAATGTTGACAAGACATCTCTTGCCTACGAGACGGTGGGACAGCGAGCACTCGATCGCGGATCGCTGATCATCGCCGCGGCGGGAAACAACGCGAACCGACGGGTCGGAAACTACGGCTTTGTCGGAGTGCCCGCGAATAGCCGGTCGATCATGGCCATCGCCGCGCTGGATTCGTCGTTGAACCCGGGCTGGTTCTCGGCGCGCTCGAGCACCAAGACGAAGGCCGCCGGCCGTATCGACCTTGCCGGACCGGGTGTCGATGTCTACTCGTCGTGGCCGATGCCTAAGCGCTACAACACGATCAGCGGCACCAGCATGGCCACGCCCCATGTGTCGGGTATCGCGGCACTGTGGTGCGAGGCCACCGGTCTCACCGGCAGGCAGTTGTGGGCGGTGCTGTTGCAGCACGCGGCGCCGCTCAACGTTCCGGCCGTCGACGTCGGCTCCGGGCTTGTGCAGGCCCCACAGTGACGGGACAGCGGGTCACCGTGACGATCGACGAGTGTGATTTCGACGGCACAGTGGCCGCGTTGCGGGCCGCCGGCATGGCGGGTATGCAGGTACACCGCGAGATCGGTGTGGTGTCCGGCGATATCGCGAATGCCGCTGCACTGGTGGATATTCCCGGAGTAATGGTCGTGGAGCCGGAGGGGCGAACGCATATCGCGCCACCCAACGCGGATATCCAATAGCGGCACGAGAGGGAAAGGGGGCTGTGCGGCGCCGCACAGCCCCCTTCGTGGTCGGCACTAACCGGCTAGCCTGCGCGCATGCAGAGCCCCGATGCCGCCACGGGTGACACGGTGGATTGCTGCCCGGCGCTGACTGCCAATCGACACCGTAATGGGGCCGGGGCCGACGGGCTGCGGGCGAACCTCGATGGATTCCAGGTAGGTGGCCGCAACACCGGGGAGTGCCCGCAGATGCTCGGCGAGTCGATCGAATTCGGGGCCGGCGGGTGCGGTGACGACGAAGATGGATCGAAGCTCGGGTGGCACGCCCGCCGCGTTGGCGTGAAGGGGCGCAACGGTGCGCCCGGCGACCCGGACAGACTCGAAAATCGTTGTAGCGGAATTTATTCCACCCGGATGCTCACGGAGGTCGTGAGCAGGACCGGCCTCTACCAGGATGAGCAGGTTGACGTCCGGCGAGACGCTGTGTGGGGCAGTTCGCGTAATCATTTCTGCTCCTCCCGGCAAGGGCCGTGCGGTTCGGTTTCGTTGTGTCAAAGCGATACACAGAATCCTGACCTGACGCGATCTCGATGACGCGAGTAGCGAGGTACCCCAAAACGGGGCGTGGTGCGTGCAGTGGGCCGTAGGGCGCGGTGCCCTCCCGGTAAAGGCAGCGCGCTGGGTGCCGCGCCGCACGCAAGTACGAGAGTGCAGAAGTCGTAGCGCTGCTTACCTGCATGCACCGCACGTTCATCCATATCGACGCGGTCAACCGCCGTGTTGCCGATGAGTTCGATCGCCCGCTCGCCGTACCAAGATTGAGGATGCAAGAAGATGTCATCGGTCCGCAGCTGCAGATACTGCTTGCTCAGCGGCGGGCGTTCATAGGGGGCGTCGGTGTCTGCGGTCAGTATCAGCACCGATATGTGCGCGTCATGCTCGCGGAATGATTCTGCTGCCGCGACGCCTGCCGGGCCACTGCCCACGATGATGATTAGGCCTGGTTCACTCATGGCTCTCGGATACCCGCATTGGCGTCTCTCACACGGGTGATACGCGACCGAAAGCGGATGGGTCTGCCCCCCGGTGGAGCGGTTTTGGATCCGCCGACGTCACCGGGTACCCTCGTGAGGGCTTTATGCCCCCTTAGCTCAGTCGGTAGAGCGTTTCCATGGTAAGGAAAAGGTCAACGGTTCGATTCCGTTAGGGGGCTCGGTGGGCACCGGGAGAGTTGGGCAGTGGGATGTTGAGCTCGATCGGAACGCCGTCATGGCGGTGTAGCTCAGCTGGTTAGAGCGCACGACTCATAATCGTGAGGTCGGGAGATCGAGCCTCCCCACCGCTACCACCCGTACATAGTCAACGAACGAAAGAGGGCAACTGCAGTGGCCTCCAGCACAGACGTCCGGCCCAAGGTCACCTTGGCTTGTGAGACGTGCAAGCACCGTAATTACATCACCAAGAAAAACCGGCGCAACGATCCTGACCGGCTGGAACTGAAGAAGTTCTGCCCGAACTGCGGATCGCACCAGCCCCACAAAGAGTCGCGCTGATCGCGCTTCTCTTTGGCCTTCCCGTGTCGTCTGAACGTGACACGAATAGGCAAGCCTTACTTGGTATCGGTCAACATCAGTAGGTAGGTTCCGCCCCGTGGCTTTATCGCAAGATCTCGTCGGAACGCACTACCGATACCCCGACCACTACGTGGTCGAGCGGGAGAAGATTCGCGAGCACGCCGAAGCTGTGAAGAGCGATCACCCCGCCCATCACGAAGAGGCCAGTGCTGCTTCTCTCGGCTACGGCTCGCTGGTCGCAACGCCGACCTTCCTCTGCATCTTCGGGTACACCGCTCAGGCAGCTTTCTTCGAGAACGCAAATATCGGGATCAAGGACGAGAAGATCGTCCAGGTTGACCAGGAACTCAAACTCCTGCGCCCGATCACGGCCGGCGACAAGCTGTATTGCGATGTGTACCTCGACTCAATCCGACGCTCGTTCGGTGCCGACATCATCGTCACCAAGAGCCTCATCACCAATGACAAGGGTGAGCTGGTGCAGGAGCTGATCACGACTCTTGCCGGGCGCACTGCAGAAGACGGAGAAGAAGGCGGGTTCAACTGATGGCACTGCGTGAGTTCAGTTCGGTCAACGTGGGAGACCAGCTGCCGGAGAAGATGATTCCGCTGACACGGCAGGATCTTGTGAACTACGCCGGAGTCTCCGGCGACCTCAACCCGATCCACTGGGACGACGAGACCGCCAAGCTGGTGGGGCTTGAGGACGGCGCCATCGCGCACGGCATGCTGACCATGGGCCTCGGCGGCGGCTACGTCACTGAGTGGATCGGCGACCCGGCAGCGGTTACCGAGTACAACGTGCGCTTCACCAGTTTCGTCACCGTCCCCAACGACGGTGTCGGCGCGGAGATCGTCTTCAACGGTCGCGTGAAGTCGGTCGATCAGGACACCAAGTCGGTGACCATCGCGCTGACCGCCACCACCAACGGCAAGAAGATCTTCGGCCGCGCTATCGCGACTGCGACGCTGGCGTAGTCGTGGCGCTCCAACTCGACGTCGTCGGAATGACGCACAAGTACTCCCAGACCTATGTGGTGGGCCGGGAGAAGATTCGCGAGTTCGCGAAGTCGGTCAAAGCCGTAGACCCGGCGAGCCACGACCCCAAGGCGGCAGCCGAACTCGGACATGGGGGTCTCATCGCACCCCTGGCCTTCCCGGCCGTCATGGCGCTACTGGTGCAGAAGGAGTTTTTCCGCACCTATGACGTCGGCATGGAAACCATGCAGATCGTGCATTCCGAGCAGCGGTTCGTGTACCACAAGCCCATCACCGAAGGCGACGAGCTGTCCTGCGACTTTCAGGTGGACTCCCATAAGGAGGCTTTCGGCGTGGACATCGTGACCACCCGCAACGTCGTCCGCAACCAGAACGACGAGCTGGTCATGGAGGCGTTCACGACCCTGATGGGTCGCGACTCAGAGCGGATGGCCGACATCAAGCTCATCTGAGCGTGCCGCCGTCTTCGCCAGGCCGAGGCAATTTCAGTCTGGGGATAGCGTCGGGGTACACTCGAGATTCGGGGTTTTCCCACCACAACGCGCCTGTCGGGTACTCGGGAGGCGCGTGTGTTGTGTGAGGCCCCGGCCAACCGGGTTGGCATGCCAGCCATAGGGGTGTAGCTCAACTGGCAGAGCAGCGGTCTCCAAAACCGCAGGTTGCAGGTTCAAGTCCTGTCACCCCTGCAACATCCTGGGGTACGTACTAGGGAACGACGAGATCACTCGCCGAAAGGTAAGAGAGGTACGGAAGGGCATGAGCGACGAGCTAGACGAGTCCGGAGTCGACAGCGACCGGGCCGTCACCTCGACCAAGCCGCTTCGTCCGACGGGTAAGCGGACCCGCCGTGCTGACGCCTCGATCGCGGCTACGGAGCTCACCGATTCAGGTGCCTCCGAGACCGGTGAGGTGAAGAAGAAGGCTAAGAAGCCGGCCGCCAAGAAGGACAAGACGGGGCCGTCGCGCAATCCGCTCGTCCAGCTGTGGGTATTCCTCAAGCAGGTGGTTGCCGAGCTGCGCAAGGTCATCTGGCCGAACCGCAAGCAGATGGTCAGTTACACCTCGGTGGTGCTGGTCTTCCTGGTGTTCATGGTGACCCTGATCGGTGTGATCGACCTGGGCCTGGCCCGGCTGGTCATGCTGGTGTTCGGGTAGTAGAGAGACGAGAGAGGACGAACGGTGACGACCTTCGACGGCGACGCTACGAGCGAGCCAGAAGACACCGCGGATACCGCTGTATCGGTTGACGTGGTGGATGAGAGCACCGAGACCGAGGAGACGGCGCAAGAGCCGACCGCGGATGTGCCGGCCGCCGAGGCTGAGACCGACGAGGATGCCGACCCGGCCGTCACGTTGAAGGCTCAGCTGCGTCGTGAGCCGGGCGAGTGGTACGTCGTTCACTCGTACGCCGGATACGAGAACAAGGTCAAGGCGAACCTGCAGACCCGTGTCCAGAACCTGGATGTCGGCGATTACATCTTCCAGATCGAGGTGCCCACCGAAGAGGTGACCGAGATCAAGAACGGCCAGCGCAAGCAGGTCAACCGCAAGGTGCTGCCCGGTTACATTCTGGTCCGGATGGAACTGAACGACGAGTCGTGGGGCGCGGTCCGCAACACCCCCGGTGTCACTGGATTTGTCGGCGCGACCTCACGTCCGTCGCCGCTGTCCCTCGACGACGTGGTGAAGTTCCTGCTGCCGCAGACTCCGGCCAAGAAGCCCGCCAAGGGTTCGGCGGCTGAGACCGCAGCCGCGGCGGCCGAGACCGGTGGTCTGGAGCGTCCGCTCATCGAGGTCGACTTCGAGGTCGGTGAGTCGGTCACCGTCACCGATGGTCCGTTCGCGACGCTGCCGGCCAGTATCAGCGAGGTCAACGCCGAACAGCAGCGCCTCAAGGTGCTGGTGTCCATCTTCGGCCGCGAAACCCCTGTCGAGCTCAACTTCACCCAGGTGGAGAAGCTCTAACAAGACTTCGGACCGCGTCACGGTCCGCGGAACCTCCGGTCGAATAACGGCCGGAACACGGAAGGAAAGTAAGGAAACACCCAATGGCCCCGAAGAAAAAGGTCGTCGGGCTGATCAAGCTGCAGATCAAGGCCGGCGAAGCCAACCCCGCGCCTCCGGTCGGTCCCGCGCTCGGTCAGCATGGCGTCAACATCATGGAGTTCTGCAAGGCGTACAACGCCGCGACGGAGTCGCAGCGCGGCAACGTCATCCCCGTGGAGATCAGCGTCTACGAGGACCGCAGCTTCACCTTCGCTCTGAAGACCCCGCCCGCCGCCAAGCTGCTGTTGAAGGCCGCCGGTGTGCCCAAGGGTTCCGGTGAGCCGCACAAGACCAAGGTCGCCAAGGTGACCTGGGATCAGGTGCGCGAGATCGCCGAGACGAAGAAGGAAGACCTCAACGCCAATGACATCGACGCCGCCGCCAAGATCATTGCCGGCACCGCGCGCTCGATGGGCATCACGGTCGAGTAGCACGCACAGCGCCGAGTAACACCGAACACCCAGTGGTAAGGCCCGCTTCGGCCTGCACGACCACGAACCAACGATTGATTGGATACCCATGAGCAAGAACAGCAAGGCATATCGCGAGGCCGCCGAGAAGGTGGACCGCGAGAAGCTGTACACCCCTCTCGAGGCCGCAAAGCTGGCCAAGGAGACGGCGTCCAAGAAGTACGACGCCACTGTCGAGGTCGCGATGCGCCTCGGCGTCGACCCCCGCAAGGCTGACCAGATGGTCCGCGGCACCGTGAACCTTCCGCACGGTACCGGTAAGACCGCTCGCGTCATCGTCTTCGCGGTGGGCGACAAGGCGGAAGCGGCCGCGGCCGCCGGTGCCGATGTTGTCGGTAGCGACGACCTGATCGAGAAGATCCAGGGCGGCTGGCTGGAGTTCGACGCGGCCATTGCCACCCCGGATCAGATGGCGAAGGTCGGTCGTATCGCCCGTGTCCTGGGACCGCGTGGTCTGATGCCGAACCCCAAGACCGGCACCGTGACCCCCGATGTCGCCAAGGCCGTCACCGACATCAAGGGCGGCAAGATCAACTTCCGCGTCGACAAGCACTCCAACCTTCACCTGATCATCGGCAAGGCCTCGTTCGATGCCGAGAAGCTGACGGAGAACTACGGTGCCGTGCTGGACGAGATCCTGCGTGCCAAGCCGTCGTCGGCGAAGGGCCGCTACCTGAAGAAGGTTGTCGTCACCACCACGACGGGCCCGGGCATCCAGGTTGACCCGAGCGTGACCCGGAACTTCCTCGAGGTTCAGTAGCCTCCCGCGCACATTTTCTGCACAGGCCCCCGTTTCCCCTTCATATCGAGGGGGAAACGGGGGTTTTGTCGTGAGTAGGGACCAAAGACCGTAGCGGCCCAGATCCTTCCCGCCCTACCGTTGAAGAATGGGGTACCGGGAAGGAATGTCATGATGGCGCGCTCTGTCCCACTGCAGGGCAGCGTGACCGCCGGAGCGCTGGTCCAGGCGTCGGCACTGATCGATAGCACGCTGCTCGCGTCTGGCGGTTCGCAGCGCACCCCGGACATCGTGTCGGCCCGTCATCTGCTGGATGCGATATCGCATAGCGACAAGAACATCGGTGATCAACACGTGGTTGGGCTGTAGCGATGCCGGTGCTGGATTCCGTCGCGGATGCCACACTGGGTGTGGCAAGCGGAAGGGTTACGGACATGATCACAGTGTTTCTTGTCGATGATCACGAGGTGGTGCGCCGCGGTCTGGCGGATCTGCTTGAAGAGGAAGAGGACTTCTCGGTGATCGGTCAGGCGTCCTCGGTGGCCGAGGCGATGGCGCGTATCCCCGCACTACAACCGGACATCGCGGTGCTGGACATTCGGCTTCCCGACGGTAACGGAGTGGAGCTGTGCCGCGAATTGCGGTCCAGGTTGCCGAATCTCAACTGTTTGATGCTTACCTCGTTCACCGATGAACACGCCATGCTCGACGCGATCATGGCGGGTGCCGGCGGATACGTCATTAAGGACATCAAGGGAATGGAGCTGATCTCCGCGGTCCGCACCGTCGGGGCAGGACGCTCGCTGCTGGACAATCGGGCCGCTGCCGCGTTGATGAACAAGTTACGCGCGGCGGCCGACAACCCGTCGCCGCTGGCGGGGCTCACCGCCCAGGAGCGGACGCTGCTGGAACTGATCGGGGAGGGGCTCACCAACCGTCAGATCGCGGAACGAATGTTCTTGGCGGAGAAGACTGTCAAGAACTACGTCTCGCGTCTGCTCACCAAACTGGACCTCGAACGCCGGACACAGGTTGCCGTGCTCGCCACCAAACTCTCGCGCGAGAATCACGGACCGCAGGGCTGACGGGGTTCGTGGTCAGTCCGGGTCAGGGTGTGCGAGAGTTGATTTGTGGTCGAGGACGTTGGTGCGCAACCCAATCGGATGACGGCGGAGCTGGCCCATTTGCAACTGCATGAATTGCTCGCGGAGGTGCAGGGCAGGATCGAGCAGATTGTCGATGGCACGCGGGGGCGTATGGATGCCCTCCTCGACGCCGTCATGGCTGTCAGCTCGGGGCTGGAACTGGACGCGACCTTGCGGGAAATCGTCTGTGCGGCATCGGAGCTCGTCAGTGCCCGGTATGGCGCACTCGGTGTGGTGGGATCGGACGAGAAGCTGGCGGAGTTTGTCTACGAGGGTATCGACGAGGCAACCCGCGAGCGGATTGGCGCGCTGCCCACGGGCCACGGTGTGCTTGATGTCGTGATCGACGAAGCCAAGCCGCTGCGGCTGCGGGATATCGCGGCGCACCCGGCCTCGGTCGGCTTCCCCACGAATCACCCGCCCATGCGGACCTTCCTGGGTGTACCCGTGCAGGTGCGCGGTGAGGTATTTGGACGGCTGTATCTCACCGAGAAGCTTGATGGACAGGAGTTTACCGAGGACGACGAGGTGGTGGTGCGTGCGCTGGCGGGGGCGGCCGGTATCGCGATCGAGAACGCCCGCCTCTATCAGCATGCCCGGCGTCGTGAGCAATGGCAGCGTGCCACTGCGGATATCACCGCTGAGCTGCTCGGTGGGGTGGACCCGGGCAAGGCACTGCATCTGGTGGCTTCCAGTGCGGCACTGCTCGCGGAGGCAGATTTTGCGTTCATCGCGCTGCCCGTCAGTGACGAGGAGGATACCGCCGAACTGGTGGTGTCGGTCTGCGAAGGCGAGGGCTCAGAAGTACTGTGCGAGAAGGTGATACCTGTCGACGGGTCAACCTCCGGGAGCACTTTTGTCGATCATGAGCCGCGGAACGTGGGCCGGCTCGAGGTCAACCTAGCCGACGGCACGGACTTGGCGTTCGGGCCCGCCCTGGTACTTCCGCTCGGCGGAGGGGGGTCGACGGCGGGTGTGTTGATCCTGCTGCGCACGGTGGGATCGGTGGCCTTCGACGAAGAGCAGCTCGATATGGCGGCCTCCTTCGCGGGGCAGGCGGCGCTGGCGCTGGAACAGGCCGAAGTCCGTCTGGCCAAACATGAACTGGATGTGCTGGCCGATCGTGATCGCATCGCCCGTGACCTGCACGACCACGTCATCCAGCGGCTGTTCGCCGTCGGCCTGGCGATGCAGGGCACTCATCGCCGGTCCGTGGATCCGATGGTGGCGGCTCGCCTCGCCGACCACATCGATCAGCTGCACGACGTGATCCAAGAGATCCGGACCGCGATCTTCGATCTGCACACCAATGACGAATCTTTGCGTGCCACATTGCGTTCCACCATCAACGAGCTCACGGCCGATACTGGGCTGCGGGTATCTGTGCGCATGAGCGGGCCATTGGATGTGATACCCGCCAGCACGTCCGGTGATGCCGAGGCCGTGGTGCGTGAAGCCGTGAGCAATGTGGTCAGGCACGCCCGCGCCCGGGAGTTGTCGGTGACGGTGGCTGTGGACGACGAGTTGGTTATCGACGTGGTGGACGATGGCATCGGGATGCCGGAAGTGGTCGCGCGCAGCGGCCTGAGCGGGCTGGCGAACCGGGCCGCGGAGTCGGGGGGCACGTTCAGTGTGTCGGCGATGGACACCGGCGGCACTCGGCTGGTGTGGTCGGCACCGCTGCCTTAGCCGCCGCATTCGGTGATGCGGCGCTGCAGAAACTCGCGTCCCGGATCGGATCCGTTGGTGGCCAAGGCCGTTCGGTACCACGCGGCGGCCTCAACGTGTCGGCCGGCACGTCGAAGCAGATCGGCGCGGACGGTAGCCGCCAGATTCGATCGAGCTAGACGTGGATCGTGGGCCACCTTCTCCAGCGCCGCCAGTCCCGCATCGGGGGTGTCGCGCAGGCCGATCGCCAACGCCCGATTCACTAGCACCACAGGCGAATGCGTCATGGTCGCGAGCCGGTCGTAGGCCCGGCAGATGGCGTGCCAATCGGTCTCCTCCCAGGTTGGGGCCGTGGCATGCAGCGCGGCGATCACCGCCTGCGGCAGATAAGGGCCGGTCGAGCCCGCAGCTTCTCGCAACTGACTCAGCCCGCGGGCAACGCGATCGCGATCCCACCGGGCACGGTCCTGCTCGTCTAGGGGTACCAGTGCGCCGTCGCGATCCATGCGCACCCGGCGCCGCGAATCATGCAGCAGCACAAGCGCAGCCAGCGCGTTGGCTTCCCGCTCCTGTGGCATGAGCTTGCACAGCTCACCGGCCAGGCGCACGCCCTCATCGCACAACTCGTCGCGAATGGCCGACGGTCCGCCCGTCGACCAGTAGCCCTCGGTGAACACCGAATAGATGCAGCTGAGCACGTGCGGAGTGCGTTCGGGCAATAGCTCGGTGGGCGGTACCCGTAACGGAATGTTGGCCGTACGAATCTTGGCCTTGGCGCGGGTGATCCGCTGACCTATAGCGGCCTCGCTGTGCAGCAGCGCCCGGGAGATCTCGGCCACCGTCAGGCCCGATACCAGCCGCAGCGTGAGGGCCAGCTGCGACACTCTTTCCAGGGCGGGATGGGCACAGGTGAACATCATCCGTAGTTCGTCGTCCGGCACGGAGTGAGGATCGGAGACGTCGGTGCGGGCGGTGATGTCGTCGAGCACGGCGGCCAATTCCTTTCCCGGACGCAGTGTCTCGCGCCGTAGCCGATCACGCGCCCGATTCCGTGCGGCCGTCAACAACCACCCGCCCGGATTATCGGGCAGGCCGTCGCGCGGCCAGGTGCGCACAGCGTCGGTGCACGCCTCCTGGACGGCGTCCTCGGCGACAGTGAGGTCTCCTGACCACCGTGCGATGGCAGCGACCGTTGGCCCCCACTCCCGCCGGAAGACGCCGTCCAGATTGGTCATCGTGGATGAGACGTGTGTGCGAAGACCATGTGGTTCGCCTAGAAACCCGAGACACCGGTGAGCTGCCGCAGTTGCACCGCGGATGCCGGCAGCTGAGCGGCGAGCTCGATGGCTTGGTCGCGGCCATCGGTGGCGAGCACGTAAAAACCATTCGCGATCTCGGTTCCCTCAACGTACGGGCCGTCAGTGAGAACGGTCTCTCCGTCGCGCACCCGGACCGTGGTGGCCGTGGACGGGGGATGCAACGGTCCCGCGATCTTGATATGCCCACTTGCCTTCTCGCCGAACATCCCGTGCTTGGCCGCCACCGCTTGCCATTCGGGGCTGCCCGGCACATATGCGCGATCTCCGGGCTCCAGCAGGAGTGCGAGCCAACTCGTGGACCCCTGCCCCCCGAATTCTTGGGAGCAGTCGACCAGCGGCCACACTTCGACCGCGCCGCGCTTGGTCTCCGGGATATCCCGTGCCAAGGCAAGGGCGTCATCGAGGTTGTCCGCCTCCAATACGTAGTAGCCGTTCGCCACCTCGGCGCCTTCGGCGAACGGACCGTCCGTGATGACAGGGGCATCGGGTCCGCCGGTGATACGCACGCTGTCGGCTTCGGGATACAGCGCGTCGCCTGCGCGGATCGCCGACGCCGCCTTGGCTTGAAAGTTCAAGTAATCCGTCAGTTCTTGAGCGGCCTCATCGGGTGTGCGTTCCTGCTGGGGACCAATGAGTAGCGCGAGATAATGCATGGTGGAGCCCTCCGTCGGTATCAATGAGCGGAACTCTGCGATCCACTCTCTACTTGTCTGACGAACCGCGCACCACTGATCAGACACTTTCGGTATTACTGGGTGAAGACCTGCTCGGGCGGGGGTGGTGTCTGCAGCAGTGCGGGAAGTACAAAGGTCCGGACATAACGGCGTACCTGATCGGGGTCGTCGCAGCCCGGTATGGAACCCGACAGCAGGCTCATAACCACCGACAGCACATAACGCGAGGCGTCGCCGGCGCTGAGCCCCTCGCGTAGCGGCGCCAGACCGCTGCTGAACATTGACTCGTACAGTCCCGTGAGCATCTGTGACAGCCCGGGTGAGCCGAATATCAGGCTGGCGGCGGTGCTATGGGTGCCATCCGGGTCCGCGAGTGCGCGGAGCAAGGGGTCCTGTGTGGTCTCGGTCGCGACGATGACCATGGACTCGACCACCATCTCGGACCAGTCCCCAAGCGCCATCAGCCGGGGGGCCATCTCCGCGATGTTCGTTGTCGCCCTGCGCACGATGAGCGCGTCCAGTACCTCGTCCCGGTTGTTGAAGTAGCGATACACGACCCCGCGGCTGTACCCGGCCTCACGGGCGACGGCGCCCATGCTGAGTGCTATGACGCCAACGCGGGCCAGCACTCGCTCAGTCGCGTCGAGCAAGTGCGATTGCACCTCTGTGGAGGTCTTGCCGTCTTTGATGGGCCGACCGCGGCCACGTCCCGCCTCGGCAGCTCCCGTGTGGTCCGTCACCGTGTATCTCAATCCCTGTAATTACTAGACAAATATATCGTGCTGTTCTATAAATAGTGCGAGCTGGTCGTCCGTGGTTCTTCCGGACTGGCCTCACTGGTTCGCGGTGGTGGGATGTGCGGTTTGAGGGGTTCGCACTGACAAACTATGGCGGCCAGTCCAGTCGGCACACTATCCAGGCCGGCGTACAAAGGAACTCATGGCGCGAAGTGATGGAGACAGCTGGGAGATCACGGAGAGTGTCGGCACCACGGCGTTGGGGGTGGCCAGCGCCCGAGATGCGGAAACGCGTAGCGAGAACCCGCTGATCAGTGATCCGTACGCCGGTCTCTTTCTCGAGGCTGCCGGTGACGGAGTGTGGAGCATGTACCGCTTCGACGGTGAACCGCCCGCCGCGCTGCTAGCGGCCGAGCCCCGATTAGCCGAGCGCATTGCCGCCATGCGGTCCTATGTCGCGTGCCGCACCAAGTTCTTTGACGACTTCTTCCGCGAAGCGTCCGGGGCCGGTGTTCGACAGTCGGTGATCCTGGCGGCCGGTCTCGACGCGCGCGCGTGGCGACTCGACTGGCCCGCCGATGCGGTGCTGTTCGAGCTGGACCTTCCCACGGTTCTCGCCTTCAAGGCCGACACCCTGGATGCGCAGGCCGCGACGGCGCGCGTTCGCCAAGTCCCGGTTGCGGTGGACCTGCGCGACGATTGGCCCGCCGCGTTGGCGGCCGGCGGGTTTGATGCCGGCGAGCCGGTGGCCTGGATCGCCGAGGGCCTGCTGCCGTATCTGCCGCCCGCGGCCCAGAACTTGCTGTTCGAGCGGATTGATTCACTCAGTGTGCCGGGCAGTCGTGTCGCCGTGGAGAACTTCGGTGAAGGCTTCTTTGATCCGGAAATACTTGCCCGGCAAAGAGAACGGGGGCAGGTGTTCCGGCGTGCCGCCGAGAGTGTCCAAGATCAGGACATTCCCGATGTGGCGGAGCTGTGGTATCTGGAGGAACGTACTGACGCGGGCGAGTTCCTGGCCGGCCGCGGATGGCAGGTGACCAAAGAGACCACGACCGCCCTGTTGGCGCGTCACGGTCGGGGTATCCCCGCCGATCTGCCCGACGCGACCCCGAACTCCGCATTCCTGATCGCGGAGAAGACCGGCTAGGCGAAGACGGTCAGGGCGCCGTGAACCACGTCGATATCGATCGGCAGTGGTGCCACCGGATCCCCATCGGCGTACGCGGTGATGTTGTCGGCGGACAGTCGGACTCGCCGCGTCCGGAAGGTGCTCACCTCGGGCAGGTCGACATGGGTGCCCTTGTAGACGGTGGGGGAGAGCCGTAGCAGGCGCAGCCGCCCACCGGCCGCCACCACCGTCACGTCCAGTAGCCCATCGTCCAGAATGGCGTTGGGACAGATGCGCATTCCGCCGCCGTATGAGGTGCCGTTTCCGACCGCGACCAGGGTGACATCGGTCTCGATCACCTGATCGTCCAATTCGATGCGAAACGGCAGCGGCCGCAGCTTGGCGGCCTCCATTGCCATCGCGATGTCATAACGGCGTCGGCCGCGGGGCCGGCTCATCCGATTGGCGCGATCGTTGACCAACGAGTCGAATCCCGATGCCACCACGGTGGCGAACCACGTTGTGTGTCCGTTGTATTGCACACGCCCGCAGTCGATCACCCGGGTATTGCCGGTCGCGATCACGTCGGCGGCGGCCACCGGATCACCCAGCGGGATGTCCAGCATGCGGGCGCAGTCGTTTCCGGTACCGATCGGGATCACGCCGAGCGCCACCGGGGTGGATGCGACCGCCTGTAGCGCGATGCTCACCAGACCGTCCCCGCCCGCGGCGATGATTCCGCGGGCGCCCGTGCGGGCGGCTTCCTGTGCGAGGGCATGCGATTCCGATGCCGACGACGCCGCGTGATGTGTCACCGTCAGTCCGCGCGCACGCAGATGCGCGATGGCGGCGTCGGCTGCTTGTGCTGCGCCGTGGCCCGCGGCCGGGTTCGTCAGGACGGTGAGATGGGTCATCGGCGCTACTCGCTAACAGGAATAAGCTTGCCGGGGTTAAGAATTCCCCGCGGATCGACGGTTCGCTTCACCGCCTGCAGGATCTCGATGCCGAGCTCGCCGACCTCATCGGCAAGCCACGGCTGATGATCGCGTCCGACGGCGTGATGGTGCGTGATGGTGCCGCCCGCGGCGACGATGCTATCACCCGCCGCCTTCTTCGCCTTACCCCATTGGGTCATCGGATCCTCGGCGGCCGCGCACACCACGGTGAAGTAGAGCGAGGCGCCGGTGCGATAGGTATGCGAAATGTGGCACAACACCAGCGGCGGGGTGCCTTGGGCGCCAAGGGCTTCGGCGAGTGCTGTGGTAACCGCCGTACGTAGAGTGGCCAGGTTCCGCCATGAGGTTGCGGTCTCCAACGTCTCCACCACAGCGCCCGCATCGATGAGTGCATCGCGCAGGTACGGCGCATCGAATCGGCCGTGATTCCAGGCCTTGCCGGGCTCGTCGCCGAGCGCGGTGCCGCCGGCCGCGGTGAGAACGGCCGCTACTTCGGCTGAGCGGGCCTCGACGTGCCTGCGGGTGCCCTCGACGGTGGTGATCGCCAGCACTCCGGTAGCGGGGTTCTTCCCGCCGATGTCCTTGGCCAGCGCGAGATTGAGCCCGCTTTCGGCTTCATCGGACAGCCGCAGCACGGTGGGTGCGGCATCGGATTGGACGAGTGTGCGCAGCGCCTGAGCCCCAGCATCGAAGGAAGGGAAGGACCAACCCTGGTACCAGGTGTCTTCGGGGAGTCGATGCACGCGCACGGTCACCTCGGTGATGATGCCGAGTGCGCCCTCGGATCCCAGGAAGAGCTGCCGCAGGTCCGGGCCGGCCGCCGAGGCGGGCGCCCTGCCCAGATTGAGATCACCGCGCGGTGTGGCGATCCGGACCGCATCCACCATCGCGTCGAAGCGCCCGTATCCGCTGGAGGCCTGCCCGGAAGAGCGGGTGGCGGCGAAACCGCCGATGCTCGCGAATCTGAAGCTCTGCGGAAAGTGTCCGAGCGAAAAGCCCTTGGCGCCCAGGAGTTCTTCGGCCTCGGGCCCTGTCGTTCCGGGCAGCAGCACGGCCGTTCCGGATTCCTCGTCATGGGAGACCAGGCCGGACATCCGCCCAAGATCCACTGCGATGACTGCGGTGAATTCGCCGCGCGCGGGGTCCAGCCCGCCGACCACGCTGGTGCCGCCGCCGAACGGTACGACCGCGATGGCCTGCTTGCCGCAGAGCTCCAGGAGTGCGGACACCTCGTCATGCGATGCCGGGTAGACGATGGCATCGGGCGCCTCCTGGACGCCGGTGGAGCGCCGGCGCAGCAGGTCCGGGGTGCTCTTGCCGCCCGAATGCCGTAGCCGGGCACCGTGATCGGTGCGCACATGTTCCGTGCCGAGCAGATCGGACAGGGCGGTCAACTGCTCGTGGGTGAGAGAGCAGGGGGACAGGGTGACGGTCGATTCGTCGCGGCTGACCGGATCCCGTTCGGGAATGCCCAGCGCAGACGCCAAGAGCGTCTTCACCTGAGGTGAGAGAGTCTGTCGTTTTTCGGCCACGCCCCAGGCGTCCCACTCCATCATGCGTTACAGTATTACATAGGATGGCAAGTTGTAACGCAGATTTTCTGGTGAAGGTGAGGTGACATGACGGTCGAGACGACAGACATCGCCGGGGTCGCGGAGATCCCGGCGGATCCCGTCACTGAACGCATCCTCGATGCCGCGCTGTCCTGCGTCACCGAGTTCGGGGTGCGTCGGACCACACTGGTGGAGGTCGCCAAGCGTGCCGGTGTCAGCCGTCCGTCGGTGTATCGGCGCTGGCCCGATGTGCGCTCCTTGGTCGCCGATCTGCTGACGCGAGAAATGGCCTCGATCCTGCCCGCGACCGGACAGGGGCATGCGCGCGATCGACTAGTCCAGTCGGTGACAGGTCTAGTCACCCAGGTGCGTGAGCACTCGATTTTCGCGGCAATCCTGCGCTCCGATCCCGAACTCCTGCTGACCTACATCGTGCGGCGGTTGGGCACCAGCCAGCGCGCCCTCATCGGCTGGACCGCGCTGCTCATCGCCGAGGGCCAGGCGGACGGATCGATTCGCACCGGTGGCCCTGAGCAGATGGCGGCGATGGTGCTGCTGATCGGCCAATCGGTTCTCCAGTCGGCGCGCATCGTCGCCGACATTCTCTCGCCGGATGAGCTGGTGAATGAATTGGCCGCTGCCATCGACGGATATCTCGCGGCTTGATCCGCCCCTTAGGAGAGTTCATGACAACCCAGCTCAACAGCACACGACGCAGTGCCGATCTCGCCGCGCTGGCCGGTGGCGCTCCGGTTGACGTCCTCGTCGTCGGCGGTGGTATCACCGGCGTCGGGGTGGCACTCGACGCGGCGAGCCGCGGCCTGCGTGTCACGCTGGTCGAGAAGCACGACCTTGCCTTCGGCACAAGCAGATTCAGTTCCAAGCTGGTGCACGGCGGATTGCGCTATCTCGCTTCGGGTCAGGTGGGTATTGCCAGGGAAAGTGCGATCGAGCGGCACATCCTCATGACGCGTACCGCCCCGCACCTCATTCACCCGCTCGCGCAGGTGGTTCCGCTGCACCCGGCGGTGAGCATGTTCAGCCGGACCCTGGTGCGGGTGGGATTCGTCGCGGGGGATGGGTTGCGCAGGCTCGCGCACACCTCGGCCGACGTGCTGCCCCGCTCACGCGCGATCGACGCGGGTGAAGTCATCCGCCGGGCCCCGACCGTGCGGCGCAACGGACTTCGCGGCGGGTTGATGGCCTTCGACGGGCAGCTCGTCGACGATGCACGGTTGGTGGTGTCGATCGCGCGCACGGCGGCGGGTCTGGGTGCCCGCATCCTCACCAGAGTGTCCGCCGAGCAGGTCACCGGCGACGGTGCGGTGCTCCGAGACGAGCTGAGCGGCAATACCATTGCGGTACGGGCGGGTTTGGTCATCAACGCCGCCGGGGTATGGGCCGGCCAAGTCGATCATGACATTAAGCTGCGTCCTAGCCGTGGGACACACCTGGTGTTCCGCGCGGCGACCTTCGGTGGACTTACCGCCGCCCTGACTGTTCCGGTGCCCGGCACGATCAACCGTTTCGTGTTCGCCCTGCCCGCCATCCACGATCGGGTATACCTCGGGCTCACCGACGAGCCGGCGCCCGGTCCGGTACCGGATGTGGCCGAACCCTCTGCGGGGGAGGAGCAGTTCCTCCTCGACACCGTGAACACGGTGCTGCAGACCTCACTGTCCGAATCGGATGTGGCGGGACGTTTTGCGGGGCTGCGACCCCTGCTCGACGGTGATGACTCCGCGACCGCGGACCTGTCCCGTAAGCATGCGGTCCGGGTATCTGATGCGGGTGTCGTCAGCGTGGTGGGCGGCAAGCTGACCACCTATCGCAAGATGGCCGAGGACGCCCTTGACGCGGGTCTGGAACGCCTGCGGCTGGCGGCCTCGGAGTGTGTGACGCAAAACCTGACGGTGGTGGACGACTGGCCGGGTGCCGTCGGTACCCGGGTGGTCGAAGATGTCGATATCACCCGTGAACAAGTCGAATTCGCGCTTACTCATGAGGGTGCGCTCGACACCGATGATGTTCTCGATCGTCGTACCCGTGTCGGGCTCGTGCCCGCCGACAGGGAACTGGCTGTCGGCGAGGTTCAGAGTCTCGTCGACTCCTACTTCTCGCAGGTGAACTGAACTACGTCGATCCAGCCCTCCCGGAACGCGTCGGCGCAACCTGTGAGGTACTTGATGTACCTGTCGTAAACCTCTTGGGATTGAAGGGAAATCGCTTCATCCTTGTGTGCGACCAGGTTCTCGGCCCAGCAGTCCAGGGTGCGCGCATAGTGTAGTTGCAGGGCCTGGTGGCGGGTAACGCGGAAGCCCGCCTGCGCGGCGTGCTGGTCCACCATCGGCACGGAAGGTAAACGGCCACCAGGGAATATCTCGGTGAGCATAAAGTGCATGAATCGAACCCGCGACATCAGTAGCGGAACTCCCCTGCGCTTCAATTCCTCCGGGTGAAAGCTGACAATGGTGTGCAGCAACATCTTTCCGTCATCCGGCAGTATCCGGTGGGCCATCTCGAAGAAGCTGGCGTATCGCTCATGGCCGAAATGCTCGAAGGCGCCGATGCTGACGATTCGGTCGACGGTGCCCTCGAACTCCTCCCACCCGGCCAACCGAACCTCGTGCGTACGCGAACTTTCGGTGGAGTCGAGAAGCTTGGTGACGTGCGTGAATTGGTTCTTGCTGAGGGTCAGGCCGATGACATTGACGTCGTAGTACTCGAGGGCGCGTTTCAGGGTGGAACCCCAACCGCAACCGACGTCCAGCAGGGTCATCCCGGGCTCTAGACCCAGTTTTCCGAGCGCGAGGTCGATCTTGGCCCGCTGTGCCTGCGTGAGTGTCAGGCTCTCGGGCTCGAAGTATGCGCAGCTGTAGGTCCTACTGGGGTCGAGAAACAGTGCGAAGAAGTCGTCAGACAGGTCGTAATGTGCTTGTACATCAGAGAACTTGGGGGTCAATCTGGACATGCGACGGCCTCTCGCGAGAGATGGCGCTGTGCCCCGAACGGCGCGCGTGCGATTGATCGGATCTAGGGGTGGCTGTTACCCCATGCCGAGGCTAAAGCATGACCGCAGCAGGTACAAGGGTTCCGCGCAGAATTAACAGCTAGTTTGATCCTGACGAAATCGTTCCCTACGGGACCTAATTAGCGGTCCGCGGCCTCGGATTCCGTTGCGTCCTCGGCGGGCTCTGATCGGGCGAAGTTCTCGGTGAGCTTGGCAATGACCCGGTTCCACAGCGGTTCGGGCAGATCGTGGCCCATTCCGTCGATCAGTGCCAACCGCGCGCCGGGGGTGGCGCGCGCGATGGCGCGCGCACCCGAAGGGCGCATCAGCTTATCTGCCCTGCCGTGCAAAACCAGTGCGGGCGAAGTGATTCGGTTGTTGAATGGCACCAGGCTGCCGGTCCCCATGATCGCGGCGAATTGCCGGGCGAATCCCTTGGGGTAGTAGCTACGGTCGTAGTACTCGGCGGCGTGTAGATATGACTTCGCTTCGGACTGGCGGTATTTCGGACTGCCGATGGTTCGGCCCACCTGCACGCTGTTGGCGATGATCTGCTCGCGGGTGGCGTCGGCGGGTGGGGGCGTCAACAGGGCCATCAACTGACGTGGTCCGGGCGGCGGCAGGAACGGCTGGTTGTTGCTCGACATGATGATGCTGACCGTCTCGGTCCGGTGAGGATGCTCGGCGGCGAAGACCTGCGCGATCATGCCGCCCATCGAAGCGCCCACGATATGTGCCTGCTCGATGCCGAGATGATCGAGTAGACTGGCCGCGTCGGCCGCCATATCCACCAGGGTGTACGCGGTGTCGGCAATTTTCACTCCGGCAAGGAATTTCGCCATGGTGGGAAGGAGTGATCCGCCACCGGCGCGTACCCCGTCGAGCTTCGTCGATAGGCCACAGTCCCGGTTGTCGAAGCGGATGACACGGTGGCCCTGGTTGGCGAGCTGCTGGCAGAACTCGGTGCGCCAGAACACCATCTGCGCGCCGATGCCCATGATGAGTAGCACCGCGGGGTCGGCTGGGCTGCCGAACTCCTCGTAGCACAGCTCGATATCGCCGATCTTGGCGGTGCTGGCCGTCATCTCAGATGTCTCCCTCGCGGTTGTGCTCACGGCTGATGTCGACAATGAAGTTGCCGAAGTAGCCTGTGAGTTCGGGGTCTTCCATCATCTGCCAGCGCGGCGCCAGCAGCTTCATGTACCGCTCGACGTACAGGAATTGCTTGCCGATGAGCACCAGCTCACGCGGTAGCTTGACGTCGTATTGCTCAGCGAGTGCGGACAGCTGCTTGCCAATCTCCGAATATGACATGTCCCCAAGGGATTTCATGGTCAGTGGAGTGGCGAAGGCCTGCATGTCCCGGGTGCCCTTATCGGCGTCGCCGGGATTGCCGACAGCGCCCAGCAGAACCACGATCTTGCCCGCGGCGCGATGATCCTTCTTGACCAGTAGCGCGTGAATCAGCTCGCGCAACAGCCAGCGGGTCCGTGGGTCGATAAATCCGACGATGCCGAAGTCGAGGAATACGATCCGGCCCTCGTGGTCCACGAGAAGATTTCCCGCATGCAGGTCGCCATGGAACAAGCCCTGGCGCAGCCCGGATTCGAACACCGAGAACAACAACGACTTCACCAGCTCGGTGCCGTCGAAGCCCGCCCTGCGGATGGCCGGCGCGTCGTCGATCCGGATGCCGTGCACCCGCTCCATGGTGAGCACCTTGGATGTCGTGTAGTGCCAGTGCACATCCGGCACCCGGATGTTCTTGCCGAGCGACGAGGTGTGCAGGTGCTCCACCCAGGTCTGCATGGCCTGGCCTTCGGCAAGGAAATCCAGTTCCTCGGAAAGGTTTCCGGAGAAATCGTCCACCACGTCGCGGGCGGAGAGCATCCGGCCCACCTTGCCTAGTTCTAGTAGCGCCGCTCCGCGCTTCATGATCTGCAGGTCGGCCGCGACCCGGCGGCGGATCCCCGGACGTTGGATCTTGACCACCACGTCCTCGCCGGAATGCAGTGTCGCGTAATGCACCTGGGCGATCGACGCGGATGCGAACGGCTCTGAGTCAAAGCTGGCGAAGAGCTTTTCGGGTTCATCGCCGAGCTCGGAGATGATGAGTTCTCGAATCTGGGCTGAATCAGCGGGCGGGACGCGGTCGAGCAGCCCCCGGAATTCACGGGACAGCGGCTCGCCGAACGCGCCCGGACTGGACGCGATGATCTGGCCGAGCTTGACGTACGTGGGACCCAGATCGGAGAAGGTCTGGGGAAGCTCGGCGATGACCTTCTGCTCGAAGCTGCCCTTCTTGGTGATCTTGCCCAGCACTCTGCCCGCGGTGCGGGCGACCTGCCAGCCTGTGGTGCCCAGCCGCGCGGCCTCGGAGAGCAACGCCACGCGCCCGAGCGGTGCAACCTGACGTCCACGGCCTTCACCTACGCTCCGGCCGGAACGTTCTTGGGCAGTCATGAAATGCAAGTGTGCCGCATCATGGCCGTGCGGCCCTAGTCAGTCCTGCACACCGAGCCCCGCGAGGAGCCCCGCGAGCGGGCGGTGCCCCTGTCAAAAGTTGCCAACAACTCCGTGGTCACGGGCTCCCACACGGGCTCGGGCAGATCGTGGCCCATGCCTTCGATGAGCGCGAACCGCGAGTTCCGGATGTTCTTGGCCACCACCCGCCCGTTCTGGTACGGCACCAGCGGGTCATTGCGGCCGTGGATCACGACCGTCGGGGCGGTGATGGCGCGGGTGAAGCGCAGCAGGCTGCCGGTGCCGAGGATGGCATCGAATTGGCGCACGGTACCCACCTTGTAGTCGCTGCGGGCCCGGTGTTCCAGGATGCGCTGTCGCAGTGCCTCGCGGGAGGGCAGGTTGTCGGGCCCGTTGTAGACGATGCCGGTGTTCACCTCGAACTCGAGCCATTCCTCGGGCGTCGCGTTCTTACCGGGGGCCGTCATGGCGGTCTTGATGAGTGCCCAGGACGGCAACCGTGAGAATGGGCGGCCGGTCGCCGAGTAGATGATGCCGACGGAGTTGACGCGCTCGGGGTAGGTGCCTGCGAAGACCTGCACGATCATCCCACCCATCGAGGCACCCGCGATATGCACGGTGTCCAGGTCAAGGTGGTCGATGAGGGTACGGACGTCCTCGGCCATGTCGAGGAGCGTGTACGGGACCTCACTGCCCACGCCGAACGCGTAGCGGACCACCCGGCGCTGGACCGATCCCGGCGCCTTGTGCCCGTGCAGCTTCGTCGACAGCCCGCAATCGCGGTTATCGAAGCGGATCACGCGATAGCCTCGATCGAGGAGTCGCTGGCAGAACCCGTCCGGCCACATCGGGAGCTGCGCCGCTACACCCATGACGAGGATGACCGCGGGATCGCCCGGGTTGCCGAGGTCTTCGTAGAAGAGCTCGATATCGCCGTTACGTGCGATGCCTGATCGAGTGGGAACTTCGGAGGACAACGGCACCATTCCTGGATACCACGCCGTTTTGGATGATCGCCCCCATCTGCGGTAATCTCTCAGAGCTCCACCGAAGACCGTCGGTCACCTCTCGCGAGGTTGAAGGTTCAGGACATGTCCTGACGGCCCACGCAGGAGGACGAGGTTTAGACTCGTGGACCAAAAGTCCGCGGATTTTCACGCCCCGACCTGTCTGCGTCGGGGCGTTCGTCATTTCAGACTCCTTCTCGATCTCAGGCCGTCTTGTCCCAGGTGCAGCGACCGAAACGAGATGAGGAGGCAATACATGGCCAAGACTGAAAAGGTCACCGCCGTTGCCGAGATCACCGAGCAGTTCAAGGATTCAACTGCGACCGTGATTACCGAGTACCGCGGCCTGTCGGTGTCCGCTCTGGGCACCCTGCGTCGCTCCCTCGGAGCTTCCGCCACCTACTCCGTCGCCAAGAACACGCTGGTCAAGCGTGCGGCTGCGGAAGCCGGTGTGGAGGGCCTGGACGAACTGTTCAGCGGCCCAACGGCAATCGCGTTCATCAAGGGTGAGCCCGTGGACGCTGCGAAGGCCATCAAGACCTTCGCGAAAGAAAACAAGGCTCTGATCATCAAGGGCGGCTACATGGATGGCCGCGCCCTGTCAGTTGCCGAGGTTGAGCGCATCGCCGATCTGGAATCGCGCGAGGTGCTGCTGGCCAAGCTGGCCGGCGCGATGAAGGGCAACCTGGCCAAGGCCGCCGGGCTGTTCAACGCCCCGGCGTCCCAGGTTGCACGCCTGGCCGCCGCCCTGCAGGAAAAGAAGGCCAGCGAAGAGGCGGCGTAGAAGCGCCCCTTCGATCCGCCAGTACCAACCAAACCTGTTGTAAATCAAGGAAGGAACCAACATCATGGCAAAGCTGAGCACCGAGGAACTGATCGATGCTTTCAAGGAGCTGACGCTGCTTGAGCTGTCCGAGTTCGTCAAGACCTTCGAAGAGGTCTTCGAGGTCACCGCTGCCGCTCCGGTCGCCGTCGCCGTCGCCGGTGGCGCTGCCCCGGCCGCCGAGGCTGCCGAGGAGCAGAGCGAGTTCGACGTCATCCTGGAGAGCGCCGGTGACAAGAAGATCGGCGTTATCAAGGTTGTGCGCGAGATCGTCTCCGGCCTGGGTCTGAAGGAAGCCAAGGACCTGGTCGACGCAGCCCCCAAGCCGCTGCTGGAGAAGGTTGCCAAGGAGGCCGCCGAGGACGCCAAGGCCAAGCTCGAGGCTGCTGGCGCGACGATCACCGTCAAGTAGTTCGCAGTACGTTTCGAAACCTGGCCCCTGGGAGTCTTCGGACTTCCGGGGGCCGGTTTCGTTTTCACCCCGCACACTCGATTCCGTGATCGTCTCTTTGCTCATCGGCGTGGGCTGCTTCCTGCTGCTCCTCGCGGTGCTTCGCGCCCGGCGTCGTCGCGCTCCCGAGGCGGTCGTACCCACGCCGCGAACGCAGACGTCCACCGATGACGAGCTGCGCAGGCAACTGCTAACGCGTCTTGCCCGGGATATGCGAGCTCCCGCCGCGACAGCGGTCCGTGCGGTGGCGGCCCTGCGGGATACCGCGGTGTCGGCACCGGCACCGACCACCGTGCCGATTAGCCACGAAGACCCCGACGAATTGTCCTGGGCGCCGCTCTAGATCGGCGCTAGGCCAGCGCGGCGATTCGGGCCGCGGCGGTGGCGGCCGAGCTGCTGAGCTGTTCGGGCGTATCGCCCAGTGCGATAAGCAGATCCGTGGTCATGGAGCCCAGTACCGGGCCGACCGCAGCGCCGTCTTCGCCCCAGAATCCGGCCAGTTCCAGCATGACAAACCCGTGCATGATGGTCCAGAACTTGGCGGCGGTCGCGGAGACCTTCGCGGCATCGTCGGGTGAGCCGTCGATCCGGCCCGCGGCCATGGCGCGCTGCACGCTGCGATAGAGCTGTGTGGCGCTGGCATGCTGGGGTGTCAGGTGCACGGTGTTGAACATGTTGCGGCTGGGGGCGTTGATGCCGTGCGCGCTCGTGACGCCGAACATCAGCCGGTACATGTGCGGGTGGTCGATGGCGAACTGGCGATAGACCATGCCCGTCACCATGAAATCGGCGATGGGGTCGTCGGTCTGGGGCACGTCGGACTGTGCTGTGGCGAACTGGCGCAGGCCTTCCTCGGCCACCTCGGCGATGAGCTCGCTCATGCCACCGAAATAGGTGTAGACCGCCATGGTGGAGGTGCCGGCGGCAGCGGCGATCTTCCGCGTCTGCAGCGCGTCGGGGCCCTGTTCGTTCAGCAGCTGTACGGCCGCGGATACCAGGTCGACCCGGGGATTGCGGGCGACGGTCCGGTCGTTTCCCTGACTGTTCCGCGGTATGGATGAGCTCATGGTCTTGCCATGTTCGCACAACGAGAGTACGTTCACCATAACGGCGTAATAACAATGTTATGCCAGCCAGTCAGCCCCTGGAGGACACGATGACCGCCACAGTCCAACCCACCGCCACAGAGAGTCCGTATCTGACCGGAGTCTGGGAGCCGGTTCAGCAGGAAGTGACAAGTACGGACCTGAAAGTCACCGGCACCATTCCGGACTACTTGGATGGGCGTTACCTGCGTAACGGTCCCAACCCCGCCACCGAGGTGGACCCCGCGACCTACCACCTGTTCAGCGGAGACGCGATGGTGCACGGCCTGTCGCTACGCGATGGGAGGGCGCAGTGGTACCGCAATCGCTGGGTGCGTACCGCGGCAGTGCGCAAGGCACTTGGTGAGCCGGCGGTCGCGGTCGGTACCTCGGCGGGCACATCGCTGATCGGACCCAACACCAATACGCTCAGTCATGCCGGTCGCACCTTGGCGTTGGTGGAGGGTGGTATCGCCAACTACGAGCTCACCGAGGAGCTGGATACCGTCGGGGCCTGCGATTTCCAGGGGACCCTGCCGGGTGGATATACCGCCCATCCGAAAATTGATCCCGATACCGGCGAAATGCATGCCGTTTCATACTCTTTTGCGCGCGGTAACACCGTCCAGTATTCGGTCATCGATGTCTCGGGCAGGGCCCGCCGTACGGTTGACATCAAGGTCCACGGTTCTCCGATGATGCATGACTTCACCCTCACCGAGAAGTACGTCGTCTTCTACGATCTGCCCGTCACCCTGGACACCTCGATGATCACCAAATCGGTGCCGATGCCGGCGATTCTCCGCAAGCCTGCCCAGCTGGTCATGCAATCCGTGATTGGCAAGATCAAGATCCCCGGCCCGATCGCGGCCAGGGCGAGTCAACTCTCGGGGAAGTCGCCCTCGATTCCATACTCATGGAATCCCAAGTACCCGGCCAGAATTGGTGTGATGCCGCGTGAGGGAGGCAAATCCGATGTGCGCTGGTTCGAGATCGAGCCGTGCTACGTGTTCCACCCGCTCAACGGATACTCCGAGATGCGTGACGGCCAGGAGGTCGTGGTGATCGATTTGGTCCGTTATGACTCCATGTTCTCCGCCGATGTACTCGGGCCCAGTGATGCGCGTGGCCTGCTCGACCGTTGGGTCATCAACCTGGCCAAGGGCACGGTCACCATGGAGCGTCGCGATGATCGCCACCTCGAGTTCCCCCGTATCAACGAGAAGCTGACTGGCAAGAAGCACCGGTACGGCTACCTGCCCTGCATCGCCGGGGCATTCGAGTCCGACGCCAAGGTAGATGGCAGCCTGGTCAAGTTTGACTATCAGACTGGCACCGACTGCCGGACTGCGCTTGATTCGCTTGCGGTCGGCGAGATGTCGTTTGTGCCGAATCCTTCGGGAACGGCCGAAGACGACGGTGTGCTCGTCGGGTTCGGTCTCAGCGCCGGTACGTCCGAGGGCAAGTTCGTGGTGTTGGACGCACAGACTCTGGAGCTTGCCGCGACGGTCGATCTGCCGCAGCGAGTTCCGGCAGGCTTCCATGGCAACTGGGACCCCCGCTAAGACGATGGACGGCCCCTTGCCGGAGTCGTTGCGCTACACGGACGGACGGTAGGTCTGTGAGCGGAGGCTGGAGCTGGATACGACGGCGGCGCCGCTGGCGGAGCGCCGTCGTATCGCCGGAGTGCTGCATGCGATACATCGGCCATGGTTCGCGATCCGGGTGCCTCGCGGTGTGGGCGTACTGACCACCATCGGCAGAAGATCCGGGAGTCCGCGCATCACGTATGTCAAGGCGGTGCGCGATGGGGATAGGGCATATCTGGCCGCGATAACCGGTCGGCACACCCTGTGGGTCAAGAATATTCAGGCCAGACGGACCGCACTCCGGGGTGGCTCGGCCGATCGCACCTGGCGACCCGGTGTGCGACGCGGCTCGCGAGCGATTCTGTGGTGTCGTACATCCCTTCGATTACGTCGAAAACATGTTCCACCGCAAGGGGTTGCCATCGCGACGCAAGGTTGTTGAACTGCATCGCGCCTGGTTCGAGGGTGGGACACCACTTGTCGTCGAACTCGATACACGCGCGTGACGCCGTCGGGAAATCGCCGCTGAAACCGCGCGATCGCGTCACACTCGTGACATGGAGATCACCTCGGCCGTCAGCGCCATCCTCGGGGCGTTCGGGCTCTCGGGTGCCGCCGGATTGAATGCTTGGCTGCCGCTGCTCGCGGTGGGTGCCGCCGACCGATTCGGGTGGATCGAGCTCGGGCCGTCGTACGGCTGGCTGTCCTCTGCTCCGGCGCTGATCGTTCTTGCGGTCATTTTCGTGCTTGACCTCATCGGCGACAAGATTCCGGCCCTCGACTCGGTCCTGCATGCGGTCGGCACATTCATTGCACCGGCGTCGGGAGCCATTCTGTTCACCGCGGAAACGAGCCTTTCCTCGAATCTGCCACCGGCGGTGGCCGCAATCCTCGGCGCCATCACCGCCGGCAGTGTGCATGCCGGCCGAACGGTCGCACGCCCCTTTGTGACGGGCACCACTGCGGGCGTGGGGAATCCGGTGGTCTCGACCGCCGAAGACGGCACCTCGCTGATGCTGACGATCCTCGCTTTGGCGGTGCCGATTCTTGCGTTTGTCGTGGTGCTGGTGCTCGTGATCGCCCTGGGATGGGTGGCCTTCCGGGCGATCCGCTGGGCGCGTGGCAGGCGCAGAACCGACTCAGCCAGCCCGTAGATAGCTCTCGCGATAACGGCTATCGCAGGACGAATGTGGATGGGGCTCATAGAGTGATCAAGACGAGAGAATGAAGGTGACATGAATCTGGCCGTACGGCACGTCTTTATCGCTTGCGCCGCGCTACTGGTGGCGAGGGTGACCATGCTGGACCACGGTCTGGCGGCGGTGTGGGGAGTGGACCGGGGTGATGACGCCCTCGGCACGGTTGAGTGGGCGACCGTCGCGGGTGACGTGGTGGCAGTGGTGACATTGCTTGTGTTCGCCCGGTTGGGAAATCACATTCGGCCGACGACCTTTCTGGCCGCCGGACTGGTGATCCTGGGCCTGTCGACGGCCGGGTCGTTGATACCGGGATCGGCGACATTACTTGCCTGGGTCATGCTGGTTTCGGCACTGGGCGCCGGGCTGACCGTGGTGGCCTCGATGCTGATCGTGCTGCATTCGACACCTAGGCAGGGCCGCGGTCTGTCCTTGGGATTCTGGGTGGCCATGTATCCGTTGGCCATGCTGGCGGGTCAGGTTTTGGACATCAACTCGCCGCAGAACTGGCGCCCGATCACCTACGGGATCCTCGCGGCGACCGTCGTGGTGCTGGTGGTGGTTCTCACCCAGCCGCACCGCGAATTCGTCGGCACCTTCGACACCTTCGACCTCGTTGGTGCCCTGCTGTGGCTGGTTGGGGTGTCGGCGCTGGCCTGGCTCCTGATCGACGAAGCCTCGCCGGTGCGCGCGGTGATCCTCGCGATCGTCGCTGTGGTGTCCTTCGGTGCGCTCTTCGCACAGACGCGGCGCAGGGGCTCGGCGGCACTGATCGCCGCGGATGTGCTAACTCGTCCGGTTGTGCTGGCGGCACTGCTGGCCATCACCGTGCTCACCTTCCTGGTGCGGTTCGCAGACTTCGACCATGCGGCCATGTGGTGGTCGATCGATCGCGAGCGGGCACCCTCGGACACCCCCGCGCTCGCCCTTTTTGTCTCCGGACTGGTCTTGGCTCCGGTTGCCGGGTACCTCATCGACGCGGGCAAGCGCACGCTCGTCGCGGTGCTGGGTGTGGCGTTGCTGGTGGCTGGAGTGGTCGCGACCGTCGTCGAACTGGATGCCGCGACGACAGAGGGCGGATTGTTACTGGGCTTGCTGTTGTCCGGGGCCGGTATCGCGACGCTGGCCGTCTACCTTTTCTACGCGGTGTTCCACGGGGTTTCGCCTGTGCAGCTGACGGTGGTCGGAGGCCTGGCGGTCACAGCTTCTGCGCTGGGTGTAGTCCTGGGTCAGTTCGTTCGGCAGCGCGCAGAGGTGGATCTGCTGACTGGATATGGCCTCACTCATCCGAGTGTCTTCGCCGATGTCGTCGGGCTGATTGTCGTGCTCATCGCGCTACTGGCCGGGGCACTGCTCATCGTTGAGCGTCGACGGCATGCTTCTACGGACACGGAGCCCGCCGACAAGTAGTCGTCGACGCGGGGGCGGGCGAACTCACGGGAGACCGGCAGTAGCGTGCACTAGGCGCGTAGCGCCTAGTTATCACAGTCGGCCAGTCGACGGGCTGGTCTGGACACAAACGCGATGCAGCTCCTGGGCATGCGCTAAAGTGATCCGAACCACAGCCTGGCCGGGTTGGTGGTGAAGTGTGTGTGTCGCGGAAGGATCGCCTGGTGGGTGCAGAAGTCTCCGTTGAGGGTTTGACCAAGTCCTTTGGTTCACAACGAATCTGGGAGAACGTCAGCTTGTCCCTGCCACCGGGTGAAGTCAGCGTGCTGCTGGGGCCGTCCGGTACCGGTAAGTCCGTCTTCTTGAAGTCGCTGATCGGGCTGCTGCGTCCGGAGCAGGGCGCCATCTACGTCGACGGCACCAACATCATGGAGTGCTCCTCGAAGGAGCTGTATGAGATCCGCAAGCTTTTCGGTGTGATGTTCCAGGACGGCGCGCTGTTCGGCTCGATGAACCTGTACGACAACACCGCCTTCCCCTTGCGTGAGCACACCAAGAAGAAGGAATCCGAGATCCGCGACATCGTCATGCAGAAGCTTGACGTCGTGGGTCTGACCGGCCATGAGACCAAGTTCCCCGGCGAGATCTCCGGCGGTATGCGCAAGCGTGCCGGCCTGGCCCGCTCGCTGGTGCTGGACCCGCAGATCATCCTCTGTGACGAGCCGGACTCCGGTCTGGACCCAGTGCGTACCGCCTACCTGAGCCAGCTACTCATTGACATCAACGCCCAGATTGACGCCACGATCCTGATCGTGACGCACAACATCAACATCGCCCGTACCGTGCCGGACAACATGGGCATGCTGTACCGCCGCCAGCTCGTCATGTTCGGCCCCCGCGAGGTGCTGTTGACCAGTGACGAGCCGGTGATCAAGCAGTTCCTGAATGGCCGTCGTATCGGTCCGATCGGTATGTCCGAGGAAAAGGACGAGGCCACGATGGCCGAGGAGCAGGCGCACCTCGACGCCGGACACCACGACGGTGGTGTCGAGGAGATCGAGGGTGTACCGCCGCAGATTCAGGCCACCCCGGGTATGCCGGAACGTGCGGCTGTCGGGCGTCGTCAGGCGCGGGTGCGTGAGATCATGCACCAGCTGCCGCCCAACGCGCAGGCCGCGATCCAGGACAGCCTCGCCGGTACCCACCAGTTCCCTGTGCACGACTACGGCGACGAACCCGCCGGTGTCGCCACCGCCACGCTGGCGCCGCCGCAGACCGAGCAGCCCACGCAGACCATCAACACGGTCGACGACGACGCTCCCACGGGCCAGATCCCGCCCGTCCGGGGGTAGTAGCGGCCCTGGTGAATCCGGGGTTGATATTTGCGAACACGCGTTATCGAATAGGGGTCAGCCCTGTGACGTGTGAAAGTGGTGCCGACTATGACAGTCGAAATGAAGGCGACATTCTGTCGTATCTGTGAGCCGCTGTGCGGGATGGTCGCCACGGTCGAGGACGGCAAGCTGCTCTCGCTACGTCCCGATAAGGAGAATCCGCTCTCGGCAGGCTTTGCGTGTCAGAAGGGCATTGCCTTCGCCGAGGTGCACAACGACCCGGATCGGGTGACCGTCCCCTTGCGGCGCACCGCCTCAGGTGAGTTCGAACCGGTGGACTGGGAGACCGCGATGGCCGATATCGCGGCCCGGGTGCGAAATATCCACCGCACGCACGGACCGGGCGGGTTGGCCTGGTACTTCGGAAACCCCGGGGCATTTAGCTACTCGCATGTCATGTGGCTTCAGCTGATGACCAACGGGATGGGCGGGGGGTTTCACCTGTTCACGGCCGGCTCGCAGGACATCAATAATCAGTTCGTCGCCAGTCAGCTGCTGTACGGATCGCCGCTGGTGTTTCCCATCCCTGACATCCCGCGTACCGACCTGCTGGTCGTGATCGGCGCGAATCCCGTTGTGTCACATGGAAGCGCGTTATCGATGCCGCGAATCAAGGACGGGATGCGCGAGGTGGTCAAGCGTGGCGGGCGAGTACTCGTCATCGATCCGCGCCGTACCGAGACGGCCTCGGAGTTCGAGTGGATGGGCATCACCCCCGACGGGGACGCCTTCCTGTTGCTGTCGCTCATTCAGGTGATGTTCGCCGAGGGCCTGGTTCATCGTGAGCGAATCGCTAAGCAAGCCAATGGAATTGATTGGATCGAGGCGCTCTCTCGGGAATTCACGCCCGAATCGACTCATGCGCAGACGGGGATCGACCCGGTGACGGTGCGCCGGTTGGCGCGGGACCTTGCCGGCACCCCCTGTGCGGCCGTGTACGGGCGCGTCGGGATCTGTCTCGGCGAGAACGGGACGCTGACGAGCTATCTGCTCAATGTCGTGAACCTCGTCGCCGGTAACGCCGATATCCCCGGTGGACAGGTGTTCGGTGGGTACGGGATGCCGGGGGAGCGGTACGCCATGAAGGTCGCAGGCCGGGCACTCGGCGCGATCTACCGGCGTCGCCGCTCGCGCATCGGCGGTTTCCCCTCGGTGCTCGGATCCGAACCTGCGGCCCTGATGGCCAAGGAGATCACCACGCCGGGAAAGGGTCAGGTGCGCGGGTTGTTTGTAAGTGCCGGAAACCCCGTGCTCTCGGTGCCTAACGGTGACGAACTCGAAGGCGCGCTGAAACAGCTCGATCTCATGGTTGCGATCGACCTCTACGTCAACGAGACGAATGCCCACGCCGACTACATCCTGCCGGCCACCACCATGTATGAGCGCGACGATTTTCCGGTCGCCTTTCCATCGATGCAGCCCACTCCGTTCCGTCAGGCCAGTGAGGCCGTCGTCCCACCAGCAGGCCTGGCCAGGCAGGAATGGGAGATCATCGACGATCTAACGGCGCGGCTGTGGCGCATGACCCCACTGCTGGGCGCGGTCCAGGGCGTTCGCAAGCTGATGTCACTTTTCGGTAGGCGCCTCACCCCGCGCCCGATGATCGACGTGGTGATTCGCCTCGGGGAGGGCGGTGACTGGTTCGGGCTGCGGCGGGGCGGTGTCAGCTTCCGCAACCTGGTGGAGCAGCATCCCCACGGCAAAGTGGTGGCGCCGATGGTGCCCGAGGGTGGCCTGCGACGGGCGGTAGTGCACCGCGGCGGCCGAGTGCGGCTGCAGCACAACGACATAGAGCGCGAGATCGCCTCGCTGTCCCGGCGGCGCCGCGATCTGGACTATCCCCTGCGGCTGATCGGGATGCGGGAGATGCGCTCGGAGAACTCATGGATGCACAACTCGCCGATGCTCATGCGTGGCGCGAGGATGCAGCGCGCGCAGCTTCACGTCGACGATGCCGAACGCCTGGGAATCGCCACCGATGACCGGATCCGGATCAGCTCGCCGCACGGAGAGATAGAGCTGCCCGCCGTGGTGACCAAGGACATCGTTCCCGGCGTCATCGCAGTACCGCACGGGTGGGGCCATAACCGGGGCGGTGCGTGGCAGACCGCCAATGCGAACCCGGGCGCCAACGTCAACCTGCTGATGTCCAGCGAGCCAGAGGACCTGGAGTCGCTGGCCGGGATGGCACGGCTCAACGGGGTGCCCGTCAGGGTGGAGCGCGTGTGACGGGTGCGCGGGACCGAGTGCCCGGGGCGGGTAGCGCCGTGGAGCAGATCGAAGGGCTGCTCACGGTCCCGGTGCGCGCTGGGAGTGAGGGCTATCTCGGATGTCATGGGTCCCCAGAACGTCCGCTTGCGGACAGCAGACGATGCAGAATGCCGTTTTCAGCTGGGTGTATGACAGGTGCTGGCGGTCGTTCGCGTTCGCGGTCCTGACCGCGCGGTCGGGAACCCACGAGGCTCAGCGGGCGCTGCTACCTGCTGGCGATCGAGCCGGGCGACCGGGTGCTCGATGTCGCCTGTGGGCCGGGAAACGCCGCACGCCGGGCGGTGTGGTCGGTCGGTGCGGGCGGATTGGTCGTCGGGCTGGATGCTGCGGCAAACATGCTGGCCGAGGCGGTGGCCAATCCTGCGCACCGGTCGCAGGCGCGACAGCTCGGATTCCTGCGTGCCGACGGCCTGCGGCTGCCGTTTCCCGACGGCACCTTCGACGCGGTGTCCTGTTACGGCGCGCTCTACTTCATGGAGGACCCGGACGCGGTGGTCGGCGAGGTGATTCGGGTGCTCAGACCAGGCGGGCGGGTCGCCATTCTCACCTCCTGCCTGCGTGGACCCATGTTCGCCTGCGGGCTTCAGCATCTGTTCGCGCGACCGATGTCCTTTCGCATGTTCGACCGTGTTCATTACCCGCTTCTGCTCGTCCGCCACGGGCTGACCGACCATCGGCAGTACGTCTCCGGGCTCAGTCAGACGCTCGGCGCGGTCAAGCCCGGCTGAGGCGGCCGAAATGGCAAAAAGAAACACCGAAAATACTGGCGCTATCTCTTGACGGGCGGCGCGTGACGAGTCACTCTGTTTGGCAGCACGGACGTTTGCGAATGCAGTGAGGCCGCCAGCCAGCACTGATCCGCAGATTTGACCGGGCAGTTGAAGGCTGCGCGATAGTACGCTATTGTTAGACGTTGCGCTGGCTGCCTCCTGCCCACCTTCCCTCGCCACGACGGTGTTGGTTCATGTTGTGATCGATCGGGTGTGTGTTTGGTCGTTGCTTGCGCAAAACAACGCAGATGCGCGGCAACACTGGAGGACCGATCTTGGCAGTCTCTCGCCAGACTAAGACCGATAACGCAACTACTAACTCCGTACCTGGGGCGCCTAGCCGACTGTCCTTCGCCAAGCTGCGTGAACCGCTTGCGGTTCCCGGCCTGCTCGATGTGCAGACGGATTCTTTTGAATGGCTGGTTGGCTCACCCCGATGGCGTGAGGTTGCGACTGCTCGCGGTGAGGTGAACCCGACCGGCGGCCTTGAGGAGATCCTCACGGAGCTCTCGCCGATCGAGGACTTCTCGGGCTCGATGTCGCTGTCATTCAGCGACCCGCGCTTCGACGAGGTCAAGGCACCCGTCGACGAGTGCAAAGACAAGGACATGACGTACGCGGCTCCGCTGTTCGTCACGGCCGAGTTCATCAACAACAACACCGGCGAGATCAAGAGCCAGACGGTCTTCATGGGTGACTTCCCGATGATGACCGACATGGGCACTTTCATCATCAACGGCACCGAGCGTGTGGTCGTGTCGCAGCTGGTCCGTTCGCCCGGTGTCTACTTCGACGAGAACATCGACAAGTCGACCGAGAAGACCCTGCACAGCGTCAAGGTCATCCCCGGCCGCGGTGCGTGGCTCGAGTTCGATGTCGACAAGCGCGACACCGTGGGTGTGCGCATCGATCGCAAGCGCCGTCAGCCGGTCACCGTGCTCCTGAAGGCGCTCGGCTGGACCAACGAGCAGATCGTCGAGCGCTTCGGGTTCTCCGAAATCATGATGGGGACCCTGGAGAAGGACAACATCGCCGGTCCCGACGAGGCGCTGCTGGACATCTACCGCAAGCTGCGTCCGGGCGAGCCGCCGACCAAGGAGTCCGCGCAGGCTCTGCTGGAGAACCTGTTCTTCAAGGAGAAGCGCTACGACCTGGCCCGCGTGGGCCGGTACAAGGTGAACAAGAAGCTGGGCCTGGGTGGCGCCAACCCGGCTCTGGTGACTGCCACCACGCTCACCGAGGAAGACGTCGTCGCCACCATCGAGTACCTGGTGCGTCTGCACGAGGGCCAGACCACGATGACCGCCCCCGGCGGTCTCGAGGTCCCCGTAGAGGTCGACGACATCGACCACTTCGGTAACCGTCGTCTGCGTACTGTCGGCGAGCTGATCCAGAACCAGATCCGGGTCGGCCTGTCCCGCATGGAGCGCGTCGTGCGTGAGCGCATGACCACTCAGGACGTCGAGGCGATCACCCCGCAGACCCTGATCAACATCCGTCCCGTCGTGGCGGCGATCAAGGAGTTCTTCGGAACCAGCCAGCTGTCGCAGTTCATGGACCAGAACAACCCGCTCTCGGGTCTGACCCACAAGCGTCGTCTGTCGGCGCTGGGCCCGGGTGGTCTGACCCGTGACCGCGCCGGCCTTGAGGTCCGCGATGTGCACCCCTCGCACTACGGCCGCATGTGCCCGATCGAGACCCCGGAAGGCCCGAACATCGGCCTGATCGGCTCGCTGTCGGTGTACGCGCGGGTTAACCCGTTCGGCTTCATCGAGACGCCGTACCGCAAGGTGGTCGAGGGTGTCGTCACTGACGAGATCCGCTACCTGACCGCTGACGAAGAGGACCGCCACGTGGTGGCGCAGGCCAATTCGCCGACCGATGAGAAGGGCCGCTTCACCGAGGAGCGCGTCCTGGTGCGCCGTAAGGGTGGCGAGGTCGAGTTCGTGCCGTCGACCAACGTCGACTACATGGACGTCTCGCCGCGCCAGATGGTGTCGGTCGCGACCGCGATGATCCCGTTCCTGGAGCACGACGACGCCAACCGTGCACTGATGGGTGCCAACATGCAGCGCCAGGCGGTTCCGCTGGTGCGTAGCGAGGCCCCGCTGGTCGGTACTGGTATGGAGCTGCGCGCTGCCATCGACGCCGGCGACGTTGTCGTCGCGGAGAAGGCCGGTGTCATCGAAGAGGTGTCCGCCGACTACGTCACCGTGATGGCAGACGACGGCACCCGCCAGAGCTACCGGTTGCGCAAGTTCGCGCGATCGAACCACGGCACCTGCGCCAACCAGCGCCCGATTGTGGACGAAGGTCAGCGGGTCGAGATCGGTCAGGTCATCGCGGACGGTCCTTGCACCGAGAACGGCGAAATGGCCCTCGGTAAGAACCTGCTCGTGGCGATCATGCCGTGGGAAGGCCACAACTACGAGGACGCCATCATCCTGTCCAACCGTCTGGTTGAAGAGGACGTGCTCACCTCGATTCACATCGAAGAGCACGAAATCGATGCGCGTGATACCAAGCTGGGCGCCGAGGAGATCACCCGGGATATCCCGAACGTCTCCGATGAGGTGCTGGCAGACCTTGACGAGCGCGGCATCGTCCGCATCGGCGCCGAGGTCCGCGACGGCGACATCCTCGTCGGCAAGGTCACCCCGAAGGGCGAGACCGAGCTGACCCCCGAGGAGCGCCTGCTGCGTGCCATCTTCGGTGAGAAGGCCCGCGAGGTTCGCGACACTTCCCTGAAGGTGCCGCACGGTGAGTCCGGGAAGGTCATCGGCATCCGCGTCTTTTCGCGTGATGACGACGACGATCTGCCTGCCGGCGTGAACGAGCTCGTTCGCGTGTACGTCGCGCAGAAGCGCAAGATCTCCGACGGTGACAAGCTGGCCGGACGCCATGGCAACAAGGGCGTCATCGGCAAGATCCTGCCCGTCGAGGACATGCCGTTCCTGCCCGATGGCACTCCGGTCGACGTCATCCTGAACACGCACGGTGTGCCGCGTCGTATGAACATCGGCCAGATCTTGGAGACCCACCTGGGGTGGGTGGCCAAGACCGGCTGGGATATCCGGAAGGACGGCAACGCTGAGATTCCGGCGTGGGCGCAGAATCTCCCCGAGGATCTGCAGTCGGCCCCGGCCGACACCCGCACGGCTACCCCGGTGTTCGACGGTGCCCGCGAGGAGGAGCTGACCGGACTGCTGTCCTCGACGCTGCCCAACCGGGACGGCGAGGTCATGGTGGACGGTGACGGCAAGGCGCGGCTGTTCGACGGCCGTAGCGGCGAGCCGTTCCCGTACCCGGTGACCGTCGGCTACATGTACATCCTGAAGCTGCACCACTTGGTCGACGACAAGATTCACGCGCGTTCGACCGGCCCGTACTCGATGATCACCCAGCAGCCGCTCGGTGGTAAGGCGCAGTTCGGTGGTCAGCGATTCGGTGAGATGGAGTGCTGGGCCATGCAGGCCTACGGTGCGGCATACACGCTGCAGGAGCTGTTGACCATCAAGTCCGACGACACCGTCGGTCGTGTGAAGGTCTACGAGGCGATCGTCAAGGGCGAGAACATCCCCGAGCCGGGGATCCCGGAGTCGTTCAAGGTTCTGCTCAAGGAACTCCAGTCGCTGTGCCTGAACGTGGAGGTGCTCTCGAAGGAGGGCACCACCATCGAAATGCGCGACGGCGATGACGAGGACCTGGAGCGCGCTGCCGCGAACCTGGGAATCAACCTGTCCCGCAACGAATCTGCGTCCATTGAGGACTTTGCCTAACCGAATTCTATCCCGCAAGGGGAAAGGGAGTTTACGTGCTCGACGTCAACTTCTTCGATGAACTCCGTATCGGCCTCGCGTCGGCGGATGACATCCGTAACTGGTCCTTTGGCGAAGTCAAGAAGCCGGAGACCATCAACTACCGCACGCTCAAGCCCGAGAAGGACGGCCTGTTCTGCGAGAAGATCTTCGGACCTACTCGTGACTGGGAGTGCTACTGCGGCAAGTACAAGCGCGTGCGCTTCAAGGGCATCATCTGTGAGCGCTGCGGCGTCGAGGTAACTCGCGCCAAGGTGCGCCGTGAGCGGATGGGCCACATCGAACTGGCCGCACCGGTTACGCACATCTGGTACTTCAAGGGTGTTCCGTCACGTCTCGGATACCTGCTCGACCTGGCGCCGAAGGATCTGGAAAAGATCATCTACTTCGCCGCCTATGTCATCACCGCGGTCGACGACGAGCTGCGCCACAACGAGCTCTCGACACTCGAGGCCGAGATGGAGGTCGAGAAGAAGGCCGTCGCAGATCAGCGCGATGCCGACCTGGAGGCCCGCGCCCAGAAGCTCGAAGCCGACCTGGCCGAGCTCGAGGCCGAGGGTGCCAAGTCCGACGTGCGCCGCAAGGTGCGCGACGGTGGCGAGCGCGAGATGCGTCAGCTGCGCGATCGGTCCCAGCGTGAGCTGGACCGGCTCGACGAGATCTGGACCACCTTCACCAAGCTCTCCGTCCAGCAGCTGATCGTCGACGAGCTGCTCTACCGCGAGCTCGTGGACCGTTACGGCGAGTACTTCACCGGTGCCATGGGTGCCGAGGCCGTGCAGAAGCTCATCCAGAACTTCGATCTCGATGCCGAGGCTGAGAACCTGCGCGAGACCATCCGCAGTGGCAAGGGGCAGAAGAAGCTTCGTGCACTCAAGCGCCTGAAGGTGGTGGCGGCGTTCCAGAACTCCACCAACAGCCCCGGTGGCATGGTGCTCGACGCGGTGCCGGTGATCCCACCGGAGCTGCGTCCGATGGTTCAGCTCGACGGTGGCCGCTTCGCGACCTCCGACCTGAACGACCTGTATCGCCGCGTCATCAACCGCAACAACCGACTCAAGCGACTGATCGATCTGGGCGCGCCCGAGATCATCGTCAACAACGAGAAGCGGATGCTGCAGGAGTCCGTGGACGCGCTGTTCGACAACGGTCGTCGTGGACGTCCGGTGACCGGACCGGGTAACCGTCCGCTGAAGTCGCTGTCGGATCTGCTCAAGGGCAAGCAGGGCCGGTTCCGTCAGAACCTGCTCGGCAAGCGCGTCGACTACTCGGGCCGTTCGGTCATCGTGGTCGGCCCGCAGCTCAAGCTGCACCAGTGCGGTCTGCCTAAGCTGATGGCCCTCGAGCTGTTCAAGCCGTTCGTGATGAAGCGCCTGGTCGACCTGAACCACGCGCAGAACATCAAGAGCGCCAAGCGCATGGTGGAGCGTCAGCGCGCCCAGGTGTGGGACGTCCTCGAAGAGGTCATCGCCGAGCATCCGGTGCTGCTGAACCGTGCACCAACGCTGCACCGCCTGGGTATCCAGGCCTTCGAGCCGCAGCTGGTGGAAGGCAAGGCAATTCAGCTGCACCCGCTGGTGTGTGAGGCGTTCAACGCCGACTTCGACGGTGACCAGATGGCCGTGCACCTTCCGCTGTCCGCGGAGGCGCAGGCCGAGGCGCGCATCCTGATGCTGTCCTCGAACAACATCCTGTCGCCCGCGTCGGGCCGCCCGCTGGCCATGCCGCGTCTGGACATGGTGACCGGTCTGTACTTCCTGACCACCGAGGTCCCCGGCGATACCGGTGCACACACTCCGGCCGCGAAGGACCAGCCGGAGACCGGTGTGTACAGCTCGCCCGCCGAGGCCATCATGGCCCTCGACCGTGGCGCGCTGAGCGTCCGTGCACCCATCCGAGTGCGGCTGACGCAGCAGCGTCCGCCGGCCGAGGTTGAGGCCGAGCTGTTCGAAAACGGTTGGCGGCCAGGCGATGCCTGGGTTGCCGAGACCACCCTGGGCCGCGTGCTGTTCAACGAGCTGCTGCCCCACGGGTACCCGTTCGTGAACAAGCAGATGCACAAGAAGGTGCAGTCGGCGATCATCAACGACCTCGCTGAGCGGTTCCCGATGATCGTGGTCGCGCAGACCGTCGACAAGCTCAAGGATGCCGGTTTCCACTGGGCCACGCGCTCGGGTGTCACGGTGTCGATGGCCGACGTGCTGGTGCCGCCGCAGAAGGCGGAGATCCTGGACCGCTACGAGAAGGAAGCGGAGCGGATCGAAAAGCAGTACCAGCGTGGTGCTTTGAACCACCAGGAGCGTCGCGACGCACTGGTCAAGATCTGGCAGGAAGCCACCGACGAGGTCGGTAAGGCGCTGGAGGAGCACTACCCGGCCGACAACCCGATTACCTTGCTGCCCAAGTCCGGTGCGACCGGCAACATGACCCAGGTGCGAAACCTGGCGGGCATGAAGGGTCTGGTGACAAACCCGAAGGGTGAGTACATCCCGCGTCCGATCAAGTCCTCGTTCCGCGAGGGCCTGACCGTTCTGGAGTACTTCATCAACACGCACGGCGCCCGTAAGGGCCTGGCGGACACCGCGCTTCGCACCGCCGACTCGGGTTACCTGACCCGTCGTCTGGTGGACGTCTCGCAGGACGTCATCGTCCGCGAGCACGACTGCGGTACCGAGCGTGGCATCAACGTGACCATCGCCGAGAAGCTGGACGATGGCACGCTGATCCGCGACGCGCACATCGAAACCTCCGCCTACGCACGGACTCTCGCCGCCGACGCGGTGGATGCCGAGGGCAACGTGCTGGTGGAGCGTGGACACGATCTGGGCGATCCGGCGATCGAGAAGCTTCTCGCCGCGGGTGTCACCCAGGTCAAGGTCCGGTCGGTGCTTACCTGCACCACCGGTACCGGAGTCTGCGCGATGTGCTATGGCCGTTCGATGGCGACCGGCAAGCTCGTCGACATCGGTGAGGCGGCGGGCATCGTGGCCGCACAGTCGATCGGTGAGCCCGGTACCCAGCTGACCATGCGTACCTTCCACCAGGGTGGCGTCGGTGACGACATCACCGGCGGTCTGCCGCGTGTCACCGAGCTGTTCGAAGCGCGAGTTCCCAAGGGCAAGGCGCCTATTGCCGATGTCACCGGACGGGTTCGCCTCGAAGAGGGCGAGCGCTTTTACAAGATCACCATCATCCCGGATGACGGTGGCGAGGAAGTTGTCTACGACAAGCTCTCCAAGCGTCAGCGCCTGCGCGTCTTCAAGCATGAAGACGGCTCCGAGCGTCCGCTGGCCGACGGCGACCACGTCGAGGTTGGGCAGCAGCTCATGGAGGGTGCGGCTGACCCGCACGAGGTGCTCCGTGTCATGGGCCCGCGTCAGGTGCAGGTGCACCTCGTCAACGAGGTGCAGGAGGTGTACCGCAGCCAGGGTGTGTCGATCCACGACAAGCACATCGAGGTCATCGTGCGCCAGATGCTGCGTCGCGTGACGATCATCGACTCGGGCGCAACGGAATTCCTGCCCGGATCGCTCACCGAGCGTGGCGAGTTCGAGACCGCGAACCGTCGCGTGGTGGCCGAAGGCAACGAGCCTGCGGCCGGCCGTCCGGTGCTGATGGGTATCACCAAGGCATCGCTGGCGACTGACTCGTGGCTGTCGGCGGCGTCCTTCCAGGAGACCACTCGCGTGCTGACCGATGCGGCCATCAACTGCCGCAGCGACAGACTGAATGGTCTGAAGGAGAACGTCATCATCGGTAAGTTGATCCCGGCTGGTACCGGTATCAACCGCTACCGCAACATCTCGGTGCAACCGACCGAAGAGGCCCGGGCCGCCGCGTACACGATTCCGTCGTACGAGGATGCCTACTACAGCCCCGACTTCGGTTCTAACACCGGTGCTGCGGTGCCGCTGGACGACTACGGATACAGCGACTACCGCTAAGTCGTAAGCACGAGAAAGGCCCCCGGGTTACACCCCGGGGGCCTTTCCATTTCGCCGCGCAGCGGTCCACGCGCGCCGGAATGCACTCCCGGACACGACGACGAGAACCACGGGTGCGATGAGCCATTCGAGGAACGCGTCGATCGCGATGATCGGCCCGGTTACCGGGCACTGATGTCGGAACTGCGCGTAGAAGAAGCCCTGCACTGCGGTGAGCGCCGCCAGGCTGATCCAAAAGAGCGCCCAGGACTGACTGACGGCGAGGCCCGGGCCGTTGGAATTGCACATGCCGAACGTGGTGATGCCCATCAGGACAGCCACAATGGTTGCGGTGCCGTACACGATCCACCAGCGACAAATGTCCAGGCCGAGTTGTCCGGCGACGATCATGAACGGAAACACCACGGCGAGTATCGGCAATGTCACGCGTCCGATGAACTGTTGGTTGAGCATGCCAGAAGCCTATGCACGTAAGTGAAGTCGGTTCAGCGCACAAATACCTAGCTAGGCCACGCAATTCCACGCGCGTTGTGGACGGTGTGTCCGGGTTTCCCGTGCAATAAGTGTCCACTCACGCAATGATGTTCGGATGACCGTTGCCAATTCCGAGTCCGAGACGCCCGACGCCGGATATTCACGTGGGCTCTCGGCCCGCACGGTGCAGATGATCGCGATCGGCGGTGCCATCGGCACTGGCCTCTTCTATGGCGCCGGTGGTGCGATCGAGAAGGCCGGTCCGGCGCTCATTTTGGCCTACCTGGTTGCGGGTCTGGCCATCTTCGTGATCATGCGGGCACTCGGTGAACTGCTGGTCTATCGGCCGGTCTCGGGCAGCATTTCCGAGTATGCCGAGGAATTCATGGGGCGTTTCGCCGGATTCGCTAACGGCTGGACCTACTGGGCGGTGTGGGCCACCACGTGTATGGCGGAGATCACCGTCGCCGGCGTGTACATCCAACGGTGGTGGCCTGGTGTCCCGCAGTGGGTCACTGCCTTGGCCGTCCTTCTCATCCTGTTCGGGGCCAACCTGATTTCGGTGAAGATTTTTGGCGAGGCGGAGTTCTGGTTCTCGATGATCAAGGTGACGGCGATCGTCGGGATGATCATCATCGGTATCGGTGTACTGCTTCCTATTTCGGGACTCGGGCCGGAATCGGGCCCCACCGTCGCCAATCTCTGGAACGACGGCGGGTTCTTCCCGACGGGATTCAGTCAGGCCCTGCTGAGCCTGCAGATCGTGGTGTTCGCCTATGTCGGCGTTGAGCTCGTCGGTGTCACGGCAGGGGAGGCCGAGAACCCGAAAGTAACCCTGCGTAAGGCGATTAATACGCTGCCGTTCCGCATCGGGTTGTTCTACGTGGGTGCGCTGATCGTCATTCTGTCGATCCAGGGCTGGCAGAACTATCACAAAGGCGAGAGTCCCTTCGTCGCGGTGTTCGAGTACCTCGACATTCCGCAGGCGGCGAACATCGTGAACTTCATCTTGCTGACGGCTGCACTTTCCTCCTGCAACTCGGGCATCTATTCGACCGGCAGGATGGTGCGCAGCCTGGCGCAGCGCGGCGATGCCCCCGCGGGTCTGCAGTCGTTGAGCTCACGCCACGTCCCGATGTTGGCCATCTGCTTCTCGGCACTGGCCATGGGTATCGGCGTGTTCGTCAACTGGCTGTCGCCGGACAAGGCATTCGCCTACATCACGTCGGTATCCACCATTGGCATCATTTTTGTGTGGGGTTCAATCCTGGTGTCCCACTTGATTTACCGGAAGCGGGTCGCCGCCGGGGAACTACCCGCCTCGGATTACAAGCTTCCCGGGGCTCCGGTGACAAATCTGTTGGCGCTGGCCTTCCTGGCGCTCGTGGTGGTGCTTCTGTTCTTCACGGAAGACGGCCGTACCGCGATCTTCGTGGGCCTGGTCTGGTTCGTGATTGTGGTGCTTGGTTACTTTGTGCACCATGACGAACCCGCACGGCACGAAAAGCAAGACGCCTAAGTGCGGTCGGTATCGAGCCTGACCTCCACGGCCACTCGGTCACCGGGGCCCTTGCCCAACTGTTCCTGAATGTCCTTGCGCACCCCGAGCAGGTGCGTGCCGCCGTACGGAGCCAAGGATCCCGTGTACGTCACCGAGCCGTCGAACACGGCTAGCACCGGTACGCGGGCCTTTACTCCGAAGGTGTCGGTCACGGGAAACGGGAACTCGACGAATGCACCGGGGCCCTCGGGCTTCTCAATGGTCGCCTCGAAGGTGATGGTGCCGGGGTCGCGGTACTCCACCATTACGCTCAGGAGCGGACGAGGTCGTCGATCTGGTTGATCGCAGACGACGCGCCCTCGATGACGCCCATGTCCAGCACCTTCTGCAGCGCCTCGGCAGTCTTAAATGTGCTGACGTAGGTTGCCAGGGTGCGGCCGTCCTTCTCGATGAATGTATACAGGTTTTCCGAGACCGGCATGTCGTCCACCGGATTCAGGTCTTCATCGGAGAAGCCGTCCCTGAATGCGAAACTGTTCGGTTCGTCGATCGCCGTGATCTCCCACCAGCCCGCGTACCGTTCACCCGCTGGCCCCGTCATGTAGTAGTTCACTCGGCCACCCGGCGTGAAGTTGTGATCGACAAACGTTGCCGGGCAACTCGGTGGGCCCCATACCTTTTCGAGCTGGCGCGGGTCGGTGTAGATCTGCCAGATCCGGCTGAGCGGCGCCTCGAACTCGGCCTCAATGCTGATGGTTCGGGTGTCGATATCGTGAGTAACGTTAGTGACGGGCATGATTCAGTCCTTTCTCGGTGGTTTGAGCGTCGGTGGTTCGAGTGCGATGAGTTCATCGATGCGGGCGATCCTGCCGCGCCAGAACTGCTCCAGCTCGGTGAGCATGGCGCCGACCGAGCGAACCCCGTCCACGTCGCCGCTGGCCAACTGCTGACGACCGCTGCGCCGTTTTGTCAGCAGCCCGGCCTTTTCCAGCACGGCGACGTGCTTTTGCACTGCGGCGAAACTCATGTCGTAGTTCTCCGCAAGCGCTGAGACCGAGTGCTCACCGGCCAGCACTCGCCGCAAGATGTCGCGTCGGGTGCGGTCGGAGAGCGCATGGAACATGGCGTCGGCCCTGTCCTCATCCGCGGCGGTCACGAATCCCAATGTACAACCATTTGGTTTTATGTCAACATCGTGCGATCTGTGCGACGGCGAGGGCTGTCACCCGAATGGGCGAACCATGTCGTACCTACTGGTGGCGACGGTGTCGATATTGGTATGAGCACCAAAGGCTTTGACGCTATCCAGCATGGCCATCGCGCGTTGGCCCAGCTGCTGTTGATCCAGTGCGCCGTACCAGGCCAGCGGGTCGGTGAGGGCCGGCGAGGGAAACTGTTCGAGCACGATGGCCGAGATCGCGGGCGCGTCATCGGTAACGGCGCGGACTACGAGGTTCTGTTCGTAGCCGATGGTCGATTGCAGGTCGAGCGCCTTCTGAGTGTGCACATCCTGCCATTGCTGTCGCCACGCGTCGAACGGCATGTTGGCGGGCCTGCGTAACAGGGCGATGTTGGTGAAACCCATTGACCGCGAGCCGGGTTCATACTCAGGAGCGGGCAGCGGCACCGATTCTGTGACGAGATATCCGTGCACGTTGGCCGACGCCGCGGCCAGAATTGCCTCGATCTCCCGTATTGCCGGGCCGTATGACTGCTGAACCCACACGATGACGACTGCGGCCAATGGTGGGTCCAGGGTCACCAAGCGCAGGCTGGCGGCACGCACTGCGGCGTCATGCGCGCACAGGGTCAGGCCGTGCACGCCTGCCGTCTGGATCTTGTCGACGACGGCCGTGTGCAGCTGCTCGCACCAATCGTCGGTGGCGGCATCGGACGGTTGGCGCAGCACGAAGACGACCTTCTCCACGCTCTCTTTGTAGCGCAGGAGGGGCTCGCCGAAGTCCATGTGAACAGATCTTGTGCGGTTGTCGCAGAAATGTAACACTGAAAGCATGGCCGATACGCATGTCGTCACCAATCAGGTCCCTGCACTGCACGACTACAACGCGGCGAGCAGTCCTGTGCTGATGGAAGCCCTCATTCGTGAAGGCGGGCAGTGGGGCGTCGAGGAGGTTGTCCAGGTCGGCGCGCTCAATGGCACCGATCGCATGCAACGCGCGGGGGAGCTGGCGAACCGGAACCGCCCCGTGCTGCACACCCATGACCGTTGGGGGCATCGCGTCGACGAAATCGAGTTCGACCCGGCCTATCACGAGCTCATGCGCGAGGCGGTTGCTCACGGGCTGCACGGAGCGCCGTGGGCCGATGAGCGCCCGGGTGCTCATGTCGTCCGCGCCGCCAAGACCGGTGTGTGGACCGCCGATCCCGGCCACATGTGTCCCATCTCGATGACCTATGCGGTGGTGCCGGCGCTGCGTGCCAACCCCGAGTTGGCGGCGATCTACGAGCCGCTGCTGTCCAGTCGGGTGTATGACCCGGTGCTCGCGGTGCCCGCCACCAAGGCGGGGCTGACGGCGGGCATGTCGATGACGGAGAAGCAGGGCGGCTCGGATGTGCGTGCGGGCACGACCACCGCCACGCCGAATGCCGATGGCAGCTACACGCTGGTGGGGCACAAGTGGTTCACCTCGGCGCCGATGTGCGATGTGTTTCTGGTGCTCGCGCAGACGCCCGGAGGCCTGTCGTGCTTCTTCCTGCCGCGGGTACTACCGGACGGCACGCGTAACCGGATGCGGTTGCAGCGCTTGAAGGACAAGCTCGGTAATCATTCCAACGCATCCTCGGAGGTCGAGTATGACGAGGCCACGGCGTGGCTTGTCGGCGAGGAAGGAAGGGGCGTAAAGACCATCATCGAGATGGTGAACATGACGCGGCTGGACTGCACGCTCGGATCGGCCACCAGTATGCGCACGGGCGTGGCGCTGGCCATGCAGCATGTTCAGCACCGCAAGGCCTTCGGCGAGTACCTCATTGATCAGCCGCTCATGCGCAACGTCCTCGCTGACCTCGCGATCGAGGCGGAGGCCGCCACCATGGTCGCGATGCGGATGGCGGGTGCCACGGACCGTGCCACCCGTGGCGATGAAACCGAGTCGCTGCTGCGTCGTATCGGACTGGCAGCCAGCAAGTATTGGGTGTGCAAGCGCGCCACCCCGCATGCCGGCGAAGCCATGGAGTGTCTGGGCGGCAACGGGTACGTCGAGGATTCGGGCCTGCCACGTCTCTATCGCGAGGCACCGCTGATGGGAATCTGGGAGGGGTCCGGGAACGTCAGCGCCCTGGACACGTTGCGCGCCATGGCCACCAAGCCCGAATGCGTCGAGGTGCTGTTCAAGGAGCTTGCGCTGGCCCAGGGGCAGGACGAGCGTCTGGACCGCCATATCAACGGATTGCACACGCAGCTCAGTGATCTGGACTCCGTCACCTACCGTGCCCGCAAGGTCGCCGAGGACATCTGCCTGGCCCTTCAGGGGGCCCTGCTGGTGCGTCACGGTCATCCGGCGGTCGCGCAGGCATTCTTGGCCACGCGGTTGGCCGGCGACTGGGGTGGTGCATTCGGCACGCTCCCCACGGGGTTGGACCTGTCGCCGATTCTGGAGCGGGCGACCGTCAAGTCGGGTAGCTAGCAAGTGGACACCTTGAAGACGATGACCTATGAGGTCACCGATCGCATCGCGCGCATCACCTTCAACCGGCCCGAGCAAGGCAACGCGATCATCGCCGAGACCCCGTTGGAGCTGGCGGCTCTCGTCGAGCGTGCCGACCTCGACCCGCAGGTTCACGTCATCCTGGTGTCGGGCCGGGGAGATGGATTCTGCGGTGGCTTCGACCTGAGCGCCTACGCGGAGGCGAACGACGAAGGCTCGGCGCAGTATTCGGGTACCGCGCTGGACGGGCAGGTGCAGCTGCGCAACCACCTGCCTAACATCAACTGGGACCCCATGCTCGACTATCAGATGATGAGCCGGTTCACCCGAGGCTTCTCGTCGTTACTGCATGCCAACAAGCCAACCGTGGTGAAGGCGCACGGGTACTGCGTCGCCGGTGGCACCGACATCGCCCTGCATGCCGATCAGTTGATCGTTGCCGCTGATGCCAAGATCGGGTACCCGCCAACCCGGGTGTGGGGCGTACCGGCGACCGGACTGTGGGCGCACAAGCTCGGCGATCAGCGTGCGAAACGTCTTCTGCTCACGGGGGACTGCCTCTCGGGTAAGCAGGCCTACGAGTGGGGTCTGGCGGTCGAGGCGCCGGAGCCCGATGACCTGGACGAGCGCACCGAGCGGCTGGTGGCGCGGATCGCGGCGATGCCACTGAACCAGTTGATGATGGTCAAGCTCGCGTGCAACTCGGTGCTCATCAATCAAGGGATCGCCAACAGCGCCATGGTGGGAACCGTGTTCGACGGAATATCCCGTCATACCGCGGAGGCCCACACGTTCACGGCCGATGCCATCCAGAACGGCTATCGGCAGGCAGTCCGCCATCGCGATGAGCCCTTCGGTGATTTCGGCCGCAGGCCGACCGATCTGTAGCGATGGACAACCCGGTCGATCATCACCCGATGACCGCTCGCTCGGTAATCCTGAGCTTGCTGCTGGGCGCACACCCCGCCGAGCTGTCGGTGCGGGAAATCCGCGCGCTGACCATCTTGTTCGGAATCAGTGACACCACGGTGCGAGTGGCGCTCACCCGGATGGTCGCCGCGGGAGATCTTGCGAGAACCGAATCGGGATACCGGCTCGCCGAGCGTCTGCAGGCCCGTCAGCTTCGGCAGGACGAGGCCTGTGATCCGCACCGACGCTCCTGGGACGGCAATTGGACGCAGCTGGTGATCACCAGCGTGGGCCGCGACGCACGTGACCGCAATGACCTGCGAACTACCTTGCGGCAGAGGCGTTTCGGAGAACTACGCGAGGGTGTGTGGCTGCGTCCGGACAATCTGGAGATCGATCTTCCGCCGTCGGTCACCGACCACGTCTGGGTTCTGCACACCCGAACCGCAGACCCCGAAGCGCTGTCTGCCCAGCTGTGGGATCTGCCCGGGTGGTCGCTGTATGCGGCGGCCCTGCTGCGGTGGTGGGATCAGGCTGAGGCGATTCCTGCGCGATTTGTGCTGGCCGCCGCGATGGTGCGGCATCTGCTCGCCGACCCCGTGCTGCCGGACGAGTTGTTGCCCAAGGATTGGCCCGCCGACGAAATACGATCCAGATACCGGGAATTCAAGGATGAATTGGTGACGCTGCGCGACAACGCTGAGGTGGAGGAGGCTTCCCTGTGATCGAGCCCATGAGTGAGAACGCAGTTCGCGTCGAGAAGGCGGGGCCGGTGACGACGGTCATTCTCAACCGGCCCCACGCCCGCAATGCCGTCGACGGTCCGACCGCCGCGGCGCTACTCGCAGCATTCACCGAATTCGACGCGGACCCCGAGGCGTCCGTGGCGGTGCTCTGGGGTGACAACGGAACATTCTGTGCCGGAGCGGATCTCAAAGCAATGGGAACCGACCGCGGAAATGAACTGCACCCACACGGCCCCGGTCCGATGGGCCCGTCTCGGCTGCGGTTGTCTAAACCTGTGATCGCGGCGATCTCGGGGCACGCCGTGGCGGGCGGTATCGAGCTGGCGTTGTGGTGCGATCTTCGGGTGGTCGAGGAGGACGCCGTACTGGGTGTGTTCTGCCGGCGCTGGGGTGTGCCGCTCATCGACGGCGGGACGATCAGGCTGCCCCGGCTGATCGGACACTCGCGCGCCATGGACCTGATCCTCACCGGACGTCCCGTCGCGGCACCTGAGGCGCTGGACATCGGGCTCGCCAATCGAGTGGTCCCCCGCGGGCAGGCTCGTGCGGCGGCGGAGACGCTGGCCGCGGAGATCGCCGCATTCCCGCAACAATGCGTGCGGGCAGACCGCGATTCAGCCATCGCGCAGTGGGGGATGGCCGAGGAAGCGGCGTTGGACAACGAATTTGGCAGCATCGAGCGGGTTGCGGCCGAAGCACTCGAGGGTGCCGGCAGGTTCGCCGCGGGTGCGGGTCGCCACGGCGCTGGGATCTGACACGCCGCGTTCGGCGGCGCCGACACACTCGGACATGGGGGAGACCTGCGGGATACGGACGTACTGTGGACACCGTGAGTGTGCGGATTCTTCCGGTATCGGCCCTGGTGGTTGTCGCCGTGGTGCTGGCCGGATGCTCGCCCCGGTCCTCTTCCGGTGGTGACGACGACGGTGCCGGATCGCCCGACGTGCAGGTGACCACGGTGCCCGAGGTGAACAACGGGCCCGGTAAGGGTTTCACACTTGGCGACTGCGGCGGCATGACTGACGCGGAAGTCACTGCGGCGGTGGGCAACCCGGCACTCAAACGCGACGTGGACAGCCTGCTGGGTTGTCGGTGGTCCACGGGTCCCGGAAGCGGGGACACGTCCCTGTCGCTGTACTGGTACCGGGGCAGCTCGGCGCAGAAAGAGGCGTCAGTCGCGCGAAACCTCGGCCATACGGTGGAGACGGTGACCACCAAGTCCTATCCGGGTTACCGCGTGAGCAATGTTGGGCTGTGTGAACTGTCCGCGGGATCAGGGCCGGACTTCCTACATTGGTCTTTGCAATCGGGGAACGTCAAGAACGACCCGTGCAAGGCCGTCGAGACCTTGATGGACTCGCTGCTGAGCAAGGTGGGCAAGTAATGAAAAGGACTGTCGGCGCGCTTGCCGCCGCGGCGTTACTGCTCGCAGGGCCGACCGGGTGTGCGCGCACCGTTGACGGTGCCGCTGTCGCCCCGGGCGAGACGCTGAACTCCAGCGAGCGGAATGAGAACGACAAACTGGACCCGTACGGGTTCGCCAACGGCCAATGCGGTCCGCTCGATGAGAAGACGATTGTCGAAACCGTCAAGGCCGCCCAGATCTACCAGAATTTCTTTGGGGCACTGTGTTATTGGGTTGCCGCCGATGACGCTGGAAGCCTCATCGACCTTCTGTACGCGTACTACGAGGCTGGCGATGTCGACCGCGATCGCAAGTCTGCCGACGGGATGGGACAGAAGACTGCCGACATTACGATCAACGGCCGCAAGGGATTCACCAGTACCGGCACCGGTGGCTCGGGATGTGGAGTGACCGTTCCGGCGGGATCCGGTTCCTTGACCTGGTGGGTTCAGTACCGCAAGGGCGGCGATAGCTGCGCCGCGGCCCGTCAGCTGGTCGAACACATTGTGCAGACGGTGCTCTGAGCGGGCTATTGAGAAGGGCTACGAAGCCTTCTCGATCGTGTTGTTGCTTCCGTAGTTGTTGACCTTGGGCGCGCCCGCCTTATAGGTCAGTTTGTTGCCGTAGCCGGTGACCGTCACCTCGGTCTTCAGCTCGTCGAACGCAATGGTGTTCGAGAAGCCCGAGACGGTGACCGTGTCGCAGGCCCCGGTGATGGTGAGCTTGTTGTTGGCGCCCGTGATGTTCAGGCGCTTGCCCTCTTGGCATGCGGCGGTCGTGGTCTGGCCGAAGTACCCGATCACGGTCTCGTCCCCGATGTCGACCTTGGCGGAGGTCGGCGTGGAGGGGCTGGAGGAGGCCGAGGCGGATGGGGGAGTCCAGGTGCCGGGTGTCGGATTGCTCGAACCCGGCTTGATGGCGCCGCAGCCCGCGAGTCCGAGAGCGGTCACGACGAGGGCAAAGACTGCCGCGGGGAGGGCATTGTGGCGGGACATGGAGTCGATTATCCCGAGATTTGCGTGTCGGGTGGGGGGATCAGCCAGGGACTCGGTCGATGAAGTTCATCATGCCCAGCTCGCGTCCACGATCGATGACCGCAGGCTCGCCGGACTTGTAGAGCACCTTCTGGTTGAAGCCGTACACGGTGATGTCGTTGACCACGTTGTCGGCGATGATCGTGTTGGACGACCCCTGTACCGAGATCGCGTAGCAGCTGCCGAGAGCGGTGATGACGTTCTGCGATCCGTTCACAAAGACAGTGGAGTCGCCGCAATCGATAGTGGTGACGAGCCCGTACTGGGTGATGTGTGTGTCGCCGTTCTTGGCCAGGCGAATGTTGTCGGCGAGGCGCGAATGGCCCTCGGGTGAGCCCATCAATGTGACGATGCCGCCGGTTACCAGGACGGCGACCAGCAGGCGCCGCCCAGTGGAAACTAGAACGTGTGTCATTTCAGCGTCCCGATCACGTAATGAGAATAAGCCACGGCGCGCCACGACAGGCTCGGTAGGCTGACAAACACAAAGGTGACGGCGGGGAGAGATAGGGTCATAGCAGGCCATCTGCCTTGGAGGCCGCGCCAGATAGCACCGAACTAGAACGACTCACCCCGAAGGCGGCCAGACGTGACGACCGAGCCCGCAACCGCGCACCGCAGAAGTCCTGCGCGGGCGACACGGCTCAACCGCGACACTGTTGTCAACGCCGCGCTGTCTTTCCTCGACCGGGCCGGCTGGGATGCGCTGACCATCAACGCGTTGGCTGTCGAGCTGGGGACGAAGGGGCCGTCGCTCTACAACCATGTGGACAGCCTCGATGATCTGCGCCACGAGGTGCGCGATCGGGTGCTGGTCGAGATCGTCGGCATGCTGCACACCGTGAGTTCGGGCCGTACCAGCGAGGACGCAATCTTGGCCATGGCCGGTGCGTATCGCAGCTATGCGCACCACCATCCAGGCAGATACGCCGCCCTGACCCGCATGCCGTTCCTGGACGATGTGAACCGCCCGACGATCGACGCCCGTGAATTGGCCAAGCCCGCAACCGAGGCCATCGGCGTGTACGGGCTCGACGAGGACACCGCCTTTCACGCGGGCGTTGAGCTGTGGGCTGCGATGCACGGGTTCGTCATGCTGGAGATGACAGGCTTTATGGCGGGCATCGAGATGGATCCCGACATCGCATTTACGGAGATGGTGCACCGCTTTGCGTCGGGTCTGGCCGAGCGGCGATGAGCGCTCGGCGCGAAGAGCGGGCCGATCAGTCAGGCATGTTGCCCGCGCATTGGTGAGTTATCGATGACCTGCGCTTTGTCGCTGGTAGGCGAGTTTGTCTCACTGTGATCAGCCCTGGTATGGTAGGGCGCTGTGCCTGGCCAATGGCCACCGCTGGGGTACTCGGTGGGGGTCAGATAGGGCGCCAGGTCAATTCGCATGCCCAGAGGGTGAAGGAGTTTTTCTTCGCGTCCGCGGTATGTGCGACACGCCCGGCCTCGGGATACCGATACGGGCGAGAACTGCAGGACAACAGGGCCTTTTGACGGGCTCGCGACGCTAGAGCCCCACGTACGTAGTTAGAAGTAGCTAGAGAGAAACAGAAAGCCGGTACATGCCAACCATCAACCAGCTGGTCCGTAAGGGTCGCCGGGACAAGATCGCCAAGGTGAAGACTGCGGCCCTTAAGGGCAGTCCGCAGCGCCGTGGCGTCTGCACCCGCGTCTACACCACCACCCCGAAGAAGCCGAACTCGGCGCTGCGGAAGGTGGCCCGTGTGCGGCTGACCAGCGCGGTGGAGGTCACCGCCTACATCCCGGGTGAGGGTCACAACCTGCAGGAGCACTCGATGGTGCTCGTGCGCGGTGGTCGTGTGAAGGACCTCCCCGGTGTGCGCTACAAGATCATCCGCGGCTCGCTGGACACCCAGGGAGTCAAGAACCGCAAGCAGGCTCGCAGCCGCTACGGCGCCAAGAAGGAGAAGAGCTAATGCCACGCAAGGGACCCGCGCCGTCGCGCCCCCTGGTCAACGACCCGGTTTACAGCTCGCAGCTGGTGACCCAGCTGGTCAACAAGGTGCTGCTCGATGGCAAGAAGTCCATCGCCGAGCGCATCGTGTACGGCGCACTGGAGCAGGCGCGCGATAAGACTGGCACCGATCCGGTTGTCACCCTCAAGCGCGCCATGGACAACGTCAAGCCTGCCCTTGAGGTGCGCAGCCGCCGTGTCGGTGGCGCCACCTACCAGGTGCCGGTCGAGGTCCGCCCCGATCGCTCCACCACCCTGGCCCTGCGCTGGTTGGTGAGCTTCTCGCGGGCACGTCGCGAAAAGACCATGATTGAGCGTCTGGCGAACGAGATCCTGGATGCCAGCAATGGCCTGGGTGCCTCGGTGAAGCGTCGCGAGGATGTTCACAAGATGGCCGAGGCCAACCGGGCGTTCGCGCACTACCGCTGGTGATCTGACGGGCCTCACCGCACGGCGAGGCCCGCCCAGTTCGTCCATCCCCAATTCGAAGCGAAAGAGCGGAAACTTCTGTGGCACAGGAAGTGCTGACCGACCTGAACAAGGTCCGCAACTTCGGCATCATGGCCCACATCGATGCCGGCAAGACCACCACGACCGAGCGCATCCTCTTCTACACCGGTATCACGTACAAGATCGGTGAGGTCCACGACGGCGCAGCCACCATGGACTGGATGGAGCAGGAGCAGGAGCGCGGCATCACCATCACGTCCGCCGCGACGACCGCTTACTGGAAAGAAAACCAGCTCAACATCATCGACACCCCAGGACACGTCGACTTCACCGTCGAGGTGGAGCGCAACCTGCGTGTGCTCGACGGTGCGGTGGCCGTTTTCGATGGCAAAGAGGGCGTGGAGCCGCAGTCCGAGCAGGTGTGGCGTCAGGCCGACCGCTACGACGTGCCGCGTATCTGTTTCGTCAACAAGATGGACAAGCTGGGCGCCGACTTCTACTACACGGTGAAGACCATCGAGGATCGCCTCGGTGCGCGCGCGCTGCCCATTCAGCTGCCGATCGGTGCCGAGAACGACTTCGAGGGCATCATCGACCTGGTCGAGATGAACGCCAAGGTGTGGCGCGGCGAGACCAAGATGGGCGAGCAGTACGAGGTTGTCGAGATCCCCGCGGAGCTGGCCGACAAGGCAGCCGAGTACCGCGCGGCTCTGCTCGAAGCCGTCGCCGAAACCGATGAGGCGCTGCTGGAGAAGTATTTTGGTGGCGAAGAGCTGACCATTGACGAGATCAAGGGCGCGATTCGCAAGCTCGTCATCACGTCCGAGGCCTACCCGGTGCTGTGCGGTAGCGCGTTCAAGAACAAGGGCGTGCAGCCCATGCTTGACGCCGTCATCGACTACCTGCCGTCGCCGCTGGACGTGGGTGCCACCACCGGCCACGTGCCCGGCAAAGAGGACGAGCTCATCACGCGTGAGCCCAACACTGACGAGCCGTTTAGCGCGCTGGCGTTCAAGGTCGCGACCCACCCGTTCTTCGGCAAGCTGATCTATATCCGGGTGTACTCGGGCAAGGTCGATTCCGGCACCCAGGTGGTCAACTCCACCAAGGGCAAGAAGGAGCGTCTGGGCAAGCTGTTCCAGATGCACTCCAACAAGGAGAACCCGGTGGACTCGGCGAGTGCCGGCCACATCTACGCCGCGATCGGTCTCAAGGACACCACTACCGGTGACACCCTCTGCGACCCGAGCAACCAGATCGTGCTGGAGTCCATGACCTTCCCGGATCCGGTGATCCAGGTGGCCATCGAGCCCAAGACCAAGAGCGACCAGGAAAAGCTGGGCACCGCGATCCAGAAGCTCGCCGAGGAAGACCCGACCTTCAAGGTCAAGCAGGACGACGAGACCGGCCAGACCATCATCGGTGGCATGGGCGAGCTACACCTGGATATCCTGGTGGACCGCATGCGCCGCGAATTCAAGGTCGAGGCGAATGTCGGTAAGCCGCAGGTGGCCTACCGCGAGACCATCCGCCGTGCGGTGGAGAAGGTCGAGTTCACCCACAAGAAGCAGACGGGTGGCTCGGGCCAGTTCGCCAAGGTGATCATCTCCGTCGAACCGCTGGTGGATGCCGAGGACGGCGCCACCTACGAGTTCGCGAACAAGGTCACCGGTGGCCGTGTCCCGCGCGAGTACATCCCGTCGGTGGATGCCGGTGCCCAGGACGCCATGCAGTACGGCATCCTGGCCGGCTATCCGCTGGTGAACGTCAAGGTCACGCTGCTCGACGGCGCGTACCACGACGTCGACTCGTCGGAAATGGCCTTCAAGATCGCGGGCTCCCAGGCATTCAAAAAGGCTGCCGGGCAAGCACAGCCGGTCATCCTGGAGCCCATCATGGCTGTCGAGGTCACCACCCCCGAGGACTACATGGGTGACGTGATCGGCGACCTGAACTCCCGCCGTGGCCAGATCCAGGCTATGGAGGAGCGCAGCGGTGCACGTGTCGTCAAGGCACAGGTTCCGCTGTCGGAGATGTTCGGCTACGTCGGCGACCTTCGGTCGAAGACCCAGGGCCGGGCTAACTACTCCATGGTGTTCGACTCGTACGCCGAAGTTCCGGCGAACGTGTCGAAGGAGATCATCGCGAAGGCGACTGGGGAGTAGCGAAAGCTCACGACCCATTCGGACTTGCGCGAGTGAGTCCGCTAGGCAAATGAAAACCCTTGTCTCTGAGAAAGTCTCAGAGACAACAGAAAGTCCAGGAGGACACAACAGTGGCGAAGGCGAAGTTCGAGCGGACGAAGCCGCACGTCAACATCGGGACCATCGGTCACGTTGACCACGGCAAGACCACTCTCACTGCGGCAATCACCAAGGTGCTGCACGACAAGTACCCCACTCTGAACGAAGCATCTGCCTTCGACCAGATCGACAACGCTCCCGAAGAGAAGGCTCGTGGTATCACGATCAACATCTCTCACGTGGAGTACCAGACCGAGAAGCGTCACTACGCGCACGTCGACGCCCCCGGCCACGCTGACTACATCAAGAACATGATCACCGGTGCCGCCCAGATGGACGGTGCGATCCTGGTAGTCGCCGCGACCGACGGCCCGATGCCGCAGACGCGTGAGCACGTGCTGCTCGCCCGTCAGGTGGGTGTGCCCTACATCCTCGTCGCGCTGAACAAGTCCGACATGGTGGATGACGAGGAACTGCTCGAGCTCGTCGAGCTGGAGGTCCGGGAGCTGCTGAGCAGCCAGGACTTCGACGGTGACAACGCTCCCGTGGTTCGCGTCTCCGCGCTCAAGGCGCTCGAGGGCGACGCCGAGTGGGCCAAGACCGTTGGCGATCTGATGGACGCTGTTGACGAGTCGATCCCGGACCCGGTTCGCGAGACCGACAAGCCGTTCCTGATGCCCGTTGAGGACGTGTTCACCATCACCGGTCGTGGCACCGTGGTGACCGGTCGCGTCGAGCGTGGTGTGATCAACGTGAATGAGGACGTCGAGATCGTCGGCATCAAGGACACCGTCACCAAGACCACGGTCACCGGTGTCGAGATGTTCCGCAAGCTGCTCGATCAGGGCCAGGCCGGCGACAACGTTGGTCTGCTGGTCCGTGGTGTGAAGCGTGAGGACGTCGAGCGTGGCCAGGTTGTGGTCAAGCCCGGCACCACCACCCCGCACACCGAGTTCGACGGCAGCGTCTACATCCTGTCCAAGGACGAAGGCGGCCGCCACACGCCGTTCTTCAACAACTACCGCCCGCAGTTCTACTTCCGTACCACGGACGTGACCGGCGTGGTGACACTGCCCGAGGGCACCGAGATGGTGATGCCCGGTGACAACACCGACATCTCCGTCAAGCTGATCCAGCCGGTGGCCATGGACGAGGGTCTGCGTTTCGCGATCCGTGAAGGTGGCCGTACCGTCGGCGCCGGTCGCGTGACCAAGATCCACAAGTGATCTAAAGACGCCAAGAAAACGGCGCTCACCCTTCACGGGTGGGCGCCGTTTTCGTATCTCCTCCTCGCCGAGTGGGAATATGGCGAGGGTTTTGGTCCGATTTACCTCGTGAGATTCCCACTCGGGGGAACTGGTCAGCGGGCGAAGGCGTGCCCGGAGGTGTTGTTATCGTGCATCGTGTACGTCGACGCCACCTTGGCGCGTTTCTCGATCAACTCGGACAAGAGATTGTTCACCGCACTGGGATTGGGGTTGAAGGCATCCAGCCGGTGACGCACTAGGCCGATTCCGGGGAGCCGATCGAGAACCGCGGACGCGTTGGCATTGACCGTGGCTGCCCTGCTGAACAGCCAGCCCGAGAGACGATGGTTGATGCCGTCAAATGTTGTGCCCTCGAAGAATTCATCCATCGCCGCGGGACCCATCAGCATGGAGCCAGGTCCGGCGAGCACTTCAGCGAAGAGGCGCCGGACGGGTCCGGTACGTGCGCCGGACATGCCCGTGGCCAGTGCTTCGATCAGCTCGACGCGCCAGCGTGAGGCATCTCCGGAACGGGCCAGTAGGTAGTCGAGATTGCGCATGGCGTCGATGCCCGTGCGCGGCAGCAGGTCTTCGGTGACGCCGAACATCAGCGCCCAGCGCAGTAAGTAGTGCCACACATCGTCGATTTCCCTGAGTGTGCAAGATCTTCCGAGTCGATAGTCGACGAGGAGCGCCCCGAGCATGGCCTCGATGAACCCGCACATGGACGCGTTGGAGATGGGGGCACCGTATTGGGCGAAGTTGTCTTCGCCCCAGGCGCTCCGCAGACCCCGTCGGGCGAGCGAGTGCACCAATCGAACCCGCATGGTCAGCTTGATCTGATCGGAGCCGGGTACCAACCCGTCGCGGTCGAAGATCATGGAGAAGAACCGATTTGTCTCGGCCAGCCGTTGGGCGCTCTGATAGCGGAACCGGCCGGTGGCTCCGGTGGCAGCCGATACATCCGAGTTCATGACGGTGTCGAACACCGCGAAGGTCGCCATGACCGCGGTGGTAGCGGTGGTCACCTGGCGAGCCCGCAGCCGGCCTCGTTCCGCCTTGGCCGGGTCCCACCACTGCGGCACGCGGTAGGCGTCCGCGAACAATGCCCGCAGTGCCTCGGGAGGATCGTCCAGGCTGTCGATGCCGTGCTCGACGGCCTGTTCGAACAGTTCCCGGGCCTGTGCGGAGCCGAGCTCCTGGAACAGCTGCACCACGGCGTCCATCGGCTCGTCGCCCTGCCACATGTGATCGTCGAACAGGCGGGTCGCCGGTGTGGGGGTTACTTCGTCCTCGACATCGAACCAGGGGTCGAACAAGTAGTGCCGGCAGTGGCGCCAGATCCAGCCGAATTCGTTCTTACCCTCGGGAATTGGACGTAGATCCATTCCCGGGCGGAAGTAGTAGTCGTACGGGTGCGGATCGCCTGGCGGTGGTTTGTCGACCATAGTGAGGTTGGGCATCCGGGCGCCTCCTGAGATGTTGACGTCGACATCATTGACAACGTGCATTGTCAATACTAGGTCGCATGGCGAAGGCTTACAAGTGCTGACGTTGCGACCTACCGCGCGAAGGCGTGCCCGGCGGTGTTGGTGTCGTGCATCGTGTACGTGGCGCTGACCCTGTTGAGCTTCTCGAGAATGCCGAACGCTGGATTGAGCACCGCGCTGGGGTTGCGGAGCAGGGTCCCGTAGACAATCCTGCGTGCCAATCGTGTGCCGGGCATTCTGTCGCGGATCGCCGCCGCTCGCGCGGTCACCGACATCGCGGCCTGCAGCGCCAAACCGGGGAGTTGTCGGGGGAGCCGTTCATAGCGTGTGCCGCGTACGAATTCGTCCATAGCCCTGGGGCCCCATGAGGACCCAGGCCGGCGCGCCAATGCCCGCCACGAACATCAGGTCGCTGAGCAACGTGGGCAGGCGCGCTATGGGAGCGGGGCAATAACCGCCGAGGGGAGAGCCGAGAGGACCTCGACGAGTTCAACGCGCCAGCGCGAGGCATCGCCGGAGCCCGCCAGCAGGTAGTCGAGATTGCGCATGGCGTCGGTTCCGGTCTTGGGGCACAGCTCCTCGCTAATGCCGAAAAGCAGTGCCCATCGTGTCATGTAATGCCAGGCGTCATCCACCTCTTCGAGGGTGCAGGGCCGGCCGAATCGATGCTCAATGAGCATCTGCCTCAGTGATTCGGCTTCGATGAATCCGCACATCGAAGAGTTGGAGATGGGTACGCCATAGTCGGAGAAGTTCTCTGTTCCCCATGCGGCGCGAAGCCCCTTGCGGGCCAACGAATGTACGAGGCGCAGGCGTAGCGTTATCTGTATCTGAGGCGATCCCGGTCGTATGGCGTCGCGGTCGCGCAGAGCCGCGAAAAAGCGCGTCTCAAGGAGTCGTTGTTGGCCTTGGTCCCGGAACCGGCCGGAGGCACGGGTGGTGCCGACACGTCGGAGTTCATGACGGTGTCGAAGACCCCGAACGAGGTCGTCAGAAGCACAGTGGGTGCGCCCATCTGGTTCAGGCGAACTCTTCCCCGCTCCGCTTTGGCGGGGTCCTGCCATTCTGGAACCCGATACACGTCCTCCAGAAGTGCACGCAGTTCGTCCGGCGGGTCATCCAGGGAATCGATACCTTCGGTGATGGCCTGTTCGAACAATGCGCGGGCCTGTGAGGAGCCCATCCGGTCGAACAAGGTCACCACGGCATCCATCAGCTCGTCGCCCTGCCACATGTGGTCACCGAACAAGCGAGTGAGCGGCGTCGGGGTGACGTCGTCTTCGACCTCGAACCAGGGGTCGAACAAGTAGTGCCGGCAGTGGCGCCGGATCCAGCCGAATTCGTTCTTGCCCTCGGGGATTGGACGTAGATCCATGTCTGGCCGGTGGTAGTAGTCGTGCGGGTGGGGATCACGCGCTGACAAGCGATCGGCGGCGGTGAGCTTGGGCATGACGAGCGCCTCCTGTCCGGCGATGTCGACATCGTTGACAACATCTATTGCCAATATTTAGGGCCTGGTCAGATCCCGCACAAGATGTCGCGTAGGTGGAGGATGATGAGCGCCATGAACGTGGTCGCACGCTTTCTGAAAATCCTGGCCTTCTCACTGCTCTGCGGGATCGTCGGGCCGATATTCATCGTGATGTACTACGTGATCGACGAACCCGCGACGACTTGGATGCTGTACAGCGGCGTTGGGGTCACTATCGGGATCGTGGTGTTGGCATTCGTGTTGACATTGCTATTCGCCAGGACTGATGAGGCGCGCAAGCTGTTGGAGGCCAACGGCATTCTGGCGCTTGCCGACGTGGTGGCGGCCAACGAGACCGGGATGAGCGTCAATGATCAGCCGGTGATCAAGCTGACGCTGCAGATACACGGAGACGGGATCAGTCCGTTCCGTGCGGAGACGAGGACGCGGGTGTCGGTACTGCAGGTGTCGGCTCTCTCGCGCGGCAAGCTCGTCGTGCTCGTCGCGCCAGGCACTGAGCAGTTTCAGATCGACTGGCAGCGTAGTGCTTTGCTCAACGGTCAGGTGCCGGCCAAGTTCACCAGCTCGTTGCAAGGTCGCGAGTATGACCTCACTGGGCAGGCCGGCCCGCTCTTCGAGATCATGAAGGTTCTCAAGGCCAATGGCATAGGCACCGACGGCGTGGTGGATATCCGCTCCAATCCAGTTGTCCGCCAACAGATCGATGCAATCCTGCGCAAGACGGAGGGGGCCGAGCGGGCACCCTCTGCCGCCCCTGCGCCTACGGGCTCGGTGGCCGAGCGACTTGCCGAGCTCGATCGGTTGAAGCTCGCATCACTGGTATCGGAGGCGGAGTACAACACCAAACGTGCGGAGATCCTCGGCGACCTATAGGCCCGCTTCTTTCGTGCCCGCTGAGCGGTCCTCAATCTGGAACACGTTCTAGAACGGCTGCTAGCCTGGTGTCGATTGCAAAGGAGCAGACATGGCGGATCAGCCGGCCCATCAGACCTTGTCCGGAAAAGTGGCCTTCGTAACCGGTGCGGCTCGTGGCCAGGGACGCCAGCATGCGGTGCGGCTGGCGCAGGCCGGCGCGGACATTGTCGCGATCGACGCCTGTGCCGCCGTGTCGGAGTATGCGGGGTATGACGCCGCCACCCCCGAAGACCTCAAGGAGACCGCGCGGCTCGTCGAGGCCGCCGGGCGCAAGATCATCGCCGAGCAGGCAGATGTCCGCAACGGTGCGGCGCTGCAGAGCGTGGTCGAGGAGGCTGTCGCCCAGTTCGGGCACATCGACATCCTGATCGCCAACGCGGGGGTGCTCAGCTGGGGCCGGTTGTGGGAGATGCCCGACCAGCAATGGGAAGACATCATCGATACCAACCTCACCGGTACCTGGAAGACAGTGAAAGCCGTTGTGCCGACGATGATCACGGCCGGCAACGGTGGTTCGATCGTGATCGTGAGCTCGGTATCCGGGCTCAAGGGCACCCCGGGTAACGGCGCCTACGTTGCCTCGAAATTCGGCCTGACCGGACTCACCAAGTCATTGACGATCGAACTCGCCGAATACGGGATCCGGGTCAACTCGATCCATCCGTATGGGGTGACCACCCCGATGATCACCGGCGACGCGATGATGAAGCTGCTGGCCGAGCACCCCAACTACCTACCGAGCATTGCTCCAATGCCGTTGTCACCCACCAAGATGCTCGAGCCGGACGAGATCTCCGATGTGGTGCTGTGGCTGGCGGGCGATGCGTCGGGCACGCTGGCCGGCGCGCAGGTGCCAGTGGACAAGGGGCACCTGACATATTAGCCCGGCATCACGACGACGGGGACCGGGCTGTGCCTGACGATCTTGGTTGCGCGTGAGCCCAGGAAGACGCGGGCGACGGTGCTGTGTGGGCGGCTGCCGAGCACTAGTAGCTCGCCGTCGAGCCATTCGGCGTTGTCCAGCGCGTCATCCCAGCTGTCGCCGGTGACGACCTTCAGCTCCACGTCGGATTCGAGGATCCCCTCGTGGCGCAGCGCGGCCAGAGCGTCCTCGGACTGGGTGACCCAGCTGGCGAGCACCGCGTCTTCGGCCTCGGGGCCAACACCGGCGGTCAGCATCGTGCGGCCGCGCACCGCGAAGGTGACCACGCGCAATGGTGCGTGCAGACGCTCGGTCAGTCGAACCGCTTGTTGCACAACGTCGACCGCATCCTCGGTGCCGGGGTACCCGCAGGTGACCCGGCTGACCGTGCCTGCCTTCGAGCCGCGATAGCCGCGGGGGCTGATGGCCAGCGGGACGGGGGAGGAGTGCAACAGCCGGTCACCGGTGGAGCCCAGAACCACCTGCCCGAGGCTTCCCTCCGAGGCAGAGCCAACGACGAGCACGTCCGCGTCACATGCCTCGACGGCTTCCAGCAGCCCGCCGGACACTGAGCGATGCGCCACGTTGTGGAACGTGACATCTATTCCAGCGCTGATCTTTTCGAGATATGCGGCGGCTTCGGACTTCGAATCTTCGGATAGCTTCTGTGCCCATTGGGCGTACTCGGCGTCGATCTTGGCTTTCGACAGAGTGGTCCAGGGCTTGGGCACCACCGTGGTGACAGTCAGCGAGGTTTCCAGGACGCGGGCAGATTCGACAGCCAGGTGCAGTGCGCCCTTACCGCCCTTGCCTGAGAGATATCCGACGACGACGGTCATATCTGACGCTCTTCCCGCAAGCTGAGGGTACGACCCACTCGTGGGGGCCTCATCGCACCGGCTCCTCAATCAATTCGGCTGGGTCGCTTGGTGAGTTGTTCAGCGCGCTGTGGTGTCGGCCCCACAGCAGGTAGAAGGCCAGCACCACGACAACCCAGGATCCGAACGCGATCCAGGTGATCCAGGGCAGGCTGAACAGAATGTAGCCGCAGGCGATGACGGACAGGACGGGTGTGACCGGGTAGCCGGGAACACGGAAGGCGCGCGGCAGATCGGGTTCCCGCACCCGCAGAATGATGACGCCAATCGAAACCACGATGAACGCCGTGAGTGTGCCGATCGACACCATGTTCGCGAGGCTGTTCAAGGGGACGAAGGCGGCCATGAGGCCCACGACGATCGCGACGATGATCGTGTTGTTCACCGGCGTGAGCGTGCGGGGGTTGACCTGTGCGAAGACCGAGGGCAGCAGGCCGTCGCGGCCGATGGCGAACAGAATGCGGGTCTGACCGTACATCGACACCAGTGTGATCGAGAAGATCGAAATAACCGCGCCCAGCGCGAGGAAGGTACTGGCAGAGGTGCTTCCGGTGACCTTATCCAGAATCAGGGCCAGGCCCGCCGACTGTCCCTCGAACTCCTTCCACGGCTGCGCGCCCAACGCGGCAAGGGCAACCACGAGGTAAAAGGCGGTGACGATCAGGAGTGCGGCGATGAGCGCGCGTGGCATGGTCCGCTGCGGGTCCTTCACTTCCTCGCCCGCGGTGGACACGGTGTCCAAACCGACATAGGTGAAGAAGATCGTCCCCGCCGCGGCGCCGATGCCACTGACGCCGAACGGCGCGAAGTCGGCGAAGTTGCCCGCCTGAAACGCGGTGAACGCGATGATCGCGAACACCGTCAGCACGGCAAGTTTGAGCAGCACCATGACCGTGTTCACCAGTGCCGACTCACTCGTCCCGCGGATGAGAAGGATTGCGCACATGACGATGAGGACCACCGCGGGCAGGTTGAGCCAGGCGTGCGGCATCCCCGGATCGGCGTTATCCCACGGGGCGGCGCTGATCGCGTGGGGCAGATGTGTTCCGAAGATGTTGACCAAAAGCTTGTCGAGATACTGGCTCCAGCCCACCGCTACCGCGGCCGCTGACACGCCGTACTCCAGCAGCAGGCAGGCGGCCACCACCATCGCGGCCAGCTCGCCCAAGGTGGTGTACGCGTAGGAGAACGAGGAGCCCGATACCGGTACCGCGGAGGCCAACTCGGCGTAACAGAGCGCGGCAAGCCCCGCGGCGAGACCGGAGACCAGGAACGAGACCATCACCGCGGGGCCCGCCTTGGGCACGGATTCGGCCAAGATGAAGAAGATGCCGGTGCCCACCGTGGCGCCGACGCCGATCATGGTCAGTTGGAATGTTCCCATCGACTGCCTCAGATGCCCGCCGGCGCCGTGCGCGGTGGGCGCCCCGGACGTGGGACGGCGGCGCAGCAGCTGCTGGGCAAGACTGGGTGACGAGGGTGCCATAGTGCCTCCTGTGACCAGGCGAAATCTATCGGCTATTGGCCAGCGCATCGGCGAACTGGTCTATCGCCCAATCGATTTCGTCCTCGGTGATGACAAGGGGTGGTGCAAACCGGAGAGTCGCGCCATGCGTGTCCTTCACTAAGACGCCACACTCTGCCATGCGCAGACTGATTTGTCTTCCGGTTGCCACATTCGGATCGATGTCGACCCCGGCCCACAGCCCGAGCGAACGCACCTCGGTGACGCCATGGCCGATCAGGGCGTCGAGGCGCCTTCGCAGGTGCCCGCCCAGAACGGCTGCGCGGCGCTGGAACTCACCGCGCTCCAGGATTGCCACGACGGTAGATCCGATGGCCGCGGCCAAGGGATTGCCGCCGAAGGTGGAACCGTGCTCGCCCGGATGCAGCACGCCGAGCACATCGGTATCGGCGACCACGGCCGAGACCGGGACCACGCCGCCGCCGAGTGCCTTGCCCAGCAGGTACACATCCGGGACCACGTTCCAGTGGTCGCATGCAAACATCCTGCCGGTGCGCGCGAGCCCTGCCTGGATCTCGTCGGCGATGAACAGAACATTGTTCTCGGTGCACATTGCGCGGACCGCGGGGAGGTAATCGTCGGGCGGGATGACGATGCCGGCTTCACCCTGAATGGGCTCGAGCAGGACTGCGACGGTGTTGGCGTCGCTTGCCCGTTCCAGGGCGTCGATATCGCCGAACGGGACCACGCGGAAACCGGGAGTGAACGGGCCGAACCCGCCGCGCGCCGTCTCGTCGGAGGAGAAGCTCACGATGCTGATGGTTCGACCGTGGAAATTGTTGTGTGCCACCACGATATTGGCTTGTCCCGCGGGCACTCCCTTGACATCGGTGCCCCACTTGCGTGCGACCTTGATGCCACTCTCCACAGCCTCGGCCCCGGTGTTCATCGGTAGCACCATGCCCTTGCCGCAGAGGCGGGCGAGATCTCGGCAGAACCTGCCGAGACGATCGGAATGAAACGCCCGGCTGACCAGGGTCACCGTGTCGAGCTGTGCGTGCGCGGCCGCGAGGATCTCGGGGTTCCCGTGGCCGAAGTTCACCGCCGAGTAGGCGGCCAGGCAATCCAGATACCGCTTGCCGTCCACATCCTCGATCCAGGCGCCCTCGGCGCGGTGAGCGACGACCGGTAACGGCGCATAGTTGTGCGCGCCGTACTGTTCGGCCAACTCGATGTATTCAGAACTCTTGTAGGAATCGGGTGACATGCCGGGAGCCTGTTCCGTGGTGGTCACGAGTGCAGCTCCAGTGTGCAGCATTTCACCGATCCGCCACCCTTGAGTAGTTCGGAAAGGTCGATGCCGACCGGTTCGAACCCAGCGGCACGGAGCTGTTCGGCGAATCCGGTAGCCGCGGCGGGCAGCATGACGTGGCGACCGTCGGAGACGGCGTTCATTCCGAGGGCGGAGGCATCCTCCGAGCTGGCGATGATCGCATTGGGGTACAGGAACCGCAGCCTGGCTTGTGAGGCCTCACTGAACGCCTGCGGGTAGTACGCCACGGTCTGCGGATCCAGCACGGCCAGCGCCGTATCCAGGTGATAGAAGCGCGGGTCGACGAGCTCCAGTGTGACGACAGGAATCTCGAGCATCCGTGCCACCTCGACGTGCGATCTGACATCGGTGCGAAATCCCGTGCCCGCCAGCATGGTCTCGCCCGCCAGTAGAAAGTCGCCCTGCCCCTCGTTGGTGTAGCGCGAGTGCATGGGGTGCAGTCCACGCACTCGCATCCATTCGGCATGTGGGGCAGATTCACCCACGCGCTCCGCGTGCGTGAATCGCGCGACAACAGCCTTGCCCCGCAACACGATTCCACCGTTAGCCGCGTAGACCATGTCCGGTAGACCGGCCACCGGGGGCAGGATGTCCACCGTATGCCCGAGACGTTCGTAGGTGGCGCGCAACGCATCCCACTGCGCGACCGCGAGCGTCGGGTCGACGGGATTCGATATGTCCATCCAGGGATTGATCGCGTATTCGACGGTGTAATACGTCGGCGGCACCATCACGTAGTGACGTGTCGTCGGTGTTCTGTCTGAATACTGGATAGGGGAGCCGGCCGGGTGTCCACCCTCGTGCACAACGGTCATGTGGTGAGCGTACGAGAGGTATTTACTGCAATCAATCTTCATACGTTGTCTGGTGGAGTGCGATCCATTGCGTCTAGGTGGTCAATTTGGCATTCTGTTGCAGGAATGGCTGGGATCGCCGGAGGAGGATCGCGAATGGCCGAGCTCGATGCCACCGATGAGCGGATCGTGACGCTGTTGATGCGTAATGCTCGAGCGACGTTCGCCGAGATCGGCGAGGAGGTGAACCTGTCGGCACCCGCCGTCAAGCGTCGTGTCGATCGCCTGGTCGCGACGGGGGTGATCAAGGGCTTCACCACCGTGGTGGATCGCGCTGCCGTCGGATGGAACACCGAGGCCTACGTTCAGGTCTACTGCCAGGGCACCATCACCCCGGAAGCCCTGCGGCGGGCGTGGATCGATATTCCCGAGGTGGTGAGCGCCGCGACGGTGACCGGCACCTCCGACGCTATGTTGCGCGTGCTGGCTCGCGATATTCAGCACCTCGAGCGCGCGCTGGAACGGATCCGTGCCAGTGGGGACATCGACCGCACCGAGAGCATTGTGGTGCTCTCCAACCTGGTGGACCGAGCGCAGGTCCAGGGGTAGGAGGCTCGGGCGATAGGCCTGACACCGCGCATGTCCAGTCGTGTATGAAGTAGACCGTGAGTGATGCGACTGGGAGCGACGCAGAGCAGGGTGTCCTGATCATCGGTGGTGGGCTGGGTGCGGTGCGAACCGCCGAGCAGCTGCGCCGCGCGGAGTTCACCGGACCGATCACCATTGTGAGTAGCGAGACTCATCTGCCCTACGATCGTCCGCCGCTGTCCAAGGATGTGCTGCGTGACGCGGAGAAGACCATCGACGCGGTTGTGCTCAAGCCGCGGGAGTTCTATGACGAGAAGCAGATTGAGCTGCGACTCGGTGCAAGGGTAGTGGCATTGGACCCCGCTGCGCGCACGGTCGCTCTGGATGACGGAAGTACGGTGCAGTACGGGGAGGTCATCATCGCGACTGGCCTCGTTCCCCGGCGTATTTCCGCATTCCCCGACCTGGACGGCATCCACGTCCTGCGGACCGCCGACGATAGCTTCGCCTTGCGGGGAGACGCCGCGAATGCGCGGCGCGCGGTGATTGTGGGAGCCGGATTCATCGGCTGCGAGGTCGCATCCACATTGCGGGCCAACGGGGTTGATGTGGTGCTGGTTGAACCGCAACCAGCACCGCTGCTGGCTGCGATCGGTCAGCAGCTCGGTGACCTGGTCGCCCGTCTGCACCGCAACGAGGGTGTCGATGTTCGCGTGGGTGTTGGAGTGGACGCCGTGGAAGGCGAGGGGCGAGTCCGGTCCGTCACGCTGTCGGATGGCACGAGGCTGGACGCCGATCTCGTCGTGCTGGGGATTGGGAGCCGGCCCGCGACGGACTGGCTGGACGGTTCCGGCGTCGAGGTGGACAACGGCGTGGTGTGCGATGCCGTCGGCCGCACCGGCACCCCGCATGTCTGGGCGCTGGGTGATGTTGCCGCATGGGCAGATGCCGCCGGGCTTCCCGGCCGTGTGGAGCACTGGAGCAATGTCGCCGAGCAGGTTCGTGCGCTTGTACCGGCGTTGCTTGGGCAGGAGCCTTCGGCCAGTGCCGCTGCCGTGCCGTACTTTTGGAGTGATCAGTACGACGTGAAGATTCAGTCGCTCGGTCATCTGGGAGGCTCGGATACCGTGCATCTCGTCTCCGATGACGGTCGCAAGTTCCTGGCCTACCTCGAGCGCGATGGCGTGCTGACCGGAGTCGTCGGCTGCGGGATGGCCGGTCCGGTGATGAAGATGCGGGCCAAGATCGCGGCGGGGACGCCCATCGCCGAGGTACTGGAGTAGCGAGATTTAGCGGAGGGCTCGCAACCCCGCCTCGGCGGCGTCGAAGCCCTTGCCGAGTAGCGCGGTAAGCGCCGAAGATTCATCGGCGAGCCATTGTTCGTAGGCGGCGAGTGCCACGCCGAGCAGTGTCCAGCCAACGGTCTGCGGCAAGAGGGCGGTGGGATCGGCGCCGCTGCGCCTGGCCACGAACTGCGCGATGACATCACGCCAGCCGGTGTACATCAGCATCGAATACGCCTGTAGTGCCGGGATCTCCAGAATCAATCTCATCCGCATACGGTGTCGCGGGGCTTCGTCTACCGGAAAGTCGTTGAATGTCAACAGCGCCTGGCGCAGCGCGGTGCTGGTATCCACCGTGTCCGGAGTCTCGTCCAGCAGCGCACGCATCACCTCCAAGTGAGAATCGAAGTCGCCCCACACGATTGCGTTCTTGGAGCTGTAGTACCGAAACACCGTGCGCCGAGCGATGCCGGCGGCCGCGGCGATGTCGTCGACGCTGACGTCGTCGAAACTGCGCTGCGTGAACAGCGCCATGGCAATCGCGGTGATCTCGTCCCGGGTTGTGGAAGGGCGTCGTCCTACGCGCGCCGGCTGCGCATTCATGCCGAGAACTCCGCCATTTCCTGCCACCCTCTTCCCTTTCTGCACTCGATGCCATTATTATCGTGATCGTTGCCACAGTCCAGACTCACAAGGGAGTGAACAGATGGCCGAGCCCACCACTGTCGCCGGACAGACCACCGACACCGAGCTGGTGCAGGAATCGCTGGTCGAAGAGGTATCGATCGACGGGATGTGCGGCGTCTACTGAGACGCCCCGTCTCCATGAGCGCCATGATTGACGAGGCGCCCGCCGGTTTCGACTGGACCCGGCCCTGGCAGTTACACCCTCAGGTGTCGTTGCGCCCGGAGCCGTTCGGGGCGCTCCTCTACCACTTCGGCACCCGCAAGCTGTCCTTCCTGAAGAACCGTACTCTGCTGCAGATCGTGCAATCCCTCACCGACCACAGCAGCGCCGAGAATGCTTGGCGGGCCGCTGGTGTCGAGGAGGGTCAGGTTGCCGCGTACCAGCGTGCCCTGGCCGTATTAGCGGATTCGAAGATGATCGTGACCCGAGAGGACGCCCGATGAGCGCTCCCGCAGTACCCCGCCTCAATGTCGCCGCTGTTGCGGCTCCGAGACTGGTGGATCAGTTCGAACAGGGACTGGATGCCCCCATCTGCCTCACCTGGGAGCTGACCTACGCCTGCAACCTGTCTTGCGTGCATTGCCTGTCATCGTCGGGCAAGCGCGATCCGCGTGAGCTGTCCACCGGGCAGTGCAAGGACATCATCGACGAGCTCGAACGCATGCAGGTGTTTTACGTGAACATCGGCGGCGGCGAACCCACTGTGCGATCGGACTTTTGGGAGCTCGTTGATTACGCGACCGAGCATCACGTGGGAGTCAAGTTCTCGACCAACGGCGTGCGCATCACCGAGGAGGTGGCGGCGCGACTGGCCGCAAGCGACTACGTCGATGTACAGATCTCGCTGGATGGTGCGACGGCGGAGGTCAACGACGCGGTGCGCGGTGCGGGATCGTTCGCCATGGCCGTACGCGCGCTGGAGAACCTCTCCGCCGCCGGATTCAAGGACGCCAAGATCTCGGTGGTGGTTACCCGTCACAATGTGGACCAGCTCGACGAATTCGCGGATCTAGCCGCAAAATACGGTGCCACACTGCGGATTACACGACTACGTCCGTCCGGTCGCGGCGCCGATGTGTGGGACGAGCTCCACCCCACCCCGGCGCAACAGCGCCAGCTCTACGACTGGCTGGTGCTCAATGGTGAGCGGGTACTAACGGGCGATTCCTTCTTCCACTTGTCGGCGTACGGCGACGGGTCCGGGGGTTTGCCGGGCCTGAACATGTGCGGCGCCGGACGGGTGGTGTGCCTGATTGATCCGGTAGGCGACGTCTATGCCTGCCCGTTCGCCATCCATGACCGATTCCGTGCTGGAAATGTGGTGTCCGACGGTGGATTTGATGCGGTGTGGAAGCACGCGCAGCTGTTCAACGAGCTACGTGAGCCACAGTCCGCGGGCGCCTGCGGCAGTTGCGGGCATTACGACAGCTGCCGGGGCGGCTGCATGGCGGCCAAGTTCTTCACCGGGTTGCCAATGGATGGGCCCGACCCGGAATGCGTGCAGGGCTATGGCGAAGCGGCCCTGGCCGCCGATCGCGTGGTGCCCAAACCCAGTGGCGACCATTCGCATTCGAAGGGCAAGCGCGCTCCGTCCGGAGGCCCTGTCGCGCTGACCCTGACGCGTCGGCCACCTTCGCGCGCCTGCGATGAGAACCCCGTTTCCAATTTACGAGCAGGACGGTAGATGGCCCGCAACACATGGTTCGAGACGGTCGCGATCGCCCAGCAGCGGGCCAAGAAGCGACTGCCGAAGTCCGTCTACAGCTCCCTGATCTCGGCCAGTGAAAAAGGGCTGACCGTCAGTGACAATGTCGAGGCGTTCGGAGAGCTCGGATTCGAGCCCCATGTCGTCGGTATTCAGCCAGATCGCGAGCTGTCGACAACCGTTCTAGGGCAAGAGATCTCCCTGCCGGTGATGATCTCGCCCACCGGTGTTCAGGCCGTCGACCCCGACGGTGAGGTGGCGGTGGCGCGTGCCGCCGCCGCGCGTGGCACCGCCATGGGGTTGTCCTCCTTCGCGAGTAAGCCCATCGAGGATGTGGTGGCCGCGAATCCGAAGACGCACTTCCAGATCTACTGGCTAGGCGGGCGTGACGACGTGGCTCAGCGCATTCAGCGGGCGAAAGATGCTGGTGCAGTGGGCCTTATCGCCACCCTCGACTGGAGCTTCTCGCACGGTCGTGACTGGGGCAGCCCGTCCATACCCGAGAAGATGAACCTGCGGTCGATGATCCGGCTAGCGCCGGAAGTGGTCACCAAACCCGGGTGGCTGTGGTCGTTCGGGAAGAAGATGAACATTCCGGATCTGCGGGTGCCCAACCAGGCGGCCCGGGGCGAGGCTGGACCGCCGTTCTTCGATGCCTACGGGCAGTGGATGGGTACTCCGGCGCCGACATGGGACGATGTTCAATGGATGCGCGAGCAATGGGACGGTCCGTTCATGCTCAAGGGCGTCATGCGCATCGATGACGCTAAAAGGGCTGTGGATTGCGGAGTTTCGGCGATTTCGGTGTCGAATCACGGCGGCAATAATCTCGACGGAACGCCCGCCTCGATCCGCGCGTTGCCGGGCATCGCCGAGGCCGTCGGTGGTGATGTCGAGGTGCTGCTGGATGGCGGCATTCGACGGGGTAGCGATGTCGTCAAGGCGTTGGCCCTTGGTGCGCGTGCGGTGATGATCGGCCGGGCGTATCTGTGGGGTCTGGCGGCTTCGGGTCAGGCCGGGGTCGAGAACGTTCTGGACATCATGCGCGGCGGCATCGACTCGGCGCTGATGGGGCTTGGTAAGAAGTCTGTACACGAGCTATCCCCAGATGATCTTCTCATCCCTGAGGGATTTGCCCGGGGTCTCGGACGGCACTAGTTCAGCGCATCGCGAATTGAACACGGCGTCGGCAGAGTCGATGGGGCGGCAGGGACTGGCGTGACAATCGGTGCGAAATAGCCCTCAGTACCTAAGCCGACGGCCAGCAAGGATGTAAAGACCTCACTCGGGTGCGCCAACTTTGGATGCATTTGAAGTAAATTCGGCCTACCATCGGCGGGTGGCTGTTCCGAGTGTCTTGAGCACCGCCATCTCTCCGGAGCTCGCAGACGAGGCCATCACGCTGTTCACTCCGCTCGGTTCCACCGAACAACACGGGCCGCACTTGCCGTTGGATACCGATACCCGGATTGCCAGTGCTGTGGCTACCGCCGCGGCCGAGGAACTGGCGTCCGACGCGGGCGCGGGCCGGTCCGCTCTCGCCCCTGCCATCGCGTACGGATCCAGCGGAGAACATCAATCCTTCGCTGGAACCATCTCGATCGGCACCGCCGCGCTGACCCAGGTCCTCGTGGAGTACGGCAGGTCGGCCGCCCAGTGGTGCCGACGCATCGTCTTCGTCAATGGTCACGGTGGCAACATTGAGGCGACGGTTTCCGCGGTGCGGCTCCTGCGCTCGGAGGGCCGCGATATCGCGTGGTGGGCGTGCGCGGTCGAAGGCGGTGACGCTCACGCCGGACATGCGGAAACATCTCTGCTGCTGCATATTTCACCAGATGTCGTGCGCTGGGACGAAGTACTTGCTGGAAACTCGGCGCCACTGCATGAGCTGATGGCAACCATGCGTGCGGGTGGAGTGGCGGCGGTGAGCGCGATCGGTGTGCTCGGAGATCCGACGACGGCCAGCAGCCAGGAGGGCGCGCGGATGCTCGCGGCGATGACCCGACGCTGCGCCGACGCGGTGCGCCGCTGGCTACCCGATGCCGACGGGCGGCTGGTATGACCACGAGCGACGACGCAGCGCAGGGCGCGGCCGCACCACACGGACGGCTACCCGACGGATTCGCGGTTCAGGTGGATCGACGAGTTCGCGTTCTCGACGAGGGTTCGGCGCTGCTGGGCGGCTCGCCCACTCGGCTCCTGCGATTGGCGCCTGCCGCGCGGACGCTGCTTTCCGGTGGACGGCTTGAGGTACGCGATGCGACGAGCGCTCAGCTTGCCCGGACGCTGCTGGATGCGACCGTTGCCCATCCTCGCCCCACAGGTGGGCCAGGCTATCGAGACGTGACTGTCGTTATTCCATGTCTTAACAACGGGTTTGGGTTGCGTCGACTGCTGCGGGCCCTGCGTGGAATGCGCGTGATCGTCATCGATGACGGCTCCACCATTCCGATCGTGGAGTGCGAGCTGGAGGGCATGCACTGTGACGTGCGGGTGGTGCGCCACGCCGACAGTCTGGGTCCGGCGGCGGCCCGCAACACGGGACTGAAGTTGGCGACCACGGATTTCGTCGCCTTCCTCGATTCGGATGTGGTGCCCAGGCGCGGCTGGTTGGAGGGATTGCTGGGGCACTTCAGCGATCCGGCGGTGGCCCTGGTCGCTCCGAGGATTGTCGGATTGGTTTTGAGCGACAACGCGATTGCCCGGTATGAGGCAGTCAGGTCCTCGTTGGATCTCGGCCTGCGTGAGGCGCCGGTCGTACCGTACGGCCCGGTGTCGTACGTCCCCAGTGCGGCCATCGTGGTGCGGCGGGCTGCGATCGACGAGATCGGCGGGTTCGACGAGTCGCTGCAGTGTGGTGAGGACGTGGATCTGTGCTGGCGGCTGATCGAGGCGGGATCGCGGCTGAGGTATGAACCCGTGTCCCACGTGGCCCATGACCATCGACTTACCCTTCGAGAATGGTTCGCACGCAAGATATTCTATGGAAAGAGCGCGGCACCGTTGTCGACGCGCCATCCCGATAAAGTCGCGCCGATGGTCATCTCGAGGTGGACGCTGCTGGTGTGGATTCTCGTGGCGGTGGGCTCAGGGATGGGCTATCTGGCCGCTGCGGGCATGGCTGCGCTCGCGGCGGGGCGCGTGGCGCGGACCCTCCGGGGAGTAGATACCCCGCCACGGGATGTCGTCAGGGTCGCTGCCCAGGGTGTGGGCGGTGCGGCGCTGCAGATCGCGTCGGCGCTGTGCCGTCATTACTGGCCGTTGGCGTTGGTGGCCGCCGCGCTGTCGCGGCGCAGCCGCCAGGTGCTCGTGGTGGCAGCCATTGTCGACGGCGTGGTGGATTGGATGAAGCGCAACGACAATTCGGCCTCGCCCGATGATCGGATCGGTGTGCTCGAGTACGTGCTGCTGAAGCGTCTCGACGACATCGCCTATGGGATTGGCCTGTGGTCCGGAATCGTGCAGGAGCGCGATCTCGGTGCGCTCCGACCGGAACTACGGCCCTGAGCAGGCCGATCCACGCGGATGCGCTCATCGTGGGCGCAGGCAGTGCGGGATCGATTCTGGCCGGGCGCCTTTCCGAGGATCCGTCGTTCCGGGTGGTGCTGGTGGAGGCGGGCCCAGCGTCCTCCGCGGACGAGGATGGCGTACGCGACGGGTACCGCCTCCCCATTGGTCCCGACAGTCAGATAGCCGCCTACTACTGGGCGACGCTGACATCCACGGGTGACCAGGCCGAGCTGGTGCGGGGATCGGTGGTGGGTGGCTCCGGCGCGATCAACGGCGGCTATTTCGTGCGTGGCCGACCGGCGGATTTTGACGGATGGTCGGTGCCGGGATGGGCCTGGGCGGATGTTCGCGATCACTTCCGGGCGATGGAGACCGACCGCGACTTTCGGGACCATCCGTTACATGGGTCGTCGGGACCCATACCGATCGGGCGAAAGCACGAACAAAGCAGTGCTGGAAGGGAATTGACGGAGCTCGCGGTAAAGGGCGGGTATCCGGTAGTGGCGGACCTGAATGGCAACGCCGGCGTCGGGGTGGGGCTGGTGCCGCTCAACATCGATAGCGGGATGCGGGTTGGGCCCGCGCGCGCGTATCTGGAGGGAGCGGGCTGGCGGCCTAATCTCGCGGTGTACTCCGGCACCCGCGCGCTGCGGGTGCTCTGCGGCGCCGGGCGTGCCACTGGGGTGCAGGTGGCTGTCGGGAATTCGGTGCGGACGCTGACTGCCGATCGAATCATCTTGAGTGCGGGGGCTATTGAGACTGCGAAGCTGCTACTGCTGTCCGGGATCGGGCCCGCGGATGACTTGCGTGCGGTGGGGGTTCAGCCCGTCGTCGACCTGCCCGGTGTCGGTACGCGGGTGATGGACCACGCGGAATGGGTGCTGGACACGGGTGACGAGGGGCAGCAAGGCTATCCCGTTCTGGACACCGTGTTGCACACCGATCGCCAGATAGGCATCGAAATACGGCCGTATACAACTGGATTCGCAGCCATGGCAGGTGTGACGCTGATCGGCGCGGATACCCGGCAGATCGGTGTCGCGTTGATGACGCCGAGGTGTCGCGGCCGACTTGAGCTGCGTTCGACCGATCCCGCGGCCCCGGTGTACATCGACTTGAGGTATGACAGCGAGCCCGTAGACATGGATCGATTGCGCGACGGAGTGCGTCTAGTGTCCGAGCTGTACGGACGGCGGTTCGGTGGCCCGCGGTGGTCCACTTCGCAGCATCTGTGTGCGACCGCCCCGATGGGCAATGACGCGGACAAGCATGCGGTCGTCGACAAGTACTGTCGCGTCAGGGGAATCGATGGGCTGTTCGTCATCGACGGGTCGATCATGCCGACTATTCCGAGCCGAGGGCCAGCGGCCACGATCGCGATGATCGGGCATCGCGCGGCCCAGTTTGTTGCGTGGTCGTAACGGGAGCGCGAATCTTGGCGTCCACCGCACGCGCGCAGGCCATCGGTCGCACAATTGGACGATGTCAACTCCCGATGACGCGGTTAGTTCACGTGCGGAGGCGCCGCTTGATCATGCCGGCGTCCAATCACACCTCGAAGGTGCCGACTACCTCGCCCGGCGGCAGCTGAGATCGGGCACCGCGGGCTGGGTACTGCTGGCCGGGCTCGGCGTGAGCTATGTGATTTCCGGAGACTACGCGGGCTGGAACACCGGCCTGAGCAAGGGCGGTTTCGGCGGGATGGCCATCGCGGCCGTCGTCATCGCCGCGATGTATCTGTCGATGGTGCTTAGCATGGCGGAGATGTCGTCGGCATTACCCACCGCGGGCGGCGGGTACACCTTCGCCCGGCGCGCGATGGGTCCCTGGGGTGGATTCGCCACTGGGACAGCGATTCTCATTGAGTACGCGATCGCGCCGGCGGCCATCGCCACCTTCATCGGGAGTTACGTCGAATCACTGCACCTGTTCGGTCTCAAGGACGGGTGGTGGATCTATCTGGCGGTGTACGCGATATTCATTGGCATCCACCTCAGCGGTGCGGGTGAGGCGCTCAGGACGATGTTCATCATCACCGGGATCGCGCTCGTCGGCCTCGTCACCTTCGCCATCGGAGCTGTCGGCCGATTCGACGCAAATAACCTCACGAACATTCCCGTCGATGAAACAGCCACGGGTGCATCGGCATTCCTGCCCTACGGATATTTGGGAATCTGGGCGGCAGTGCCGTTCGCGATCTGGTTGTTCCTGGCGATCGAGGGCGTACCGCTGGCCGCCGAAGAAGCCCGCGATCCCGCCAAGAACATCCCGCGCGGCATTGTGATGGCCATGCTGGTGCTCGTCATCACCGGTACTGCCGTGCTGATCTTGGTGCCCGGCGCGGGCGGTGCGGAAGCGATGGGGCAGTCCGGGAATCCTTTGGTCGAGGCGCTCGGAACCACCACGGTGGCCAAGGCGGTCAATTACATCGGGCTGGCCGGACTCATCGCCAGCTTCTTCTCCATTGTCTACGCCTACAGTCGCCAAACCTTTGCGTTGTCCCGGGCAGGCTACCTACCTACCGGTTTGTCGGTCACCAACAGCCGGAAGGCTCCCGTAATGGCGCTGATAGTGCCGGGAATCATCGGATTCCTGTTGTCGCTCAGCGGTAAAGGCGCGATGTTGCTCAACATGGCGGTATTCGGGGCGGCGCTGAGCTATGTGCTGATGATGGTGAGCCATATTGTGCTGCGTATTCGCGAGCCGGACATGCAGCGGCCATACCGCACCCCCGGTGGCATCGTCACCAGCGGGTTCGCGCTCGTGATCGCCTGTGCTGCGGTGGTGGCGACCTTCATCGTCGATACCACGGCAGCTTTTGCCACGTTCGGCGTATTCATCCTGTTTATGGCGTATTTTGGGTTCTATAGCCGTCACCGTTTGGTGGCGAACTCCCCGGATGAGGAGTTCGCGGCGCTTGCAGAAGCCGAGAACGAACTGAAATAGGCATATTATGAGTACCTTTCGCCACATCGTGGGGCCGGTTACGTACCAGTTCGGGTCGCTCGCCGAAGTTCTGGCGAAGGCCTCGCCGCCTCGGTCCGGTGACGAGCTCGCGGGCTGTGCGGCGCAGTCGGACGCCGAGCGGGCCGCCGCGCGCTGGGTGCTCGCCGAGGTACCGCTCACGGACTTCCTGTCCGAGGAGATTGTTCCGTACGACACAGACGAGGTCACCCGGCTGATCATCGATAGCCACGAGGCGGAGGCCTTCGCGGTGATCTCGCATCTCACCGTCGGCGACTTCCGCGACTGGCTATTGGAGACCATCACTAAACCCCATGGGGCGCAGTCGCTCAAGGATATTTCGCTCGGATTGACTCCGGAGATGGTGGCGGCTGTCAGCAAGCTGATGCGCAATCAGGACCTCATTGCCGTCGGTGCCGCCGTGCGCAACCATAGTGCTTTTCGTACGACCATCGGACTGCCGGGCACGTTGGCGACCCGATTACAGCCCAACCATCCCACCGACGACGCGCGCGGTATCGCCGCTGCTACCCTCGACGGTCTGCTACTGGGTTGCGGCGACGCCGTCATCGGCATCAACCCGGCGACCGATTCCCCGCATGCCGCGGCCGACCTGCTGCGCCTCATCGACGACATTCGATTGAGATTCGACATCCCCACACAGTCGTGCGTGCTCGCGCACGTCACCACCACCATGGAGCTCATCGAGCGAAATCTACCGGTGGACTTGGTTTTTCAGTCGATCGCCGGTACCGAAGGTGCCAACGAGAGCTTTGGGGTCAACCTGGCGCTGCTGCGTGAGGCGAATGAGGCCGGGCGTTCGCTGGCGCGAGGCACCGTGGGTAACAACGTCATGTACCTGGAGACGGGCCAGGGATCGGCGCTCTCGGCCGGGGCGCATCTCGGGGTGGGTGGCGTTGCGGTAGATCAGCAGACGCTAGAGGCCCGGGCCTATGCGGTCGCGCGGGAGGTGGAGCCACTCCTGGTCAATACCGTCGTGGGATTCATTGGACCGGAATACCTTTACGACGGGAAGCAGATCATCAGAGCTGGCCTGGAAGATCACTTCTGCGGCAAGCTTCTGGGGCTCCCGATGGGGGTGGATGTCTGCTACACCAATCATGCCGAGGCCGATTCGGATGACATGGACGTCTTGCTCACCGTGCTTACGGCCGCGGGGGTTGCGTTTGTCATCGCAGTACCCGGGGCCGATGACGTCATGCTCGGATACCAGAGCCTGTCCTTCCATGATGCGCTGTTCGCGCGCCGCACCTTCGGTTTGCGGCCGGCCCCGGAGTTCAACGACTGGCTTGAGCGCATGGGCATGCTGGAGCGTGATGGGGGGCTGCGTGAAATCGCGGTCAACGATTCGCCGTTGCGGGCGCTGTTATGAGTGATATCGCGAACAACGGAGCGGCGGAAGATATCTGGGATACGTTACGCCGCTCCACGCAGTCACGAATCGGGTTGGGGCGCAGCGGGGATGCGTTGCCCACCAGTCGAGTGCTGGAGTTCGGGACCGCACACGCTGCCGCTCGTGACGCGGTGCATACGCCCCTGGACGCACGCGCCCTGGCCGGCCGTATCGACGGTCTCGGATTGGGTACGCCGCTGCTGGTGACCAGCCGGGCGGGCGATCGATCCGAGTATTTGCGCCGCCCAGACCTGGGTCGGGCCCCCGCCGATGGCGCGCTGGATGTGTTGTCGGATTCCGCCGCTGATATCGGCATCGTGCTGGCTGACGGTTTGTCTCCGCGCGCCCTCGATGACCACGGGGTTCCGCTGTTACAGGCGCTGCACCAGCGACTTCGCGGATATTCGATCGCACCGCTCGTCATCGCGACACAGGCGCGGGTGGCCCTGGGTGACCACATTGGCGTCGCACTTGGCGTCGACACTGTCCTGGTACTCATCGGGGAACGTCCCGGCCTGTCCGTCGCCGACAGCGTCGGGATATACCTCACGCACAATCCCGTTGTCGGATGCAGTGATGCACAACGTAATTGCGTGTCCAACATTCATCCTCCGGAAGGGTTGGGCTACCAGCAGGCGGCACAGGTCGTAGCCGCCCTGGTGGCGGGCGCACATGAGCTCGGCCGGTCAGGCGTCGCCCTCAAGGACATGACGGGCGCGGGTAGTCAGATCGAGGGATCCGGGCCCGCTCTCACCACGTAGCGGGATGGCCCTCCGGGACCAACCGGGTGGTTGGTTACCATCGGCTCATGGCCCTCGACCCTCGCACGCCGGTCCTCGTCGGTACCGGACAGGTCAACCAGCGGACGGACGCCGATTGTCCGTTCTCCGAGATCCCTGAACCCATCGACCTTATGGAGCGAGCGGCCCGGCTGGCGGCCCAGGATGCGGGGGCGGCTGAGCTGCTCACCGCCATCGACACGGTGTCCGTGGCGAACATCTTCTCGTGGAAGTATCGCGACCCCGGCCTGCTGCTCGGTGAACGTCTGGGTTCGGCGCCCAAGCGCACGTTCTATACCGGGCCCAGCGGCAACTCGCCGCAGCTGTTGGTCAACCATGCGGCCGCGGACATTCTCGCCGGGGATGCCGAGGTGGTTCTCATCGGCGGGGCGGAGATGTGGCGGTCGCGCAACAAGATGATGGCCACCGGTGTGCAGCCCACGTGGACCACGCAAGACGAATCCATTGCCGAACCAACCATTCTCGGCGGTCGTATGGATCAGGTGGGCGGTGCCGAGACCACCATTGGCCTGATCTCTCCCGGCCATGTGTATCCGCTGTTCGAGCAGGCAATTCGAGTCGCCAACGGTGTATCCGTAGCCGACCATCGCGCCGCGATTTCTCAATTGTGGCAGCGCTTTAACGCCGTGGCCGTGAACAACGTGCATGCCTGGTCCAACGATGCGTACACCGCCGAGCAGATCGCCACGCCCGGCCCCGACAATCGGTGGATCAGCTCGCCGTACACCAAGCTGATGAACTCCAACAACATGGTCGAGCAAGGGGCGGTGCTGCTGCTCACCTCGCTGGAAACAGCGCGACGGTTCCGAATTCCGGAGGACCGCTGGATATTTCCGCTCGCCGGCAGTCAGGCCAACGACACCTTCGCGCTCGGTGAACGCGATGAGCTGCATCGGTCTCCGGCCATCCGCCTTGCGGGCAAGCGCGCCTTCGATATCGTCGGTCTGGGAACCGATGACGTGGACCTGATCGACATCTATTCGTGTTTCCCCTCAGCGGTGCAGGTCGCGGCTACCGAGCTGGGACTGGCGCTCGATGACCCTGCGCGGCCGCTCACGGTCACCGGTGGCCTCACGTTCGCCGGCGGCCCGTGGTGCAACTACGTGACCCACTCCATTGCCACCATGGCCGAGCGGCTGCGCGAGCGTCCCGGTGCGAAGGGGCTGATCACAGCCAATGGCGGGTATCTCACCAAGCATGCCTTCGGAATCTACGGAACCGAGCCGCCCGCGTCGGGGTTCAGGTACGAGGACGTGCAGTCCGAGGTCGACCGGGAGCCCAGAACCGCGGCGGCCGACGGCTATTCGGGTGTGGCGACCGTCGAGGCATGGACCGTCAACTATGGACGTGACGGATCGCCGTTCCAGACGTTCGTGAGCGTGCGCACCCCGGCGGGGGCACGCACCTTCGCCAAGATCGACGACCGCGATGCGGCGGCGCAGATTGTGGACACCGATATCGCTGGTGCGTCAATCGAAGTCGCGGCGGATGGTTCCGCGCGGCTTAACTGATAGTCGCCGTCACCGCAGGACGTAGCGGATCGGCAGGTGCTTGATACCGCCGACGAATATGGTCGACGTCCGCTCGACATTCCCGTCGATCTCGATGGACTCCAGCCGGGGGAGCAGTGCCGAGAAGAAGCTGTTGACCTCCATCCGGGCCAGTGCCGCTCCCAGGCAGAAGTGCACACCGAACCCGAATGCCAAGTGTTTGTTGGGGTCTCGTCCCAGGTCGAAGGTGAACGGATTGGCGAAGGTGTCCTCGTCCCGGTTACCCGATGGGTAGGACAGCAGCACCGACTCGCCTTCGGCGATGGGTACTCCGCGAATCTCGGTGTCGGCGGTCGCTGTTCGCATGAATTCCTTGACCGGTGTCACCCAGCGGATCATCTCGTCGACCGCCAGGGGCATGAGCTCGGGGTTCTCGCGTAGTCGAGCGAGCTGGTCTGGATGCTGCAGAAGTGCTTCCAGCCCACCGGCAATCGTGGCACTGGTGGTGTCGTGTCCGGCGGTGGCGATGATCGTGTAGTACGACGCGATGTCGACATCGGAGAGCGGCTCACCATCGACCTTGGCGTTCGCGATGGTCGACGCCAGGTCACCGGTGGGGTTTTCGCGCCGGGATGCGGTGAGCCCGCTGAAGTATCCGAAGAAATCCAGCAGCGCCAGCAGCTGCTCCTCCGGAGTCGCACCGCGCTGGAATTCGGTGTCGTCGCCGCCGAACAGTTCCTGGGTGAGCTTGAGCATCCGGTCGAAATCCGATTCGGGAATGCCGAGCAGAGACATGATGACGTAGAGGGGAAAATGCACGGCGACGTCCTGGGCGAAGTCGCAGCGTCCGCCGGCCTCCATCAGCTTGTTCACATATCTAGCGGCCAGCTCGTCGGTGCGGATTTTCATGTTCCGCATGGCCTTTGGTCGGAACCAGTCGGCCCCGATGGCGCGCAGAACGCGGTGTTTGGGGTCGTCGATGTGAACGAGGGTTTTGAGCTCGATCCCCATGGCGGCCTGCTTGTCCAGCTCGGCCTCCTGCTCGAGGTTCATCAGCAGGGGACGCGGTTCGTTGATCCAGAGCGTGTTGTCGCGCTCGACGTCCATGATGTCGTCGTGCTTGGTGACCGCCCAGAACGGTCGGTAGTTGTCGGTAACGACCTTCGCCACGGGTTGTTCACGCCGCAGCAGGGTCAGCGCGTCGTGCAGACGGGGCTCGTCTGCGTAAGCGGTCGGATCGGCCAAGAGTCGGCCGGCGTCTTCGATTTCGGATAGTGCAGTGGCCATAGCCGGAGTGTGCGCGCGGCACACCATAGATTTGGCCCTAACGGCCGAATCTGGCCGCCGGATGCGGGCTAGGCGGGCGTCACCCAGGTGGTGATCTCTGCCTTCACCACTTCCTTGCCGTCACGGTCGGTGATGCTGATCGGCACAACGACATCGGTGCCCTCGGTGATCGAGGCGAAGTCGAGGCCCTCCAGCTTGGCGACCGCGCGTAGCGAGGTGGTGGCCTTGCCGAGGTATTGCACATTCATCGCCTTGGGGATCCAGCGATGCGAGGACGGTGTGGTGGCCTCCATCAGCATCCCCATCGCGACCTCGGCCAGGTTGCACGCGGCGATCGCGTGGAAGGTCTTGAGGTGGTTGTAGACGAAGTACCACTTGGGAGCGGTCACCTCGCAGTAGCCCGGTTCCATCCGGTGCACGTGCGGCACCACCGAGGCGAAGTAGGGGACACGGGCCATCATGGCGGCGGAGAACAGGGCGGAGCCGCCGGGCTTGTTCTGCAGACGCTGCCAGATCTTGTAGGTCGGAGATGCACTCACGTCACGTACCTTACTCGAAAGTAAGATGACGTCGAACACGCACGTCAACCAGCTCCTCGATCACGGCCATAGCTGTGTGCGCTCCCATCCGTCGTCAGTGCGCTGATAGCCGATACGCAGGTGCGTGCGGTCGGGGGAGCCCTGCCAGAACTCCACCTGCGTTGGCTGCACCGCATAGGACACCCACTCGATCGGAACCAGCGCGGGATCGTCCGCCAGCTTCCGATGGGCCTTCTCGATCTCTGCGTCGATTTCCGCCGCTTCGGTCAGCGGCTGGCTCTGCCGAAACGTCAGTGCCATCGCTCGGGATCCGATGGGCCTGCCCAGGAAGTCTTCAGCGCTTGCCTGCGCACCGTCGTCGACGACCGGGCCCGTCACCCGTATCTGCCGGACAGCCGCCGGCCAATGGAAAGTCAGTGCGCGGCCGGGTGAGCGGAGAGATCACGCCCCTTTTCGCTCATCGAGCTCGCCGCGAAATGCCAACCGCTCTCTTCGGCGGCCTTCAAAATCGGCACACGTGCGCGGCGCAGCCTGGGCATCGACCGTCGAGATCGCCATGGCGTGCGGCTCCGGTACGCCGGCCCGCGCCGCCTGCTCTATCCACTCGACGAACAACGGGAGCGGTTCGGCGGGAGCAGCGCTGATGTCAAACGGTGGGGCACTGCCGGACGGGACGGGCAGTGCCCGCACAAATGAACGCCCTCCGTCGGCCTCCGACCAGCGCACGTCCCAACCTCCTCGACGAATCTTGTACTAGCGTTCCAGACGTCTTCGGATTCGCAGGTCAAGGGCTGCCCGTTGGTGCTGCCGGGTGGGTACAGCAGGGATTTGGCCGCAGCCGCGGGATAAGGCATACTGTTCGGGTTGCCGTGAACCGGTTGCGACGCCCTTTGTGGCGCGCGAACGGAGGCGGCGAACTACAGCGCCCTTACGGGCGCGTCGGCCCGGTCCAAGCGACGAGAATTTTCGACGCGGACGACTGCGCGCGAGGGCGACACGCCCGACCGCGGGGGTCGGTGAACTAAGACAGGTAAACAGCGGCGGTATCGGGTTGTGCGCTTCGGCGTGCTCCGGACCAGTGATAGTAGAGGTAGGAAGCGTGGCGGGACAGAAGATCCGCATCAGGCTCAAGGCCTACGACCATGAGGCCATTGATGCCTCTGCGCGCAAGATTGTTGAGACGGTGACCCGTACCGGCGCGAGTGTCGTTGGACCTGTGCCGCTGCCAACCGAGAAGAACGTGTATTGCGTTATTCGGTCGCCGCACAAGTACAAGGATTCGCGCGAGCATTTCGAGATGCGCACCCACAAGCGGCTCATCGACATCCTCGACCCGACGCCCAAGACGGTTGACGCGCTTATGCGCATCGACCTGCCGGCCAGCGTCGACGTGAACATCCAGTAGGAGAACCAGAAACCATGGCAAGAAAAGGAATTCTGGGCACCAAGCTGGGTATGACACAGGTGTTCGACGACAACAACCGGGTTGTCCCGGTGACCGTCGTCAAGGCCGGACCCAATGTGGTGACCCGCATCCGCACCCAGGAGCAGGACGGCTACAGCGCCATCCAGCTCGCATTCGGTGAGATCAGTCCGCGCAAGGTGACCAAGCCGGTCACCGGTCAGTTCAGTGCTGCGGGTATCAACCCCCGTCGCCACCTGGCCGAGCTGCGCCTGGACGACGAGGCTGCTGCCGCCGAGTACGAGGTCGGCCAGGAGCTGACGGCCGAGATCTTCAGTGACGGCGCCTATGTCGACGTCACCGGAACCTCGAAGGGCAAGGGCTTCGCCGGAACCATGAAGCGTCACGGCTTCAGCGGTCAGGGCGCCAGCCACGGTGCACAGGCCGTGCACCGTCGTCCCGGCTCGATCGGTGGCTGCGCCACCCCGGGTCGTGTCTTCAAGGGCACGCGGATGTCCGGACGTATGGGTAGCGATCGCGTCACCACACAGAACCTGGTGGTGCACAAGGTTGATGCTGAGAACGGCGTACTGCTGATCAAGGGTGCCATCCCCGGACGTAAGGGTGGCCTGGTTGTGGTCCGCACCGCTGTCAAGCGAGGTGAGAAGTGAGCACTTTGAAGATTGACGTCAAGGCTCCGGGTGGCAAGACGGACGGCTCCATCGAGCTGCCGGCCGAATTGTTCGACGCCCCAGCCAATATCGCGCTGCTGCACCAGGTGGTGACCGCTCAGCTGGCCGCAGGCCGTCAGGGCACCCACTCCACCAAGACGCGTGGTCTGGTGTCCGGTGGCGGCAAGAAGCCGTACCGGCAGAAGGGAACCGGCCGTGCCCGTCAGGGTTCGACCCGCGCTCCGCAGTTCGCCGGTGGTGGCGTTGTCCACGGCCCGCAGCCGCGTGACTACAGCCAGCGGACGCCCAAGAAGATGATCGCCGCCGCCCTGCGCGGTGCGCTGTCTGACCGGGCTCGCAACGGCCGGATCCACGCCATCACCGAACTGGTTGCCGGGCAGGAGCCCTCGACCAAGAGCGCCAAGGCGTTCCTGGCCGAGATCACCGACCGCAAGCAGGTGCTGGTGGTGCTGGGCCGCGACGATCTGACTTCGGTCAAGAGCGTCCGGAACCTGCCGAACGTGCATGTGCTGGCCTACGACCAGCTCAACACCTATGACGTGCTGAAGGCCGATGACCTGGTGTTCAGCGTCGAGGCCCTCAACGGCTTCATCAACGCCAAGAAGAAAGAGGAGGTGTCGGCCTGATGGCAACCATCGCTGACCCCCGCGACATCATCCTGGCCCCGGTGATCTCGGAGAAGTCGTACTCGTTGATCGAAGACAACGTGTACACCTTCGTTGTCCACCCGGACTCGAACAAGACGCAGATCAAGATCGCTATCGAGCAGATCTTCAGCGTCAAGGTCTCCTCGGTGAACACCGCCAACCGGCAGGGCAAGCGCAAGCGCACCCGCACCGGTTTCGGACAGCGCAAGAGCACCAAGCGCGCCATCGTCACCCTGGCACCGGGCAGCAAGCCGATCGACCTGTTTGGAGCCCCCGCGTAGTCGGGGAGTAGAGGACTAGAGAAGACATGGCTATTCGCAAGTACAAGCCGACGACCCCCGGTCGCCGCGGCTCGAGCGTCGCCGATTTCTCGGAGATCACTCGCTCGACTCCCGAGAAGTCGCTGGTTCGCCCGCTGCACGGCACCGGTGGTCGTAACGCCCACGGCCGCATCACCACTCGTCACAAGGGTGGCGGCCACAAGCGTGCCTACCGGCTGATTGATTTCCGTCGCCACGACAAGGACGGCGTCAACGCCAAGGTTGCGCACATCGAGTACGACCCCAACCGCACCGCGCGCATCGCTCTGCTGCACTTCCTGGATGGCGAGAAGCGCTACATCATCGCGCCGGTCGGGCTTTCGCAGGGTGACGTGGTGGAGTCGGGCGCCAACGCCGACATCAAGCCGGGCAACAACCTGCCGTTGCGCAACATCCCGACGGGTACCACCGTGCACGCCGTCGAGCTGCGTCCCGGCGGTGGAGCCAAGATGGCCCGCTCTGCCGGTGCCGGTATCCAGCTGCTGGGCAAGGAAGGCGCTTACGCCTCCCTGCGTATGCCCAGCGGTGAGATCCGCCGCGTCGACGTGCGCTGCCGCGCCACCGTCGGTGAGGTCGGCAACGCCGAGCAGGGCAACATCAACTGGGGTAAGGCCGGCCGTATGCGGTGGAAGGGCAAGCGCCCGACCGTCCGTGGTGTCGTGATGAACCCGGTCGACCACCCGCACGGTGGTGGTGAAGGTAAGACCTCCGGTGGTCGTCACCCGGTGAGCCCGTGGGGCAAGCCCGAAGGCCGCACCCGCAAGCCGAACAAGGCGAGCGACAAGCTCATCGTCCGTCGCCGGCGCACCGGCAAGAAGCGCTAGGAGTAAGCGATGCCACGCAGCCTTAAGAAGGGCCCGTTCATCGACGACCATCTGCTCAAGAAGGTCGACGTACAGAACGAGAAGAACACCAAGCAGGTCATCAAGACCTGGTCGCGTCGGTCGACCATCATCCCCGACTTCATTGGCCACACCTTCGCGGTGCATGACGGGCGCAAGCACGTTCCCGTCTTCGTCACCGAAGCGATGGTCGGTCACAAGCTGGGCGAGTTCGCCCCGACGCGGACCTTCAAGGGTCATATCAAGGACGACCGAAAGAGCAAGCGGCGCTAATGACTACAACGACTGAATACCCATCGGCCAAGGCCGTTGCACGGTTCGTGCGGGTCTCGCCGACCAAGGCACGCCGGGTCATTGACTTGGTGCGCGGCAAGCCCGTGGCCGTCGCCATCGACATCCTGCGGTGGGCACCGCAGGCGGCCAGCGAGCCAGTGGCCAAAGTCATCGCCAGCGCTGCCGCCAACGCGCAGAACAACGACGGTCTGGATCCCTCCACCCTGGTGGTGTCGGAGATCTTCGCCGACGAGGGCCCGACCGCTAAGCGCATCCGTCCCCGCGCGCAGGGCCGTGCGTTCCGGATCCGCAAGCGCACCAGCCACATCACCGTGGTGGTGGAGAGCCGTCCCAAGTCCGAGAAGGGCGGTAAGGCCGGAACTTCACAGGCCGCTGCTCGTGCCCGCCGGGCCGAGGGCTCGAAGGCTGCCGCCAACAAGACCACCGCTGAGGCGAAGGGAGGCTCGCGCTAGTGGGCCAGAAGATCAATCCGCACGGTTTCCGGCTCGGTATCACCACCGACTGGAAGTCCCGCTGGTACGCCGACAAGCAGTACGCGGACTATGTCAAGGAAGACGTGGCGATCCGCCGTCTGCTGGCCACTGGCCTGGAGCGTGCCGGCATCGCCAAGGTGGAGATCGAGCGCACCCGTGACCGGGTTCGCGTCGACATCCACACCGCGCGTCCCGGCATCGTCATCGGCCGTCGTGGCACCGAGGCTGACCGCATCCGCGCCGACCTGGAGAAGCTGACCAAGAAGCAGGTGCAGCTGAACATCCTCGAGGTGAAGAACCCCGAGGCCGAGGCGCAGCTGGTTGCCCAGGGTGTCGCCGAGCAGCTTTCGAATCGTGTGGCGTTCCGTCGCGCGATGCGAAAGGCCATCCAGTCGGCCATGCGTCAGCCGAACGTCAAGGGCATTCGGGTGCAGTGCTCGGGCCGCCTCGGCGGTGCTGAGATGAGCCGCTCGGAGTTCTACCGCGAGGGTCGGGTGCCGCTGCACACGCTGCGTGCCGATATCGACTACGGCTTGTACGAAGCCAAGACCACCTTCGGCCGGATCGGCGTGAAGGTCTGGATCTACAAGGGCGACATCGTCGGTGGCAAGCGTGAGCTCGCCGCCGCGGTGGCCGCGCCTGCCGGTGACCGTCCGCGCCGTGAGCGTCCGGCCGGTGCCCGTCCGCGTCGGAGCGGCGCATCGGGTACCACCGCGACGAGCACCGAGGCCGGCCGTGCCGCCGCAGAGACCCCTGCCTCGGACGGTGCTAGCGCGCCGTCCGCAGAAACCACGGAGAGCTAAACATGCTGATTCCCCGTAAGGTCAAGCACCGCAAGCAGCATCACCCGAAGAAGAAGGGCACCGCCTCGGGCGGTACCACTGTTGCCTTCGGTGACTACGGCATTCAGGCGCTGGGCCATGCATACATCACGAACCGGCAGATCGAGTCCGCTCGTATCGCCATCAACCGGCACATCAAGCGTGGCGGCAAGGTCTGGATCAACATCTTCCCCGACCGCCCGCTGACCAAGAAGCCAGCCGAAACCCGCATGGGTTCCGGTAAGGGTTCGCCGGAGTGGTGGGTTGCGAACGTCAAGCCCGGTCGTGTGCTGTTCGAGTTGAGCTACCCGAACGAGGAGACCGCGCGCGAAGCATTGACGCGCGCGATCCACAAGCTGCCGATCAAGGCGCGCATCATCACACGAGAGGAGCAGTTCTGATGGCAGTGGGAATTTCCGCTGGCGAACTGCGGGAAAGCAACGAGGACGAGCTGATCACCAAGCTGCGTGAGTCCAAGGAAGAGCTGTTCAATCTGCGCTTCCAGATGGCCACCGGTCAGCTCGCCAACAACCGTCGGCTGCGTGCGGTGCGCCAGGAGATCGCGCGCATCTACACGGTAATGCGTGAGCGCGAGCTCGGATTGGCCGCAGGACCCGATAGCGAGGACAGCAAGTGAGCGAGACCAAGAAGGCCGCCGGGCCTAAGCACACCCCGGCCACCGAGCAGCCGCGTGGGCGTCGTAAGACCGCCATCGGTTATGTCGTCTCGGACAAGATGCAGAAGACCATCGTGGTCGAGCTCGAGTCCCGTGCACGGCACGCCCTGTACGGCAAGATCATCCGCACCACGTCGAAGGTCAAGGCCCACGATGAGAACGGTGACGCCGGTGTCGGCGACCGCGTCTCGCTGATGGAGACTCGTCCGACGTCGGCCACCAAGCGGTGGCGCCTGGTCGAGGTTCTCGAAAAGGCCAAGTAAACAGATACGCAAAAAGCGCGCCGTTCCCGAAAGGGGCGGTGCGCTTTTGCTTTGGGGGAGTGTCAGCCCCGTGCATTGCGCCGAGTGCATACCGCACGCAGGTGAATCCGGCGATTTGTCTGCGTGCGGTATGCACTCGATGAGCGTCTAGCGGCGCAGGAAGTCCACGACGGTCTGCTCGAAGGCCTGCTTGGCTTCGATCATCACCCAGTGGCCGCTGTTGGGGAAGATATGCAGTTCGGCATTGGGGATGAGTCGCATCGGCACGATCGCCATGTCCGGCGGGCTGACTCTGTCATCGCGGCCCCAGGTGAGCAGGGTCGGGCACTTGATCTTGTGCATCATCGCCCAGTACGGCGCGATATCGGCGTTCGCGAGGAACTGCTGTTGCATCGCGAAGGCTTTGGAGCCGTACATCAGCTGCGCGGTCTTATGCGCGTCCGGGTTGATCGCGGCTTCCCAACGCTCCTCGATGAGCTCCTCGGTGACGACGGCGGGGTTCCACACCATCGAGTTGAGCCAGCGGACCAGCTTGTCGCGGTCGGGGTTGTCGGTGAACTCCTGCAGCAGGCGCAGGCCCTCGCTGGGGCTCGGGCTGAAGATGTTCGGTCCGACACCGCCGATGGTGACGAGCTTGGTGATGCGGTCGGGGTGCTTGATCGCCAGATTGATGCCGACGACCCCGCCCATCGAGTTTCCGACGATGGCGGCGGACTCGATACCGAGGCCGTCCATGAACCGGATCACCGAGGCGCCGGCCGTCAGGACGGGGTGTCCCTGCACGGCATCGCTGACGCCGAACCCGGGAAACTCCAGGACGTAGGTATGGAAGTGCTTGGCGAAAACCTCGAGGTTCCCGCGGTAGTTGCGCCATCCCGTCACACCGGGGCCGGAGCCGTGCAGCAAGATCAGCGGCTCGCCCTCACCGGCCTCGTGATAGCGCAGCACGCCCTGATCGGTGGCCAGTTCTTTCTTGGTGCCCTCGTATGTCACGTCCACCACACAAGAGTAGAACGTGTTTCAGTTTCGGGTGACGGCGGTGCCCGCTGAGTGGGCAAGGCACACGCGGGGACTGCGCCATGTGGATTAGGTGCGAGTAAGGGGCCGGTAACAGTCGTTTTCGGATGCTGCCAACTTCTGTCAATGTGCGGGCAGACCTGTCTACGCTGGACGAATGAACCGATACGTCAAGCGTGGGTCGGTCGGGGTTTCGATTTTCGCGGTGTCCGCGGCGGCCGCCGCGGTGCTCGCTACACACACGGAGAGCTCTCCAACCGCCCGCGCGGCGGGCTGTCCCGATGTGGATGTGTCCTTCGCGCGCGGGACCAACGACACACCCGGGCTCGGCGATGTCGGGAAGGCGGTCACCGACGAAATCGTCGATCGGCTCCCCGGTAAGAACGTCGAGATCTATGCGGTCAACTATCCGGCGAGCTTCGACTGGGTCCGTGCCGGCGACGGAGCCAATGACATGAGCTTCCGCGTCCAAGAAGTGGCGCGGAACTGTCCGAACGCCCAGTTCGTGCTCGGGGGCTTTTCCCAGGGCGCGGCGGTCGTCGACGTGCTGTTCGGCAAGAACGGGACGGGCCTTACCTTCAATAGCCCGCTTCCGGCCGATCTTGAAAAGCGGGTCGCCGCAATCGTATTGATCGGGAATCCCAAGAACTGGCAGGTTGCCGGCATGAATCTGGACCTGGAGATCAGGGATGACCAGCGCAGCAAGGTCATCGACATCTGCAACCCTGGTGACGGGATCTGTGATCCGGCCGGCGGCGGCCTGGGGCCGCACATGCAGTACAAATCGGACGGGTCGGCCGAGCGTGCCGCCGATTTCGTCGCCAACCGCCTGACCGCCGTCGCTGCCAGCCGTAGCGCGGCGGCCGCTTCCAGCAGCAGCTCCACGAGTACTTCCGGCGCCCCGGCCTCAACGTCCAAGAGCGCCCAGCCGTTGAGCGGAACGACGACACCGCCCACCACGGCACCGTCGCTCACCTCGTCCGCTGCGCCGCAGCCTTCGTCGTCCACACCAAAGCCGGTGGCGGCGACACCGACGCGAAAGGCGCCGGCGTGGATGATGCCGGCGACCGACGGCCCGGCACCCGATGCTCCAGCGGCGGTGGCATCGACCAGCAGCATCCCTGCGCCCGATCCGGGTCGGCACGGCCCGCCGCCGGGTCCGGCATCCGGTGGTCAGTAAGCCTGCATGACCGTTTCGACTGCTGACACGCCAACTCCTTCGGGCCGGGCTGACACTCGCCGCGCCATCTGGAACACCATCAGAGGGTCGTCCGGCAACCTCGTCGAGTGGTACGACGTCTACGTCTACACCGTCTTCGCGATGTACTTCGAGAAGAAATTCTTCGATGAGGCCGACCAGAACTCGACGGTCTACGTGTATGCGATCTTCGCGGTCACGTTCATCACCCGGCCAGTGGGATCGTGGTTCTTCGGCAGGTTCGCCGACCGGCACGGCCGCCGTGCCGCGCTGACCATCAGCGTCTCGTTGATGGCCGCCTGCTCTATGGTCATCGCCCTGGTGCCCTCGCGCACCAGCATCGGAATGGCCGCGCCGATCGTGCTGATCCTGTGCAGACTGGTCCAGGGTTTCGCGACCGGCGGCGAGTATGGAACCTCGGCCACCTACATGTCCGAGGCCGCCACCCGTGAGCGGCGCGGTTTCTTCTCGTCGTTCCAGTACGTGACGCTGGTGGGCGGCCATGTGCTCGCCCAATTCACGCTGCTGATCATCCTGACAGTCTTCGACAAGGAGCAAGTTCACGAATTCGGTTGGCGCATAGCCTTTGCCGTCGGAGGTGTGGCCGCGATCGTCGTGTACTGGTTGCGGCGCACCATGGACGAATCGCTTAGCGACGAACAGCTGGCGGCCATCAAGTCCGGTGAGGACACCAGCTCCGGATCGATGCGCGAGCTACTCGCTCGGTACTGGCGACCACTGGTGCTGTGCTTCCTCATCACGATGGGCGGCACCCTCGCGTTTTACACTTACAGCGTCAATGCGCCGGCGATCGTCAAGACCGCCTACAAGGACCAGGCCATGACCGCCACCTGGATCAACTTGGCGGGACTCATCTTCCTGATGCTGCTGCAACCCATTGGCGGGATCATCAGCGACAAGGTGGGGCGCAGGCCGCTGTTGCTGTGGTTCGGCTTCGGGGGACTCGTCTACACGTATGTCCTCATCACGTACCTGCCCCAGACACGGTCGCCCATCGCGTCATTTCTGTTGGTGGCCGGCGCCTACGTGATCTTGACCGGATACACCTCCATCAATGCGCTGGTTAAGTCCGAACTGTTTCCGTCTCATGTGCGTGCACTCGGCGTAGGTGTGGGCTACGCGCTGGCGAACTCGGTGTTCGGCGGGACGGCGCCCCTGATCTACCAAACCCTCAAGGAACATGGTCAGGTGCCGCTGTTCATCGGGTACGTCACGGTGTGCATCGCGATTTCCCTGGTGGTCTACCTCTTCTTCCTTACCAACAAGTCGGAGACCTACCTGGACCGCGAGCAGGGCTCGGCGTTCCAGCGATAGGACACGATATGCGTTGGTTCAGTCGGCGTAAGGCCATCCTTGAGTTACCGGCCGAGCTGTTGGCGTCCGATAGCCCATTGGACGTAGGCCCATTCGCAACGTTCGACGAGTTCTTCAGGAAGCTGTCGACAGCGCAATGGAACGTGCTGGAAGGCCTCATTGGACGAATCGATGCCTACGACGGCTCATTTGGTCATGTGGAGGTCGTAAATCCAGCGGCTGGGGAGCTGACTCTCGGATTCTGTGAGTTCGCGCCGATCACCGATGAGCTGTTCGCCCTGCTGCCAACGGCGCGGTTGCGCTCGGTGGATGACTATGGCAAGTACAGCCGTCGGTGGAGCGAACGTGTGGCCGTGGCCAAGTGCGCCGCGGACGTCGAAAGGTACCCCGCCGGAGAAGCGCTGGCCAGCATCCTCGTGCTCTTTGGTCGTGAACGGATGTTTCCCGGGCTCGTGGTTAAGTACCTCGAGCTCGGCGTGATGTCCGCGTTGCTGCAACGGGTCATCACCACTCGACCCTGAAGCAACGCCGCGAGAGGAGCGGCGTGGATTTGTATCCGACCTGCGGGTTCGCCTACACTAGGGCGGTTGTCTTGTGGGTGCTTGGCGCCCGGGGGCAGGTAGGCATTCCCACCAGGTGAAAACCGGGGATGACGGGTGCCCTGGAGACAACATGACCGCGTGTGTCGGGTCGGAATCCGGCACACATCCACTTCCAGGTCACGTAGGAGAGACCAGTGATTCAGCAGGAGTCACGGCTGAAGGTCGCCGACAACACCGGTGCCAAGGAGATCTTGTGCATCCGCGTGCTCGGTGGCTCGTCGCGACGCTACGCCGGGATCGGGGACATCATTGTGGCGACCGTCAAGGACGCCGTCCCCGGAGGCACCGTCAAGCGTGGTGACGTCGTCAAGGCCGTCATAGTCCGTACCGTCAAAGAGCGTCGCCGCCCGGATGGCAGCTACATCAAGTTCGATGAGAACGCCGCCGTCATCATCAAGGCCGACAACGACCCGCGTGGCACCCGCATCTTCGGGCCCGTCGGTCGCGAGCTTCGCGACAAGAAGTTCATGAAGATCGTTTCGCTCGCCCCGGAGGTGCTGTAAATGAAGGTGCACAAGGGCGACAACGTTCTCGTCATCGCCGGCAAGGACAAGGGCGCCAAGGGCAAGGTCATCGCGGCCTACCCGGAGCGCAACCGTGTCCTCGTCGAGGGCGTGAACCGTATCAAGAAGCACACCGCGCAGTCGGCCAATGAGCGTGGCGCGCAGTCAGGCGGGATTGTTACCCAGGAGGCCGCCATCCACGTGTCGAACGTGATGGTGATCGACTCCGACGGCAAGCCGACCCGTATCGGCTACCGCATAGACGAAGAGACCGGCAAGAAGGTCCGTATCTCCCGCCGCAACGGGAAGGACATCTGATGACCACCACCGAAAACACTCAGCCCCGTCTGAAGGCTCGCTACCGCGAAGAGATCAAGACCGCGCTGAACGAAGAGTTCAAGTACGCCAACGTGATGCAGATCCCGGGCGTCGTGAAGGTCGTCGTCAACATGGGTGTGGGTGACGCCGCGCGCGACGCCAAGCTCATCAACGGCGCCGTCACCGACCTGGCCGCTATCACGGGCCAGAAGCCGGAGATCCGCAAGGCTCGCAAGTCCATCGCACAGTTCAAGCTGCGTGAAGGCATGCCGATCGGTGCCCGCGTCACGCTGCGCGGAGACCGCATGTGGGAGTTCCTGGACCGACTCGTGTCCATTGCGCTGCCGCGTATCCGCGACTTCCGCGGCCTGTCGCCCAAGCAGTTCGACGGCAAGGGCAACTACACCTTCGGTCTCACCGAGCAGTCGATGTTCCACGAGATCGACGTGGACTCCATTGACCGCCCGCGGGGCATGGACATCACCGTCGTCACCTCGGCGACCACCGACGACGAGGGGCGGGCACTGCTGCGGCAACTCGGCTTCCCCTTCAAAGAACTTGAGCAGGGAGCGAAGAAGTAGATGGCGAAGACTGCGCTGGTCAATAAGGCCAACAAGAAGCCGAAGTTCGCGGTGCGCGCATACACCCGGTGCAACCGGTGTGGACGCCCGCACGCCGTGTTCCGCAAGTTCGGCCTGTGCCGAATCTGCTTGCGGGAGATGGCACACGCCGGCGAACTGCCCGGCATCCGCAAGAGCAGCTGGTAAACCTCTGCACAATAGGCCGGGACTTTCGAGTCCCGGCCTATTGGCGTCTCTCCGATGGCCGTGAAGCCCTGCCAGGCTCCACGGCCATTACGCTTGCGGCCGTGCCAGTGAAGCGTGACATGACGCGGCGGTTGTTGGTTGTGCTGGTTGCACTCGTGGCCGCCGTGGTGTCGTGCAGCCCCACCACGGCCGCGGATCCGACGATCGTCAACACCCGCGCGGGTGCGGTGCGTGGGCACATCGACGACGAAGTACGTGTCTTCACCGCCATTCCTTATGCGGCGCCGCCGGTCGGCCCGCGACGATTCACCGAGCCGGAGCCTGTCGCGCCGTGGTCGGATACCCGTGATGCGACGGGCCCCGGCGTCGAATGCCCGCAGCCGGGAGCCGAGAGCGATCTGACCCAGAACGAGGACTGTCTGGTCCTCAACGTCACCATGCCGCGGCACACCCAGGGGAAAGTGCCGGTGCTGGTGTGGATTCACGGCGGCGCCTTCATCTCCGGTAATGGTGTCGGCTACAACGCACGAAAGCTGGCCGCCCAGGGCGGAATCGCCGTCGTCACCATCAACTACCGACTAGGGACGTTGGGGTTCTTGGCCACCCCGGGTCTGTCCGATGTGATCGGCAACTACGGGCTGCTGGATCAGGAGGCGGCGCTGCGATGGGTGCGCGACAACATCGCCGCGTTCGGAGGCGATCCCGGGCAGGTGACGATCGGCGGCCAATCAGCGGGCGGCGTATCGGTGTGCGACCTGATGGTGGCGCCGAGCGCCGCTGGCCTGTTCCGATCCGCGATCATGGAGAGCGCTCCATGCCAGGCGCAGGCCCCGGTCTCTTCTGCCGTCCGCGATAGCGCGGCCTACGCGGCCGAGGTGGGTTGCCCGGCGGGGCCCGGCACCGCCGGTTGCTTGCGCACACTATCGGTCGACGCGCTGCGGGATTCGCCGCAGTTCACCGGCATAGGGCTACCGGTGAGCCCGGTGACCGGGACGCCAGAGCTTCCGGCGCCGCCACTGGACGCGTTCACGAGTGGCTTGGCCTCGCCCGTCCCTGTCCTCATAGGCAGCAATGCCAACGAGGCCACGGTGTTTGAGGCCCAGCAGTACCAGCACAAGCCCGTGCCGAGCACCGCCGAGGAGTATCAGCGCGCGCTCGACAGCAAGTACGCGGACAGGGCCGCGGAACTCGCGCGGAGATATCCCCTGTCCGCGTACGGTGGAAATGTGCTCGCCGCGCTCGCGGCGATCGACACCGATAACAGCTATGCGTGCCCGACCCTCGGTCTGGCCGAGGCGTTGGTTAGAAAGACGCCGGTGTACGCATACGAATTTGCCGACCCTGCCGCGCCGGTAGATCAGCAGTACCGGGACGCACCGTTGCCGCTGGGGGCCTCGCACGGTTCGGAATTGGGATATCTGTTCGATCTGTCCAGATCGTTGAGTCAGGAGTCCGCCGCCCTGTCCACACGAATGATCCAGTACTGGACACAGTTCGTGAAGACCGGGAATCCGAACGGTGACGGCCAACCAGAATGGCCCAAATATCTACCCGGAGGTGCGTTCCTGCGCCTGGCGCCGCCAACGCCACAGTCGGGAGAAGGTTTCGCCAATACCCATCAGTGCGGTTACTGGCGGTAGCGGCGGCTGCTCCAGGCAAATCTGGAAACGCTCGTCATCTAGAATCGGCCGGTGGTTGACCGCCGTCGCGACATTCAAGGGTTGCGGGCGGTAGCCATTCTTCTCGTCGTCGCTTATCACAGCGGTCTGCCCGTCTCCGGCGGATTCATCGGTGTCGACGTCTTCTTCGTCATCTCCGGATTCGTGATCACCCGACTGCTGCTGCGTGAGACCGATCGGGCGGGGCGCATCGACGTGCGGCGCTTCTACGCGCGCCGGGTGCGGCGTCTGCTGCCCGCGCTCGCACTCCTGATTATCGTGGTGCTCCCGGTGACCGCCGTCATCCAAAGTCCGCTGGGGTCAATGCAGGTCGCGGCGCGAACCGCCGCCGCCGCGGCGTTGTTCGTCTCGAACGCGGTGCTTTTCCTGGAACCCTCGGGCTACTTCGCCGCGCCGGCGGTGATGAATCCATTCCTGCACACCTGGTCGCTGGCAGTCGAGGAGCAGTTCTACCTGATATTCCCGGGCCTGATGGTGCTGGCGGCTGACGTGGCAATGCTGCGGCGGGTCAGTCGGCTGCTCATCACGTTCTCGCTGCTTCTGGCGCTATCGGTCTCATCGCTGCTGCTCGCGATCTACCTGACGGCCAGCGATGGTCTCCCTTTTCACGCGCACAACGCGGCATTCTCGTTTTACAGCTCGCCCACGCGCGCATGGGAATTCGGGGTCGGTGCGCTGATCGCGCTGGGGGAGAGCCGGATACGCCGATGGAGCAGTCGGGTGGCGTTGCCGATCGCGGTCCTGGGTGCGGCCGGTGTCCTCTGGGGCGCCGTCGCGATATCCGCGACGGACCCGTTTCCGGGAATCAATGCGCTGGTCCCGGTGCTGGGCTCGGGCCTGCTGATCGTCGCGGGGTCGGTATCGGCGCAGCAGCCCGTCGGCTGGGTGCTGTCCTCGGCGCCGATGCAATGGATGGGGGACTTGTCCTATAGCTGGTACCTGTGGCACTGGCCGCTCATCGTTTTCGCCAACAATCTGTTGAGCGCCGAGTATCGGTGGGTGGTGCCCTGCGCGGGCGTGCTCTCGCTGCTTCCGGCCTGGTTGTCGAAGCGCTATGTCGAAGACCCGATTCGTGCGGGCCGAAAGCTGGCCGATCTTCGCGCGCCGCGACTCGCGGCGACCTCCGTCGGATTGGCGGTGCTCGTTTCGGCGGTGACATTCGGTGCCGCACAGATAGCCACACCCGCGATTCGTGACGCGCGTGCGCAGCGAGCGGCCCATCTGGATGTCGTCAGAGGGTGTATCGGCAACATGCCGGATGACGAAAAGACTCGTCTGGACTGCGTGTGGCCCGGAGGCGGAGACGTCGATTCGCGGTCGGTCGTACTTGTCGGTGATTCCAACGCCGGACAGTTCGCCGAGGCGCTCATCCCGGCGGCGACACAGCAAAACCGGACGATGATCCTCGCGACAAACGCAGCCTGCCCCTTCGTCGAGCTCGTCCTCGATCCCTCACCGCCTGGCTGCATCGATTTCGTGCGGAGCTGGACGAGCGCGCTGGCGGCAGTCCGGCCGGGACTGGCGGTGATCGCCTCCGCATCAAGCGATTACTTCCTGGCCGATCAACATGTCCGCTTCCAGCTTCCTGATACGCAGGAATGGGTCGGCGATGATGCCGGTAAGGGCCGGTTGTGGCAGCAGGGGATGGCGGCGGTGCTGCAGAAGCTGTCGGCGGTGCGCGTCCCCGTGGTCGTCGTGCATACCTTGCCGCATTTCGTGAACTGGGATCTGTACAAATGCCCGGGTTACGAGGCCTGGACATCCCCCTCCCACTGCGGCCGCACCGTCGCGTTGGCGGACATTCAGCGGCAACAGAACATCGCCATGGCGGCCGAGCAGCGTGCCGCCGGTGGACTTCCCGGGGTGTCCACCGTTGACCTGGGTTCAGCGATGTGTCCGGACGCCATATGCCGCACCAATATGGGTGCGCGCTGGGTGGCGCGCGACGGCGGGCACATCACGGTGGGCGAAGCTCAACGGCTGCAGCCGGAATTCACGCGCCTCATCGCTGAGCGCGCCCGTGCATGAGTCGACGAGAATGACGTGACTCGCGGTATCCCAGCCCAACGTCGCTGGGCCACATGATTCCGGGTCAGCAACCTTCTCTGCTGTGCCGGAGGGCTCGCGTGGGCCGAGACCGGCGTGCGTGTCAATTCCGGGTCGTGCGATCGGATGCTTTGCTGTTGATTCGGCGCTGTGCGTGTGTCGTGCGGTGGGGAACGTTCTGGGGCTGTGGCCTGTGCAGGAGTTCTCTGTGCAGTGTTGTGCATCTCGCAACGAACGGCTGAGTTAGCGACGGTGGTCCAGCTGGTATACCTTTGTGATGCCGCATTGCTGATAGTCCGGCAGTGGCTCGACAAACTCGCTGATCTGGAGGGTTGGGCAGCGAGAGGGGTCGAAGAAATCATGTCTGAGCAAATAATGACGAATGGACACACCGATGCAGGTCTCGCAGGGTCGACGAGAAATCACCAAGGTGCGGTTGCGCACAACCGGCGTGGCAGCGCTCGCAGCGCTGGCCCTTGTGGCACTTCCCGGTGTGGCCAGTGCCGACCCCGAGGTACTGCAGTCCACTGATCAGCTCGGCCTGCGGTTCGAGAAGACCAGCACTCCTCAGCCGGAGGGGGCAACCACCACCATCACGGTGCGTACCGCCGACGGCAAGGTTGTGCAGACGATCTCCGAGCCCTTCAAAGGCTGGCTCAACGGCGCGGCGGTCGAGTTGCGCGACATCGATCAGGACGGGCGTGACGATCTGCTCGTTCAGGTAGACGCGCGCGTCAAGGACGGGAAATGGGCGATCTGGCACGCGTCGGGTAGCAACCCGAAGCTGTCACGCGTCGGCGTCGTCGACGGGCATCCAGTGCCTGCCGGACCTGGTGTGATCGAGACGGAGACCGAGCAGGGCACATTCTTCTACACCATCAAGGGCAACGCACTGGCCATCGCGCCCGCGCCTGCCGCGTAGCCTCGCGGTTTGATACCGCCGCATTAGCCAAATGTGCTGTGGTGCACTCTATTAGGTATGTCAGAGGCTTTGCACCCCGTCTTTCAGCCGCGTTTCGAAACAGTTCTCGCACGTAACCCGGGAGAGGCAGAGTTTCAGCAGGCTGTTTTCGAGGTGATGGCCAGTCTGACTCCCTTGGTGGGCAAGACACCGGACTACGACCGCTGGTCGATTCTGCAACGGATCTGTGAACCAGAGCGGCAGATCATCTTG
>MAEX01000014.1 GCA_002013415.1 Mycobacterium sp. D16Q14
AGAGCGATCAGAGGCGCTCGATGATGGTGACGTTCGCGGTGCCGCCGCCCTCACACATCGTCTGCAGGCCGTACTTGCCTCCGGTGCGCTCCAGCTCGTTGAGCATGGTGGCGAACAGCTTGGCGCCGGTGGCCCCCAAGGGATGACCCAGCGCGATCGCGCCGCCGTTGGGGTTGACCTTCTTCAGATCGACATCGAGCTCCTTGGCCCATGCCAACACGACAGGGGCAAAGGCCTCGTTGATCTCGACGACGTCGATGTCGTCCATCGTCAGACCGGTCTTGGCCAGCGCGTACTTGGTGGCGGGGATCGGGCCGGTCAGCATGAACACCGGGTCATCACCGCGGGCGCTGATGTGATGGATACGCGCACGCGGCGTGAGGCCGTGCGCCTTCACCGCACTTTCCGAGGCGACCAGGGTGGCGCTGCCGCCGTCGGAGATCTGGCTGGCCAGTGCGGCGGTCAGACGGCCACCCTCGACCAGGGTCTTGAGCCCCGCCAGCTTCTCCAGCGTGCTCTCGCGCGGCCCCTCGTCCACCCGGAAGTCGCCGACCGGGACGATCTCATTGTCGAAGTGTCCGTTGCGAATCGCGGCAAATGCCCGCTCATGGCTGGCGAGTGCGAACTGCTCCATCTCCTCGCGGCTGATGTCCCACTTCTCGGCGATCATCTCGGCGCCGCGGAACTGGGAGATTTCCTGGTCGCCGTAGCGGTGTAGCCAGCCCTCGGATTCGGCTGTGGGCGAAGTGAATCCGTACTCCTTGCCGACGAGCATCGCCGCCGAGATCGGAATCTGGCTCATGTTCTGGAAACCACCGGCCACGATCAAGTCGGCGGTACCGGACATAACAGCCTGCGCGGCAAAGGAAATGGCCTGCTGGCTTGATCCACACTGACGATCGACGGTGCAGCCCGGCACCTCCTCCGGGTATCCACCGGCCAGCCACGCCAAACGTCCGGCATTGCCTGCCTGTCCGCCGATAGCGTCCAGCACACCCATGATCACGTCGTCGATGGCGTCGGGGTCGACATCGACGCGGTCGAAGAGTCCCTTGAAGGTGGCCGCACCCAGATCCAGCGGGTGCACCGTGGACAGCGATCCGTTGCGCTTACCGACAGCGGTACGCACAGCGTCAATGATGTACGCCTCAGGCATGGTGAATCTCCTTTGTCTATTCGGGTGACTGAACGGCGTTGTTCGTGGTGATCCCTCCGAGAACTATCGAGAGGTACTGTTCGGCGACTTCCTGCGCCGTGCGTGAGCCGCCAGGCCGGAACCAGCGCACCGAGACCCAGGTCGCGTCGCGAATAAACCGGTACACCACGGCCACATCGAGATCCGGGCGGAAGTAGCCCTGCGCAATGCCATCACGCAGCACTTCCAGCCACAGCTCGCGCTGCTCGGTATTGAGCTCGTTCAGATAGGCGAACCGCTCCTGCGACAGCAGTCGGGGCGCCTCCGCCTGGTAGATGGCGACCTGCGCGTGCTTGGTTTCAATCGCGTCGAACGACGCCAGAAAAAGGCCCTTGAGGGTGTCGACGGGGTTCAGGTTGGCCGCCGCGATTTCGCGGTACCGAGTGAACAGTCCCTCCAGGAAATCGCGGAGCAGCTCGTCCACGATCGCTTCTTTGGAGTCGAAGTGGTGATAGAGGCTGCCGGACAGGATTCCCGCCGCATCGGCGATATCACGCACCGTGGTGGCGCGCAGACCGCGTTCGGCGAACATAGCGGCCGCAAGGCTCAGCAGCTCGTCACGCCGAGACGGCTGCGATGAGCCGCTTGCGCGAAGAGCGTCCGACTCTCGCACTTCTGCCACGTTGTCCACCTCCCCACTGTATCAACCAAGCGCTTGTTTGGTCACCGTTGAGTGCGCTTCATGGCGCATGTCACGCCCGCTGGCTGGACACCGAGATGACCTCGCCGGTCAGGTAGCTCGAGTAATCGCTGGCCAGGAAGGCAATGGTGGAAGCGATCTCCCATGGTTCGGCGGCACGACCGAATGCCTCATCGGAGGACAGCTTGTCCAGCAGATCCGAGGACGTCACCTTGTCGAGGAATTTGTGCCGGGCAATGCTCGGGGCGACGGCGTTGATGCGCACGCCATGCTCCACGGCCTCGATGGCACTGCACCGGGTAAGTGCCATGACGCCGGCCTTCGCGGCGGCGTAGTGCGACTGCCCGTACTGCGCACGCCAGCCCAACACACTCGCGTTGTTGACGATGACGCCGCCGTGGCCGGCCTCGCGGAAGTACCGCAGCGCCGCACGTGTGGCACGGAAGGTGGAGGTCAGGGTGACGTCGAGAACCCGGTCCCACTGCTCGTCGGTCATATCGGCGACGGGAGTCTCACCACCGAGTCCCGCATTGTTCACCAGCACGTCGATACGGCCAAGGGCCGCTACGGATTCGGCGATCAGCGCATCCACGGCTGCGGTGGAGGTGACATCACACACCACCGCGGCCACCTTGCCCAGCCCGAGCGCCGCGAGCTCGTCCCGAGTCTCGGTGAGGCGACGCTCGTGGTAGTCGGAGACGACGACGTCGGCCCCCTCGGCCAGAGCACGGCGCGCCGTGGAGGATCCAATACCGGTGCCCGCCGCGGCGGTGATGACAACCGCCTTGCCCTTCAGAAGTCCGTGTCCGGCAATCTCTTCCGGTGCCTGCGACAAGCTCACTAGCGCGCCTCTCTGGGTAAACCGAGCACCCGCTCGGAGATGATGTTGCGTTGGATCTCGTTGGAGCCGCCATAGATCGTGTCGGCGCGCGAGAAGAGGAACAGCCGCTGCCATTCGTCCATCTCGCCGTCATCGGTCAACAGAGTCGACTTTCCGATGATCTCCATCGCAAGTTCGCCCAAGTCGCGATGCCAGTTGGCCCACAACAACTTTGACACATTGTCCTGACCGGGACGCTCCTCGTCCATGGTGGCCAGCGCGTAGGCACGCATGGCGCGAAGCCCTACGTAGGCCTGAGCAAGGCGCTCCCGGATCGCCGGATCGTCCGCCGAGCCGTTGGACTTGGCGAGCCCGGCCAGCCGGGAAAGTTCACGGGCATAGGTGATCTGGTTACCCAGCGTCGAGACACCACGTTCGAAGGTCAGGGTGCCCATCGCCACCCGCCAGCCATCGCCGGGCTCACCGACCACCAGATCAGCGGCGGTACGCGCGTTGTCGAAGAACACCTCATTGAACTCCGAGGTGCTGGTCAGCTGGATGATCGGCCGAATCTCGACCCCCGGCTGATCGAGGGGCACCAGAAGATACGACAGGCCCCTATGCCGCGCCGATCCGGGTTCGGTACGCGCGACCACGAAGCACCACTGTGATTGCAGCGCCAGCGACGTCCACACCTTCTGCCCGTTAATCACCCATTCATCACCCTCAAGCACCGCGGTGGTAGACACATTCGCCAGGTCCGACCCCGCGCCGGGTTCCGAATAGCCCTGACACCACAGCTCCGTGACATCACGGATGGCTGGAAGGAAGCGCTGCTGCTGTTCAGGGGTGCCGTAGGCGATGAGGGTCGGACCGAGGAGCTCCTCACCCAGGTGGTTCACCTTGTGCGGCGCCTCGGCCCGCGCGTACTCCTCGTAGAAGATGACGCGCTGGCTCACGGTGGCGCCGCGTCCCCCGTGCTCGACCGGCCAGCCTAGGCAGGTCCAGCCCGCGGCGGCCAGGTGGCGGTTCCAGGCGAGGCGCTCGTCGAAGGCTTCATGCTCGCTGCCGGGGCCACCCAGGCCCTTCAGCTCGGCGAACTCACCGACGAGGTTCTCGGCCAGCCATTCCCGGATCTCGGTACGCACCTGATCATCGGACATCTCCGATAACGGACGCTCGGAAGCCGCTTGGAACTCACCCACACCTGTAGGCTAACCTACCAAGCACTTGCTTGTTATTGGAAGGTGGGTCGGACGCGTATGGAGTCGGCGCAGCAGACACCCGAGCCCACCATTCCGGCCGCGTTAGACCAGGCAGCAGCCCGTTTCGGTGATCGCGACGCCCTCTATGCCGATGGCTCGTGGCTGTCCTTTTCCGAACTTCGCACCCGCGCCAGGCGCTTCGCGGCGGCGCTGATCGCCCTCGATATCAAGCACGGAGACCGGGTGGCCATCTGGTCTCCCAACTCCTGGCACTGGCCCATAGCGTGCCTGGGCGCGCAGTACGCCGGAGCCGCCGTCGTCCCGATGAACACCCGCTACACCGTCGACGAGGCGACGGACATTTTGCAGCGCAGCGAGGCTCGCGTGCTGGTGTCGGTCGGAGTGTTCCTCGGTTCGGATCGCATCACTCAACTGGACACCGCGACCCTCCCCGACCTCGCCCATATCGTGCGGATCGCGGTGGAAGCCGGCGACCACGCCAATTGGGACGAATTCGTCGCGCACGGAGATGACGTGAGCGACGAGAACATTGACGAGCGCAAGTCGACGGTGAACTCCGAAGACATCAGCGACATCCTCTTCACCTCCGGCACTACCGGACGCAGCAAGGGTGTGCTGTGCATGCACCGCCAACCACTGGCGGCCTCCCTGGCGTGGGCTACCTACGGAGAATTCACCGAGAACGACCGATATCTGTGCGTCAACCCGTTCTTCCACAACTTCGGATACAAGGCGGGCATCCTGGCCTGTCTGCAGACGGGCGCGGCACTCATGCCACAGCTGACCTTCGACCCCGAAAAGGCAATGGCCGCAGTCCAGGAACACAAGATCACCGTGTTGCCCGGCGCGCCCACCATCTTCCAGATGCTGCTCGACCACCCTGCCCGTAAAAACTATGACCTGACCTCACTGCGGTACTCCGTGACGGGTGCGGCCGTCGTCCCAGTAGTGCTCATCGAACGCATGCAATCCGAGCTGGATTTCGATCTGGTACTTACCGCCTACGGCCTCACCGAGACTCAAGGCTTCGCCACGATCTGCCGCTCCGATGACGACGCGGTGACGGTCGCGACCACCTGTGGACGTCCGATGATCGGCTACGAGCTGCGGATCGCCGACGCGCAGAACCCGGGCGACGAAGGCGAAGTGCTGCTGCGCAGTGCCAACGTCATGAAGGGCTATCTCGACGATCCGCAGGCCACCGCCGAAACCATCGACTCGGCTGGCTGGTTGCACACCGGCGACATCGGAAAGCTCGACGAGCGCGGCAATCTCACCATCACCGACCGGCTCAAGGACATGTACATCTGCGGTGGGTTCAACGTGTATCCCGCCGAGATCGAACAGGTGCTGATGCGGCTCGACGGTGTAGCGGACGTGGCCGTGATCGGAGTGCCCGACGCGCGGCTTGGCGAGGTTGGGAAGGCGTACATCGTGCGCAAGCCCGGCGCATCCCTCAACAATCAGGCCGTCATCGATTACAGCGCAGCGCATGTGGCGAACTTCAAGAAACCGCGGTTCGTCGAGTTTCTCGACGAACTTCCCCGCAACCTGGGCGGCAAGGTGGTCAAACCCACCCTGCGCGCCATGCATGAGGAGTCTGCGTAATGGACCTGTTGCTTGACGACGAGACCGAGGCGTTCCGGACGGAGGTGCGCGAGTTCCTCGCCGCCAACACCCCGAATCCGCCGCTACCCTCCTATGACTCACCCGAAGGCGCTGTACTGCACCGCCAGTGGGAGCGGACCCTCTATGACGCGGGCTTCTCCGCAGTGTCCTGGCCCAAGGAGTACGGCGGCCGCGATGTCACCCTGTTGCAGTGGGTGATCTTCGAGGAGGAGTACTTCAAGGCAGGGGCCCCCGCGCGCATCAGCCAGAACGGCATGTTCCTGCTGGGGCCCACGCTGTTCGCGCATGGCAGCAAGGACCAGCTGGATCGCATTCTCCCCAAGATGGCCAACGGCGAGGAGATCTGGGCACAAGCCTGGTCGGAGCCGGAGTCGGGTAGCGATCTGGCATCACTGCGCTCCCCCGCCCGCAAGGTAGACGGTGGCTGGCGCTTGTCCGGACAGAAGATCTGGAGCTCACGAGCGCCATTCGCGGACAGGGCATTCGGGCTCTGGCGCTCCGACCCAGAATCGCAGCGCCACCAGGGTTTGACGTACTTCATGTTCGACCTCAAGGCCGAGGGCGTCACTGTTCGCCCCATCCCCCAGCTCGACGGCGATCCCGGTTTCGCCGAGATCTTCCTGGACGATGTCTTTGTCCCCGACGAGGACGTCATCGGTGCGGTGCACGATGGCTGGCGGGTGGCCATGAGCACGTCGAGCAATGAGCGTGGCATGTCATTGCGTAGCCCCGGCCGCTTCCTGGCCACCGCGGACCGGCTGGTGAATCTATGGAAGTCGGTTTCGGAGAACGGGTTCGCGTCCGAGCGTGTCGCCGACGCCTGGATCGCCGCCCAGGCCTACCGGCTGCACACCTTCGGCACCGTGACCCGGCTGTCCGGCGGCGGCGAGCTCGGTGCCGAATCCTCGATTACCAAGGTGTTCTGGTCCGAGCTGGATGTCGCCCTGCACGAGACGGCGATCGACCTGCGTGGCGCCGACGGCGAGCTCACCGGGCCATGGACGGACGGGTACCTGTTCTCCCTCGGCGGTCCGATTTACGCTGGCACCAACGAGATTCAGCGCAACATCATTGCCGAGCGGATTCTGGGCCTGCCCAGGGAAAGCAGCGCAAGCGCTCGCACGGGAGGTGCCAAGTGAGGTTCGATCTAGACACGCAGCAGCGAGATTTCGCGGCCAGCATCGACGCGGCCCTGGGGGCCGCCGATGTTCCCGCCGCGGCTCGCGCGTGGGCAACCGGTAACCACGAACCCGGGCTCGCGGTGTGGTCGACATTGTCCGATCTCGGTGTCACCGCCCTCGCGGTCTCCGAAAAGTACGACGGCATCGGCGCTCATCCCGTCGATCTGGTTGTCGCGCTGGAAGGTCTAGGCAAGTGGGCGGTGCCGGGACCGGTCGTCGAGTCCCTCGCGGTAGCACCGATCCTGCTCGCCGAGGATGAAAACGGAGCTGAGCGTTCCTCGCAACTGGCCTCCGGAGAACTCATCGTCACCGTGGCCGCACCTCCCACGACGCCACGCGCGCTCGACGCGGATGTTGCGGGGCTGGTGCTCATCGCCGACGACATCGGGTTCCGCGAGGCCCAGGCCGGCACGCAACACGAGTCGATCGACGCCACCCGCCGGCTGTTCGATGTAACACCGACAGGGGGCGGCGTCTCTCTGGATACCAGCCGCGCCATCAACTTTGGTGTGCTCGCGATTTCGGCACAGCTTGTCGGTCTTGGGCAGTCACTACTGGACCGCGCGGTGGAGTATGCCAAGCAGCGTTCGCAGTTCGGGCGGCCGATCGGCTCCTATCAGGCCGTCAAGCACAAGCTGGCCGATGTCCACATCGCACTGGAGCTGGCCCGCCCGTTGGTGTACGGCGCGGCGTTATCCCTGGCCGAGGACTCTCCCACCGCCGCACGTGATGTGAGTGCGGCGAAGGTGGCTGCCGGCAAGGCCGCTTACCTTGCCGGGCGTTCCTCCCTGCAGACCCACGGCGCCATCGGCTTCACTGCCGAATACGACCTGTCACTGTGGATCCTCAAGGCGCGGGCCCTGACGTCGGCCTGGGGCACACTGGAATGGCACCGTGCGCGGGTGCTTGGAGCGCTCGCATGAGTTCCGAACGGCAGATGCTGCGTGACACCGTCCGCTCTTTGGTGACCAAACGGGCCGACTCGGCCGCGGTACGCAAGGCGATGGAATCCGAACGCGGCTACGACGAGAGCCTGTGGACCGTTCTGTGCGAACAGGTGGGCGCCGCAGCGTTGTTGGTTCCCGAGGAATTGGGCGGTGCCGGGGGCGAGCTAGCAGACGCGGCCGTCGTGGTGGAGGAGCTCGGCCGCGGGCTCGTGCCCAGCCCGCTGATGGGCACGCTGTGGGCACAGCTCGCTCTCCTGGGCGCCGGGTACGACGGTGAACTGCTGGAATCGTTGGCCTCCGGTGAATCGATCGGTGCAGTGGCCTTCGACCCGGGATATGTCGTCAATGGAGCCAACGCCGATGTGGTGCTCACCCTGGAGGGCGATGAAGTGCACCGAGCGGAGAACGTCACCGCTACTGCGTTGTCCACGATGGATCCCACCCGCCGGTTGGCCGCGGTCGCGGTCAGCGGAAGCGAACCGATCGGCACTGCCCAGGGACTGGTCGACAAGGCCGGGTTACTACTGGCCGCCGAGCAGGTGGGGGCGGCGGCACGCGCCCTGGAACTCACCGTCGAGTACACCAAGACGCGGGTTCAATTCGGACGCGCGATCGGCAGCTTCCAGGCTCTCAAACACCGGATGGCCGACCTGTACGTGCTGGTGGAGTCAGCACGCGCGACCGTGTACCAGGCCATCCAAGATCTCACTACCGAGGCCGCGACCGTGGCGAGAATCAAAGCCAGCGAGGCACTTTCGATCGTGGCCGGTGAATCGATCCAGTTACACGGCGGTATCGCCATCACCTGGGAACACGACGCCCACCTGTATTTCAAGCGTGCACACGGCAGCGCGCTGCTCCTGGGAACACCACGTCAGCTACTCCCAAACCTGGAGAGCGCCGCAGGACTGTAGGTTCCCGGCCTAGACTCCGGGCATGGAGACCAAAGCCAGCCCCTGGCCCGCCTACCGGCTCGCCGCAGTGCTCCTCGGTGTCGGCGTCCTACATTTCGTCGCCCCTAAACCCTTCGACGCCATCGTCCCGGCCGAACTGCCTGGTGAGGCTCGGTTCTACACGTACGCCTCGGGTGTTGCCGAGCTCGGAACCGGTGCGCTTCTGCTGACCCCGAAGACACGCAGGCTTGGTGGCACCCTCGCGGCGCTGCTGTTCATCGCCGTCTTCCCCGCGAATATCAACATGGCGCGTCAGTGGTGGGACAAGCCATGGCCGTTGCGACTGGGGGCGCTTGCCCGGTTGCCGTTGCAGATCCCGATGATCACCGAGGCGCTCAAGGTGCGACGTACGGCGTAGTCGAGTTTCGTCGTGTTCTAGTCATAGATGACGACATTTCCCGTGCGCCGAAGATCGGCCAGCCCCGCCCGAAAGGTTTCCATGGATTCGGACAGGGGCCCTTCCCAATCCGTGACCGCACCCACGATGCGCACGGCTTCGCGGGTGCGGTACGAGTGGGTCGGATTCCCAGGAAACTTCTTGTCCGTGACGTTCGGATCGTCTTCCAGGGTGCCCTCCGGTTCCACGATGTAGACATGGCCCCTGCCCTCGCCTTTGGCCATGATGGCCGCCAATCCCGCGCCAATCAATGTCCTCGTCACGTAGACGTGGTTCATGATGCGGCCTTCCTCGTAGTTCGACAGATGCCCGGGGGTCAACAGATCGCCTATCTCGAGGTCGGCCTTGGTGCCATGGAAGTACGCGCCCGACTCGTGCGCCTCGAAAAAGTTCGGCATCGTCATACCCGTTCCCATCAGTCGACATTCGTGGTCGCAGGATTCTGCGCCACGATGGGGGTCTTGCCGCAAGCCCCCCTTCATGCCATATTTTGAAAGGAGACAAGCCAAAAGGTTGACCCCACAACCGCTCAGTGGTCGGCTTGACTCATGCCGCTGCAGATATCTGACCGCGAACGCGAAGCCCTGGCGCAGGTCACTACGTTCCCGCTGCTGGCAGCGATCACCGGGCGCCGGTCACGACGATTCCCCCTCGGCGGGCGCATCCCCGACGGTCCGCTCGCGTACACCAGCGCTCATCCCGTCAGACCGATATCGGAAGTCGAACGGGCACTGATTCTTTCGGTGGTCGGGGGCGTCACCGGGTGGCACTACGGCATCACCTATCACCCCGGACACGCTCCCGCATTCCCGAACTATTCCGGCAGCGCGACCGGACGCACCTTCCCCTCCGCGGCGGGTTTTCACACCAGCCAGCTCTTCTTCACCGATGACACCGGAATCTACCTGCTGCCGACACGCGATGAACCCCCTCGGAAGTTCACGTCCATCGAGGACTGGATCACCCACACCGCCGACTCCTATGTGCGGATCTCGGACAAACGCCTGGAGTTTCCGCGGGAAGAGCCGTACATGGAGGGCCACAACATCTGGATCGGAAATCACCCGGGCAGCCTGCTGGCCTTCCCCGTGGCCGATCTGGCAGAACACCTGATCGCCAATCTGTCCTTCTTCGCCGCGAATGGCTACCTGGTCTACGACGATGTCAACAACCGGAGCATCCCAGGAACCGAAAAATTCAGCAGCTTAAGGAATTACGACGACCCCATTCCGCTGTCCTTCGTGGAGCAGTACACGCTCACCGAGGCCAGTGCCGAACTGGCCACCGCAACACACAACGGGGTGCTCCTACTTCAGGCGCTCGGGCTGGGCGGCTGGATGTTCGACGGGCTGGACCGGCTGTCGGTGCTCGGCGGCTCCGGCGACCCGCGCGCGCCCGGTATCGGGTTTCGTTCCGACAACGATGACCGGTGGCCATTTCCGAACGCCACCGGTCTGGATGGATTCTTCGAGACCCTCAGTCCCCCGCATGTGCCCACTGTCGCAGCGGGCGTTCAGAAGTACGTCGAGCGCAAATACGGCCCCGGCGGGCCCTTCCACCCCGACACCCCCGGCGCTTGGGCAGATTCACGCAAGGTGCGCGCAGCCGCATTACCGGCCGAGGCGATCCAGGAGATCGTCACGACCGAGGCCTCCTACGTCTACGACACCTTCGGAAAGATTCCCGGCACCGTCCCCACTGTGCACACCCTGATGTATCTGCAGGCACAAAACATCGACTTGGGCTTCTACGACACGCATTTCGGCCCCGGCGCCTACCTGCCGACGCATGCCGAACACGCTGACCGCTGGTACGGGGCTTGATTGCCGTGCACTGACAATTACCTGTACATCACAGGGAGAATATTTGCTAACTCGGGTACGTTCGCGGTATGGCGACACACTTGGACTTCACGCTGCGCTATGACCGCTGGTATCTACCGCTTGCCACGGTGATGGGGCTGGGCCCACGCCGCACCATCATCCGAATCTCCGACCAGACGCTGACTGTCAAGCACGGATGGGCATTTGCCATCGAGATTCCGCTGACAAGCATCCGCTCGGCAGTTGTTCGCGCAGAGAAGCCACTGGCATGGGGTGTACACGCCAGCGCCACCGGTTGGCTCGTCAACGGTTCGCGTGAGGGCATTGTCGACATCCAGTACGCCCCACCCATCAAACCGAAAGCACCCATGTCGTTCGGTGCGGTCGGCGGCCTGCGGCTCAGCCTCACCGACCCCGACGGGCTCATCGCGGCGCTGCCCCAGAACGCGGCGTAACTTGGCACAATCTGGTTATGCGCCGACGACACCTGCTCCAACTCGGAGCGGGGGTGGCAGCAGGCCTCGTGCTGACTTCCTGTGCCGATGAACGCGACGACAACAATGGCGAGGTGAGCGACGGCAGCACCTGGCGCATGCCAGATGAAGGCGAACCACACCTGCGAACCTGGATGGCCTTCGGCGCCAGTGACGAGATCTGGGGCCGACGGCTCAAGCGGCGGGTTCAGCAGAATCTCGGAGCGATCGCCCAGGCCATCGCGCAGTTCGAGCCGGTGTCGATGCTGGTGCGGCCACACGAGACCGAGTTGGCCCGCCAACTGGCAGGGCCCAACGTGGACTTGGTTCCCGCGCCCTTGGACGATCTGTGGATCCGCGACAGCGGCCCGGTGTTCGTTCGCAACGACACCGGCAGAGCCGCCGTTGATTTCAACTTCAACGGCTGGGGCAACAAACAGAAGCACGACTCGGATACCAAGGTCGCCACCGAGGTCGCCAAGCTCGCCGGAGTTCCTGCTCTGCACACCAATCTTGTGCTGGAGGGCGGCGGGATCGAAGTCGATGGTGAGGGCACCGCGATCATCACCGAAAGCTGCGTTCTCAACAACAACCGCAACCGGGGACGCTCCAAAGAAGACGTCGAGGCGGAGCTACAGCGACTACTTGGCCTGCACAAGATCATTTGGCTCCCGGGTATCGCGGGCATGGATATCACCGACGGGCACACCGATTTCTATGCGCGGTTCGCCGGACCGGGTGTTGTCGCCGCCGGACTGGACAGCGACCCCGACTCATTCGACTACGACGTGACACGTGAACATCTCGCGATCCTAGAAAAGGCGACGGACGCGGCCGGACGCCCCCTGCGTGTGGAAGTGCTCGAAGCACCCGAGCAGGGGCGCGCTGAATTCGAATCAGAAGACTTCGCCGCGGGTTACATCAACTTCTACGTGTGCAACGGCGGTGTCATCGCACCCGAGTTCGGCGATCCCCGCGCGGATGCGGAAGCCAAGTCCACTCTGGAACGTGTGTTTCCGGACCGCCGGATCGTGCAGCTCGATATCGACGGCATTGCCGCCGGCGGCGGTGGCATCCACTGCGCCACACAGCAAGAACCCCGATAGCGCTGACTCAGTGCGCAACCGATCGCGGCGCACCCGGACCGGCGTCGATCTGCACCGGGCCCGCGGCCGAGGGCGTCACCGGGAAGTCGAAGATCGCCGTCGGAATATAAACGGTGGCACAGGAATTGGGGATATCGACGACGCCGGATAGCCGACCTTCGATGGGTGCGGCGCCCAGTAGAAGATAGGCCTGCTCCGGGCTGTAGCCGAATTTGGTCAGGTAATCGATGGCGTGCAGACAAGCGCGCTGGTACGCCAAATGCGAATCCAGGTAACGCTGTTCGTCGTCGAGGGTGACCGAGGTCCCCGAGAACGCCAACCACTGCGAATACTGCGGATCGGTATTGCCCGGCATGAAGATCGCGTTCTCCGACACTCCATAGGTGTCCATACCGCCCTTGAGGACGTCGACATGCAAGTCGATGAAGCCACCCATCTCGATGGCCCCACAGAAGGTGATCTCGCCGTCGCCCTGGGAGAAGTGCAAGTCACCGACCGACAGCTTTCCGCCCGGCACGAACACCGGGTAAAACACCCTGCTGCCCTTGGTCAGGTTCTTGATGTCTTGATTGCCACCGTTCTCCCGGGGTGGCGCGGTCCGGGCCGCCTCAGCCGCCGCTCTCTCGAGGGTTTCCCCGGTAAGCGCACCGAGCACCGCATCCCGCGGCTCCGGCGGAAGTGCCAGCGCGGGAACACGGTTGGGATCCGTGGCGATCAGCGCACCCTCACGGGCGTTCCACCTCGCCAGCAGTTCCGCTGATGGCGCCGTCCCCATCAACCCCGGATGCACGATCCCGGTGAAGCTGACCCCAGGCACATGGCGGGAGGTGGCGGTCTGCCCCGAGAAATCCCAAATCGCCTTGTACGCATCCGGGAACTGCTCGGTAAGAAATCCACCGCCGTTCACGGTCGGGAAGATGCCGGTGTAACCCCACCCCTGACCGGCCAGCGGCCCGGCGTCTTCCTGCGGGATGGGACCCACATCGAGGATGTCGACGATCAGCAGGTCTCCCGGCTGCGCCCCCTCCACCGAGAACGGTCCCGACAATGCATGCACCGTGGTCAGTGGGGCATCACGGATGTCGTCGGCGGAGTCGTCGTTGCGAATCGCGCCGTCGAACCATTCGCGACAATGCACACGGAACGAAGTACCGGGCTTCACGACCGCCGCCGGCGGAATGTCCGGGTGCCACCGGTTGTGCCCGACGATCTGTTGCTCGGTGAATTTCTTGCTTGAATCCAGCGGGAACAGCACTTCGGGCATGGCAGTCCTTCCAGTCAGGGGCGGGGTAACTTGCGATGCAAGGGATTTGATGTCACCGGCACTGAGCGGCGCAGGGGCGGCGGCACGGAAACCACGGGCGGCTCACTGGCACTGCGATGAGTGGCATCGAGCAAGCGCGTGCGCGACGAGGAACCGCGGCTCATTCCGGCGATACCGAAAAGCCGTCGCGCCGACGCAGAGCAGCCGGGGCATGGCACCGTATCGGGCGCCGTGGCCATCGGAAATTTACGCGAGGTATCGCCACAGTTCGTGCACCGATACGCGTACAACGCCATGACCCGCCCTCACCGAGGTAGCACCTGGAACTGAGACGTTACGCCGGATTGGCCAGGCCCGCACAGGAAACGAGCGGAGGGCCGGGTTACAACCAGGTGTCCTCGGTGGTGGTGGTGAGGAATGCCTCCAGGTCATTGCGCCAATCGGCAGGCGTGGTCTTGTCTGGTTCGATCCCGGTGTACTGCCCGCGATAGAAGAGCAGCGGCCGGGAAGCGGCGGGAATCGCCGGAGCTTCGCTCAACTCCTTGACCGATCCGAACACCAACCAATGGTCGCCACCGTCGTGGACGGTGGCGACCTCGCAGTCAATGTGCGCAAGCGATCCGTTGATGATCGGCGATCCGAGACCAGAGGGACGCCAATCGATTCCGCCGAACTTATCGGGCTCCCGCGAACCGAATCGCGCCGAGACCTCACGCTGGTCCTCCGCGAGGACATTCACGCAGAACTTGCCCGAGGCCTCTATCGCCGCCCAAGACCGCGACTGCTTGGTCGGACAGAACAGCACCAGCGGCGGCTCCAACGACAGCGCCGCGAACGACTGACAGGCGAAGCCCACCGGTACGTCCTCATGCTTCGTGGTGATGATGGTGACGCCGGTACAGAACTGCCCCAGCACATTCCGGAATGCCCTGGGGTCGATCTGCGATGTGGGCATCTCTACTTGAACCCAACGCTGAAATCGTGACCCCACAGGCTGATACCGACGCTCTCGCGCGCGATCCAGCTCTCGTCATCGACTTCAGAACCCTCGCAACCGAATTCCATATCGAACCCACCGGGAGTCTTCATATAGAAGGACAGCATCTTGTCGTTGATGTGCCGCCCCAGGGTGGCCGACATCTTGACCTTTCGCCGGTTCGCGCGGTCCAAGCAGAGACCGACATCGTCGGAATTCTCCACTTCGACCATCAGGTGCACGATTCCGGTCGGGTTGGGCATCGGCATGAACGCCAGCGCGTGGTGACGCGGGTTGCATCCGTAGAAACGCAGCCAGACAGGGTCACCATCAGCCGGGCGCCCGACAAGCTGCGGCGGCAGCCGCATCGAGTCGCGCAGCCGGAAGCCGAGCACACCCTCGTAGAACGCCTGCGCCGCAGCGTCATCGGTACAGGTGAGCACCACGTGCCCCAAGCCCTGCTCAGCCGTGACGAACTTGTGGCCGTATGGGCTCACGAATCGGCGCCCCAGATACTGGGCTCCGTGGAACACCTCCAGCACGTTTCCCGACGGATCCTGGAACCTGATCAACCCCTCGACCTTACGGTCGGAAGCCTCGACCTTGGTGCCCTCGACGTACTCAACACCCGCGTTGTCCAGGCGATCCCGAATTGCCTGCAACGCCGGCGCGTCCGCGACCTCCCAGCCCGAGGCGAGCAACCGGTCGTTCTCGCCCGGTACGATCACCAGACGCGCCGCGACATCGTCCATCCGCAGATAGAGCGCGGCGGGGTTGTCGCCGGTGCCTTCCATCATGCCGAGCACCTTGGTTCCGAATTCGCGCCAAGCAGCTACATCGGTGGCCTCGATCCGCATGTACCCGAGTGCCTTGATAATGCTCATCTTGCTGACGCTCCCCTAAACCATCGTGTCGGTGGCGGGCAGCTCGAAGGCATGGTTACCCCAGATCTGGTAAGCCCGCTCAGCGTCATTGGCCGCGTGTACGCGTCCGGCGTGCGCATCACGCCAGAAACGCTGCACCGGTGCGTCATTCGATAGCGCGGTGGCCCCGGAGTTCTCAAACAACAGGTCGATCGAGGCGATGGCCCGTCCGGTGGCACGCACCTGATCGCGGCGTGCGGCGGCGCGCAACTCGAAGGGAACCTCCTGGCCTGCCGAGATAAGGGCGTACTCGTCGCCCACATTCCCGATCAACTGACGCCAACCGGCATCGATATCACTGGCGGCCTCGGCCACCCGAACCTTGGTGAACGGGTCATCCTTGGCCTTCTCACCGGCGTATGCCGCGCGCACCCGCTTGCCCTGAGCCTCCACGTGCGCGTCGTAGGCGCCGTACGCCATGCCCATAATGGGCGCGGTGATGGTGGTGGGATGCATGGTGCCCCAAGGCATCTTGTACACCGGTGCGGTGTTGGTCTCGTAACCACCGGCGGTCTGGTCGTTCATCTTCTTGTACGACAAGAAGCGGTGCGACGGCACGAACACGTCCTTGACCACGACGGTGTTACTACCAGTGCCACGCAGACCGACGACGTTCCACACGTCGTCGATGCGGTACTCGGTACGCGGGATCAGGAAGCTACCGAAGTCGACCGGACGGCCGTCCTTGATGACGGGGCCACCGAGGAACGCCCAGGTGGCGTGATCGCAGCCCGAGGACCAGTTCCAGGCACCGTTGACCAGGTACCCGCCATCGACGACGACACCGGCGCCCATGGGCGCGTAGGAGGAGGAGACTCGCACGTTGGTGTCGTCGCCCCAGACCTCTTCCTGGGCCTTCTGGTCAAACAGGGCCAAGTGCCAGTTGTGCACGCCGATGATCGAGGAGACCCAACCGGTTGAGCCGCAGGCGCTGCCCAGCCGGCGCACCGCCTCGTAGAAGGTGGTGGGGGCCGTCTCGTATCCACCCCACTGCGAGGGCTGCAACAGCTTGAAGAAGCCAATCTCCTGCAGTTCGGCGACCGTGGCGTCGGGCAGACGCCGCAGGTCCTCGGTCTCCTGCGCACGCTTGCGCAGGATCGGCAGCAGGTCGTCAATTCCTGCGAGAACCGCCTGAATCTCGTCCCGCTGTTCGGTCGTCGTCACTGCATTTCCTCCACTGCTGTAGTTAGCATCAGTCGGCACAAACTAGGGCTAGTAGTTCGCGACACTCGCTGTACACCCACGGTGGTAGCGCGTGTTCCCTGCTGAGACTAGAACACGTTTCGATCTGTGTCGACACCGCCTCACCCACCCCGGGAAGGCGGGCTCATCTGGAACGAAGCGACGACGGTGTTGTAGGGCCAAAGGCCAATTCTGTAACCTGTTCTAGTTCGGTTGTAGTTGGGCTCGGCCAGACGAAGTCAACGACGGAGGAAATCACGTGACGGACGTTCCGCTGGGAAAGCACGTCCTCGAGGTTCGCATCGCCGAGGTTATCGACGAGACCGCCGACTCCAGGTCATTGGTCTTCGACATTCCCGAGGACGCGGCCGATAAGTTCGCGTACACACCCGGCCAGTACCTCACGCTGCGCATTCCATCCGACCGCACCGGATCGGTGGCGCGCTGCTACTCGCTGTCCAGCTCACCGCATATCGACGACCGGTTGACGGTGACAGTCAAGCGCACCGTCGATGGTTACGGGTCCAACTGGATCTGCGATAACGCCCATGCCGGGATGCACATGCACGTACTGGCCCCCTCGGGAGTGTTCGTCCCCACAGACTTGAGCCGGGATCTCCTCCTCGTTGCCGGCGGCAGCGGAATCACCCCGATGATGGCGATCTGCAAATCCGCGCTCTCCCAGGGCAACGGCAAGGTCGTCCTCATCTATGCCAACCGCGACGAACAATCGGTCATCTTCGGGGCGGCACTTCGGGAGCTGACCACGCAATATCCGGAGCGGCTGACCGTCATTCACTGGCTCGAATCGGTGCAGGGGCTGCCCTCGCGACAATCACTGGCCACGCTAGCGGCACCGTTTGCCGGGCATGAGGCCTTTATCTGCGGCCCCGGGCCGTTCATGGACGCCTCCGAGGCCGCGCTCAAGAGCAACGGCATGTCCGAGGACCGCGTGCACATCGAGGTCTTCCGCTCTCTGGAGAGCGATCCGTTCGCCGAGGTAGTCCTTGCCGAGCCTTCGGACGATGACGAACCGCCGGCCACGGCCACCGTGGAACTCGATGGTGAGACCCACACCGTCAGCTGGCCGCGCAGCACCGTGCTGCTTGACGTGCTGCTCGCCAAGGGGCTGGACGCGCCGTTCTCCTGCCGCGAGGGGCACTGCATGACATGTGCCTGCATCCTCAAGGACGGGCAGGTCCGCATGCTCGTCAACGACGCACTGTCCCAGAACGACATCGACGACGGGTACATCCTGGCGTGCCAGGCTGTACCCGAGACCGACGATGTCAACGTCACCTTCGATGAGTGAACGCCGGGTACAGAAAAAAGATCTCGGCGCCGCTGCCCCAACGGACCGATACGATTCCGACATCATGAAGTCCCTGAAATCGGCGCTGGCCGCCGCATCACTGGTGGTTACTTCCCTAGTCTTCCCAGGTACCGCTACCGCCGAGGTCAAGACCACCGACGTCAGCACTCCCGTCGATGAGGGGCGCCAACTCGAGGTGCACGCCACCGCCGACTGTCGCAGGGCAGAACGGCAGTGCTACTACACCGCGAGCTTCAACCTGCGGACCCCCAGCGGGATTGAGGGATTCGGGGGCGACCTGTGGGCCAAGCAGACCACCGAACTACGCACCTCGGACCGGATGAACTACCTGTGGGTGCAGTGGGCCGACAATCCGAACACCGTGGAGCACAACGGCGGTAGCACCTGGCTGCTCACCACCGTCTACTTCGGCGGAGGCGATGTAGACCGCTTCCGGATCACCGGCACCACCCAGCCGACCGATTGGGCGACAGGGCAACCCAAGCTCGATGCCGACTACATCGTGTGCAGCCACGTCGAGGCCAGTATCGGTGGCCGCAGCGTGATCTCGCCCGACGCCTGCGCGCAGGCCCGCTTCAGCTAGCCGTCACCAGGTTGTTGATCTCAGCGCCGCCACACTAGCGCGGAATCCGGGCACCCAAGCAGAACATGTATGCGTGCTGCCCGCGTCTATGCGACAACAATTGCTCCGGCAGGAAACCCCGACAGTTGTCGCATAGAGGCGGGCAGCAGATGTGTGTCGTCTAAGAGATCGGTCCGACCATGTCGGCGCCCGGTGGCAGGGTGCTGCACATGACCGCTCGGACCCGCTCGTTGCGCACCGAGCTGCGCTACCTGCTCGTCCTGCATATCCATCGCCACGGACTCTCCACCGTATCCGAGATGGTCACCATGTTGACGGACATAGGTTTTGACGTAGATGGCCGCCCGTCAAAGACGATCTCGGATGCACTGCGCACCGACGTCAAACTCGACCGAGTTCGTCGCCGCGGCCGCGGCCTCTACGGTCCTGGGGCGATCCCGCGCGGCACGTAACACCGCGTGCGCACCCGAGCTGACCGCTGGCTGTCAACGCGGCAGGCCGAGTAGCCGCTCCCCCGCCACGCTGAGCAGGATCTGGGTGGTACCTCCGGCAATCGACAGGCACCGGTCCCGCATGAACAGCCACATCTCGTGAGACTCCACCGCGCCATGGGTGTCCACGTAGTCGAGGATATGCTCCGAAAGTCCCTGACGATGACGCACACCGACGAGCTTGCGCACACTCGAGGCCGCACCCGGATCCTGACCACCGATGGCGCGCAGCGCGGTGCGCAGATCAAGCAGCGCGCCCGTCTGCGCCGAACACACGAAAACGCCGAGCGTATCGAGTTGCGCCGCATCCAGTTCGGTGTCCCCGATGAGGGCGAGCAGCGACTCCATGGCCTCGTCGAGAGTGCCACCTCCCGCCATCGCCACCCGCTCGTTGGCCAGTGTGGTGCGGGCCAGGCGCCACCCGTCGTCGACCGAACCGACCACGCACTCGTCCGGGACGATCACACCATCCAGGAAGACTTCGTTGAACATCTCCTCGCCGGTGATCTCACGCAGCGGCCGCACGGTGATCCCGGGAGTCTTCATATCCAGCAGGAAGTACGTAATGCCTTTGTGCTTGGGAACGTCGGGGTTGGTCCGCGCCAGGCAGATCGCCCAGTCCGCGATCTGAGCCTTGGAGTTCCACACCTTCTGACCGTCGAGCTTCCACCCACCGTCGACCCGGGTTGCCTTGGTACGCAACGCCGCAAGGTCGCTACCGGCGCCGGGCTCGGAGAACAGCTGGCACCATTCAATCTCACCACGCAGCGTGGGTGCCACGAATTGCGCTATCTGCCCGGGAGTTCCGTGCTCCAGAATGGTGGGGGCCGCCCACCATCCGATGACAAGATCGGGGCGTGTGACACCCGCGGCATGCAGCTCCTGGTCGATGAGCAGCTGCTGCGCTGCCCCCGCGCCCAACCCATATGGCACGGGCCAGTGCGGAGCCAAGAAGCCCGAATCGGCCAGCCGAATCTGGTGTTCACCCCTTGGTGCAGAAGCGATTTCCGCAGCGGTGGCCGAAACTTGCGCACGCTGATTCTCCGCCTCACCGAGGTCGACGGTCAGGGAGCGGCGCGTTCCCTCCAGCGTCAGCGCGGCGGCCGTTCGCCGCCATGCCGCGGGCTTGCCCAAGAAGGACTGGAGTGCGTATGCGCGCCGCAGGTACAGGTGTGCGTCATGCTCCCAGGTGAATCCGATACCACCAAGAATCTGGATGCAGTCCTTGGTGCTGGCCAGCGCCGCATCGACGGCGACCGCCGCCGCAACGGCGGCGGATAGCGAAAGCTGCTGAGAATCACCGTCATTGGCGACAGAATCCTGCGCGCATCCGGCGGCATCCCAGACAGCGACATCGGCCTGCTCGACACGGCATAGCATTTCCGCACACATGTGCTTGATGGCCTGGAAGCTGCCGATCTGCCTACCGAATTGCTCGCGCACCTTCGCGTATTCGACAGCGGTCCGCAGCGCCCAACGCGCCACACCGACAGCCTCGGCCGAGAGGGTCACCGTCGCCAGATCGGCGACCACGGCGGCTGGCAGGCTCACCGGATGTACCACGGCGTCGCACAGGGTGACCGCAGCCCACGGGCGCGAGAAGTCGGTCGCCCTCTTGACGTCCACCGTGACGCCGGCACCCACGCAGTCGATCAGCACCCAGCCGTCGAGCCCCGGGGCCAACAGCACTCCGTCGGCCGTACCCCCCAGCACCGCGGGCAACACGCCCGAGGCCAGCCCGTCGGCGATGGTCAGGTTCCCGGTGCGGGCCAGCCCCGCCGTGCGATCCCCGGCGGCCAGCGCCGCGACCAATTCCGCGGGTCCATCGGTCGCCAGCACTACCGCGGCCAGCGCACTGGTGGCAACCGGTCCCGGCACCAAAGACGCCGCGGCCTCGTCGACCATGGCGATCATGTCGTCGAATCCAGCTCCCGAACCGCCGGCGACCTCTGGTACCGCGACACCGAAAATGCCCAGCTCAGCCAGCCCGGCATAGGCAGGGCCCCACCCGTGGGGCTCGGACTCCATCTTCCGGACCGACTCGATGACAGCCGCGCTCTTGGCCCACTGACGGACAGCGTCGCGGGCGGCTTCCTGCACATCGGACGACACAGATTCTCCTCGGCTTGATTCGGGTACATGAGACTAGAACGTGTTCTAATATCGTGATTGGGTTCAGTGTAGTAGGAACGCATTCAGGCTGTACAGAGCACTACCAGCGGGCCAGGGAGACCTGAAACGGCCCATGGTGATCCGTATAGTCGTGCGCTGAACCAGAACGTGAACGCAGGGAGTAGAGACGCCATGGCAACGCCTCGGACATCTAGCGCATCGGAAACCGCGCAGTCAGCTAGCGGTCATACCGACGCGACCAATCAGCCTGCCGCCGTCTCAGCACTATCCGACGACGATCTCGGTTCGACCGCGCAGCGCGAGCGCCGTAAGCGCATCCTGGACGCCACCTTGGCCATCGCCTCCAAGGGAGGCTATGAAGCGGTGCAGATGCGCACCGTCGCCGAGCGCGCGGACGTCGCCGTCGGCACCCTGTATCGATACTTTCCCTCCAAAGTGCATCTGCTGGTGTCCGCGCTGGAGCGCGAGTTCGAGCAGATCGACGCCAGATCGGATCGTGGTGCCGTCAGCGGCAGCACCGCATATGAACGGCTGCATACGGCGATCACCCGGCTGAACCGCAACATGCAGCGCAATCCCCTACTCACCGAGGCGATGACCCGCGCCCTGGTCTTCGCGGACGCTTCCGCCGCAGGTGAGGTTGATCACGTGGGCCGGCTAATGGACGGCATCTTCGCCCGCGCGATGGCCGGCGACGACGATCCCTCCGACGGGCAGTTCCACATCGCCCGTGTCATCTCGGATGTCTGGACCTCCAACATGATTGCCTGGTTGACGCGGCGAGCATCGGCAACTGATGTGAGCCACCGGCTTGATCGCACCGTCAGATTGCTGCTGGGAATTACCTGACCTGCGACGCTTGGCCTAACCAACCCTGAGTAAGTAGCGGACGTAGACTCGGGACCCGTGGTGAGTGCCCAAGATCTGCCCGTCGAACTGCGCCGCGCTCTTTCCGAGGTGGCCCGTACGCCCCGGCTGCTCGTGGCCTCCGACTACGACGGAACGATAGCCCCGCTGGTCAACAACCCCGATGACGCACGCCCACATCCAGAATCGGCTACGGCGCTGCGGGCTTTGGCGGGACTGCCGTCAACAACTTCGGCGCTGATCTCCGGACGGGCACTGCGCGATTTGGCGACCCTGTCGCGACTGCCCTCCGAGGTGCATCTGGTCGGAAGCCACGGTTCGGAGTTCGATGCCGGATTTGTGCACGCCATTGACGGAGACGCCAAGGCACTGTTGAAGACCATTGCCAACAAGCTGTCGGCGATCGCCGCCGAGTACGCCGGGGTAGCCATCGAGCTGAAGCCGGCGAGCGTCGCACTGCACGTGCGCAACGCCTCGGTAGAGGACGGCGATGCCGCGCTGGCCCAAGCACTTACCGTGGCCAACGGTTGGGGCGCGCAGGTCACCGAGGGCAAGAAGGTCCTCGAATTCGCCGTCATACCGACCGATAAGGGACAGGCGCTCGACATCCTGCGCCATCAAGAGGGTGCGACCGCCGCAGTGTTCTTCGGAGACGATGTCACCGACGAAAAGGCCTTCAAACGGTTGCACGGTCCCGACGTCGGCGTCAAGGTGGGGGACGGCGAAACACTCGCCGAATATCGCATCCCGGACACCGAATCCGTGGGCACCGCACTGGCTTTCCTATTCGAAGAGCGCCGCACCTGGCTGCTCGGCGGACACGCCGCCCCCATCGAACGTCTCACCATGCTCGCCAATTCGCGCACCATCGCGCTGGTGACCCCCACCGGCGGCGTCACCTGGATGTGTCATCCCGAACCCGACTCGGCCGCGGTCTTCGCGCAACTCCTCGGTGGGGACGAGGCCGGACACTTCACGATTGGCCCCGCACGGTCAGCGCTGCCGCTGGGCCAGAAATACATCGACAGCACGATGACAGTCGAAACACGTTGGGCCAGTCTGCAAGTCACCGACTACTTGGCACCCGACGAGATCCCCGGACGCACCGATCTGATCCGGGTTGTCACCGGTGAGGCCGATGCGGTGGTCACCTTCGCCCCGCGTCCCGAGTTCGGCCAGGCTCCCGTGCAATTGGTCGCCGAAGACAACGGCGTGCGCGTGCTCGGCACCAATGATCCCATTGTGCTGCGCGCCCCCGGCGTCACCTGGAAAATCGGCGCCGACGAACAGAGCGCCACCGCGACCATCAGCCCGGCAAATGGCCCGGTGGTCCTCGAGCTACGCTGCGGCACCGAAGATCTCGGCGAGAGCTCAGTTACTGAGCCCGAGCTACGGGAACGGGCCGAATCCTACTGGCGCGACTGGGCCCAAACCCTGACCCTCCCCGAGCGCAAGCCCGGACTGATGAAGCGCTCGGCGCTGACGTTGCGTGGGCTGGTGCACTCCGAGTCGGGCGCGATCCTGGCCGCAGCCACCACATCGCTACCGGAAGACATTGGCGGTATTCGTAACTGGGACTACCGGTACTGCTGGTTACGTGATGCCTCGATGACCGCATCGGCACTGGTGGCATTGGGATCGCTAAGCGAGGCCGAGGGCCTGCTGGGCTGGCTGCACCGGGTGCTGGAGCATCTGCCCGGTCCTGATCGCCTACACCCGCTGTACACATTGGCCGGAACGGTGCTGCCACCCGAAGCGGTGATCGACTCGTTGCCCGGGTATGCGGGCTCACGCCCGGTCCGCGTCGGCAACGCCGCCAATTCGCAAGTGCAGCTGGACGTCTTCGGCCCGGTGGTGGAACTGATCCATGACCTGACCCACGCGCGCCGGCGCCTCGGACACACCGATCCGTTGACCGATGCCGACTGGAACCTGGTGTCCGACATGGTTCTCGCCGTCGAGCGTCGGTGGCACGAACCCGATCACGGAATCTGGGAGATCCGCGGAAATCCCCGGCATCACGTCTACTCCAAAGTCATGTGCTGGGTGACCGTGGACCGCGCCGTGAAGCTCGCCCAAGAGTTTCAGCGTGAATCACCTCCATCCTGGGCCGCACTGCGCGACGAGATTGCCGCCGAAGTCGTGGAAAAGGGCTGGAACGAGTCGGTCAAGTCCTTCACGGCCGCCTACGACGGCACCGATCTGGATGCCGCCACCCTCTATATCGGACTATCCGGACTGATCGAGCCCACCGATCCCCGCTTCACCGCGACAGTGATCGCCACAGAGGCCGAGTTGCGCAGTGGTGCAACGGTTTACCGATACCACAGAGACGACGGTCTGCCCGGTGGAGAGGGCGGCTTCCATCTATGCGCCGCCTGGCTCGTCGAGGCGTATCTGCTCATCGGTGCGCGATCGCAGGCCGAGCTACTGTTCGACCAGCTGGTCAAGGCCACCGGCCCCACCGGCCTGCTGTCCGAGGAATACGACCCGGTGGCCGAACGCTCGCTGGGCAACCATCCGCAGGCGTACAGCCATATCGGGCTGCTGCGCTGTGCGGCCCTGCTTTCCTAACGGTCCATTTCGCCGCGCTACTGGCAGGCACGGGCGCGATCACTGCTGCTACCGGCGCTGCGCGTCGCCACCAAGCTCAGCGAGCGCTGACACGTTTTGCACTCTCACCACCCATCCCACATAATGAAAACCGTTTTCATTACTGGAAGGGCTGGAGGTCCGCTGTGCACGCTCGCGTGGCTGGGTTGGCTGTGACGGTTGCGACCGTCGGAACGCTCGTGCTCTCCGGTTGCGGCCAGGCCGCCCAACGGTCCGATGAACCCACGGTGGTGGCCTCCACCGACGCCTGGGCTTCGGTGGCCAAGGCCGTCGCAGGCGACCATGCCACGGTGAGCGCATTGGTCAGCGGCGCCAACACGGACCCGCATTCATTCGAGGTGACGCCCGCGGCGGCCGCGCAGGTCCAGGACGCCACCCTCGTGGTGTACAACGGCGACGGCTACGACCCGTTCATCGACAAGCTGCTCAAGGACGGCCAGCCCCGGATCAACGCCTATCAGCTGCTACCCGCTGACTCGATCGACAAGAATGAGCATGTGTTCTACAGCCTGAGCACCGCCAAAAAGGTAGCCGATCACGTCGCAGACGAGCTCGCCAAGGCCGACCCGGACGACGCCGATACTTACCGCGCGAATGCCAAAACATTTGGGCAGCAACTTGACTCCATCTCAGATCTGCAGCATGGCATCGCCGAGAAGGACCACGGCAAGGCGATCCTAGCGACCGAACCGGTGGCCAGTCACCTGGTCTCTCATTGCGAACTGGTCGACCGCACGCCCCACGACTTCGCCGAAGCTGCCGAGCAAGGCCAGGACCCCTCCCCCGCGGATCTCGCCACCGCGTTGGACCTGATCAACACCAAACAGGTTGCGGCACTGCTCTTCAACTCCCAAACGGCCGGACCGGTGACCAATCAGCTCAAGCAAGCCGCCGAATCCCACGGCGTCCCGGTGGTGACGGTGACCGAAACCCTGCCGGACGACACCGACTACATCACCTGGCAGCGACGCACCACCGAGCAGCTCGCCACGGCCCTGAGATAATGGCCGCATGAGTGTCGCCACACTGCGCAATGCCTCGCTGAATCGTGGTGGACGCACCCTCTGGGAGGATCTCGACCTGACGGTCGAACCAAGTGAGTTCATCGCGTTATTGGGCCCCAACGGTTCCGGAAAGACATCGCTGCTGCGACTGCTGTTGGGTGAAGTCCCGCTGACGCGGGGCGCGATGACCGTTGCCGACGACCTCGGATACGTCCCCCAACATCGGCTTGCCGACAACGCGCTGATCCTGCGCGCAGAGGACCTGGTGGGCCTCGGAATCGACGGACACCGTTGGGGTTTGGCGGCACTAAATCCGGCCAGCCGGGCGCGCCGTCGCACAACGATCGACCTTGCGCTGGATCAAGTGGATGCCGGTCATCTGGCCACCAAAGCCGTCTCGTCGCTATCCGGCGGCGAGCTCCAACGGGTGCGCATCGCGCAGGCGCTGGCGGGCGATCCCGCACTCCTGCTCTGCGACGAACCCCTGCTGAATCTGGATCCCGCAAGTGCACAACAGATTTGCGCGCTGCTCGACAAAAGGCGGCGCAGCGCACGGACGGCCGTGCTGTTCGTGACCCACGAGATCAACCCGATCCTGCCGTACGTGGACCGGATCCTCTATCTGGTAGACGGGCGCTTTCGGATCGGTACCGTCGACGAGGTAATGACGACCGAGACGTTGTCGGAGCTGTATCGCGCCCAGATCGACGTGGTGAAGGTGCGCGGACAGTACGTGGTCGTGGGCGAAAACCGACAGGTCACCGAGGAATGTGCGGAGCACGCACATGAATAACTTCTTCGACCTTTCCCTCACCGCCGACCTCCTCGGACGCGACTTCGTGCAGCAGGCGATCCTGGCGGCCGCGCTGCTGGGGCTGCTGGCGGGGCTCATCGGCCCGTTTGTGGTGATGCGCCAGATGTCCTTCGCGGTACACGGTTCCAGTGAACTATCGCTAACGGGTGCCGCCGCAGCGCTCTTGGCCGGCGCCAACGTCGGCACCGGCGCGTTACTCGGAAGCGTGGTTGCAGCAATACTTTTCGGCATCCTCGGACAACGCACCAAGGATCGCGACTCGGCGATCGGTGTCGTCATGGCCTTCGGGCTGGGCCTGGCGGTGCTGTTCATCCACATGTATCCGGGGCGCACCGGCACCAATTTCGCGCTCCTCACCGGGCAGATCGTCGGCGTCGGATACAGCGGGCTGCTGATGCTCGTCGTGGTGAGCATCCTGGTGGGCGCGGTACTGGCGGTCACCTATCGGCCGATGCTGTTCGCCACGGTCGACCCCGACGTCGCCGAGGCGCGCGGAGTCCCCGTGCGTGCCTTGGGGATTGTGTTCGCTGCCCTGGTCGGCCTCACCGCGGCGCAGGGTGTGCAAATCGTCGGCGCGCTGCTGGTGATGTCACTGCTCATCACGCCTGCGGCGGCCGCCGCTCGCATCACCTCATCCCCGGCGCGCGCCATCGGGTTGTCCATTGTCTTCGCCGAGATCGCTGCCATCGGTGGAATCGTGCTGTCCTTGGCACCGGGCGTACCGATCTCGGTCTTTGTCACCATGATCGCAGTGTCCATCTATCTGCTCTGCCGTCTCATCGGGCGGTATCGGCACGCCTGAGCGAGCTAGGCTCGCACGATGGACCGCATCGACCTGAACGCCGACCTCGGTGAAGGTTTCGGAGCCTGGCGCCTCGGCGATGACGAGGCGATGCTGGACGTGATCACCAGCGCCAACCTCGCCTGCGGTTTCCACGCGGGCGATCCTGCGACATTGCTTCACACGTGTCGCGCCGCTGCCGCACGCGGGATCCGGATCGGCGCACAGGTGGGCTACCGCGACCTCGCCGGATTCGGTCGCCGGTTCGTCGATATCGCTGCCGATGACCTGTATGCCGACGTGGTGTACCAGATCGGCGCACTGGACGCATTGGCCCGGACCGCGGGATCGTCGGTGACCTATGTGAAACCGCATGGCGCGCTGTATAACGCGATCATCCACCACAAGGCGCAGGCGGACGCGGTCGCGCGTGCGGCGCGGGATGTCCGTGCCGATCTCCCCGTGTTGACGCTGCCGCATGGCGCATTCGGGGACCGCGCACGCGCATTGGGGCTGCGCGTAGTGACCGAGGCCTTCGCCGACCGCGCCTACCGCGACGACGGCACCCTGGTGCCACGTGGTGAGCCGGGTGCGGTGCTGCATGATCCCGCCGCGGTCGCCGCACGGATCCCCGCACTCAGCCGCACAGCCGAATCGATTTGTGTGCACGGCGATTCACCGGATGCGGTGACGATCGCGCGGGCTGTCCGCGCGGCGCTGACCGCCAACGGAATCGAGCTGGCCTCGTTCGTGCAGGCCTGACGGCGAAACCGCCGCTGAAATGGGCCTCCAGCGCGATTATGAGATCATTCGCCTAGCGCTGATAGGCCGGTGGCAGCGGCAGACCCTTCTCGGCCACGACCTTCCGTAAGACCGTCGGGTAGTCGCTGATGATCCCGTCCGCGCCGGCGTCAATCTGGGCCTTCATGGTCTCGGCATCGTTGATGGTCCAGGGAATGACCTTGAGCCCCAAACTGTGCGCCTTCTCGACAAACTTCTTGTCGGCGACCAACGCGAAACCAGGGTCACCCACCTTGCCTCCATAGGGCACCGTGTATCCGGGCGACAGAATCGTGGCACCGATCTGCTTGGCCCCGTCAATCGGATCCTTGACGACCGCGGGGTCCACCCCGCCGAGCCAGGGCGAGCCTGGGTACCACGTGGTCTCGTCCCAGAGTGCGACGAGTGGGATGCCCGGTTCGGCCCGCTTGGTCATCGGTAGCGTGCGCCAATCGAAGCTCTGAATCTCTACTTTGTCGACCTTGCCCGTCGCGCGGATCGCGTCGAGGATGACATCGACGAACACCTGCGGCTCGGCGGATTTCTGTGGTTCCGCGGCCTCCACCTTGGTCTCGACGTTGTACCGCACGTCGGCGTGGTAGGAATCGGCGAGGGCGAAAACCTCTGGCAACAAGGCAATCCTGTCGTTCTTGACCACCTCCGCCTGCGGAAAATCCTTGAGCAGCTTGCCGCAGTCCAGCGTGCGCAGCTGATCGGAAGTCAGGTCTTTCACCAGCTTTCCCACGTAGGGGAACTGCGGGTCGCCAGGTATCACCGGGGCCGTATCGGAGCACTTTGCGGAATCGATCATCGGATCGTGCCAGACCATCGGTTTGCGGTCCTTGGAGATGACGATGTCAAGCTCGAGAGTGCTCACCCCGAGTTCAAGGGCTTTCGCGAAGGCGCGCAACGATTCTTCGGTGGTTTCTCCACGTCCACCCCGGTGCGCCTGCAGGTCAAAGGACGCCTTGTCCTTTTCTCCGCAGGATGCCAATGCCAGGGTGACGGCAAGAATGGCGGCCAAGCGCTTCATGGCGATGAGGTTATGTCACTCTCCCCGAGAAGGCACTCGCGTACACCAAACAGCCATCTTCCGTATACAGTCGACTTATCGCGCCTGAAATCAGCGACGCTGACGCGCGATCTCCGCGAGTACCACGCCCGCGGCCACCGAGGCGTTCAACGATTCGACAGGCCCCGCCATGGGGATCGACACCACGGCATCGCAGGTCTTGCGGACCAGCTGAGACAACCCCTTGCCCTCCGACCCGACGACAACAGCGATATCGCCAGCACCGTCGAGATCGTCGAGCTCGGTGTCGCCGCCGGCATCAAGCCCGACGATGGTGATCCCCTTGTCTTGCCAATCCTTCAGTGTGCGCGTCAGATTCGTGGCGCGGGCCACAGGAAGACGCGCCGCCGCACCCGCACTGGTACGCCAGGCGACGGCGGTCACCGACGCGCTGCGCCGCTGCGGAATGACGACGCCGTGCCCGCCGAAGGCGGCCACGGAGCGCACAATGGCGCCCAGGTTGCGCGGGTCCGAGATGTTGTCCAGCGCCACCAGAAGCGCAGGCTGCGCCTCGGCGCGGGCGCGAGCCAGCAGATCATCGGGATGCGCGTACTTGTACGGCGGCACTTGCAGCGCGAGCCCCTGGTGCAATCCGTTGGTGCTCATCCGGTCCAAGTCAGGTCGTGGCACCTCCAGGATCGCGATCCCGGCGTCGGCGGCCAGCGACACCGATTCGGTCAGCCGCTCGTCGTTATCGGCGCCGACGGCGACGTACAGCGCGGTTGCCGGCACACCTGTACGCAGGCATTCGAGCACCGGGTTACGGCCCAGCACCATCTCGGACTCGTCGCCCTGCTTAAGCCGACGCTGTTTGGCGTCGCTGACCTTCCGCTGGACAGCGGCACGTTTGGCGGCCGGATGCTTCGTCCGTTGTTCGGCCGGCGGAGTGGCGCCCTTGCCCTCCAGTCCGCGCCGGCGCACACCGCCAGAACCGACGGTGGGCCCCTTCTTGGTACCAGGCTTACGTACTGCGCCACGGCGCTGAGAATTTCCTGCCATTGCTACTCTTCGTCGCTACTCGTAAGGGACCACTGCGGGCCGTCTGCGGTGTCGGTTATCTCCAGGCCCGCGCGCTTGAGCCGATCCCGGATCTCGTCTGCGAGCGCCCAATCCTTCTCTGCCCGAGCTCTTCCGCGCCGCTCCAGCTCGGCGGTAACCAGCACGTCGACGGCGTTCAATGCGGCAGACGTCTCGTCGCGCGTCTCCCAGCGTTCATCGAGCGGATCGCAGCCAAGAATCGACATCATGGAGCGGACACTTGCCGCCGACGACAGTGCGCCCTCGTGGTCGCCGGCATCCAACGCCCGGTTACCGTCGGCGCGCGCGGAATGCACCTCTGCAAGCGCGATCGGCACCGACAGGTCGTCGTCCAGGGCTGCCGCGAAGGCGGGGGTCCAGGTACCCACTGGCACCTCGCCAACCCGAACCCGCACTCGATGCAGGAAATCTTCGATACCGCAGTAGGCCTTTACCGCGTCAGCGAGCGCGGTCTCGGAGTACTCCAGCATGGAGCGGTAGTGCGCACTGCCCAGGTAGTAGCGCAACTCGACAGCCCGAACACGTTGCAGCACAGCGGGAATGGACAGCACATTGCCCAACGACTTGCTCATCTTCTCGCCGCTCATGGTGACCCAGCCGTTATGCAGCCAGTATCGGGCGAATCCGTCGCCGGCAGCCCGGCTCTGCGCGATCTCATTCTCGTGGTGCGGGAAGATTAAATCCATCCCACCCGCGTGAATGTCGAACTCCGGCCCCAGATATGACTCACACATCGCCACGCACTCGGTATGCCAGCCCGGGCGGCCGGGTCCCCAGGGGGTCGGCCACGACGGCTCACCGGGCTTGGCGCCCTTCCACAGGGTGAAGTCGCGCGGATCACGTTTTCCGGTCGCGACACCCTCGCCCTGGTGCACATCGTCGATCTTGTGCCCAGACAGTTGCCCGTACTCCGGATAACTCAGAACATCGAAGTAGACGTCGCCACCACGGGCATAGGCATGCCCGGTATCAATGAGCCGCTCGATCAGCTCGATCATCTGGGTAATGTGCCCCGTCGCGCGCGGCGATACCGAAGGCGGCAGCACTCCGAGGGCGTCGTACGCCTCGTCGAAGGCGCGCTCATACGTCGCCGCCCACTCCCACCACGGCCGCCCCGCATCGGCCGCCTTATTGAGGATCTTGTCGTCGATATCGGTGACATTGCGGACGAACAGGACGTCATAGGCGCGGGCAGCGAGCCAGCGGCGCAGCACATCGAAGGCAACACCGCTGCGCACATGCCCGATATGGGGCAGACCCTGCACAGTTGCCCCGCACAGGTAGATGGAGACGGACCCGGGATGCAGAGGCACGAAGTCACGCACGGCACCCACGCGGGTGTCGTACAGCCGAAGCGGAGCGTGACCGGTCACGACCAGCGAGCTTACAGCGCTGTGACGAGCGCCGTTGCCACCGCGGCCAAGCCTTCTCCGCGTCCAGTCAGCCCCAACCCGTCGGTCGTGGTCGCTGACACCGAGACCGGAGCCCCGAGAAGGCCAGACAGTAGCTCCTGCGCCTCCACCCGGCGGGGTCCGATCTTCGGCCGATTCCCGATCACCTGAACCGCGGCATTACCGATCCGGAAACCGCTGTTGTGCAGCAGCGCCCGGACGTGGGTCAGCATCTTCGCGCCGCTGACACCCGACCACTCGGGCTGACCGGTACCGAATACCGCGCCCACATCCCCAAGCCCTGCTGCTGAGAGCAGGGCATCGCACAGGGCGTGCGCGGCAACGTCACCGTCTGAATGTCCCTCGCAACCGTCGGCATCCGCGAAGAGCAGCCCGAGTAGCCAGCATTGCTTGCCCTCCTCTATCGGGTGCACATCGGTGCCGATGCCTACCCGGGGCAATGCGGTCATTGGGCTACCCCTCTGCTCAGGATTGCCTCGGCCAGCATCATATCCAGCGCTGTGGTGATCTTGAAGGCCAGCCGATCGCCCTCCACCACATGAACGCGCTCACCGATCTGTTCGACGAGCGCGGCGTCATCGGTGGCGATATCGCCAGCGGCCGCATACGCGCGTCTGAGCACGGTGGCCGCAAACCCCTGCGGGGTCTGCACCGCACGCAAGCTTGCCCGGTCGGGTGTGCCGCTCACATCACCCGCCGAATCGACCGACTTGATGGTGTCCGAGACCGATATCGCCGGGATGACCGCGCAGCGGCCTTCACGTAGTTCCGCCACGATGCGGGCAATCATGTCCGGAGGGGTCAACGGACGGGCCGCATCGTGAACAAGAATCCAGTCGGCCCCAGCCACGGCGGCCAACCCGGCACGCACGGAATCAGTGCGCTCGGCACCGCCCTGCACAACCCGGGCCGACGGGCCTACCAGCGCCGCGGCCTTGCCGAGCTGATCGGCGCCAACGACGACTACTACCTCGTCAATGGCACCTGAAGACAACAAACCATCAACAGAACGTTCGAGCATTGTCCGGCCACCGACCGTAACGAAGGCTTTCGGAACATCTGCACCCAGCCGCACACCGAGACCGGCGGCGGGAACTATCGCCGTTGTCCTACGAGGCAGCTGCGAGCACCTCGTCGAGAATGGTGTCGGCCTTGGCGGCGTTGGTGTTCTCCGCCAGCGCAAGCTCGCCGACAAGAATCTGGCGGGCCTTGGCCAGCATCCGCTTCTCGCCTGCGGACAGGCCGCGCTCCTGCTCACGACGCCACAAGTCGCGAACAACCTCGGCGACCTTCTTCACGTCGCCGGAAGCCAGCTTCTCCTGGTTGGCCTTGAATCGACGGGACCAGTTGGTCGGCTCTTCGGTATGCGGTGCACGCAGCACCTGGAAGACCGTGTCCAGACCCTCGCGTCCCACCACGTCACGGACACCGACGTATTCGGCATTGTCGGCGGGCACGCGGACCGTCAGATCACCCTGGGAAACCTTGAGGACGAGATACTCTTTCTGCTCGCCCTTAATCGTCCGGGTCTCGATCGCTTCGATCAGTGCTGCACCGTGATGTGGATAGACAACGGTGTCTCCGACCTTAAATATCATCTTGTTTCGTGCCCCTTTCGATACCTAATTCTACCACGGCGTATCTCGGCATGCCCACCAACGGTGCAGGTCAGGGGCATTGCAGATGAACCCTCGGGGTTGACAGGGTGACCTTTTCGTGCATCCAGCACCCCTTGGCGCCCCCGCTGGCCGGCCCATAAACCAGCCCCCACAAGCGGTAATCCAGGTCACATCGGTTCCCCGAAGCTGGACTCGACCACCAGATCCCGACGGATCCGGACCGCCTTCGCGCACGCGGCTCATCCCGAGTGCCCCGCTGTTTTCGTCCTCGCGAGGCACCTACTACTGTCTATAGGACATATCGGCCGCAGGTGGATTTCGGACTGTCCGGAGCCGCTATCGATCAGGGAGATGCCTGTGTTTCGCACTCGGTCCCAGCGCAGCATCGCGCGCGTGACGACACTTCTCGGCGCCGCCGTTCTCGCGACCGCCCTCACCGGCTGCGGTGCGGGGCAGATCTCGCAGACAGCGAACCAGTCGTCGGCGATCAACGGCGGCAGTGCCAACCTCGGCAAGCTCGCTTTGCGCAATATCCACCTCGTCGGGAGCCCGGACCCGGTGAAGCAGCGTGCGGGACAGAAGGCCGAGCTGGTTCTGGTCATCACGAATGAATCCGCCGATGTCAACGACAAGCTCACCTCTGTTTCCTCTCCCGACGACATCGGCAAGGTGACACTGAGCGGCGACAGCGACATTCCGGCCACCGGCCGCCTGTTCGTCGGAGCCGCCGAAGGCCAAGAGCCCGCCGCCGAGGCCGCCGGCCCAGAAGCAGCCAACGGTGAGCATGGCGCCGCCCCGTCCGCTGAGCCCGGAGCCACGACCACAGAGGTCAAGGCGCCAGAACCCAAGCCACTGGCCTCGTCTGATCCGACCATCAAGCACGGCAAGGCGCAGCTGCAGCTGACGAAGGATCTGGCGGACGGCCTCACCTACCGATTCACCTTCACCTTCGAGAAGGCCGGAGAGGTCACCGTCGCGGTGCCCATCGACGCCGGACCGAGTGCACCTCGCCAGCACACCGCCAACGAGGGCGGACACGAGGGCGGCGGACACTAACACAGTCGCGTAGCGAGGGCCCGGAACGGCGATCTGCCGTCTCGGGCCCTCGCTTTTTTCGTGCTAGCTTGCGCCCATGAAACGGCTCGTCACCTGCGCCGCGGTACTAGCCATGATGGGTGCGGTGCTGACCGCGCCCGCCGCACACGCGGCACCCAAAACGGTCACCTACAGAGTGTGGGCGGAGTACGGCCCGCTGCTTGCGGCAACCATCGGCTACAACGAGGCAGACGGGTCCCGGCACGGCGCGATGAATCCGCAGTTGCCGTGGGGGAAGGACGTCGCGTGGACCGATGACACCAAGCACCCCCTCATCAATGTCACCGGATACAACACCGGCGATGGCCCCCGGATCTTCTGTCAGATCCTCATCGACGGCCAGGTAGTCGACGAGGACGACCGCGTGGAACTAGCCACCTGCAGCTATGCCACCGACGGCCTACCCCGCGAGCACTGCATGCGCGGCAATTCCGGCTCCATTGTCGGCATCTTGACCAAGGTGGATGGCGACCCGTGCAGTCGCGCTCAGTAACGCAGCGCTGTGACGATTCGGCCCATCGGGCAGTCGTCGCCGTGATAGCTTCCGGCCCAAAGCCAGAACCGGGAGGACACCGTGAAGCGAACGTTGGCAGCGGCAACTGCAGCGACTGCGATTATTGGTCTGGTCCTTCCTGGAACGGCGCAGGCCGCACCCCCTAAGGTGACCTATCTGGTGTGGGCTGCCGGCAAGACACCGGAGGCCGGCACCATCAGCTACGGCGACTACTCCGGGCTGCCGCAGGCCGTCAGCGGCGTCAAGTTGCCATGGTCGGTCACGGTGGCTTGGCCGTACAAGGACACCGTCAAGCAGGTGACGGCAATCTGGGGCACGGGCCATATCCATTGTCGGATTCTGGTGGACGGGCAGACCCTCCTGTCCAACGACGGCGAGAAGACCGTGAATTGTCAGGACCGCATCGTCCCGCTGCCCCCTGACTGAAACCGCGGATGTCCTGGCTCGGTGTCATACCCGGCCGCTAACGTCGCGGTGTGGCCAAACCCCGCGCGCAGTATCGCTGTTCGGAATGCCAGCACACCACCGCCAAATGGGTGGGCCGCTGTCCTGACTGCGGAACCTGGGGCAGCGTCAGTGAAACCGCCGTGCTGTCCTCGATCGGCGGGCTGGGCGCCGTACGCGCGGTGGCCCCGGCGACCGCGGCGGTACCGATCACCAGTATTGCGACCGACGACACCCAGCATCGGCCGACCGGCGTTTCCGAACTCGACAGAGTGCTCGGCGGCGGTGTCATCACCGGCTCGGTGAACCTGCTGGCCGGCGAGCCCGGAGTGGGGAAGTCGACGCTACTGCTGAAGGTTGTCCACCAGTGGGCGGTCTCGGGCGGACGAGCCCTGTACATCAGCGGCGAGGAGTCAGCGGCGCAGGTCCGGTTACGGGCCGAACGCACCGGCTGCGTACACGACGAGGTATATCTGGCGGCAGAATCCGATCTGCACAGCGTGTTGGGCCACATCGATGCCGTTAAACCCACTCTGGCAGTGATCGATTCGGTGCAGACCATGTCGACCACCGATGCCGACGGCGTGACCGGTGGCGTCACGCAGGTGCGCGCGGTGACCACGGCACTGACCATGGCCGCAAAGTCGTCGGGTGTAGCGATGGTGCTGGTTGGTCACGTCACCAAGGACGGCGCCATCGCGGGCCCGCGGTCCCTGGAACACCTGGTCGATGTGGTGTTGCACTTCGAAGGCGATAAGCACTCGGCGCTGCGGATGGTGCGCGGGATCAAGAATCGATTCGGTGCCGCCGACGAGGTTGGATGTTTTGAGCTGCGCGACAAGGGAATCGAGTGTGTCACCGACCCGTCCGGGCTGTTCCTGGAACATCGCGAGAACGCCGCGGCGGGCACCGCGGTGACGGTCACCCTCGATGGCAAGCGCCCGCTACTCGGCGAGGTGCAGTCCCTCGTCACCACATCGACCAACCCCTCACCGCGGCGCGCGGTCAGCGGACTCGATCACGCACGCTCGGCGATGGTGACCGCCGTGCTCGAGCGTCACGGACGAATTCCCTTGGGCAACAATGATATTTACATGGCTACGGTGGGCGGGATGCGTATGACCGACCCTTCGGCGGATTTGGCCATCCTGATGGCAGTGGCCTCTGCATACACCGATATTGCCCTACCAGCCAACATGGTGTTCATCGGCGAGGTCGGGCTGGCGGGAGATATCCGGCGCACCGCCGCCGTGGGTCGGCGCATCGCCGAGGCGGCGCGCCTCGGATACACCCACGCGGTGATTCCCCCCGAGGGCGATGACCTCCATCCCGCCGGAATGCATCTGCTGCGTTGCCCCACGGTGGGCAGGGCCCTCGAGGTGCTCTCCGAAGCCCGCCGAATCGAACCGGAGAAGCGCCCGAGCCTGCGCCTGGCGCGGAGCCGCACCGACGGTGCTACGGACTGATACCAAGCGCGCGCGAAGCGCCATCTCCGTAGTGCGCGTCCGGGTCGATGATCACGAAGATGCCCTGCGAACTAGCCACCACATCACCGTCGATGCGCGCGCTCGCCGTCGTGTACAGCTTGCGTCCGGATCGGCCCTCCACAGCGGAGGCCAGGTCCACCGTCGCCCCAACGGGAATCGGCCTGCGATAGTCGATCTCCAAATGCGCTGTGACAGCGATCAACTGCGTCACGATGCCCAAAACGCCCTGTAGCTCATCGAAAATGGCCGCCATGACGCCGCCATGGATGACGCCGGGTCCACCCTCCAGCTCAGAGAGCACCTCGAACTGCCCCGTGACGCTGGCGCCCTCGCCGGCGTAGAATTGTGTCCCCCACAGGTCCTCCTCGGGCCCCGGGTGGCTAAACCTGCGGGGCCAACCCGGCTTCAGCACCGCACCTGGAGCGGGAGCTTCTGGGCCGCGACTAACCGCCTCTAGCCCCTCGGGCAACGTCCACGTCGACATGACCACGTAATCTAACTGCGGCGAACCGAGCCTGGAGAGGGAGGGGCGCGATGGACAACGCGGAAGCCAACGCAAGGATGCGGGAGACTCTGGCCCGGTTGGCGCCGGGCACACCCCTGCGCGACGGGTTGGAACGCATTCTTCGTGGTCGCACCGGGGCGCTGATTGTTCTCGGCTACGACGACAAGGTAGAGAGCATCTGCGACGGCGGCTTCTCGCTTGACGTCGCCTTCGCCCCCACCCGCCTTCGCGAGCTGTCCAAGATGGATGGCGCCGTGGTGCTGGACACGGACGGATCGCGCATCGTGCGCGCCAATGTGCAATTGGTGCCCGACCCGTCCATTCCGACCGACGAGTCCGGCACCCGGCATCGCTCCGCGGAGCGCACCGCCATCCAGACGGATTACCCCGTTGTGTCCGTGAGTCATTCGATGAGCATCGTGAGTGTGTACACCGCTGGTATCCGGCACGTGGTCATGGATTCGGCGACAGTCATGTCGCGAGTCAACCAAGCGGTATCCACCCTGGAGCGCTACAAAACACGACTGGACGAGGTGACCTCGTCGCTGTCCACCGCGGAGATCGAGGACTTCGTGACTCTGCGTGACGTCATGACGGTGGCGCAGCGCCTGGAGCTGGTGCGCCGGATCAGTCAGGACATCGAGCTCGACGTCATCGAGCTGGGCACCGACGGACGGCAGCTCAAACTGCAGATCGGCGAGCTGGTCGGCGATAACGACACCGAACGCGAGCTGCTGGTCCGGGACTATCACGCCAACCCCGAGCCACCGACGCAAGCGCAGATCGCCTCAACTCTCGAGGATCTGGACGCGCTCTCGGACACCGATCTGCTGGATCTGACGGTGCTGTCGCGGACATTCGGATACCCCTCCACCGTCGAAGCCCAGGACACCGCGATGAGCTCTCGCGGCTACCGGGTCATGACGCACATCCCCCGGCTGCAGTTCGCACATATCGACAGGCTCGTCAGAGCCTTCGGATCCCTACAGGGGCTCCTGGCCGCCAGCGCGACAGACCTGCAGTCGGTGGAAGGTATCGGGGCCATGTGGGCCCGGCATATCAGGGAGGGCCTGTCGCGTCTCGCCGAGTCGACTCTTACCGAGCAGACCGGCTAGGCCGGTGGCGCCGCCGGCGGAGGTGCGTCGGCGGGCTTCTCACCGATGATGAAAGGCACTGGCGCACTGCGCAGATCCCCGAGCTGCACCACCAGCGAGTACGTTCCCGGGCCGATGGCCGGACGGGGCAGCGGGCAGTTCGGCGCGGAGCCCATGCCGGTCCAGGTGACCTCGGTGGTCACCTGCTCGCCCGGGTTGAAGGTCTTGATGGAGTTCTCCTGCGACGGAGCGCAGTCCAAGTTGGCCCAGATCCGCTTGTTGTCGACGCTGAACACCGACGCGGCCAGCACGGCGGCACCCACATCCCGCTTGCACTGCACCAGGCCGATGTTGGTCACCACCATGGTGAACTTGGGCTGCTCACCGGCAAGATAGCTGGGCTTATCACTGGAGGCCTTCACCGCAAGCGTCGCGTCGGGGCAATCATCACCGGGGTTCAGCGCCACCGGCGGCACCAGCTCGGGCTTGGCGATGGGCGGTCCGTCATGGACCGGGGCATCCGCGGGCTTGTCGGACGGCTTTTTAATCTCGTTCGGCGGCAGGATGACCGGCTGACCGGCGGGGGCCGCCGCTTCGGCGGGCTGATCCGCGGCCTTGGTATCGGCTCCTGCACTGCCACCTACCAGCGCAAAGATCACCGCGGCGACGATGGCAACCACGACCACCGCCACGCCGATCGCGAGGGCGCGGCGCCGCCAGTAGATCTCTGAAGGCAGCGGGCCTGAGGGGTGCATGTCAATCACGATTCAACGGTAAGCGCAGGTCACTACGGGATGGCCGACCTCGCTCGGCGTGTCGGCGAGCTACGCAGACTTCACAATGCTATTTGGGGGCCTTGGGGGCTGTCCACAGCCATCCCACGTCAGTTCACGCAGGGAACGCCACTGCTGCTGCCGACCACCGGCTTACCCGAGTCCGGCGGCGCGTAATCACTCGAGGACTCCGAGCTCGAGTAGCTGGACATCGAGCTCGCGGTGCCACTGTCTTCAGTGCTCAATACATCGGATGGCGCGGAGTATCCGGCGCCCAACATGACGCGAATTCGTCCGGGCGTCAACGTCGGATCCGCACTGGGTTTCGCATCGATACCCAACATGGTGGACATCGCCTTGGCATCGGCATCGGCGCCTGCACCGTAATCGATGGTGGTAGTGGTTGATTCGCCGCTTTCCGGATCCCGCACGTCGCCCTTGGTATAGCCGCGACTGACGAGCGCCGACGAAATTGTCGACGCCAGACCGGAAGTGGAGGTGGCGTTCACGACATCGACGGTGCTGGTGGGCGTCGTCGGGGTGGACGCGGGCGCAGAATCCGAACCCGTGAAGGCTGCGGCAACCTTGGCCCGGATCGCCACCGGGTCAACGATGTTGACGTCCGCACCGTTGATGGTGTCGTATCGCACCACGGGCAGCGTCTGGAAATTCACGTTGCCGTCCGCGATCTGCCCGATGCGCTGGAACTGCTTCTCGGTCCAGCCTTTTGACAGCACGACATCCTTGTGGACGACGTTCATCAGACCGGTGAGTTTGGTGATGTCGGTCAGGGTGCCGGCATTGCGCAGCTGCTGCATCACCGAGATCAGGAAGGCCTGCTGACGGTGGGTGCGATCGAGGTCGCCGTTCTCGAGCCCGTGGCGCTGACGCACGAACGCCAATGCCTGCGAGGCGTTGAGGGTTTGTTCTCCCGCCTGGAAGTTGGCGCCCGAGTAGCTGTCGTAGACGGCATTGTTCAGGCAGACGGTGACCCCACCAAGCTCGGAGGCCAAGTCGTAGAAGCCGACCAGATTGACCTCGGCGAAGTAGTCGATGGGCTGACCGGTCAGACGGTGTACGGCATTGAGGGTGGCTCGGCGGCCCGCCTCGCGGCTCTGCTGCTCCAGTGTCGCCTGATCGGTGATGCCCTCGTTGACGAGCTTGTCCGCCTCGTTGGCCTTGGTCAGGCCATAGGCTTCCTTGATCTTGATGTGCTTGTAGCCCGGTATGCCGTCGGCCGGGACCCAATCGTCGCGGGGGATCGAGAACGCGGTGACCTTGTTGTCGGCGCCAACGTGCACGAGGATCAGGGTGTTGGTGTTGTAGCCGCCCGCATCCGAATCACCGGCGTGCAGCTGGTTCAGGACCGCCTTCGGCAGGTCGTTGCCGTCCTGATCCTTCCGCGAGTCGAGACCGATCAGCAGCATGTTCATGGAGCCGTCGCTCGATTTGCCGCCTTCGGCCTCCGCCCCCGAGGTGGGGACGTGACTGAACGCCTTGTAGAACACCTGCCAACCGGCGCCGGTTACCACCAGACTGCCGCAGGCTAGCAGCGCGAAGATGACCCGACCGGCCGCAGTTTTACTTACCGACCAGCGGTTATTCGACTTAGGTAGTGCGTGCTTTGGCCGACCGCGACCAGTGTCGCGGCTCATCGGTAACTACCCCGATGTGGCAGCAACGTACACACCGAACTACCCATCCCTCCCCCAGAGAAATCTGCATTCGTTCTAATTCTCCCATCACAGACAGCAAGATGCCATGTGACGTTTGCCGAATGGGCTTTGACCTGGGGCTTAGAAGTTGTTACTGGCCGATGTCGCCGACGTGGCCGTGCAAAACAACGCGTCCGTCGGCGAGTTTGTAGGTCAGATACACCAGCGCGAGCTTCTTGGCCTCGACCGCATCGGCCACCACCTGCGAGCGCTGCAGCAGCTTGATGCCGGTCTCCTCGACATGGCGGGCCTCGAACTCATCGATCCGGGACAAGCCATCTTTGCGGCCACCCAGGATCGAGGGCATCACCCGCACCACCAAATCCCGGATGTACCCGCCCGGCACCTCGCCGGTGTCCAGAGCCTGCACCGTGGCACCCACCGCGCCACAGGAGTCATGCCCCAGGATCGCGATCAACGGCACACCCAACACCGCCACCGCGTACTCGATCGAACCCAGCACCGCCGAGTCGATCACCTGCCCCGCGGTGCGCACGATGAACATGTCACCCAGGCCCTGATCGAAAATGATCTCCGCGGCCACCCGGCTATCGGAGCAGCCGAACAACATCACCTGGGGGTTCTGGCCATTGGCCAGCTCGGTACGACGCGTCACGCTCTGGCTCGGGTGCTGCGGATAACCGCCGACAAAACGCTGGTTACCCTCTTTGAGTGCCTTCCAGGCGGACCTCGGATCAGCTGTCATACCCGTCATTGTGCCCTGACGAACTTTTGGACTGGTTTGATGTTGCCGAGCGGGACCTACCGTGGCGTCACCCTGAGGCGACACCGTGGCACATCCTCATCAGCGAGGTGATGCTCCAGCAGACCCCGGTGTCCAGGGTAGAGCCGGTGTGGCGGGAATGGGTGGCACGTTGGCCGGTGCCGTCGGCGATGGCGAAAACGTCTGTGGCAGAGGTGCTACGGGCATGGGGAAAGCTCGGTTATCCACGCCGCGCCATGCGGTTGCATGAGTGCGCGACCGTGCTGGCCCGCGACTATGGCGATCAGGTACCCGACGATGTGGAGACACTACTGACGCTTCCTGGCGTGGGCGCGTACACGGCGCGCGCCATTGCCTGCTTCGGGTACGGGCAGCGGGTTCCCGTGGTGGACACCAATGTTCGCCGGGTGATCGCACGGGTGGTGCACGGTGTCGCGGACTCGACGCCCTCGGCACGGGACTTGCGGGACGCCGAGGCACTGCTGCCCGTCGACAACGGGGCACGGTTCTCTGCGGCGCTGATGGAGTTGGGCGCCCTGGTATGCACCGCCCGCGCGCCGCAGTGCCCACTGTGTCCGCTCAGTTCTTGCGGGTGGCACGAGGCGGGACACCCCGAATTGGTCACACCGGTGCGGACAGTGCAGAAGTATGCCGGCACCGATCGCCAGGTACGTGGGCGACTGTTGGATGTGTTGCGCGGCAGCAGCATTCCCGTAACGCGGGCACAGCTCGACGTGGTGTGGCTCTCCGACATCGCCCAACGCGACCGCGCGTTGGATTCACTGTTGGTCGATGGATTGGTGGAGCAGACCACTGATGGGCGCTTCGCGCTGGCCGGCGAGGGCCAGATCCCTGCGGCGGGGTGCAAAGCTCCATGAGACTGCAACGCCATCCGGATATGCCAGACGACTACCGGAAACTACTTAGCAAGTACGGTCCGGCAACACTCGCGGGTGTCCTGAGACTGCTGGCACCCGATGGCCCACCAGGATTCAACATGGCGACGGAGACAATCCGGTATCCCCAGCCTCACCCCGAAGCCACACTGTGGGGGATATTCGACACTGGCGAAACATGCTGGTGGTTCCCCATTCGCGAACACCGCAGATGGTTCGTGGTGATCGTCGGCCATGGGAAGCAACAGTTGAACGTTAGCCCGACTGATTTCTTGCTTAGGTGGAATAACGGAGAGCTAGACCTACCGGTGCTGTCCTTCCCTCCCGTACGCCGCGGATGGAGCATGACCCCTGCCTGCAGTCATCGAAATCGGCAATCGAGATCCTTTGGCGCAGTTGGAATCCCTGATCGGTCCACCGCAGCCACGCACTCACGATTGGCACGAGATCGAGGGCAAACTCGGGTTTGGGTTGCCCACCGACTACAAACGCCTCCACGACGCGTATGGGCGTGTACACCTCAACGGAATCTTCGTCTCCGCGCCCGATGAGGTGTGGCATCTTCACGATATGCACGCATCGGTCCTAGACGATGCATTCGAATGGAGGAGACCAACGGGGCCGGGCGGAATGTTGCTGTGCGCCACCACCGAAGGCCGATCCACGGTGGTCTGGGACACTGCCAACGACGATCCAGACGCCTGGCCGCTCATCGTCGACGACGGCTACGGACGAATGCCTGGGACGCTCACCGAGCTACTCGTCGGTGAGCTCACCGATACCGGACCTGGTCTCACGTCCTTCGAGCTTGGCGATCCCGGCGAATGGGCATGGCCAATCTGGGGCCCAGACCCGCCATGGTGGTCCCGCTAGCCGACAGCCACCGCGAAGGTCTTGCGGTAATCGGTGGGGGTGATGCCGACGCCACGGCGGAAGTGATGGCGCAGCAGGATCGCGGTGCCAAAACCGCTGTGCGCCGCCACGGTATCGATATCGAGATCCGTCTCTTCGAGCAATCGCCGGGCGAGCAGGACCCGCTGGTCGATGATCCAGCGCATCGGCGTCACACCGGTCTGATCGGTGAACTTGCGGGCGAATGTGCGGGTCGACATGTGCACGCGTGCAGCAAGATCGGCCACCGTATGCGTCTGGTCGATGTTTTCGATCAACCAATCGAAAAGGCCGCCAAAGCCGTTGGTATCCACATCGGGCACTGGCTGTGGGATGAACTGACGCTGACCACCCGCACGCTGCGGCGGCACCACCATGCGTCGCGCGATCTTGTTGGTGATTTCGCTGCCCAGCTCGCGTCGCACCAGATGCAGGCAGGCATCGATGCCCGCGGCCGTCCCCGCGCTGGTGATCAGGTCGCCGTCGTCGACAAACAACACGTCACGATCGACGGTCGCCGTCGGGTACCTACGGGCCAGCTCGTCGGTGTACATCCAGTGCGTAGTGCAGCGGCGACCGTCCAGCAGCCCTGCCGCTCCCGCGATGAAGACACCCGAGCAGACGGTAAGCACCGTGGCTCCGCGGTCTGCCGCCGCACGCAGCGCTTCCAGGGCCTCCGGCGGATAACCATGCGTAAAGGGGCGGGCAGGAACCGCCACCAGATCGGCGTCGGCGAGCCCCTCGAGTCCGCGATCCGGGATGATCGACGCTCCCACCGTCGTACGCAGTGGGACACCGGCCTCGACCCCGCAGACGCGGAAATCGAAATTCGGAACGCCGTCTCGGGCGCGGTCAATGCCGAAGACCTCGCAGATCACCCCGAACTCGAAAACGGCAACCTGATCGAGGACCAGGGCCGCCACCGAACGCAACATGGCTGAATATTATCGAAGATCGTCAATACCGCCACTGTTGGCGTGATATTGACCAGCACACAATTATTGCCATGACCATCTTCGCCGCCATCCTCGTCCTCATATCCCCATTCGCCCTGGCGGTAGCACTGAGCTGGATCGCCCGCCGAAACAAGACCTTTCGCATCCACCTCGATCAGTTCCGGGTCGCGGCGCCCCTCGGCGGAACCTTCGCCGATGACCGCGACCTACAACGGCAGCTGCACGAAATGGAAGTAATCCACTCTCGGCGCTAGCGGACTACCGGACTCGGTGCGCGGCGATGAATTCCGTGAGCGCGGACCGGTACCGTTCGGGAGCGTCGTCGTGAATCAGGTGCCCCGCCCCTTCAATCTTCAAATAAGTTGTCTTCCAGCCTATCTCAGCCATCTGGCGCATCTGCCCGGCAGGCGCCACCGTGACTGACGCCTCCAGCAGTAGCGATGGACAACGCACTCCCCGCCACTGGTCCCAGAATTCACGGACGCCCCATTCCGCGGCGGTGGATATCCACTTGTCGATCGGGCCATGCAATCGCCAGCCCTCGGGTACTCGGTCAAACGCTTCCAGAAAGTACTGTCCCGCAACAGGTCCGAACCTACTGGTGACATCCGTGGCGGACGTGAAGACTTCTGGCCAGGAGTACAGCCAGGGTTCCCAGGGGCCCGTGGTTCCGCCGACGAAATCGGGGGCCATGTCCTCCACCACCAGGGCCGACACCAGCTCCGGATGCTCCGCGGCCAGACACCACGAATGCAGTCCACCCATGGAGTGACCAACGAGGAAGGCCGGACCGCCAAGGGCACCCACCGCATTCGCGAGGGCCTCGACATAGCGCTCTGTCGAAATCGGTTGGGAATCAACGACGTCATGTCCGCGATGCCACGGCGCGTCATAGGTGTACACCCGGCCCAGCTCCCGCAGCCAGGGCAACTGCCGTGACCACGTGTTTCCACGGCCCATCAGACCGTGCACAAGGACGATGGACGGCGCCCCCGAGTCTTCCGGCAGACCGCCTTGGTCGAACAGGCGGCCTGGGTCCATGTCTGTCATCATCGCCCCAATCATCGCCCCGAATCATGCGGGAGCCCGCACGGTAGCCTGAACCCATGTCCGTGGTGAAGATCAACGCAATCGAGATCCCCGAGGGTGCAGGTCCGGAGCTGGAGAAGCGGTTCGCTCACCGCGCCGGAGCAGTCGAGAACCAGCCAGGATTCCTGGGCTTTCAGCTGCTGCGCCCCGTCAAGGGAGAAGACCGCTACTTCGTGGTCACCCAGTGGGAGTCCGAAGAGGCCTTTCAGGCCTGGGCCACCGGTCCGGCAGTCGAAGCACATGCCGGCCAGCAGGCCAAGCCCGTGGCGAAGGGTGCCCACCTGCTGGAGTTCGAGGTTGTGCTCGACGTGACCGGGGCCGCCGCCAAGGCGTGAATAGGAGTTTGCTGCGCGCGCGCATGACGCGCGCCGTCTCGGTATGCACGGTGGCAGTGGTGGCCTTATCGGTGGGCAGCACAGCGGGGTGTGGCATCAAGCTGCGGCAGGTGCCGCACGGCGACGTGGATACCAGCACGCCTCCGGGCCTGCGCTCACAACAGCTGATCGACATGTTGAACTCCAACTGGCCGATCGGTAAGCAGGGCGTGGCGACGCTCGCCGCCGCCAACAAGGTCGACGACTACACCGAGATCATGACCAAGCTGTGGGTCGACCGCCCATACAAGGTGAGCTCCGTGGACCTGGCGGCCAATAGCTCCACCGTCCACCTGATCGCGCCTTATGGCGCCAATGTGGATATCGGGCTGCGCACCAACAACAAGGGGGATGTCGACAGGCTGGTTCCGTATCAGCAGCCCCCCACCATCGCCGACTGGTCCGACGTCGACACCGTGCTGTCAGCATCGGGCGGCCGCTACTCCTACCGGGCGTCCAAGATCGTCAACGGTCAATGCGAGCAGGTCGCCGGAACCAATACCTCCGAACCCATGCCGCTGGCTTCGGTTTTCAAGCTCTACGTGCTGTTGGCCACCGGTACCGCCATCAATGCGGGCACCCTCACCTGGGATGACCAACTCACCGTCACCGATCGCGGCAAGGCGCTCGGAAGCTCGATGGACAAGCTCCCCACGGGCTCCACGGTGTCGGTGCGCACCGCCGCCCAGAAGATGATCTCGGTGAGCGACAACATGGGTACAGACATGCTGATCAACCGCCTCGGTCGGCAGGCGATAGAAAAGGCCCTTGCCGACGGCGGGCACCATGACCCGGCATCGATGACCCCCTTCCCCACCATGCATGAGCTGTTCAACATCGGGTGGGGAATACCCGACGTCCGCCAGCAATGGAAGGACGCCACGACACCGGCCCAGCGCGGGCAGATGCTCTCCGAAGCCGACACCCACGACTACAAGCTGGATCCGGACCGGACCACCACGCCCGCATCGAAATTCGGCATCGAGTGGTACGGCAGCGCCGAAGACATCTGCCGGGTCCACGCGGCACTGCAGAAGGTCGCCGTCGGCCCGGCGGCTCCGATTCGCGGCATCCTGTCAGCAGAACCCGGTATCGATCTGCACAGCGAGAACTGGCGTTACATCGGCGCTAAGGGTGGCAACCTGCCCGGCGACCTGACATTCAGCTGGTACGCCGAGGATCGCAACCGCCAGCCGTATGTCGTGAGTTTCCAGCTGAATTGGGATCGCGCATTCGGCCCCGGTGCGGCCGGATGGGTCATCGGCCTGGCCAAGGGCGTCTTCAAGAAGCTGGGATGAGCGCCCGCGCGAAGACCGTCACACCCCGATGAGCGCCCGCGCGAAGACCGTCACATGCGGCTAGCTAACCGGTGACGGACGTCTCCGCATTGACGGGCCTACGCCCGATAACCGTCGCGAACCCGAGACCGATCGTCGCCCACATAATCGCCTGCGTAGTGAACGAGTACAGCCGGAACAGATACAGATCGTGCGCCGGGAAGCCCGGATAGACGATCTTCCCGTCGGCATCGAGCAGCGGTTGCGGCGCCTCGACAAATCCCGGTGTCACAGCCATGACGAGTCCGACCAGCACGATGAACACGGCGGCGGCAACAAGAGTGGCCGTCCAGGTACCGACGCGCTCGGAGAGCTTTCGACCCACCCACAGCGCCACTGCCAACGCGATCGCGGCGACAAGGATCATCAGCACGAAGTACCCGGTGCGCTCCTTGATGGTGCCCTCGGCGCTCGCCGCAGGCGGGTTAGCCGGGAGCTTCAGGAACGGCACCACATACAGCACCAGAAACAGCCCGCCCGCAACGGCGAGCGCCTGCGCGCGCGGGCTCAGATTGCCGACCCGGCCGATCGCCACCACGTACGTCACCGCGAACAGCGCGCCCATCGCGATTCCGAATCCGATGACACCGAGCGCCAGGCCCGCATTGGCCTGTGCGAAGCGACTGAACAGCTCCGCGCCCTCGTGATGGGCGTGGATACCGGCGGCCTCGTCGAGCACGCCCTGCGCCTCGCCTCTGCCCTCCTCATAGGCGATCGCCCTGTTGATGACGGGCTCCACAAAGATCCATCCGAAGATGAAGGACAGCAGGCCACCCAGTGCGCCGAAACCTAAGCCGCGCAGAATTATTGACTTTTCCATGTATTCGGCCCGCTGCTAGTGGCAGGGGAAGCCGAGCAGGTGGCGGGCGTCATGCACGAACTCGTGAACGTGCATGTCGCTGCCGAAGATCGACACCGCACCCTGGTCGATGCCGATGAAGTAATAGGCGAGCAGCCCCAGGAGGGTGGTCACGCTCAACCACAGCGCGGCCTGGGGAATCGACACCGCAACCGGATGGCTGGCGGACGTTGTGTGTGCCATGTTGCTCCTTTTCGGGATACCGCGTCCCGATCTGTTCTTGTCGACGGCGGGGTCTGACTCTCACAGTGGCGCGACCGTCCTGGGATTACACCAGGTTCCCGTCCTGTCGAAGGACGAGTTGAGCTTAGTCGACGCGGCTGGGCTGCGCGTTCGAGTGATAGTTTTGGCCCCGCATTGGTTTCTCCGAGAGCGCCAGGGAAGTGCTCCCGGAGATCGCAAGAGGGAATCCGGCGTGAATCCGGAACTGCCCCGCAGCGGTATGTGGAAACGACAGCGGCACCAAAGAGCACTGGGCCAAGGCCCGGGAAGCAGCCGCCAGTAGGTGAGGCCCGCAAGGCCTCGTGTCCACGAGTCCGAAGACCTGCCAACGCGGCCGCACCACCCGGTGCGGTCATTCGCCAGTGCCGAGGGATCGCCTGGTGGGTAGTGCCTGACTTGGCGTATCCGTCATGCCCCGCTGTCGGCGACCCGACGACGCAGGAAGACCGATGCCCGCAGCACAACACGAGCGGCCGGTGGTCCTCGCGGCGGCCGGTGGCCTGGTGGCACTGGTACTGCTTTCGGTCGGTGGGCTCGCGTTCGGTACTGCCGACGTGCCCTGGCGCGACTGTCTGCACTTCCTCTGGGTCGGCGCCACGGGCGGGTCCGTTCGGGCCGCCGACGCGGCGAACTACCGGATCGTCATCGAGTCCCGGCTGCCTCGGGTGATTCTCGCGATCCTTGTCGGCGCCGGACTGGCGGTGGTGGGCGTTCTCGTGCAGGCGATGGTCCGCAATGCCCTGGCCGATCCGTACGTTCTCGGCATCTCGTCGGGGGCCTCGGTGGGCGCCACTGCAGTGCTGGTCTATGGGGTGCTCGGCACCTTTGGCGCCTACGCGCTGTCACTTTCCGCGTCCCTCGGCGCCCTCGCCGCGACCGCACTCGTGTACCAAATCGCTCGTACACCACAGGGTTTGGTGCCGCTGCGACTTGTTCTGGTGGGCACCGCAGTGGGCTACGGACTGTCCGCGGTGACGACCGTACTGGTGTTCTTGGCGCCGAACGGCGAAGCGGCGCGCAGCGTCATGTTCTGGCTGCTCGGCAGCCTGGGGGCGTCGTCCTGGGACAAGGTTCCGGTGGCGCTCGCGGCGACCGTGATCGGGTTCGTCTGCGTCGCGGGGCTGGCCCGCCAACTCAACGCCCTGTCCATGGGCGACGAGGTGAGCGCGTCGCTGGGCCTGCACGCCGGGCGATTCCGGGTGGCACTGTTCGTGCTGTCAGCCGCCATGACCGGATGTTTTGTCTCCATCTGCGGAGCCATCGGGTTCGTGGGACTGGTCATTCCGCACGCGGCACGGCTGCTGGTCGGCGCGGACCACCGCCGAGTCTTGATCGTGGCTCCGGTACTGGGCGCGTGCTTCCTCGTCGCCGCCGATCTCGTTGCAAGGACCATGATTCCGCCCCAGGAGCTTCCGCTGGGCGCGATCACCGCAGCCGTCGGAGTACCGGCCTTCGTCGGATTGATACGCCGGCGCGCGATGTCTGCGGGGGCTGTCGGCTGATGGACGTCACCTACCGAAGCGTGTCGGTCGACATCGCGGGCAACCGGATCGTCTCCAGCATCGACATGCAGGTCGCGCCCGGGGGGTTCGTGGGAATCGTCGGCCCCAACGGCAGCGGCAAGTCGACAACCCTGCGCTGCCTGTACCGCGCGCTCACTCCCACCACCGGCGACGTAGCGGTCAGCGGCGTGTCAGTGCGGGCCATCAGCATGCGGGAGAACGCCCGTCAGGTGGCGGCGCTGACTCAGGACATGTCCTTGGATTTTGATTTCACGGCCGCAGAAGTGGTCGCCACCGGCCGGCTGCCGCACGGCACATCCCTGCGCAGCACCTCGGAACAGGACCGGCGCATCTGCGCGGAGGCGACCGAGACTGCGGATGTGACCGCGCTGGCCGACCGCACGTTCAGTTCCCTCTCGGGCGGGGAACGCCAACGGGTTCTCATCGCTCGCGCCCTCGCACAGCAACCGCGTGTCTTGGTGCTGGACGAGCCCACCAATCATCTGGATGTCCGCCATCAGTATTCGATACTCAGCTCGGCACAGATGCTGGGCATCACGATCATCGCCGCTCTGCACGACCTCAACCTCGCGGCACAGTATTGCGACACGATCCACGTCATGGCAGAGGGGCGCATCGTGCTCTCGGGCCCACCGCACGAGGTCATCACCGCCGAATCCATCGGCCAGTGGTTCGGCATCTGCTGTCATGTCATCGCACACCCACGAAGCGGTGTTCCGCAGATCATCTTCGACGCTCAGCCCGAAAGACAGGAGAAGGAATGAAGGCACTCATCGGCGTGACGGTGGCGGTGTCGCTGCTATCAGGGAGCTGCGCGACCATCGAGGCACAGAGCCCCGGAACGGAGCGGGTGTCCGTCGACAATTGCGGTGCAACGCTTGATGTTCCGGTCCCAGTTACCCGAGCCGTCAGCAATGACACCGGGGTAGCCGAGCTGATGTTCGCACTCGGCCTACAGGACCGGATGGCCGGCTATTTCATGGACGCCGGACAAGATCGGGACATCAAAACCTCGCCGTGGAAGGCGCAGTTCGAGTCCACCACCAACCTGGGGCAGGGATTCACCCGTGAGGCAGTGCAAGCCGCGCGTCCCGATCTCGTGTTCGCGGGGTGGAGCTACGGATTCAACGAGACCTCCGGGCTGACCCCGGATTGGGTGCGGTCCATCGGGGCCGTGCCCTATCAGCTGACCGAGGCGTGCCGTCAGCCCGGAACGGTCCGGCGCGGTATCAAGCCTCCCCTTGACGCGCTCTACGAGGATCTGGCCAACCTGGGGGCCATCTTCGGGGTTCAGGACCGCGCAACGGAGTTGATCACCACGTACCGCAGGACCGTCGAGACCGTGCAGTCACGTCTGCCGCAGGGCAAGCCGACCGCACGTGTCTTCCTGTACGACAGCGGCGAGGCCGAACCGTTCACCTCCGGCAAGAACGCCGCACCCCAACAGATCATCGAGAAGGCCGGGGGCCGCAACGTCTTCTCAGATCTCGACGACAGCTGGACCACCAGCGCGTGGGAGACGGCCGCCCAGCGCGATCCCCAGGTGATCATCATCTGCGATTACGGGGTGGGCCCCAACAACACGGCCAACGCAAAGATCAACCTGCTCAAGGCACAGCCACTGATGAAGCACACCCAGGCGGTCCGCGACGGGAACTTCATCGTGCTGCCCTACGCCGCCCTCGTCGAGGGACCGCGCAATCCGGATGCCATCGTCACCCTGGCGAACTATCTGCGCGACAAGGGATTTTGAGCACGGTCGGCCGTCGGCCATAGGCTGATGGCATGAGTTCCCACATCTCCCTCGGCCTCATGGTGCCGCCCTCCCTTCCGCCGGAACGGCTGCTCGAGATCGCACGGGCGGCCGATTCCGCCGGACTCGATCATCTGTGGGTGTGCGAGGACTGTTTTGCCACCACGTCGATCGCGTATGCCTCCCTGGCCCTTGCTGCTACCCAGCGGATCAGTGTGGGTACCGGTTTCCTCTCGGCACCGGTACGCAATGTCGTCACGGCGGCAATGGACTACAGCATCCTGGCCCGGAACTTTCCCGGCAGGGTCCTGCCGGGAATCGGGCACGGCTGGCAGCCTCATATGGCGCAAATCGGAGCCAAGGTCGACTCGCCCCTGACCCTGCTCCAGGAGTACGTGACCGCGCTGCGGGATCTGTTGGCAGGCAAGGAAGTCAGTGCCAACGGACGGTATGTGCGGCTGGGCGGGGTCCGACTGGACTGGCCACCCGCCGAACCACTGCCCATCATGATCGGCGCGAACGGACCCCGCTCGCTGCGACTAGCCGGCCGCCTGGGCGATGGCACCTTGCTAACCAGCATGGTTCCCGCCGATGCCGTCGCCGCGCACTGTGCTCTGATTGAGCCCGGCCCCGATCACCGGATCTTCCTGAGCCGCACCATCAGTATCGGCCCCGGTGCCGCCCAACTCATCGCGAACGACCCCGGTCACTATCCCGGGATCTCCTTCGACGCTTCGGCGAGCATCGGCGGAGATGCCGCCGAGGTCGCTGGGAAGCTCCACGCGCTACGAGATCTCGGCGTCACGGATTTCATCGCATCCCCGACCGGAAACGAACCCGATCTCATCGGATACATCCACAGCCTGGGGCAAGAAGTACGGCCCCTGCTGCAGTCGTGAGCTCGCGCGCAAACCACCAGCACGACAAGAGTTTCTGATCCTAGCCGCCGTCACCGGTCAGTTCCGTGCCCCAGACCGCTCTGGCACCGGAATCCCCGATCCGGATGACGCCGACGATGGACACGACCCCGAGAATCAGCACCAACACGGCAACGGTCAGGTGCGGCCCTAGCCGGGCCGGTGACAGGCCGAGCCGATGGGCGACCGCCAGTACGACCGCGCCCAGCACCAACGCGCTGGAGAACACCAGCATCCAGTCGCCACGCTCGGCGTGCGTCAACAGGGCCGCACTAGGGCTCTTCTCACGATCGAACAGCCACTCGCCAGCCGAGGTGGTCAGCGGGGTGAGTATCAGCGTCACCGCCGCCAGCCCGGCAACCAGCCACACCAGCCGCGACCGAATAGCGACGGAAACCCCACACAGGATCTCCAGAATCGCAGTCAACGGCGCGAGCACGACAACGAAATGCACCAATAGCACGTGTGCAGGCAACCCGCTGATCGTGTCCACGCGGGCGACACTACTGCCGCACTATGTTCCTCGCCCGGAAACGCCGATCCCGGTGCGCACAACGCCCCGAGTGCGAGCTGTGATGCTCGTACTCGGGGCTTTGTGGGTTGTCTACTCCGAGGCGGAGGCTGCCAGGTCGGCGGCCGGCTCCTCACCGGTGACCAGCGCGGGCTTCGGACGGCCGACGAACGTGAACTTCGCGTCCTCGCCGGCCCCTTCGCCGTCCCAGCCCTCGACATCGACCGTGATCAGCTCGCCGGCACCGATCTCGTTGAAGAGAATCTTCTCCGAGAGGGTGTCCTCGATCTCGCGCTGGATGGTCCGGCGCAGCGGCCGCGCACCCAGCACCGGGTCGAACCCGCGCTTGGCGAGCAGCGACTTGGCCTTGTCGGTGAGCTCCATCGCCATGTCCTTGACCTTGAGCTGCTTGCCCACCCGCCCGATCATCAGATCGACCATCTCGATGATCTGCTGCTGAGTCAGCTGCTCGAAGACGATGATGTCATCGATGCGGTTCAGGAACTCGGGCCGGAAATGCTTCTTGAGCTCGTCGTTGACCTTCTGCTTCATCCGCTCGTAGTTGGAGCCGCCGCCACCCTCGGAGAAGCCGAGGCCCACGGCCTTCGAGATATCCGAAGTGCCCAAGTTCGAGGTGAAGATCAGCACCGTGTTCTTGAAATCGACCGTGCGACCCTGACCGTCGGTGAGACGACCATCCTCGAGCACCTGCAACAGAGTGTTGTAGATCTCCTGGTGAGCCTTCTCGATCTCGTCGAACAACACGACGCTGAACGGCTTGCGACGCACCTTCTCGGTGAGCTGACCGCCCTCCTCGTATCCGACGTATCCCGGAGGAGCGCCGAAAAGCCTTGACGCGGTGAAGCGGTCGTGGAACTCGCCCATGTCGATCTGGATGAGCGCATCGTCGTCGCCGAACAGGAAGTTGGCCAGCGCCTTGGACAGCTCCGTCTTACCGACACCCGACGGCCCGGCGAAGATGAACGAACCCGAGGGACGCCGTGGGTCCTTCAGACCGGCACGGGTGCGGCGGATCGCTTTGGAGACCGCCTTGACGGCGTCCTCCTGTCCAATGATCCGCTTGTGCAGTTCCTCTTCCATGCGCAGCAGCCGAGTGGTTTCTTCCTCGGTCAGCTTGAACACGGGGATACCGGTCCAGTTGCCCAGCACCTCAGCGATCTGCTCATCGTCAACCTCAGCGACCACGTCCAGATCACCTGAACGCCACTGCTTTTCACGATCTGCTCGCTGAGCGACCAGCTGCTTCTCGGAGTCGCGCAGGCGCGCCGCCTTCTCGAAGTCCTGAGCGTCGATGGCCGATTCCTTCTCCCGGCGCGCATCGGCGATCTTCTCGTCGAACTCGCGCAGGTCTGGCGGAGCGGTCATCCGGCGGATGCGCATGCGGGCGCCCGCCTCATCGATCAGGTCGATCGCCTTGTCCGGCAAGAACCGGTCGTTGATGTACCGGTCGGCCAGGGTGGCCGCCGCAACCAGTGCTCCGTCGGTGATGGACACCCGGTGGTGCGCCTCGTAGCGGTCACGCAGACCCTTGAGGATCTCGATGGTGTGCGCGACGGTCGGCTCGCCCACCTGCACCGGCTGGAAACGGCGCTCCAGGGCGGCGTCCTTCTCGATGTACTTGCGGTACTCGTCGAGAGTGGTCGCACCGATGGTCTGCAGCTCGCCACGGGCCAGCTTGGGCTTGAGGATAGAGGCCGCGTCGATAGCGCCCTCGGCCGCGCCCGCACCAACCAGCGTGTGCAGCTCGTCGATGAACAGGATGATGTCGCCGCGGGTGTTGATCTCCTTGAGCACCTTCTTGAGGCGTTCCTCGAAGTCACCGCGGTAGCGGCTGCCGGCCACCAGGGACCCGAGGTCCAGGGTGTACAGCTGCTTGTTCTTGAGGGTCTCGGGCACCTCGCCGTGCACGATGGCCTGCGCCAGGCCCTCAACGACGGCAGTCTTGCCGACACCGGGCTCACCGATCAGCACCGGGTTGTTCTTGGTGCGGCGGCTCAGCACCTGCATGACCCGCTCGATTTCCTTCTCGCGACCGATGACCGGGTCGAGCTTGCCTTCCATGGCGGCAGCGGTCAGGTTGCGCCCGAACTGGTCGAGGACCAGCGAGGTCGACGGGGTACCGGCCTCACCACCACGGCCTCCGGTACCGGATTCGGTGGTCTCCTTGCCCTGGTAGCCGCTCAGCAGCTGAATGACCTGCTGGCGCACCCGGGTCAGTTCGGCACCCAGCTTGACGAGCACCTGCGCCGCGACGCCTTCACCCTCGCGGATGAGGCCCAGCAGAATGTGCTCGGTGCCGATGTAGTTGTGGCCGAGCTGCAGCGCCTCGCGCAGGCTCAGCTCCAGCACCTTCTTGGCGCGAGGAGTGAAGGGGATGTGCCCAGACGGTGCCTGCTGCCCCTGGCCGATGATCTCCTCGACCTGGCTGCGCACCCCTTCCAGGGAAATGCCCAGCGACTCCAGCGACTTGGCGGCAACGCCCTCGCCTTCGTGAATCAGACCCAGCAGGATGTGCTCGGTGCCGATGTAGTTGTGGTTGAGCATGCGGGCCTCTTCTTGGGCCAGCACAACCACCCGCCTTGCGCGGTCAGTGAATCTCTCGAACATCGGTCTCCCTCGCTTCCTCGTCCGGCCTTTGCGCAAGCGGTTCAACGTGCCGCTCGGGGCTCCCCCCAAACGGCTCATCTCCGCTGGCACTAGGACCTAATCGCCACTCTAGTGGTCAGCCGTAATCGGTGCGTTGCTCGCATACCAGGAGACGTCCCTGAAGGCACTCAGAGGAACCCGCGGAACCCGGAGGAACCGTCCCCAAATATACGAATCACCGCACCCGGCGGTGCTTGTTAGGCAACCGAACAACGCCAGATGCGGTGAAAACGTTTCCGATTTTGCCCCGGCTTCGCCGTAAGCGAAATTCCCGGGGGACGTACCTGTCGGCAGTCTTTAGTTGGCCGCGTTGAACGCGTCAATGACTTCGGCGGGAATACGACCGCGTGAGGACACATTGTGCCCTTCCTTGCGTGCCCACTCCCGGATGGCTGCGCTCTGCTCACGATCGATGCTCGCGCGCCCGCGACCCGTCCCCGAGCTCCCCCGCCCACGACGACGACCGCTGACACGTCGAGCGTGCTCGACCCACGTAGAGAGCTGATTGCGCAGCTTCTCTGCATTCTTAGAAGAAAGGTCGATCTCATAAGTCACGCCGTCAATACCGAATTCAACGGTCTCATCGGCAGGCGCTTCGCCATCGACGTCGTCGACAAGCGTGACCGTAACCTTCTTAGCCATTCCCTTTGTCCTTCCAAAAGCAGAACCCCCGTGGGTCCGCCTCAAACATGCCACGGATTGCCGCAAAGTTCAACATACGCGCAAGGCTGCGCGTGTTCCGCTCGAGGCAAGCGATTCACTACACTCATAGTTGAAAAGTGAGACAAATTTGAACGTGTAGATCAAAGCGTCGGTCTGACAATCGGAAACAGGATCGTCTCGCGAATTCCCAGTCCGGTAAGCGCCATCAACAAGCGATCGATACCCATCCCAGTTCCGGCCGCGGGTGGCATCGCATGTTCCATCGCACCGAGGAAGTCCTCATCCAGGCTCATCGCCTCATCATCGCCGGCAGCAGCCAATCGTGCCTGATCAGCGAACCTTTCACGCTGGATCACGGGGTCAATCAACTCCGAGTATCCGGTCGCCAATTCAAAGCCACGAACATACAAGTCCCACTTCTCGGTGACACCCGCGATGCTCCGGTGCTGACGAGTCAGCGGGGATGTCTCAACTGGGAAATCCCTAACAAACGTCGGTGCGTACATTTTGTCGCCGACCTGGTGTTCCCAAAGTTCTTCGATGAGTTTTCCGTGACCGTAACCGCGGTCGGTGGGAATCTCTGCGCCCACCTGATCAGCGATCTTCCATAGCGTGGCAATCGGCGTATCGGGGGTGATCTCCTCACCAAGAGCTTCCGACAACGACGGATACATCTCCAACGTCGTCCACTCGCCGTCCAAGTCGTAGCTAGATCCGTCGGGCAACGTCACCTGCCTGGTGCCCATTGCGTCGTCCGCTACCTCCTGGATGAGCTCGCGGATCATTGTTGCAGCGGTGTCGTATGTGCCGTACGTCTCATATGTTTCCAACATCACGAATTCGGGAGAATGCGTCGAATCTGACCCTTCATTTCGGAAAACTCGGTTGAGCTCGAAAATCTTGTCGAAGCCGCCAACAAGAGCCCTTTTCAGGAAAAGTTCCGGTGCAATACGCAGATACAGGTCGATATCGAGCGCGTTGGAATGCGTAATGAACGGGCGGGCCGCAGCACCTCCGGCGAGGGTCTGCAAGATCGGCGTCTCCAACTCCAGGAATCCGCGACGGTGCAGCGCATCACGAATAGCGCGCATCACCGCGACCCGCTGCCGCGCAATCTTGCGCGCCTCCGGCCGCACGATGAGATCCACGTATCGCTGGCGCACTCTGGTCTCTTCGGACATCTCCTTGTGAGCAACGGGCAGCGGGCGCAGGGACTTGGAGGCCATCTGCCAGCCGTCCGCCAGGACACTCAGTTCGCCGCGCCGTGAGCTGATGACCTCGCCCTGCACGAACACGATGTCACCGAGGTCCACATCGGTCTTCCAGTCGGCGAGTGCCTGTTCGCCGACTCCGGCGAGACTGATCATCACCTGCAATGAGGTGCCGTCGCCCTCCTGCAGCGTCGCGAAACACAGCTTGCCGGTATTGCGGGAGAAAATGACGCGACCCGAAACACCCACCTGGTCACCCGTGCTGGTATCCGTCTCCAGATCCACGTAGGCATCGCGAATCTGCTTGAGGCTGTGGGTCCGCGGCACCTCTACCGGATACGGCTGGATGCCCTCGGCGAGCAGCTTCTCGCGCTTGGCCTGCCGAATGCGAAATTGTTCCGGCAAGCTGGTCTGCGCGTCAGGATCAGTCACGTCTCGGCAGCTTAGCGGTAGTGCCTCGCGCCGGAAGTGCGCTGCCGATTCTGACGTATGGATCTCTATTTGGCCGCGCGGGCCTTGCCGCGCTGGTCAGCCCGGTTGCGCTCGTACACCAGCCGCAGGCCGTCGAGAGTGAGATGTTCCTCGTAGCGGTCGACGGTATGCGTCTCGGGGAGGATCAGCGGGGCGGTGTGACCCGTGGCCACCACCGTGGCCCCGGCGCCACTGAAGCCGTCGATATCGCGACGCACCCGCTCCACCAGCCCGTCCACCAGCCCCGCGAATCCGAAAACCGCTCCCGATTGCATGCACTCGACCGTGTTCTTGCCCACGACAGAGCGCGGCCGGGTCAGCTCGACCCGGCGCAAGGCGGCGCTGCGGGCAGCGGCGGCATCGGAGGACACCTGCACACCCGGGGCAATGGCACCCCCCAAGAACTCCCCCTTGGCCGACACCACATCCACACAGATCGACGACCCGAAATCCACCACAATGCATGCCGAACCGAATCTATGATGCGCGGCAAGACAATTCACAATTCGGTCGGCGCCGACCTCTTTCGGGTTGTCCACAAGAAGCGGAAGGCCGGTGCGCACACCCGGCTCGATGAGGACCTGCGGAACGGCCGACCAGTACTGGTCGAACATGCCCCGCATTTCATGCAGCACAGATGGCACGGTGGACAGGGCCGCAACCCCGGTCAACGTCTCACTGTCGTCGCCGATCAGTCCGTCGATGGTGAGTGCCAGCTCGTCGGCGGTGATCTCGGTTTCCGTACGAATTCGCCAGTGCTGAACAACCTTGGCGTGCTCGCCGGTGCCCGAGACCAACCCGAGAACGGTGTGCGTGTTGCGTACGTCGATAGCCAGCAGCACGGCTACACCAAACCGCGCGGCGACACCAAGCCGAAGTCCTCGGGCACGTATGCCGGATCGCCGGAGTGCTCGCCCAGCTCAACCTGTTTGTTGTCTGAGTCAACAAAGACCACACGCGGAGTGAAGACGCGGGCTTCCGCATCGGTCATCACACCGTAGGCGATGATGATCACCAGATCTCCCGGGTGCACGAGATGTGCCGCGGCACCGTTGATCCCGATTACCCCGCTACCACGCGTACCAGTGATCGCGTAGGTCTCCAGCCGGGCACCGTTGTTGATGTCCACGATGGTGACCTGCTCACCCTCCAGCAGGTCCGCGGCCTCCATCAGATCGGGGTCGATGGTGACCGAGCCGACGTAGTGCAGATCGGCATGCGTCACGGTGGCGCGATGGATCTTTGATTTCATCATTGTCCGGAACATCATGTCCTCCAGTCAGTTTCGCCATGGTAATGCGTGATCAGGGTCGGCTGGTCCAGAGGAGCCGATTCCGCCGCCCAATTCCAAGGGAACATTGTCCAAAAGCCGGGTTGAGCCCAGCCGGGCCGCGACCAGCATGCGGCCGGGTCCTTGCGCGGGAGCCGGGCCGAGATCGGCACCGCGAATCTCCAGGTAGTCCACCTCGATGGTGGGCACCTCATCGAGTACCGCACGGGCCGCGTCCAGAGCCGATTCCGAACCACCTGCGGCCGAATAGATTCCGGCAAGTAGTGCCGCAGACAATGCACCCGCCTGCTCGCGCTGCTCGTGGCTCAGGTAGACATTCCGTGAGGACATCGCCAGTCCGTCCGCCTCACGGACAATCGGTATCGGGACGATGCGTGTCTTGAGGTTGAGATCGGCGACCATCTGCCTGATGAGCACCAGCTGCTGGTAATCCTTCTCACCTAAGTACGCCTGATCTGGAGCCACGATCTGCAGCAGCTTGAGAACCACCGTCAGCATTCCGGCAAAATGCGTCGGACGAGAGGCACCCTCAAGATCGGCACCAAGCGGTCCGGGCTGGACGATAGTGCGCTGACCGTTGGGATACATCGCCTCCGCGCTGGGAGCGAAGACCAGCTCGACACCCTCGTCGCGTAACTTCTCGACATCCGATTCCAGTGTGCGCGGGTAGGCATCGAGATCCTCGCCGGCACCAAACTGCAAGGGATTGACAAAGATCGACACAACGACCACAGCGCCCGGCACCTTCCGGGCGTGCCGAACCAGTGTCAGATGACCCTCGTGCAACGCACCCATGGTCGGCACCAACATGATCCGGCGTCCAGTATGCCGCAATGCCTTCGACACGTCGTACATCGTGTCGGGATCGTGGTGAACCGTGAGTTCTCCACTGACATAGCCCTTCGGCCCATACAAACTCGTCATCAAGCAGCCCTATCTAGTCCGGGGTTCCAGTGCGGCGAAAACCGATTGGGGTGCGTGCGCACGCTGCGCGGTACGGCGAGCATCGGCACGATACGCCTCGGCCAGCGCCGGATCAGTCTCGGCGAGCGCATCGAGATGGCGCTCGACAGCGGCGCCGTCGCCCCGCGCCACCGGGCCCGTCAGCGCGGCCTGCCCACGCTCCAGCGCGTTGGTAACGGCGGCGTGCACCAAAGGCGCCAGCATCCGTTCGGGCAGCCCCCCCGGCCCGTCACCAATTGTCTCCTGCCCCAACAGCTCCTGCCCCCAGAGTGCTGAACGCAGTGCCTCAACCGCATCCAGCACCAGCGTCACCACATGGTTGCTGCCGTGTGCCAGAGCCGCGTGATAGAGAGTGCGGGCGTCTTCGCGCACGCGCACCGGTTCGCCACCAATCTCCAGCACCAGCGCCGTACCGATGGCATATCCGGTCTCATCGGCGGCGGTAATTCCGAAGCAGGAGTTGGTAAGTCGTTCAATATCTTCATCGCCGCCAGCGAACGTCATGGCGGGATGGATGGCCAGCGGGATGCAACCGAGGGCAGTCAGCGGTTCCAGGATTGCGACGCCGTTGGCGCCCGAGGTGTGCACCACGATGGATCCGCGCCGTACCGAACCGGTGGCGGCAAGCCCCGAGACCAGCGGCGCCAGCTCGTGATCCGGCACCGCGAGGATCAACAGTTCGGCGCGTGGAGCGACCTCTTGGGCAGGCAGAATCTGACTTTCCGGAAGGTGCCGCTCAGCCCGCCGCCGCGAGGCATCGGATACCGCGCTGCATGCGACGACGAAATGGCCCGCCGCCTCCAGCGCGACACCCATGGCCGTGCCCACTCGGCCGGCGGAGATGATCCCGATGGCCAGACGCGCGGGCCGCAAGCCGTCGAATGGGCCATCGGCTTGGCTATCAGCATTGAAAGCCTCAGACATGGCGAACGAGACACCTCGCAGACTAGATACGTTCCAGTCCTGCCTGGCAGGTACCGGACGGTCATCAGCAGGCTAATCCCACCGCAGCGCTATCGGCAGGGGCCTAGGCCGTTAGATTGCTCACTTTCACGCACGATGACCACATCCGCTGAGGTCAGTCCTCGCGGCGCCTCCGGCGGCCGCCACCGGACTCCGATGACTCGGAGGGATCGCTTTGGAGACGCCCCAGCAGGTCGGCGACCGAGAAGCCGCCGGTTTCCTCGACACGACGCCGACCGCGGGTGTCGTCAGACTCCTCGGGTTCCGGAGCCCGACGCCGTCCGCCCTTCTCCTCGGGTTCTGGCGCGCGGTGGCCGCCCGCACTCTCTGGATAACTCGGCTGTTCAGGCGCCGGCGGAGGCGGTGGATGAGTCGGCTCCGGTGCCCAATGCCCGCCACCAGCGGTCTCAGGCGCGGCCGGCGCCTGGTGTCGTGACGGAGACCCCGAGTGACGCCCTGGGATTGGTTCCGCCTGGTACGGGGTAGGTGATGGTGCAGGTTCCTGGGCGGCCCAATTGCTTCCGGAGGTTCCGGGAGGTAGCCATTGACCTTCGGCGGGTGCCGGAGCCCAGGCACTCGTAGGTGGTGCCGGCGGAGCGTTCCAGTCTGGAACAGGCGCGTTCCACGCGGGTTGAGGGGCGGGCTGCTCCGGTGGGGCCATCGACTGAGGCGTTGGATCCCAGTCCTCACCGTCGGCCGCGGCATCCCAATCCTCTTGCCTGGCAGCCCAATACGGTGGCTGTACGGATTCCGCGGCGGCCGGGGCCGCTGGAACCACGGCTTCACGCTCCGGTATCGGGGGCTGGGCCACACGCGGTTCGGGCTGCGGACGCCAATGCGTCCCGGAGGACACCGGCTGCTGATACGGCTCGGGCTCGTGGGGTTGAGCGGACCCGTAGTACGGAGGTGCCGGATAGGGCGGTGTGGGAGGTGCCTCGTCCATGTCGACGTGATGCGGATCCTCGGCGACATCGATGATCGGGTATTCCGATGTCCGATTGTCTTCCTCGACCGCGGTGACGTCCTGATACTCCGCGGCGGGCGTGGGTTGCGGCTCGCGGACGGAAGGGGCGAACGCGGCTGCGGGTGCGCCCGCGTTCGGTGCGGGCACGGGCTCGGCACCAGGCCAGGGCCCCAGCGCCCGAATCGGGTCGTGTTCGATCGCGGGCCGATCACTCAGCTCGGTGTTGAAAAGGATCTCCAGATTGGTGCGCAGCGCGGCGAGCTCGGCGCGCAGCGTTGCGATCTCGTCGGCGGCCTGCGCCTCGATCTCCCCCGCCAACTGCTGACGCAATCTGCTTTCGACCGTCAATTCGTACTCGCGTCGCGCCGAAATCTCCCGGTCCAGCTGCAGGTCGTAGACGAGTTTCTGGTCACGCACCTTGGCCTGGTCGGTATCACTCTGCCGGCGGTAGGTCAGCGCGGCGAAAGAAGCGATGACGGCAGCCCATAGCGCCAGCAACAAACCGACGCGCAAATAGATGGCCTTATCGGTGAAAACCAGGGCAATCCCAGACCCGATCGCCAACACCAGCAACGCCGTCAGCAACGCCCACCCCGGGCGTCGGCTGCCACGCCGCGGCTTCGCCGCTCGGGTCGGAATGGTCATGGGGGTGACTGTACCCGGACAGTGCAGTGTGCTGGCCGACCTCGAATCGGCGATTCGACATGCGCGAGTGCTACCGGGCGGGAGTCGCGGGCGGCTCCGGCGGCGACTTACAGCAATGCTGAAGCCATAGCCCGGCGACCACGAGTGCCAGCGCACAACCGGTCGCAATCGTCACGCCCAGTGTGTCGGCCACCGCCGCGGCCAGCTGCGCTCGCCGCGGGAGGATGTAGACGAGCATCGACAGCCACCATCCGGTCATCAGCGTGCCAAGCCACGCCGACGCCTTCGCGACCACCACCGAACGCGCCACCAGAAGCGCCGGCAAACGCCCCGTGCCGACCCCGACCTCACCGTCGGTGACCTTGTTACGGATATAGAACGCCCAGCCACCCTCTGCGATCGCGAGAACCAGCAGTGAAACACCGGCAAGCAAAGGGATCGGCGGCAGGGACCCGTAGGACGCCGACACAAAGAAGAAGCCGAGGATCGCGGTGACAGCGCCCGCGATCAGCAGATCGCGGATCCGGGTGGGCCCCACTACGTCACCGGGCCGGTGAGAGTGTCGTCCACTCGTCGGACACCATCGCGTTCGGCCGGGGCCAGACCGGCGACCAGCTCGGCTACTGGGCAGAGCCGTCCCCCGACGGCCAGTACCGCCTCCGGTTCAAGGGCCAGCCACGGCACCAGCACAAAGGCACGCTGGTGCGCACGCGGATGCGGCAGCGTGAGTTCAGCGTCATCGGAAAGGACCTCGGCGCTAGCTGCGTCGAGGTCGATGCCGCGCCGGCAGCTGATCACGTCCACGTCGAGAGTCCGCGGACCCCAACGTTCGCCGCGCACTCGCTGGGCAGCCTGCTCCAGCCGCCGCACCACCGTGAGCCACTCGCGCGGTTCGTGGCCCTGCGCGATGACGATGGCGTTGAGAAAGTCCGACTGCGGAACCGGTCCCCACGGGGCGGTCTGGTACACCGGCGATATCCCCACCACGTCCACGCCCAGCGCGTCGACGACCGATTGCAGGTGCGTGAGCCTGTCACCAAGATTGGATCCGATGGACAGCACCGCGCGGGTCACTGCGAGGATCCCCCGTTCCTGGATCTCCGGGAACGACGGGCCACCACCGCGACATCGCTGAACGTCAACGGAATCGGTGCGTCGGGCTTGTGGACCACCGCCTCGACGGCATGGACCCTGGAATCGGTCATCACGTCATCGGCGATCGCGCCCGCGACCGATTCGATAAGGTTACGTGGCGGACCGGACACGATCGCGGCGGCACGCTGAGCCAGCTCTCCATAGTCGAGCGTGTCGGTCAGCTGATCCGTCGCTGCCGCGGTATCGAGGTCCAGCCAGACGGTGACATCCACCGAAAACTCCTGGCCGTCACGGCGCTCATGCTCGAAAACTCCGTGATAACCAAAGACTTTCAGGCCCCGCAGCTCGATGCGGTCGGTCATTTCTTGCCACCTTTGGTCCCGCGCTGCGCAACCTCGCGCCGCCACCTGCCACCCGCGGTCTTACTGGGCTCGGGTCGCACGGTCCGCACCGTCACCTCCATGGTCACCTCGTCCTGAGGGATATCGACGACAGGCTCGGGCTTCTGGTCCTGCGACTGCCCGTGGCTCTCTTCCTCATCCTCTTCGATGCTCTCGGCACCACCGGTCTCCCAGGCGCGCACCACCTTCAGCGCATCCATGGACGCCGTGACGTCATGGACGCGCACACCCCACACCTCATGCAGCGCCCCGAGTGCGGTAATAACGGCGGTTGCGGTTTCGCGCCCATCGGCCGGCCGTTCTACACCCTTGAGATCGGTGAGCAACGCACCCAGGAATCGCTTCCGGGAGGCGCCGATGAGAATCGGGTAGCCCAGCTCCTGCAGGTCCGGAATCGATTGCAGCAGTAGCCAATTATGGTGTGCAGTCTTAGCGAAACCGAGACCCGGGTCGAGGATGAGCTTGTCCTGCGAGACCCCGGCCTTAAGCGCGACCTCCACCGACTCCATGAGCTCACGCGAGACATCAGTGACCACGTCGCCGTAGTTTTTGGCGGCCGGTGTATGTATGAAATTCTTTGAACGCCAATGCATCAGAATCCAGGGCAGACCCAGATCCGCCATCAGCGGAGCCATCTCCGGATCTGCCCGGCCACCCGAGACATCGTTGACCATGTTCGCGCCCGCCTCGACCGCGGCGGCCGCGACCTCCGCACGCATGGTGTCAACACTCACGTTGATCCCATGGCTGGCAAGCTCTTTGATCACCGGGATGACCCGTTGCATCTCGATTTTCTGCCTGATTGGTGTTGCGCCCGGTCGAGTCGACTGCCCACCGACATCGATGATGTCCGCACCGGCGGAGGCAAGAGCCAATCCGTGCGCCACCGCATCCGACTGCCTGATGAATTGCCCACCGTCAGAGAAGGAGTCGTCGGTTACATTAACGACTCCCAGGATGTGAGTCAGTGCGGGAGTATCCGTCACGTCCCGATCATGCCCTCATCATCAGGTCGAGAACCTCGGCCCGCGAGGCCGCGTCACGTTTGAACTGGCCTCGCACCGCGGAGGTGGTGGTCGTCGCCCCGGGCTTGCGCACGCCACGCATGGCCATGCACAAGTGCTCGGCCTCGACCACAACGATCACGGCGCGCGGCTCGAGCTTGCGCACCAACGCATCGGCGATCTGCGCCGTCAACCGCTCCTGCACCTGGGGCCGTTTCGCGTAGAGGTCAACCAGCCGAGCGATTTTCGAGAGTCCGGTCACCCGGCCGTGCTGGCCGGGAATGTATCCAACGTGTGCAACGCCGTGAAAAGACACCAGGTGATGTTCACAGGTCGAGTACATCGGTATCGATTTCACCAGCACCAACTCGTCGTGCTGTTCGTCGAAGGTGGTGTTCAGTACCGTGTCCGGATCGGTGTACAGACCGGCGAATATCTCCCGGTAGGCGCGCGCCACGCGGGCCGGGGTGTCCACCAGCCCATTTCGGTCCGGATCTTCACCAACGGCATAGAGCAGTTCACGGACCGCGGCCTCGGCACGTGCCTGGTCGAAGACGCGACCGGTCGGCTGGCCGTTGTACTCGGCCGTCTCGGGCGAGTTCATGTCAGCTCTTGCTCTCGCTGCCCTCATCCGGGGCCGGTGCAGACTGCTGATGTGGAGTGGGCACCGGATACGGGTAGGGCTGCTGGACATGCGGCGGGTACTGGGCGTGGCCCTGCGGCGGGTATCCCGGCGGGGGGTAGGGGGCCTGTCCCTGCGGCGGCCAGCCAGGCGCGTACCAGCCGGCAGGGGCGCCGTAGTTGGCACCGGGAGCCTGACCGGGGTGGGTTCCCGCCGGAACAGGTTGGCCACCTTGACCATTCGGCACGGGACCGTTCGGCACCGCCGGTGCCCCGTTTGCGGGCGCAGCCGCAGCCGCCTGCTCGGCGATGGCCTTCTTGAACGCGGGCTCCGGGACCGGGGGCGGCCAGGGTTCGCCACGTTCGATGGCCAGCTCACCCGGGGTCTTGATGGGTGGCTTGTCGGACGGAATCCGGCCCCCGAAGTCGTCGAACATCTTCAGTCGTGGACGCCGCTGGACATCCTTGAAGATCTCCTCGAGTTCTTTACGGACCACGGTCTCCTTCTCAAGCAGCTCACCGGCCAAGGTATCCAGCACATCTCGGTACTCGGTGAGAATGGCCCACGCCTCGGTGTGCGCGGCCTCGATGAGATTGCGCACCTCCTCATCGATTTCGCGAGCAACCTCGTGCGAGTAGTCGGGCTGCGTGCCCATGGTGCGCCCCAGGAACGGATCGCCATGTTCGGTGCCGTATCGCACGGCACCGAGCTTGGCGCTCATACCGAACTCGGTGACCATGGCACGGGCCTTCTTGGTCGCCTGCTCGATATCGGACACCGCGCCGGTGGTCGGCTCACGGAACACGAGTTCCTCAGCGGCGCGGCCACCCATGGCGAACACCAGCTGCGCGATCATCTCGGACCTGGTGGCCAGGCCCTTGTCGTCCTCGGGGACCGCGATGGCGTGACCGCCGGTGCGACCGCGCGCCAGGATGGTCACCTTGTACACCCGCTCGATGTCGGGCATCGCCCAGGCGGCCAGGGTGTGCCCGGCCTCGTGATAAGCGGTGATCTTCTTCTCGTGCTCACTGATGATGCGGCCCTTGCGGCGCGGACCGCCGACGACCCGGTCTACCGATTCCTCCAGCGCGGCGGCCGTGATGACGGTGCCGTTCTCACGCGCGGTGAGCAACGCGGCCTCGTTGATGACGTTGGCGAGATCGGCACCGGACATGCCCACTGTGCGCTTGGCCAGCCCGTCGAAGTCGACATCGGGACCGAACGGCTTGCCGGCCGAGTGGACCTTGAGCACGGCCTTGCGGCCGGCCAGATCGGGGCTCGACACCGGGATCTGCCGGTCGAAACGACCGGGGCGCAGCAGCGCCGGATCGAGAATGTCGGGACGGTTGGTGGCCGCGATGAGGATGACACCCTGCCGGTCGCCGAAACCATCCATCTCGACCAGCAGCTGGTTGAGGGTCTGCTCGCGCTCGTCGTGCCCACCACCCAGACCGGCGCCACGCTGGCGTCCAACGGCGTCAATCTCGTCGACGAAGATGATGCAAGGACTGTTCTGCTTGGCCTGTTCGAACAGGTCGCGCACACGTGAAGCGCCAACGCCCACAAACATTTCCACGAAATCCGAACCGGAGATGGTGAAGAACGGCACGCCGGCCTCACCGGCGACCGCGCGCGCCAGCAGCGTCTTACCGGTGCCAGGCGGACCGTAGAGCAGCACGCCGCGCGGGATTTTGGCGCCGAGCGCCTGATAGCGCGACGGATTCTGTAGGAAATCCTTGATCTCGTAGAGCTCTTCGACGGCCTCATCGACCCCGGCCACGTCGGCAAAGGTGGTTTTCGGCATGTCCTTGGACAACTGCTTGGCACGTGATTTACCGAAACCAAAGCCCATGCCACGACCGCCGGACTGCATGCGGCTGAACGCGAAGAACAGCACCACGAGCAGGATCACCGGCAACAGGTACAGCAGCAGCGATCCGAGGATGCTGCCCTGGTTTACCGTCGTGCTGACCGTCGCACCTTTGCCGTTCAGCTTTTCTAGCAGCGGCACTCCGTACCCCGTCGGGTACTTGGTGATGACCTTGTCCTTGCCTTCGGTATCGCCGTTTCCGGACTTGAGGTCCAGCCGCAGCTGCTGCTCGCGGTCGTCAATGCGGGCGCTCTTGACGTTGTCGGTGTCAATCTGCTTGATCGCGACCGTGGTGTCGACGGGTTTGTAGCCGCGGGTGTCGTCGCCGAAGTAGAAGAACGACCACCCCAGCAGCAGCACCACCACGATGACGCCCAGGGTGCGAAACACGTTTGTCCGGTTCATACAGCGTCGGCCGCGGTCAGCGGCCCGGTCCTTCCGTCGTCATGGGGCAGGCTAGAGGAATCCATATAGGTATCGATTAAGAACTCTCAGGCTACCTCACCTGCATGTTCGCATCTGTGGCGCGCACTACGCCCACGGAGAAAACGGAGGTAGCGCCCGGGCCTGTCGCGGGGCTAGGTGTTGAACAGGCTGATGTGCAGGTAGACCTCGTCAGGTGACCTGATGTCTTGGACGATGTCGCGATACACCCAGGGCTTTTCCACGTGGTCTTGAGCCTCCTTGACGTTCGTTGCAGTAGATAACGGAGGACCCGCGATGACCGTCATCGAGGACGGGTTCTTCACGGGGCGAAAAGGCACGGTGAACGTCGACTTCCGCAGAATCGTCGCCACATCCCGCTCGCTGACACGTAACGCGACGCGGTAGCAGGTGTCGATACCGTGATCCATCTGAACCTTGAGCACCTGCAATCCCGCAGGGATGTCGATCCGGCCAAAGGCTTCTGCCTCCTCGACGGGCACCTCGACGTCCGTCGGACCGAAATCAAGGGAACACCCAGCTAATAGAGCGCATAACACCAGACCCACCCAAGCGCGCATGATTCCCCTTTGATGACCGCCAACTGCCTGCTCAGCCCTCCAGACAGTGATCTTGTTCACGGTACTATCGCCCGAGCCTCACGAGCGCGGGCACCGAGTCTGCGTGCCGACGAGAACGAAGAGGTCCGGTCATGCCTGGTCGCCACAGTGAACGCAATCGCAGAAGACAACGTTCGGGTGGTTCGAAACCGTCCAAGTGGATTGCGCTGACGGCAATCGCCCTCCTGCTCGGAGGGCTCGGGGTGTTCGCCTTCACGAAGCTGTCCGGCCGATGCGGAGATATCGATACCTTCGCCGTCGCCGCCGACCCGGCCATCGCTCCGGTCATTTCGAAGGTGGCTGACGGCGCGAGCGCCAAGGAACTGCGCTGCACAAAAATCACCGTGGACGCGAAGGCCTCTGCGGCGACGGCGGCGGCAATCGGCAAGCCCGGTGGCGCGCCCGCACTGTGGCTCCCTGATTCCTCTATCTGGCTGGTGAAGCAGATGCGCACCACCGGGTCTCCTCTGGATTCGGCAAGCCAGTCCCTGGCCAGGACCCCCATGGTGGTGGTCGCCAAACAGGGTGAGGCGCCGACGTTTGATTCATGGCTGAGCGTTCTGAAACAGCCCGGGCTGCGAATCGGGAATCCGCTGGAGGACACCGTGGCCGCGGGACCGGTGCTGGGAGCACTTGCTGAGGCCGAACAGGGAAAGAGCGATGCCAACGCCATCACCGCCGCGCTCGTTCCGATCGCGCAGGCGCAGCTGACAAACACTCGGCAGAGCAGCGCCGAGGAACGTCTCGGCGAGGTGGCAAAGACCGGTGGCCTGGCGATTTCGACCGAACAACAGCTCCTCGACTACAACGACAAGCACCCGAGCGCATTACTCACCGCCGTTGTCCCGACAACCGGCACACCGGCCCTGAACTATCCGATAGCGGTCACCGAACCCGCCAACGATCGGCATGCCAAGGCGAGACAGGCCGGAGAGGCACTCGCCGAGCGCCTCTCCGGCAGCGGTGGCGCGGATGCGTTGACGAACGCCGGATTCCGGGGGCCTGACTTCGCCCCGCTAGACGGAAAGGGTGTGGGCGCGGTGGAGACGCTCACCGTAAATGACCTGACCGCATTCGACACAGCGATGCGCCGATATGCGGTGCTGGCCTTGCCTTCCCGGATGCTCGCCGTACTCGACGTCTCAGGGTCCATGCGGGCCCCCGCGGGGCCGGTGTCACGCGTGGCGTTGCTGAGTCAGGCCATCGACAACGGGCTGCCCCTCTTCCCGGAGAACGCTCAGATCGGCTTGTGGGTGTTCTCTATCGACAAGGGCGGACCTAGCCAGGACTGGAGAGAGCTGCAGCCCCTTCGCACCCTCAGCGAGAAGGCGGGCGACAAGACCCAACGCCAACTCCTCCTCGACGACGGCCGCGGTCTGGACTCCCTCGTCGGCGGTGGAACCGGTTTGTACGACACCACTCTCGCCGCGTTCCACAAGGTCCAGTCCACGTACGACCCACACTTCATCAACAGCGTGGTGATCATCACCGACGGCGCGAACGAGGACCCGAACGGCATCTCCCTAGATCGGCTGCTTGCCACCTTGAAAAAGGAACAGGACCCGGCGCGCCCCGTCGTGCTCATCACCCTCGGCATCACCGAGGACGCGGATGCTGATGTCCTCAAACAGATTTCGGAAGCTACCCCAGGCGGGGCCAGCAGGGTCGCGCGGAGCGCCGATGAGATACCCAACATCGTGACCGATCTCATCAGAGCTCGCACAGCCGCACATTAAACGAAGACGGCCTCCGGCTCCGGCGGGTTTGCGAGCAGTGTGGGCAGCACAAAAACTCGGACATAGCGCCGAACCTGCTCGGGGTTGTCGGTTCCCGGGATAAGCCCGAGCAGCAGGGACAACGCGACGGACAGCACGTACCGTGCCGCATCCTCGGGCCGTACACCCGCGCGCACCTCCGCCATCCGGGTACTGAAGACACCCGCATACAGGGATGTCAGCAGGTCAATGAGATGGGGGGCGTTGACAATTAATGATGCGACCGTCCCGTGGTCATCGCGGTCGGCAAGCACCCGCAGTAACGGATTGGCGCCGACCTCGACCGACACGATCACCATCGACTCGGGGATGATTTCGGCGAGGTCCTTCAGCACGATGAGGCGGCCGATCATCTTGGCGATCTCGCTCATCGTCGCGCGGACCACCAGGGCATCCATCAGGTCGTCCCGGTTCCGAAAATGCCGGTAAACCACCGCGCGGCTGTATCCGGCCTCCCGTGCGATGGCCTCCATGGTGGATGCGCCATACCCACGCTCGACAAACAGCCGCTCCGCGGCATCAAGAAGCTGGGCCTGTGCCTGCTCTGCGGTATTTCCGCCTCCAGGTGGTCTACCGCGGCCGCGGGGAGCCTTACTCTCGCCCTCACTTTTGCGAGCCATCCCCTAGCCGCCTCCTCAAACAATATATTGACACTTTATTAGATCTGCCTATTATTGGCCGCATGCCGAACAACCTGGTCAAATACTCTAATCCCGGCGGTGTCGTACCAGACCGCGCGACATGGACCCCCTGGCTGAAGGCTTGGCGCATGCTGATCGACGCCAAGTACCACGGCGACATCTACGAGGCGTTCCTCGGGATGGAAGCACCCGTCTTCGCACGTGCTTACTATCAGGTGCGTGCCCATCCGAATGGCCGAAAGCTGTTCAAGCACAAACCAGACCTGCTCGCCGTGCTGAACGACGTGGAGTATCTGGACTCGCTGCCATTCGGCAGCCTGGGGCACGCATACCTGTCGTTCCTGAACACCAACAAGCTCGACGCGGGCGTCTTTGGTGAATCCACGATCATCAGACCGATCGCCGAGAAGAACAACTGGGACGAGGACTTCTACTACATGATCATGAGGGGCACCGCCCTCCACGACATGTTCCACACTATCGGCGGCTACGGTCCCGACATCGCCGGCGAAATGGCCAACATCGGATTTCATTGCGGGCAAATGGAACCCGCGGGCCCATTGGAGAAGCTCGGCATGCTCGGCGCCCTCACACTGCCGGGCGCATCGGCGCCGTTCAAACTCCGTTACTATCGCCAGGCGGTGGAGCGCGGCCGTCGTGCCGACCTGTTGATGGCCGCTCCCTGGGAGGAGCTGCTCGAATTGCCTTATCGCGAGGCCCAGTCGATCCTCGGTGTGAGCCCAGTCGAGGTAGCCCATCCTCAGGGTAGGTGGACCACCGAATGGACGCCGCCATCCATCAAGCCGCCGACCCCATGGAACTACGAGCGGATCCTCACCGCAGGACCCGTCGCTGCCTGAAAAGCCACCACTTCACCATGATTCGCCCATAGCTTCAGTGGTCGATACTCCGTGATCGAGTAGCTCCCAAGGCTCTTCCAGCACCGGATGATTTTCACCTGCGGATCGAACTCTGGGGAACCCCCAGCCATCACCAACGCGGTCCGAAGCAACTCACATCGCGTGACAAAATCGCTAAAATGTCTAATATTTGAACACCCGCGAACGCGCCATGGTCGAGCGTGGCGGTGCACGCCATCGATCCCGATGTGACCGACAATCCGCATCCCTGGTCGGCGATTGCGCGTTGTGGTTTAGTGGCAATCACGACGCTGATGAGCCTCTCCGGCGAAGAAGCGACAACAACGCTGTTGGCCGCCCTCAGAAGGTGAGAATGCGCTCATGACCGATGCCGCTGTGGATATCCGGGAACGTGACATCGCCACAAACGGCGTGCACCTGCGCATCGTCGAGGCGGGTGATCCTGGCCAGCCGGTAGTCGTTCTGGCCCATGGCTTCCCCGAGTTGGCATATTCTTGGCGCCACCAGATTCCGGCCCTTGCCGCCGCCGGGTATCACGTCATCGCACCCGATCAGCGGGGTTACGGCAGATCGAGTACGCCCGCGCATATTGACGACTACAACATCGAAGCGCTATCCGATGACCTGCTCGGCATTCTCGACGAGGTGGGCGCGGGCAAGGCGACCTTCGTCGGGCACGATTGGGGCGCCGTCGTCACGTGGCATACCGCGCTCGCCGTCCCCGAGCGCGTCGAGGGCGTTGTCGGTCTTTCCGTCCCCTTCACCCGGCGCAGTCAGGTGGCTCCCACACTGGCATGGAAAAAACTGTTCGGCGACAACTTCTTCTACATTCTGTACTTCCAGGAGCCGAGGGTCGCCGATGCCGACCTCGATCGCGACCCCTCCGCCACCATGCGGCGCATGATGGCCGGAATGGCCCATATCGACGGTGCGACGATGATCGCACCCGGACCGGCTGGATTCATCGAGCGCATGACCGATCCCGGTGAGCTTCCCGAATGGCTGAGTCAGGTCGAATTGGACCACTACATCGCAGAATTCACCCGCACTGGTTTCACCGGTGGACTCAACTGGTACCGGAACTTCGACCGCAACTGGGCGCTTACCGAACGGCTTGCTGGAGCGAATGTAGTTGTGCCGTCTCTATTCATCGCAGGTGCCGCCGACCCGGTTCTCGGTTTCACGGATCATGCGGGCAGTGTGCGATACCGTATCGACAATCGGGGTGACATCCTGATCGAAGGTGCCGGGCACTGGATTCAGCAGGAGCGGCCGGACGAGGTCAATGCCGCATTGCTCGGATTCCTGCACGAGGTTGCGCGATGAGCGCCCCACTGCGATTCGGCGCCTTCATCACGCCGTTTCACCCCGTCGGCCAAAATCCGACCACCGCACTGGAGTACGACCTAGACCGAGTGGTAGCCCTGGACCGCCTGGGGTATGACGAGGCATGGTTCGGTGAGCATCACTCCGGCGGCTACGAACTGATCTCCTGTCCCGAGGTCTTCATCGCCACCGCAGCCGAGCGCACCAAGCACATCAGACTGGGCACGGGGGTGGTCTCGCTGCCCTATCACCATCCGTTGATGGTGGTGGATCGCTGGATTCTCTTGGACCACATCACTCGAGGCCGCGTCATCTTCGGCACCGGACCGGGCGCGCTGCCCACCGACGCGTACATGATGGGCATCGACCCCGTGGATCAGCGTCAGATGCAGGAGGAGTCGCTGGAAGCGATCATGGCGCTGCTGCGCGCGGCGCCGGAGGAACGCATAAGCCGCGAAACGTCCTGGTTCACCCTTCGGGACGCGCAGCTGCAGCTGCGGCCCTATACCCACCCCTACCCGGAAATCCTCACCGCAGCAATGTTTTCCCCGTCGGGACCCCGGCTGGCCGGGAAGCTCGGCGCGGGCCTGCTGTCGTTGTCGGCGTCCATCCCGGGCGGATTCGCGGCACTGGAAAATGCCTGGGAGGTGGTACGCGAGCAGGCGGCCACCCATGGCCACCCCGAACCGGATCGGTCGACGTGGCGAGTGCTTGGCATCCTGCATCTGGCCGAGACCCGTGAGCAGGCCATCGAGGATTGCACATATGGCTTGCCGGACTACGCGCACTACTTCGGCGCGGTCGGGGTGCTACCGCTCGCGAATGACGTTGACGGTGCGCATCAGGATCCGCGTGATTTCGTGAAGGCTTATGTGGACGAGGGCAATTGCTGCATCGGGACGCCCGAAGATGCCATCGACTACATCCAGGATCTGCTCGACACATCGGGTGGATTCGGCACCTTCCTGATGCTCGGCCATGACTGGGCCTCGCCGGAAGCAACATTCAAATCCTATGAGCTGTTCGCCCGCAAGGTAATTCCGTATTTCACCGGCCAACTCACCGCCGCCAAGGTCTCGCACGATTGGGCGCAGGCCAAGCGTGGCGAGCTGCTGGGCCGTGCCGGCGATGCCGTCGCCAAGGCCATCGGCGAACATCAGAACGACCGAGCACAGAAGGCCTCGAACTGATGCGAGCAGCAGTGTTGCGTAACGGCGCGATGGTCTACCGGGACGATGTGGCCGACCCGGTGCCCGGCGAGGGCCAGGTGCTCGTCAAGGTCTCCGCGTGCGGAATCTGCGGATCCGACCTGCATTTCGCAAAACACGGGGCCCAGGCCATCGAACTGTCACAACAGATGGCGGGCGTGCCCAGCCTGACCAACAGCGTCGACCTTGGCGCCGACGTGTTCATGGGGCACGAGTTCGCAGCGGAAGTGATCGAAGCCGGACCGGGGACGCAGGCTCCCGCTCCGGGAACCGCCGTCACTTCGATTCCGATTCTACTGTCCGCCAAGGGAATCGAACCCATCGTTTATAGCAACAGCACGCTCGGGGGCTACGCCGAGCAGATGCTGCTGAGCGCACCGCTACTGCTGCCTATCCCCAACGGCCTCGACCCCAGGCATGCGGCGTTGACTGAACCGATGGCGGTCGGTCTGCACGCCGTCAACAAATCGGGCGTCCAGCCGGGCACCGGAGCAATCGTCATCGGGTGCGGCCCCGTCGGCATAGCGGTGATAGCCGCCCTGGACAACCTGGGGATCGAGCCGATCGTCGCCGCCGACTTGTCCCCGGCCCGGCGCGATCTGGCCCGGCTCATGGGGGCGCACGAGGTCGTCGACCCCAGCACCGAACCCACCTTCGAGGCCTGGTCCCGGGTCGGCAAGGGCGCACCGGTGATCTTCGAGGCCGTCGGGGTACCGGGCATCCTCAACGATGTGCTGCGGGACGCACCGCACAGCTCCCGGGTGGTGGTGGTCGGCGTGTGTATGGAGCCCGATGCCATCACGCCGTACTTCGGGATCGCCAAGGAAGTTGCGCTCCAATTCGTGCTCGCCTACGACCCTGCGGAGTTCTCCGAAACGTTGCGGCGAATCGCGCACGGCGAGATCGATGTTGCACACCTGGTCACGGGTGAGGTAGGTCTGGAAGATGTCGGATCAGCATTTGCCGATCTCGGTAATCCGGGGCACCACTGCAAGATCTTGGTAGTGCCGTAAAGGTCGGGGAGGACAGGAAGTGACATGCGGGTACTAAGTCGGAAAGCTCTGACCCGGACAATCGCCGTGGCTGGCGCCGCGGCGATGGCCGTGCTCCTGGCCGGCTGCGGTGACGATTCCACCGGCAGCCCAGAGTCCACTCGTAACGTCACGGTCATTGGGAAGGGCGAGGTCAAGGGCGCACCCGATGTCTTGCGCGCTGACGTGGGCGTATCGGTGACCGCCAAGGACGTATCCGGCGCACTGTCTCAGGCAAGTGAGAAGGCCCAGGCCGTCATCGATGCCGTGGTCGGGGCCGGAGTGGCCCGGGAGGACGTCCAGACCAACGAGCTGTCCATCCAGCCCGAACAGACATACCCACAGGGCGGTCCCACGCGCATTACCGGATACAACGCCACCAACTCCGTGCGCATCAATGTCCGCGATCTCAAGAAGGCTTCCGAAGTGCTGGACAAGGCCGTGCAAGCCGGTGGCGACGCGGCACGGCTCTCCGGGGTCAGCTTCGATCTCGACAATGACGCCGACCTGGTGAAGGGTGCGCGGGAGCGTGCCTTCAACGACGCCAAGGCCCGCGCCGAGCAGTACGCCGGCCTGTCTGGCTCGAAGCTGGGCAAGGTGCTGCGGATCGATGAGTCCCACGGCTCGGTTCCTCCCCCCGCACCGGCGATGGGCAAGCGGGCGCCCATGCAGGCGGACGCCTCATTCGCGCCACCGCTGGAACCCGGACAGCAGACGGTGACATTCGAAGTAAGCGTCATCTGGGAGCTGAACTAGGCCATGGGTGACATCACGGTTGTCGGCCACGGAGAGGCCAGCGGGAGTCCCGACGTGTTCATGGCCACCGTCGGCGTTTCGGTACGTTCACGCCGCATCGCCGGGGTGATGGCCGAGGTGAAGGCCAAGGCCCGCGCGGTGATCGATGCGGTGCTCGACTCCGGGGTGGCGGCCGAAGACGTCCGGACCGCCTGGATGTCGGTGCACCCGCAGTTCGACGGCAACCGGATCACCGGGTACGCCGCCGACAACTCGGTACGGATCACCGTCCGCGAACTGTCGAAGGTGTCCGACGTTCTGGACAAGGCGGTCACCGCGGGAGGTGAAGCCGCACAGCTCTCCGGGGTCAGTTTCGATCTGCAGGACAGCAGCGATCTGTCCACACAGGCGCGTGAGCGCGCGTTCGCCGATGCCAAAGCCCGAGCCGAGCAATACGCCACCCTCTCCGGCGGCACTCTCGGGAAGGTCCTGCGCATCGACGAGACCGGCGGCCACTCGACCCCCTCCCCGCGTGCCGAGTTCGCAATGTTGCGGGCGGCGGGCGGGCCACCGGTGGAGGCGGGTCAGCAGACCGTCAGCACCCAGATCACCGTGACGTGGGAGCTGGGATGAGCGCGCGCCAAGACCGTCAGACGATGAACGCCCCGACGGAGACCTTCAGAGACGGTCAGTCGGTGTAGACCCGCGGGTGCAGTGTTCCGATGAAGGGCAGGTCGCGATAGCGCTCGCCGTAGTCCAGCCCGTAACCGACCACGAACTCGTTGGGGATCTCGAAGCCGACGAGGGCCACGTCGACATCGACCTTCTTGGCCTCGGGCTTACGCAGTAGCGAGACCACGTTCAGCGAGCGCGGCCCGCGTGAGGCGAGGTTGCGCATGAGCCAGCTCAGGGTGAGTCCCGAATCAATGATGTCCTCAACGATCAGGACGTCCAGGTCCTGGACGTCCCGGTCCAGGTCTTTCAGAATGCGCACCACGCCGGAGGACGACGTTGCCGAGCCGTACGAGCTGACGGCCATGAACTCCATCTGTGTGGGGATCGGAATGGCCCGGGCCAAATCCGACACAAACATGACGGCACCCTTGAGCACGGTCACCAGCAGCAGGTCACCCTCGATGTCCCGGTACTTCTCGCCGATGGCGGCGCCGAGCTCTTGCGTCTTGGCGCGAATCTGTTCCTCCGTGAGGAGCACCGACTTCACGTCGCCGCTGTATTGCTCGCCGCATGCCTGATCCTGTTCGCAGGTCACGACCGATAGCGTGCCATGGACGACACGAGCTATCCAAGCCGGTGACACCGGCCAGTGACTTTGTTTACGAAATAGGCCATTATGGAAACGTGAGCAATGGCGCTTACGGGGCAAGCGAAAAGCTGCCGTCCCGCGATATCCGGGTGGTCGTGATCGGGGCCGGCATGTCCGGGCTGTGCATGGCCTCCACCCTCCAGCACCGCGGTATTACCAACTTCACCGTCTACGAGAAGGCGGATGAGGTCGGCGGAACCTGGCGGGACAACACCTACCCGGGCCTGCAGTGCGATGTACCGTCGCGCTATTACTCGTACTCATTCGCCCCGAATCCTGCTTGGAGTAAGGGCTTCTCGCCCGGACCGGAGATCCACCAGTATTTCGTCAGATTCGCCGACGAGCAGGGTCTGCGCCGGAACATTCGCTTCGGGGCAGCCGTCAGCCGAGCCGAATGGGTTGATGGGCCTGGCCAGTCCCACTGGGAGTTGGAGATTTCCGACGGGAGCCGCGACACCGCTGACGTCGTAGTCAGTGCCACCGGAGTGTTGCACCTCCCACGCCTCCCCGATATCGACGGGCTGCGGTCCTTCGCCGGTCCGTGTTTTCACTCGGCCCGGTGGGATCACTCGGTGCCGTATGCCGGGAAGCGGGTCGGACTTATCGGCACCGGGTCATCCGGAGTCCAGATCATCAGCGCTCTCGCCGAAGATGTGCAAAGTCTCGCGGTGTTCCAGCGCTCGGCGCAATGGGTCGCACCGGTTCCCAACTTCACCTACTCGGCAATGTCGAAGTCGATATGGTCCCGCGTGCCGATTCTGAACAGATTCTCTTATCGCCTGTGGCGCTTCTATTTTGAACGCGGCGTGGGTGGATCGGTGGTCAACCCCGGAATCCGGCGGCGGCTCATCCAAGGATTCGTCCGGGCATCGCATCGGTTGCTCATCCGCGACCCGGCACTACGCCAGAAGCTGCATCCCGACTACGAGCCGCTCTGCCGACGATTGGTGATGTCGGTGCCGTTCTTCAAGGCGGTGCAACGCCGCAATGTCGCGGTGTTCACCGAGGGGATTGAACGCATCGTGCCGCAAGGTGTCATTACCAAGGACGGAGTTCTGCACAAACTCGACATCTTGGTGTGCGCCACAGGTTTTGATGCGCACTCGTACTTGCGTCCTATGGAGGTGATCGGGCGCGACGGGATCAAGCTCAGCGAGGCATGGAGTGACGGACCACGCGCATACCGGGCCGTGGGCCTCGCTGGATTTCCGAACTTCTTTCTGTTGATCGGCCCGAACAGCCCGATCGGGAACAACTCGCTGATCTCGATCGCCGAAACGCAGGTGAAATTCGCGATGCATTGGATCAACGAGATCCGTTTCGGCCGAGTTCAATCGGTAGCGCCAACGGCACACGCCGCCGAGACCTTCAACGCCGAAGTGCGCCGGGCTATGCCCAATACCGTGTGGTCCAACGGATGCGACAGCTGGTATCTGGGAGCCGACGGGGTACCGGAGCTATGGCCCTGGCCTCCCGTGGACTATCGCCGCACACTCACTTCGCCGATCCGCGAGGACTTCGCCATCACGTAGACCCAGTTGTCAGACATCGTGGATCGACAGCACCAGATGGTCACCCAATCTGGACGCAACCAGACGCTGGTAGGGAAGGTCGGCGCCCACTGCGACCCCTCCCTGTCCACGCCACTGCACAACGAGCGCGTCCACCGCGCGAATCTGGCTGTCATTCAAATCCTGTGCGCCGCCTGCCAGTAACCAGAGCCTGATCACCCGTCGCCGCACGGCGGGTGCCAGATCGCGCAGACCAGCGATCGCCAGGAGCTCCGCACCGGTGAAGGTTGCCCGCGCCTGTTCGTCGAGCGCGTCGCCGTCGTCCCGTAATGATGCCGCGGTTCGGGCGAGAGCCCCGGCAACACCGCCACCAAGAATCTGCTCCAGCAGCGGCAGCACCTCGTGACGCAGCCGCACCCGGATGAAGCGGGAGTCGACATTGTGCGGGTCTTCCCACGGGGTCAGACCCAATTCGGCACAGCTGGCGCGTGTCTCGGTTCGGCGGATGTCAAGAAGTGGACGCCCCCACGGATCATCCCAGGGGCGCATTCCTGCGATGGAACGCCCGCCAGAGCCTCGCCCCAGTCCCAGCAGCACCGTCTCGGCTTGGTCGTCGAGAGTATGGGCGAGCAGCACGGGTAGGCCATCCCGGGCCTCGCGCAGCGCGGCGTACCGGGCATCGCGCGCCGCCGCTTCAAGACCACCCACACCGTCGACGATCACCGAAAGAACCGAGGCATCATGGCATCCCAGAGCCAACGCCTGACTCCGCGCCCGGCCCGCGACCTCGGCGGAGTCCTGCTGCAGTCCATGATCGACGATGAGCGCGGTCACTGCCCAGCCCTGCGCGACGGCAGCTGCCGCAAGCGCTAGCGAATCCGCACCACCGGAGACCGCCACGGCCACATGCCGCGCACCCGGAAGGTGCTGAACACCAAACAATTTGACAGCTTGACGCAGCGCTAAAGTACTCGGGCTATCCATTGGTCCGGGTTCTCGATCTCGGCGGGCTTGGGCAGTGTCTCGGCGTCTTGCCAGATTGTGTTGAAGCGTTCCATCCCCACCGTTTCCACCACGTGGTCGACAAACTTCTTACCGCGGGTGTACTGACGCATCTTGGCATCCATGCCGATGAGAGCGCGGATGATCCGCTGCAACGGTGGCTGTTTGCGTGAGCGTCGCGCCTCGAAGCGAGACCTGATGGTCGACACCGATGGGACAACGGCCGGACCCACCGCGTCCATCACATGGTCGGCGTGCCCTTCGAGCAGCGTGCCCAGTACTAGCAGGCGATCCAATGCATCCCTGCCACTTTCGGATTGCATGGCGCGCAGCAGATCGACGATCCCGTTCTGGCCCTGATCTTTCGGCGCGCGGACAAATTCGACCAGTCGGCCGAGCATGCCAGCTACATCCTCCTCTTGCTCGTACGCGAGAGTCGCCAAGGTGCCCGACATATAGTCCGCCAGCCACGGGTTGGCCGAGAACTGCACGCGATGCGTTACCTCGTGCAGGCACACCCACATCCGGAAATCGCTTGGCAGCAAACGAAGTTGGCGTTCCACGGCGATGATGTTCGGGTACACCAGACGCAATGCACCCACACCGTCGGCGGTGAACGGGTCGTATTGCCCGAGAATGCCCGACGACACGAAAGCCAGCACCGCACCGGTTTGCGCCCCGGTGACACGGCCCGACAGGAACCCCGCGGAGCCGCCGTCACCACCGGCCATCACGCGCATGGACTCGGCCGCTGCCGCGATCCAACGGGTGCGATCGATGATCCGCGCCTCCGGTACCACCAGGCCGTCCGCCAGGCCGGTGAGCTCACGCACCGGGGCCTCGGCGCGCCGCGCCGCATCCGACAGCTCGGCGATGGCCTGATTACGGGTGTACTCGGTGGTGGGCGGCGCGGGCCGTGCCAGTTTGGCGCCCACGGTCACGGCGAACTCCCAGTTGACCATGCGGCCAACCGTCAGCTCGGGGCGCTCGGTTCCGGTTCCGGCTCCGCCCTTCCCGACGCGATCCGGCACGGCCATCAGCTACATCCGCAAGACCGCAATACCGCTGCGGTGTTATCCACCGCGTTGCGCGCGGTCGGTGCGGTCGCCTGGTTCTGCATCAGCGTGAAAGTCAGCACCCGCCCGCTGACGTCGGTGACCACACCGGCCAAGGTGTTCACACCCGTGAGCGATCCTGTCTTGGCGCGCAACCATCCCGCCGCGGCTTGGTTTTGGATGACAAAGCGTTCGGACAGCGTGCCACTGCCACCGGCGATGGGCAGCACATCCAGCAGCGGGCGCAGCTTCGGCTGATCAGGGCCGGCAGCGGCTCCGATGACCTCGTCGAGGGTGCGTGCGGTAACCCTGTCGTCCACCGACAGGCCACTGGAATCACGCAGTGTCAGGCCTGTGAGATCGATTCCTGCGCTGCGCAATTGGCTCGTGACCGCATCGACAGTTCCGGAGAAGGTCTGCGGCCGGCCCGAGGCCAACGCCACCTCGCGGCCAATGGTTTCCGCCATCACGTTGTCGGAGGCATTCATCATCTCGCGCAGCCGCTCCATCAGCGGAGCTGACTGAACGGAGGCAATGGATTTCGCCGACGGCGACGCCGAGTCCAACCGCACCATGTCGGTGTCAACCCCGAGCGCCGCAGCCAGTGCACGCCCCGCGTCGAGGGCGGGCGTGGTGGAACGACGCGAGTCGTAATCGGTTGGCTGCGTACGTCCGGCGTCGAGCATCACAGCCTGGATGGGCGCGACGTCACCGCCGTCGATATCGGCCGGGTCCCATCCGGGCGCCATGGACGGGCCGCCAAACCGGCTGATGTCGACCGTGATCGACGTGACCGTGACCCCCGACTTACGTACCTGGTCGGCCAGATCACTAATGCGCGCGGCGTCGCGGTACCAGGTGTCAGTGTCCGCCGGCGCCTCACTGAGAATCGGGTCGCCGCCGCCGACCAATGTCACCAGTCCCCGCTGTCCCTCGGTGTCCGCCACGACCGATGTGGTGAGTTTCGCGGCCCGATCAAGGGTCAGCAGCGCTGCCGCGGCGGTCAGCACCTTGTTAGTAGATGCGGGGACCATCGGCACCGTGGAGCCCTGCTGCCACAGCTCGCGGCCGGTCAGTGCGTCGGTTACCCGGCCGGTGAACATGGCCAGCGCCGGATCGGCCAGCGCCTTGTCCAGCGCTTGTGCCAAACCATCTGCCGTCGGAACCGGCGCCGAATCGGAAACCGGCACGACACCCGGTTTCGGGGTGACCAGCGTCGGTTCGGGATCTGCGCTCTGCGGCTGGCGGGCGGTGGAGGCTCCGGTGGTCAGCGACGCTACGAGAACAAGCGCGGCAATCGCCAACACGACGGCGACGGCCAGCAGGACGTGGGTAGAGCGCCGCCAGTGACGCGGATCAAGTGCCCTGGCGGTGACCATGCTCTGCAGGGTATCGCTATCCTGGTGCGCGCTGGACGAGCGCTTGCCCGAAGGCCTGCGGACACCGATGAGCGCTTGCGCGAAGACCGACCGACCGACTGAGTACCACCGACATTCAAGGAGCGGGTGTGGAGTTCGACGTCACCATCGAGATCCCCAAGGGGCAGCGCAACAAGTACGAGGTCGATCACGAGACCGGCCGAGTACGCCTGGACCGTTACCTCTACACCCCGATGGCCTACCCCACCGACTACGGCTTCATCGAGAACACCCTCGGCGAGGACGGCGACCCGCTGGACGCCCTGGTACTGCTACCCGAGTCCGTCTTCCCCGGCGTGATCGTGGAAGCTCGGCCCGTCGGTATGTTCAAGATGGTCGACGACGGCGGCGGTGACGACAAGGTGCTGTGCGTGCCCGCAGGCGACCCGCGCTGGGATCACATCCAGGAAATCGGCGATGTGTCGTCCTTCGAACTGGACTCCATCAAGCACTTCTTCGTCCACTACAAGGACCTGGAGCCCGGCAAATTCGTCAAGGCTGCCGACTGGGTGGGCCGCACCGAGGCCGAGGCCGAGGTCATCGCGTCGTTCGAGCGGCTCAAGACCCAGGGTCACTGACCTGGGTCAGGGCGCCACGCATACGGCGCCCATCGGACCGCTGTTACTGACGACGACGACACCGTCGACTGTGATCGAACAACTGGCCTCACCCCAGTCGACAATCATGCGTGGCGACGCCGCAGAGTTGGTCATCGTCACCGAGACACCCCAGGGCAGCTTGATGTCTTGGATCGTCACCAGCTCGGTGCCGGTCCAATAACTGACCTTCAATCCGAAATGCGGTGGCAGCGGGTCGACGCCCGAGCCCCACGCACTGTAGGTGACGCTCTTGCCTCCTGTGCCGGACCCACCAGGGCCTTCTCCGGCGGTGGGCACCGGCTTGGGTGCCTCGGTCGTGGTGGGCACCGGAGGCGCTTCGGTGGTCGTTGGTGTGGTCTCGGCACCGGTGCTGGGGTTCGGCGGGGGTGGTGATGGCGGAGGAGGCTCGGTCGTCGTCCTCGACGGCAACGGAACGTCATTGGGCCCCGTCCACGTCGTCGAAGGAGTGACGGTGACCGTCGTCGGAGCTGCCATCTCGGTTCGGCGGGTGATGACCAAGATCGCCGTCAGGGCTATCGCCAGCACCGCCAGAAGACTGACGCCGGCGACTATCCACGGCCATTTCGGGGGCTTCGGGTCCTCGGGATAGGGAATCGGCTCGCCGGGCGGCCACGGCTCCTGCGGGTACTGCTGCCAGGCTGGATCCGTCACTGTCCCCCACTCCCTCCCCAGTCCTACTCGGTGCAATGTTACGTCGCGTTAAGCTCCTGCAAAATGCACGGTCCCCCTCTAGCGAACAGCAGCGACCCGTCGAATCATGGTCTTATGTTGATGCATCAGGGCATCGGCCGCGACACGTTCAACCAGATGCCCGACACCAAAGCGGTCCACGCGCTGTACGAATGCGGCGGCAGTGTGACCTGGGCACGGAAGATCGCCGCGGCGCGGCCGTTCGCCGATCATGACGCCCTGTTCCGACTGGCCGACAACGAGTTGTTCGCGCTGTCCGAGGAGTCACTCGACGAGGTCCTGATCGCCTATCCGCCGCTGGGAAAACGTCCGGGAAGTGCGCGGTCCCATGCCGAACAGTGTGCGATCCGCGACGAGACCCCGGGAATGATGGCCGCGCTGCGGGCCGCCGCGCATCGATACGAGCACCACTTCGGGCATCGCTTCGTCATGCACATGTGTGGGCAGGACGGCGTCTCGGTGCTGCGCGCGATCTCCGACCGCATGCACCATGACATGGATACCGAGCGCAAGGTGACGCGCAACGAACTCGCGAAGATCAACCGCACCCGGCTGGAGCGCATGCTCGGCCCCGAGGGTGGTTACGACAACTGGTGATCGCTACGCCGCCAGCGGTATCCGCTGGGGCAGCAACGCGAGTACGCGACGTGCGGCACAACTGATATCTGTGGTGGGCGACGCCGGAATCAGAGTCACCCCGTCGGCCACACCAGCCAGGTAGATATCGGCGATCAAACCCGCCAGCCCTTCCGGGGTACCCGCATACGAGACCGCCGACGGAACCCTCAGACTCGCAAAATGCTTACGCGCCGATCGCGAGTCGGCTTCGATGTGCACGTAGACATCCAGGATGACCGCGGGTGCGTCCTTGCGCGCGGTGCGCAGAGAATGCCGGGCCCGCTGTGCCTGTTTGAGATCGGGGGCGTTGACGCGTGCGGTGACACCCGTTCCATTGGTCAGTTCGCGCCAGCTGGCAGCATCGTCGGTGAAAACCCGGAACGTCTGGTGTTGTGTCGCCACAGCCGCCACGGTACCCAGGAGGTCTGGGCATCGCCATCGTTGAATTCCGAGTGAGCCGATAGGCCCCGATCACACCGTCGACTGCTCGGTGAGCGGCCCCGCTGGGGTGCGCTCGGTCAGATTGTCAATGACGCGTTGCACCTTGGGCATGAGCGTGTCGATATCCAATCCAAGCCAGTACGGAATCGGATACATGAAATGGCGATTGAGACCGGGCAGGAGCCTGCTCAAGAAGTAGCCCAGCCACGCTTCGGGACGCACCGGGGCCACCGCAAAGTTGTAACGCGCCGCGCGGACCGTGGCACGCGCGACCTGCGGGGGACCGATCAACTGGTCCAATACCCGCATCGGGGCAGAGGACTGGAAGGCCCTCATGGCGTTGTTCGCACGCTCGCGCACATCATCACGAAGGTCCAGACCGGCGACGGTGGCGTTTACCCCGATGTTCGTGTTGATGAAGCCGGGGCATACCGCAGATACACCAATTCCCTTGGGGCCCAATTCCATTCGCATGCACTCGCTCAGCATCTTCACCGCCGCCTTGGAGGCCGAATAGGCGGGGAAGATCGGGGTCGGGGTAATGGCCCCCGCCGAGGCGATATTGACGATCTGACCACCGCGGCCACGTTCGGCCATCTGCTTGCCAAAGACCCGTCCGCCATAGGCGACACCGAATACGTTGACCCGGAACTGTTTTTCCCAATGCTCCTGCTCAAGGTCGAAGAAGCGCCCGCCGACCATGATGCCGGCGTTGTTCACCAGCACATCGGGAACACCGTATTCGGCCCGCACCTGATCAGCGAACCGCTCCCAGGCCGCCGGGTCGGTGACATCGAGCTGAAAAGCCACCGCCCGATGTCCCTTCCGGTGGATGATCGCAGCCGTTTCCTGGGCGGTCGTCAGATCCAGATCTGAGGCCACCACCTCCGCACCGCCCCGTGCGAATTGGACGGCGATGGCTCGCCCGATGCCGCTTCCGGCACCGGTCACGACGACAAGTTCTGGTTTACGTCCGGGCAGCAGTCTCATCCCACAACCTCCTTGTTGCGCTTGCGCCGCGACGCCGCCTTCACGACCGGTGCCACTGTCTCGGTGCCGTACCGATAGTTGTCCAGCCGGAAGTACTTGTTGTGGAAGTACATTTCACCGAAACCGCCTGGGCGGAAAGGCGAATCACCATGGTTGTCGATGTAGTAAGTGTTGGCCGCCGAGCATGCCGGCGAGAGCCACAGATGATTTCTATTGCGCTCGTGCATCTTGTCGAAGTAGGCCTGATGCACATCCTGCTTGACCTCGGCGGTGGTAGCGCCACGCTTCTTCGTCTCCGCGATGACCCGGGCCGCGTGCGCAGTGGTTGACTCGATCAGCATGTGATACGGCCCAAAGACGTACCCGTACGGTCCGAGAACGAGGAAGAAGTTGGGGTAATCCGGGATCGAAACACCCTGGTATGCCTGATAACGGTTCTCCTGGAAGAACTGCTTCAAATCCTTGCCGCGCCGTCCGGCGGTCGGGAAGGCAGGCATGTGATCCCAGATCGCGAACCCGGTGGCGCAGATCAACACATCCACTTCATGCTCGACACCGTCCGCGGTAAGCAGGCCCTTTTCGGTGATCCGCTCAATGGGCTCGGTCACCAAAGCCACGTTGGGGCGGTTGAACGTCTTGAGATAGGTATTGGAGAAGGAGGGGCGCTTGCAACCAAAACCGTAGTAGGGCAGCAACTTCTCTCGGGTTACCGGGTCGTCGACCTGAGTACGCATCCAGCCACGCATCCGGTGGGCCAGGGCCATCGACGCGGATTCGACGTATTTGGAGTCGAGCTTGAAGACTGCGTCCGGAATGTAGGCGGTACTGAGGTTGATGGCGTGCCGAATGCCCTTGGCAACGCCCGGGAATCCGAACAGCGCGCGCCAGAACGCGTTGTACTTCAAGTCGGGCTTGGGCCCCACATAGATGGGGGTGCGCTGAAAGACGCTGAGATGGCCAACCTCCGGAGCGATCTCTGGAACCAGCTGCAGCGATGTGGCACCGGTGCCAATGACTGCCACTCGTTTTCCGGCCAGCTGAACATCCTTGTCCCACAAAGCAGTATGCATCAGCACACCCTGATAGGAATCGATACCGTCTATCTCGGGGAGCTTGGGTTGCTCGAGGCCCCCCGTCGCGGCGATCACGTGCCGGGCAGTGATGACACTGTCATCGTCCAGAGTAAGAGCCCACATGTTGCGCGCCTCATCAAATTCCTGACGCACTACACGCGTGTTGAACCGGATCTTGCGGCGCAGTTCATGCTTGTCCACGAGTTCGTTTGCGTACCCCTCAAGCTCGTCACCGGGGGTGAAGAACTTTGACCAGGTGGTCTTCTGGTCGTAGGAGAAGCTGTAGATAAAGGTTGGGATGTCGACAGCCACGCCCGGGTACTTGTTGGCGTGCCAGGTGCCTCCGGCAGCACCCCACTTCTCCAAGATCACGAAGTCGTGGACTCCCCTTTTGGTCAGCTCAACACCCGCTCCGATGCCGCCGAAGCCTGCCCCGATGATCACGACCTCATGGTCGGGAACTGCCCGTTCCCCACCGTTGACTTCGCTACCCCGCACACGTGTACTAGTCATTCGACGTCCTTGTCAGTCAGACCCTGTGATGTGTCGAACTGAAAGTATCACGTATTGCGAGTTACGGATACTGTGTTGGCGCCTACGCCACCAGGAAATCCGGGAGTGGCCGCCTGTCATCAACCGGCCCGACCTGCCCGTCGCGCTCGGTATAGATCAGCGCCGGCCCGTGACGGACGAGCTCACCGATCGCGTCGACGAGGCGCGCGATGTCACTCGCGGTGGTTCCCAGCCCGATACTTGCGCGCAGCGCACCCCCTGGGTATCCCAACCTCTCCAGCAGCGGGTGCGCACAGAATCTGCCGTCACGCAGCCCAATTCCGTGCTCGGCCGACAGATAGGCCGCGGCGACCGACGGCGCGTATCCGGTGACAGTGAAGGACACAATGCCCAGCACATCCCGACCACCGTTCCAAATACGCAGGGTGTCAACACCTTCGATCGCGGCGAGCCCGTCCCGAAGTTGGGCGGTGAGCGCATCCTGTACGTGGCCTACCTCCCCCAGCGCGGACAATGCCTCACACGCAGCCGCCACGGCGGCGACGCCAACCACATTGGGCGTGCCCGCCTCATGGCGCTGCGGTCCCGCGAGCCACTCGGCCCCGTCGATACCAACATTGCGCACCGCCCCACCACCCGCGAGATACGGCCTCGCGGCGTCGAGCCAGTCGCTTTGCCCCACAAGGACTCCAGCACCAAATGGCGCATACAGCTTGTGCCCGGAGAACGCGAGATAGTCGATTCCAGTTGTCACCAAATCGATTCGGCGGTGCGGAACCAACTGTGCGCCGTCTACTGCGATCCTCGCTCCGTACCGGTGCGCGACGGACGCGAGTTCGGCCAACGGCAGCACCTCGCCGGTGACATTCGAAGCCCCGGTGACGGCCAGCAGTGCGGCGGGCCGGCGGGCGAGCTCGTCAGCCAGCGCGGTGACGGTGTCCGCAACGGTGGCTCGATGCCCTACCACCCGGGCCGCATATCGCTGCCAGGTCAACAGGTTTGCGTGGTGCTCGATATCGAGCACCACCACCTCACCCGGCACCGCCGAGGCGAGCAGATTCAACGAGTCGGTGGTGTTACGGGTAAAGATCACATGGTGGTCGGCGGCGGCCCCGACGAAGCGTCCCACCATCTCACGGGCGCGCTCGTAGAGCGCCGTGCACACACGGGAGGCGTATCCGGCGCCACGATGCACACTGGCGTAATACGGCAGCAGCTCGGTGACGCGATCCGCGACAGCACAGAGCGCGGGCGCGCTGGCCGCGTAGTCAAAATTGGCGTATCTGATCCAGCCACCTAGGGCCAGAGGAACTTTGGTGTCGGCTCCCACCACACGCGCGGCCGGTTGCTCGGACCCAGATTGTTTGGACACTGGCATGTGACATCCCATCTCACCGGACCCGCCCGGCGAGTCCACGCTTGCCACGCCCGGTTGAGCGCGGCCAGGTCGTCACCTGGAGCACCCCGCCGTGGATGAGCCGCTTGCGCGAAGACAAACGGCATGGAGGAGGGTTGCCGACCAGCTAGCCAGGGCTTATCGCTGGTACTCATGACCTGTGCGCAGTCTGCGCGCGGCCGCAGCCACCGTCAAGCGCATTGCGCAGGGTGATTTCAAATCCGCCGTGTCGGCTCGTGAATCCGGCCCGATTTTCCGATCCCCGCGCCATAGGGCAGACTGGCGCGCGGAGGGGAGTATTCCTTCGCTGCGGTGTCGTCATCACATCGGCCATTGTCGGACCGGTCGGTGCCGCAGGCCGGTCACCCGCCGGCGGAAGAGACCTCCGGCGTTTTGGCGACCGGAGGTTATTTCATGCAGGTATCGCAGCTCGAATGGATCATCACGCTGGCCGTCACGGTCGCGATCTTGCTGATCGACGTCGTGGTGATCGGCAGGCGGCCCCATGAACCCACCGTCCGCGAAACCGCCACCGCCCTCAGCATCTACATAGGGCTCGCGGTGGCATTCGGCTTGTGGGTGTGGTTCTTCCACGGCAGCCAGTTCGGACTGGAGTTCTTCGCGGGCTGGCTCACCGAGTACAGCCTCTCGGTGGACAACCTGTTCATCTTCCTGATCATCATGGCCAGCTTCAAGGTGCCCCGGATCTATCAGCAAGAGGCCCTGTTGATCGGCATCATCCTGGCGCTGATTTTCCGCGGCATCTTCATCGCCCTCGGCGCGGTGGCCATCAACCAGTTCTCCTGGATCTTCTATCTGTTCGGCGCGTTCCTGGTGTACACCGCCGTCAACCTGGCACGCGACACCGAGCATGATGACGACGCCGACAACGCCGTGGTGCAGTTCGCCCGCAAGCACCTGCGGACCACCGATAAGTGGGACGGCCTGCGGCTGTGGGTCCGGGAAAACGGCACACGACTGATGACGCCGATGTTCCTGGTGATCGTCGCGCTGGGCACCACCGATCTTCTCTTCGCGCTCGACTCGATCCCCGCGATCTACGGGCTCACCAAGGAGCCCTACTTGGTGTTCACCGCCAACGTGTTCGCCCTCATGGGTCTGCGCCAGCTGTACTTCCTGCTCGGCGACATGCTCAAGCGCCTGGTGTACCTGTCGCAGGGGCTGGCGTTCATCTTGTTCTTCATCGGCGTCAAGCTGATCCTGCACGCATTGCACGAGAACGAACTGCCGTTCATCAACGGCGGCGAGCCGGTCCATGTACCCGAGATCCCCACATTGGCCAGCCTTGCGGTGATCATCGTGACCCTGCTCATCACCACCGTCGCCAGCCTGTACAAGACCCGGCGCACTGCCAAAGAGGGCTAGGGCTCCACGCCGAAGGTCATCGAGATCACCGCGGTGATGTCCCTGCCGACGGTCCACGTGTCGTAGCTACCGCCGTTCTTGGTGATGGTCTCGGCACGGGTGCGCGCGCCCTTGGCCGCCACAACAAGAATCTCGATCCGCAGGTCGGCCGGCTAGGTGTACAGATACCGCAGCGCGTCGGATCGGATGGGGATTCTCCTGCTCCGGTACCGGACAGATCGGCCGGTGGACCACCGTGGCAAACTTAGGGGCCACGGGATCACCGTGCCCGACGGACCACTTCCGCGCGGCGACGAGCCTAGCCGCACCCGGACCGATAGGCTCGCTACGGTACCCCTCCAGGCCCACAGAAACCGACGCGGAAACTAACGAGGAGCAGCGTGACCGGCCCCGACGAGTCACCCACCAACCGCGCGCACGAAGAGTCCTCCGAGGCCGTCGCACATGAAACCCCGGCCCACCCGGTGCCTCCGCAGTACCTGCTCGGCAGGTCAGCCCCTCCGGCCCGGACCCTGATCGACATCCTCTACTCCACCGCCGCGGAGCACCCCGACGCGCCCGCCATCGATGACGGCACCATCCAGCTGACGTACTCCGAGCTCATCGTTGACGTCGAGGCAAGTGTCGAATGGCTCGGCACTCGGGGAATCGGGCGCGGTGATCGCGTCGGGATCCGGATGCCCTCGGGCAGCTACTCGCTCTATGTGGCGATCCTGGCGACACTGGCCGCGGGAGCCGCATACGTTCCCGTCGACGCCGACGATCCCGAAGAACGCGCGGCGCTGGTGTTCGGCGAGGCACAGGTCGCCGCCGTGATCACCCCGGACGGTCTGGTTCGTGGACCCGGTTCGTCACGAGGCTGGCGCGCCACCAAACCGACGCCGCGCGACGACGCCTGGATCATCTTCACCTCGGGTTCCACCGGCACCCCCAAAGGCGTAGCGGTGACGCATCGCAACGCAGCCGCCTTTGTCGACGCCGAAGCGCAAATGTTCTTGCAGGACAACCCAATTGGTCCCGATGACCGAGTGCTCGCCGGACTATCCGTGGCCTTCGACGCCTCCTGCGAAGAGATGTGGCTCGCGTGGCGCTACGGCGCCTGCCTGGTACCCGCACCGCGGTCCCTGGTCCGCAGCGGCATGGATTTGGGTCCCTGGCTGGTGTCCCGCGATGTCACCGTGGTGTCGACGGTGCCCACCCTGGCCGCACTGTGGCCGGCGGAGGCGCTGGAGGCGGTGCGGCTGCTGATTTTCGGCGGCGAGGCCTGCCCACCGGATCTGGCCGAACGGCTGGCCACCGGTGAAGACGGTGCCGCCCGCGAGGTGTGGAACACCTACGGCCCCACCGAGGCGACCGTGGTGGCATGTGCGGCACGACTGGACGGGGTCAGCCCCGTCAGTATCGGGTTACCGCTTCCGGGCTGGGATCTGGCAGTCGTGGATGCGCAGGGCAACCAGGTCGGCTACGGCGAGGTCGGTGAACTGGTCATCGGCGGCGTTGGCTTGGCCAAGTACCTCGACCCCGACAAGGATGCCGAAAAGTACGCTGCTTTAAATACTTTGGGATGGTCGCGGGCCTACCGTAGCGGTGACCTGGTGCGCCTGGAACCCGACGGGTTGTACTTCCAGGGCCGCGCCGATGACCAAGTGAAGGTCGGTGGCCGCCGTATCGAACTCGGCGAGGTGGACGCGGCGCTGGTCAACCTGCCCGGCGTGAGCGGCGGCGCGGCCGCGGTGCGCAAGACCGCCAGCGGCACCCCGCTGCTGGTCGGCTACATCGCCAGCGCCGACCCCAACTTCGATATCGCCGCAGCCCGCGCGAGCCTGGCCGAGTCACTTCCGGCCGCGCTGGTGCCGCGACTGGTGAAACTTGACGAACTGCCCACGCGCACTTCGGGAAAGGTCGACCGCAACGCACTGCCATGGCCGCCACCGGGCGCGGATACCGACGACGACGCCGCCGAATTGGGCGGCACCATGGGCTGGCTCGCCGGATTGTGGCGAGACATCCTGGCGGCCACGGTCGACGGACCTGAGGCCGACTTCTTCGCTCTCGGTGGAGGATCGCTCTCCGCGGCACAGCTGGTCGCGGCGTTGCGGCAGCGCTACCCGCAGGTGACCGTCGCGAACCTGTACGACCAGCCACGACTCGGATCACTGGCCACCTATCTGGATGAGCTGGCACCTTCCATCGAGGTCGAACCCCGGATCGTGAAGCCGGTACCGCGGATGACCGAGCTGGCGCAGGTGGTGGCAACGCTTCCGCTGACCACCCTCACGGGTCTGCAATGGGCGACCTGGCTCGCTTTGGCCAACAACGTATTCGCAATGTTCAGCGATGTGCCATGGCTGGTAACGGTCAACTGGTGGGTGCTGCTGGCGGCGTTCGTTCTCTTCATCACTCCCCTGGGCCGCATGAGCATCACCGTCGTCGGGGCACGGCTACTGCTGTCCGGGGTCAAGCCCGGGACATACGAGCGCGGCGGAAGTGTGCATCTGCGGGTGTGGATCGCCGACCGGCTGGCCGCCGCCAGCGGCGCCGAGAACCTCTCCGGCGCACCGTGGATGGTTTATTACGCCAGGGCGTTGGGTGCACGTGTGGGTAGCGGTGTCGACCTGCATTCATCTCCGCCCGTGACGGGTTGGCTCCAGCTTGGCGACCGCAGTTCCATCGAACCTGAAGTTGACTTGTCCGGGCATTGGGTTGACGGGGACAAGTTTCATGTCGGCCCCATCGTCATCGGCGAGGATGCCACCGTCGGGGCCCGCACCACCCTGCTACCGGGAGCGGTCATCGGCAAGAACGCCGATGTCGCACCGGGTTCCGGTGTCGTCGGCAGAGTCAAGAACGGCCAGTACTGGAAGGGCTCACCGGCCGTGAAGTCGGGCAAGGCCCGCCATCCCTGGCCGGATTACCGTCCGCCCCGAGCCGGGCAATGGGTACCGATCTACGGGGTGACATCGATCCTGCTGGGCGGACTGCCCTTGCTCGCGCTGGCCGCCGGGCTGGGCGTGGTGGCCTTTGGCATCCGGAACACTGCGACGATTTGTGAAGCCGTGGCGCCCGCGCTCATCTGGACGCCCGGCGCGGCGCTGGTCAGCGTGATCGTATACGCCGCCATCACCGTTGCACTGGTGCGACTGATGTCGATCGGCGTGCACGAGGGCTATCACCCCGTCCGCAGCCGGCAGGGATGGCAAATGTGGGCCACCGAACGCCTGATGGACGCGGCCCGCAACTACTTGTTCCCCATCTACGCCAGCCAACTGACCCCATGGTGGCTGCGCGTCCTGGGCGCGAAAATCGGCAAGGACACCGAGATTTCGACAGCCCTGCTGATACCGAAGTTCACCGAGGTCGACGACGGCGCGTTCCTTGCCGACGACACCATGGTCGCGTCCTATGAGTTGGGCGGCGGTTGGATCCACATCGCCAAGGCCCGAATCGGCAAGCGCGCATTTCTGGGGAACTCGGGGATTACCCAGCCCGGCCGCAAGGTACCCAATGACGCGCTGGTCGCCGTCCTCTCTGCGACTCCCCACAAGGCCAAGTCGGGTTCGTCGTGGATCGGTAGCCCGCCAAAGCGACTACGCCGCAAGGCCGACGGCGCAGATTCCGCGCTGACATTCGAGCCGCCCTTCCGGCTCAAGGTCATGCGGGGCATCGTGGAGACGTGCCGCATCATCCCGATCATCGTGACGTTCGGGATCGGAGTCGGGGTACTTCTGGCCTTGCAGACCATCGCCATCCGGTTCAATTTCTGGGCCGCGGGCGCACTCAGTGGCGTGGTGCTGCTGATCGCCGGCGCCTTGGCCGGCGTGGTGAGCGTGGTCGCCAAGTGGGCGGTGGTCGGGCGCACCAAAGCTGTGGAGAAACCCCTCTGGTCCTCGTTCGTCTGGCGTAATGAGGTTGCCGATACGTTCGTGGAAACCGTTGCTGCCGTGTGGTTTGCGCGTGCCGCGTCGGGAACGGTGATGCAGAACTGGTGGCTGCGCGGCCTGGGCGCAAAGATCGGCCGCGGAGTGTGGTGCGAGACGTACTGGCTGCCCGAGGCCGATCTGGTGACCCTAGGTAGGGGCGCGACCGTGAACCGCGGCTGCGTGGTGCAGACACACCTGTTCCACGACCGGATCATGCGGATGGACACCGTGGTCCTCGGCGAGGGCGCCACCCTCGGACCACATTGCGTAGCGCTTCCCGCCGCCGAGCTAGGGGCCGGCGCCACCGTCGGGCCTGCCTCGCTGGTGGTCCGTGGTGACGTCGTCCCGCCGTCAACCAGGTGGCAGGGCAACCCCATTTCTCCATGGGGCAAGTTGGATCCGATGGCACCGAAGAAGCCCAAGGGCGGCAAGGCTTCCCCAAGTAAGAACTCCGGGGCCGCATGACCAAGCCAGGCAAAAAGGCAGCCAAAAGGCTCCCCCCACGGCCTCCGATTATCGACCCCTACCTGCCACAGAACGGTAATTACGGGTATCGGGTGTCCCGCTACGAGCTGGACCTCGAATACAAGGTGGCCATCAACCGGCTGACCGGTACCGCGACGGTCACGGCAGTCAGCCTCGCCACCCTCAAGGAATTCACCCTCGACCTCGCCGACGCTCTCGGCGTCTCGAAGGTGACCGTGAATGGCAGGCGTCCAACACATTTCGGGCATCGTGCCGGAAAGATCACCATCAAGCTGGCCACCGGCATCCCGGCCGGAGCCGCCATGACCATCGTTATCCGATACGGCGGATCACCCCGCCCCATCAACAGCATGTGGGGAGACGTCGGGTTCGAGGAGCTGTCCAACGGCGTGCTGGTGGCCGGACAGCCGAACGGCGCGGCGTCCTGGTTCCCGTGCGACGATCACCCCAGCTCCAAGGCAAGCTATCGGTTTGTCATCAGCAGCGACAGCCCGTACTGCGTTGTGTCCAACGGCGAGTTGGTATCACGGCGAGTCCGGGCCGCACACACGACCTGGACCTATGAGCAGCCCGAGCCGATGGCGCCCTACCTCGCGACGCTGCAGATCGGGGATTACCAAACCGTCAAGCTCGCCAAGAACCCGATCTCGATGAACGCCGCGCTCCCGTCGCGGCTGCATGAGCGGTTCACACACGACTTCGGCAGGCAGCCGCAGATGATGAAGCTGTTCATCAAACAGTTCGGCCCGTACCCATTCGACGCCGGGTACACCGTGGTGGTCACCGATGACGAGCTCGATATTCCGCTGGAGGCACAAGGTATTTCGGTGTTCGGTGCCAATCATTGCGATGGGGAGCGGCGCTCCGAGCGACTGGTGGCGCATGAGCTGGCGCACCAGTGGTTCGGCAACAGTGTCACCGCGCGCCGCTGGCGCGACATCTGGCTCCACGAAGGGTTTGCCTGTTACGCCGAATGGCTGTGGTCCGAGGAGTCCGGTGGGCCGTCGGCCGATGCCCGCGCCCGCCACTACCACCAAAAACTCAAGGACCTCCCCCAAGATCTGATCCTGGCCGACCCCGGCCCGCAACTGATGTTCGACGATCGCGTGTACAAGCGTGGAGCATTGACATTGCACACGTTGCGATTACGGCTCGGCGATACGAAATTCTTTGCACTGCTGCAAGACTGGACCACCCGATACCGGCACAGCACCGTCATCACCGACGACTTCACGGGCCTGGCGGCCGGTTACGCCGACGAATCGCTGCGGCCGCTGTGGACCGCGTGGCTGTACGAGAAGCAGCTCCCGCCCCTGGACCGGAAGTGACCGACGCCGGCCCCACCGAGTTTGAACCTCTCCGCCCGAGCGGCTCATCGGTCCGCTCCAGCGTCGCACGGATCGGCGTGGCCACCGCCATCAGCGCGATCTGCGGTTACACCGTGCTGTACTTGGCGGCCCGCGAGTTGGGGCCCGCGTCGTTCTCGGTGTTCGGAGTCTTCTGGGGCGCATTCGGTTTGGTGACCGGCGCGGCCAACGGGCTACTGCAGGAGACCACCCGCGAAGTGCGGCTGTCGCTGGCGCAGCGTGAACGGTCACCACTGGCCACCACCCTGCCGATCAGGATCGCCGTGGCCTTCGCCATCGCCTCCGCCATCGGGATCGTCGGCACCGCACCACTGTGGGCGGCTCATGTGTTCACCGAGTTTCGTTGGCTCAGTGTGGCATTGCTTGCGGGCGGGCTCGCCGGGTTCTGCATGCACGCGACCACCCTGGGCGCCCTGGCCGGGTCGAACCGGTGGACTCAGTACGGCGTTCTCATGGTGACCGATGCGGGAATCCGCTTAGTGGTGGCGGTTGTCACCTTCGTAGCCGCCGTCGGGCTCGTCGGGTATCTGTGGGCGACAGTCGCGGGATCGATGTCCTGGTTACTGCTCACCGTGGTCTCAAAGCCGACCCGCGAGGCGCTCACGGTGCCCGCACTCGTCGATACCATGGGGTTCCTGCGCGGTGCCCGGCATTCGATCGCCGCAGCCGCGGCCAGCGCGGTACTGGTGATGGGCTTCCCGGTGCTGTTGCAGTCAACGACAGGCGATCTCGGCCCCACCGGCGGCGTGGTGATCCTGGCCGTCACCTTGACTCGTGCGCCGCTATTGGTGCCGCTGACAGCGCTGCAGGGCAACCTCATAGCCCATTTCGTGGATGAGCGGGATCGGCGCCTCAGTGCACTTATCACCCCGGCCGCCATCATCATCGGTGTGGGAGCGGTAGGCATCACGCTCGCCGCGACCGTTGGCCCCTGGTTGCTGCGGACGGTGTTCGATCCCGCATACCAGGCGGGTGGTCCGCTCCTGGGCTGGTTGACCGCCGGCGCGGTGATGATCGCCTTACTGACGCTGACCGGGGCGGCCACCGTCGCTCATGCCCGCCATCTGGCCTATTCGGCGGGATGGGTTGGGGCCACCGTGGTCTCGGCGCTCCTGCTGCTCTTGCCGCTCGATTTGGAGGAGCGGACCGTGATCGCGTTGATAGTCGGACCGGTCGTCGGAATCGTCGTGCATGTGGCCGCGCTCGCCTTCTGGCGGGACCCGGAGACCGACGCGGACATCATCGACTGAGTGCGTCGGCCGGCACCCTCAGATCCCCGCGGCGTGCTCCAGCTCCACCAGCGCCGCTTCGAGACCGTCGGCCATCTCGTCGATATCCGCGGCGACCTCCGGCGTAGTGACGAACCCAAAATCCATGTGCTCCATATAAGAGAAACAAGTGATGTTGAGGGCTACGTCCAGGACGGGCGGACCCAGCGGGATCATCGACTCCAACTGGGCGCCCGCCATGTAGAGCGGGAAAGACGGACCCGGGACATTTGAGAGCACCAGGTTGATGGGGGCCAGATTCCGGGACAGCCCACTGGCGGTGTACGCCCGCGCTGCCAATTGCAGCAGCCCCGGCGGCGTCGTATCGGTCAACCCCATGATCTGATGGGCCGACATCGCGCGCGCCATATCCTTGGCGCCCTGCGTTCCCTCATAGATCGCCCTGATCCGCTCGGCCGGGTCGTCGATATCCGTCGCCAGCGAGACCGTCATGGAGCTGATCTGGTTGCCCACCTCACCGTCGGTTTCCTCGGTACGCACCGAGACCGGAATCTGCACGATCAGCGGTTTGTCCGGCAGCTCGTCGCGCTTGGCCAGATAGTTCCGGACGGCCCCGGACACGATGGCCAGCACCACGTCGTTGACCTTGACGCCAAACGTATCCTTGAGTACCTTGACCCGCGCCAGCTCCAGACGCGCCCCGGATATCCGGCGATGCGGCGACACCGGTGCATTGAATCGGGTGTGCGGGGCCTCGAAGTAGCCCGGCGATTTCCGTTCCATACCGAACACCGCCAGCTGCTGGCGAACCGTCTGCTGCACCAGCCGAACCACCCGATAGGGCGTTTTGACGCCCAGGTTGACCAACGCGCTCAACAAGATGCGCTCACGACTGGGCAGCCCGAGGCCCACCAGCGACCCGACAGTGTCGTCCGGCGCCGGCCGCGGCTCGGGGGCGATATCGAACAAAATCTCGCCCAGGCCGGCGCCCGAAACCCCGTCGACGATGGCGTGATGCATCTTGGTCAGCGTGGCGACACGTCCACCCTCGACACCCTCGATGACCCACAGCTCCCATAATGGGCGCGATCGGTCGAGCTTGTACGACATCAGCCGGCCGGCCAGTTCCTCCAGCTCCTTGCGACCGCCGGGCGCGGGAACACCGATGCGGCGAATGTGAAAGTCGGGATCCAGTTCCTCATCCTCGACAAACCACGGCCGGTCCAATCCCAGCGGGACATCAGTGACTCGCCAGCGCAGCTGCGGCATCGACGGAAGCCTCTCCACGATGAGGCCGCGAACCCGCTCAAAGCTGTAGTCAGGTGCATCGGTGGGGTCATAGATCGACAGTCCCCCGATGTGCATATGCCAACCCGCCGTTTCGGCGTGCCAGAACGCCGCATCTACCCCAGACAGCCGCTGCATGGCCGAAACATTAGTGCCGCCAACGGTCCCTTCTGCCGGAATGGCAGGACTCGTCGGGGCCGGGTAGAGCCGACGTTCGCTGATCGGTAGCCGGTGCTACCTTGATCCCAGTGAGCAACACCGGTAACAGTGACGTCTGGCTGGTCATCCCCGCCTATAACGAGGGGCCAGTCATCGCCGACGTCATCGCAGCGGCACTCGGCACGTTCCCCAACATCGTCTGTGTGGACGACGGCAGCGCGGACCGCACGGCCGCGCTGGCGCACGGCGCCGGGGCGCATCTAGTCCGGCATCCGGTCAATCTGGGGCAGGGTGCCGCGATACAAACCGGTGTCGAATACGCCCGCGCGCAGCCCGGTGCTCACATCTTCGTCACCTTCGACGCCGACGGCCAGCATCAGGTCAAGGACGTGGTTGCCATGGTGGACAGGCTGCGACTCGAACCGCTCGACATCATCGTCGGCACACGTTTCGGGGCGGGGTCCGCACCCAGCCATGTTCCCCTGATCAAGCGCATCGTACTGAAAACCGTTGTGCTGCTGAGCCCCCGCACCCGCCGCCTCAACCTGACCGACGCCCACAACGGGCTGCGTGTGTTCAACCGCACCGTCGCCACCGGACTCAACATCACGATGAACGGCATGGGCCACGCCAGCGAGTTCATCGCGATGATCGCTGAAAACCATTGGCGGGTAGCCGAACAGCCCGTCGATATCCTGTACACCGAGTACTCGATGGCCAAAGGCCAGTCGCTGATCAACGGAGTCAACATCATGTTCGACACCGCGTTCCGCCGGAGGTTGCCGTGATCACCTGGATACAGCCGCTGCTGATCGTCGCGGTCCTGCTATTGCTGGTGTATCTGCTGCGTTCGCGTAGCACCGCACAGGCCAAGGCATGGGTAAAGCTCGGGTTCGTCCTCTTCGTGGTCGCGGGTATCTACGCCATCCTGCGTCCCAATGACACCACCACACTGGCGCATTGGCTCGGCTTGGGCCGAGGCACCGACCTCATGCTCTACGCGCTGATCATCGCGTTCGCGTTCACGACGCTCAGCACCTACCTCCGTTTCAAGGATTTGGAACTGCGGTACTCACGGCTCGCGCGAGCCGTCGCGTTACGCGGCGCCGAGCCCCCGGAAGAAGTCGACAGTCCGGCCGATTCCGTCCGTTAGCGCCACCTTCGGTTCCCACCCCAGCACGCTCTTGGCCAGGCCGACATCCAGGCAGGACTGACGCAGATCACCCAGTCGCGGCGGGTGGAACTCTGGATCGTCCGCCGCGCCTGCCGCCGCGGCCACCAGCGAATGCAGTTGCCGGTCACTGGTTTCCACACCGGTGCCGACGTTGAAACGCTGTCCGCCGCCGTTGGGACCGGATGCGCGAACAAAGGCCTCCACCACATCGTCGACGAAGACGTAGTCACGCGTGTTGCCGCCGTCACCGAACACCTTGGTGGAACGACCGGACAGCAGCGCCTGCGCAAAAATGGCAACGACACCCGCCTCGCCGTGCGGGTCCTGGCGTGGCCCATACACATTGGCCGGCGCGATATGCGAGCACTCCAGTCCGTACAGATGCCGGAAGGTGTTGAGATAGATCTCTCCGGCCACCTTGCCCGCCGCGTACGGCGAATGCGGATCGGTGGGAACGGACTCGCTAGTGGGAATCTGCTCTGGAGTGCCGTAGATCGATCCGCCCGAGGAGGTGTGCACGATCTTGCGCACGCCAGCCTTGCGTGCGGCCTCGGCCAGCCGCACGGTGCCGACTACGTTGACCGCGGAATCAAACTGCGGGTCGGCCACCGAGTGCCGCACATCGATCTGCGCGGCCAGATGGAAGATCACCTCGGGCGAGAACTCGGCCACGACGGCATTCAGATCCGCCTCGACAATGTCGTCCTTGACGAAGGTGAAGGCGGATTGCGCCTCAGCAGCCTCCAGATTCGTCACCTTGCCGGTAGCCAGATTATCCAGACCCGTTACCTCGTGCCCGTCCGCCAACAGCCGATCGACCAGCGTCGATCCGATAAATCCTGCGGCTCCGGTAACCATTGCCCGCACGTGGCGACTCCCTCTTTATTCGCATAGCTCACGGCATTCGGCCCCACCCTACCGACCGTGCCTGATGTTCTTCGCGCGAGCGTTCATCGCTAGTCTCGGGCCCTGATGCCTTTCGCCAGAACCAACCGCGTTGCCCTGGCCGCCGCGGCTCTCCTCGTGGTGCACCTTGTGGTTCGCGGCGTGCTGGCTTTCGGGGGCGACTTCTATTGGGACGATCTGATCCTGGTTGGCCGCGCGGGCACACAGGGCTTGTTCGCCCCGTCGTACCTGTTCGATGACCACGATGGGCATGTCATGCCCGCGGCCTTCTTACTGGCGGGCATCATCACCAAACTCGCACCATTGAATTGGTTCGGGCCCGCGCTGAGCCTGGTGATTCTGCAGGCATTGGCATCCCTGGCATTGCTGCGGGCGCTGTGGGTGATTCTGGGCTGGCGGCCAGTGCTGCTCGTTCCACTCACGTTCGCCCTGTTCACGCCGCTGGCGATACCCGGCTTTACCTGGTGGGCCGCAGCGCTGAACTCCCTGCCGATGCTGACCGCGATGTGTTGGTTCGTGGCCGACGCGGTGCTGCTGGATCGCAGCGGAAACCGCCGGTACGCCGTGACGGCCATGGGCGCCTTCCTCGGCGGGCTGTTGTTCTTCGAGAAATCGGTGGTCATTCCGTTCGTCGCGTTCGCGGTGGTGACGCTGTTGGCCCATCTGCGCGGCGACGGGTGGTCGGCACTGACACGGACCTGGCGACGCGGCGCGATGCTCTGGATTCCGGCCGGGGCGCTCACTGCGGCGTGGATCGCCCTGTATCTGGTAGTGGTGGACCAGAAGCGATGGAGCACCGACCTGTCTATGACATGGTCGCTGCTACAACGCTCCTTCACGCACGGGGTGCTCCCCGGGTTGGTGGGTGGACCGTGGCGCTGGGACCGCTGGGTACCCAGCTCACCGTGGGCCGAACCGTCGTCGTCGGTCATCTGGCTGGGAGCGCTCGCGCTGGGTGCGACGGTTGTACTGACGTGTTCTCGTAAACAGCGACTCGCACCGGTCTGGCTGACGCTGCTGGGTTACCTGGTCGCCAGCGAGGTGCCGATCTATCTCATGCGCTCATCTGCTTTCACGGCGCTGCTGCTTGCACAAACCTTGCGATACCTGCCGGATCTGGTGGTGGTCGCGACGCTGCTGGCCGCGGTGGGGCTCACCGCCCCGAACCGACTGGGCAGCGGCTACCTGGACAACTCTGTCCGACGCACCGCGGTGGTCGCGTTCGCATTGGCATTGTTCGTGGCAAGCAGCTTGATCTCGACGGCCAGCTATCTGCGCACCTGGCGCAATAATCCAGCCTCGCCCTACATCGCTACCGTGAAGGAATCCCTGGCGGCGGTCGCGGGCGGGCCCGCGGTCCTTGACCAGGAAGTCGACCCACTGGTGCTTCAGAATGTGGTGCGGCCGGAGAACCTGTTAAGTCATATGTTCGCGCTGGTCCGTCCCCGGCCAGAGATCGGTTCCACCACAACGCAGTTACGCATGCTAGACCGCTACGGCCACCTGCTGGACGCCCAGGTGACGTGGGTGCGCGCCCTGACCGAGGGGCCGGTCCCAGGATGCGGTTACCTGGTGCAGTCCATCCAGACCATGCCACTGACCGGGCCGCTGCTTCCCGCGGACTGGATCGTCGAGCTGAACTACCTCGCCAACACCGAGGGCGCGGTGTGGGCATCGTTCACCAACGGGCCCAGGGTCAAGGTTCCGGTTCGCCCCGGGCTCAACCGAGTGTTCATCAGACTCCCAGGTTCGGGGAATTCGCTTACCCTGCAGCCGATTACTCAGTCGCTGTCGCTGTGCGTCGCCGTCGGGCCGGTGGGAGCGCTCGCGCCCCGGTAGATTGGGCGCCATGCTCGGAGAACTGGCTTTCACCTGGACGGGACGACTTTCTGCCCCTTTCCTTGAAAAGCTGCTCGACCTGCCCGAACCCGTCACCACGGAGGTGCAGGCACGTCGGGGCATCAAGGTAACGATGCCCGACGGCGTCAAGCTCGCTACCGACCACTTCCGGCCGCCCGGGCAAGATCCGCTACCCGCCGTCATCTTCCGCACGCCATACGGCAGGCACGGCGCTATCAGCCAGATGTGGGCAACGCTGTTGGCACGTCAGGGATTTCAGGTTATCCTGCAGGACACTCGCGGCCAGTTCGGTTCCGAGGGCAAGTTCGACGCCTTTCGGCAGGAGCGTGCGGACGGCTTGGCCACGGCGGCCTGGGTCCGGAAGCAACCCTGGTGCGACGGCACACTCGCGACCGCCGGTCCGTCGTATCTCGGGCACACTCAATGGGCGGTGGCACCGTACCTCGAGCCACCCTTGGCGGCCATGTGCCCGGCGATCACCACCAGTAATTTTACCGAGCTCTTCTACCCGAGCGGGGCCTTCAATCTGCACAACTTGCTGAGCTGGTCAGCCTCGATCGGCACGCACGACGGCTCCCAGATCAAGCGCCTGCTGCAGACGCGCGCCCTTGAGAAACAGGTACGGCGCGCCATGGATCACCTGCCCCTGGGCAACGCCGACAACGTCGCCATTGGCAAACCAGAACCGTTCTGGCGCACCGTGACCGACCATACCGACGACGACTACTGGGACGAGATCGATCACACCCCACGGCTCGCGCAACTCAACACACCGGTAAGCATGGTGACCGGATGGTGGGACCTGCTCCTGGTGGGTCAGCTGCGCGACTACGACGAGTTGCAGAAGGCCGACTGCCCACGGCGGATCACCATTGGCCCATGGGACCACATGAAGTCACTCAAGGCGGTGGTCTCCGACAGCTTCTCGTGGCTGGCCGCTCATCTGCGGGGCGACGCCTCCTCGACCCATCGCTCTCCGGTTCGGGTCTACCTGCAGAAGGCCGGCCAATGGCTCGACTTCGATCACTGGCCACCCAAGAAGTCAAACCCCACCCCGCTGTATCTGCAGGCCGATAACGTACTGGATTGGCATGCACCACAGAGTGATAACTCCACCGACACGTTTACCTACGATCCGGCGGATCCCACTCCAGTTGCAGGCGGGCCGCTGCTGGACACGAGATCCTCCGGCCAGCGAGACAACTTCGCGACCGAGAAGCGTTCCGATGTACTGGTGTACACCAGTGGTCCGCTGACGAGCGACCTGGACCTCATCGGCCCCGTCTCGGCATCCATTTACGCGACCACGGACAGCGGCCAGGGCGATCTGTTCGTCCGACTCTGCGATGTCGACCGAAAGGGAGTGTCCCGCAATGTTTCCGATGGCATCGTACGGTTCAACGGCACGACGGGTTCGCCGGTCGACGTGACTATGCATCCCACCGGCTACCGTTTCACGCGCGGCCACCGGCTGCGAGTACAGGTCAGCGGGGGCGCGTTTCCGAACCACGCCCGCAACACCGGTTCCGGTGAACCGCTGGCGACCGCCAGCCGCATCGTCCCGATCCGCTTCGAGATCCACCACGACGAGGAACGCCCCTCTTCCATCACGATTCCCGTGATGGAAGCTTCATGATCATGAAACACCTTTGCACCCTTGGACTTATCGGGATACTTCTCACTGCGTGTGGAGGCAATGGGGCTTCAGAAAGTCGGCCAACCCTCATCCACGTCGGCCCCAGCGGCGGCGGCGCTGAAACCAAAGTGGTTACGGCAGAAGAAGGTAAGCCCGGCACTCTCGGACAGCAGGTGCGCGACGGCGACCTCGCGTTTGTCATCACACGGGTAAACGATGCCGGAACGGTCGGCGACCAGACGAATCCGGCCCTGCAGGCGACGGCAACCGGCACCTTCGTCGTCGTTCACGTCGAGGTCCTAAACCTCGGACAGACAACGCACTCCTTCCTCGGGGACGAACAGAAACTCAAGGACGCAGCGGGCAAGGAGTACACCCCCGATAGCATGGCAAACATCTTGGCGCGCAACGCCGAACAACTCGAGCCCGGCGCAGAGCTCGGGCCCGGTACGCAGAAGCGGTCGGTGCTCGTCTATGACGTCCCGGCCGGCACCGTGCCCAGGGAGATCGACCTACATATCGACTACAAGTCCAAGGGCGCCAAGGTCCTGCTCGGCTAATCGGCGGGCGGGAAGAGCGCATACGCGATCTGCGAGGCGACCGCCCTGGGGGCGGCATCGTCACGTGAATCAGCAAGCGCCCCAACGGACCACAGCGAGACAAATCCGTGCACCAAGGACCAGGCCGCGCGGGCCGCGGTGACCTTGTCGGCCGAAGTCTGCCGCGATGTCAGTGTCGCGATCCCGGCATCCAAGGCGGCGCCGGCACGGCCTCGCACCGCGGCGAGTCGCGCATCGGTGGAATCCAGTAACGCGGGTTCGAACATCACCGAGTAGTGGCCGGGATGGACCAGGGCGAAGTCCACGTAGGCCAGGGCAGCGGCACGAAAGTCAGGGTACGCGCCGTCGAGGGCCTCGGCGAGTTTGGTGAATCCGTCGGCAGCCAAGGCGGTGAACAGACCGCGGCGATCGCCGAAATGGTGTGCCGGCGCGGCGTGCGAGACACCCGCTTTACGAGGCAGTTCCCGCAGTGACAGCTCGGTGGCGCCGCACCTGGCCACCATATCGGCCGCGCTGGCCAGTATCACTGCCCGCAGTGCGTGAGGGGGAGTGCTGCAGGTGGTGATGTTTCCGGCCAATGTGTATGCCGCGACCCAGCGGTCCAACCCGCTGTCCACTCCCCTGGGCTGGCGCACCGGTGAACAGCTGCTATTTCTCGCAGCGACCGGGATCGTCGTATCGGGCTAGATCAGGTGCCAGACCAGAACCGCGGCCAGCACTCCCATCCCGTTGAGTGACCAGTGCAACGCAATGGGCGCCAAGAGGCTGCCACTGCGGCGCCGCAACCAGGTGAAGACGAAACCCGCGAAGGCAGTGGCGACCACCGCCCCGGCGACACCGGCGATCTGCGCCCACAGGCCCACCCCGAGCAGCCTCGTCAGGCCGACGTTGCCGGTCGTCAGACCTAAGGAAGTAGCGATGTGCCAAAAGCCGAACAGCAGAGACCCGGCGGCTGCGACTCCCCGGAAGCCCCAGGCTCGGGCCATCGTCCCGTGCAGAACTCCCCGGAAGGCGAGCTCCTCGGGAATCACGGTCTGCAGCGGGATCAGGACGAAAGAGGCCAGTAGCGCGCCCGAAACGGTCGTCGCGTAGCTGCTGTTGAGGAACATCGGCCGGGTAATCGGCAGCAAGAGACCTATGCCAATCACCGCTCCAACGATGACGACCGCGACAGCCGCGTACTTGGCGCCGGAACGCCAGTGATCGCGGCCCAACCCCAACTCGGCCCAGGAGTGGCCCCGGTAGCGGATCAGAGCCAGCAGCCCAATCGCGGCAATCGGGACCACGACGAAGTTGGCCCAGGGCGTGGTGAAGTGCGCGATCAGATTGGTGGCGACGAGAACAGCGACCACGACGGCAATGTCGATGTAGGTGCGCACGTCCCGCAATCCATGCAGGGGCGCAGCAGCAGCCGAGGTCTGAGTAGGCACCCGGTCCAGAGTACCGGCGGTCTCGTTGACCCAGGTCAGAGTGTGATCCAGTCGTGGCTATCGCCCCGCACCTCGGTGTGGGGCCGATTGTGGCAGTGCCCACAACGCTGCGTTAACCGGAACACGATCCACCCTCACGTAAGTTCTGGAATCGTGCTCACCCTGTTGCTGGCATTCGCGGGATTCGCCTGTCTGGACGCCCTCAACGTGCTCAACATCGGTATTGCCACCACCATCGTCTACGTGACCCGGCTGGAACGCCGATCGGCATTTCCCGGCGGCCTCAGCTTCGTCACCGGATTGTTTGTCGCACTATTCACCTTTGGACTGGCGACCGTGCTCGGGGTGCGCTCGTTGACCGACGTGGCCGGTGGTTCGGACATCACCCCGTCTACCCGGTATTGGGCCCAACTGGTCATCGGCATTCTGTTGATCGCAGTTGCGGCGTTGACCTGGTTCACCGAGCCGGTGACGCCGCCGTGGATTCGCACTATTGCGCGCCGCCATCCGTGGCTTCTCGCACTCGTGGGGCTTGCGCTGGGTTATGCGGAGGCTCCCACATCTGTTCCGTACCTGAGCGCACTGGCGATGCTCGCCTCACGTCACCCGCTGCCGTCGATGTGGCCGCTGCTGCTGGTGGGCTACGGGTTGGTCGCCATTCTCCCGAGTCTGCTGATTCTCGTGCTGTCGACGCGACGATCTCCCGGCGCGCGGCGTGCGCAGCGCGCGCTGGTGCGGACGGTGACGCGATACGGCCCCACCGCGATTCGAGTGATTTTCCTGGGCTTGGGGGGCGTCCTGATCGCCAGTGCGCTGGTGCATCACGGCGCACTGGGGCTCCGCTGAGCGGCGAAGAGTTCATACAAAAATCGGCTGGTCATTCCCTGTGCTCAACCCCACGATGAGCACAGGGAATGACCAGCCGACAGCGGTCGGCCTTGGTTAGCCGAACGAACACTCGGGACATTACTGTCAGTAAATAGTCCTTGTCAATCACTTACCCTTCCGATAAGTTGCATATCGCTCGGACACCCGCAGACGTACGGTGAGCAGCACAGCATGTGCGTGTATCGTTGGACTGCGAAGTGAAAGTATGTGAGGGGGTGCGGTGCCGGACTTTTCGCAGCGCTTGAGCCATCTGTTTGCCACAGTGCATCCGGCCGGGCGCGGACCTTATTCCCTCAACGAGGTGGTCGCCGCACTTGGCGAGCGCGGCGTCGAGGTGTCTTCGCCCTATCTGTCGCTCCTGCGCAAGGGCGAACGTTCCAACCCGGCGCCCGATATCGTCACGGCACTGGCGGAGTTCTTCCAAGTGAGCCCCGCCTACTTCTACGACGCCGACTACGCCGCATCGGTAAATCGCGATTTGGATTGGCTTGTGCAGCTGCGTGACTCAAAGGTCCGCGAAATCGCGCAACGCAGCTATGCACTCTCCGAGGACAGTCGGCAGGCGATAGCCGATATGGTCGATCACTTACGCAAAGTCGAGGGCATACCCGACAAGGAAGCCGGAGCCGCCAAGTCTTCCTGATGCTCCCGGTAGGCGTCGGCGATCGCGAGGACCCAGGACCCGTCACTCACGCCTTCTGGCGGACGCAGCCATTCGCAACTAAATCCCGGAACCGCTTCATCGACGAGCCAATTCGCCACATCCAGCGCCTGTTCGGAGCCGCCTCTTGGCGCCGGGGAGTTGGTTACGAGCGGCACCCGGCGGCTCTGCGCTAGTAGCGTGAGGCCATCCTGGATATGCGTAATCCATTCGAAGACTAAGTCCGACAAGCGTATTCGCGACTCCACGGGCGGGAAAAGCCCCGGGAACATGCCACCGAGAGCGTCACGGAGCGGCCGTAGCCGCCGTAATTCTCGGCGTGCCTGAACACGCAGCATCACCGGCGGCCAAAGAAAGCCCGCGACGATCAAAACCGCGGCAATACACCCCGGCCACGTCTGCAACCACACTCCAACGGCGCCGCCGATAAAGCCCTCGCCATGGCTCAGCGGGCGCCAGATCCCTCCGCAGAAGCTCGCGACAACCTGGAACATAGACGCGGCCGCTAACAGTCCCAGACCGACGCCGACGGGAGTTCGATCGGCGTTCCGAGAGCCGACCCACGCGAGCTGCAGGACCACTAACATCATGTACGCGCTGCTCACCGCAACAGCGATGACCGCTCCGCGATCAGCCCCGGAATACACGATATTTGCGATCGTCAGCGCATCGCCCGCCATCCCGATCACCTCACTGTGACGCACGGCGACAACGACGATCGTGAGAGCGATGACTGCTCCCGCAACAGTGACCCACAGCCCACGGCGGATACGCTCCCGCGACGCGTCGCCCCTGATACCGATGACGAAGACCTGTAAACACGCCGCGATCGTGATGGCTGGCCAACCGACGACGCTGACGGCACGCGCACCAGGTGGCAGTGCCGCCCACACCCAGTCGGTGTACACCACGAACCAGATCCACACCGACATCCCGAAGGCAGTGACCGCGACGGCAGGGACCGACGTGGGATCACGCACAATCCGCCGGATTCGGTACAGCAACACCGGAAGAAAGCAGATGAGCACGGCCACGCGCACAATCTGCATCAGCTCCCACGCCGCCCGGGTAGTCACCGCGCCACCAGCAGATGCCCACGTCGTGCTTCCCGCATACCAAAGGCGTCCGCACGGCCCCGATAGGCATCGGCGATGGCGAGCACCCACGCCTGATCGCTCATGCCCGTTGGCGGACGCAGCCATTCATGGCTGATTCCCAAAACCGATTGACCAGAAATCCAATTCGCCACTTCCAGAGCATGATCGACATGATCTACGGGAATCGGCACACTGGTTTCCACCGGTATCCCACGGCCCTGCGACAGCAGAGTGAGGCCGTCTTGTATATGCGCTAGCCACTCAAATACCAAGTCTGACAGCCTTATTTGAGACTCTGTCGGCGGGAAAAGCCCCGGGTACATCTCGATGAAAGCATCATGGAGTTGCCGTAGCCGCCGCAATTCTCGCCGCGCCTGAATACGTAGCATCACCGGCGGCCAGGCGAATCCCACCACCATAAGCGCCGCGCCGATACATCCGGGCAGGATCTGAAGCAATGGACCATAGGGGCCACCAATCCCCATGCCTCCGCCAGTCAGCGGGCGCCAGATTCCCATGAAGGCGATTGCGATCAATTGCAGCACCGCGGCGGTCGCCAGCAGTCCCAGCCCCGCGCCGACCGGCGTGCGGTCGGCGTGCCGGAATCCGACCCAGGCGAGCTGGACAAGCACCACTGCCAGGTAGCCACTGCTCACGACTTCGGCAACGGCCGCACCGCGATCTCCACCATCGAGAAGAGCGTTGGTGAGCGCGAACATGTCGTCAGAAGACACCAGCGCACGGCTCTGACTCACCGCTACCGCAACCACAGCCAGGACCAGGCCAGTGACGGCGAAGGTGGCACGCAGCCCCCGTCGAATCCAAACCTGCGAGACATCACCACTGATCCCGATCACGAAAATCTGCAAACAGCCGGCCATCCAGACGGGCGCCCAACCACCGATGCTCACCGCGTGCACGTAGGACGGCATCACCGACCACACCGGCTCGGTGAACATCAACATCCAAAACCACACCCACACCCCAAAGACCGTGGCGGCGATGGCGGGGATCGACGTGGGGTAGCGGACCAACCGCCAGATCCGGAACAGCAGTACCGGTAGAAATCCGATCAGTACCGCGATGCGCACAGCCTGCAGCGACTCCCAAACCGAGAGAGTCATTACCCCAGCGCGTCGTCGACGTATGGGCTCCAGCTCGGGCGGTCACGCCGGCCGGCCCGCAAGCGGCGCACTAACAATGCCGCGAACCGCTCGGCAGCTAGTTCATCCTGCGGCCAACGGTCATCACTCTGGGTCAATTCATCGGCGCCGCAACTGCGTTGCAGCATGCGCGCAACAAGCTCAGGCGGCACCGCACGGACGTGCTCGGCGGCGAACTCGGCTACCGGCAGACCGCGATGGCCCAACACCATGTGGCCCAATTCATGTGCGATCGTGCGGTCGCGGCCCACGACTCCATGCCCCACCTGCACGAGGTCCCTGTCGGGGAACGAGACCCACTGGCCGAAAACTCCGGCTGCGAGCGGCGCATCCTCAATGTCCACCACCCGGCCGTTCGCGTGGGCCCAGCTATGCGCGACATCAACCACCGAGCCTTGCCGTCCGGTGGCCGTGGCCAGCACCTGATCCACCGCAGCAACGACCGAGCCATGACGGCTGGCACCGCGCCCCGCGAACCACATGAGCATCAATCTAGCGGTCTGATGTTGTGCCCACAGCAGACGTACCCGGCAGCGGAGTGATTTACGTCAAGTGCTCGAGAAGGGCGCCGCGCGCAAAAGCCAGCTCACCGAGTTCGAGCAGGTCGATATGGCGATGGCCGGGGCGGTCACGAAAGCTATCGAATAATCCGCGTGGAGCTGCCCGGGGGAATCGAACCCCCGACCTATTCATTACCAGTCTGACGAAGACGCCGTAATAGTCCCCCTATTCATGCCGCCAGCCCGTGAGCCAGAGCGGAAGGTCGCGTGATGGCGACGACTGCAATGCAGGATGCGGCTGCGGAAATCGCGCTCGCCGCGCGTACCGCTATCCGCATCGCCGGTCTCGACGTAGAGGCGGCAATAGATGACGCGGCCCTGATGTACATCGAAGAGGCCCACCTAGCCCGCACCCGTGGCCGACACTGGGCGCGTGAGAGCACCACCGAGCAGATCGACGCTGCCCGCTTTCGGGGATCCGTCGCATCCGACACACGCGACAACACCCCGCGCCCTTCGACCGGACCGATGCGCGACTACGTGCGGAACCTAGTTGAGGCCTCGCTGTGACCGACGCACAGCGGATGGATGTCGCGGCCCGCGTGCACGGCTGGATCTCCAACGGTGGCGCTTCGACCGAGGGCGGGCCCTATCGGGAATTCGCGTATCGCCTACCCGGCACCCCGGCGTACGCGAACGTCGTCTACGCGTCAAACGGCGTGATGCTCTGGGGTGAGGGCCAATCACTCACGCGTGAGCCTCGCCATTTCCGTGGCATCGGGAAGGCCGACAGATTGGTCTCATTCCTCGCAGACCGCTAAGTCTGGTAACGGTCAACTCACTTAATTGCCATGCGTCACAAAACCGCACGCCAAACCAAACCCCCTGGTAGCCGCACGAAACGACGGTGAGACGCCCGTGCCAATAGTTACTGAAAGGGCCCCAAAAGGTGATCGAAAAAGCTTGTGATCGAGCCCCTCTGTCCATAGTTTCGGCCCCATCAATTAAACAGGGAGGCCAGGGGGCCATGCACGTATCTCAGCACCATTCGACTCTCGTAACGCTATGGCAGACATGGCAATACGCGCAGTCACTATCACATCGAACCGTCACCGAGCGCACATGGACTGTGATGCGAATGTCCCAATGGTGCGGCGTAGCACCGGAACTCGCCACACTGGAGCACATCGTGAGATGGCTCGCCGATGGATCCGACGGCGACGAAGGGTGGTCGGCACGTACACGTTGGACCTATCACAGCGCGTTACGCGCATGGTTCCTATGGCTGCAAAAGCAAGGCCATCGCGCCGACAACCCCATGGTGAACATCCCCTCACCACGGCGCCCCAAAAGCGAGCCGCGACCGGTCACCGACGAAGAGCTCGGTCGAATCCTTCGCGTCCGAATGTGGCTCCGCACAAGGGCTATGGTTCTGCTAGCCACCCTCCAGGGCTTCCGAGTGCACGAAATCGCCAAGGTCAAGGGCGAGCACTTCGACCTGATCGCGCTCACGGTCGAGGTGACCGGAAAGGGCGGGGTGACGAAGGTGATGCCGCTGCATCCACTGGTGGTCGAAATCGCCTACCAGATGCCGCGCAAGGGGCACTGGTTCCCCAGCTATAAAGGTGGCCACGTGCGCCGCGAATCAGTCAGCCACACCCTTGGCAAGGTGTTCGACCGCGCTGGCGTCGCGGGCGCTGGCCACCGTCTGCGCCACTGGTACGGAACCGCCCTAATCGAGAACGATGTCGATGTCCGCACCGCGCAGGAACTGCTCCGGCACGCGAGCATCCAATCGACGCAGATCTACACCCAGGTCAAGAACGAACGCCGAGCCGAGGGCATCAACCGTTTACGGCTACCGACTGGGGGCCCAGCCATGCCGCCGCTGCTCTTCATCGAGGACGGCGCCGCGTAGCCACGACGGCGCACCCGCTCCTCCCGACGAGCTGTAGCCACCAGGGTTGTCACACGCGTTACCACTTCCGACCAGCCGTGATCTTGTAATCTCTGCCCATGAATCTGGGGAGGCTAGCGGGGATCTGCGCCGCGACACTCACGGTCGTTTCGTGCGGCGAAGAAAGCACAGCCGTGAGCTTCGCGACGAAGGAACGGTACGCAATCGCGACGTGCCAGTCCGCCATCAAGAGCGGCCTACGCGAGCCCGATAGTGCGAAGTTCGCGGACGACGAAGTGCTCGAAGGGGTGGTGAGCGGGTCCAGCCGCAACGCCGCGCTGATCTATGCGCCGGATCGCGGCGATACCTATTTCTCCGTGAAGGGCAAGGTCAACGCCAAGAACGGGTTCGGCGGGTACACCGGCATGCGCCCGTACACCTGCGAGGCCGTGGTGGGAAGAGACGGCACCGCCAACAGCAGGGCCCGCACGGCGTAGTAACTGCAGGGTCTGCCACTGCAATACGTGACCCAGATGGCGGGTGTAGGGTCGGCTCGTTGGGTTAACTGTGTGGTGAGGGGGGTGTCATGTCCGCGCCGTTGAACGTCGATCCTGCGCAGCTCCATGCCGTATCCGGCCTGGCTGCCGAGGTGGCAAGAGATTTGCAGCGCGAGCAGGAACAGCTCGCCCATCGCTGGGAAGACCTCGCGGGAACCTGGGACGGGGTTGCATCGAAGGCGTACCAGCCCGAATGGGAGCAGTGGCGCGAAGGCGCACAGAAGGTCATCGCGGCGCTTGATTCCACCTCGGTACTGCTCGCGCAGCACGCGTATCAATTCCCGCAGGCTGAACAGTCCTCGGCGTCGAACATCTCGTCGAGCCTGGGGTAGGGCGATGCAATCCGACGATGCGATCCCATACCGGGTTGACCTTGAGGCGCTGGAGACGTTCGCCGACCAGCTCGCCGCATTCGACCGCGCCGCCGAGCGCCGAACGTCCGAGGTGGATCGGCGCATCGCTGACCTTCACGAGGAATGGTCCGGCGCCGACGCCGCCGCGCAGGCGGCGAACCATCAGCAGTGGATGGAGGGCCTCGCCCAGATGCGCAAGGCGCTGGAGGGCCTAGAGGACGCGGCCCGTAAGGCGCACCACAACTACCAAGGCGTGGGCGAGCACAACCGGCGGATGTGGCCATGACGCAGGAATTCGATCCAGAGGCCGTCAAGCGCGCCGGGGAGCAGTACAAACAGCTGGGCGAATGGGCGGCACACCGCGCCAAGGGTCTCGCCGGAACACTCTCCGAATGTGCCGGATCAGCAGGGACCGACAACGCGGCCAAGGATTTCTGTGCGAAGTTCGACCCGGCTGCCAAGGCAGCAGTCCAGACCGGCGTGGGCGCTGCGAACGGCTGCTACCAGGTTGCCGACCTGCTCTACGCAACCGCCGTGAATCATCAGATCGCCGATACCGCCTCGGCGGTGAACGGCAACACCATTCCGGCGTTCGCGCCCGGATCCAAGGTGACCGAACAGGCGCCGAGCGTCCCCTCGCTGCTGGGCGGTTCCGGCCCGCCGAGCTGGTGGGAGTCCATGAAGGACTACCTACAGGGCGCCATGTGGCCGAACGGCGATGTGGAGAAGCTGCGACGGCTCTCCTCCGCGTTCCACGGCGCCAGCGAGCAGGGTCTACGCAACGACCTGAATCGCATGGAGTACCCGGCGAACGGAACCAGTCCGGTGATCGAGGTGAGCCACCAACGCTCCCCTGAGATTCCGCAAGCCGTCGCGGCGATGACCGAGGCGCGCGACGCGTGCAAGAGCCTGGTCGACGACTGGGCAGCGACCGGGAAATGCTGCGCGGACTTCGCGCAGCGGATCGAAGATGTCCGCAACGCCATCGGCAAGGAGATGGCGATCCTGCTGGGCACCGTCGCCGCTACCGAGGCTGTCGCGGCGGTGCTGATTCCGCTCACCGTTGGTGGCAGCGAAGTCGTGTCGAAGATGATCGACACCGAACGCCTTGCCGCGACCGGCGCGCGAATCGTGGCGTTGATCAATGAGTTTCGGGCCGCCGCTGAGCTGTCCGCTATGCCCTCGGTTGCTGCGAGCGCCAGCATGACGCGCACTCTTGGCACGCTCGGGCCGCTGTTATCCGCGCAGGCGTCGCTATTCGCGGCCGAAGGCGCTGGGCTGGTGACCCAGGCGGGCATGGACCTACTCACTCGTCCCTATATCCGGGTGGGTGTGCGTCGCGACGTGGAGGCCGCAGCGGCGAAGACGGGGGATGGCAAGTACTACATCAGCGCGACCGATGACAGCGTGTTGATCCCGGTGAGTAAGAGCTACGACACCGATGTGCTCGGGCTGCCGAAATCGGCAGATGGCAAGTACTATCTGGGCGCTGGCGGAATCAAGTACCCGGTCGAACCCGGATACCATCTCGGGCATACGTTCAACAATGAGTGGTGGCGCATGCGAGATCAGGCGATTCGCGAGGGATGGACCCGGCAAGAACTGATCGAATACGCGCAGAACCCACGCCTGTATCGGATTGAAGATGCGCCTAGTAACTGGTCACACAAGGGCGAGGCACCGAGATGACGAAAGGGAATCCGTTGGCTACCAACGTAAACGAGCGAGATCAGGCGGGCCGGACCCCTCTGCACTACGCGGTGATTGACGTGCCACATGATCGTGAATACCTCGCCGCGCGCCGTGATCCAACGCGCAAAGACGAAGTGCGGCAATGGGAAATCAACTACCGGCTGAACAACTCGCGCAATCTCATCGACTCCGGAGCCGACGTAAACGCCGTGGACGATGAGGGAATGGCGCCACTGCACGCGGCAGCGGCGGCCGACAGTGCCGAGGTAGTGCGGCTGCTGCTCGACGCTGGCGCGCAGGTTGACCCGCAGAACACCAGGGGCGAAACGCCGCTTCGATGTGCGGTGCAAGCCGCGTGGAGTGTGCCCGAGAGCTTGCAACTACTGCTCGACGCCGGGGCTAACCCGTCCATTCCGTCGCAGAACGGCAGGAGCGCGCTAGATTTCGTGCGCGACTACGGCAAACCTGAACAGAAGGCCATCTTCGGCGTGGACTGAAACGACGAAACCGCCCCCACCCGGTGAGGGTGAGGGCGGTTCGGTTCGGACAGCGGGTGTATCAGCTCGGCAAACGCTCGATCAGCTCACGGATATGTTCGTCGGCCTGGCCTCGCTCCTTGCGCTCGGTTCGCATTTCCTCGCGCAGGCCACCGATATCGAGAGCCTGTTGATTCTGTTGTGCCTCAATCCTGCTGATGCCCTTGAGTATCTCGTCGAGATCGACTCGCATGTTGGTGTCGTGATCGTTTTCGGTCTGTTCTCGAATCGCCCCTGTGTCGTCGGCGATTGCGCCGAGTGCCTTGCCGACCTTCTTGCGATGAGCGAACGTTGCAGTCCCCCAAGCTGCTGCGACCGATGCCGCAATCGGGGAAATCAGCACCATCGCCAACGCGGCGAATTCCTTGGGAGAATCGATATCAGTGACGTTGACCATCTCCCTCAGCAGGCTCACCGGCCGCCGCCAGCCACCAGTTTGAACAGACTGGACGGCACAACCGCCTTGGTCGCGGACGCGGTGCCGGGGTTGCCGCGCTTGATCGACCACAGCGAGAACAGGATCGATACGAAAAGCGTCCCGGCGCCGCAGTCGAGTCCACGCTCCCAGTCGATCTCCGAGAGCGCCACCGTGCCTTGGCCCGTCGCGACAGCACCGGCCGCACCGAGCAGGTTCGCGCCGACAATGAATCCGCCCGCGAATGTCTTCGCGGCGCGCTCCCCCGCGTCGACCGCGAACTCCTTGGCCCATGGCGGGATGTTTATCTGCATGACTGGTCCTCTCGGATGTGGGGTTGTGGATAACCGATTCGGTGAATTCGGTGGTCTGGCTTACGGTGAGCGGAGTCCCTGCGCGCTCTCCTCGCGCGGGGCCCAATGGTCAGGGCAGTGCGTTGACGAGCTGCGCGGCTTTCTCGACTGCGGTCATGCCGTCGAACACTCGGTGGCCGGGGTCGTTGTACATGTTGTGGTCCTGGCTGATCACGAATTTGAGCAGCTTCTGCAGCGAGACAACGATGTTCCCGATGTTGAAGATCATCGCGAGCAGGTTCGGCGTCTGGTTGGTCCCGCTGCCTGTGATCAAGGGCAGCAGCCCGGCGAGCTGGCCGAATCCCGCGAGCATCGGATTACCAGTCAATCCCAGTGCGGCACCGCCGAAGCTGGTCAGGTGCCCGAGCTGGCCGACAAAGAGGTTGAACAGGTACATGGCGAACTCGGGCGTCGCCTCCATGCGAACCAGGATGTCGTAGAACAGCGGCAACAGCCCCGCCGCGTTGGGGTACATGTCCCCCGGCAGCGTGAAGCTGTAGTACCGGTTCAGAATCCAGTCCGGCGGGAAGTCCTCGGAGATCCCGTGCCCACCAGGGTTATTGCCGAGCAGCGTCGGGCCCTCGGGCCGGTTGGGGTCGCCGAACTGAATGACCTTGGCGATTTCGTCGCGCCGGTCTGCCGGCCACCGGTTCAGGAACTCGACAAGACAGCCCGCACCGCCCGAGTAGCCGAACAGCACCTTCTTGCGGCGGTCCGGGAGCGCGAACTTCCGGCCCTCAGCCACGCCGTCTTCGATCATGTCCAGATAGCTGTGCGTTGGGTCGTTACCGATCATGAACGCGTTGGTGTTGTATCCGAGACCCTGAATGTCGAACCGCTCGCGGTCCAGCAGTTGCATGGTGTCCCAGCCGAATCCGTTGTCGTATACGCCCCAGGTGCCGGTCCAGCTGATTGCGTAGTACGGCTTGACCGACGGTGGGACCTCAGTGGCACCAATCAGCAGCATTTGCGTCTTGGTCGCCCAGTCGAACGCCGGACTGTTCGGGTCGAGATCCGGTCCGGGCTTGTAGCCCTTGACCACCTCGGTATGCCGGTTGTTCTTGAATTGCCGCTGCGCCTCCAAATAGTCGGCGTCGATCACGTCACCGGTCGTGCCCTTGAGCTTGGCGCCATAGCTGAACCGCGACAGGTACTTACGTGCGGCCGGGAGCAGAGGGTCGCGCTCGCCGATCTCGTCGGGCGGGGTCCAGGTCATGATGCGTCCTTTCCGATGGGGGCGAAACCTTCGATACCGAGGCTCTTGCCGATGACGGCCAGCGCGTTGACGACCGTCCGGCCGCCTAGCTGCGTCCATTCGATGCGCAGCTGGTCCCAGATCTCGCGCGGGTAGTCCGGCGGCGTAACGGGCGGGGGAACCACCGGTGGCGTGGTGTTGGCGCCGCTGTACTTGGCGACGGCAGCGCTGAATACGTCCCACGGGAAGTTGGGGCCAACGTCAGTGTGGTTATTGCCGTCTCTGAGGAACTTGGTGCAGTAGTTATGATCCGCCGCACCTGGGGGGGCGCTGTAGTTCGGAGCGATCACCCGCGCCTTCAACTTCGGATACTTGGCGCAATCCTGAACAAACAGGTACGCCGCCGCTTCGATGGTGCCGCGTTCGTTGTCCAGCCATTCTTGGCGAGTCCAATCGGAACGGCTGCCCGCGATGCAGAAGTTGATTGATCGGCTATTGGAGTTCCCGACCGCCCAGCACGCCTCATCGGTGTCGACACAGTCAACAACCGTGGTGCCACCGTCGTTGGCCATGCTGCCCGTGTAGTGGTAGGAGACCGGGTTGGCGCTCCCCTTCGTAGATTCCAGGAAGTTTCGCAACTCAAGCGCGGCGTCATTGCGGTTGTCGCTCCCCTTCGGCGGCTCCTGTGTGTGGAGCAGCCAGAGGTCAACATCCGCAACATTGCGGTCACTTGAGTTGCCCGACAGGAAGAATGGAAATTCGTTGAAGTCAGGGCGATTCGAGTCAGGCACGGTGGTCCCTCCAGTCTTGGGCCAGTACTTGTCGAGATACGGGGTGACGGTCGCGATGCGAGACTTGATTTCGGTGAGGTATGCCTTGCGGCCGTGCTCGTACCAGTACTGCGCGCTGGGCCAGTTCGGGCGCTGCTGCATCCACGCGATGTTGAGCCAGATATCGCTACTAGCACCGGGCTTGCGGCGCCACGTATCGAGCTTGTCGAAGAACGCTTTGACCTGCGCAGCGGCACCATCGAACCGATGAACATAGCTGGCATCCTGTTGCGCGACACCGTAAGTGGTGTGCGTCGGATCCCAGACCTCCTCGTCCCATTCCGATTCTTGGTAAAGCGTCGACTTCACGGCAAGGCACTCATCGTGGGTGTAGCCGCGTCGCCTGGCCTCGCCAACGATGAGTTGAGCCACTTCATCTTCAGTGGTCACTTGCGGCCCTTGAGGATGTCGCCAATCAATGATCCCGGAAGGTTGGCCAGGGACGCCAGGCTGTCGAGCAGCGGGAACCGCCTCGCCATCCGGCCAACTAGACCGTCGAACAGCTTGTCGTCGAGGCTGCCCGGGATCTGGTCTGTGAGGCGATCGATAGCGCCGTCGAGGCGCTCGACGAGGCGGGCCTCGATCCGGTCCAGGATCGCCGCGAGACGCTTGTCTACGGCCGCCGCGACCTTGTCCGCAATCAGATTGAACAGCTGATCACGCCAGCTGACACTAGGTTTCATCATCCGTGCTTTCCCTTCTCGATACGTGGGTCGAACTTGTCCATGCGGTCGCTTACGTAATGCGATGCCCACCAACCAATTCGGAATGAGACAACCGCGAGCGCGAGGTAGAACGCGCCGTACCTGGACAGTTGCGCGATCATCGTGCGTTCCGCGAGAATGGGAATCCGGCGGTTGTGATGGCGATGCTGCTCCGCCCTACCAAAACGCGAAACTCGCCAGGGTGGCGCTTTCGGGTCGACACGGAGGCGCCACCCGTCATCCCTCGGCTTTGTAGCCACCGCGCAGGCATCGCTACACACCCCAGAACTTGAAAATCGGTGTGACATCAACCTGTAGAGGTTGCGATCCGTCGTTAACGGTGAGGGACACCGGCAGCACTTCTGTGCGCAGCAGGGTTGCGCCGTTGAATACGCCGTACCGGTTGATCACCGTGCCGTTGGCCACGGTGGACGCGGGGATCGAGATCGTGACCAAGGAGCCGGTGGACGATGCCTTGTCGGTGCTGGATTCGGTGACATCGACCGGGGTGGCCCAAGTCGTGTCCGCGTAGACAGTGCCAACACGCGTGGCGCCTGCGTACAGCCCAATTCGGTTGCCGAGTCCGGTGATTGCGGCGCAGCATGCGCGGCGGTGAGCCGCCTGGTATTCGGACATGTGAGACCTCTCTGTCGGTTATGGGGTTTCCCAGTTGGTCCAACCGGTGACGCGCGGGGTGTATCCGAGGACGACGTTGCGTGGTGATTCGGTTGTCCACGGGTAGTCCTTGTATGGGCCGATCACGGATTTGAGGTAACTGCATCCGGGTTCGCCCTCGATCATCAATCCGCCGAAGGGCTGGTATTCGCCTGTAATGACGTAGGTTTCGTTGACCTGAAACCAGAGGTAGTCATCGATGTTGACCGGCAGGCTGTCGTCGTCGAAATCCCAGATGGTGCCGTTCAACTTGGGTACGTACTGCAGAAGGCATTCGCCGACGTTCTGGTCATGCGGGGCCGCGTCCAGGTAGTAGTTCCCATTGACCAACCCGATTGGGCCGTCGTTCATGTAGATGTCGAAATACGAAGACTCACGAATGCTGAAGAAGTGGATACGGAACGAAAGTTCCTCAATTTCATTGGGGGTCAACATTTCCTGCCGTTCTATCGCGAGCTACTGGTAGGCGCGGCACCATGCGCCGCCAGCGCCACCGACACCGCCGGGGCCGCCGAAGTTGGCGCCGCCCGCACCTGCTCCGCCGGGCGCATTGCCGGTGCCGCCGTCGGAGGTCTGCGTGCCGCCGCCGGGGTAGGTCACGCCGTTGTAGATCCGATTGCCTGGTCCGGGGCCGTCGTTGGCGTTGATGCCGGTGGGATGTTGCGGGCCCCCGGCTCCGCCTGCGGCCGAGAGTCCGGCCCATCCGGCGCCGATGACGGTCGTTGCAGCTCCCGCGCCTCCGGCCGTTCCGGAGAATCCGCCACTACCCTTGGCGCCGCCTGCACCGACAACGAACGTCAGGACTGTTGTCGTCCAAGGGATATGGACGCCGCGCTCCAAGGTGACAGTGGCCCATGTGCCTGCGCTGCCAGGAAAGCCGCCGAGTAGGTAGAACGTGCCCGAGCTCGCGCCGCCGCCGCCTGCGCCGACCAGTGCGAGATCGAGGTACCGACTCCACACCGGGATGGGGCAGACGGTGGTGCCGACTGCGGTAATGGGGGTCAGCACGGCGGCTTGCGGGGTGAATCGCGCTGTGGCGGTGTCGGCCCCGACGCCGTTGATGGCGCTGCCTGGCAGCCAAATACGGGGCAGCAGCGCCGTGCCCGTAGCCGTGGCGGCGTCGATGGCCGTCAACCGGGGCCGCATCAGCGCCAGCTCGGCGGCGATGGCGGCATCGATGGCGCGCACACCGGGACGGGCCGAGTCCGCGCCCACCCCAGCATCCCGAACGGTCAGCCGTGGACGCACAACGGCTGGGTTGGCGCCGAGACCGGCATCCGTCGCTGCTACTCGTAGTGCTGCGCGCGCGAGATCCGCACCGACACTGCGGTCGATACCCGGTTGCGCCAATCGCAACACGCGCGCGAGATCCCCACCGACAGCCGAGTCAGTGACGGTCAGGCGAGGTATCCAGACCCACTTGCCGTTTGATGTTGGAGGCGGTGCATCCGGGTTCGTCGACCACTTGCCCGACTGCTGCGATGGCGCGGTCGGGTTGGGAGACCAGGGCATCAGACCGCCTTGATAGCGCCGTACCCCGCTGCACCCCAGCCGCCCGTACCGGCGCTGCCGCCGGTACCACCGCCACCGCCTCCGCCGCCACCACCCGGCCCGTTACCGGGGGCACCGTTGACGGCACCTACCGAGGGGCTGGCAGCGGTGTTCGGACCGCCCTTGAACAGGCGAGCGGAGAACCCGACATCGCCGGGGCCGTAGCCCACCGAGTCGCGGTTGTAAAAGCTGCCGTAGGCCAGGCGCCCCAGTCGGCCGCCCACGCACCGCAGCAACTCGCTGTTGTCGGTTCCGTTGCGGAACACGATGTCGTGACCAATCTTGCCGTCGGTCTCCTTGGTCCCCGGCTCGCCACCGATGCCAGCGGGTGAACCCACGCGCTCGGACTGCACCGTGATCTGAGTGACGGCAGCGCTGATGTCCACACCGCGCTCCAGCCGCAACCTGTTCCAGGAACCGCCGCCGCCGCCCTCGCCGGGCTTGTTCCAGCCGCCGTCACCGCCGCCACCTCCACCACCGCCACCGCAGCCCACGAGGTACAGAACAGTGCTGGTAGCCGGGATGTCGTACGTGGCAAGGGGCAGATTCGACCCGGTAGAGGAGTACTCCGTCCACTGAGCTGCCAAGTTGGTCGATTCACCGAGGGCACCCCACACCGGCGTGAACTCCACGTGCCCGCCAACCAGGGTGGGCAGGGACGTGTAGCCGGTGCCACCGTCCTGGGCAAAGAACAGTGGGATGTTCTGCACGACTTCCAGCACGGTTGGCATTCCCGGCGTGGTGTACAGGCCCTGCGGGTTTCCGTTCTGCAATACACCGATAAATACGGTTTGGCCCCTGGCCACCGTCAACCCCGGCGACGGAATTGTCAGGGCCTGCACCCGGCTGGTGCTGGCCAGCAGTGACTTGACGTTGCCGAGATCGACTACCTTCTCTATTTGCAACGACGCGTTAATGCGGTACACGCCCACAAAGCACTGCGTCATGCCGTTGCCGGTGACGGCGAATTTAACCGTTCGATATGTGCGCTCGACGCCCGGCGTAATGGGTATAAACACCAGCTTCTGGTTGGCGGGTACGAATGTCGACTGTGCATTGATAATGGGGAACGACACATCGTCATTGATGCCCGTGGACATCCAGCGAGGGGTGAGTCGTGGCAGGTTCACGACATCGGAGGCGTACACCGCTGCGGCATAGGCGTCGTCGGCCTTTTGCTTTAGCGCAGCGGTCGCGATGGATACATCGACAGGGCCCCTGCCAGTAGATCCGTCCCCAAATACCGCATTCCAGAGGTTGTTCCACGTGTCCTTGAGATCTTCCCCGATATCGGCGCTGCCGATCGGGCTGTGCACCTTGGCCGGGGGCAGCTTGGGAATATTGCCCAACCCGAGTAGCCCGATGATCTCCTCGGCCGTGATCTTGCCGTCGGCGGTGATCGCGGCGAACCGCTGCTCAAACTCGGCGATGCCCGAATTTGTCTGCCCGCCTATGGTGTCGAAGAATGAGCGCCACTTACCCAGCAGCGGGCCCAGATTCGACATCACCGATGTGACATTCGAGAAGTGCACCCGGCCAGCGGTCGCCCCCTCGGTCACTACCAGGGTTACCGTCGCGGACTTCACCGATCCGTTCGTCGGTACCGACCATGACCCTGAGAGGCTCGCGCGTACCCACGATGAATCGGCCGCTACCGGCTGAATCTGCTTGATCACCACATCGGGGAGCTTGGTGCCGTCCGGCCCGAATGGCGTGATGCACAACCGGATCGGGTTCGATCCTGCGGTAGCGGTTACGCCCTGCCACATCGCGGAAGCTGCGATATCGACGGTTTGACCGGCGGCCACGTTGAACGGATCTTTGATGCTGATCGCGTAAAACTGGCCATTGGCGTTGACGTACAGCGACTTACCCGACAGGTGTCCATTCTGAGCGGCGTCAAAACGCCAGTACGGGTTATCCTCCACCATCTTGGGATCGGTGAATCCGCCCGCGCCACCCAGGAGATCGTGAGCTACGTCGGCAACCCAGGAGGCGGGTATGACCCCCTTGAGGAACTGGCCCGCCACCTTGGCGATGGCGGTGAGGATTGATTCCGGGTGCGCGAGATCGATACCCGACAGCGCATTGCGGATGCCCAGGGCCCAGGTGCCGAGGTCTGATTCGTCGCCGTCCTCGATGCCGGTCAGTAGCTCGATCAGATCGCCAAGTCCGGGCTTGTCTTTCGCCCACTCGTGCAGTTGATCGAACGAACTTATTCCGGGGATCAGCGATCCCACGACGGCAAGCACGACGCGGCCGATGAACTGCTCGACGAATTGCTTGCCGAACTCCTGCAGCTGCTGCGGCGTGAATGGCCGGGTCAGCTCATCGTTGCGCTTCTGATGGACATCAGCAGAAGGGATCTCGATCGCCCAGTCCGGCGGCACCGCAGGCACCTCTGATGTCACAGCGGCCACGCCTCGATGGAGAACTGCGCCATGGCGGCGGGGGCGGTGTAGGTGCTGGTGCCCGCCTGGCGCTCACACCGGACGTGCACCGTCGCAGAAGATCCGGCCGCGATGGTGTCGTAGCTATCTGCCTCGGTGCCGGACTGAATAGGCTTGCCCGGCGCGAACATCAGCCTCTCGGTCTGCGTGATGCCGATGCAGCGGCCGACGATGTTGCCGTTGGCCTCGCCGTTGAGACGTGCCAACAGATTGACACGCACGTCTGGCGCCTCACCGGTCACCACGGCGAACCCCTGCGCCCGGATGCGGCGCGCCCATGGCCGTGGCGGAATGTTGATTGGCGCCATCGTGCCGTTGGGGTTACCCGTGCCGACGTTGGTGATCGTTCCGGGGTAGAACACCTCGGGGATCTTCTGCGGGACGAGCTCAAACCCGTTGAGGCCCGGCTTTACGGCGGGGATCCACCCAGCCTTCGGCAATGTCGATAGGTCGAGGGGATTCCACACCATAGTGCCGTCATTACCCTTGCCGCCCTTATGAATCGCCAGGCTGAGCTTCCACTTCCCTGGCGTGGTATCCGTGGGGGGCGTGATGAGCGTGAATGACGCGGAGTCTGGAGTGGTGTCGCCGGGCTCCAGTGGGGTAAAGGCAACCTCGGTGTCAAGCTCGGCATGCTTGCCGGGAGGGCCTTGTTCGACGCCTGAGACACCTCCCATGATCCCGCCGTCTTCACGCAGCAGGACGAACGAGACGCCGGTGCCATCGACGGGGACAAGGTTGATGCCTTGCCCCTGGTAGTACCGCGCACCATTGAAAGTGACTATCGGCCATGCCATATGAATTACCTCCGGTCAGGACTGGGGAGCGAGTGTGACGACGTTGATGGCTTCAAATGCGCCGGTGATGAAGCGCTGGAACTTGCCGAGCGGGGCCTCGTCGCGGCGTCCGTCGCCGAGGGTGACCGTCACCGTGCTCTCGGTCGGACTGATCCGCCACATTCTGTTTTCGATGTAGTCGGTCACCATCTTGGTGCGGCGGTGATACACCAGGCTCATCAATCCGCCCTTGAAAATGTCTCTACCCCAGGCATATTGGTCACCGTTGCGGAAAGTCACCTGCGCTGTGGTAGCGCCCGCCGAGTCGAAAAGCGCATTGATGAATGCGAATACGGTCTCGATGTTGTACGGGGCGCTGGCGGTGGGATAGAACCGCTCGACTGCCGGGTGGTACGGGCCAACCTCGTCGCGGCGCTCGTAGTGCTGCAGCAGCTGGAATGCCAGGAAGCTGTTGTTCAGGAAGCCTGACAATAGATCTGACGGGATACCCGAGAACCCCACCACGATCATCAGGGAATCGATCAGCCAGGCGAACGTGGCATTCATAAGGTCGTTGAGTCAGATTTAGCCCTCGGGCTGGTGCCCCCCGGCGGTTAAGCCGAGGGGCACCAGCCCATTTGGGCGATCGGCCCCCGATTATGTGTTGCCAACCCTCTGGGGTGTGGTTGGTGATACGGGCCGAGATGATCGACGAATCCTCGCCGTTCTCGGGTGCAACCAGGTATGCGTATGGCTGCTCCCAATCGACTCCAAGGATCGGCGAGTAGAACACGCCATCCATGCCCGGCACCTGCTTGATGACCGGCTTGAAGATTCCGCCAAGCGAGCCGCCGAGGTCGATCACCGTCTTGATCACCGAGTCGGCGACGGTCTTGGTAGGGCCTTCGAGCTGCAGACGATCGGCCGTCGAAAACACATAGGTGGGCTGGTCCAGCGTGATCCACTGATCCGGCTGCGGGTCGCCCGGACGCCAGAGGTCCATGCGGGTGTCGACACCGTAGGACCGGGTTACGTCCTTGATGACCGTTCCGCACGTCTCCATGCGAACTGTCTTGGCGCACAGTGGTGATGTGTCCAGGAATGGGTTGGTTCGCTTCACATATGTCGGGGTGCGCAGCATTCGCCCGAAGGTCTGCATTGTGAGCCCGTCGCGCTTGAGGGCCTGCAGGATTGTGCCGAACCATGCTCGGATATCGCCATTGAGCGACAGACCATTGTTGATGAATTCCAGCCATCCCGACTGAATGCGAATTGCGCACTCGGACACCATGTTCTCGATGCAGGTCTGCAAGGCCCAAATGAATACTGCATGCGAAAATGGCTGGGCCTGAATGGGGAGGAACCACGACGGCCAGATGACGTAGTAGTTCAGTATGTCCCAGATCCCGCGTGCCTCAACGGTTCCCGTCCACATGCTGTCCTGGTACTCCCAGTCATGCTTCTTGACGTAGAAGTTGCTGCGCTCGCCTGCGGTCTCCAGCTCTATACCGACCATCGTGTTGCGGCAGTCCATGAACAGCTCGACGAGCGGGCTATCGCCGGTGTGCTTGAGCCGGGCGGTTGGGCAGTCATTGCGAGGGTCCGAGCCGGACCCTTCCATCAGGTCTCGGCCCAGTGACCCCATCGGCGTCCACATCTTGTCGCAGACAGTGAACCGAAAGTCGGTATCTACCTTCGACTTCTTCTCGGTGAGCCAGCGCGCCGTGGCTGCGATTCGCATGATGTCGCCGGAGCGAATGGCCGCGTTCCAGCGTTCTTGGTCGGACATGGACACGACTAGATGGCCCCTGGGACGCAGGGGCGTGAGGCGATGCGCATCAGAGTGGGTATCTCCGGCGGGGTGTCCCCGAGGCGATTATTTTCGAGTCAGCATTGCCGTTGTCGATCGCCACCTTGACGAAGTACGGCTTTGCCGGTGCGCCAGGCGATTTAGCTGGGATAGCCGCATTCTTTGAGAACCGGCCCTTGAGGTACTTGTAGAAGTTCCCTTGTGGCGGACGGATTCCGAACAAAGACTTGAGCTGATCACCGAATGCTGAGCTGTTCATTCCAGCGAAGCTCACGAACTTTGAGACTGCATCCTGGAAAAGGTCGAGCTCCTGTGGGGCAGGGGGAACCGATGTCAGATCCTGCACCAGCGTTGTGTGCACGCGAGGATCGGTGCGCAGGAACACAATCTGATTCGGCAATAGCGGTCCGAACTCCACAAACTCATCCGAACCGGGGCCGTCGTAGATCTTGAACATACCCGGCCCGAACAGGGTGTAGTCGTCGTACATCTTCTGGTCACCGACGTTGATGCGCTTGAGGAATCCCGATTGTGCGACCTCGGAATTGTCTCCGGCCGAAATCTTGCGGATGCTCGACGGGGTCGCTTGGCTGATCAGTGCCGCCCCGGCGAAGGCGCCATTTCCTACTCCGCGATGCACCGCACCCAGGGGTGAGCCGGTGCCGGATTCCTTCACGGACAAGATCTCGACGCCGTTGCGTAACACCTTGAACGTGCGAGGGTCTCCCTCGTATCCACAGACCAGGGTGAACTTCTCACTGGGCAGCGGGGCGACAAGCATTCCCAGGGGCCAATTGCGCAGCGTTGTCTCAACGAAGTTCACCGTGTAGAACAGCCGCAGATACCCGCCGCCGTACTCGACGAAAACTCCATCGCCTCCCCAGCTGCCATCTGGCTTGCGATTCATGCGCCCGCCGAGAAGGTTTCGGCCTGAGTCGGGTAGTGACCACTCCTGAAAGCCGCCATGCACCTGCGAGATGACCTGGTTGTCGGTGTCGGTATCAAACCCCGGCCATGGGCCGTTGATGACGCGCCGCCACTCGGTCCCGAACCCGTGTTCGGGATCGTCCCACCAAGTCATTTGACCGTTGTAGGAAGTGCAGAACCCCCCGCCAGTTCCCGTGTAGTACTGCGGGACATCACCCAGATTCTTGGTGGGGCGGTGGTCCGCGTCGAAGCCGTCGGTCATTGCGTCGTACGTGAACGTGAATGCGTCGCTGTGGTCGTGCGTCTTCCATAGGCCCGTATCGGCCTGCAACCGCAACGTGACTCGCTGCGATGTGTCGCCGCGCATGCCGCCGACTGGATCCGTCTGGCCGCCCTGGAACCATCGAATGTCGGCCCACCAGTGCCCAGCCTCGTGGTCGAAGAATTCCAACTTCGACTGCTCGATCGCGTCTATAGAGTCGATGAGATGGCGGTGTACGCGCCGCACGTGCTGGCCGTCGCGACCTGAGCAGTTGACCGTCAGCTGCACCTCGATCGGGTCGAGCAGCGCGTCAACGTGATGGATGCCGTCCTCTGTCGCCCCCTTCTGAGTTTTGTGCTTCCATGGGGGGATAAGGCCTTTGAGCCCGTCGCGCACGACTCGCACGCACTCAGGGGCCGCGTACCTATCGGGGATCGAGAGACCGCCGAGCATGTAGAACACGACTGAGCCGTCGTAAGCGGTGAGCCACATCAGCGGCTTCTCGCCGTTGACCATGTGGTACCAGCCGTGCGGCGTGACGGGCCCGGCGGGATAGGTGATTGTCATCGTCACATCCCCGGCGCTCTGTTTTGTTCCTGCTGGTGGTAGGCGATGTCGCGGCCGGTGCCGTCTTCGGTGGCGCGGTTGTTCGTGACGTTGATGTTCGTGTCGCCAGCCTTGCCCTGACCACTGCCGTCCTGGCCCTGGCCACCTTGGTTTGGCTTCTTGTCTGCGGTCGCCTTGCCCGCCATGTTCGGCAGCGCGGGTGCGGCGCCCGCGATCCCGCCGAGGATCTTCGTAACCCACGACTTGTTGGCCAACTCCGAACCACCAGTGGGCAAAAGGGTGTCCATCAAACCTTGCACGCCAATACCGGCCACCTGCCCGCCGTACTGGATTGCGCGGTTGGCCAGCTTCATGCCGGTCTGCGCGGCCTGCCCGGCTCCGGGCGCGAACAGGTCCCCAACGCTGGCGGCCATGCCCATCGCGGTGTCGAGAGTGCCGCCGGGTGTCATGCCCACGCCGCCCTTGCCGGAGCCGGAGGCGGGCTCTACGCCACCGATCCGGGTGGCCGATGGGCTCCAGCCCTGGGACGGTCCGGTGAGGCCGCCCGTCCCGCCGCCGACCAGTGCCGGGTTGGTTAGGCCGGGGTTGGCCATCGCGTCCTCTGTCAGGGGTGCGTACGCCTGGGTTGCGGGCGCGGTTGACCCGCCTGGCGTGTACGGGGGTGCCGGTGGTGCCGACTGCGATCCGGTTGGGCGGTAGTAGCGCGATGTCAATGCCGGGTCGTCAGCACCCTGGCTGCCGTCCATGCCGCGCTGGGCCGCCGCTGCGTCACTGCCCCAGTTGATGTTTGTGCCGCCTGGCAGGGTCGCCTGCATGTGTGCGGGGTTGTAGGCGACGCGGAAGTCGCCGGGCCCACCCGTGCCGGGCATGAAGCCGCGTTGGGTCAGCCACTCGGCCGCATTACCCGTCGAAAGATCACGCCCCGCCGTCGGCCGTCCATCCATGATGTCGACGAGATCCTCGACGGCACTGGAACAGTCGCCAATTCCCTTGGTGAGATCTCCCACGCCCGGTTGTGAGACGTACTGGCCAGCCTTGACGTTCGACATCAGCGCCGCGTCGCCGGGGTATTGTGCGTACCCGCCGCGTGCCGGATATCCACCACCGGGGTATCCGGCCGACGGCGCGACGCCGGTGTACTGCGACCCGAAGGCGCCCTGTGCGGCGAGGATTCCCATCGCCCCGTACCCACCCTTGGACGGATTCGCCTGCGCGACCGCGCCCAGCTGCCCGAGCAGGGGTGCAGCAGCCATGTTCGCCAGGAATTTCGTCAGGTTCTCAGCCAGCCCCGGCAGGCCCTTCGATAGGCCGAAATCCTTGTCCAGAGCGGCGCCGATTTGATCCATGCCAGCGCCAAAGCTATTGGCCGCAGTCTCCATCTTCTTCCACGTACCTTGCTGCGCCTCAGCCAGTTTGGCCTCTGCGGACTGCAGCGATCGACCGGCCTGCACCAACTGCGCGCGAGCGTTGTACTTCTCCTGCTCGCTGGCGTCGGCCTTGGCTTCGACTTCGAGGAAGTGGAACCGCGCATTCTGTAGGGATGTCTTGGCGCTCAGCTGCGACGATTCGGCGTCGAAGATCCGACCCTGATCCACTTGGTAGTAGCCGTACCCCGGCTTCGCATACGGGTTATCGCCGGTGCCCCACATGATTTGTGGCTGCGCACCTGGCGTAGGCGCCGGGCCGGAGGTGGCTGTCTGCCTGCCTGAAATGCCCTCTTCACCAGGGAATTTCCCCAACGGAACACTGTCGAGTGACCACGCGGACGCGGGGGCGTTGAACTTCGCCTTCTCTTCATCCGCCGATGGCATGTGCCCCTGCTGGCCATGCTGAATCTCTGGAGTGACCGGCTTCGGTGCCAGGGGTGATCCCGGTGGAATGGGCGCACCCGGTGTCGGATTGACCAGATTGCCCAGGAGTCCGGTGCCGCTCCCGACGGGACCATTCGCACCCCCGCCGGGTGACTGCAGGAACGCGCCAGGGTTGTTGGGATCCACGACAGGCGTCGGTGGCCCTGGGGTAACACCGGGGCCCGGCCCGCCAGCGCCGTGGAAATCCTTCGACCTATCGAGCGCGTCGCTAAAGAAGTTCGGTAGAGATGAGCCGAAGAAGCGCCCAATGGCCGTGTCGGCCAGCCACTCCTTGGCTGTCGTCATTGCTTCATCAATGTTGCGGCCCAACTTGTTCCAGGCGTCCGCATGCTGGTTGATGCTGTCGGTAGCTTCGTCCGTCTTACCGGCGACATCGCCCATCTGACTTGCGGCGGTATTGAGGTCCGCCGCCGAGATGGCAGTCTTTGCGTCCTCCCACTTCGTCTTGAACAGAGCCAGCCCAATGTTGTTCTTGTCCAGTGGATCCGAGACATCGTGCAACGCCTGAATGACGGCGGTGAGCGCCTCTCTCGCCGCTGGTCCGCCCTCGGCGAATCTGCGCTTCATGTCATCGGCGTCAAGCCCCAGCGCCGCGAACGCCTGCCTGGTCAGCTTCGATCCATCCGAGACGTTGATGGCCAACTCCTTGATGGAATCGGCTGCCACGTCGGTATTTCGGATTCCGGCATCGGACATCTGTTTCATCAGGCCGAACGCGTCTTGTGCCGAGAGTCCCACGCCGTGCCAGGCGGTGCCGTATTCCTCGGCGGTGTCGAGCAGATCCTCGGAGAGGTTGAGGCCCTTCTGCTGTGCAACGACCAACAGGTCCAGGGCCTCGGTGTAGTCCTTCACTAGGCCGGTGCGGACGAGGTTGCGCGATCCCCTGGCGACGGCCTTGGGATCTTCGTCTATCACCTGCGAGGTTGTCTGGATCCGCCCGGCGTACTTGGCTATGTCATCGGGGGACGCGTTCTGATCGATCAGGCCGCCCTGTAGTCCGAACTGAATGGCTTTCAGGTTGTCCTGCAACGATTCTCCGAACCCGGATGCATAGGCGCGGCCTGCGGCGTCCCCGATCTTGTGCATGGAGGTGTCATCCATGCCCATACGGGTCTGCATCAGATCCTTGATCCGCAGAGAAGCCATGCCGTCGCTTATGGCCGATACCAACCCCGCCATGGCCATAGCGACGGCGGTGCCGATACCGGCTCCCACAGCTGTGCCAAGTGCGGCACCCGCAGCCCGAGCCCCACCAGTTCCTGACATCAGGCCGGAAACCAGATCACCGGCACCCGAGCTGCCGATTGCATTGAGCTTTCCGCCGCCCATGCCGTCCGTCAGGCCCTGCACGATCGTCTGCGCTGCGCTGCCACCGTTTTCGTGCTTGTCGGCCTCCTGGTAGTAGTCGACCAGCGCATCCTTGACGTTGCGAATGGAGCGAGCCTCGGCGCGGCGGGCCTTCTCTACGGCCTCGGACTGTGCGATCAGCTTCTGGTTTCCCGCGCCGGACTTCTGCAGGTTATCGAGCTTCTCCTGCTCGACGCGCAGCTTACCGGCAGCATCACGTGCCTTGTCGTATGCGTCAGATGCTTTGTCGCCAAACTTCTTTAGCGCACTCTCTGATTCCTTGGCCGCACCTCCGATTGCGTCCGAGAGTGACTTGCCAGCGTTCCGGCCTGCCTCCGCCATCACCCGCTCGGCACGATCACCTGCGGCCTTGAATGACCGTTCGTCAGGTGTCGCAGTAATCGGCAGTGGAATTCCCATTGCTCACACCACCTTTCAGCCGAACACGCCGCTGATCAACTTTTCGTATTCATCGTCTTGGTACTGCTCTTGCGCCTCAGCCTCGGCCGCAAGCTCGACGCGCTCCACCGGTGAATGCAGAACGGTGTACTCGTATGGGTGGTCCTCGGTGGAGAATCTCGCCGCGACATACTTGGCGATTTCGTTGTGCATGCGCGCGGTGATTTGAGTGAGCTCCGGCCAGTCGCCGTTACGTCCGAAAGGCGGCGCCGCATGGGTTTTGAACTCTGACCGCTCGGGCAGCCGGTGGATCAGATTCAGCAGTTTTCGAGACGACAGCTTGAGGCATCCGCGTTCGTCGCGGTCGCCACGATGCCACCACGCCATGTCCAGACGCGGATAGAAATGCTCGAAATCGGCCTCGATCTCAAATGGGTACCGACACCAAAGTGCTACTGCATCAAGCACTTTTGGAGTCTGCGGCCATCCTCCTAGCGAGTTGGCGGTTCATCACATTCCAGTGCACCTGGATCTGACCGGGCGCACCCCCGGCGTCGATGAACTTGTTGTAGATGTCATCGCCCATGAGCGCCTTGCATAGCAGCTCGTCTTCGTCGACAGGCTCGCCGTCCTTCTCGTATGGGTAGATGAACTGTTCGACCATCTTGCCGTCGATAATCGGGTGGGGCACAAATTCTTTGGTCATGGTCTTCATGTACCGCTGATGATCCTTGTACCGGGCGCGCTGGTCGGGCTTCATAAAGGCCGGGTTCGGGAGCTCCCAGCTTTCCCCGTTTCCTAGGTCGAAGCGAATGCCCCTCATGCTGCCGAGATACTCGGCAGCAATCGCGGCAGCCTCTTCGGGCTTGACTGGGTTGTCGGCGATGATGTCGGGCTCAGAATCGGTCATGATGATTTCCTTTCGGGCTGAATTGGGCTGGCAATGGGCTGAATTGGGTGATGCTGGCCGGGTGCGTGTCAGCCCAACACGCACCCGGCCAGGTTCCTTACGGCGCCGGGGTGATGGACAGGGCGCCGCCGGTCAGGCCGGTGCCGTCACCGGTGAGGGCCTTGTTCTTGTCGGGAACGGTCACCGTGAACGTCGGCGCAGTGCCAGTCACGGTCCAATCCGAGGCGCCGTAACCGTCATCGAGCGCCACCAGGGCGGACTTCAAAGCGGCCGGGGTGGGGTTGAAGACCACGCCGGTGCTGGGCCCGACATTGCCGTACGAGAAGGTTGCGTTACCGGCGGTCGATGCACCGAAATCGACGGTGTACTTCGACACGGGGCCACGGCCAGTCTCGACCCAGGCGGTGCCACCGACGAAGGTGTGGCGGATGATTGGGATGTACTTGCCATCCACCATCGCCATGAAGAAGCCCGACGGCTCCGGCTTGTAGGTCAGCTCGGCCGCCGTGCCCTTCTTGCCCATCTTGCGCTCGCCAATATCGTTCAAAGTGGCGAAGTCGTAGGCCTCAACCTCGTAGGTGTAGAGGGATCCGCGCTTGCGGATGCCGTAGAGCAGGAACTGACGCGGAATCTTGCTGGACTCCAGAGGCTGTGACCATCCGGCGTCAGCGCCGCCGGGCAGCTCCACCAGGGAATTGCCGTTGGCATCGGATAGCGGGAGGTTGTTGCGCAGCCGCATGATCGCCGGGAACAGGTTCTGCAGCGCCTGGAATGTGAACGGCTCATCCTGCTTGGTGATGTCCGACTCGAAAGGCCAATTTGTCTGTTCGATCATCTGGTCATCGGTGTCGATCTTCGGCTTAGTCGAGGCGCCGTTGCCTTCGCCGAAGGCGCCGACGAGGTGGAATCCCTCATTCGCTGCGGCGTTGTTCACCCACTGGCCGTTGACTCGCTTCTGCGCGAACAGGTCTGCGCGCAGCTGCCCATCCGTGGCGAGCGGGTTCCATGCCACCGTGCCGTCAGGGTTGTGCGGCGAGATGTTCGTCGCGGCGCCGCGTGCGTCGCGGAATGCGACACCGATGAGGCCGGTGCGGTGCCCGCCCTGGAATCGGTTGTCGACAGTGGTGTAGCCACCAGCATCGGGAGTTGTGCCGGTTGTGGGTCGCGCCATGGTGACGCTCCTTTCGGGTACGGGAATGAACCGGAAGGCATTCCGGCATGGACATGGGCTGAATGCGGCCAGGGCCGCGCACCGTCAGGTGACGGTGACGTAGGAGAGGCCCAGGTGATAGCGGGCCGTGTAGCGCACGATCTGCTCGTGCTCGTAAGGCATCCGGAATGGCCGGATGAGACAGGTGCCGAAGTCAAGACTGGCCGTGGTGCCGTCGGACATGGTCACCGTGGCGCAGGTCCGGAATAGCAGGTTCATCCGCCGATGGCCGCGCTTGGCAGCGGCTTTCGCAGCTGGAGCGCCGAGGGCGTAGAAGTCCAGCTGGACAACCGGATCCGAGGTGCCAGCATCCGGATCATCGGGCCCGGATATGCCGGTGATCTCACAGAACGGCAATGCGTCGCCGAGCTTGCGTTCAACGGCCGACTTCATTACCGGCTGCATCCAGCAGGCGACGAAGTCCTCTTCGTCGGGCGAGTCCTGTTCGTACAGAAACGGATCGCTCATTCGTGATCGCCGTCTGTAGTGACGCCGCCCTTGAGGCTGCCACCGAAGTGTTCGGCCGTTCTCTGTACGGGTGCGAGTGGTTTGGTCGGGGTGTTGGGTCCGACCATTCGGAACTCGCCGTCGGCGACCTCAACAGGTCGACGACCCTTCTTGTCCCGCTTGCCCTTCTTGCCACGGGATTGCTTCTTGTCTGCGCCGGTGCCGAACTCGACGAAGTGTGAGTACCAGGCGGTCGGGCCGACAACGCCTTTGCCGTTCTTAGCCTTCTTCATAACTCTCCAGGAGGCCGCGAACCCGCCCGAGTCCACCGGGGACACGCTGCGCCCGTATGGAATAACTTCCTCCGTCATAAACGCGTCAATCCCGGCGTCGACCTCGACCGACCCGCGCAGCTTCTTGTCAAACTCGCTGTCGGACATACCGAATCGCGCGAATGGATTCCCCATCAACCGACCTGCCGCTTGCACATGATCGTGACGTGATGGACTGGGCCGTCCATGTCATGCTTCGGCATCTTCTGCCCGTCGACTTGAAAGACGAACTGCAACGTCGACTCCGCATCGAGGTCCAGCAGCTCGGGATGCTCCGTACCGTCGTAGAGCAATTCGCCATTGCCCTTGACGGCCAACGCCACGGCATCCGCCGGTGCGGTGAGCTTCCATCGCTCAGTCGTGACATCGGTCTGGGTCACCGGCGTTTCCACCGACGAATACGGCCGGAAGCGAACGCCAGGGCATCGGGTCGCGACCCGGACATCCTCGCGGATGCCACCCCAGCCGGGTTGACCAGTCTCGGTGACTGACAGGAAGGCGACCGTCTGGCCGCCAAAGCTCTCGGTCATGGAGCCAGCAGGATCCGATATTGCGAGAACAGCGCTTCTAGCCGGGCGTCTGTGGAGATGATGCCGACGGCCCACTGGTACTCAACATCGTCAATCCGCTTGCGGATCAGATCGCCGCTGTCCCGGCTCTTGTCATCACGGTCCATAAGGTCCGCCAGCCTCAGCACCGCACGGCGCCAGTCGGCCGCCTCGATCTCGCTGTACCCGTGGGTCATCGTCACCGAGATCCCGCCCTTGCGGGGCGTCCACAGGCCATTCGGGTACTTCTCTACGGTGCCCTCTTGCCGGGACATGTCCAGCTTGGTCGCATCCCATGGCACGCCGTTCTCGCTGATGGCGCTGATCGCAATCAGGTTCAGCGTGGGGAGCGATAGGACGCGTCCGCCAGGGCCGTCGATTGTGAGTGTCACCCCGGCCTGTACAGGCGAGACCGACCAGCCGCAGTATCGGCGCGCAGCGGAGAGCGCCGCATTGAGCAGATCCTGCGTGTCTTCGTCGGTCCCGCCCGCCAACCGGCCCTTGGTGTACCGGTTGAGGTCGTCCGGGGTGAGCTCAGCCATCTAGGACCGCGCCACCGGGCTCTTGCCGCCGTTGCCAAGCACGGCCACGGCGGAGAACACGCCACCGGTGGTCGCACCCGAGGTGGTGGCCACCAGGCGCACATAGCGCTTGGTCGGCCGGACGCCAAACGAGAACACGGTGTCGTCGTCGGCTGCAGCGATCGTCGGCAGTGAGCCCAGTACACGGGCGGAATCGACAGCGGTGAATCCAGTTCCCGACTGGTCCGATTCCTCCACCGTCACGGCCACCGTGCCGTCGGTGATGGTGCCGGTGGTGATCACGAATGCGATGTCGCGAAAGTTGTTACTGAACTGGTTGAGATCAACCGCTACGCCGTTCGCGGCACCGTTGGTCCGTACCGCCGAAGCGAGCGCCAGTCGGGCCAGTGTGTTGTTGTGTGTGGTGATCACTTCTCGTCGCCTTTCGGTGGGGTGGTCGAGACCGACCGGCGCGCGTTCGGCTCGGCGGATGCATCCTCGACCGGCTTGCCACGACGGCGTGCCGACTCGGCCACCACGTGTTCCTCGACGGGCTCGAACAGGCTCTCCCTGCCCTTGAACCCTGGGTCGCTGTCCGAGATCAGCGACCCTGCGACGACGATCCGGGGAACCCCGTCCTTGTCGTCATAGGAGAAGCCCTCTTTTGCTCTGTAAACGGCCATTTTGTATTCCTCTCAACAGGTTTGATGGAAGGTTGGGGCGCAGCGCAATGGCTGCGCCCCAACCTTGGCCGCTACTACTTGACGTTCAGCAGACGGAACCCGTTGGGGTTCACGACATCCGAGCCGATGCGGTAGTACGCGAACCATCCACGCTGGCCGGTCGGGCGGCGGTTGGCGCCGACCAGATGCGGAATGAACTCCACGGCCATGCCCAGACGGTCGGTGATCACGAAATTCTCCAGATCACCAAACACGGCGAGCTTGGTGCCCGTGGTGGTGGCCGATGCCATCGCCTCGGACTCCAGCGCGTCCCGGTTCAGCAGCTGCGGCGGCCGACCGTCGTTCAGGTTCGCCCAGTACCCACCACCGCCGGAGGTATCGAACTGGCGAATCTTGTTGTACGTCAGGTTGTTCGCCAACCACGACGCAGCCCCTCGGAAACGGGCGGGTAGTGCGCCCTGCAGCGCGTACACGTCCGCCAGGGCGAATGTCGCTGCCGTGGCAGTGTCGACCGCGATCGGGGCACCGGCGGCAGCCAGCGCGGTGATCAGGCCAGTCGGTTCGCCGGTGCCGGAGCCGACCGTCAACTTGGTCGCCTCCAAGTCGAGCTTGCCGCCAGCCAGCAGCCGCCCGACTTCCTGGGCCACGTTCTGCTCGTCCATCGAAGCCTCGATGGAGATCGGTACGAAACCACGGGCCATGTAGTTCGGGATGGACGGCTGCCCGAAGTCGGTCGAGTCGTCCGAGACCTCGCTACCTTCCGCGTCGAACGACCAGGAGACATTCGAGGAGGACACCCCGTGCCACACGTCGCCGGTGGCGACAACCTGGCGAGCAGCCTGGCGGATGTCGCTGCGCACACCCGAGCTGGTGACGATCACCGTCGGGTCGAGCTGGAACGGCACCAGGTAACCGCCCTTGTTGTCGGTCAGCGACATCGCGCGATACTGCTCAACATCGGCGATAGCGCGCTGTTCGACCTCGGTCAGAGAGTGACCCTTGCCGACGGCCAACTTCGACCAAGCGCGCAGGTATGCGGGCTTGGATGCGACCAGTGCGAACCGAGCAAGGCGCGAGTCCTCGGAATCGTGCTGCTCGATGATGTTCGTCGCCGCCTGCCGGATGTTGTCACTGGCACCGGGCATCTTGGCGATAGCCGACAGCGCACGGGCCCGAAGCTCGGCACTGACCTCGCTGAGATCGCGCCCGTAGGTGCGCATCTCGGACAGATTCCACGGGTCGCGGAACCGGCAGTCCTCGATGCTGTCGGGCTCCAGGATGGAATCGCGGTCGTACTCATCCCGCGAACCCTGCGAGCTTCCGGCGACGGCACGCTGACGTGGCCGCGCGCCCTCGGCAACGCCCGCTCGTGCGGAGTTCACGCGTGCCATTTCGGCAGCGCGCTCCAGTCGGCCCATGTGAATGGCGAGCTGGTCGAATTCCTCACCGAGGGAGCGGAACTCGGCGTCCTCGTCCGGCGTGGGGGTGTCCAGCTCGTTGATCTGCTCCATGCGGGCATGGATCTCGTCGGCCCGGTTACGGGCCTGGCTGTAGGTCAGCGTGGGGCCCCGGTCGTCGTCGGATGCTCCGGCGACGGGCCAGATGGGACCGCGCTTGCCGATGCCGAGTGCACGCAGTCCGGTGACTGGGTGGATCGGCAGTGTCTGGTAGTTCATGCTCTTTCACCAATCGTTCGTAGGGTCAACAACCGATCGCGCTGGTTCCTCAGACGAAGCTCTTTGTCGCTGAGGGGGCGCGGATTCGACGGGTGCTCACCTACGGGCGACTTCTCATCGCTGGTGGATCGCTGCGCGTCGTCGGACTCGGCCGGGCGTTCACCTACGGGTGACTTGTCGTCACCGGTGGATCGCTGCGCTTCCGCGTCCTGTGATTGCGCCGAATCCGCGAGGAATACGGCGCGTGCGAGTAGCTTTCGCTGCTCCGGGTCGTCGAGACGACCCAAGTCAATTACCCCGGATCGCATACTGACCGAGGTGTCTGCATAGGCTGGCCAAACGACCGGGCCCATCTCTGGAACCTGCAATTCCTTGAGCGTCCGAATCGGCAGGTCGTCATCCGGCACGTCGCCGAAGTACGTTCGATCAAGCTCAGCGCACAGCGCCTGGTCATCCTTGATCGGTCGCCCATCGGCATAGGTCCATCCCTCACGAATGACACTGAACCGGAATGACATACCGCTGATGGCCTGTGCCTTGATTGCGTCCCGTACCGGCTGCATCAGCCAGTTGTCGAACACTCGGCCGATGATGTGTGCGCCACCCTCTGGCGCGAGCTCGGGGTCGGTGTCCTCGGTGATGGACCGCAGTTCAGCGATCGGGATGGAACCAATCAGCGGGTGGCGGCCATGGTCGAACTGGATCTTGGGCGGGGTCTCCCTGAATGAGCGCTTCATCGACCCAGGCGCGATTACTTCGCGGAACCGACCCTCCCAGGAATCAATGATGGTCCCCCGGTTGAATACTGCGCCGTATCCGTCGATGGTGAGACCGTCATCGGATTCGCCGTCGTCGGTTGTGTCGCGGAGTTTGAACGGGGTTTCCCGAACGCTCTGCATCGGCGGGCGCGCTGCACGCTCACTGGTCGCCATTGGAACCTCCATCGGTTGGTGTCGGCGCGGTGCTCGGGCTTGGGGAGCCGGGCGGTAGAAGTTGGACGCTGGTCAGTCCCGTGTGCTCCAAGAGGTTGAAATTTCCAGACTCAGCTGCCGCGACTGCGGATTCGGGGGTGAATCCCGCAGTGATCAACGTGTTGATCGTCGTCGCGCGTACCTGCTGAATTTCAGCTTCGTCCTTCTCGTCCTCGCGAAGGAACGGAACATCGCTCGTGTCGTACCAGAGACGAGATGACGAGTCTCGCGGCGGGATGATCTGCTGCAGTGACCCAGAAAGGTTCTGCCACAACGGGTGCGCGGTGCCATCGGCCAGACGACGGCGGGCCTGCCCGTAATTCGAGTACGTCGCCGAATCGAGGCCCTTGGCAAGGCCAACAATCACCGGCGGTACACCGGCCGCTGCAGCGACGCGCACCTCACCGCCCTCGCGCACTTCGGCGAAGTCGATATCTTTGAGGTTGGTCCCCACCACCGTCGCATCGGCGCCTGGGTAGAGGTTCAGCGTCTTGTAGGCGTTCCCGGCACCCGCGTGGCTTGAGTTGACCTCGGCGGCCCACTTCTTGACCGCATCACGGTCTGCCATTGGGCTGTGCTTGATGATCATGTTTGGGGTAGCACCGTTGTCGAAGAATTTCGACTGATGCAAGGTCATCGCCTGATCGGCTTGTATCTCACGAAGAATCGGTGTCAGCCAAGACATTCCGCGAAGCTCGAAAAGTGGGTCTGGGATCGGCATGAAGTGCGCGACCTCATCAGCCAGGAGTGCGGTCGGTTCTTTCTCTGCACCGCGACCGCCTTCCCAGTAGAGGAAACCGACTTTCCGCCAACCGATCTGGCCGACATCGCGCGAGGCTGTGATGCCCGCCTGGCGGGCCTCGACGACGATGTCCACCCAGTCCGGGCGCATGCACACCAGTTCGTCACCGATCTTGGCGGCATAGGCATTCCCGCCGAGGTCGGCGTGCTGCATCATCTTGGATAGCAGATCCTGGGTCGTGCCGCCCTGCCACGGCTTCTCCAGTAGCGCCAGGCCCTCCGATCCGTAGGTGCCCGCCGGTTTTCCTTCTCGCATCCGCTGCCATTGAAACCTGATGGTGGAGAACAGCATTTGGCGGACCAGCATGCAGGCGAACACCACGCCGTTCGCGCCGTATGCATGGGTAGCGAGTCCGACGAAGTTGTTGGGCGCCATGACGGTCGCCTGGCCTGCCAGCGTCTGCTGGACAACGGGGTTCATGCTCATGCCGTAGCCGAACCCGTTGAATGAGAATTGATTCGCCAACACTGCGTACTCGTCGAGCGTCATCCGCTCATCTCGGCGGCGCAGCCGACTCAACAGGTTCACTTCTTCTTGGCCCCGTCACGCAGCAGCACGACACCGGCAGCCACGGCTGCCACGGCGAGCAGGGCTCCCGCTGTGACGAATGCCCAACCGCTGCCCGCCAGGATCGCGACGCCGGACACCATCAGACCGATAGCCACGACGACCACCGCGACGGTGGCGGCGAAAACTACCTGCAGTGCTGTCACAGAGTCACTCCGAATCCTGTTGTGTGGTCATGTCCATAGCGGCTCCCATACCTCGATGGCGGGCGGCGCGGTATCCAGTGCTTGGACGGCGAATGTCACGGCCATAAGTTGCACGATGTCGCTCTTGGCGTCCTTGCGGTCCCAGGCCCAGGAGTCAGCGAGGTCGCGCATCTTCCCGGCCGTTACCGCGTCGGCGAGTGGTTTGCCGCCCTGGTGGCGCAGCTCGTCTTCGTTGAACTTTGAGTAGAACGTTCCGCATGCTCGCGCGACCTCGGCGGCGCCTGCGTTGCGTAATCCCTTGTCTGGTGGTGTCTCTTCGTCGTCGGCGTCCGCCACCTCGAAGCCGAGCTTCTTGAGGTCCGATAGAAGGGATCCGGCAGCGCTGCGGTCGTCGAGCATCCATCCGCACGGACGCCAGGTGTCGCGGAGTTCGGCCATCCGGCCAGGTATCCAGCTGATGCCAGGCCTCGATGCCACATTGCCGCCACGGATCGCGGGTACGATGCCGACGTGGATCTTGCCGTCCTCGCGGTAACCGGCAACACCAATCGCTGCAGAGGTCTGCATCTTGTTGACGTACACGCCGAACGCGAGTCGCGGTCCTGGTTTCGACTTCGCGTCAGTCCTGGCCGCCCAGCCGTCTTTCGAGATCAGCGGAGCGTCTTCCATCGGTGGCTGGTCGTGCCAGCCCATGCGCTCGCGGCCATACTCGGCAGGGTCGAGCGAATCCCGTTCGCCTTCGAGGTACGCCCAGGTGATCCGCTTACCCGCCTGCGGGTTGGCCATGACAATGTATTCGCGCTTGTCCATCGCGCAGCCCGGATAGCCGACGTAGTGGGGGCATTCAGGGTCCTCGCATGCGTCCTCTGGCGCACAGAACTCCAGGTACCCCAACCGCTTCCGGGGCGCCAGGTCAATCGACCGACCGCGCGCAACCAGCTTGCGGAGCACCTCGGACTCCGGTCGACAAGCCGACGATCCGATCAACAGCTGTGGATCCGGCACCGCCGACAGCGTCGGCATCAGCGAGCCCATATGCGTGTTCCGCAGGGCGAATCCCTCATCAAGGATCACCTTGTTGCCGGTCAACCCACGACCACCGCTAGTGGTGCGGGCCTTGAACAGGATGCGCTGCCCGTCCGGGCATTCCTTCGACGACTTGAACGCGATGGCCTCCTGGCCAGCACCACGGAAGACGCCGTTGGTCGGGCCATCCTCCAGCCGCTTCGCCAGTGACGGTGTGTTCTCGATCAGGTTGACCAGATCGTTGAACGCCTCACGCGTAGGCGTCATCTCGTGCGCCGACCAGGTGATCAAGCGCTGCTCGGTTATGTAGATCCATCCGAGCGCGGCCTGCTTCTCCATGCCGGTCTTCATGTTCTGCCGAGCGCAGATCACCACCGACTCAAATGCGGTCGATCGGCCATTCGAGTCGATCCCAAACAGTCCGTTGAGGCCGATCTCCTGCTCGGCATCCGGCGGGAACCCGGCTAGGTCGCACAGGTCCGCCACTTCGGGGCCGAACGTCTCGGAATACGCCGGGAAGTTGGCGTACGCCGGTTCAACCAGCGGCGGCGGCGCGCTTCGCGTCACGTCGTGCCTTCAAATCGTCGACAGGATCGTCCGCCACCGTGGACACCGAGCGGGCCTCCCCCATCACGCGTGACAGCTCCTTCGACAGCGACGCGACACCGGTGTTCATGCCCGGCGCATTGACGATGCGCCTCGCGATCTCCATCGCGTGCTGACCGATGACCGAATCGACCTGCAGCAGCTTCTCCAGCTCATTGCGAACCGAACTGACCAGACCGTCGGACGGCCCCGCGTCCACCACGGGCGGCGGCGGCGCCGGAGGCCCCGAACGTGATCGTCGGGTCCGACACGTGCCGCTGCAGTACTTCGCTGTCGGTCGCTTGGCCTCGAAGGGCTCGCCGCACTGGTCGCATTGACGCTGCACAGCAAACCCCCTTGCTGGCAACCGAGTTAGCTACTAACGCTGTAGCGTTACCGAACTTGTTGCGAAATAGATATGTCGATAGGGGGCGGGGTCGATGGCGCCGGATCGGCCACGATCGATACCCACCCCCCACCCTATTGACCTGCGGCGATGCAACGCCGAGGGCGAGGGGTGCGTGACCTGCGACGATGCGGCTAGCGCACCATTGTTTGCCAGTTGCGCGGGCAGGTCGGCCAGCAATGAGAAGCCAGCTACCAGGGCTGGCTGGTGTCGACCGGCGGACCGGCGAATTGGGTCTGTCGGCCCGCAGTCGCCCGGTTGCCGCCAGCGGTGCAATCGGCAGTGTGGGCATGCTCAGGGCCTCGGTACTTGGTGCGGTCGTCGTCATCGTGGCCGAGGTCCCAGGCTTGCCCCTTGCGGATCGGCTCACCACAGCGCCAGCAGGTGGCGCGCCCAGACTCAACTTCGGGCTTGAGTTGGGCGCGGAGCTTCTTGTGCTGGTAGTCGTAACCACGCTCGGTAGTCGAGCCCTGCGACGGCATGGGGAGGCTCCTCGCTCGTGCGGTGCACAGCTTTGGCGCCGAGCAAGCTCGTGGTCGTACCCACCGTGTCGGCGCCGGGTTCCAGAATCATCACGTCCGCAGACGCTCCCCGGTAACTGTGGCAGCAGGGATTTAGGAAGGCGATCGTGCCGCCCGAGGTGAATCGGAACTCCTGCTCGCCGCGAGCACGGTTTACCCGCGATACCCACTGTCTCAAAGGCTCTTGATTGGAAAGCTTTTCGGCGATGAGAAAGGCCTCGCGCGTGGACTCATGTTTCGCGCTGACATATACGACCCGCTCGCCTAAGCATGCGTGCACGAATGCGACGTGGAGCCACTGCGCTCGCCTATCCCCAGGCATCCGGTCAGCCACGACTGAATCCCACGGGGGTCGCGGGCTTGATTCCGTCGGCCTCCATGGTGAAACCGCCTGGCCGCGTGGTGACCACGATCGTGGCGTCCCCGACGGACTGGCCGACCATGACGAGGGTCGCGGCGTGTGCAACGGCGCCCATGACCGCGAGTCCCCAAGGTTCGCCGCCGGTCTGGCTCTGCAGAGTGGGGATATCGGGCGGGGTCTCGCGCCAGGTGCCGGGGTCGGCATCCATCAGGGTCTCGCCGTCGACAGTGATCTTGATGTGGGACATGGGCTTAGATCGCCCTCTCGTGTTTGAGCACGGCCATGATGGCTTGTGCGGCGGTTCGGGCGTCTGCGCCCGACATGTGCGGAAAGTCGGGGATCTCAGCCTCGCCTGAGTAGGCGCCATCGAGAACGTCCGCGACCATGCTCGTGGTGCGCTCCTGCTCGGTGTAGCACCTGCAGCAGTAGTCGTGATCATCGCAACTGCAGCAGGCCATTACGCGCCCAGCTTTCGGAGTTGGCGGGCATCGACAGTCACGTCGTCGGTCTTGCCGACCGTGAGCACGAACAGAGGCGTCTTGCGCTGGTGATCGCGGTGGTCGTACAGGGTCACGATGCGCGTGCCGTCAGGCGCCTCTGCGGCGGCCTGACGCAGTTGCGCGGCATCAGCTTTCGTGAGCACGTCGAACTCGGCACCAATGACTGAGTCGAGGGCCTCGGCCCACAACTTGGCGGCCTCGCCGATCATCGCCTCGGCCTGCTCGTCGGACATGCCCGCTGCGCGGAATCCGGGAATCGGGATCAGCTGTGGCGGACCGTTTCCGGTGCCGGGATGCGGCAAGGCACCCGCACTGAATGTGCGGGTGAGTAGGTCTATCAGGGATTGATTCATCAGCGGCCGAACCTACGGAGTAGCCGTCGCCACCATGAGGCCTTGCGTACAGCGACCCCAGCTGCATTCGGCAGCGCGGGCGAAGTACCGGCAATCCCGTCAAAGATCATGGTGGCCCAAGACTTTTCGAGCAGCTCGCCAGCATCCCTGCCTGCTGCCGCGAACCGCTCATACGCCTCGCGCTTGCGCCGTTGAGCCGCATCCAGCTGCCGCTGCGCTTTGGCGACACGCTCCTCGCCATCCTTGAGCGCGCCCACCATGTGCCAGCCCTCGTGGGTGAATAACTCGGGGCGTAGATTCCCGTCAGGATCAAACGGGGTCCACGGGCGGCGCCGTAAGCGGCGAAACCAACGGGCAATGGTGCGCTTCATGGGGTTCCCTCCTTGGGCTAAGGGATGGGTGCCATCATTCGGTTACCCACACGATGGACCTGCGCCGACATAACATCAGCACCATGAATGAGCAAGACCTCGATCTGGTGCGCAACGCGGCGGCCGACACGATCCGACAGTGCAGCAAGTACGACACGGGCTTTAGCTTGCAAGAGCTCGGACCCGAGCAACGAGAGTTTCTGGACTGGCAACTGCGATTAGCCCAGACCCAAGCGCTCGTTGCCATAAGCGAGGAACTGGCCCTTGCGCGCCATGATCGTGCGGTCGAGAGGCGCCTTCCGAGAATGGGTTAGCTCACCCCGAAACAACGAAAACCCCAGCTAGGCCGGGGTTTTCATGCCGTGGACATAGTGGTCCCACCGACATGTTGGGACTCATTTTGCCATACGCGCAGGTCAGCGCTGGCATCTCAGATTCGGCGCGTGTCGCGACCCGCCGTGCCCAGTGACCTAGCCGGAGCCGTAGCGGACGGAGAAGCACAGCTCGGGGTCTGAGTCCTTCTCGTCCTCACGGCGTTTGGCAGGGTCGCCATCGATCTCGCTTATGGAGGGGAGTGCAGTCGGCAGAGGCGTGGCGTACATGGGGCCGTCATCTCGCTGCGGTATCGGATTGTCGCGTTGCCACGTAAGGCGATCCACTTCTCCCAGCGCCCGCTGCCGGTTCGCGAGCATTTCCGCGCGCTCCTTGTAGCAGTGCAGTCCCTTGGCGAGTAATTCGGAACCGTTGTAGTCAACGATGTGGTTGTCCGACGGGTCAGGCTTGTCGACGACCGAGATGACCCAGACGATTATCGCGGTCGCGACGACGGCGACCAGCCCGATAAGCGCGGCGGTGGCGTTCTCCTTGTTCGCGGCGGTCTTTCTGTCGAGCGCGTCCAATCGCCCTGTGACCTCGCCGCGCAACTTCGCGATTTCGGCCTTGAGATCAGCGATCGGATCAGCGGGCTCCTTGGCCGCGTCTTCCGCGTGTGGGTCGTCCGGGTTATCTCCGTCGGCCATACGCTTCCTTCCTTCGCTGGTAATCGAACTTTATCGCGGGGGTCCGACATGAGCGATGTCATTGAATCGCGGCGCGTCCCGCCATTGGATTGCCACCAAAACAGGCCTTGACATACCACCGTGGCAACCCACACACTGTCTTATGTGTATGACATTAGCGATTGTATCTGTCGGTTGTGTATGACACAATCGATGTATGCGAATCGTCTTCCGCTTCACTCAGTCCTCGCGCAAGCACCGGATCGGGCGGGCTCACGCCAAGGCGGCCATGAGCAACGCCGTGCTGGTGGAGATCCGCAACGACGCGCGTGGCGTCATGGGGATGTTCATTGGCACCGACGACCGGGGTATCGATCTGGAGATCGGCATCAAGGGCGTGGACGAGGTGTGGGACGGGCAGCACGCGGTGTGGCTGGTCATCCACGTCATGCCCCATCGATTCCGGAAGTAGCAGAAGGGTGCGCACCATGAGCCGCAAAGAAGAGCCGATGATCATCGACGAGGACATTGACCTCGACGACGAGGTGGTCACGGTCGACGGTGAGCGCCTCACCAACGCAGACGCCGACGCACTGGCCGAGGAGGCCGCGCGGGTCAGTCGCGAGCGATCGAACGCCAACCTGATTCCGGGCCGAAAGTCACTGTCTGGCGAGGGTCAGCATTCACCGACCGTCCAGACGCGGGTACCGCAGTGGGTCAAGGATGAGTTGGTGGCCGAGGCCGCCGAGCTCGGTCTCGCGCGAGGCAATTCGGCCGGCGACGGCAAGCTCGTGCAACGGATCCTGACAGAGCACGTCGAGGCGCGTCGCGAACAGCAGGCAGGATGAGTACCGACGCGCTGCGCGAGAAGCTGGCAGCCCTCGCGGCCAGGTGGGCCCAGGAGGCGCAGGCGCCAGGCGTCTATCCCGACGAGGCCGCCGCCCTTGAGTGTTGTGCTGATGAGCTGACAAGGGCTATCGCCGAGGTGCCCGAGGCTTAACCCCGCTGGGCTTTCTCGTATGCCGAGCCGGGTCCGTCGAGGATCCGGCACTCGGCGCCGAGCTTAGGCGCGTATGTGACGGCGCCACAGTGGCACAACCAGGTGTGGTGACGCTGTCCGCATTCGCACGCCGGACAGCTTCGCCGCCAGCCAGGTTCGTCAATGCTGTGCCAGTTCGGGCAGTACAGCGGACTGACGATGGTCCAGCCGTCGCCGTTGGGCACGAGGTCACCGACGTACGCGTTGGGGAACCGATCGCGCGGTGGACGTGCCATAAGCACGTTGTACGCCGAGGTGCCGACACCCTGGTCTACTGTCTCGACTTCTGAGCACCGCACCCAGTACGCCTGAGCACTAAACTCAGAGATACCTCCTCACGGATGCCACTGGCAAGACAAAGGCACGGGCATGAACCCTGCTAGTGGCAACGAGAGGAGGTAGGAATGGCAGAAAAGCGCGAAGCGCCGCCGATCTGGGCAATTTCAGTTATCAATTGCCTGATCAATCTGGCGGCGCTCCTGTTGCAGCTCCACGCCGAACACTGGTTCTAGTAACCGGTCAGCAGCCCGACTCCCGGTGCAACGGGAGTCGGGCCTCGCTGTTTCAAGAGCGAGTGCCCTGGTGAAGGTGTAAACCACTTTACACCTCGCCGTCTAGCTGTCCATCTGGTCGCTGCAGGTAGGGGCCGGTTTGGGACCAATTAGCCTCACTGACCGCCGACAACCTCCGCAACCATGAGCATCAGCTCGCCAACCGCCGTGAGCTCGAAATCGCCGCGACAGCTGCAGTCACACCCATCGGCCAGCCCACGGCCTTTGACTCGCCGGAACTTCGCCAGTACCACCTTTGACGGAACGCCGGGGATGCCGTCGAAATCCCCACGAGGCAGTGGTCGCCCGGCGAGCACCTGCTCGACATCCCAACGCGTCGCCGGTTGCAGACGGTCGCCATGTTGTCGGCGGGCCAGCACAACCGCACGCATGAACACCAAGTCTGGGATATCGCGGGCGTGCCGGTAGCCGCCCTCCGGCGGCGCGGGGATGGCTGTCATTGGGGCCACCGCCATAGCGTGATCGTCAGATCGGCGTCGGCCAGCACGGACGCCAGCACCGCGTCGACCGGCATCAGCCGCTGCTCCAGCGCCTTGCACGTCATGCAGAACCACACGCGGGCGTGATGCTCGTCGGACTCCGAGCAGTGCTCACGGGCCTGGTGGGAGATCGCGGACGGGATCTCCATCTAGTCGCACTCGCATTCGCACTCGGGGCATTTTCGGTAGTCGCATGGGCATCGGGGGCATTCGCACTGGCAGTCGCCGCAGAATCCCCTCTTGCCCGTCGCCGCCCGGTCGCTCACGCCTTTGCCTCCAATCGTGTTGCGTTCCTGGGTCGCTCAGCTCGCACCGCACGCACGTCGCCAATGCGAACCATCTGGTGGCCGTCGGTATCCCGGCCGCGCAACGGAACCCATCCGCGCCGGATCCACCGCTCGATCGTCGACTGCGGTACATGCTCATCAAGGCGTGGGAGCACCACGTCGACCAGCTCACGCACGGTCGCATTGCGGTCGTCAAGCTCGCCGAGGTTGCGCGCAAGCACATCGTCGACCAGGTGCACGGTCTCGCACTGTGGGCACATTATCGAGCCACTGTGACTCGGCGCGGTGAGCGCATAGCCGCACCGGGTTGTGTTGTCACCCTTGGCTGCTCGCTCCTTGAGTACCGCGTCCGGAGCGGGGTCAGTGATGCATGGTCCGATGGTCATTGGCTCCGGCGGACGGTTGACGACCCGCATGGCGGATCGGAACACGTGCTCGATCTCGTCGCAGATCTCGGCGCCGTTCTCCTGTAGAGCCACGTCGGCGGCGTGGTTGTACAGCCACTTGGTCATCCGCGTGGTCGTCGTGACCGAGCGAGTGTCCTCGGAGCGCCTCCCGGCGTACATCACCCGCAGATTCCCCGGCGGGACCGCAACGGGTGTTCGGATCTCTGGTGCGCCGTCACAGTCGTCACATAGAGGCCCGGCCGCCGACGTTGGCAACGACACGAAGCAACGCGCGCAGGCATCCGGCCGGGACGGCGCAGCCGCGTCGATGACGAACCGTGTGGCCGGTACCGCACTCTCGGATTCATCGACCGCCAATGGCCTTGGCCGGGTACGGAACTCCGGCACGTCCAGGCCGCGCGTCTCGCACATGTCGCGGATGGTCGTCGACAGCGCGTTGCCGATCCGGTCCAGCTCGTCACTCGCACGACCGTTGACCCGGCCGAGCGCCAGTGCGTGCCACAGCGCGGCCTGGTGCCGGTCCCGGTGGTCCCTCGGCGTCGGGGTGGCGTCCTTGTCGCGCGGGAACGGCTCGACGTGGCTCACGAGGCTGTCGTCGCCGTGTAGCACGTCTCGGCGCTCACCCTTGCGCGCACCATCGCCCAGGTTCGCCTGTCCTACAGCGGTTTCCGTGAGCCTGTCTAGCCACCACGGCAGGTCGGCAAGCCGCTTGCGTAGCTCCGATACGCATGCCTTGCACACGAACAGATCGGTTGCGCGTTCACAACGTTTGCACTTGGTCAACGGTTGAATCCCCTTACCATCTCGGCGAATTGGATATCGATGTCGTGCTGTTCGATCTGGGCGAGACACCGGCGCTGCCACGGCTGCAGCTGCATACCGAGGTGTTCGCACATCTGCGCCATGCGGTCAGCGTCGCCGTGACGCATGCGCTTCATGCAGACCCATCCCGGTTGATCGGGTACCCGTACGACCCCCAGAATCGGAGCGCGCGACGCGCGGCGCGGCGGGCGCCCCATCGCGTGCAGGTGTATCCGGAGCTCATGCCGGTTACGGCGGTCACGGGCATGTTCGTGATGACCCACTCCCAGCGTCGGGTGCCGGGAATGGGTGAGCGCTTGACCCAGCAGCCCAGCGCCGTAACCCCTCGCGCCTCGACATCGGGGAGTGTGATGGTGTGCCGAATGCCGTTCGTGCGCCAAGTGATTGTGCGATCCCTCATCGCGCACCACTAGTCGAGAACGTCGTGAACGCGTCGGGGCCCGTGGCGCAGTACCGGTGCGTCTCCCAGCCGTCGGTGAGCCGCTTCTCGATATGCCAGAAGCCATCGGACTTGCGGATACGCCAGGGCGCAGGCGGCCGATTCGGCCAGAACGGGGGGTCGAGTCGAATCGTTCGGCGCAATGGGTCGCTGAACACCGACGCGAGGGTGTAGGGCGATGGCGACGGCTCGCTGAATCCCTCACGGAACGGCCAGTAATGAGGGTTGTGCGCCTGGTCCGGGAGCTCTGCCTCGGGCTCGCGCGGCTCGTCGTGTACTGCGCCGTCGTACCAGTAGCCCTCGGCCAGCGTGCCGTCGCCGAGCTGGATGGCCACGCGCCCGCCCTCTTCCAACCCCGGACAGGTGAACCACTCGGGGCTCGCTTTCTCGGTCATCGTGTCTCCATTCGCGTATCGATTCCTGGGGCCGTGGTGGACGCTGGCGGGTATTCGGGGGGTCGGTGACTATCCGGTCGCGGCGGGCCGGTTTTCGAGCGCTACAGCCTCGGACCGCGAGGGATGGAACGCGCCGTCCTTAAGCGGCTTCCCGTCGTGGTTGACGCAGACGTAGCCCGGCTTGGCGCGGCAGGACACCCATGGACACGTGATGTTGAGCTCGCGCGCCCGGCCGGATCCCTCACTGGGTCGGGTGAATTGGCGAACCGGCTTACCCACGGCCTCGACGAGCTCGCCGAGGCGCTCGCGGTTGCGTGCCTCCAGCGCGGCGTCTCGGCCGTCCTCGCGGGCCCGGCGGTCGTCGGTGCTCTCGCGTGCGAGCTGGTCGCGGCGCTTGGCCTTGACACGCTCGTAGATGTGGCCGGGCTGCATCCACACGTCGGGGCGCTCGCGCAGATGGTCGCGTACCGCGTCGATGGCCATCTCAACCGGCAGCTCACCGATTACGGCTTGCCACACGTCGACATCGGACTTGCCCACCGTGCGCCGGTCGGCGGCCACGACGGCGGTCAGCACGTCGATTACCTCGTCGCGAGTCATTCCAGCTCCAATCGGCCGTTATTCGACTTGAGGGCTTGGGCCTGGGCGACGCGCAGATCAGATGTCGATTGGGCGGGCCCGGTCGCGGTCACGCGCTGCTGCTCGGCTTGGACGGTCTTCGGTGAGGCGAGCCAGGAGGCGAATGCGGCATCCCAGTTGGCCACCACCCGGCCCTGTGTCAGGGCGTGGTTCCGGAACGCATCGGCGGCGGCGTCAAGATCCTTGAGGCCGAGCGCCTTCGCCTTGGCTCGGTGCGTCAGGTTCGGCTGCCAGTTGTCGGGGATCACCGACAGTGGTGGCGCAATCGGCGCGGCCGGTGCGAACACGTCGACCGCGCGGTCGCGCGGGTTCTCTCTCTTCTGTCCTGTTCCCCTGTTCCCCTGTTCCTCTGTTCCAGGCGCTAGGGTCTCGCGAGCCTTTCGCGAGGATTTCGTGGAACTGCGCGAAGTGGACGGCTTTTCGCTGGTCGGGCGGGCAATGGTGCCGTCGGGCAGCGGATACCGGGGTGCGTTCGGGTGGTCGATGCGTTGGTGGTCTGCCCACCCGTTTACGAACAGGAATGAACGCCCATCGACCTCGTACCGGACGATGCGAAACCCTTCGGCAAGTTGCCGTAATCCTCGCGACACCTTCGCGAATGTCTCGCTAGGGTCTCGCTCTAAGTCGTCTGCGAACAGGTCTGCGGCGATCACCGATACCCGGTCAATACCGACCCCGTTGTCATCGACGTACGACCACAGCCCGATGAACAGCAGCCGCGTGGCCCAGTCCTCGATGGCGCTGATGTCCTGTGAGCGCCAGAACTCGGGCTTGATGGAACGGATACGCATTTACCTCTCCTGATTCGCGAGATCGAGCAGCACGTCGGCATGGCAACTGATTTCACCGAGAGAGCCATTGCGGTTCACACGCCGTGGTGGGCACCAGCACGCGAGGTCATGACCGGCCAGCTCGCGCCGGATCTCGTCGAGGCTCGGGTAATCGGGGTATCGGCCGTTGAGTAGGTCCCACTCGAACGCCTTGGCGGCGAAGTAGCGAGCAGTCCCAATGTCCGCGTAGGCGGGCCCGCCGTTTCGGTCCAGCGGTGAGCCGTGAACGCGGTACATCGTGCAGAACCGACCGCGCTCCGGCGTGATCCGGATCGGATTGCCCCACCGGCTCGGCCGTGACACCACGATCGCGCCAACCGGCTTACGCCAGCCCTTGACGCGGCGCAGCTGGATTCGCTCAGGCATCGGACCCTTTCGGCCGTGGCGACCAGGTGAGCACCGGCTGGTCGTTGATAGTGACGGCGTACCGGTCGCCGCGCTGCGTGAGTGTCACGATGTCGCCGACGGCTGGGGAGTGTGGGGCGCTGGCGAGTGTCTTGATGCGCCAGCGTTGGCGCCAGAATCGAATCCAGTGCCGAACGCGACGACGCTGGCAGATCGCCACGCAGTGCTCGCTGATTTGAAGGCCTACGCCGCCGAGCGGCAGTCCCACATCCATCACGATCCCCTCCGATGTATCCGGTGGCATTCCTCGCACCGTGGCCGACCGGGGCTGTGCGGCTTGACCTTGCAG
>MAEX01000015.1 GCA_002013415.1 Mycobacterium sp. D16Q14
CAGACGAAGCGCTGCGGCACCGGGTTTTCGACAAGATCGTGGCTGAACACGACAGAACCATCGCCATGCATCAGCTGATTACCGGACATGACGACCTGCTTGCCGACAACCCGGCACTGGCACGTTCGGTGTTCAACCGTTTTCCCTATCTGGAGCCGCTCAACCACCTACAAGTTGAACTGCTGCGTCGATACCGTTCTGGCGACCAAGACGAACTGGTGCAGCGCGGGATACTGCTCACGATGAGCGGTCTGGCCACAGCGCTGCGCAACAGCGGATAGCCGCTGGATGCTCACGCGCTGACCGTCTCGTCTGGCTGCGGGCCGAGTTCGGGCTCGTCCCTGAACGTGGCGCGTTTGCGTGTGGGCAGCTTCTGGGGCCACCAGAACCATGGTCCGAGTATCCGGGCTAGCGGCATGACCAGGAACAGGCGAACGATCATCATGTCGAAGATCAGTCCGATACAGATGGTCGATCCGGCCTGGCCGATATTGACCACATCGCTGGACAGCATCGCCAGCATGGTGCCGGCCAGCACGAAGGCCGCGGTGACGGCGACGTTGCCGGACCCCGCGATGGTGCGGATCAGGCCCGTGCGGATACCTGCGTGCAACTCCTCCCGGTACCGGGAAAGCAATAGCAGGTTATAGTCACAGCCCACGCCCACCAGCACGATGAACGCGATGGGCAGTGTCAGCCAATGTAATTCAATTCCTATCAGGGTTTCCCAGATGAAGGCGGCCAGTCCGAGGGAGCCCAGGAAAGACAGCACCACGGTAATCAAGACAATCACCGAACCAGCGAGGGTTCGGGTAATGACCATGACGATCAGGAACACCAGTCCGAACGTCGCCAACATCATCGTCAGGATGTCGTTCTGGGAAAATGCCTGGACGTCACGGTAATTGGCAGATGCACCAGCCACCAGCAGATCAACATTGGACAACGACGTCCCCTTGATCGCCTCGTGCGCGGCGGCCTCAGCCCGCTGGATCTGATCGATGCCCTCCGGGCTCATGGCCTCGCCCTGGTGGTAGATCAAAATCCGGGCGCCCTTGCCGTCGGGTGTCATCATGAACTTCAGGCCGGTCTGAAAGTCCTTGGTCTTGAACGACTCAGGCGGCATGAAGAAGAAGTCGTCGTTCTTGGCGTTATCGAACGCCTTGCCCATATCGACCATCGGATTAATCATGGGTTCGAGCTGGGCAATGGTGGCGTGGAACAGACTTTGCATCGTCAAGGTCAGCTGCTGCATGACGGCCATGTTCTGCACCATCGCATTGAGCTGCGTGATCATCTGCGGCGTGGCCGCGTCCACCATGCTCAGTCCATCGACCATTGGGCCGAGCTGCGAAGTCGCCTCGTCAATATTGTCGACCGATTCGTTCAGCGAGCGCATGGCCCAACAGATCGGGATGTCGAAGCAGTGCGGCTCCCAATACAAATAGTTGCGCACCGGCCGGAAGAAATCATCGAAGGTGGCCAGGTTGTCGCGCGTCTTGTCCATCGCGGCCTTCAGACCCCGAGAAGCTTCCACAGACATCTGCGTGCCCGCGGACAGCTGACCGGTGATGTCCGCCATGTTCTTACTCAACTGCATCATGTCGCCCATCCGCGCGGCCATGGTGTCGATATCGGCGACGCGGTCTTTCAGGAACCCGAGATTCTGACCGATCTTGGTTCCCATCGAACCCATCGCGTAGGGCAGCGAGGCGTGCTCCAAGGGTCGGCCGTTGGGCCGGGTGATGCTCTGCACCATCGAAATACCCGGCGTACGAACAATATTCTTGGCGATGCGATCCAGGCTGATCATGTCGGTGGTGTTGCGCATGTCGTGATCGGCCTTGATGTACAGCGTGTCGATCGAGAGCTGACTTGGCTGGAAATGCCGATCCGCGGCGTCATACCCGCGAGACGACTCGACGCTCTTGGGCGCGTAATCACGATCGTTGTAGCTGACCGTGTAGTTGGCCAGGTTCGCAATGCACAACGGAATCACCAGCGCCGCAACCGCAATCATCGCGGCGGGCCACTTGGCGATGGCCGTTCCCAACTTGCGCCAGACCGGGCTGGTCTTGGCCGGCTCGGACAACCAGGGCACCTTGCTCCCCAGGGTGAGCAGCGCCGGACCCAGCGTGAGTGCGGCGATGACGGCCACGACCATGGCCACGAAACACGGCGGACCGAGCGTACGGAAGTAGTCGAGGGTCGTGAGGCTCAGGCACAGGCACGCACCCGATATGGCGACACCCGATCCCAGAACGACATGGGCCACGCTGCGCACCGAGGTGTAGTAGGCCGTTTCGCGGTCCTCCCCCGCGCGCCGGGCCTCCTGAAAGCGACCCAGGTAGAAGATCCCGTAGTCGGTAGCCACACCCAGGACCAAAGACACCGCCATGTTCATCGCGAACGATGAGATCCCGATGATGTGATTCTCGACCAGGAGCGAAACGACGCCGCGGGCCGTCGCCAACGTGATCAGGACGCCGATCAACGGGATGATCGCCCGGGTGAACGAGCGGTAGGCGATGAGCAGCATGGCGATGATCACCACAACGGTGACGATGGTCAGTGTGACCATGCTTTCATCGGCGGCGTTGAGGGTGTCCGAGGCCAGGGGTGCGGGGCCACTCACGTAGACCGTGAGACCCTCGGGCTTGTCCTTATCCAGCTTCTCGATGACGCCGCGGATGGCCTTGATCGATCTGTTCGAATCGGCATCACCCAAATCTCCGGCAGGTCTGACCGTCAGCGTTGCCGACTGCGCGTCCGCGCTCTGCTGACCCGACATGGTCACCGGGTCGCCCCACAGATTCATCAGCGACTGCACATGCTCTTTGTCGTCAAGCAGACGGCGGACCATCTCGTCGTAGTAACGATGGTCCTGCTCGCCGAGCGTGCGGCCCTTTGTTTCTAGGACAACCACCGCCATGCTCGTGTAATCGGACTCCTGGAAGTCCTGCCCCTGGGTGATGGCAGCGGCCGACGAAGGTGCATCACGCGGAATCATCGCCTTGGCGTTGGCCGCGGTGGTTTCTTCCAGGGTGGGCACGAAGATGTTCAGCGCGGCGGCAGCCACTACCCAGAAAATCACCACCGGAATCGCGAGCACCCGAAGCAATCGCACTGGCCCAGGTCGCTTCCCGGGCTCCTTCACCACCGGCGGTGCGGAAGGTACCTGCACCGGACCGGTATCCGCGTCCTCCGGCGGCTGCTGACCCGACGTCATGCTGCCGTCACCGTGCATGCAACCGCGGCACCAGCATGGTTGACGACCTGTTCCTCACGGACCTCGCCATTGACCCGGATGCGGCAGCCCAACGAGTCTCCATCGACCTGAGCGACCAGGCTCAGCGACGCAGCCGACGACATCGTGGTTTCAGAGACAGACCACGGCAGTGATGTCAGCACGACATCAACCGGTTCGCTCTTGAGATTTGCATAGGACACTTTCCCGCTAGCTCCCAAATTGCCGAACACCTCGTAGGTGACGTTCTTGGGATTGATCTGAACAACCGTGGCCGGAATCGGACGGGTAGTCGGCGGGTGGCTAATCGCCTGCGACTTCTCTCGAATCCGATTGACGCCGAACGCGACGACCGCGACGACGATCAGCGCCACCAAGGGCATCCACAACGTGCCGAGGATTCGCCCCGCACGGCCACTCGACCGTTTGCGACTGCTCGTCTTCGAGGCGGTGTGTCGGGAGCGGAATGCACCACGACCATCGAATCCCCTCATCACATGCTCCTTGCGACCACAGAATCCTTTGTTACTACGAGTAACATAACTCTTGTTACCGAAAGTAACAAGTGGGCTAGGCTGTTGGCTCATGGAGGCCAGCTCGACACGTCAACCGTGGGTGCTGCGTCACACCCACCTACTCGACACTGCCGAGCAGTTGTTCTTTGAGCGCGGCTTCGCCGCGGTGTCGTTGGGTGATATCGCCCAGGCCGCGGGCGTCACGAAGCCCATCGCCTACCGCCACTTCACCACCAAAGATGGCGCATATTTAGCCTGCGCTCGCCGAGCACAAGCCGACTTCGCGCAGGCACTGATCTTGCGAGTTGACGCCTCGTTGGCGGTGCGAGAACAGTTCGCCACCGCCGCCGACCTGTTCTTTGAGCTCCTAGAGACCCATCCCGAGCGGTGGGAGCTTATTTACGGCAGCGCCGCGGTGCTGCCGGCCGAATCACGAGAAGAACTCACTGCCCTGCGGTTGGACAACATCCAGACGACGTACCGACTGATCATCAAGGATCGGCCAGGCATACCTGAGCTGTTCGCCGAAGGTCTCGCCCACGCCATGTCCGGGGCCGCTGAGCGCCTCGGACACTGGTGGCAATCCCGTCCCGACTTAAACCGCCAACACATGATCGACATCTACGTCGAGATCTTCTACGCCGCGGTGGCCTCCTACATCGAACCCCACGAGGAGTGACCGCATCCGATCCCGCAGACGGCCGCTGCTATCGCACGGCTTTGATCGGAAGCACCGCCAGCGCACCGAGGACCGACAGCATCATCGACGCGAGGTACAGGACGCTGAAATCTCCTTGGTCATGGTGCAACCCGAATAGCGCGGTGGCCAGCAGGGGGACAAGCAGCTGCGGCAGCAGGTACGCCATGGCCACCACGCCAAGGTCTTTCCCCGACGACTCCGTCTCGGGGAGCACCTCCGTCATCAGCGCCAAGTCCACCGCGGCGTAGGCACCCTGCCCGGCTCCGATTACCGCCGCGCCGAGCAGGAGTGCATGAAAGTCTTTGAACAGCAACAGAATCACCAGGCCGACCGCCGTGATCAGGCACGAGGCCCAAACGATGCCCTTGCGCCGCCCGGTGCGATCCGACCACCAGGCAGATACCGCTGCGGTGAGCATATTGGTGATCAAGAAGGCGCCGATGATCACGCCGTACTTGGCGGCCGCCTCATGCTCGGACAACCCCAGGGTGCCCGCCACGATGTACAGCATGTAGACCGTCACCAACAGCACCGACATCGTGACGAAGAGCCGGCAGATCCACGCCCACGCGAAATCCTGGTGCTTCCTGGGATTTATCCAATAGCTGGCCAGGATCGCCTGCCAGCTTCGGGGGACCCGGTGCGTGCGGACGATGTCGCGCAGAACAAGTACGGCGGCGCCGTTGAACAGCAGCGCCATCACCGCCGGGAGACCGAACCACCACCGGGGGTCGTTGGGCAAGACGTTGATGAAAACACTACCGACCACGGGCGCCAGGCTGGTGGAGATGCCGAACACCGCCGCAACACGTGCGCGGATGGCGACCGATATCTGATCTGCCAACAGTGCGTTAAACACTACAAGCGTTGCCGCGAAACCTATCTGGGTGATGCACCAGCCAGCGACGACCCCGCCGACCGTGGGTGCCGTGGCCAATGTCGTCAGACCCACCACCCCGATGAGGGTGCCTCCCACGAGAAACGGCCTGCGGATACCGAATCGCGAGAGAGATGTGTCGCTGAGATGGCCCAGCGGCGGTGTCACCACGATGATCGCAATTCCACCGAGAGCCATCGTCAGCGACAGCGCCTGGGTCTTGTGTCCTGGGTCAAGCTCGGCAAGACGCAGGGGGATGCTCACCGCACCGGCGGCAAGCAGCGCGACCGCGGAGGCGAAGTAGGCCAGCAGAAAGACCGGCAGGAAGGCGCGCGGCTGCACAACCCTGACATCCGCCTCAAGGCGTGTAACAGGCGTTTCCGTAGACATACGGTCCTCTCGATGTTCTTCGAACAACCACTGTAGGTGGTCTTGCGCGAGGGCCGCTGGGGACGAGATCGTTCGCGTTGACGAGGCAGAGCCCGGTTATCTCGCTCGCTTCACCACAGTGGTTGAGGACAATAAGCTCGTGTACGTACCGAAGAGCTTCGCGATACGGGACGACGAGACAGCCGCGGCGCTCTCCGAAGTCGGCCTGGCACACCTCGTCACCCACGACGCCGACGGATACCTGGTGACACCGGTTCCCCTGCTCTATCGGGCCGCGACCAACACTGTGGTGGGGCATGTCTCTCGGGCCAACCCGCACTGGCAACGAAGTGGACCGGCCGTCGCGATCTTTCCCGGGCCGCAGGCGTACATCTCCCCGAGTTTCTATGCCACCAAAGGCGAGACCGGCAAGGTGGTGCCCACCTGGAACTACGAAGTCATCGCCGTTCACGGCAATCTCACCGCTCATGACGATGCAGACTGGGTACGCACGCTCGTCGCCGAACTCACGGACCGGCATGAGCAGAACAGGGAGTCACCGTGGGGAATCGATGATGCGCCAGAGGCATTCACCACCGCACAGATACGCGCCATCGTCGGGATCGAACTGAGCATCGATCGTGTCGAAGGCAAGACGAAGATGTCCCAAAACCAGCCCGAACGCAATCGCACCGGCGTCATCGACGGACTACGCCAGTCCCCCAACCCGGCAGACCAACGCGTCGCCAAGTGCGTGGAGACCCGGAGCTCCGGGGACTAGCCCTCCGCGGTCTCCTTGATGCGTTGCAACGAGCGGTGCAGTCCGTCCAGCGCAAGGACGTCACGCGGCCTGCCGAACGGACCAGACCAGCGCAACACTCGGTGAAGAAATGCCGAGCGAGGCCATTCGCGGTATTCGGTGACCATGACACCGCCGTCCTCATCGGGATCCAGGTAGTAGCCCCATACCGTGCCGACGAGATAGACCTTGAACTCAAAATGACGGCCAGGCTCCAGTGCCGTCACGCGGCACGGCGTCGCCCAGATAACCGGTCCAATGCGGTTGACCCCGATGAACCACGAGTTCACCACAGGGGCAGCCGAGGGTTTCAGCCACCACCCGGCACGGTTCTCCGGGCTGAAGCGGCCCATGCGGGTGATATCGGAAGCCATGTCCCACAACTGTTCCGGCGGTGCGGACACCTGCACCGAGTACTCGTCGCGCACACTTTCGGCGGTTTCCGTGCGTAGTACCTCGGCCGGACGACGAAGCGGGTTCTTCACCATGGTGCTCCTCGCGCGTCCGTACTGCGTTGTACTCACTGGAACGAACCTAGGGGACGCCACGATCGGAGGAAGGGGCTTCGGCGCTACCCACCTGAAGTGTGTGACAGGTCCCAGCGCACGTTGTTGCCAATCACCAGACTGGAGAACCCCCGGTTTGCGCCAGCGGTGCACCCGTCACCACGTAGATGTTCCACTGAATCCATCCTCGTAGCCGTCGGCCGTCGGTGCACCCCGGGAAGTTCGTGGTTCTGCCGCTCGACGACCCTTCCCGTGCCTGCCGCTCAACTACCGTCGAGCTTGTGACCGTATCGGGATCGTGCGTCGTCCGGGCCTGTGCCGTCGTCGCCGTTTTACTGGCCCTCGCCGGGGTGCCTTCGTGCGGGAACTCAGTGCATCCGACCCCTGCGCCGAGCGTGGTTCCCCACGGTCCTTTCGCACCAGTCACCCAACTCGTGAACGACGCGGTTGCGGCACCTCGACTGCCTGGTGCGGTGGTTGAAATTGGACACGCCGGCAAGATCGTCTTCCGGCAGGCTTTCGGGTGGCGCAAGCTCCCCGACGAACCAGGCCTGGATGGGTCGCCCTCCCCCGCCGAACCGATGACCACAGACACGATTTTCGACCTGGCATCGTTGACCAAACCCCTTGCGACAAGCGTGGCCCTTCTCCAGCTGTACGAAAAGAGCCTGGTGGGAATCGACGAGCCCGTGCAGACGTATCTACCGGACTTCAACCCCGCCCACGACCCATGCCGCGCCCAGGTGACGCTTCGTATGCTGCTCACTCACACCTCGGGCGCCGGAGGTGACTTGAGCCATCAGGGCCCGTGGGGACTGACAGAAGCAGACAAGGCCGACGGCATCCATCGCGCACTCACCGCCCCGTTGGCATTCGACCCCGGCACGACGTTCCATTACTCCGATATCAACTTCATCATCCTCGGAGCACTCATCGAAAAGATCACCGGCGAGTCCTTGGATGTTTATGTGCAGAACAATGTCTTTGCGCCGTTGGGCATGGCCGACACTCGATACCTTCCCGCGGCGAAGTCGTGTGGCTCTCGTCAAATCATCGGTACGGCAATTGCTTTCGACACGGCCGCGCATACCCCGTGCTCAGCAGGTACCTGGAGCACCGAGCTGTTGACACGCATCGCGCCGACTGCTCATGACGAAGACTCCCCAGGCCTCAACCCCAACTACGACCATCTGATTCGCGGCACCGTGCATGACCCGACCGCGCGCCGGATGGGCGGTGTGGCCGGCAGCGCTGGTGTGTTCTCGACCGCCGACGATGTCGGCCGGTACTCCCAAGCGCTTCTCGATCGGCTCGCCGGGCGCGCGAGCCCGTTCCCGCTGAAACAATCCACCCTGGAATTGATGACGAGTCCGCAGCAGCCCGGCCATACCCCCGCGCAACTCAATGCCGCTAACGACGCCATCCGCCAGGCCATCGAAAAGGCCCCTAACCCAACAGATCCCCTGCTTGCACCGAGATACCCGGCCATCGCCGGACAGAACCTCCGCGGCTTCAGCTGGGATATCGATACCGAACTGTCCAAGCCGCGCGGAATGCTCTTTCCCGCCGGCAGCTTCGGCCACTCCGGCTTCACCGGGGTGTCGCTGTGGCTGGACCCAAGGTCGGACACGTACGTAATCGTCCTGGCGAACGTCATCCATCAACGAGGCGGCCCACCCATCGTGAGGCTGAGCGGCGATATCGCTACAACAGCCGCACAGATTCTGCATCTCTACAGCAACTAATCGGGCCCTGCAATCGAGAACGCCTGCGCCCGTGACGATCACGAGATCCTTCGCATTGATACAAGAGCGTTATGCAAGGGCCGTCGAGGCGACAGCTTTAACATCAGTCACTTTGTTAACATCGCGCAATGCAAGACTCGTCGGGGACTGACAGCCTTCGGCGCACCTCACGTCCGGTAACCCGGCGTGACGCGCTGCGCTACGCCACTGCGGTATCGGCATTCGCCGGGTTGGGTGCGGCATCACTTGGTGCCGGCACACCGACGGCCTCGGCCGCCGCTCCTACATTGATCGACTTCGCCATGCGCCAGATTCCCGCGGAGCACATCAAGGCCGCCGGGCACGCGGGAGTGATCAATTACGTCTCCACGTCACGTCCCGGCTCCTCCATGGGCGCCAAACCGATCACCCGGCCCTACGCCCAGGCGCTCACCGCAGCCGGGCTGGTGATCGTCAGCAATTTCCAATACGGAAAGCCCGGTGGCACAGCGCCTTCGGATTTCACGCGTGGATTCTCCGGCGGCGTCGAGGACGCTCGCACCGCCTGGCAGCTGCACACCGCGGCCGGCGGCGGCCAGAGCGCACCGGTCTTCTTCTCCGTCGATGACGACATCAACCGCGACACCTGGAATGACGTTGCGCTGCCGTGGTTTCGGGGTATCAATTCGGTGTTGGGGGTGCAGCGCACCGGCATCTACGGGGGTGTCAATCCGTGCCAGTGGGCCGCCGCCGATGGCGTGATCGGTAACTCACGGTCGCCCGGCCACGTGTGGGCCTGGCAGACCCGGTCCTGGTCTCGCGGCCAGGTCTTCTCCGGCGCGGTCCTCTACCAGCGCATCGTGAGCACCGCGTCCAATCCGGGCCCGGTGGTTGGCGGGCTCGAAGTCGACGTCAGCGATGCCCTGGCCCAGGATGTCGGCCAGTGGAACTTCCATCAATGAGGTCGTAGAGCACCGACCCGCCACGTCGGTGGCTGTCGACGAGGTCTCAAACGGCCACGCTGCTACTCGCGGGGCGCAGCCGCGCGATGATCCCGTCGAGGTCGAGCACGAACATGTTGGGCCGGAAGACGCGGCCGCCGGGCTCCTCACGAAACTCGTGTGGGATACCGGCGTCGCTGAGGCGTCCGCGGAACTCCCGCTGGCCGGCAAGCACCTGGCTCTCCTGCACGGTGTCGAACCAGTTGACCGACAAAGCGATACCGGGCGCCGGGTGCGCCGCAGCGGCGGCACTGTCATTGCTGACGCTAGTCATCAGCACCAACAAATATCTGACTACCAAATCCTGCTGAAATACCGACCCAATTCAGGTGAGCGGCGCGTATTCATTCAAAGTTGCAGCATTAGCGCCGTGGCCTTGAACGCGAATGTCGGCGTCGTTTGGTGGCGAATATCTGCGTCGGCGCGTGACATCGCTGATTGAGTGTTCGCGAATTTCAGCGTCTGCCCAGCGCGCCACGCTGACTTCCGATGTACACGGCCGGTGAGACCGCGGACGGCGGGCGGCATCAAGAACATTTGGCGCACTAAAGTTGGTGTCGGTTGGCGCCGGCTTTTATGCGGCCGGATGTGGCCGGGACCGGCTGGGTTACCGTGGCCACCCTCAAGAGGGTGCGGCGCGCATTCCGCTGAGCAACGTGGCGATGACTGTTTCGGCATCTCGTGCGGCTTGGTCGGGGTTTTCGCTGGCGGCGACGAACAGCACGGCGTTGCAGTAGACGCTGAAGAGAATGTCTGCGGTCGCCGTGACGGGCACGGGTTTGGATTCACCGGTCTCGATAGCGTGGGTGAGGGTGGCTCGAATCATCGGCAACGATTGCTTTTCGTCGAGCTGGCGCACCCTGTCCCATCCGAGCACACTGATCGCCTGTGCGAGCAGGGCGCGGGCGTCGGCGTCGAGGACGTAGCTGCGCAGGAATGCGCGGGTGGCGAGTTCGACACGCTCCCATGCAGAGGCTTCGCTAGGCATCGCCGCGATCGCGGTTTGCAGAACTGCGGCCTGACTGTCCTGGAACAGCTCGGCGAAGATCTCTTGTTTGTCTCGAAAGTGGTGGTACACCGCGCCATTGCTGGATTCGGAGGCGCGGGCTATTTCATCGATCGATGTTGCTTCGAAACCCTTGGCGATGAACAGATCTCGTGCCGCGTTCAGCACCGCCGTGCGGGTCAAGGCTGCGCTGATGTCGCGCCGCCGAGGCTTGACCACTTTCATGGAGTGAAGCATACTCGCCGAACACGACTTTTTCACAGAGTGTTACTCTGTACATGCGCACCCCGGCGAACGGAGGACCCGTGGCTTCATTACGAGAGGTCGAGTTGTCGGCCGGACGGATTCGGTACCGTGACGGCGGTGACGGGCCGGCGGTGGTGTTCGTGCACGGCGTGTTCGTGGATTCGGCGGTCTGGCGCAAGCTGGAATCCCCCTTAGGCTCTGCGGGATTCCGCGTTGTCGCCCCCAACTTGCCGTTGGGCTCTCACCTGCTGCCGATGCACGCAGACGCGAAGATGTCACCACGAGCAGTGGCGGCCCTGCTCGTAGAGTTTCTCGACGTCGTGGATTTGCGGGATGTCACGCTAGTTGCCACCGACACCGGGGGCGCGATCGTGCAACTACTCCTGGCTTCCGGGCGCCACGACCGCATCGCGCGCGTCGTGTTGACTCCGTGCGATTCATTCGACAACTTCCTACCGCCGTCCATTCGCATCCTGCAACACGTCGCACAAGTTCCGGGCCTCTTGGCGGTTGGGGTGCAACCGCTCCGCAGCCGTTTCGTGCGCCGCCTCGTGTACCGCACCTTGGCCAAACACGGTGTCCCCGACGACATCGCCGCTGCGTGGGTACATCCGATGCTCACCAGCGGCGAGGTGCGCCGCGACACCGCCCGCTTCCTTGCAGCAATCGATCACCGCGACACCCTGGCCGCCGCTACGGTCCTGCGCAGTTTCGACAAACCCGTCCTGTTGGTGTGGCCGCGAGGTGCACCGTTCTTCCCATTCGAACACGCTGAGCACTGGGCCCAGATCCTGCCCGACGCTCGTCTCGTGGACGCCGGCGACAGCTACACCTTTGTTTCCGAGGACCAACCAGAACTGCTCACCAGCGAGATCGTGGCGTTCATTCAAACAACACGCCCACCCGCTCCGACGAAAGACCTGCCATGAACGCCAGAAGCACCTCCACCGGATCCGTCACGCCTGGTATATCAGCGACCGCACCGGCAGGAACTAACCCAGCACCGGACGGCGCAGAGCGTGACCGGCTCCACCATGACGTCACCCGTCTACTCGAATTCGATCGGCGCACGGCGACGGCAGGCGAGTACCGTTCAGCGCGCTACATCGCCGACTCCCTGATCGCCATCGGCGCCAAAGATGTTGTGCTCCCGATTTTTCGAACCCACTCATCGTGGGTGCCCCCACATCTGGCGCACATCGCCATCGGGGGGCTGGCCGCCGCGATCGACCACGGAGCCGCTCGCACCTTGGGCGCGCTCGTCACGATCTCCTACGAGCTCGAGGTCTCCGGCAGAAGCCAATGGATACGCCGGCTGATCCCGGCACGCCGGGGCACGTCGGTGACCGCGCGAATCCCGGCTGCCGGCGAGTCGCACCGCACACTGGTTGTCGTCGCGCACCACGACGCAGCGCATACCGGGTGGATGTGGCAGCGCTCCGCGGTGGCTGGCAGCCAATGGCTGTCACGCCACACCGGCCGCGCCATCCCCAGCCACGCGCCCACCCTTGCGGCATTGGCAGCAACCGCGTTGCCTGCCCGGGCGGCACGGATCGCCGGCGCCGCTGCCCTGGCGGCCAGCGCCGCGCTCATGGTGCAGTCGACGCGCAGCCGCACCACCCCCGGGGCCAACGACAACGCCACCGGAGTCGCCGTCGGCCTCGAACTCGCACGACGTTTGACGACCAACCCGCTACCCGACACCACTGTCCTGCTGGTCTTCCCCGGCGGCGAAGAGGTCGGCAACACTGGTATCCGCCAGTGGCTGCGACAGAATCGTCGGCAGCTCGACCCCGAGGCCACACTGGTGATAAACCTCGATGCTGTCGGCAGCCGCGGCCCCTTGGCCGTAGCGCACCGCGAAAGCCTCACCAACCCGCTGTCAAAAAGAGCAGTGCAGCGCGCACGACAGTGCGCCGCCGAACTAGGGATCGAGCTACGAACCAGGGCGATCCCGAACGCGACCGACGCCGTTGGCCTCACCCACGCCGGGCTGACCACCATCTCACTGCTGTCTGACGAGCACGGCTGGATCAGTCACCTTCACCGCACCTCCGACACGATCGACCAAGTCGATTGGCACACCGTCAGCCAGGCCGCCGCATTGACCGAGCACATCGCCACCACCTGGGCTACCGAAGGAAACCAGCAATGAGCCCCCACACATCTCGGCTGACTACCAACCAATCGGGGCGGGTGCTTACCGTCACATTCACCAACCCGCCGCGACACTTCTTCGACGAGGACATGAGCCTGGCGTTCGACGACCTCACCCGTGCGCTGGCTCGGGACTCCTCGATCGGCGCAGTGGTATTCACCGGCCACGGCGACCATTTCATCACCCATTTCGATGTTCCCGACCTCCTCCGCGGCGCCCGCTCCACCCCATTCCCGGTCGGATACACCGCGGCGCGCGCAGCCGCGGCCGCTGCAAGCCTGGCGACCCGCAGCCGTGCCGTGGACCGGGCACTGCGCTCTACTCCGGCGCGCGAGGTCGTGTTCATGGCGCGCACCTATCGATCGCTTAACCGCCTGAACAGCATGGACAAGGTGGTCGTCGGGGCGGTCAACGGGCTTGCCCTGGGCATGGGATGCATTTTGTCGCTCACCTGCGATATCCGCCTGATGGCCGACGACACCCAGATGGGGCTCCCCGAATCGGCACTGGGCATGCTGGCCGGTGCCGGCGGCACGCAACGGCTGACCCGCATGATCGGCACCAGCCGCTCCGTGGAACTGCTGCTTGACGGGCGCTGGCTCAACGCCGCAGAGGCCGCCAACCTGGGCCTAGTCCACGAAGTCGTTCCCCGCGCCGATCTGCTCGGTCGTGCGCATACCGTCGCCGAACGCCTGGCACGGCGTTCGCCGATCATCACCCGTGAAATCAAACGCTGCGTCTATGACAACGGCAGCCGCCCCCTCCCTACCGCACTGGCCCGCGAAGCCGCCAGCCTGATCACCACGCTCACCACCCGCCAAGCCGAACGCAGCCTGAGCGCCTACAACGACCACCTGTCCAACGTCGGTGAACTCACCGACGACGCCATCATGCGCGGCTGGCGACCTCTACTCGAACACGGCGTTCCCGCACCGTCTTCCGCCGCTACACCAGCCCATCAGCCACACGCCCCGCACTGATCGGAATCCGACGATGCGACGATCCACCACCACCGACCGAGACGCTGGTCGCAATGAAACGCAACGGTGGGCGGCTGAGGAATGCGTAACCGGGCCCAGCGTCGCCTGCTACGCACTGCTCGCCGCAGCCTGGGGCAATCGTCTCACCCGGCGGAGCCGCGGGGTCGGTGCGCAAGTCATCGCCGGAGTCGCCCGACAGCCGCACTGGGATGGGCAATGCGGGCATGGTGGCTAGGCCGTCTCGCGTTGAGCTCTATGCCGCAATCCGCCGCGACACCCGGGCGGGCTTGTCCGGGCGTGAGGTACAGCGCAAGCATGGTGTTGGGTGGCGCACAGTTCAGGAAGCGGTCGCTTCGGCGTGGCCCTCCCCGCGGGCGCCCTACCCGACTCGGGCGTCGAAACTCGACCCCTTCAAACACATCATCGACGAGATCCTGACCGCCGACCTCGATGCGCCTCGTAAACAGCGCCACACCGTGACGAGGATCTTCGACCGGCTGTGTGACGAGCATGCCATGAACCAAGTCTCCTACCCCGTCGTGCGCGCATATGTCGCCAAGCGCCGCCCACAGATCCGCGCCGAACACGGTCGTGCCGAGCCCGGTGTGTTCATTCCTCAAACCCACCTGCCTGGCCGTGAAGCCGAGGTGGACTTCGGCGAGATCGCGATACGGCTACGCGGAGAGCTGGTCACTTGTCACCTGTTCTCCCTTCGCATGTCCTACTCAGGTAAAGCCGTGCACCGGGTCTCGGCTACTGGCGGGCAGGAAGCCTTCTTCGAAGGTCACGTCCATGCCTTCGACACCCTCGGTGGAATTCCTGCTGGCAAAATCCGCTATGACAATCTCAAAGCCGCAGTCGCCCAGGTGATCGGCTTCTCTCGCCAACGTGTCGAGACCGACCGCTGGGTAGCGTTCCGCTCACATTTCGACGTCGACGCCTTCTACTGCCAGCCCGGCATCACTGGCGCGCACGAAAAGGGCGGCGTCGAAGGCGATATCGGCCGATTTCGTCGCAACCACCTCGTTCCCGTTCCCGAAGTCGACTCCATACGAGATCTCAACGACATGGTCAACGGCTACGACATCACCGACGACGACAGGCGCATCGGCAGCCGCGCCCACACCGTCGGCGAGGCCTTTACCGTTGAACAGAGCCTGCTCAAGCCGCTACCCATGGAGCGCTTCGAAACCGGCCTGTGGCTCACACCGCGCGTTGACCGGTACGCCCAGATCACCGTCCGCTCCAACCGATACTCCGTTCCATCCAGGTTCATTGGCCGACAAGTCCGCGTTCTGCTCCATGCCTCCGAGTTGTCCGTCTTCGACGGCCGTACCCCGGTCACCGCACACGAGCGACTACTCACCAAGGGCGCTGCCCGGCTCGACCTTAACCACTACCTGGAAGCCCTCATCCGCAAACCCGGCGCCTTGCCCGGATCCACCGCGCTCGAACAGGCCCGAGCCGCAGGCAGATTCACTCCAATTCACGACGCCTGGTGGGCGGCTGCCTGCAAGGCCCACGGCGACGGCGACGGCACCCGGGCCCTCATCGAAGTACTCCTGCTGCATCGTCACATGCCCCACGAACACGTACTGGCAGGGATCACCGCAGCGTTGCATGCCGGCGCGCTCACCGCCGACGCCGTCGCGCTGGAGGCCCGCAAAGCCGCCGATGCGAACCACCTGCACGACCGCACCAACGAGCCACCTGAGCCTGCGCCGACAAGGGCGCGCATTGCCTCCCTCACCCAGCGCAGGCTGACCCACCTACCACCCGACGACCGGCCGATACCGACGGTGACGCCCTATGACCGGCTACTCCGACATCAACGCACTCACTGACCCGCATGAGACCAAGGATCACCAATGGGCACAACAGCATCCACCCCCGCGCGCCGCGGCTTGACCGAGCAAGCCGCCGACGCCGCCATCGACCAAGCCTGCCGCATGCTCCGGCTCCCCACGATCCGGGGTCAGTTCACCGACACTGCCGACTCTGCAGCCCGACAGCAGCAGTCCTATCGCGCATTCCTCGCTGACCTCCTGCTCGCCGAATGCGATGACCGCGCCCGTCGCCGCTCCGAACGCCGCATCCGCGCCGCGGCGTTCCCGCGTGAAAAGTCTCTGAGAGGCTTCGACTACGCCGCCAACCCTAGTATCGATCCCGCCGTCACCAACACGTTGGCAACCCCCTGCGACTGGATCCGCAAAGGCCAACCGCTATGTCTCATTGGTGATTCCGGTACCGGCAAGTCCCACCTGCTCATCGCGCTCGGGACTGAAGCGGCCATGGCTGGCTTCCGCGTCAAATACACGCTGGCCACGAAACTGGTCAACGAACTCGTCGAAGCCGCCGACGACATGATGCTCACCAAGATCATCGCCCGGTACGGAAGAGTCGACCTGCTCTGCATCGACGAACTCGGCTACATGGCCCTGGACAAGCGCGGCGCAGAACTGCTGTTCCAAGTACTAACCGAGCGCGAAGAAAAGGCGTCTGTAGCCATCGCATCCAACGAAGCCTTCAGCGGCTGGACCAAGACCTTCACCGACCCCCGTCTCTGCGCTGCGATCGTCGACCGCCTGACATTTGGCGGCAACATCATCGAAACTGGCACCGACTCCTACCGCCTCGCGCACACACTCAACGCCCGCGAAAAACCCCAACGCTGACGACGACATTCCCGAACATCCCGCAAGCTCTCACGCCCCTGGTGACGCCAGAGTTCGCGAACATTCGACCCCAGAGTCCGCGCCCAAAGCCAAGCGCCGGCAGCCCGCCCCGTCGCATCTTTCGATGCGACAAGGCGCTGGCTGGGCGGCGGAGTTTCATAGGCGCGAATTACTGCGTGGCGTTCAAGTGCGAAGAAGGTGAAGGCGACGCTGCGATCTTCAGTAACGCGTTCCGGCATATTTCGCGGATCTCCCGGCGTGGCTGCTGTCGGTGCTGCAGGCTTTGGTAAGCAGATGACAGCAAGGACCAGATAATGGTGATGATCCACTCCGCGGTGAATTGCGGATCCATGGTGCGGTCCTGCTGACCGCGCGCAACCACGGCCATGATGCCGCGGTCGGCGTCGCAGTCGAAGTCATCGATGCCATCGTCGCGGGCGGTGTGCATCCACCAGCCGAGGCTTTCGATTCGTTCTAGTAGTTCGTCAACGATCCTGGTGTACGCGGCCAGTCCGGTGCCTTCGCCGATGCGGGCAGCTTCTATGGCTTCGTCGTATTGGGCTTCCACGTAGCTCTCGATGCTCTCCATCAGTGAGCTGCGGTCGGGGAAGTAACGATGCAGCGTGCTGCGCGCGACACCTGCAGCGGTCGCGATATCGCCCATCGCGGCGGCTGGGCTTTTGCTCAGCACTTCGATGGCAGCAGTGAGCAATGTTCCGCGTGTTCGATCCCGAACTCGGGGGGGTCGGGTCGGGGAAGCAGTCATATAGCCATCGTCCACCAGGACATGGTAATCGAACACGAATTGACGACAATGGGACAGTCATGTCCTAATTGTTGCGTGACCTCAACCACGGCGTCCCTACCGGCGGCCCAGCTCGGACGCCCATCCCGAGTGGCGATTCTCTGGGGGTTCGCCCGCCCGCACGCTCCCAAACTGGTTTTCGCGCTGTTTTTGGGATTGGGCGTGGCGGCCGCGGAACTGGCTACCCCGTTGGTCACTCGCTGGGTCTTGGACGCCATCGGTGCCAGCGGTAGCCGGTTCACTGAGCCGATACTCCTGCTCGCTGGCTTGATCGTGGCGGGCACCGTAATGAGCTGGTGCCAGTGGGTGGTTCTGGGCACTCTCGCCGAGAATGTCGTGTACGGCGCACGCCAGGGAATGGTGCAGCGGTTCCTTCTTGCGCGAGTGCTCCCGCTGCAGGCTCACCCGACTGGCGAACTGGTGACGCGTGTGACAAGCGATTCTGTTCTGCTCAGGGAGGCGGCGTCGTCAAGTGTCGTCGGGCTCGTGAACAGCACGATTACCCTGTTTGGGACCCTGGTGATGATGGTCGTTCTGCATCCGCTGCTCGGTGGGGTGACGATCGGGGCCATCGCTGTGATCGCGCTGGTGTTCGTGGTGCTGATGCCGGGGATCGCCCGGGCGCAGGAGCGGGCCCAGGACTCGTTGGGCAATCTCGGCGGCGCGCTGGAGAGCACCCTGCGTGCGATCAAAACGGTCAAGGTGGCGGCTGCCGAGCACCGCCAAGCGGACGCACTGTTGGCACACGCCGCCGAGTCGAGGCAGTACGGTCTGCGCGCGGTCCGGCGCGAGGCGCTGGTGTGGAGTGTGGCCTTCTCCGGAATTCAGGCAGCCACCCTCATTATCGTCTGTGGTGGAGCCTATTTGGTGTCGACCGGCCAGATGACAATGTCCACCCTGGTGGCCTTTCTGCTTTATGCCGTGGGCCTACTCGGCCCGACCATGGAACTGAGCAACGATCTGGCCACGCTGCAAGCAGGCATAGCGGCCGCCGGCCGGATTCACGAAGTGCAAGTTTTGGACACCGAATTAGACTCGATCACTCCACCAGTGAGCCGCGACGTGAACCCGGCGCCGGTGATCGCTTTCGACCAGGTGACGGCTCGCTACCACGACGGTGGACCGACGATCCTTCACGATGTCAGCCTCGAGGTGCCCAGCCGTGGACACACCGCGATCGTGGGTCCCTCCGGTGCAGGCAAGACAACTCTTTTCTCGCTGATCCTCAAGTTCATTGATCCTGAGAGCGGCCGATTGTCGATGGCTGGAACACCGTACTGCGAGCTCGGCATCGGCGAGATCCGGGGCAGACTGGGCTACGTCGAGCAGGATACTCCGCTGCTGCCAGGAAGCCTGCGTGACAACCTGGTATTTACCAACCCCGAAGCCGCGGAAGGCGATATCGCCGAAGTTCTGAGGCGGGTGCACCTGACCGAACTTGCCGAGGGACTCGATCAAGGCCTCGATACCGACGTGGCGGGCACGAATATCTCCGGCGGGCAGCGACAACGCATCGCTCTGGCCAGGGCCCTGCTCGGGAACCCTGAGGTGCTTCTGTTGGACGAGGCCACTGCCCAAATCGATGGCCTGACCGAATCGGCAGTGCACCAGGTGATTCGGGAACAAGCATCGGCGGGGGCAGTGCTCACCATTGCGCATCGGCTATCCACGGTGATCGATGCGGACACCATTGTCGTCATGAACCAAGGGCAGATTGTCGACCGCGGTCGCCACTGCGACCTGTTGACCCGCTGCCCGCTGTATCGCCGCCTCGTTGACTCCTTGCGGCTCGATACGCCCCACACCGGCGACTCCCTCGCCGCCACACGGAAGTGATTCCTAGACAATGCCTTCGAAGACAGAGGCTGCGGCCGTCAAGCACTCTGCCTTGGGTCCCTTCCACGACCTAAGGGAGATGGCCCTGGGGGCACTTCCGGCCGTGCTCGCCGGCTCCACGGGTGCAGCGGCATGGCTTTACACCTCGGGGTGGTACGTCACCTTCATGACAGGCAACACCGAGCGCCTAGTGCTCGAACATGTAAACGGCAATCACGCACTCGGACTTTCTGCCGCCGCAGCTGTCGGTGCTTTCCTCTTCGGTGTGAGCACAGCGACATTCGCCAGACTGTATCTGTGGCGCAAGGCCAGACACGGTGCCACGGTCGTGGCGACGGTGGCGGTTCACTGCGTGGCTATGTGATGTGCTACTCCCTGACGACGGGCCGCAGATCGGAGCGATACCTGTCCTGTGTCTGGCATTCGGCCTCGGCGCCCTCAACACGTCGATAAGCCGCCGGGGAGAAGTGGTCATGCCGCTTTCCTGCGTAACCGGAACATTGGTAAAGATCGGGCAGGGCGCATCCCTTCATCTGGCAGGAGTCACCAAATGGACGTGGGTAGCTCACCTGACTATCTACTGCGGATTCCTGACTGGGGCTGCGATCGGCGGCATCGCTTTTACCTCCATCGGCATCCACAATGCGCTGCTCGCGCTATGGATCACCGCTTCCCTCGTCGCGTTAGCCGCCTGGCAACTGGACCATCTCCGATTCCTCACTCACGACGACAAATAAGGACGGCGCTACCCGGAGCTGCGGCATCACGCCGTCGGGCATGCGTGCCATGGGTTCCGCATCGTCGCGCCGGGACGGCGTTGCGCTACGGCGAGCGCCCCGTCAACTCCTTCATCCACCCCGCTGGTCTGCCCATCAACACCTCCATCATCGAGGTGTTGCGACGACCAGTTGAATCCGCCCTGACTGCGGAGTCGTTGATTCCGCAGATCGATGACGAAGCGCTGAATACGTTGCGGGCGATCGAGTTTCAACTCGACTCCGCCGTCGGCCGTGAGGCTATCTATCGGCTGTCGGCTACCGCGCCATGTTGGTGAAGCGCGACAGGTGCAGCTGGTGGGCCACGGTGATCGTCGCCGTCGGGCCGTTACGGTGCTTACCCAGGATTAGGTCGGCCTCGCCGCCGCGCGGATCATCGCGCTCGAACGCATCGGGCCGGTGCAGCAGGATGACCATGTCGGCGTCCTGTTCCAGCGAGCCCGATTCACGAAGATCCGACACCTGCGGTCGCTTATCAGTGCGCTGCTCGGGACCACGGTTCAGCTGACTGATCGCGATGACCGGAACTTCGAGCTCCTTGGCCAAAAGCTTCAGATTTCGGGAGAACTCCGAGACTTCCTGCTGACGGGATTCGTGCTTCTTACCGGAGGTCATCAGCTGCAGGTAGTCCACCACCACCAGCTTGAGCCCGGCCTTCTGGTTGAGCCGTCGCGCCTTGGCGCGGATCTCCATCATCGTCAGGTTCGGGGAGTCGTCGATGTAGAGCGGGGCCTCGCTGATCTCACTCATCCGCCGCGCCAGCCGGGTCCAGTCGTCATCGCTCATCCGGCCCGAACGCATATCGCCCAGTTTGATCTTCGCCTCGGCCGAGAGTAGTCGCATGACGATCTCGGTCTTGCTCATTTCCAGCGAGAAGATGACGCTGGGCAGCTGGTGCTTGATGGAACACGACCGCATAAAATCCAAACCCAGCGTCGATTTCCCGACACCAGGTCGCGCCGCCACGATGATCATCTGACCCGGATGTAGACCGTTGGTGATCTCGTCCAGATCGGTGAAGCCTGTCGGCACACCCTTGGACATGCCGCCGGCGGACGCGATCGCATCGATCTCATCCATCGTCGGCTGCAGCAGTTCTTCCAGAGGTACGTAGTCTTCCGACATTCGACGGTCGGTGACGTCGTAGACCTCGGCCTGGGCGCGGTCCACCACCTCAGCCACATCGGCACCCTCGGCCCCGGCGTACCCGTACTGCACCACGCGGGTCCCGGCCTCCACGAGCCGGCGCAGCAGCGCCTTCTCGGCGACGATGCCCGCGTAGTACCCGGCGTTGGCGGCGGTCGGCACGGTGGAGATCAGCGTGTGCAGATACGGCGCCCCGCCCACCCGGCGCAGCTGCCCACGCCGGTCCAGCTCGGCGGCCACGGTCACCGCATCGGCGGGCTCGCCCCTGCCGTACAGATCGAGGACGGCCTCATACACACTCTGGTGATTGGGCCGGTAGAAATCGTGCGGCCGCAGCTTCTCCAGCACATCGGCGATGGCGTCCTTGGACAGCAGCATCCCGCCCAGCACGGACTGCTCGGCAGCCACATCCTGAGGGGGTTGACGGCCGAACTCCTCCTCGGGAGGGGCAACTGGACCGGACTGGCCTAGATCGTCGACTATTGCCACGGCGCGCGGTCCTCCTACTCAACTCAGATCGAACGTATGTTCGCAGTCATGGTAACGACGGCGACTGACAATCCTCGTGGTCCCGGCGCGCCGCGGTAGACGTTAGATGTTGCTAGCGACCCTGCCAAGTGCACCTGTGGATGGGCCTGGGTATGGAGTGTGGACTACTGTCCAACCCGGTGTTAGGGGGTTGGGGACAACCTGGGGATAGCTACCTACAGTCCTGCACTTTTCCCAGTTGGCGGCCGGTTAACTAATTGACAGGACTGTGGATGGGAATCCGTTCGGCGTGTCGCATCAGGTTGCGTACTCGGGCGTGTTCTGTTACCCCTCTCAACCCTCTAGGTTAACTAGAGGTAGCTTCGCTGGAGTGGCACACGCGTACAATACGTTCGCCAGCAGATACGGCAACGGCGCCGCGGAAACCCGCGACGCCGTTGACCCGGCAGTATTTCGGATCGATCAGCCTGCGGCGACTACATCCACCGTGACCTTGGTTGCCACCCCGGCGTGCAGATGCACGTCCAGTGCGTACGAACCGATCTGCTTGATATGTGCCTTCGGCAAGGTGACGGTCCGCTTGTCCAGGTTCGGTCCACCGGCGGCCTTGATGGCGCCCACCACGTCAGCGGCGGTCACCGAACCGAACAGCTTGCCCTCGCCGGCAGTCTTCACCGTCAGCTTCACGGCACCCAGGCCCTCGATCGCCTGCTTGATCTCGTGGGCGTGCTCGACGCCACGGATCTCCTTGGCCTCGCGGGCGCGACGGATGTCGGTGGCCTGGCGCTCTGCACCACGGGTGGCAACAATCGCCAGTCCGCGGGGCAGCAGGTAGTTGCGTCCGTAACCGTCCTTGACCTCAACGGTGTCACCGGCAGTGCCGAGGTGCTCGACCTCGGTCGTCAGAATCAGCTTCATCAGATGTCCCTCCGGTCCTACCGCGTCGCCGAGCTGAACGGCAGCAGGGCTACTTCGCGAGCGTTCTTCACCGCGATCGCGATGTCGCGCTGGTGCTGAACGCAGTTGCCGGTAACCCGGCGGGCACGAATCTTGCCGCGCTCACTGATGTACGTGCGCAGCAGGTTGGTGTCCTTGTAATCGATGTTCAGCGCCTTCTTGGTGCAGAACGCGCACTTACGTGTCTTGACCGGCTTTTCCGGGGCAGGACGGCGCTTAGTCGTCTTGGCCATGGTGAATCTCTTTCTTTCTAGCTAGATAAGTTGTGTCGCCCAGATCAGAAGGGCGGTTCGTCGTCCGCTGCGGTGGAACCGGAGGCCGGGGCACTGCCCCACGGATCGTCGGCGGGCTCGCTGGGACGGGAAGCCCCGCCGCCACCTCCGCCGCCACCGAAACCTCCACCACCGCCACCACCACGCGAGGCCTTGTTGACCTTGGCGGTCGCGTACCGCAGAGACGGGCCGATCTCGTCGACCTCGACCTCCATGACGGTGCGCTTCTCGCCCTCGCGGGTTTCGAAGGAGCGCTGCTTGAGCCGACCAGTGACGATGACACGGGACCCTCGGGTCAGGCTCTCGGCCACATTCTCGGCGGCCTCACGCCAGATATTGCACCGCAGGAACAGCGCCTCTCCGTCCTTCCACTCCGAACTCTGTCGGTCGAAGATGCGGGGAGTCGACGCCACCGTGAAGTTGGCGACGGCGGCCCCCGACGGGGTGAAACGCAGTTCTGGATCGGCGGTCAAATTTCCGATGACCGTGATGGTGGTGTCACCTGCCACGGTTCCTCCTCGTGTCTGTCAGCTGGCGTGGTTAACCGGCAGCCTACGGAAGTCGACTGACTTCCGTAGGACCTCTAACGGGCTCCGGTGCGCAGGACCTTGGTCCGTAGCACGGACTCGTTGAGGCCAAGCTGGCGATCAAGCTCCGATACGGTGGCGGGCTCTGCGACCACGTCGATCACCGCGTAGATGCCCTCGGCATGCTTGGCGATCTCGTATGCAAGACGACGCTTGCCCCAGACCTCTACCTTCGAAACGGTTCCGCCGTCACCCCGGATAACGTTCAAGAACGTATCCAGCGATGGAGCTACGGTGCGCTCGTCAAGGGTTGGGTCGAGAATGACCATGATTTCGTACTGACGCATGAGAAACTCATCACCTCCTGTGGTCTAGTGCGGCCACGGCGTATCCGTGGCAGGAGAGTCGCCTGCGTCGGCAACCGGCCAAGGCTACCGCACAGCCCCCTGACCGGCGAAATCGCCCGACTGGAGGAACTACGCGCGGGAGATATGCGGTGTGGGCTTACGCGGCCGCAGCCAGGAGGGCAGCCATGCCGGGGCGTCGTCGGCGGCCCCGTCGCACGGCCCACCCGCCGGATCGTCGGTGTTGTCGCTGTGCGCGCGCACCACATCCTCGCTGGGGTGATAGATCTGGCGCAGCACCAAGGCGCACAGACCGATCACCGCGATGTCCCGCACCAGCACCGTGCCGGTGAACCACTGCTCGGGCAGTCCCTTGTTCTCCATACCCAGCAGGTAGTACATCCGTGGAATCCACACGAGCGCATCAACGGTCATCCATGCCAACAGGATTCGGCGGTGCGGCAGCGCCACCACGGCCAGCGGCACCAGCCACAGCGAGAACTGCGGGCTCCACACCTTGTTGGTCAGCAGGAACACCGCCACCACCAGGAAGGCCAGCTGCGCCACGCGCGGACGCCGCGGCGCCGTCAGCGCCACGTATCCGATACCTACGCAACAGATCCCGAACAGCACTGCCGAGACCGCGTTGAGAATGACCGGGGGTTCCCAGAAGCCCAGCGAGCCGTCGAAGCCCTGCCACCCCGTGAAGGATTTGAAGACGTTGTACAGCGAATCCATATCGTCGCCACGCCGGGTGTTGAGCCGGAAGAACTCCCCCCACCCTCGCGGAAAGAGCATCGCCACCGGCGCGTTCACCACTACCCAGCTGGCCAGCGCGGCGGCGGCGGTCTTCGAGAACTCGTGCATCTTGCCGCCCCGCAGGCTCACCAACAGCAGCGGAAACAGCAGCAGTACCGGGTAGAGCTTGGCGGACACCCCCAGCCCGATCAGCACACCGGCAAGCCAGGGTTTCTTGCGCGCCCACGCCAAGAGCGCCGTCATGCTGAAAGCCGTAGCGAGGGCATCGAAATTCGTGAAGATCTGGAAGATCACGATCGGAGACGCGGCGATCATCACCACATCCCAGGGACGTGTACGCGGGCTCAATCCCGCACTGGCCCAAATGGTCACCAGCCAGGCCAGCGCCAACCCGAAGGCCACGATGTTGAAGAACATCACGACTTCGGCGACGATGGGCAGCCCCAGCAGGTCGCTGGCCTGGGTGTACGTCTTGGCCAGAGCCATCGCGGTGTACTGGTACACCCCGGTGACCACCGGGTACTCCATGTACCGGACCGCCGGGGTGCCGTCGTACTGAATCTTCTGATGCCCGCTCGAGTCGGTTTCCAGCCAGCTCGACTTGTACGGGAAGCGGCCCTGGTTCAAGAGCTCCGCGCCGTAGAGCGGCACGGTATCCGAATAGCACAGTTGGTAGTAGGCGCGGTTGTTGTCCCAATTGGCCACGCGCTGAGCACCATTGCCGGTTCCACTCTGCTGCAGACAGGGCGCCTTGCTGGTCCACCCCAGGATCAGGAACCCCAGCGCGATGATGAACACCACCCGCAGTGGCGTCCAGAACGGTTGCCTGCCGACCAGCGCGTGCCGACCTAGCGGTCCGCCGACCACCTCGGACAGCTCGGCACCCATCACATCTGTGCGACTAGGGAAGTCACGGTCGTCGGCGCTGCGCAGGTCACCCGCGAGCTTTTCGGGAGACACCGTCGCACCCTGAATGTCGCCGGCGCTGCGGCTCACAGACTCCATGTCGCCGACGCTGCGGCTCACAGACTCCATGTCGCCGACGCTGCGGCTCACCGGCTCAATGTCGCCGATGGTGCGGCTCCGGGATTCTGCCGGCACCTGCCTACTGCCCCGGAGGTGGCGGTACGTCACCCGCCGGTGGCGCGGCCGGGCCCACCGGAATCGTTGTCGGGGGCCCCACCGGAATGGTGATACCCGGCGCGATCTCGATGGTCGGCTGGATGACCGTCACCTCTCCGCCACCGCCCGGCGCGGGCGCAGGCGGACCATTCGGCGCCGGAGGCGGCGGTACGTAGACGGGCACACCGGCATAACCACCGATGGCACCGGGCTTGGGGAAGGTCTCCTTGGTAGTGCCGTCCAGCGCACCATCCATAGTCTTCTTCCAGATGTCCGACGGCAGGCCGGATCCGTAAATCGGCCCGCCCCAACTGTTCTTGATCGGCTTGCCGTCGTCGGTTCCCACCCACACCGCTGTCGAGAGCGACGGGGTGACACCGACCATCCAGGCGTCCTTGTTGTCCTTGGTGTCGCCCAACTGTGCGGTACCGGTCTTGGCGGCCGACTCTCGGCCACCGGCCAGCGCATGTCCACGCGAGTAGCCCGCAATCGGCTTCATCGCCGAGATCGCGTTGTTGGCAACGTCATCGGATATGCGCTTCTCGCCGGTGTTGTCCGAGGAACCGGCGTCGAAAAGCACCTGACCGTCCGCGTTCACCACCTTCTGGATGAAATGCGGCTTCCGGTAAGTCCCCGACGCCGCCAACGTCGCGTACGCCGAGGCCATGTCGATCACCCTGGTCTGATACTGGCCCAACACGACGCCGTTGTTCGGCGGGCCGCCCTGACCGTCCTCGGACAGGGTGTGTGAGACACCGGGAAAGTTCTCGGCGATGCCCGCGGAATGCGCGGCGGTAGCCACATCATCGGGCCCGTTCTTCAGCTTCAGCATGAGCCGGTAGAAGCTGGTGTTCAGCGAGCGCTTGAGCGCCTCCGCCACCGAACACGTTCCGCACGAAGCATCTTCGCTGTTCTTGATGGTGATGCCCTGATAGGTCAACTCCGAGCTGTCCAGCTGATAGCCCAGGCCGATGCCCTGCTGCAATGCCGCCACCAAGGCAAACACCTTGAACGACGAGCCGGTCTGCAGACCCTGCTGCGCATAGTCCAGGCCCTGTGCGTTCGATCCGCCGTAGTAGGCCTTTACCGCGCCGGTACGTGGGTCGACGGAGACCACGGCCGTCCGCAGATCAGGGTTCTCACCCTGCAGGGTGCTGTTGACCGCGTTCTCGGCAGCCTGCTGTGCCTTGGTGTCGATGGTGGTCGTGATCTGCAGACCCTCGGTGTTCAATGTCTGCTCATCGATGTTGAACAGGTCGGTCAGCTCCGCCATCACCTGACGTTTGATGAGGCCGTTCGGGCCCGTCGTCGCGTTCTGTGCGGCGGCCTGCTCCGGCGGCACCGTTGCCGGATACACCTGCCCGGCGCGATCCTGCGCGGACAGGGCACCGATGGTCACCATGCCGTCGAGCACCCAATTCCACCGGTTCGTCGACTCAGGCAAGTCCACCGCGGGATCCAGTCGCGAAGGCCGTTGGATCAGCGCGGCCAACAACGCACCCTCGGACACGGTCAGCTGCTCGACCGGCTTGTCGAAGTAGGCCTTCGATGCCGCCGAGATACCGTACGCACCGCGCCCGAAATAGATGATGTTGAGGTAGGCCTCCAGCACCTGATCCTTGGACCAGGACTGGGACATCTTGGTGGAGATGACGATCTCTTTGGCCTTACGGGTGAGACCGCCGAGGCCGGCGCGCTGCGCGCCTACCATCGCGTTCTTCACGTACTGCTGAGTGATCGTCGATCCACCCTGAGTGTCGCCACCGAACATGTTGTTCTTGAACGCGCGCAGCAGGCCCGAGAAGGAGAAGCCGGGGTTGCCGTAGAAATCACGGTCCTCGGCCGCCATCACGGCCGCACGCACGTGCTGAGGCACCTGGTCGATCTTGATATCGACCCGGTTCCCGTCCGGTGGAACAACTTTGGCGAGCTCGGTGGTGCCGTCACTGGCCAGGATGGTGGACACCTGGCTGGTACGAATGTCGCCCGGCTTCGGGATGTCGACCACCGAATACGCCAGCGCGAACGTCGCCAGCGGGATAACGATCGCCAGCAAGACCAGCGCGATCATCACACGACGGAAAATTCTCCAGCCGTTGGTCTTTCGCTTACGGCGGCGCTGCGGCGGACGAGACGGACCACCGGGCCTGCCGGGTGGAGGTGGCGGCTCGTGCCCCATGCCCTCGTCGTCGTCACGCTCCAGTGCCGCGCGCGCGGCGGCCACGGCGTCCTCGTCGCGCCGGTACAACGGCAGATCCTCGACGGGGTCGAGGATCGATGTCGGGCGATCGTCCATGCTGGGGGTACGCGGTGAATCCGAGCCGCCGCTGTGAGCTACCGGATTCTGCCCGCCAACCACGCCGCCCTCACCTGGTGGCCTATTCACTGGCCGTCCGGGCACGAGTTGTCCGCTGACGTGGGGTGGTCCCCTTCGGCGCCGGGAGGGCGCCCATGACATACGACTTCACCAAATGATTCCAACTGCAGGTCCGGCATACCTCGACAACGTGCACGGCGAACTCCGAGTACCGAGTGGCAAGCATCACGAGTTCCTCAGCCGAACGGGCCGACCCGGATACCGCTCCCAAGTGCTCGCCGAAAACCCACGACACCAGCGTCAGTTGCTCCTTGCGGCAGATCGGGCAGACCACGGCACTCGATTTGCCGTGAAACTTAGCCGCGCGGAGCAGGTACGGGTTCGCGTCGCAGACTTCGGCCACGCCGGTACGCCCGGAATAGACCTCGGCCAGCAGGGATCGCCGCTTGAGCGCGTAATCCACCACCTGTCTCTGCAATCGCACGGTAACCAGAGTACGTGCGATTACCCGCAGGCAGACCCGGGGCCACACAGACAGCATGTCCTCTGCGAAGCCGAAGTCTGTCTGCGTTCCACTCGTTACGATTGGTCGGTTGTCAGGAAGAGGGGGCAGGGTGACATTTACTCGACTTTCGCCGGCGCTTGCCGGCTTTGCGGTTATCGCCGTGATCACATCCGGATGCGGGAAATCTGCCGACATCTCGTCGACGCAAGCAGCCACCTCAACGGCCACGTCGACGACGCGCCCGGCCCCGGTCGACGGTCCCGCAGCGACCGCCTCCGCGCCGGTTGGGGTGAAGGGCACCGGCAAGGTCGTCGGGTCCGCAGTCCTGAAGGTGACGGGCGCCGGAACGGCAACCGTCACCTGGAAGGAGAACGGCAGCCCCGCCCACATCGAGAAGGACGTCTCGCTGCCCTGGGAACACACCATCGACGTCGTCGAGGAGGCGCACTCCGAGGTCCGGGCCAACGGCGCCGGCGCCACCGGCTGCACGATCATGATGGGCGACATGCTGGTGTCGTTCAAGAGCGAGCCGAACCCGGTCTGCGAGTTCGCGTACTGGGGCTGATTCCGGCCACTCTACGATTCCTCGCATGGCGACCCGTGCCAAGGACTCTGACCGAGACGTCACCTGCAAGACGCTCGATGCCGCCTTTGGCGAGGGCCAGATCTCCTCGGAGGAACATCGTCAACGGATCGCCGTGGCCACCCGTGCGCAGACTCTCGGTGAACTCAACGGCGTGGTCTCCGATCTGCAGATCGCCGCACTTCCGGCCCACATACCCGCGCCGCAGCCTCAGCGGCGCCGCTGGCCGGCGATCGTTGTCACAGCCGTTGTCGCTGCCGCCGTCGGAGCCGGGGTGGGGAGCTACGCGACTCGGCCGGTGCCACCGGACCCGGGCGCGGCCGCCGACGGCGTCGCCCCCGTGGTGATCGCGCCGACCAAGCTGTTCTCCGTCCCGGGTCTGTCCGGCCTGCTGGACCAAATGCGCGCGAAGTTCGGTGACACCGTCGGCATCGAACTGACCGTCCGCTCGAACAACGCGTCGTTGGTCCGCATCGAACCGGCGGATCCGAACCTGCCCATCACGTACCCGTATCAGGGCGGGTTCCGCGACGGTGGTGCGATGCCCGGCACCTGGCGCGACGTTCGAATCGGAGATCTGAGCCGGTTCGATCCGGCCAAGATCGTCGGCGTCCTGCGCGGAGCTCCCGAGAGCCTGAATGTGCCCGCCGCGGGCGACGGCGGGACCGTCATGGTGATCAAGCCCCGTGATGAGGGCGTCGACATCACCATCACCGTCTCGGAAAAGGACCGCACCGGACGGATGGTCGTCGCGGGTAACGGTGAACCCAAAGAGGTCACGCCCGCATCCTGAGCATCAAGATCGCTCTACGATTCCTCGCATGGCGACAGTCACCCGGGCCAAGGACGGCGACCGCAACGACACCTGCAAGCTGCTCGACGATGCGCTGAGCGACGGACAGCTCTCCATGGAGGAGCACCGGGAACGGGTCGCTGCGGCCACCAACGCCTCCACACTGAGCCAGCTGAGCGCCCTCGTCTCGGATCTGCAGAACGCAAAGTCCGCGGCGAGTATGCCCGTCCTCCAGGGGTCGCAACGCCCCTGGTGGCGGCGGTGGTACGCCCCCGCCGGGGTGTCCACGGCGCTGGTCCTGGTGGGTGTTCTCGTCGGTTGGGGCGCGTACGGAAACACCAGCTCCCCTTTGGACTTCCAATCAGACCCGGGCGCCAAGCCCGACGGCGTGGCGCCGATCGTGCTGACGCCGCCGCGCCAGCTGATGTCGCTGGGCGGTCTGACCGGGCTGTTCGAGCAGATGCGCCAAAAGTTCGGCGACACCACGGGGTACGAACTGAACATCTACGGGGAGTACGCCCTACTCACCCGACCCGATCCGCGCGAGCCGCGCCGCACGCTGCGGTACCGCTACGAGGGCGGGTGGGACCATCCCGATGACGACAGTGGGTCGCATGCCGACCACGTGGTGGATCTCGGCAAGTTTGATGTCAAGACCATCGTCGGGATCCTGCGCGGTGCACCCGAAACCCTCGGCATCAAGGCCAGCGAGGTCAAGAACACCTACCTTTTCATCAAACCGAGCGAGGATAAGACCGCACCGCCGGACACCGTGCAGATCGACATCTCGGTGAGCGGTGAGTTCCAGAACGGCTCGATCTACGTCAATCCCGACGGCACGCCGATTCGGACCCTCTACCCGTCGGAGAACTAAACCTCCCCCGTGTGGCGCCCGCATATATCGCGGCGATACTATGTCCCGATCGGTGCACGAGAGATGCTCGGGCGTCATACACGGTGTTGGGAGGTGACTTCATGTTGGAACTGGCCATCCTGGGCCTGCTGCTTGAGTCACCCATGCATGGCTACGAGCTGCGCAAGCGCCTGACGGGCCTACTGGGCGCCTTTCGGGCCTTCTCTTACGGCTCGCTATACCCGGCCCTGCGCCGCATGCAGGCTGACGGGCTCATCGCAGAGGACTCCGCGCCCGCGGGCACCACGGTGCTGCTTCGTGGCAAGCGGGTCTACCAGATGACGGCGGCCGGCCGTGCTCGCTTCAGCGAGCTGGTGGCGGACACCGGTCCACAGAACTACACCGACGACGGCTTCGGTGTGCACCTGGCATTCTTCAACCGCACCCCGGCCGAGGCCCGGATGCGCATCCTCGAAGGCCGTCGCCGTCAGGTGGAGGAACGCCGGGAAGGCCTGCGCGAGGCCATTACCCGGGCGAGCAGTTCGTTCGACCGATACACGAAGCAGTTACACCAGCTAGGCCTGGAATCCAGTGAACGAGAAGTGAAGTGGCTCAACGACTTGATCGCCGCCGAGCGCACCGCGCAGGCACGGGTCGAGGAGCGTTAAGTATGTCCATCGGTAAAGGAGAACCGTCCATGTCCAACAACACATCTGAGGTGCGCGTCGCCATCGTCGGCGTCGGCAACTGCGCGTCCTCGCTGGTCCAGGGTGTGCAGTATTACCAGGACGCGGACGAGAACTCCAATGTTCCCGGTCTGATGCACGTCAAGTTCGGCCAGTACCACGTGCGCGACGTGAAATTCGTCGCCGCCTTTGACGTGGACGCCAAGAAGGTCGGCTTCGACCTTTCCGAGGCCATCGCCGCTTCCGAGAACAACACCATCAAGATCGCCGACGTACCGCCAACCAACGTCCTGGTACAGCGCGGCCCGACCCTGGACGGCATCGGCAAGTACTACGCCGAGACCATCGAGATTTCCGACGCCGAGCCCGTCGACGTCGTGAAGACGTTGAAGGACAACAACGTCGACGTCCTGGTCTCCTACCTGCCGGTCGGTTCCGAAGAGGCCGACAAGTTCTACGCCCAGTGCGCCATCGACGCAAAGGTGGCATTCGTCAACGCGCTGCCGGTGTTCATCGCCTCGGACCCAGTGTGGGCCAAGAAGTTCGAAGACGCCGGTGTACCGATCGTGGGCGACGACATTAAGAGCCAGGTGGGTGCCACCATCACCCACCGCGTGATGGCCAAGCTGTTCGAAGATCGCGGTGTCACCCTGGATCGCACCTACCAGCTCAACGTCGGCGGCAACATGGACTTCAAGAACATGCTCGAGCGTGAGCGTCTGGAGTCCAAGAAGGTCTCCAAGACCCAGGCCGTCACCTCGAACCTGAACGGCTCACTGGCCGACAAGGTGTACGACAAGAACGTGCACATCGGCCCGTCCGACTACGTCGCCTGGCTCGATGATCGCAAGTGGGCCTACGTCCGCCTCGAAGGTCGCGCCTTCGGCGACGTGCCGCTGAACCTCGAGTACAAGCTCGAGGTCTGGGACTCCCCCAACTCGGCCGGCATCATCATCGACGCGGTGCGCGCGGCGAAGATCGCGCTCGACCGTGGACTCGGCGGCCCGATCCTGCCGGCCTCGGCCTACCTGATGAAGAGCCCGCCGAAGCAGCTCGCCGACGACGTCGCGCGTGTTCAGCTGGAGCAGTTCATCGAGGGCTGACCGCTCACGTACTCCGCGTTATTTTTTGGCGCGCAAGCGATTCGCGATCGCAGTGAGCCTGTCGAGCTCCAGCAGTGTTTCTGTTTCACTTCGCGGATCAAGGTGAAACAGCACCCGATCCACACCGGCGTCCAGATATTCCGCGGCAACACGCTCGTCCCCGGCCGCGCCGCTCACGGTGGCGGGCAGGTCCGCGCGACCATGCTCGGCGAACCGACGGCGTGCCTCGCGCACATCATCGGGCGTCGACGTCTCCGCGTACGGCAACCAGCCATCGCCGAGCCGCACCGCGCGACGTTGTGCCGCCGGGCTCGGGCCGCCGACGTAGATCGGGATGGGCGATGGCGGACGCGGACTCGCTGCGACGGGCCCGAAATCCACATGCTCTCCGTGGAATTCGGCCACCTCATCGGTCCACAGCAGCTTCAGGGCGACCAACTGCTCGTCGAGTTTCACACCGCGCACCGTCGGGTCGGCGCCGTGGTTGCGCAGCTCGCCCAGATTCCACCCGACACCGACGCCGAGCACCGCACGGCCACCCGACAACGTCGCCAGGGTCGCCCACGCCTTGGCGGTGTGCAGCACATCGCGCTGGGGTAGCAACGCGACTCCGGACCCGACCACAAGCCGTTCGGTGGCCGCAGCCGCGTAGGCCAGCACCACGGGAAGGTCCCGGATCAACGGAAGCCGAGCACGAAACTCCGCATCGATCTCATCGGGTGTGTCGACCGGGAAGTACGAGTGGTCATCGAACAACAGCCAATCGAACCCGCGTTCCTCTACCGCGCGGGCGAGCACGTCCGGGCTCACGTATCCATCGGCCGAGGAGGTGGAGATACCGAAGTGGCTCACGACCTCCAGGAACCTCCCGCAGGCCCCCGAAATTCCTGGCAACGCGCTGCACGATCTGGTTACGGGGTGCAACATCGACCTACCCGGCTGAAGGAGACACCCCATGGGCACCACGGCGGAAGCGCCCCATGGCGGCGGTCTGCAGCACTCGCTGCAGAAGCGCCACCTGACGATGATCGCGATCGGCGGCGTGATCGGTGCCGGTCTGTTCGTCGGGTCCGGTGCGACCATCAAGGCCGCCGGACCGGCTGCCTTCCTCACCTATGCCATTACCGGCGTGCTCATCGTGCTGGTGATGCGCATGCTCGGCGAGATGGCCGTGGCGAATCCGTCGACCGGCTCCTTCGCCGACTACAGCCGCCGTGCACTCGGTGATTGGGCGGGATTCTCGGTCGGCTGGCTTTACTGGTACTTCTGGGTGATCGTTGTCGGATTCGAGGCGGTGGCCGGCGGCAAGATCGTCCAAGATTGGTGGCCGCACACTCCCCTGTGGCTCATCGCACTTGTCCTCATGGTGGCCATGACCGCCACCAACCTCTTCTCGGTGCGCTCCTATGGCGAATTCGAATACTGGTTCGCGAGCGTGAAAGTCCTTGCCATCATCGCGTTTCTGGTCCTCGGCACGCTGTTCGTCGTGGGCTGGTGGCCGGATAAGCAGATGGACTTCTCCAACCTCACCAAGGGCGGGTTCGCACCGAACGGCACCGGTGCGATCTTCTCCGCCATCGTGGTCGTGGTGTTCTCCATGGTCGGCCCGGAAATTGCCACCATCGCGGCCGCCGAATCCAAGGACCCCGCGCGGGCCATCAGCAGGGCCACTAACTCGGTCATCTACCGAATTGGGCTCTTCTTCGTGGGATCCATCTTCCTTATCGCGGTGATCGTGCCATGGGACAGTCCGACCCTGGGCACCTCGCCCTTCGTCACCGCATTCAAGACCATGGGAATTCCGCACGCCGACAACATCATGCGGATCGTGGTGCTCACCGCCGTACTGTCCTGTCTCAATTCAGCGATGTACACCGCCTCCCGCATGCTGTTCGTGTTGGCAGGAAGGGGCGAGGCACCACGCAGCTGGCTACGCGTCAACTCTCGCGGTGTTCCCATGCACGCCATCCTGGCGTCCTCGTTCATCGGATTCGTCTGCGTAATACTCGCCTACATCGCCGAGGACACCGTATTCCTGTTCCTGCTCAATTCCTCCGGCGCGGTAATCCTCTTTGTGTACTTCATGATTGCGATATCGCAGCTGGTGCTCAGGCCCCGCACACCCCCGGAGAAGCTGATCGTCAAGATGTGGGGCTACCCGGTGTTGACGATTCTCACCGCAGGTGCCATCGTGACGATTCTGGTTGCCATGGGCTTTCAGGACGGCACCCGGTCGCAGCTATGGGCCAGCCTGCTGTCCTGGGCCGTAATCCTGATCGCCTTCGTGGTGCTGCGGCTGACCCGCCAACGCGACCCGTTGCCCGAGGAGCCGGTCACCCGGTAATCGCCACCGCCCGCCTGAACAGCTGCAGAGTCAGACCGTGGAGGTAATCACCCACCGCCACAGGTGCTTTCCCGGCGAATGCACGCGCGTGCGTACCCTCCAGGATGATGCCCAGCTTGAAGCAGGCCAGCACCGTGTACCAGTCCATCGCACTCAGATCACGATCCGTGCGTTCGGCGTAGTGCGCGACGAGCTCCCCGGGTGTGGGCAGGTTCCCGGCCTGTACGAGTGCTCCGCCCAGTGACGCATCGTCGGTCTCCGACGGCCAGGTCGCCAGCAGCCACCCCAAATCCAACAGCGGGTCGCCGATGGTCGACATTTCCCAGTCCACGATCGCCGCCAACTGCGGGCCATCGCGACGGAACATCATGTTGGCCAGGTGGAAATCGCCGTGCATGATTCCCGGCTTCCACTGCGACGGCCGATGCTGCTCAAGCCAATCCGCGACGGACTGCAGGCCCGGGATATCCGGGCCTGGATATCCCTCATGCTTGACATACGAGTCGAGCTCCTTGAGCCAGCGCGGCACTTGGCGCTCCAGGAAGCCATCGGGATTGCCGTAGCCATCCAGTCCCAGCGTCTGGTAGTCCAGTGCGCCCAGCGCAGCAATACCGCTGACCGCCTCCAACCCCATCTGATGCCGGACATCCGCACTGCCGGCATGTAACTCCGGCAGGGTAACCGAGGCATTGAAGCCGTCGACCGGCTCCATCAGGTAGAACACCGCGCCACCCAGCACCGTCTCGTCGACGCAGGCCGCGATGAGTTCCGGCGCTGGAACTCCTTGCCCGCGTAATGCTCCCAGCAATCGCGCCTCGCGGCGGATCACGTTGTTGCTGGCCTCACGCAGGTGCTTCGGCGGCCGCCGCAACACGTACTCGCGGCCGCCCCGGGTGAACCGCACCATGATGTTCTGAGTGCCTCCCGTGATCGCGGAGATATCCGCAACCTCACCCACGGGGAGCCCTTGCTCGTCCATCCAGCGCGAAACTATCTCGAAATCAACGCTTTTCGGATCTACATGCTGCGGTGCGGCCATTACAGATTGCCCACCCGGTGCTCGATCCGCGCCGCCACATGCGCCCGCGCCTTCTCCGTCAGCGCCGGTATGTGGCTCGGCGGGAACAGCCCCTCATACGGGGTGTAATCCTTGAGGACCTCCTTGGCGATGGTCACCTTGTGCACCTCGGTCGGGCCGTCGACCAGACCCATCACCTCCGAGTACAGGAACATCTTGGCCAGCGGCATCTCCTCGGACACCCCGAGCGAGCCGTGCAGATGCAGGGCACGCTGGGCGACATCGTGCATGACTTTCGGCATGGCGGCCTTGATCGCCGCAATGTCTTTGCGCACCTTGAGGTAGTCCTGGTGCTTGTCGATCAGCCAGGCGGTACGGAGCACCAGCAGACGGAACGATTCCATCTCGATCCAGCTGTCGGCGATGCGCTCCTGCGTCATCTGCAGCTTCGCAATGGTGCCGCCACGCGCTTCCCGGCTGATGACACGCTCACACATCATGTCGAATGCCTTGCGCACCTGGGCCACCGTGCGCATGGCGTGGTGCACGCGGCCTCCACCAAGACGGGTCTGCGCGATCACGAACGCGGCACCTTCGGCACCCAGCATGTTCTCGGCGGGAATCCGGGCGTTGGTGAAGCGGGTGTATGCCTCGTCCTCGCTGAACCCGTGCACGGTGATGTTTCTGACGATCTCGACTCCGGGGGCGTTCGGGTCGACGATGAACATGGACATGCCCTGGTAGGGACTGACGTCCGGGTTGGTGACGGCCATGACGATCCAGAAGGCCGCGTGCCGCGCTTCGGAGTTGAACCACTTCTCCCCGTTGAGGATCCACTCGCCACCGTCGCGCACCGCGGTGGTCTTGAATAGCGTCGGATCGGATCCGCCCTGCGGCTCGGTCATGACGTAACAGGAGCCGATGTCACCGTCCATCAGCGGCTGCAGATAGGTGGCCTTCTGAGCTTCCGTCCCGTAGTGCGCGAGGATCTCGGCATTGCCGGTGTCGGGTGCCTGGCATCCGAATATCGAAGGCCCCCAGACCGACCTGCCCAGTATTTCATTGAGAAGCGCCAGCTTGAGCTGCCCGAAGCCCGGGCCGCCCAGTTCGGGTCCGAGGTGGCAGGCCCACAGGCCGCGCCGCTTGACCTCTTCCTTGAGTGGACGTACGTAGTCCATGGCCTCTTTGTCGGACTTGTCGTACGGATTGGGGAACACGTAGTCGAGCGGTTCGACCTCGGTGCGGACGAACTCCTCGGCCCAGTCCAGCAGCTCCTGGTACTCGGGGTCGGTTTCGAAATCCCATGCCATGTCAGTCACTTCCTGTCGGTTCGGGTTCAACGGGACGGTCCAACTGGACACCGTCCAAGACCATGTCGGCGATGCGTTTGGCGATCTGTGCCGGGCTCTTGCCGTCGGCGCGGTACCAGACCGCCACCATGTTGAGCATCCCGAGAATCGCGTTGGTGATCAGGTGATCGGAGGTACGAAACGCCCCGGCCTCGTGGCCCTCGTCGAGGACGCGCTGCCAGCAGCGCTGCAACTCGTCGCGTAGTACCTGCAGCTCCGCGGCGCGCTCACCGGTCAGCGCGGAGCCATCGCGGACCTGGATGGCGACCTGCTTGCGGTACTTGACGATGAGGATGACGTAGGAGCCGATCAGCGTGCGCAGGCGCTTGGCCGGGGCGGTGCTCATACCCGCGATATGAGCGGCCTCGGTGAGCATCTCGTCGATGTAGCTGCGCAGGATCTCCCAGAGAAGTTCCTCTTTTGATCCGATGTGGTAGTACAGCGCACCACCGCGCACACCCGCCGCCGAGCCGATCTCTGCCACCCCGGTGCCGTGAAATCCCTTTTCCGCGAAGAGTTCCGTTGCCGCATCCATGATCCGCCGGCGGGTCGCCGCGGCATCACCGTCGGACGCGGGCGGCCGGCCCCGCCGCGGTTTGGCGCCGGCCTCCGTCACAGGATGCCGCCGTCCAGGCGAATCGTCGTTCCCGTGCAGTAGGCCGACGCGTCGCTCGCGAGATACAGTGCCGCGCCGACGATATCCTCCGGCTCACCGACACGTCGCAACGGAATGCTGGGAATGAGCGCCTCCGCGAATCCCGCCGGCCAGGCCGCCGCGATATCGGTGTTGAACAGCCCGCACTGAATCGTGTTGGCACGCACGGTCGGTCCAAAGGTATGCGCCAGCCCGAGGGTCAGGGCGTTTAAACCGGCCTTGGCCGCCGCGTACGGCAGCGCGGTGGCGTCGGGCCGTACCGCTTCGATCGAGCTGATGTTGATGATCGAGCCGCCCGCACCTGCCGCCATCTTGGTGGCAATCGATGCCGACAGCCGGAACGGACCCTTCAAGTTGACCCCGATCACCTTGTCGAACAATGCTTCCGAGACCTGGTCCAGGCTGGGGTACAGCGGTGACAGCCCCGCGTTGTTCACCAGCACGTCCACGCGGCCGAATTCGCGGTACACGGTGTCGACCAGCTCATCGCATTGTGCCCAGGAGCTGACATTGCAGGCCACCGGTAGCGCGCGGCGGCCCTGCTCGGCTTCCACCTTGGCGGCCAGCTCGCTACAGGAGTCGATCTTGCGGCTCGCGATCACCACATCGGCGCCGTGGGCCGCGAACGCCTGCACCATCGCTCGCCCCAAGCCGCGGCTTCCACCGGTGACGACGACGACCTTGTCCTGCAGCATTCGAGTCTCCTCCATTAATGTGGCGATCGATACATTAAGGACGCGACGCCGATAACGCAAGGGCTGCCGTGATCGATCAGCGAGCGAGCTTGTCCAGCAGCAAGGTGAACAGCGCTTCGGTCTTATCGTCGTTGGGGTCGAGTCGGCAGAACATCACCGAGGCGACATAGTTCGCGCGCTGTCGCGCCACCAGTCGGCACGACCACGGTGAGCGGTCGGTGGTGCGCGTCCAGTTCACCTCGTCGTGACCGCTGTGCACGACGCTGAGCGTCCAGCTCTCCTGGACACCACCCACCGCGGTAGTGCCATGCACTCCATCGCATCGGGACATGCGCTGGGCAAACTGCTCGAACTGCTGGCTCGCCGAGCTGGCGGTCTCGAACACGATGAGCGCCGTGCCGATGGTGTGTCTGCGGACCTTTCCGACGGTTTCGGAGTACGCCCGGATGCGTGCCGCGCTGAAGCTCAGGTACTGCTGCCGCGTGGCCAGGGAGTATCCGTACGCGCAATCGGACACGGTGTTCGCCGTCGAGAGCACCGTGTCGAGCGGCGGAATGGTCTTGACCCCCGGAAGACCCACTGCCGCACGAATATCCGATGCCGACAGCAGGCGATCTTCAAGGTCGGCCTGCCTCGGCGGCAACACCTGGTAGAGCCTCTCCGGCTTGGCGGGGGCGGCGGCCTCACCCGCGACCGCATGGGTGCACGACGTAAACAGCGCAGACAGACTGAGCAAAATGATTGGTAACCAGCGCATTACCGTGCCTCCGAGAGCTTCATCGTCAATCGGTTCAGCACATCGCCCGCCTTGTTATCGGAACCATGGGTGCAGAACATCGACGATGCCACGAAGTTGGTCCGCTGTCGTGCGGCCATGTAGCAGGTCCAGCTGGAGTCGACCACGCTACGCGTCCAGGCCACCTCATCAGCGGTATCGGCGCTGGTGACGCTCAGCTTCCAGGCGTCGGCGGCGTCACGCCTCTTCTGCGTGGTGACGCCATCACATTGCGACATCCGGCCGGCGAATCTCCGAAACTCACGCTGCGCGGTGCGCGTATCACCGAAAACGATCAGCGCGTTCGCTACCGAGTACTCCCTGACCTCCTCGGTCTCTTGCGAGTACCCCTCAATTCGCGCGGCCTCGTATCCCGAGTACTGCACGACCTCGGCAAGCGAATAACCCAGCGCGCATGGCAGGCCGGGGTCAGTCGACCCGAACATGCCGTCTACCGGGTCCCACACCTTCAGGAGTCTCGGGAGGCCGGTAACTTCCCGAACCTCCTCGGGAGTGAGCAGCCGCCCGCGAAGCTTGCCGTCTACCGGCTGAATCTCGCGGTAGAGGCTCTCCCTGTCCACCGGCACCAGCGCCTCACCATCGGCAATCCGCGTGCAACCAGCCAAACTAAGCGCCGCACACAACAGCGCGATACCTCGATGCATGCACACCCCCTGTCCCCGCAACCCTCGATCGGGGTTTGCTAGGAGTGTAGCTACACCACCAGTGCCATGCGTGGATCGGTCAGCATCGCACCCAGATCCGCGAGGAACTTCGACCCCTGCTCACCATCGACCAACCGGTGGTCGAAGGACAGCGCCAGCGTGGTGACGTCGCGGACCGCGAGCTCGCCGTCCACCACCCACGGGCGTTTGGCGATCGAGCCCAGGGCCAGGATGGCCGCTTCACCCGGATTGATGATCGGGGTGCCCGCATCGATGCCGAACACGCCGATGTTGGTCAGCGTGAACGTTCCACCGGTCATATCGGCGGGCGCCGTCTTTCCCTCACGCGCGGTGGTCACCAACTGCGCGAAGACCGCGGCCAGCTCACGCAGCGACATCCCGTTGGCGCTCTTGACATTCGGAACCACTAGTCCGCGCTCGGTCGCTGCCGCGACACCCAGATTCACGTAGTGCTTGATGACGATCTCGCCGGCCTGCTCGTCCCAGGTGGAGTTGAGGGAGGGGTGCGACCGCAGCGTCAGCAGCACCATCCGCGCGACCAGCGTCATCGGGGTGAGCTTGAGATCGGGGTGCTTGGACTTCAACTCGGCGAGCAGCTCCATCGTCGCGGTCATGTCCACCGTCAGGAATTCGGTGACGTGCGGCGCGGTGAAGGCGCTGCGGACCATGGCGGCGGCGGTGTGCTTGCGGACGCCCGCGACGGGGATCCGCGTTTCCCCGCCCACCGGTACCGCGGGTTCTACCTGCGGAGCGCGGGCGGTGAGGCTGCGGGTGTAGGCCTCCACATCCTGTCGGGTGATGATGCCCCCGATCCCGGTGCCGCTGATCAGGTCGAGGGCCACGCCGAGTTCGTCGGCCAGCTTGCGCACCGACGGTTTGGCAGCGGGGCGAGGCTGGTCCAACGCCGCCGGCTGAACTGCCACCGGCGCGGTCGCCTCCGTCTCCTCCACCAGCGCAAGCGCGGCTGCCCCGGTTCCCGCACGACGTCGACGCCGGGTCTGGCCACTCGATTCCGACGGACCGTAACCGACGAGGTTCGCGGGCGCGTCCGGTTCGGCACCGGCCACCTCGATCGAGATCAGCGGTGAACCGACCGCAAGGGTCGAATTCTCGGCCGCGTCCAACGCCACCACGGTTCCTTCGTAGGGGGAGGGCAGCTCGACCATCGCTTTCGCGGTTTCCACATCGGCGAGCACCTGGTTCAGCTTTACCTCGTCGCCGACTTTCACCTTCCACGAGATCAGATCGGCTTCGGTGAGCCCCTCACCGAGATCTGGGAGCAGAAACTGTTTGACTGCCATGGATTTCGCATTCCTCCTAGGCGGCAATGGCGCGGTCGACGGCGTCCATCACTCGCTCCGCGTCGGGCAGGTAGTGGTGCTCCACCTTGTTGGCGGGGTACGGCAGGGCGAAGCCACCGACGCGCAGAATCGGGGCCTCCAGGTGATAGAAGCACCGCTCGGTGATGCGTGCCGCGATCTCCGCGCCCAATCCCATGAACACCGATGCCTCGTGAACCACCACCAGCCGTCCGGTCTTGCGTACCGACGCCTCCAGGGTGTCGAAGTCGACCGGCGAGAGGGAGCGCAGATCCACCACCTCTATCGACATACCCTCCGCGGCTGCCATATCCGCGGCAGCGGTGGCGACGGCGACCATCGGACCGTACGCGGCGACGGTCGCCGCGGTGCCGGGCCGGACGATACGGGCAGAGGACAGGGAAAGGGCCGGGGCCGCCGTGTCTTCCAGGTTGACCTCGCCCTTCTCCCAATAGCGGCGCTTGGGCTCAAAGAAGATGACCGGGTCATCGCAGGCCACGGACTGGCGGATCATGTCGTAGGCATCCTGCGGCGATCCGCACGCCACCACCCGGAGGCCGGCCGTGTGGGCGAAGTACGCCTCCGGCGATTCCGAATGGTGCTCCACCGCACCGATTCCGCCACCAAACGGGATGCGGATGGTCAGCGGCATGCCCACCGCACCCTTGGTCCGATAGTGCAGCTTGGCCACCTGACTGACGATCTGGTCAAAGGCCGGGTACACGAAGCCGTCGAACTGGATCTCGCACACCGGGCGATATCCACGCATGGCCAAACCCACTGCAGTGCCGATGATTCCGGACTCGGCGAGCGGCGTATCGATGACCCGATGGTCACCGAAGTCCTTCTGCAGCCCATCGGTGACCCGGAAGACGCCGCCGAGCTTGCCCACGTCCTCCCCCATGACGATCACCTTGTCGTCGTCTTCCAGGGCCGCACGCAGACCTGCATTCAGGGCACCGGACATGGTCATTCTGGTCATGATGCGTAGGTCCCTTCTCTTCGCGCAAGCGGCTCATCGACCCCTTCGACTCCAAAGCCTGCGAGGTATTCCAGATAGTCGCGTCGTTCCGCGGCGACAAGTGAATGTGGCTCTGCGTATACGTGATTGAACATGTCCGCGGCAGTTGGCTCGATCGTGCCGAGACATCCGGCGCGCATCTCGGCGGCGACCTTATCGGCCCTAGCCGCGATGCGCTGCTTCTCCGAATCCGTCAGGGCTCCTCGTCGCGCCAGGTACTTTTCCACCCGCGACAGCGGATCCTTGGCGCGCCACTCCTCGAGCTCGGCGGCGTTGCGGTACTTGGTGGGGTCGTCGGAGGTGGTGTGCGGCCCCATCCGATAGGTGACCGCTTCGATCAGGGTGGGCCCGCTGCCCTCGCGCGCGCGACGCAGCGCCGCCCGCGTCGTGGACATCACCGCGAGCACATCGTTGCCGTCCACCTGAATTCCCGGCACCCCGAATCCGGTGCCGCGCGCCGCCAGTGGCAGATGGCTCTGCACCCGCACCGGCTCGCTGATGGCCCACTGATTGTTCTGGCAGAAGAAGACAACGGGCGCACCGAAACTCGATGCGAAGGCGAAGGCCTCCGACACATCGCCCTGACTGGTGGCGCCGTCGCCGAAGTACGCGATGACCGCGGTATCCGCCCCGTCGAACTTGACGCCCATGGCGTATCCGGTGGCGTGCAGCGTCTGCGCGCCGACGATGATCGCGGGTGCTGTGACGTTGTGGTCGCGGGGATTCCAGCCCGACTGGGTGGAGCCCCGCCAGAACTGGAGCATGGCCGTGGGTTCGACGCCGCGGCAGTACGCGACACCGTGCTCACGGAAGCTGGTGAAGGCGAAGTCGTCGTGCGCCAGCGCACGGGCAGAGCCGACCTGTGCGGCCTCCTGGCCCAGCAGCGGTGCCCACAGCGCGAGCTCGCCCTGACGCTGCAGAGCCGTGGCCTCGGTGTCGATGCGGCGGACCGCCACCATGTCCTCATACAGCGCGACAAGCTGCTCGTCGCCGATATCAGCGACCAGCGGCGCATACGCTGAATTCTCGACCCGGTTGCCTTCCGGATCCAGGAGCTGGATGGTTTCCATACCCGCCTCGCTAACGAAGTGAAGCACCACCTACCGATGACCACCACCCTGTGGTTGTGTCATGACTCACAGTGCATCAGATAGTCATACTGCGCAACCGATGCGTGTTGAATTGCGCATTCTGCATATAATTGCCGGGCCATTCTGTGCGATACTGCGCGCTATGACCACTCTCGACGCCACCGACGCCAGGTTGTTACTCGCGCTCACGCAAACACCCCGCGCGTCCGGAGTGGAGCTGGCGCAGCGGCTGAATCTGTCCCGCAACACCGTGCAGGCACGGCTCACCCGTTGGGACCAGCACGAGGCGCTGGCCGGTATCGACCACCAGATCGTGCCGCGGGCGATGGGCTATCCCATGACTGCCTACGTGACGGCTCGCATCGACCAGCACCAGCTGAGAACCATCGGAGTAGCGCTCGCCGATGTACCGGAGGTCGTGCAGGTACACGGCCTGGCGGGCGCCGATGACCTGATGATCAAGGTGGTGGCGGTCGACAGCGACGACCTCTACCGAATCGCCGGGAACATCCTCGATATCCCGGGCATCACCCGCACATCCATCGCGATCGCCATGCACGAGTTGGTTGCATTCCGGATGACGCCATTACTGCGGCGCCTCGCCGGGCACGACTGATGCTCAACCCAGCCAGTCTAGAACCGCTGCGGCCGTCCAGGATTGCTGCATGCTGCCCAACGGCTCGCCGGTAAACGGCTCGTAATACTCCGCGAAGGATCCGTCACCCGCCTGCCGCAATCCTTCCTGCCGTAGCAGGAACGCACGTTCACTCCATCCGCGCCGCTCGAACGCCCAACAGAACAGCCAGGTGAGCACCGGCCAGACCGGACCGCGCCAATACTCGCGCGGACGAAAGTCCCGGGACACCGGCGACGTCGACGGCACCAGCGCGTATCGCAGGTCGGGATGACCGCAGAATCGCGGACCTTCCAACAGCCTCAGCAGTGCCAGCTCCTGCGCACGCGGCAGGCCACCGGAGAGCAGCGGCGCGAACATCGCAACCGTGTCGGTTGCCACCCACTTCCCGGTCTTGACATCGAAATCTCTTGCCGCACCGCTACGTTCCTCGGTGGTATCAACAACCCCGCGCCGGAATCGATCGGCCCAGCCGTGCAGTTCACGCACATCGGCACGCGGCCGGGCGTGCTCCTCACCGATGGTGGCCAGCACCTCGCAGGCCACCGCGAAGATGGCCGAAACGAACACGTCTTCCATGACGAAACTCATCACGTCCGGCAGCCGGGCATCGTCGTACCCCACCGATTTCATCTCTTCGAGCAGCCAGAGGTACACGTCGTACTCGGCGTCTTTGGGGCGCTGCGAGGCGTCGGTGATGATCGCGGTGTCCTCCCGCACATACGGCGGCAGCTCGCCCGGAACCACGTTTGCGTACGCACTGTCCCAGCGCGGCGAGTTATCCATCCCCGATTCCCACCCGTGGTACAGGGTGATTCGACCGTGCTGGTTCTGATCTCGCGCCTCCGCGAGCCAACGATGCCACCGCATCAAGTCGGCCCAGCGCCGGTCCAGAAAGGCCTCGGCGATCCCCCGGGCACTACGGCCCCGGCGGCGCGCGTGGTCCAAAATGCGTTGCACCGCTATGGCATGTACTGGCGGCTGGGTGATACCCGATGTCTGATAGTTCGACGGCGCGTTCGCGGCCAGTGTCGACGTCTGCCAGCGTGCCGGCCCGGGAAAGTAGCCGTCGACACCATTGGCGAAGACGATATGCGGGATCATCCCGTTGGCCCATTGCGCCGAGAGCAGTGTGTCGAGTTCGGTGACGGCACGTTCGACGCTCAGCGGCGCCAGCCCCACCGCCACAAACGCCGCATCCCAGCTCCACATATGTGGGTACAGCTTGGGTGCGGCACTGGTCATCGTCCCCCGGTCATTTCCTCTGAGCAGGTACGCCGCACGCGCCGCCAGCTGCGTGGGAGTGAACATCGGGTGGGACGGCATCCGTCCATTGTGCGGCGTACCCGGCCATTCCCTCTCGTCGAAAGCGCAGTTTCGGTGCGAAAGTGCCAGGAGAAGCCGTCCGAAGTCGACATTCGACGGAACGAGGCTAGCCTGGCGCGCATGCCCCTGGCTCTCATCACCGGCGCAAGCGGCGGACTCGGCGCCGCGATCGCGCGCGCACTCGCCCCTACGCATGCACTCCTGCTGGGCGGCCGGCCCTCCACACGGCTCGACGAGTTGGCCGCAGGACTGGGCGCGACCGCGTGGCCGGTTGACCTGGGCGACGAGGACGCGGTGCTGGCGGCCGCAGCCGACATCGGCGAACTCGACCTACTGGTGCATAACGCCGGGGTTTCCTACCCGGCGACAATCGCCGACTCGAAGCTATCCGACTGGCGAAAGACCCTTGAGGTCAATGTATTAGCACCAGTAGCGCTCACCCAGGCGCTTCTTCCCGCCCTGCGCGCGGCACAAGGCGACGTGGTCTTCATCAATTCCGGAGCGGGGATCAACGCACACCCGGGTATCGGCTCGTACTCTGCGAGCAAGTTCGCGTTGCGCGGATTCGCCGATGTGCTGCGCGCCGAGGAACCACTGCTTCGGGTGACCTCGGTGCATCCCGGCCGGATCAGCACACCCATGCAGCAGGAACTCACCGAACATGAAGGGCGCAAATACAATCCGGCTGAGTACATGCGGCCCGAGTCCGTGGCGCAGCTAGTCGCCGATGCCGTGAACCTTCCGCGCGACGCTCGTGTGCACCAGATCGTAGTGCGGCAGAACTAATCAGTCGTCGTCGCGGTGGCGCAACGGCAGGCACCAGATGTCGCTGTACGGCAGCGCCTGGTCCAGGTAGGCCAGGAATTCGCGCTTACCGCGATCACCTGCACGGATCGTGGCCGCGACCGCCTCGGCAACGGCCGCCAAATCCGGCATCACCACGGCGTCGGTATTGCGTGCGTCCATCCGCCCATCCTGGCCCCCGTGATCTTGAAGTGGAAGGCTCTGACGGACGGATCTGAGCGAGCGCCCTAGACGACCAGGTTCACCATGCGGCCAGGCACCACGATGACCTTCTTCGGGGTGGCGCCCGCCAGGAACTCAAGAACCTTCTCCTCGGCGAGCGCAGCGGCCTCGATATCGTTCGCCGGTGCATCGGCGGCAACCGTGATGCGGCCACGTATCTTGCCATTCACCTGGATCGGGTACTCGACCGTGTCGGCCACGAGCCACCGCTCATCGGATTCGGGGAACGGGCCGTGGGCCAACGACACGTCACACCCCAGCTGCCTCCACAGCTCCTCGGCCAGGTGCGGCGCCAACGGCGCGAGCAGCAACACCAGTGGTTCCACCGCGGCGCGCGGGGCACCCTCCGGGTACTCCTTGGTGAGGTGGTTGGTGTACTCGATCAACTTGGCCGCTGCCGTGTTATTACGCAGGGCCGCATAGTCTTCGGTGACTCCAGCTATCGTCTTGTGCAGCGCCCGCAGCGTCTCCTCGCTCGTCAGGGCATCTTCGGTGACGCGGATCTCGCCGGTCTCCTCATCGATCACCGCACGCCACACCCGCTGCAGGAACCGGTGTGCGCCAACGACATCCTTTGTCGCCCAGGGACGCGACAGCTCAAGCGGGCCCATCGACATCTCGTATACACGCAGGGTGTCGGCGCCGTAGTTGTCGCAAATGTCATCCGGCGAAATCGAGTTCTTGAGACTCTTACCGATCTTGCCGAACTCCTGTTTCACCTCGACTTTCCCCTCCGGACCGGGCCAGAAGAACTTTCCGCCCTCTTCAATCACCTCAGCGGCCGGGACGTACATACCGCGCGCGTCGGTGTAGGCGTACGCCTGGATGTAGCCCTGGTTCAGCAGCCGCCGATACGGTTCGCGGGAGCTGACGTGTCCGAGGTCGTAGAGGACCTTGTGCCAGAACCGTGAGTACAGCAGGTGCAGGACGGCGTGCTCCATGCCGCCGACGTATAGGTCGACGCCACCGGGATCATCCGGACCGTGCTCGGCCGGGCGCGGACCCAGCCAGTAGGCCTCGTTCTCCTTGTCGCAGAAGGCTTCCGCATTGTCGGGGTCCGCGTAGCGCAACTCGTACCACGAGCTGCCCGCCCACTGCGGCATCACGTTGGTATCGCGCGTGTACCGCTTGAGTCCGTCTCCCAGGTCCAGCTCGACGCTCACCCAATCGGTGGCCTTCGACAGTGGCGGCGACGGCTCACTCGACGCGTCATCGGGATCGAAGGACACCGGCGCGTAGTCCTCGACCTCCGGCAGTTCGACGGGCAGCACATCCTCGTCCAGCGCGTGCGGTCGCCCGTCCTCGCCGTAGACGATGGGGAACGGCTCGCCCCAATAGCGCTGCCGCGCAAAGAGCCAGTCGCGAAGCTTGTATTCGATGCGCGATTCACCGCGTCCATCGTTCACCAGCCGGCGGGTCACCTCGGCCTTGGCCGCGACGACGTCCAGCCCGTTCAGATAGTCGGAGTTCACCAGGGCGCCGTCGCCCGTGTATGCGGCTTCCGTGACATCACCACCCGAAATCACCTCCTGCACAGGCAATCCGAAGGCGTGCGCAAAGTCCCAGTCGCGCTGGTCATGTCCCGGCACCGCCATGATGGCTCCCGTGCCATAGCCCACCAACACATAGTCCGCGATGAAGACCGGCACCGGATCGCCGCTCACCGGGTTGGTCGCGTACGCGCCGGTGAACACGCCCGTCTTTTCTTTGTTCTCTTGACGTTCCAAATCGCTCTTGGCCGCTATGGAGCGCCGGTACTGGTCGATCGCCGCCCGTGGCGAGTCCTGGCCACCGGTCCACCTCGCGGCGGTCCCCTCCGGCCAGCTGTCGCCGACCAGCGCATCGACCAGCGGATGCTCGGGAGCCAGCACCATGTAGGTGGCACCGAAAAGTGTGTCGGGCCTAGTGGTGAATACCTCGATATCGCCTACGCCTGGGACAGCGAACAACACCGACGCACCCTGTGACCGGCCGATCCAGTTGCGCTGCATCGTCTTGACCTTGTCGGGCCAGTCCAGGTACTCCAGGTCTTCGATCAGCCGGTCGGAGTATGAGGTGATCCGCATCATCCACTGCCGCAACCGCTTACGGAATACGGGGAAGTTGCCGCGCTCGCTGCGACCATCCGAGGTGACCTCTTCGTTGGCCAGCACGGTACCCAACCCCGGGCACCAGTTGACCACTGAATCCGATTGGTACACGAGGCGATATGAGTCGACGAGCTCGGCGCGCTCACCATCGCTCAGCTCGTCCCACACGGTGCCGTCGGCAGGCGTACGTGCGCCGGAATCGAATTCGGCCACCAGCTCGTCGATGCGCCGCGCCCGCTGGGCATCGACGTCGTACCAGGCGTTATAGATCTGCAGGAAGATCCACTGAGTCCACTTGTAGAAGTCGGCGTCGGTGGTCGCGAAGCTGCGGCGTGAGTCATGGCCCAGTCCGAGCCGCCCGAGCTGGCGCTTGTAGTTGACGATGTTGGCTTCGGTGCGCACCCGCGGGTGCGTACCGGTCTGCACCGCGTACTGCTCGGCGGGCAGCCCGAACGCGTCGAACCCCAGCGCATGCAGCACGTTGGCACCGCGCATCCGGTGGAAGCGGGCATAGACATCCGTCGCGATGTAGCCCAGCGGGTGTCCGACGTGCAGCCCGTCACCCGACGGGTACGGGAACATGTCCTGGACAAACATCTTGTCCTTGGGAATCTGGGTGCCGTCGGTCGGTGCGAGCGTCCCCACCGGATTCGGTACATGGAAAGTGCCGCGGTCGGCCCAATTCTGTTGCCAGTGGTGCTCGATCTGCCCGGCGAGCTGCGCGGAGTAGCGATGCTTGGGGAATTCAGCGGTTTCCTCAATAGCTCTGCCGGCGTCCTGCTGGGCTTCAGTCACGCATCAAGGGTAAATGCGGCAGCTCAGCGAACAGAAATCGCCGCTTTGGCGACGAGAGTTAATCACTCTGGTCACAATCCGGCCACTTCCGGGGGTGTCCGGGGTGGTTTCTCAGCTGCGCTCACTAACTTCGGGACCGCCACAACCGAGAGCCTGCCTGTCGACATCGCGGTCGACACCTCCTCGCCCACGGTTGTCGCCCACCACGCGCAGACAACTCACACGACGCATTGGACAGAGCCGGAAGGACAGAGAAGGTGAAGACCACACGGTATTCAGTCAGGTTCGCGGCGGCCACGGCCTCCGTTGCGGCACTGCTCGCCGGGACCACCGCCATCGCGCTGGCGGACCCACAGCCTGTGCCCCCGGCACCGGTGGCCACTCCGAACGCCGCCACGTCGGCTCCCGTCGCACCGGCGGCGGCGCCCACGAATCCGCTGCAGCCTTCCGCGCCGATCGGTGGGCTCGCGCCCGCCAACGAGGGCACGCTGACGGAGTTCTTCGCTTCCAAGAACGTCAAGCTGGAACCGCTGACCAAGAACAGCCACGGTGCACCGCGCGTCAGCATCCCGATACCCAACAACTGGGCGAACGTGCCGGATCCCAATGTCCCCAACGCGTACCAAGTGATTGTCAGCAAGGCCAACGGCACCGGGCTCTACCAGTCCAACGCGCAGGTCACCATGAGCAAGCTTGTCGGCGAGTTCGACACCAACGAGGCCGTCTCTCACGGTCCCGTTGAGGTCAAGTCTCTGCAGGGCTGGCAGCCCACCGACGCCTCGCTGGTCACCTATCAAGGCGCCCCGTCCTCGATCGTGGAAGGCACCTTCCGTCAGGACGGTGAAACCCTCAACACTTCGCGCCGGGCCGCAATCATCACGCAAGGCAAAGACCGATACCTGGTCCAGCTGGCCGTCACCACGACCGTCGGCAACGCCATCGCCGAAGCTCCCGCCACCGACCTGATCGTCAACGGGCTGCGCTTCGGGGATGCCGCGCCGGTCACCGCGCCGGTCGCCGATCCGAATGCGCTCGCCGACCCGGACGCCGTGCCCGGTGCACCCGTCACGCCTGCTCCGGGGGCACCTGCGCCCGCGGACCCCAACGCGCCGCCATCTCCGGCACCCGGCATCCCGGGCCTGCCCACCCTGCCTCCGCTTATCCCACCGGCGCCGCCCGCGGCATAAGCGGCCCCGCATCCCGCTTAAACTGAGCGGGTGTTGATCGCCGCCATCGTGACCATTGCCCTGGCCGGGCTGCTGGCCGCGCTGTCGGCGGCGGGGTTCCTGCGGGCACCGCACGGCAGCCCTCAGCGCATGCTCGCACCCGCCCAGGCCGCAGCCACCGTCATCCTCGCGGCAGGCGCGCTCGCCGGGCTATTCGGTTCCACCGCAATCGGTTTGGTGGGACTGCTGGTATGTGGCGCCGCTGCCATCGCGACACTGGGTGCGGCGGCTTGGCAGGTCGCGCGATACACCACCGCCGCACAACAGATGTCGTCCTCGGGCAGCTGCGGCCGTTCCTGCGGCGGCTGCCCCAGTGCGGCCGTTTCCGGCCGTGACGGTCTTGGCGCAAGCGGCTCATCCGTGTGCGCGCGGCCCTGACATGTCCAATCTCTAGACACGTCGGCGCTACCTCATCTGAATGTGATCCGTATTCGCCCATGTCGGCCCATTTTTTGGTGTTATGTTCCCTGGCACTCGCAGACAGATGTGGTCAGAAAGGGAGCCGTGAAAGACACCAAGCAGATGGTCAAGTTCATCCTCGTTGGTGTTCTCACGCTCGCTTCCGGTATCGCCGCGTATATCTATCGCGACGACCAGCTGATGGTGGATCTGCTCACCGTGCCGTTGTTCACCGGCATCATCGGGTACATCACCAACTGGACCGGTGTGCTGATGCTGTTCGCACCCTTGCGTTTCTACGGCTGGCGCATCCCCGGGCTACGCACCCTGTACGCCTTCCTGCCCCGACGTGTACAGGTCATCCCCGCCATCACCTCCGACGGACGGTTCGGGTGGCAGGGCATTGTGCCGTCACGTGCGGAGAAGATGGCCAGCATCGCCGTCGACAAGAGCCTTGCCAAGCTCGGTAGCATCTCGGACTTCTACGAGCAGCTCGAACCGGACCTCATCGCGAATCACCTTGCACTGATTGCCAAGACAGAGATTCGCAGCGTCATCACCAAGATCATGGAACGCGAGGACCCGCAGCTGTGGCACAACCTGCCGCCGGCATTGCGGGAGATGATGTTCAAGCGCATCGAGAATCAGCTGCCGCAGATCGTCAAGAACATGACCGACCAAATCGGCGAGAACATCGGGCAACTCGTCGACGCCAAGCTGATGATCATCCGGTACCTCACCGCTCATCCCAAGCTGCTCAACGACATCTTCCGGACCATGGGGCACAAAGAGCTGCAGTTCATGCAGAACTTCGGTTTCTACTTCGGCTACCCCATGGGCTTCGTTCTCGTCGCCATCCTGCACTCGGTTCCACACCACTGGTGGACACCGTGGATCGTGCTGCCGGTGGGCGGCATCGTCATCGGGTACATCGTCAACTACCTCGGCATCACCATGATTTTCGAACCCGTGCATCCCAATAAATGGGTGCCGTGGCGTCAGGGTTTGTTCATCAAGCGCAAGTCGGAGATCTCGGAGGAGTACGCCCGCACCATCTCCGAGAACGTCATCACCCTGGAGAACATCGGTAACGAGATGCTCAACGGGCCGCGGTCGGACCGCACCCGCCAGATGCTGGCCGACGGCATCCGGCCGGCACTGGAGCAAGCGCTTGGGCCTGCCCGCCGCGCCATTCGAGTAGCCGTTGGTCGGCGCCAATACGACCAGATCACCGAATCGGTCACCATCGAGGCAACCGGATTCGCGCCGCTGGCGTTTTCCGATCCGGAGTTCAACAAACAGCGCCAAGGCAAGATCGGTTCCTTCGTCTCGACCCAGATGCACAAGCTCTCACTCGATGATTTCAACGAGTTGCTGCGCTCAGCGGTCAAACAGGACGAGTGGTTGCTCTTCGTGCACGGCGCCGTCCTCGGTGCGGCCGGCGGGCTGGCCCACCTGCTCATCTTCCCGCCAGCAGGGTGACACGTGGCCCGAATCGACCTGACAAGATGATGCCCGATGACCAATAACACGCCCGTACCCGCGCACAACAATCAGCAGCTGCGGCCCGATCGCGTTGTCCAGGGCGTGGCCATGCTGGCCGCGAAAACCTGGTGGCGTGGCGTCAAGTGGTCGGCCGATATCGCCACCACCACCGGTACCAAGATCATCGACGACGTCCGGGCCGGGCGCTCGGCCTCCGATATCGCCCTGTCGGCCACCGAGCATGTCCTGGGTGCCGTACGCGACGCGCTGCAGCTGCCCACTGACCCGACCGGACTCACCATCACCAAGCCACAACGGCCCGCCCCGTCTCGGGTCACCATCGACATCACCGAATCGGGTTCGCCCGACTGCGACGAATTGCGCCGCCGGGGTGCCGAATTGCTGCGGCGCTCAGCCGATGTCTCGGACGTTGAGGACACCCATCCCGCCTATGCCCGCATTCTCAATCAGCTCGCACCCGATGAGGCACGCATCCTGCGGTTCCTGGCCGCGCACGGCGCACAGCCGGTGGTGGACGTGCGCACCAGTCGTCCGTTTGACGTCGGCTCGGAGATGATCGCCGAGGGGCTCTCGATGGTCGCGGAGCGGTCCGGCTGCCGCTACACCGACCGCAACAACGCCTACACCAATAACCTTGTGCGCCTTGGCCTGGTTCGCGCATCTCCGGAAGCGGTTGCGGCCGAGCGTTATCAGGTATTGGAGGTACAGCCAGATGTGGTCGCGGCGTGCCGCCGCGCGGGCCGTGCGCATAAGACTGTCCGCCGCAGCATCCACCTGACGCCATTCGGTGAGGACTTCTGCCGGGCCGTCATTCCCTCGGACCCATCGGTCGGCGACGACCTGTAGGTCTAGTTGCGGCTGACGTCGATGGGGTGTGTCGCCAACAACGACAACGGCAACGGCTGACGCCGCAGCACTGTGGCCCACAGGTCATGGCTCGCATCGGTCAGCACATCGGACGGCAGCGCGGACAACACGATCCAATCGTCGCGCTCAACCTCGCCCTCCAGCTGACCGATCGTCCACCCCGAATAGCCGGCGAAAACCCGGACACCCTCCACCAGCGGGGCGATGTCCTCGGGCTCGGCATCCAGATCGACCATGGCCATACGGCCCGTCACGTGGCGCAGACCCTTCACACCCTCGATGCTGACACCGGCCCGCAGAGTCGCCAGACACAACGCCGCATCACGTTTGACCGGTCCGCCGATGAACATCGTCTTCGGCTTGCTGGCGAGCTTGGCCCACTGCGGCAACACGTTGTACACCGCGGTCTCGCTTGGGCGGTTGAGCACCACCCCCAGCGTGCCGCCGTCGTTGTGTTCAACGACGAAGATCACGCTGCGCCGAAAGGTCGGCTCGAACAGGTTCGTGTTGGCGACCAGCAAGGTACCCGCCCGCAGGCGATGTGCGGGCGGCGCGATGTAGCCCTCGCCATATGCCTCGCCCTCTTCGGGCTCGTCGCCGTGCGCCACCTGAATATCATGACATCGTTTGCCGTTTCATGACTTGTGCTCAGCCAACCGCTACACATTTGTAGTGTGGGCGTTAAGCGGTCCGCCTAATTCCTGCCGCTTTACTTCCTGTAACCCGATCTCCACATACGAAAGCGACTCACATGAATGCGCGCCACTCGCCGCTGAGCTTGTGGCACGCCATCCAGGATCTCCCCGACTTCGGGCGGCTCGTGTGGGTGCGGCTGCTCACCCAGTTCAGCGATGGCCTCTTTCAGGCCGGGCTGGCGGGTGCCCTGCTGTTCAACCCCGAGCGTGAGGCCGAGCCGTGGGCCATCGCCGGCGCGTTCGCGGTGCTGTTCCTGCCGTATTCGGCGATCGGTCCGTTCGCGGGTGCGCTACTGGACCGATGGGACCGGCGTGCGGTCTTGATCTGCGCCAACCTGCTCCGGGTACTGCTGGTGGCCCTTGTCGGTATCGGACTGGCCTTCAGCGCCGGCGATGTGGTCCTGCTGTTGGGTGCGCTGATCGTCAACGGGGTCACCCGCTTCGTGACATCGGGCCTATCGGCTGCCCTCCCCCATGTGGTACCTCGCGACCAGGTCGCGACCATGAACTCGGTGGCCACCGCTGTCGGCGCCACCGCCACCTTCGCGGGTGCCAACTTCATGCTGATGCTGCGGGCCGTCTTCGGGGCCGGTGACTTGGGTTCTGCCACAGTCATTTTCCTCGTGATAGTGCCGGCAACGGCGGCGGCCTGGGTGGCCTCGGGCTTTCCCGGTGACCGGTTGGGCCCGGATGACAGCGTGCGCGCTGTCTACGGTTCAGCCGTCTACGCCGTGGCCACCGGCTGGGTGCACGGTGCCCGCACCATCGTCAGCACGCCCTCGGTGTTCGATGCGCTCATCGGTCTGGCCGCCCACCGCATGGTGTTCGGCATCAACACCTTGCTGGTCCTGGTCCTGGTGCGTAACAACGCATCGCTGTTCGCCGGGATCGGCGCCGCGGCACTGTTCCTGGCGTGCACTGGTATCGGCTCATTCCTGGGCACGGTCTCCACTCCTGCCCTGCTGCGACGCTTCGGCCGTGGACGGACCCTCGGAATAGCGCTGGGCGGTGCGGTTGCCCTCCAGCTGATTGCCTCCGGTCTCTACGTGCCCATCGTGCTCGGTGCCGCGTTCGGCCTGGGGATGGCGGGGCAGGTGATCAAGTTGTGTGCCGACGTCGGCATGCAGACCGATGTCGATGACGCCCTGCGCGGACACGTCTTCGCCGTGCAGGACTCGTTGTTCTGGGTGACCTTCACCGGTGCCATGAGCGTGGCCGCCGCCTTCATCGCGCAAGCGCACTGGCTGGCCTTCTCCGGTGCAGTGATCTACTTGATCGGCCTGATCGTGCATATGACCCGGACCCTATGGCCCAGCCCGGCCGAACCGAATCACACCGACCCGGAAGGACACGCCCGTGACCTCGACCGCTGACGCTGTCATCGATGACCTGCGCGACGAGAGCGATGGACTCGACGTCCTCGTGGCACCGCTGTCCGCACAGGACTGGGCCCGCGACACTCCCGCGGCGGGCTGGACGATCGCCCACCAGATCGCACATCTGCACTGGACCGACGCGCAGTCGCTGCTAGCGGTCACCGATCCGGAGGGCTTCGCCAACGAGCTGCCCAAGGCGCTGGCCGATCCCTTCGGATTCGTGGACAAGGCCGCCGAGGAGACCGCGCAGACCCCTCCGGCCGAGCTGCTCACCCGCTGGCGCGATACCCGCAGTCAATTGCATGCGGCGCTGCGCGCGGTGCCGGACGGAGTGAAGATCCCCTGGTACGGACCGCCGATGAGCTCTGCCTCCATGGGCACGGCACGCCTGATGGAGACGTGGGCGCACGCGCTTGACGTCGCCGACGCACTCGGAGTGGTACCCGCGCCCACCGCTCGGCTGAAATCCATTGCTCACCTTGGTGTTCGAACCCGGGACTACGCCTTCTCGGTGCATTCACTACCGGCCCCGGCCGAGCCGTACCGCGTGGAGCTGACCGGACCCGGCGGTGATACATGGGCCTGGGGTCCCGAAGATGCCGCGCAGCGTGTCACCGGATCCGCAATAGATTTCTGCTACCTGGTGACCCGGCGGCGGCCCCGCGCCGAGCTGGATCTGCGGGCCACCGGCGAGGACGCACAGCAGTGGCTGTCCATCGCACAGGCCTTCGCCGGCCCGCCCGGTGAAGGCCGCGGATAGCAATTCGCTCGGTTAGGTGTTCCACCGCCTGCTCGATAGCTCGGAGGCGATGTTCGCGGGCAATCGGACCACCGTCGCGTACTCGGCGTTCGGAAATGGCGCGCTCGATATCGACGCCCTGACAACAGCTTTCGATGCGCTGTTGCCGGCCTACCCGGTGCTGAACGCCCAGATCGTTACCCACGAACACGGCTACGCCCTGTGGCAGGCTCACCGCGCCCCCGCGCTGCGGGTGGGGACAGTCACCGGCCTGCCCGCGACGGGTTTCACCGTCGTCGACGCCGATGCGGTGTGCGCCGTGGATGTGGCCCAGCATGACAATGACTTTCGCTTGACCCTGCTGACCCATCACAGCATCGCCGATGCCGCCGCCTCGCTGCGCTATCTCGAGGCGTTGTGCGCGTTGTATACCCGCGTGGTCGCGACGGGGAGACCCGGGACGATCACGGCGCATCCGCTGGCCATATCGCTGGAGCAATTCCTCGCCGACCGCGGGTTCGCCACACCCAAGCCCTGTGCACCCCCTGCGCCACGGGCAGAGACGACGGTCGACGCAACGGTCATGGTTCGGCACGAGCGCACCCGGTTCGGGCGCGAACAGACCACACGGCTGTTCGGCGCGGCCCATGCGGCCGGACTCACCGTGCACGGCGTCGTCTGTGCCGCGATTGCGGTTGCCGCTCACGATCTTTCCGGATCGGCCGGGTCAGACGAATACGGCGTGGTGTCATCGGTGGATTTGCGTGCGCGGGTGGGGCCGCCCCTTGCGGCCGAGGCAGGGACCGTCATCCAGGGCTCGGACACTGCGACCGTCGAGATCGAGGTGCAGGATGACCCCGCGCGCATCGGACGCGCTGTGTTGGACTCTCTCGCCGAAGGCCTCGCCCGCCGCACAACGCATCAAGCGTTCCTGTCGCCGCGAGACATCTGGCGTCAGCCCGCATCGAACCCGCTCATGGTCACGAACTGGGGACGCATTCCCGCGTTGCGTCTGCCCGACGGACTACGAGTCGACGACTTTCGGGCCTCCGCAGGCGGCCTGCGAGCTGGTCGAGCCACAACTGCTCCACCAAGCTTCTTCGTCACCACCTGCGATGGACGGCTCAGCGTCGACCATCCGGTATGGGTGAACGACGAGTCCGATCCCACTGATGCGTGGACAGCGGCGCTAGGGCGGGCCTTCGACCGCATTCTGCGCTGACGGCCGCGGAGGTCCCAGCGGCCGGGTCGCATCGGCGACGCCATCGAATCAAAGGCCGACATGAAAGAGGCGCCCCGCAGTACGCAACAATTCGTCGCCTCGTGATTTCTGCCACGAAGTGGGACGATGCCTTCGCCGCCAGCAGAGCTACCCGCATCAACCGGCACGAACCACCTTTTGATCACCAGGTACTTCATCAACACCCTTGCGATGCCCACGCACCCGAAGGGGACACCGCTACAAGACGAATCTACGGAAGGGCTTTCCGCTCGATCACGGATACCCGATTGATCGCTCCTCGCAGATTAGCGGCCGCAGCACGTACCTTGTCCAGCTTCTTGTGATCCGCCGAATCTGCTTCAAGGGCAAGGAGCGCCGAATAGCTGTGATCAATATCCGTCAGCAGGATCGCCAGTTTCTTGTCAGACAATCGCGGTTGTAGTTCTTGGACAACCTCGAGGTGCGCACGAAGGTTGTTGTCCCGCAGCGAGCCCAGTGATCGACTCTTCTGCTCGACCTCAGCGACGGCATCGCGCAGTGAGACGATGGCAACTCGCACTTCGGGGAGCTGCTTGGCTGCTCTCCGCCACTTGGCATCGCGCCGCCCCAGTGTCGACATGATGGCGGCATACGTTGCAGTGACAGCGCCATACCCTGCTGCCACTGGCGTGACCCATTCCCAACTCATAGACCCGCCTGCCCGGCACGCCCGGAGCTGGGCATGTCGTATAGTGCGGGTATGCGTGACGTTGATATTCGCGCCGCATTAGTCGACAAGCTTCGGCGTGAATTCCACGGCGACAAGATCGTCAATGAAATGGGACTTTGCTTAGGCGCGACGCGCGTCGACGTAGCGGTGATCAACGGATCACTCCATGGGTACGAGATCAAAAGCGACCGAGATACTCTCGCGCGCCTTCCAGCACAGATCGAGCTATACAGCAAGGTACTGGATTTCTGTACCATTGTTTGCGGTGATAGGTATCTAAGCAAGATGCGCGAAGTAGTGCCTTCGTGGTGGGGAATCGTCGAAACTCGCGAGCTAGACGGTGGCGTGATTCTGAAACAGAGGCGGAAGCCGCGCCGCAACCGCGAGTGCGATTCACTCTCGGTCGCACAGCTGCTCTGGCGCGATGAAGCAGCTTCTCTCCTGAAGACCCACGGTGAATGTGTAAAGGCCCGCGAAACCCGTTGGAATCTCTGGGACCGACTGGCCGACTGGCCAATTGCGGATCTGCAGCTCGGTGTCCGTACGCAGCTCAAGGTTCGCCCCGCGTGGTAAGGCGGTCAACGACGTGGGCGATGTGATGGCTTGTTCCGATGGCGCGCCATGTCATCGCATTGCCTGATCTTGCCCCGTTCGGCACCGGATCCAAGTGTGCAAACTGCGCTTTCTCCGCGATCTGTGTATCACCCCAAGACAGTTCCGAAGTAAACTCCGGATGCTGCGCAACGACTTCACAGATGTCGAAGAATTGCGCGCTACCGCGGCGGTCATTCTTTCGCCCTTTCAACACGAGCCACGCCTCTGAAGCGGTGTATCTAATCTGAGGCGCCGGCGCAAAGGGGACCCCGGCCTGTTGACTGGGGTACGCGACGGCATAGTCACCGAAGGACGGCACTCTTAGCTTGTCCTGCAATCGATCTCGAACATTGCGCCACGTGGTGAGTTCCCATCGCGGCAGGTCGGCCAATCTCCACGGCGAGACGCCATCGAGCGCGTTAGGAAATCCTCCGGCCGCGAGTGTCAACGACTTCCACTCGTCGCGGTGGGGAAGATCTAGAATCACGAGCCGCGCGATTCGGGCCGCAAATGATGCCGAAGCCTCGTTGACTGCTCCGAAGTCGATCACCAAATCCACGCAGTCCGGTTGGGTCCTCAGCTGACTCAAAAGTCTGTCCAATGTTTTGGCCATCGGCTCATCGCGCTCGTCTAGATCTTCGTCTGACAGCCGTATGCAGACCTCGCGCTTGTCGAATCGCCCAAGCGACTCACGGAGGCGTTCGATCAATGCAACACTGTCGGAATCCATTGGGCGACAGACAGGTATAACCTTGGATTCATCTCGCTCATAGAACTCGTCGATAATGTTTGCAGCAGGAAAATAGTCCTCTACTGGGGGTAACGCGTGTAGATCGACAATGAGATCCTGTGAACCATTCCAGTTCTCGTATAGCCGACTCGACGTCTTCAACACCGTTGCGCTGACCTTTTCAGGGATCGGCTCACCGGTTTCGTCGTCCAATTCATCACCGGTCGGCATAAACTCGATGAGCGGAGTGAACTGTGCTGACCGGGCCTCCCCCATGTTTCGCAGCGCAGTGAACTCGCCGAGCCGAGCCTTGAGAATCGGAATGTAGTGACTTTGGTCCCGCATGCTTCCCCCATTCGCCAACATCGTCAACTCAGACTAAGGGGAGAGCGGTTGCGCTAGTGGCGGTTCGATGCGAAATTCTCGCGCACCTGTTCAGCATCTGTGGCCTCCTGCGCGGGGCCAGTTGTACGCCCGCCTACCGGCCGACAGCAGTACTAGACCGCATGATGTCCCGTTAGCGCCAACCGCTAGGGCGGGCCTTCGACCGCATTCTGCGCTGACGGGAGCGGAGGTCCCAGCGGCCGGGCCGCATCGGCGGCGCCATCGCCGTCAGCGTCGATAAGCTCGACATCCCAGCGACCGTCACCGGTAGTGTCGGCATAGACGGAAGACCCGGATTCGCTGGTACGGAAGGCTCTTTCGGCGTCACCGTCGCCATCAACATCGAGCAGCTGCTCGGGTCTGCCATCCCCGTCGATATCGGCTGCGCCACCGGTGTGTTCGACACCGTCCAGGCCGAACCAGCTGATCGATCCGCTTCGTTCCACGTGAAACGCCCACGTGCCCAAGCCATCATCGGTGAAGTACGCCTCGGGCCTGCCGTCGTTGTCCACGTCGAGGACGCTGTGGTCGGCCGAGCCGTCACCGTCGGCGTCCCACATCACATCGTCGAACAACCCGTCACCATCGAAATCCAGGCGCACCGCGTCGAGAATCCCGTCACCGTCCAGGTCGACATTGGGTGATGCTTCCCACGCGGTGACGACCCCGTCTCCCCCACCAAGGCAATAGTCCATATCTGATACGAGCCCCCGACGAGCCCGGGCGTTCCGTCCTCTTCGGGCATGTGGATAACCCCCCGGACAGAACGTGCGCTGATTTCGGTTCACATAGATAGGAGGGGAACCACAGCGATTCGGTTCCATCCGTAATCTCTCACCCCGTGGATGCCCCTACGCTCACGCTGCTTCTCAGTGCAGCAGCCGCCGCCGGCTGGGTCGACGCGGTTGTGGGTGGTGGCGGGCTCGTCCTCATCCCGGTGTTGCTGCTCGTCTTCCCCGGGATGACCCCTGCGACCGCGCTGGGCACCAACAAACTCGCCGCGCTGTCGGGTACCGCATCGGCCGCTGTCCGGCTCTTCCCCAAGACGCCCTTGAACTGGCGCGCGCTACTCGGAGCCTTCGTCGTCGCGGCGGCGTTCTCCAGCGCCGGTGCCTACACCGCCTCGCGGCTACCGGTGTCCGTCTTCAAGCCCGTGGTGCTGGTCCTGCTCGTGGCGGTGGGGGCGTTTGTCGCGACACGCCCCCATTTCGGAACCTCGACCACAGCCACCGCACGCACCAAGACCGCCACCCTCACCGCCCTGGCGGTGGCCGCCGTTCTCATCGCCTTCTACGACGGCATCATGGGCCCAGGCACCGGGACCTTCATGATCATCACGTTGACCGCCGTCGCGGGGATGACCTTCCTGGAAAGCTCGGCCACCGCCAAGGTGCTCAACTCCGGAACCAACGTGGGAGCGCTCGTCGTCTTCGCCTCGCAGGGCCATGTGCTGTGGCTGCTGGGGCTAGCACTCGGCGTCGCGAACATCGCGGGTGCTCAGCTCGGTGCGCATATGGCACTCGGACGCGGCGCGGGATTTGTCCGGGTGGTGCTACTAGTGGTTGTCGTGGTGATGGTCGGCAAGCTCGGCTATGACATGCTCGGCTGATCAGGAGCCGTCGCGGGCCGCCCACCATTCCTGCAGCGCCTCGACCGCGTCGTCGTGGTCGAGTGGACCCCGTTCCAGCCTGAGCTCCTTCAAGAACCGCCAGGCCTGTCCCACAATCGGTCCGGCGGGAACACCCAGCAGCTCCATGATCGCGTTGCCGTCGAGATCGGGCCGCACCCGCGCCAGATCCTCCTGAGCGGTCAGCTCGGAGATGCGCTCCTCGAGCCCGTCATAGTTGGCCTGCAGCCGGGCCGCACGCCGCTTGTTCCGCGTCGTGCAGTCCGCACGCACCAGCTTGTGCAGCCGGGGCAGCAACGGGCCGGCATCCGTGACATACCGGCGCACCGCGGAATCGGTCCACTTGCCGTCCCCATACCCGTGGAACCGCAGATGCAGATACACCAGCTGCGACACGTCATCGACCATCTGCTTGGAGTACTTGAGAGCACGCATCCGCTTGCGCACCATCTTGGCCCCGACAACCTCGTGGTGGTGAAAGCTCACCCCGCCGCCGTCCTCATGCCGGCGGGTGGCCGGCTTACCGATGTCGTGCAGCAGGGCCGCCCACCGCAGCACCAGATCGGGGCCCTCGTCCTCGAGATCCACGGCCTGCTCCAGCACCGTCAGCGAGTGCCGGTACACGTCCTTGTGTTGGTGGTGTTCGTCGATGGTCAGCTGCATCTCGCCGACCTCGGGCAGCACCACCGCGCCCAGCCCGCTGTCCACCAGCAGATCGATTCCGGCGACCGGATGCGCACCCAGGATCAGCTTGTCCAGCTCGACCTGCACTCGTTCGACGGTTATCCGGCCCAGTTGGCTGGACATCGCGTCCAGCGCCGTCAGCACCCGGGGCGCCACCGTGAAGCCGAGCTGCGAGACGAACCGGGCCGCCCGCAGCATGCGCAACGGGTCATCTCCGAAGGAAATCTCCGGAGCCGCCGGGGTATCGAGCACCCCGGCGCGCAGTGCCTCCAGCCCATTGAGCGGATCGCAGAATTCTCCGGGCCCGTCCGGCCCGATCTTGACCGCCATCGCGTTGACGGTGAAATCTCTGCGCACTAGATCACCCTCGAGGCTGTCGCCGAAAACCACCTCTGGATTGCGTGTCTGCTGGTCGTAGCTGTCGCTGCGGAACGTGGTGATCTCCACCCGCTGCCCCTTGCGCGCCACCCCGATGGTGCCGAAGGCGATACCGGTATCCCAGATGGCCTCGGCCCAGCCGGTCACCAATTCCTGCACCTGCTCGGGGCGAGCATCGGTGGTGAAGTCCAGATCGGTGCCCAACTTGCCCAGCAGGGCGTCGCGGACAGTGCCGCCCACCAGATACAGGTCAAAGCCCGCCGAATCGAAGAGCGCGCCTAACTCCGACAGCATCTTCTGGTGCCGGTTCAGGGTCACTGCGGCGGTGGCCAACAGTTCGGTGGTCGGTATCGATTCGGGCACGTCGGGCAGCCTACCGGCGCGTATCGATAGGGCTCTCAGTAGCGGGAACTACTATCACATGGGTGTCTGACTCCTCCGGCGGTTCCCGCACGGGTGGGTCGTCGGACGAGCCCAACGGTTCAGCGCGCGGCAAAGGGTCACGCCGTGGTCGGCGCAACCGATCGCAGGGCCGAGCACAGGGCAGGGCGCAAGGCGCCGGCACTCCGGCGGCCGCACCCGCCGCTGGCGCTTCCTCCGAATCCAATGGGGCAGCTGCCACCGGCGGAAAGGGCCGCGGGCGCGCGAAGGGCGGCACCGCAGGAATCTCGCTGCGTACCGTCCGCGAAACCTCCGCCGGTGGCCTGGTCATCGCGGGCATCGACGGCCCCAAGGATGGCCAGGTGGCGGCCCTGATCGGGCGCACCGACCGGCGCGGCCGGATGCTCTGGTCACTGCCCAAGGGCCATATCGAACAGGGCGAAACCGCCGAACAGACCGCGATCCGCGAGGTCGCCGAGGAGACCGGAATCCGCGGCAGCGTGCTCGCCGCACTCGGCAGCATCGACTACTGGTTTGTCACCGAGGGCCGCCGCGTACACAAGACCGTGCATCACTATCTGATGCGCTCCCTGGGCGGCGAGCTGTCCGACGACGATGTCGAAGTCACCGAAGTCGCCTGGGTTCCCCTCGGCGAGCTGCCCACCCGTCTGGCGTACGCCGACGAACGACGGCTGGCTGAGGTGGCCGGCGACCTCATCGACAAACTGCACTCCGGGGGGCCCGAATCGCTGCCACCCCTACCCCAATCCACGCCGAGACGGCGACCTCAAACGCACTCGAGTACCCACAGGACACCGGGCCGGCGAACCGGGCGCGGTCCGCAACAATGACCCGACTCACGCATCGCAGCGCGACGCGTGTGGCGGCAGTACTTGCCGTCCTCGCGCTTGTCTTGCTCGGCACTCCATGGTCCGCCCCCCGCGCGCAGGCCTATCGCGACGGGCAGTTCCTCAAGGTCGTCCTCGACGAGGTGACACCGCAGACCGTCACCACCGTCGATTCGATGGTGACCGTGCGAGGCACCGTGACCAACGTCGGCGATCGACCGGTCACCGATGTCGTCGTCCGGCTGGAGCGGGCCGAAGCCGTCGCCACCAGCTCCGAGCTGCGGGCCAGTCTTCATGGCCGCCATGACCAGTACCAGCCCGTCGGCGAGTTCGTCACTGTCGCAGGGACTCTCACACAGGGGCAGCAACGTCCCTTCACACTTGCCTTCCCGCTGCGCGGCGGCACCGGACCGACCTGGAACATCGCGGCCCCTGGGGTCTATCCGGCTCTGGTGAACGTCAACGGCACCCCGGACTACGGGGCCCCCGCACGGCTCGACGACGCCCGCTTTCTGCTCCCGGTTCTCGGAGTTCCGCCCCCGACCGGTGCTGCCTCCGAACCCGAAGTCGCCCCCGATACCTCCCGTCCCGTGGGTCTGACTCTGCTCTGGCCCCTGGCCGACCGGCCGCGACTGGTGCCCGGTCAACCTGGTGGACCGACACCCATACGACTGCTCGACGATCAGCTGGAACGCTCGCTATCTCCCGGCGGCCGACTGGACGCGCTGCTGGGCGCCCTGGAGTTCGCGACCGACCCGGCCGTCGACCCCAAGGGAGATCTGGGCCGCACGGTCTGCATGGCCGTTGACCCCGATCTGCTGGTCACGGTGAACGAAATGACCCTGGGCTACCAGGTTCTCGACAACGCCGCCGATCCCGCCGGTCCCGTGCACCCCGGCACCGGGCAGGGACTCGCCGTCGCATGGCTCGACCGGCTGCGCGCATTGGCCAGGCACACCTGCATCACACCGCTGCCGTACGCACAGGCCAGTCTGAACGCGGTCGCTCAGATGTCCGACGAGGGCCTCGCCCACCAGGCCACCACCGGTGCCGCCGACGTCCTCGATCAAGTTCTGGGAATCAACAGCCTGCGCGGCGCCACGCTGCTTGGCGACAGCCACCTCTCCAAGGCGGGTATCGACCTGCTCACCGGACTGGGGCCGACCGTCGCGGTGTCGGCTCTGCCCTCGGGTGAGGAAACTCCACCCGACTTCAACGCGCGCCGCGTGTCCGACACCGTCGTCGCGTCACCCTTCGACCCGTCGGTGGGTGCCGCGCTGAGTGCCGCCGGTCGCACACCCAGCACCCCCGAATACGTGCCGACTTCACTTCGTTTTGCCTTGCAACATGATTCACGCGTGGCGCGGATGCAGGACGCGCTCGGCGCGATGGCCTGGCAGGCGCTCACTCCCCAGCAGACTCCCCGCCAGACGATTCTGCTCCCGGACGCCACCTGGGACCTGTCCGACGGCGAGGCACGCGCCATCCTGTCCGCCACCTCCACGCTTCTGCACGCCGGACTCGCGCTACCCCGACCACTGCCGACGGTCATCGGCGAGGCGCGTGCCGGCGCCCAGGCCAATCCGGTGGATACCGCGTTCGGAGTGGATTCCCACGGTGCTGTGGACGATGGGGTGTCGCTGGGGCTGGGCGACGAGGTCCGGCGGCTGTGGGGACTGACCGCCGCCTTGACTGTGGATGCTCGCACCGGGCTCACCGGTGCCCAATACACCGATCCGCTGCGCCAGGACGCCCTGCGCGCCGTGAGCCAAAGCGTGCCGCCGGACGCGCGTGACGACACCGCCCAGGAACGGCTCTCTGCCATCCGCCGGACGGTCGGCGACCTGTTCAACGCCGTCACCGTCGTCAATCCAGGAGGTTCCTACACCCTGGCCACCGAGCACAGCCCGCTGCCGTTGGTGCTACGCAACGAGCTTCCGGTACCGATCAGAGTCGCCCTCCGCGTCGAGACACCCGCCGGCATGAGTGCGACAGATGTTGGTGTGCAAGAGATTCCGCCCGGATTCTTGCCGGTGAAGGTTCCCGTCGAGGTCAACGTGTCCCAGCGAATGGCGGTAGACGTCACGCTGCATACGCCCGACGGTCTGCCCCTGGGCGATCCGGTACGTCTCTCCGTGCACTCCAACGCCTACGGCAAGCCGCTGTTCTTCATCACCATCAGTGCCGCGACGGTGCTCTTCGCGTTGACGGGCCGGCGCCTGTGGCACCGGTTCCGCGGTCAACCGGACCGGGCGGATCTGGATCGCGACAACGAAACATGGCAGCCGTGAGACAGCCGCTGGACCCCCTACCCGATCCCGAGTCCGACGACACGATCGAGGAGCTTTCCGACGCGGCCGTCGTCGCACACTCGGGCTCGATGGCCGTGGCCACCCTGGTCAGCCGGATCACCGGTTTCATCAAGCTGCTGTTAATCACCGCGGCGCTCGGCGCCGCGTCCGCGAGCGCGTTCTCGACTGCCAACCAGCTGCCCAACATCATTGCCGCACTGGTGCTCGAGGCCACCTTCACCGCCATATTCATTCCGGTGCTCACCCGCGCCGAGCGGGAGGACGCCGACGGCGGTCTGACCTTCATCCGCAAGCTGCTGACCATCGCCACCACGCTGCTACTGCTGACAACGGTGCTCTCCGTGCTGGCCGCACCCCTGCTCGCCGCACTGCTACTCGGCGGCGACCCGAAGGTCAGTACGCCGCTGACCACCGCACTGGCGTATCTGCTTCTGCCACAGATCTTCTTCTACGGCCTGTCCTCGGTGTTCATGGCGATCCTCAACACCCGCAATGTGTTCGGGCCCCCCGCCTGGGCTCCGGTATGGAACAACCTCGTCGCCATCGCCGCGCTCATTCTGTTCTGGCTCATGCCCGGCGAGCTCACGCTGGACCCAACCCGGATGAGCGATCCGAAACTCCTGGTGCTCGGCATCGGCACCACGCTCGGCGTGGTGACCCAGGCCCTGGTCCTCATCCCGGCGATCCGGCGCCAGCGGATTCCCCTGCGACCGCTGTGGGGGATTGACGACAGGCTCAAACAGTTCGCCGGCATGGCCACGGCCATGTTCGCGTACGTGGCGATCAGCCAGCTCGGATTCGTCATCACCAACCGGATCGCCGCCCACGCAGCCGATTCCGGCCCCATCATCTACAACCAGACCTGGATGATCCTGCAGCTGCCCTACGGGGTGGTCGGCGTAACCATTCTCACCGCGGTCATGCCGCGGCTCAGCCGAAACGCGGCCGCCAAGGACACCGCCGCGGTGGTTGGGGACATGTCGCTGGCCACCCGGCTCACGATGGTCGTGCTGATCCCGGTGGTGGCGGTGATGACCGTCGGCGGTCCGGCGATGGGGCCGGCACTTTCCGCCTACGGGCACTTCACCCTCGGCAACGCCCACTACCTCGGGCTCTCAATCTCGCTCTCGTCCTTCACCCTTATCGCGTACGCCCTTGTGCTGCTACAACTTCGGGTGTTCTACGCGCGGCACGAGGCGTGGACGCCCACGCTGATGATCGTTGTGATCACCGCGGTGAAGATTGTCGGCTCGGTGATTGCCCCGCACCTCACCGACGACCCCAGCCTGGTCGCGGGTTATCTCGGTGCCGCCAACGGCCTCGGCTTTGTCGCGGGGGCCATCTGCGGATACCTGTTGTTGCGCCGGAGCATCGGGCGCGCCTCCGGACCGCTCATCGGTCCAGACGTGGCCCGTACGGTGCTGGTCACTCTCGCCGTCTCGGCGACCGCGGCCGCCATCGGCCTGGGCGTCGACCGCGGATTCGACCTGGACCTGCTTACTCGGGCGGGCGGCGGCCTGGGCTCGGTCCTGCGGCTGGCCATCCTGGGCACCGTCATGCTCACGGTCACCTTCGCACTCATGGTGGCGGTCAAGCTCCCGGAGGCACTCAGCGTCGTCGCCATGCTGCAGCGCCGCCTGGGCGGTCGACTCGGGGCCGGCGTCCAAGATCACGCTTCGGTCATGGGCAACTCCCCTGCGCCAACCCTGCCGTACCCTGATTCGGGTGATCGAGTCGGCGGCGGTGGTGCCGACGACTCCACAACCGCAAACAAACCAGCGCACGGGGGCGGTGCTGATACGAGAAAGGGCCGGGCCGTGACAGACACCCCAGGGTCATCGACCCGGTCTGTTTCCACCCAGCCCCCGTCCGGGGGTTCAGCACCCACCTCGATGAGGCCCGGTGCCAGCATCGCGGGCGGCCGCTACCGCCTGCTCACCTCGCACGGAGGCCCGGACGGGCTGCAGTTCTGGCAGGCCACCGATACCGAGCTGAATCGGCCGGTGGCGCTCACCATCATTGATGGCGCCACCTTCAGCTCCGATCAGGTGCAGGACATCCTCTCGAATACCTTGCGGCTCAGCAAGATTGGATCAGCGGGCCTGGCCCGAGTGCTAGATGCCGTGCGTGAGGGAACCGGTGGCATCATCGTCGCGCAGTGGGTCCGAGGCGGTTCGCTGCGCGAGGTCGCCGATACCGAGCCGTCCGCTGTAGGTGCCAGCCGAGCCGTCCGATCCCTCGCAGAGGCTGCCGACGCAGCTTTTGAGGCCGGGTCGGCCCTGAGCATCGACCACCCCGATCGCGTGCGTATCAGCATTGACGGAGACGCGGTGCTCGCGTTCCCCGCCACCCTGTCCTCGGCCACCGCGGACGAGGACGTTCACGGCCTCGGCGCCACCCTCTACGCGCTGACCACACGCCGCTGGCCGCTGGCCGAAACCGGCCAGCCGAGCGGCCTTCCCGGTGCCAGTCGGGCTCCTGACGGTCTGCCCGTGGAGGCACGGATCATTGTGCCGACGGTCCCCACGGAGATCTCCGATGTGGCCGCACGCGCGCTGAGCGATGATCCCGGCTCTGCCGCAGACCTACTCGACGGGCTGGAATCAGCCATCGCGAGCGTCGACCACACCACCATGCTGGAGCCCGCCGCCGCGGCGCCCACCCAGGCCCTGAACGTGGGCCGGACCCATGGGTTCCATGGTCCGGGGGATCTCGACGACGACCAGGATGACGAGAATCTCGACGACGACCCGGAAGAAGCCGCACGCCACCGCAAGATCTTCCTGATCGGGCTCGGCGTGGTCGGCGTTCTCGTCATCTCACTGTGCATTGCACTGGGTGTCTGGGTCACGCGGATCTTCGGCGACGTCGGTCCCCTGGACAAGATCAATGTCGGGATCGGATTACCCACCCAGTCGTCCAACGGCGACACCACGAAGCCAGGTAGCCCGGCCAAGATTGTGCAAGCGACCGTGTTCCCTCCGGGCCCCGACGCCGATCAGCCCGGCAAGGCAAGTCTGGCCGTGGATGGCAACGCTTCCACATCGTGGGCAACCGACACCTACACCGATGCCGATCCCTTCCCGGTGCTCTTCAAGCCCGGTGTGGGGCTATTGCTCGATCTGCAGTCCGCGAGCGCTCTGAGTAGCGTGAGCATCGAATCTCACAGTGTCGGAACACAAGTGCAGATTCGTTCCGCCGACTCGGCTACGCCCGGCTCCCTCAACGACACCAAGGAGATCTCCGCTACCACCACCCTGCAGTCCGGCAAAACAACGATTCCGATCACCAGCAGCTCGCAGGTCTCTCATGTGCTGGTCTGGATCAACAAGCTGGGTTCCACCAACGGTGATCACCACGCGGAAATCGGCGAAATCACGGTCACAACTGCTTCCTAGCTGCAGGATCGCCTGACAGTCGAGGAGTTACCGAACGGTTTTCAGTATGGCTCCGCAATTTCTACCCCTATATTTTTCGCGGTAGTTGAAACCCGATGGCAACCTCGGATTTGGGCGCTGAACTGCTGTTCATGTTGCTCAGTTACGCAAATCACTGTTACAGATTATTGAAAGTTGTATAACAGTTTGCTGTGGGGTCAGCTCGTGGTCGACGCCGAGCCCCATTTTTGATTACTGTGCGCGTGTGGGCATGGTTCAGGGGGTTCTCACGACTCCTCAGCACTCGGACGCCGAGTTGTTGGCTGCCCATGTCGCCGGCGATCCTTCAGCCTTCGAACAGCTGTTCCGCCGTCACCACCGTCGGCTCTACCGACTGGCGAGGGCCACCAGCCGCACCCCCGAGGATGCCGCCGATGCGCTCCAGGAGGCGATGCTGTCCGCGCACCGCGGGGCCGCCAATTTCCGCAATGACGCCGCCGTCACCAGCTGGCTGTATCGCATTGTCGTGAATGCCTGTCTGGACCGTCTGCGTCGCACCAAGGCGCACAGCCCGATCGAACTCGAAGAGGACGTCTACACCCTCGACGACCCGTCGACCAACATCGATACCTCGATCGTCATCCAGAAGGCCCTGCTACGGCTGCCCGCCGAGCAACGCGCCGCGGTCATAGCAGTCGATATGCAGGGATACTCGGTGGCCGATGCCGCTGAGCTGCTCGGTGTGCCCGAGGGGACGGTAAAGAGCCGCTGTGCGCGAGCACGCGCACGTCTGGCCGTCGCCCTGCACTATCTCGACAAAGCCGGCTCCGTCGAACCGGAAACCATCGACTACTAGCCGTGTGCCACCGTGTCACGATCCGCCTACCAATTGGGCAACTGGCGTGGCCAGCGGTAGCTGGATATGGGAACAATGAACTCAAATGGTCAGCAGCACCCCGGACAGCCCCGAAGGCGAAGGTAACCTCGACATGGTGAACCTCGCCGAGGTACCGCTGTCACTCGAGGTCCTGGCCGACCTGCAAGCCGGCGTCTATGACGCCGGCGACGCTGAGGTACTTCGGCAACGGGCAGAGCAGGATCCGGACGCGCGCACGGCGCTCGCCGCCCTAGATCAGGTGCGTGCCGACCTGGTGGCGTGGATGGAGAGCCCCGCACCCGATGTACCCGAGGCCGTCGTCGACAACATCGTTGCCGCGCTGCACGCCGAGTCAGCCCAATCGACGTTGCCTGCGGTAGCTGCGCATGCCGTTCGGCCCACCGACCCCGGTCTCAACTTGGTGACCGGCCCGGTCCCGCTGGACCATCGCCGACGCCCCGCGGCAAAGCTTCGCTGGATCGCATACTCCAGCGCCGGGTTGGCTGCCGCCGCCTGTGTTGCCGTCGCGATCACCGTGGTCGCGCAGAACAATCACCGCGCCTCCGAAACCACCACCGCCGTGGGTCCATCGCTATCGCAACAGATCGGACCCAAGACGGGCGCCCCTGTGGCGCCGGAGTTGCCCGCACACAGCGCACTGGGTGGGGCGTCGTTCCCGATCTCCGGCAACGAGATCACCGCCCTCGTCGGCCGCACCCCCGCGTTCGGCGATCTAGAGGATGCCTCGCGGCGTGCGTCCTGCCTCACCGGCCTCGGCTTCTCCGCTTCGACGCCCGTACTCGGCGCGCAAACGCTGGACATCGACGGCCCCGCGGTGCTGATGGTCCTGCCGGCCGAACGTCCGGGCGAGCTGTTGGCCGTGGCCGTGCGGCCCGGATGCAACCAGTCCGATCCGCAGCGGGTGGCCCAGACCCGGATCGGTGCGACACCCGGCCGGTAGAACCCCGCCCGCCCGGTGTAGCTCCCACCGCCCCGCCCAGTGTTATCTCCCACCGCCCCGCCCGGTGCGGAACATCCCGCTCTAGGCTGTTGTTTCAGCACTCGCAGGGCCTTGTGTGGAACAGGGACTCAGATCGGATCAGAAGGGAACCGCATGTCGGAGGTTGTATCGACCGAGTCCGAATCGGACGTCCACGAGCTCATCATCATCGGCTCCGGACCCGCTGGGTACACCGCGGCGGTCTACGCAGCCCGTGCCCAGCTGAAACCGATTGTCTTCGAGGGCACCCAGTTCGGCGGTGCATTGATGACCACCACCGAGGTCGAGAACTACCCCGGCTTCCGCGAGGGCATCATGGGGCCCGATCTCATGGACCAGATGCGTGAACAGGCCATTCGCTTCGGTGCCGATCTGCGCACCGAGGACGTCGACGAGGTGTCCCTGCGCGGACCCGTGAAGACCGTCACCGTCGGTAACGAGGTTTACCGTTCCCGGGCCGTCATCCTGGCCATGGGCGCCGCACCGCGGTATCTGGGTGTACCGGGCGAGGACACCCTCCTGGGCCGCGGGGTGAGCTCGTGTGCCACCTGTGACGGTTTCTTCTTCAAGGATCAGGACATCGCCGTCATCGGCGGCGGCGATTCCGCGATGGAGGAAGCGACATTCCTCACACGGTTTGCCCGCAGTGTGACACTCATCCACCGCCGCGACGAGTTCCGCGCCTCCAAGATCATGCTGGAGCGCGCGTACGCGGATCCCAAGATCAACGTCCTGACCAACACCAAGATCGTCGGGGTCGAGGGCACCGATTCGGTGACCGGGCTCAAGCTGGAGAACGCGGTGACCGGGGAGTCCTCGCAGCTGCCCGTCACCGGCATGTTCGTCGCGGTCGGACACGACCCGCGCAGTGAACTCGTCCGTGACGTCGTCGATGTTGATCCCGACGGATATGTGCTGGTGCGGGGCAGAAGCACCTACACCTCACTGGAGGGTGTGTTCGCGGCCGGCGACCTCGTCGACCGGACCTATCGCCAGGCCGTTACCGCCGCCGGAAGTGGTTGCGCCGCAGCCATCGACGCCGAACGGTGGCTTGCCGAGACGGCACATTCCCAGACCCTCATCGAGGCTTAAGCCTCACCGCCACTGATCACAAGGAGAACCATGAGCGACCACGCGACCATTACCGTCACCGACGATTCGTTCCAGGAGGACGTCGTCTCCAGCAACAAGCCCGTCCTGGTGGACTTCTGGGCGACATGGTGCGGGCCCTGCAAGATGGTGGCCCCCGTGCTCGAGGAGATCGCCAAGGACCACGGTGATGCGCTCACCATCGCCAAGCTGGATGTCGACGCCAACCCAGAGACCGCTCGCGCGTTCCAGGTGACCTCGATCCCGACGCTGATTCTGTTCCAGAATGGTGAGGCAACCAAGCGCATCGTCGGTGCCAAGAGCAAGTCGGCGTTGCTACGTGAGCTGGATGGGGTCGTCTAACCGGCCCAACACCGCTCGGTCGACAGGGCCGAGAGTTTCGCCCATCGCCTAGGCATCTGAGACAATATTGCGGTCCAGACGACGGGCACCCGCTCTCTGGTCGATGGTCGTGCGGTTTCTCGTGAAAGGCGGAGTATGACGACAGGCGCGTCGAACATTCGCCACGGCGATCGAGGCCCGGCCGTCACTGAGGTGCGCGAGGTGCTGACCGCACTCGGGTTCCTGGAGGACCCCGATGAGGTCCTGGCGACCGGTCGGCACGTCGCAATGGACCACTTCGATGCGACGTTGGACGACGCCGTGCGGGCATTCCAGCAGCGCCGCGGCCTACTGGTCGACGGGATAGTCGGTGCCGCGACCTATCGCACCCTCAAGGAAGCCTCATACCGTCTCGGGGCGCGCACCCTTTTCCATCAGTTCTCGGCGCCCATGTACGGCGACGACGTGGCGACCCTGCAGAAGCGTCTGCAAGATCTCGGGTTCTACACCGGCCTCGTCGACGGCAACTTCGGCCTGCAGACCTACAACTCGCTCATGTCGTACCAGCGCGAGTACGGCATGACCGCCGACGGTATCTGTGGACCGGAGACCCTGCGCTCCTTCCAGTTGTTGGGCCGTCACGTGACCGGCGGATCTGCGCACGCCATTCGCGAGACCGAGCACGTCCGTAACGCCGGCCCGCAACTGTCGGGAAAGCGCATCGTGATCGACCCCGGTCTCGGCGGGGTTGACCGCGGCGTGATCGTGCCCGGCCGCGAGGGCCCGACCAGCGAAGCAGACATGTTGTGGGACTTGGCAAGCCGTCTCGAGGGACGGATGACCGCCATCGGGATGGATACTTACATCTCGCGCGCCATCCAGAACAACCCCACCGACATCGAGCGCGCCGCCTACGCCAACAATGTGGGCGCCGATCTGATGATCAGCCTGCGTTTCGACTCGCAGCCCACGGTGGCGGCCAGCGGCGTCGCGTCCTACCACTTTGGCAACCTGCACGGCTCGGTGTCCACCATCGGGCACATGCTGGCCGACTTCATTCAACGAGAAGTCGCGGCACGCACCGGATTACGTGACTGTCGCGCGCACGGCCGTACCTGGGACCTGCTGCGTCTCACCCGGATGCCCACCGTGCAGGTGGACATCGGATACATCACCTCGCCGAATGACGTCTCCATCCTCAGCGCCGCGCACTACCGCGATGTGGTCGCCGAGTCGATTCTGGCGGCAGTCAAACGCGTGTATCTACTCGGCAAGAATGACAGACCCACGGGCACATTCACTTTCGACGAATTGTTGGCCCACGAACTGTCCGCCGGGAGCTAATTCCCACTCCGCACCTCCATGGCGCTCGCCGGGCAGACGCTCCGCGGGATGGCAGTACCGTCCGCATCGGCCTCGAACAATTCCGGGTACTGGGCGATGCAATATCCCGACCCCATGCATGGATCCTGATCGACGGTCACGGTGAACCCGTCACCGGGCGTGCTCATGCTCACGCCCTCGTGAGCATGGCGGGCAGTCCACCGTCCAGAGTCACCGAGAAGTTGAAATGGTGCTTGGGTTTCCAGCCCTTCGGCAGCGTCAAGCGATACCTCTGGAAGATGACCGCCAGCAAGAACTGCCCATTCATGTACCCCATGCCAGTGCCCAGGCAATGGTGCCTACCCGACCCAAATGGCATGAACGCCAGCCTTGGACGCTGCTTAGCCCGCGCCTCGTCCATGAATCGGTTGGGGTCATAGGAGTCCGGTTCCACCCACCATCGCGGATCTCGATGCATCGAGTACAGCGATGGGCCGACGATGGTGTGCCACGGAATGAAGTACCCGCCAATCACATCGTCCTCCATCGCGAACCTCGGATTGAGCGGGTGGCCCTGAAGTCTCTGCCCCTCGTCGAAACACGCTTTCGCCCAGGCCAACTTGGGCAAGTCATCCGGGGTCGGGAGTGCGCCGCGCAAGGAGTCGATCTCTGCGTAGAGCCGCCCGAGGTGATCGGGATGCGCCAGCAGTAGCGCGAGCGTCCACGACAGCGATGCCACCACCGTCTCGTATCCGCCCGCCATCAAGATCATCAGTTCCATACTGAGATCCCGTTCGGACAAGGGACTTCCGTCATCGTAGGTAGCCTCCAACAACAGGCTCAACAGGTCCGGTGTCTCGACAGGGTTCCGGCGGCGCTCCTCGATCAGCCGCTTCGTCAGTCTCCGCAATCGCCACATGGACCTGGGTGCGGTATCCCGTCCGAGCAAGGGGAACAGACGCGGCAGTGAACTCATCAGCGTCACCGAGGCCATCAGCGACATGAAAGTTCTTAAGTCGACATCGGTTTCGTGGATCTCGCGCTCAGTAATCGCCGAGGAGAACATCGCGCGAAGGAACGCCGGCAAGGTGACCTGCGCGAAGGAACGCTGCAGATCCACTGCCTGCCCCGTGTCAACCCATCGTGACCACCGGTCAACTCGGGTGACAAACTCGTCGGCGATCACCTCGGGCAACCCGTGCCAGGTGACGGCGTCCGAACATCGGCATGAGCATCCGGCGCCGCTGCCGGAACTTCTCCCCTCCAGCATCGGAATCGCCGCGCCGATCATGCCCATTGCCGCCTGGCCCGGTCCGATCATGCTGTAACGGCCCACCGGATCATCCATCACCTGGCTGGCGTAGTCCGGGTGGTTTGCCACAACGATGCTGCCGCCCAAGGGAAATGGGACACGGTAGATGTCGCCGTACTCCTGGGCACAGCGGCGAAAGAACTCGAACGGTTCCCGCCGCATCTCCACGACACTGCCCACCACGGGTCGGCCAATTGGGCCGGGTGGGGTGAGCGCAGAGCATCCCTGCGCGGGTCATCCACCACGGGTCGTGCCGTAAAGACGCGAATCTGGGGAATACGCCTCTACCGGTCAGCGTTTCCGGCGGCTGTGAACACTTTCACCGTCGGCGACGCGACCATCACGCAGCTGACCGAACGCGAGGTGTGGCCCATCCCGCCACGTGATTGGTATCCGGCCATCAGCGACGAGCAGCTCGCATTCGCCCGGGCCGTCTACACGCCGTCGGCCGTCTCGGAGGACGGTACCCAGCTGATCTTCTCCATCCACAACTACGTCATCGAGCTGGGCGATGCGGTGGTAATCGTCGATACCTGCTCGGGCAACCACAAGAACCGGCCCTTCTTCCCGGACCTGCACCTGCTCGATACCGACTACCTGACCCGCCTCACGCAGGCGGGATTCGATCCCGACGATGTCGACATCGTCATCAATACCCATCTTCATCTGGACCATTGCGGGTGGAACACACGATTGACCGAGGGCACGTGGCGGCCCACCTTCTCAAACGCCACCTACCTATTCGACTCCGCTGAGCTGAAATACATTCAGACACAATGGGAATCAGCTCCGGCAGAGCAGTGGACCAATGGCGGCGGCTGGGTCTATCAGGACAGTGTGCTCCCGGTCCTCGAACACGCGACGCACGTCCTTATCGAGCCAGGTCATCGGGTCCACTCCCACGGCTCCACCCACATCACTGCCCATGACACCGCGGGACACACGCCCGGACACCTGGCCGTCGAAATCAGCGCTCCGGGTGCGGGCGTGATCATCGCCGGCGACGCACTGCACCACCCGATGCAAGCACAGTTTCCAGATCTGCCCTTTTTCGCGGACGCCGATCCCCTCGTGGGCATTGCCGCACGTCGCTCACTGCTGGCGCGGTGCGCCGACGAAGGCCTACAACTTGTGACCGCCCACTTCCCGGCACATCTACCGCTCGGTGTCCGTCGTAGCGGCGCCGCGTTCGCATGGGACAACCCTCAGGCCATGCAGTAAGTCAGTGTTCTGGAAAGCCCGCTAGAACACCGCGCCCACTACAGGTCCCGCCCCGGCGGGTTGCGGAATCTGCACGGATTCCAGCAGTCGCTCCAACGCGGCCTCCACGTCGGCCTTCCAGCCGAGCCCGCGGTCAAGCTCCAATCGCAGTCTCGGGAAATGCTGATGGGGCGCCACCACGGTGAAGCCCACATCCTTCAGGAAGTCCACGTCGATCATGCACTGCTCGATGGTGCACTCGCCCAACACATCTGCGGCGTCGGCGAATCTGGCCGTCGTCGAGCCGCGCGGGCGAAGAGGATCCGACCCTGGACCTTCGCACAATTCCAGCGCCTCATTGGTCCGGCCGAACGCCTCCAGTGCCCGCACGCCACGGCGCACCAACTCGGCGACGACGTTGGCGATGATGCTGTGCGGCAATCCGTCTGATTCATGCCCCGGCTCCACCCCCAGAGAAGTCAGCAGGACTGCATCCGCGCTGACCGGGGCCGTCGGGAACAACTGAGCTCGCGGCACCACCCCGGGCGGTGCGTACAACGCGTACCCCACGGTGGACTGTCGAGACGGCGGGCCGGTGACCGCGACCTGACCGCACGACCCCCACTCGAGCATGACCATCGACAGCCACGCTTCCTTCTCGAACTCGGGGTCCGACAGGTGCTGACTATCTCCGACGGTAGCGGGGTCCACTTCCCAGAAGACACACCGCCGGGCGTGCTTGGGCAGCTGCTCGAAACCATCGAGCCGCAAAGGAACGATCCGAGCCGACACTGGTCTTGTACGCCTCCACGTCTGGTCAACATGGTGCGCGGTACGCCTCATGCGTCCGGCAACCCCTCAAGGATATGCGAAATTTCTGGTTTGGCACCCGCCAGCCCCGTCCTGAGGTGCCAAAACCGTTACCGGAGCCGCGACCGGGCACGCGGCCACCCTGCAGAGCCGAAACCCCTTATTTACCAACCGCTTTCGCGACACAGCTGGATTCTTGCGGGCTTCACGTCACTGTGACGTTTTTGCCCTGTGGGTTAGGACGTGGCCTCGCCGGACATCATGTCGACAATTCGCTGCAAATCCTCGACCGAACCGAACTCGACGACAATCTTGCCCTTGCGCTTCCCCAGGCTCACCGTCACGCGGGTGTCGAAGGTACCTGATAGCCGCTCGGCGACATCCTGAAGACCCGGCATCTGGATCGGCTTGCGGCGCGGAGTCGGCTTGGGGGCATCGCTGCGGTTCGCCAGCGTGACCGCCTCCTCCGCGGCACGCACCGACATCCCCTCCGCCACGATCCGGGCGGCGAGCTCCTCCTGTGCCTCCGCTCCACCATCAAGGGCAAGCAGTGCACGCGCATGTCCGGCCGACAGGACGCCCGCCGCGACCCTGCGCTGTACCGCGATGGGCAGACGCAGCAGTCTGATCATGTTGGAGATCACCGGTCGCGACCGGCCTATCCGGGCGGCGAGTTCCTCGTGCGTTACCTCGAACTCATCGAGAAGCTGTTGGTAGGCGGCGGCCTCTTCCAAGGGGTTCAGCTGTGCCCGATGGATGTTCTCGAGCAGTGCGTCGCGAAGCAGATTGTCATCGGCCGTCTCGCGGACGATCGCCGGGATGGTGTCCAAGCCGGCCTGTTGGGTGGCGCGCCACCGCCGCTCCCCCATCACCAGTTGATAGTCGCCGCCCTCAGCCACGCGCACCACGATCGGCTGCATCACTCCGAACTCGCGGATGGAGTGGACGAGCTCGGCGAGCGCCTCCTCGTCGAACACCTGGCGCGGCTGCTTGGGATTGGGCTTGATGGCCGTCACCGGGATCTCGCGGTAGACCGCGCCGATATCAACCGGTGGCACCGCCGGAGCCGTAGGGCCGCCACCGATGACCACATCGGCCGCCGCGTCGCCCAGACGAGGACCCGAGGAGGTGGGCGAGCCGTCGACCGGTGCGGTCGGGATCAGGGATGCCAGGCCTCGGCCGAGTCCGCCCTTACGCCGTGATGCTGGCGACTGACTCATCGGTTACTTCTCCCTTTTCGCATACACGTGATCATCTTCCCGTAGCGCGCGCCGCTCATTGCGGATCACTCGCCGACGGGCTCGGCCGCTGCGCGAGTTCGCGCGCCGCATCCAGGTAACTCAGCGCACCACGTGAACCCGGGTCGTACTCGAGGACACTGGTCCCGTATCCCGGCGCCTCGGATACCTTGACGCTGCGCGGGATGACCGAGCCCAGCACCTTCGGGCCGAAGTGGCTGCGCACCTCATCTGCCACCTGATCCGCGAGCTTGGTCCTGCCGTCATACATGGTCAGCAGAATCGTCGAGACATGCAGCGCGGGATTCAGGTGCGCCTGGACAAGTTCGATGTTCCGTAGCAGCTGCCCCACACCCTCGAGCGCGTAGTACTCGCACTGGATGGGGATTAGGACTTCGTTGGCGGCGACGAGCGCGTTGACCGTCAACAGACCAAGCGACGGCGGGCAGTCGATGAAGACGAAGTCGAAGGCGTCGGCGGGTAGCCCCGCGATCGCACCGCGCAGCCGTCCTTCACGAGCGACCATCGAGACCAACTCGATCTCCGCGCCGGCGAGGTCGATCGTCGCCGGGACGCAGAACAGGTGCTCGCTCTGCGGGCTGGATTGAATGGCGTCCTTGATGGGGATCTCGCCGAGGAGAACCTCGTAGGAAGACGGGGTGCCCGCACGATGGTCCGCACCCAGCGCTGTGCTGGCGTTGCCCTGAGGATCGAGGTCGATCACCAAAACATCAAGCCCCTGCATCGCCATCGCCGCGGCGAGGTTCACCGCAGTTGTGGTCTTCCCGACACCGCCCTTCTGGTTGGCTATGGTCAGCATCCTGCGATGCGTCGGCTTCGGAAGTCGTACCGATCCCTGCTTGATTTGGGTCGCGCGCTGAGCGGCCGCACCGATGGGAGTCTCCGACTCCTCGAAGTTGGCGGGCGATCGGTGGCCGTCACCCACCGCGCCGGTTTCACGTGAAACATCGTCGCTACTCACTGTCGTCTCCTTGATCGGATGCTCATCGGCTCCGCTTTCGCATCCCGCCGCGGGAGCTCCCCCGCCGGCGGTCTCCGCCGCATTCTTTCCGCCGCGCGACCACCACCGTGGTGGGCGGATCGAGGTACCGCGTGCCACATTGCACCACCCTCACATCGTCGGCACCGAGCAGGCTCAGCGCACTACCGAACTGCTGCACTTCTTCATCGGCGCGATCACCCTTGATCGCCAGCATGCGTCCGCCGACCCGTGTCAAGGGAAGCGACCAGCGGCCGATCTTGTCGAGTGCCGCGACCGCTCGAGAGGTGACTGCGTCCGCCCCGCCAACCGCCGCCACGACACTCGGCTCCTCGGCCCGACCGCGCATCACCGATACGTTGGTCAGCCCCAGCCTCTCGATCATTTCACGAAGGAACTCGGTGCGGCGCAGCATCGGCTCGACGAGAACGATATCTACATCGGGGCGTGCGATACCCAACGGAATGCCCGGCAGCCCGGCGCCGCTCCCGACGTCGATCACTCGCTCCGCGGGGTCTAGCAGCTCACCCAGAACCGCACTATTGAGAATGTGGCGCTCCCACAATCGGTCGGCCTCGCGTGGCCCAATCAGACCCCGCTCCACACCAATCGTGGCGAGCGCTTCGACGTACTCGATGGCGACCGGAAGCCGCTCCCCGAATACCTCGGCTGCGGCCTCCGGCACCGGGAGGGTCTCGCCGTGTTTCACGTGAAACATTCCTCCCGGAGCGCGGCCGCAGAATTACATCAATGAGATTTGGTGACTGTCAGTCGTGCAGGACGACAACTCGGCGCGACGGCTCCACGCCTTCGCTCTCACTGCGCACGCCATCGACCGCCGCCACAGCGTCATGCACGATCTTGCGCTCGAACGGTGTCATCGGCGCGAGCTCCTCGCGGTCGCCGGACTCCAGTACCCGCTGAGCGATCTTGGTGCCCAGCGCCGCCAGTTCGTCGCGGCGCCGACCGCGCCAGTTCGCGATGTCGAGCATCAGGCGGCTGCGCTCACCGGACTTCTGCTGCACTGCCAGGCGGGTCAGCTCCTGGAGCGCGTCGAGCACCTCGCCCTTGCGGCCCACGAGCTTAGTCAGATCCCCGCCACCATCGATGCTGACGATCGCGCGGTCGCCTTCGACATCCAGATCGATGTCACCGTCGAAGTCAAGGAGGTCCAGGAGCTCCTCGAGGTAATCGCCGGCTATCTCGCCCTCGGCAACCAGACGCTCTTCAAGGTCTCCGGTACGTGTCTCACCCTCGGGTGCGACGTCGACCTCGGCCGTGGTCTCCTCGGCCTGCGTGTCCAGATCAGTCATCGTTCTTCTCCTTTGTCACGCCCGTGCAGAATCGCGGGCGGTTAGCGCTTGCGGCGACGATCGGGCCGAGCACCCGGCTTCGGGGTGCGGCTCGTCGTGCCTGATCCGTTTGTGGAGTTCGGGGAAGCCTGTCCCCCGGTGTCCTCGTCCGTACCATCGGACTCCGCAACCTCGACGCCGTCTGCGTTGTTGTCGGACTCGTCTGCTTGTTTGGCCGGCTGGTTCTTGCCGCCGCGTGTTGGCTTGGCACCCGGCTTCGGGGCGTTGGCTGCCCGGCGCTCCAGATCCGCCTGCTTCTTCTCTTCTTCTTCCTTGGCGATGTTGTTGAAGACGTAGTGCTGCTGCCCGAACGTCCAGATGTTGTTCGCCACCCAATACAGGATGATCGCCAGCGGCAGGAACGGCCCGCCGACCACGACGCCGAGCGGGAAGACGTACAACGCCAACCGGTTCATGATTTGGGTCTGCGGGTTGGCTTGGGCCTCAGGGCTCTGACGCGCGATCGATGCCCGGCTGTTGAAGTAGGTCGCGACGCCGGCGAGGATCATCAGCGGCACCGCGACACCCGCCACGGCCCACCTATTAAATTCGGTGAAGGCGTCCAGACCTGTCGTCTGAATCATGGTCGCGCCCAGCGGTGCCCCGAACAAGTTGGCGTCCAGGAAGTTGGCGACATCGCCCGCGCTGAAAATGTAGTTACCAGTGGCGCGGTTGGCCTCTACCGACATATGCACTTGGCCGAAGCCACCGGTAGTTCGGTTGAACGAGCGCAGCACATGGAAGAGGCCCAGGAACACCGGGATCTGCGCCAGCATGGGCAGGCATCCCAGGATCGGGTTGAAGCCGTGATCGCGCTGCAGCTTCTGCATCTCCAGTGCCATGCGCTGACGGTCGTTCTTGTACTTCTTCTGCAGCGCCTTGATCTGTGGCTGAAGCTCCTGCATCTGCCGCGTGGTCCGGATCTGCCGCACAAACGGCTTGTACAGAATCGCGCGCAGGGTGAACACGAGGAACATCACCGACAGCGCCCACGCGAAGAAGTTCTTGGGCCCTAACAGGTACGCGAACAGCTTGTACCAGACCCACATGATCGCCGAGACCGGGTAATAGATGAACCCGAGACTGAACCAATCAAACATCCGCTGTACTCCTCCGCACGCTCGCGTGCTCTACGTCCCCGTGCTTGGTATGGCGTTCAGGGATCGGATCCCACCCACCGTGATGCCACGGCCCACACTTCAGTAGGCGGATTGTCGCCAACCAACCGCCGCGGACCAGTCCGTGCACACTCAATGCCTCAACCGCGTACTGACTACAGGTCGGCATGAATCGACAACTGGGCAAACGCATCGGTGAGATCCAGGTCTGGTACAGGCGGATCAGAAAGATCACGGCCCGCGCCGGACGGCTTCTCATCGCTGCCGTTCTGGCGCTGGTTCCTGCCGTCGTACCGACCGATCGATTCCGTCTCGCAATTGCTGACGCAGACTGGCCGACAGTGCGGTGCCGCTGCTGGGCAGTGCCCTGATCACCATGCGATCGACCGGTTCAAGTCCGGGCAGCACTTCTGCGGCGACATGCCGAAGCCGACGGGACACCCGGTGGCGTACCACTGCTCCACCGACCGACTTTCCGACGATCAGACCGATCTTGGGACCCTCAGCCTGCCCGGGGGTAGAGCCCACGCACCCACGCTGGAGGTGAATCACCAAGTCCGCGTGGGCACTTCGCACCCCACGCTTGACGGTCTGCCGGAATTCGGATGATTTAGTCATCCGGTGTCGAGTCGGTAACACCGACTACCTACCTGCGCCCGAAACTCAGGCGGTCAGTTCCTTGCGGCCCTTACGACGCCGGACCGCAATGATCGCGCGGCCGGCTCGGGTGCGCATGCGCAACCGAAAACCATGGGTGCGCGCGCGACGCCGATTGTTTGGCTGGAAGGTCCGCTTGCCCTTTGCCACCGCTACTACTCCTTCATGTCCGTCACGCCCTCATCTGACATCACTCACGCCGATCGTTCACGACGCACGCGATGTGCTGAGACGCATCAGTCCGTTGGTACTTCTCACTCGCCACCGGCGCGGTGCCTACGGAATCTCGGGTTTCATCCCTGATGACGTGCGGTTCGCGGCCGAGCCGCCAACGTTCGGGCGACTGTTTGAGGGTACTGACCTGCTCGTCGCCGGTCAAACTGATCACAGTCGTCACACGCGTATCCCCTCTGCACAGGAGTCTGTCACCTTGACGAAAGTTGTCAGCGATGTCTCCAGATCGGTTGGCAGCGCGGAACAAAAACTGTTAGCTTCTGCGAATGCCGTTTCCACCGGGCGAACACATCGGAACCACCCACACGGGCCGATGCCGATCGCGGTCGGACACCGACTAGCCGGTCCCCCGGAACAGGTGATCTGACGTGATCCCCTGGTATGCGCACACTGATCACCATCATGGTGGTCTGCTTTGTTGTCCACAGGTGTGGATAACCGTGTGGAAAGCCACGACCGATCATTGAAAAGGGGCTAATGTCGACGTGTCCCCTCCAGTAAGAGAGATGCTCGCCGTTGACTGATGAACTGAATTCCCAGTTCACGGCGGTATGGAATACCGTCGTCGCAGAGCTCAACGGTGACGACAATCAATATCTGTCCAGTTTTCCGCCGTTGACTCCGCAGCAGCGCGCCTGGCTCACTCTGGTCAAACCACTCACGATGGCCGAGGGCTTCGCGCTGCTTTCCGTGCCGTCCAGCTTCGTGCAAAACGAGATCGAACGGCACCTGCGCGGACCCATTGTGGAGGCTCTTTCCCGGAGGCTGGGCGAGAACGTCGAACTGGGTGTCCGGATCGCGGCGCCGGCTCCTGGCGAAGATCCGGAGGTCGCCGGCGCAGCTCCAGAACTCGAGCTCGACGAGGTTGACGAGACCACCGAGGCGCTTGCTAGCGCACACGAATCGTGGCCGTCGTACTTCATCAACCGCCCTGGCGGAGCCGACAAGGCCGAAACCCCCGACACGAGCCTCAATTCGCGCTACACCTTCGAATCTTTCGTCATTGGCGCGTCCAATCGGTTCTCCCACGCAGCGGCCGTCGCGGTTTCCGAAGCCCCCGCTCGGGCCTACAACCCGTTGTTCATCTGGGGCGAATCCGGGTTGGGCAAGACGCATCTGCTCCATGCCGCGGGGAACTACGCCCAGCGCCTGTTCCCCGGTATGCGTGTCAAGTACGTATCCACCGAAGAGTTCACCAACGACTTCATCAACTCTTTGCGCGATGACCGCCGGGTCGCGTTCAAACGCAGCTACCGCGACATCGATGTTCTCCTGGTCGACGACATCCAGTTCATCGAGGGCAAGGAAGGTATCCAGGAAGAGTTCTTCCACACCTTCAACACCTTGCACAACGCCAACAAGCAGATTGTGATCTCCTCAGACCGGCCGCCGAAGGGCCTGGCCACCCTCGAGGACCGGCTGCGCACCCGCTTCGAATGGGGTCTCATCACCGATGTCCAGCCCCCTGAACTGGAAACTCGGATCGCGATCCTGCGTAAGAAGGCGCAAATGGATCGGCTCGACGTCCCCGACGACGTGCTCGAGCTCATCGCGAGCCGGATTGAGCGCAATATCCGTGAGCTTGAAGGCGCGCTGATCCGGGTGACCGCGTTCGCATCACTGAACAAGTCCCCCATCGAGTTGTCGTTGGCCGAGATCGTGCTGCGCGACCTCATCCCGGACTCCAACGCCATCCAGATCAGCGCGGCCACGATCATGGCCGTCACGGCCGAGTACTTCGATACCACCCTCGAAGAACTTCGTGGGCCCGGTAAGACGCGCGCGCTGGCTCAGGCACGCCAGATCGCTATGTACCTGTGTCGCGAGCTCACCGACCTGTCACTGCCCAAGATCGGCCAGACGTTCGGGCGCGACCACACCACCGTCATGTACGCCGACAAAAAGGTACGTGGCGAAATGGCTCAGCGGCGTGAGGTTTTCGATCACGTCAAGGAGCTCACCGCGCGGATCCGTCAGCGCTCCCGACACTGACCTCGTTGCTCCCCCACCCGGCCCGCGCGGCCGGGTTTTTTTGTCGCACAGCACCGATTCCGGCCCTCAACACGCACGTATTTCAAGACTTTTCAACATTTTTCTCGACGATTTTTTGTCACCTCGTGTGGCTCACACGTCACATCCACACCAGTGGAGGTTGTGCACAGAACTGTGGACTCCTGTGGGGCAAACCTGGGATCGGTTGGGAGTTGCTGAACGAATGACATCTGGTCCACACCCGGCGGCCGCGAACCACGTCTGAATCCACAATCCCCTGACACCCCCGCTGAGCCCCTGTCGTGCGACAACACTTGTCTGTCCACAGATTCCACAGCACCTACTAATACTGCTTAAATCTCTATCTAATCTTCCTCTTTAAAAGCAGCTGTGTGGATGGACACGTCAACATGGTTAGTCGAGCCGGTAACCGAGCGGTGGACGAAAGGGACCTTTCGAGAGACCGATCCGCTTTCCCGATGCGTCGAAAGCATCTACGGTTGTGCTTCGGAAGCCGCGTGGCCTGTCGGCTTCCCACTGCGAGTGACAGGACTTGTGCCCGGTGCCCCGGTCAATACCGGATGGCCGCCGATGCGCTGTCAACACTGTCACCCGGACGTGCCACGATGGCTATCAGGGATTTTTGTGTGGAGACAGTCCGACCTGGACAATGAGGAAGCGAAGGGTATTCATGGATCTTGCGAGCCCCACTGCCGCAGACACCAGCCTGAAGTTCAGGGTCGCGCGTGATGACTTCGCCGATTCGGTGGCGTGGGTCGCGCGGAGTCTGCCCTCTCGGCCGACGGTTCCGGTGTTGGCGGGCGTGCTGCTGACCGCGCATGACGCCGGTTTGAGGTTGTCGGGCTTCGATTACGAGGTTTCCTCGCAGGTGCAGGTGCCGGCCGAGGTCGCAGCTTCCGGTAGCGCACTCGTATCGGGCCGACTGCTCTCGGATATCACGCGATCACTGCCCAACAAGCCGGTCGATGTGGCCCTGGAGGGCACGCGGCTGCTGATCAGCTGCGGAAGCGCGAAGTTCTCGCTGCCGAGCATGCCGGTCGAGGATTACCCGGCACTGCCTTCGCTGCCGGAGGAGACCGGTGCACTGGGTGCTGACGTGTTCTCGGAGGCGATCGGTCAGGTTGCGGTAGCAGCCGGCAAGGACGACACCCTTCCGATGCTTACCGGTATTCGTGTTGAAATCAATGGCGACACAGTGGTTTTGGCGGCAACCGACCGATTCCGATTGGCGGTTCGCGAGCTGAAGTGGACCTCGGGCGCAGGTGAGATCAACGCCGCCGTGCTGGTACCGGCCAAAACGTTGTCGGAAGCGGCAAAGTCGGCATCGAGCGGGTCAGATGTGCAGCTTGCGCTGGGCGCGGGTTCGGCCATCGGATCCGAGGGCCTGCTCGGAATTGTCAGCAACGGCAAGCGCAGCACTACCCGCCTTCTTGATGCCGAATTCCCCAAGTTCCGGCAGTTGCTGCCGACCGAGCACACCGCCTTGGCGACGATAGCCATCGCAGAGTTGGTTGAAGCCATCAAACGTGTTGCGCTGGTTGCTGATCGTGGAGCGCAGATCCGGTTGGAATTTGAGCCGGGGCTGCTGCGTCTGTCGGCAGGCGCTGACGATGTGGGTCGCGCAGAGGAAGAGCTGGACGTTGAGTTCGTTGGTGAACCGCTGACCATTGCCTTCAACCCGACCTACCTGACGGACGGGCTGGGGTCGCTGCACTCGAGCCGGGTGACCTTCGGTTTCACCACGCCCAGCCGGCCGGCGGTGCTGCGTCCTGCGGAAGACGATCAAAGCTCCCCAGAAGGCACCGGGCCGTTCACGGCAGCGCAAACTGACTATGTGTATCTATTGATGCCGGTGCGCCTGCCCGGCTAGGGCTTGCGCCCCAAACGGTATACGTACTGGTCATCGGAGGTTATGGGTCATGCAGCTAGGTTTGGTTGGGCTCGGCAAGATGGGTTTCAACATGCGCGATCGGCTGCGGGCTGGCGAGCATGAGGTCATCGGGTACGACCCCCGCCCGGAGGTCACCGACGTGCCGTCGCTCAAAGCGTTGGCGGAGGCACTCGAGGCGCCACGTGTCGTGTGGGTGATGGTGCCGTCCGGGCCGGTCACCCAGCAGACGATTGCCGAGCTTGCTGACGAGTTGTCCGAAGGTGACCTCGTGATCGACGGCGGTAACTCACGGTTCACCGAAGATAAGTCCAACGCAGATTTGTTGGCTACCAAGGGAATTGGATACATCGACGCGGGAGTCTCCGGCGGTGTGTGGGGTAAGGACAATGGCTACGGATTGATGGTCGGTGGCAGTGACGCGGACGTCGCGCGCGCGATGCCGATCTTCGATACGTTGCGGCCGGAGGGCGACCGCGCGGACGGCTTCGTGCATGCCGGGCCGGTGGGTGCGGGCCATTACGCGAAGATGATCCACAACGGCATTGAGTATGGGCTCATGCATGCCTACGCCGAGGGATACGAGCTGCTGGCTGCCGAGCCTTTGATCACCGATGTGCAGGCCGTGCTGCAAGCCTGGACCAAGGGAACCGTGGTGCGATCCTGGTTGCTGGATTTGTTGGCCAAGGCGTTGAAGGAAGACCCCGGCTTCGACGCGATCTCGGGATACACCGAGGATTCCGGTGAGGGCCGCTGGACCGTGGAAGAGGCCATCAACCACCGGGTTCCGGTTCCGGTTATCGCGGCGTCCTTGTTCGCTCGATTCGCCTCGCGGCAAGAAGATTCGCCTGCGATGAAGGCGGTTTCGGCACTGCGCAACCAGTTCGGCGGCCACGCGGTGAAGCGCGTCGGTCTCTCCGGCTAAGGCAGGCGCGTGGACTAGGTGTACGTACGACAGCTGGGATTGCGGGATTTCCGGTCGTGGGAGCGAGTCGACCTGGAGCTCGAGCCAGGGCGCACGGTGTTCGTGGGACCCAACGGCTATGGCAAGACGAATCTCGTTGAGGCCCTGTGGTATTCATCCACTCTGGGGTCTCATCGGGTAGCTACCGATGGACCCCTGGTCCGCACTGGTGCCGAGCGGGCGGTCGTGTCGACCATCGTCGTGAACGAGGGTCGAGAGCTGGCTGTCGACCTGGAAATCGCCGCGGGTCGGGCCAACAAGGCCCGGATCAACCGATCCCCAGTCCGTAGTCCCCGGGAGATCGTCGGGATCCTGCACGCGGTGCTGTTCGCACCCGAAGACCTGTCCCTGGTGCGCGGCGACCCCTCCGACCGGAGGCGCTTCCTTGATGATCTGTTGATTCAGCGCCGGCCCCGAATGGCCGGTGTGCGTGCCGACTACGACAAGGTGCTTAGGCAGCGCACCGCGTTGCTCAAGACGGCTGGGGCAGCGCTGCGGCAACGCAACGATCAAAGCGTGCTGGACACACTGGACGTGTGGGACGGGCACCTCGTGGCTCATGGCGCCGAATTACTTTCTGCTCGTATCGAATTGGTGGGTGAGCTACGGCCGCTGGTGGAGAAGTCCTATCTACTGCTGGCGCCGGCGTCACGGCCCGCGGACATCGCGTACCGCAGCAGCGTGGCGGGCGTCGAGGGGGAGCTGTCGGTGCAGCATCTCGCGGACGCCTTGCACGCGGGGTTGGTGGCTAAACGGTCGGCGGAGATCGAGCGGGGCGTCTGCCTGGTGGGACCGCACCGAGACGACCTGGAATTGCGGCTGGGGGACGGACCGGCCAAGGGATTCGCCAGCCACGGGGAATCGTGGTCGTTCGCGTTGGCATTGCGGTTGGCGGCCTTTGACCTGCTCCGCTCCGACGGGACCGATCCGCTTCTGATGCTCGATGATGTGTTCGCGGAACTGGACGGCGCCAGGCGTCGATCCTTGGCCACCGTCGCCGCCGATGCGGAGCAGGTTTTGGTGACGGCGGCGGTCCCGGACGATGTTCCCGAGGAATTGTCGGCACGCACCGTTACCGTCGATGTGCAGGAAGATTCCTCGGGACGAAAGTCGGTGGCGTATGAGTGAGGAAGAAGCCTGGCCGCCGGAGCATTTGGCCGGGGTGACCGGGATGGATTTGGTGCGCCGGGTGCTCGAAGAAGCGCGCGGCGCGGCTAAGCAGCAGGGTAAAGATGTCGGCAGAGGAGGTAGATCTCCGCAGCAGCGTCGCAAGGTGGCTGGAGGGCGACGCACCTGGTCGGGCCCTGGTCCGGATGCCCGAGACCCACAGCTGTTAGGAAGGGCCGCAGGAGATTTGGCGAACCGGCGCGGGTGGTCCTCGCGGGTGTCCGAGGGCGCCGTGTTCGGACGGTGGGATGCCGTCGTCGGTGAGCAGATCGCCGCACACGCGACACCGACTGCCTTGAACGAGGGTGTGCTGACGGTGGCTGCGGAGTCGACGGCGTGGGCGACACAGCTGAGGCTGGTGCAGGCACAGCTGCTGGCGAAGATTGCGGCGGCCGTCGGAGACGGTGTGGTGACCAGTTTGAAGATCTCCGGACCGACCGCGCCGTCCTGGCGCAAGGGCCCCCGTCATATTGCCGGACGCGGTCCGCGCGACACCTACGGCTGAGGGCTCATCGCCGCGTCGCGCGATGGAACCGGCGTCTAGAGCGTCCTGACACGGGTTAATCCGAGATATGCGACGGACGGCGTAAATAGAGGGGATGAAACATGCCCTGAAACTAGGTGCCGTCGGTACAGACCAGTAGGATGGTCTTAACACGGATCGCTGGGTCTATGGCCCGCGAGAGTCGTTACTTCCAGACAGGAGACAAAGTCGATCGTGGCTGCGCCGAAGAAGAGTGCCAAGAGCGAATACAGTGCCGACTCGATCACCATCCTAGAGGGGCTCGAGGCGGTCCGGAAACGCCCGGGCATGTACATCGGGTCCACCGGTGAGCGCGGTCTGCATCATCTGATCTGGGAAGTTGTCGATAACTCCGTCGACGAGGCGATGGCCGGGTACGCCTCCACCGTCGAGGTGACGATGCTTGAGGACGGCGGTATCCAGGTCAAGGACGATGGCCGCGGTATTCCGGTGGCCATGCATGCCTCCGGAATCCCGACCGTTGATGTCGTTATGACGCAGCTGCACGCCGGCGGCAAGTTCGACTCGGACTCCTACGCGGTGTCGGGCGGTCTGCACGGCGTGGGTATATCGGTGGTGAACGCGCTCTCGACAAAGGTCGAGTTGGAGATCCTGCGGGATGGGCACGAGTGGCGGCAGGTGTACACCGCGTCGGTGCCGGGAACGTTGGAGGAGGGCGCCCCGACGAAGAAGACGGGCACTACGGTCCGATTTTGGGCGGATCCGAACATCTTCGAGACCACGACCTACGACTTTGAGACGGTCGCCAGGCGTCTGCAAGAGCAGGCCTTCCTCAACAAGGGCCTGACCATCAAGCTCTCCGATGAGCGAGTGAGCAACGCGGATGTGACGGATGAAGTGGTCAGCGATACCGCTGAGGCACCCAAGACAGCTGAAGAGCAGGCTGCGGAATCTGCTGCGCCGCATAAGGTTAAGAACCGTGTCTTCCACTACCCCGATGGCCTGGTTGACTTCGTCAAGCACATCAACCGCACCAAATCGGCCATCCACTCCACGATCGTCGACTTCTCTGGCAAGGGCGAAGGCCATGAGGTGGAGATCGCGATGCAGTGGAACGCCGGTTACTCGGAGTCGGTGCACACCTTCGCCAACACCATCAACACCCACGAGGGCGGTACGCACGAGGAAGGATTCCGGGCGGCACTCACGACGGTGGTCAACAAGTACGCCAAGGAGAAGAAGCTCCTCAAGGAGAAGGACACCAACCTCACCGGCGACGACATTCGCGAGGGCCTGGCGGCGGTCATCTCGGTGAAGGTGGGCGAGCCACAGTTCGAGGGCCAGACCAAGACCAAGCTGGGTAACACCGAGGTCAAGTCGTTTGTGCAGAAGGTCTGCAACGAGCAGCTGCAGCACTGGTTCGACTCGAACCCCGCGGACGCGAAAACTGTTGTCAATAAGGCAGTTTCGTCGGCGCAGGCGCGTATCGCGGCGCGCAAGGCACGCGAGCTGGTCCGCCGCAAGAGCGCCACCGACATCGGCGGGCTGCCCGGCAAGCTGGCCGACTGCCGCTCCACCGATCCATCGAAGTCCGAACTGTATGTGGTGGAGGGCGACTCGGCCGGTGGTTCGGCCAAGAGCGGCCGCGACTCGATGTTCCAGGCGATTCTGCCGCTGCGCGGCAAGATCATCAACGTCGAAAAGGCCCGTATCGACCGGGTTTTGAAGAACACGGAAGTCCAGGCGATTATCACGGCGCTCGGCACCGGTATTCACGACGAGTTCGATCTCGCCAAGCTGCGGTATCACAAGATCGTGCTGATGGCCGACGCCGACGTTGACGGCCAACATATTTCGACTCTGCTGCTGACGCTGCTGTTCCGATTTATGCGCCCGCTGGTCGAGCATGGCCACATTTTCCTGGCGCAGCCGCCGCTGTACAAGCTCAAGTGGCAGCGCTCTCAGCCCGAGTTCGCGTACTCAGATCGCGAGCGCGATGGGCTGATGGAAGCTGGTCTGAAGGCCGGCAAGAAAATTAACAAGGACGACGGCATCCAGCGGTACAAGGGTCTGGGCGAGATGGACGCCAAGGAACTGTGGGAGACCACCATGGATCCGTCCGTGCGTGTGCTGCGTCAGGTGACCCTCGATGACGCCGCCGCGGCCGACGAGCTGTTCTCGATTTTGATGGGCGAGGACGTCGAGGCGCGCCGCAGCTTCATCACCCGAAACGCCAGGGACGTGCGCTTCCTCGACGTGTAGTGGTCGCCAGCCGAACCGGCGAGATAGTTGCGGATTCAATTTGGTCCGGAATTTTCTCGTCGGTCAGTGGAACCGAATCTCGCCCCGTGCCGTCGTACGTACGAGTACGAAAGCAGCTGGAGGGATATCTACATGGGTGAAAAGTTCAGCGTCGACACCGAGAAGCTGGCAGGTTTCGGCGGGGGAGTCCAAGACCTAGCGGCGTATATCGGCAAGGTGCAGGGGCTCGTCGATTCGGATGGAGGACCGAAGAACGGGTGGGAGGGCCTCATGTCCAACCTGAAGGATCCCTTCGAGAGCACCAAGGCGGAGACGTCTAAGCGATACGACAAACGCCAGATCGCGACGTACATGACGGGCAATGAGCTGATCTCGCTGGCCAACGTCTACAAGGAACAAGAAAGCAAGAGGGGCGAGAAGATCCGGGCGGCGGCGTCTGGGCTGACCGCGCATGACTCGTGGCGACAGGGTGATGCCACGACGTCGGCTGCTCACCTCGGGACGGGCGACCTGCCGGACCTGGCGGCTCCGAAGGAAGAAGAAGCCGATGTGCGCGGACTCATCAAGGACTCGATTGGGTGGGTTGCCGACGCGGATGAACAAATCGAGAAGGTCTCCGGATGGAGCCCCATCAACGACACATTTAAAAAGGTTGTGGGCAACTGGGCCGAGTTGACGCGGATCGGCAACGTCTACGAGAAGGCCGGCAAGGGCCTGGAGGGCGCCGGTAAGTCATTGGAGACAATGACCACGCAGTCGGGCTCACATTGGGATGGCAAGGCGGCGCAGGCGTTTGACAAATATTCCAAGGATCTGAGTAAGGCCCTGGAGGCAGAGGCTCCGCTGACGAAGGTCATCAAGGATTGCCTGGATGTACTAGTGGAGCAGATCAAGAAACTGGTCAAGTCCATTGCAGAGCTAGTCGTTAAGAAGCTGGAAGAGGAAGTCCAGATCGACAGCTGGAAGGACAAGCTGAAGGTTCTGGCGAAGAAGATTCCAATCGCGGGTACCGCCTGGCAGATTGAACGGCTGGGCGAGATTCTGGTCCAGGTCTGGAATGAGGCGACGAAGCTGGTCGATCAGGTTCAGAAGGCCGTTGACCTGGTGAAGTCCGTCATCGAGTTCTTCAAAGATCCAGCGGGATATTTGAAGGAGAAGGGCTCGGATGCCCTGAGTAAGGCGCTGGACGGTGCACTGGACAAGGCCGGAATCGAAAGCGATGCAGGTAAACAGCTCGCCAAGGATCTACCCGCAGCGGTCCTTTCGGTGGATGACTACAAGAGGGCCCCTGACGGAGGACTTCCTGTGAGCGCAGGCAGCACGCCATGGGATGATGGCAACTGATGATTGACATTCCAGTTGATCCGGACCTACGGGCCTTGGTACTTAAGGTCACCGAGGGCGTTGCGGAGATGGAAGCGGTTCGATTAGAGGCCGAGCGGTTCATCGATACCCCGATCGACCCGGTCTTCACCGAGCGAAAGCAGGCTCCTCCCGAACCCCAGACCATCCCTACCCCAACGGAACTTGAGGAGGATGACTTCTATGCCTTCAATGATCCGCTCGGCAAGAATAAGTGGAAGTGATATGAACACGAGAGCATGGGCAGTAGTGGCCGTGGCATTAGGAATTCTCGGCGTTGGATGCGGATCGCAGAAGACGGAGACCACACCCGCGTCCGCGCCAGGATCGCCGAGTTCTCAAGCGACATCGTCGGCGCCGCCCTCTGAGGCGAAAGCATCTGGTTTTCAACCATTTACGCCCGCCACGGATCCATGCAGCCTTGTTGACCCAGAGCGGCTAGCACCACAGGGTGCCGCGCCGATCAAGGCGGAAGTCATGGACACGGTAGACGGCATACAGCGGTGTTCGTACGAGGAAGCCAGCGGTGGCGAGGTGCTCAGCGTCTCGCTCTTCAAGAATTCGGACGGGGCGTCCAACTACCGGGCGATTCACGTCAGGATCCTCGAGTCCGAGGGTGCACAGATCTACGTTATGAAGGACGAGCCTGACGAATGCGGTGTCGGTTTGGTGAATCCTGAAGACAACATCGCCAAGTTTGTATTCGAGCCAAGTGCGGCGGCCGTCGCTGCGGCCGCTCTGCCCGCCGGACAGACGTGGTGCGACTTCTCCGCGCCGGTAATCGCGGAGGCCAGCAAAAAGCTGGGTTGGGTCAAGTAGCGGCTAGCGACTTTGGGTGACTGGCTCAGTCACCCAAAGTCGTACTTGCTCAATCGAATTCGACATCCCAGCCCAGCTTCTTGTACCGCCGCTTCTCGCGCTCTTGAGCCTGCTTGTCGGCCTTCTCTTGCTCGCTCCAGTCGCCGATGACGGCCGGTGAGGCCTTGGGTAGGTCTCCCATGAACTCGTAGGTGTTGTCGAGGTTGATCAGAATCGCCGGGGTCTCATGGTCGTCATCCTCGCTGTGGCCACCGCCCTTGCCGTGTGCGCCAGCTCCGCCCATCATGCCCATGGGACCCATGGCGCCGCCACGTACTCCAGCCGCGCCCACGGCGGCCGGGTTGCTGCCCGCGCCGCTCGTGGCTCCGCCGGGAATGCCCGCACCGGGTCGCAACGCACTTGGTCCACCGGCGGTCCCCGAGGCGAGTCCTGTCCCGCCCGCAGAACCGGAGGAGCCGTAACCAGCCGCAGTGGTCGCTCCCAGTGGAAGCCCGGAACCACCTGTGCCCGTGCCGGTTCCGGAACCAAACGGTGAGCTTCCGCCAGCGCCTGAGCCGGAGCCAGCGCCCTGGCCACCGCCAGAACCGCTGCCGGAGCCTGAACCGGCACCCTGTCCTTGGCCACCTTGTCCTTCGCCATTGGCGAGCTGGGGCTTGGTGTTCTTGTCGGCTAGGCCGTCGGTGCCGCCGCCCGGAGACTGCAGATTGTTACCGGATCCGCCGCCAGAATTGCCACCGCCACCGCTACCGCCGCCCGGCTGCTGAATGGAGCTCCCGCCCGGGGAGTCTGAGGCGGAGTCGTCAATCTTGGGACGGGTTACGTCCATCGGAGCGCTGTAGGTGCTGGCTGCATCCTGGGCCAGCTGGAAGGTGGCGTCCTCGCGCTGCGCCTTGGTGGCATTCTCCGGCAGCTTATGGCGCCCGGGCACACCAGAAGACGCATTGAGGGTGCCGCCATCGTTCGCGAGCGCCGCGCTCATTTTGTAGGTTTTGTTCTGAAGTCCGTCGTCGGTTATCTGATCTGCCAACGTTTGACGTAGTGAAGCTTGCGCGGCCTTGGGTCCCGAACCCGTCCAGAACTTCTCGTCGTCCAACTTGTCGTGCGCCTTCTTGAGCGCCTCGAGGGACGCATGGACCGTTACAGAGACGTTGTACCAGTCGGTGAGCAGCTCCTGGGCGTTGTTGTTCGCAAGCGCCGAAAGCTGCTTCTGTATCGTCTCGAAAGATTTTCCGTACCAATTGTCATTTGCCATGGTGTTCCTCGGTTATTTCGGAAGCTTTTTCGCGGTTAAGGTTGCGACCTCGACGGCCTTGGTGCAGGCATCGGGGATCTGATCGAGGGCAGGAGCATCCGAGACCTCGATGATGGTTGAGACGGTGGCTTGCTGCGACGGAATTTCGACGGCACAGTTGCGCATGTTCCCAAGTTCGTCGCGGTGGGTTGCCCCGCTCAGTCCCTCAATCGTGATCGGCTGTGAGCCCGGAAATAGTTTCGGGTCCAGGAAGCGGTCGATCGAGCCGTTGAGTACTTGGATCTGAACACGCCATCCAGATCCGTACCACTTGCATCCGCGTAGGAGAGTCGACTCAGCCTCTTTGATCGATGCTGGATCAAGACCGACTTTTCGAAGGTCGTCGGGACCGTAGGCCACGCATGGGTCGAAAGTTGTCCCGTTGTTCTTACTGGTCGGAGGTCGGTGCGGGATCGCTGAAGTGCTTGGAGTGACAGCCGTAGTTGCCTCAGCTGTCTGCGCTGCCGACGAGTCGGCACTGCGTGCTTGTCCGGCAGTCTCGGTCGTGCATGCGGTTAAGCTCAGCGCAAGCAGCAGGCCGAGCAGAGGGGCAGGATTCACGAGGTCACCGTGATCTGGACGCTGCCGAGCTTCTCGGAGATGTTCTCGGCTGAAAGTTCATCGACGCGCGAGTAGACCTCACCCATTACGACGAAGTGGTCGATCTGCTGGGTGTAGATGTCGCGCTGAGCTTTGAGCTTGGTTTTCAGACCCGCCACTTGATGTTGGTAGTGCTGGACAGCCTGGGTGCCTGACGCTAGGCCGTCGGCCTCCCCGAAGCCGCTAGCCTCACCAAAACTGTTGGCTTGGTCTATCGCGGCGTCGATCTCATCGCGGGCAGCGAGCACGAGCTTCGCCATGGTCTTACCCGCGTCGGCCTCCATATGCAGTACGCCGCTCGAGCGGTCGCTCTTGGCCTGCTTGAGGATGTCCTGGAGGCCGGGATTCTTGCCCACGTCAGTCGTCTGCGACCCCATCGCTAGCCCTCCGCCCAGAAAACGCTCATATAGGGGTAGACGTAGCCACCCCAGCTTCGGTTCCATTTTGCCGCGACAAATTTCGCACGACAACGCGGGTAGCTGTATTCGCTGGGTGTCCGAAGGAAGACCCCAGGACAGACCTTGTTTTGAGGCGGTGTCTTAGCTCTGGCGTGATGGGTCGCCACCGAGCCCGGATGCGGTCCGGTCGTCGGTGCTAGTGAACGCGGTACTAGTCATTCGGAGCTTGTCGCGATAGTCGTCGCACCGTGCACCGCCGTGAGTCATGAGTCCCGCGAGCCGCTCGACCGCTGGCCCGATATCGGCCATCTGATCGGCGTAGTGGGAGCCAAAGGTCTCGGCGTGCAGCTCGCACGATCGAATCTTGTCCCCCTGAGCACGCAGGCCCTCGGCGGCACGACCCCACACACCGGCCAGCTGTTCAACACCATCGGAGTCGATGTACGTCATGAGCGCAGCCCTCCTTAGCTTCGACTACCTACTCGGACGCGGGCCGACCCACATCGGTTCCATCAATGTGAACCGGTCACAGCCCGGGGCAGGTGGCGGTAACTTCGACGGGATGGGGCTCGTCGTACGCCCTGTTTTGATAGATCCGATACAGGTTTGCCTTGATGCGAAGGGCGTCGCCGTCTTTGGCCACCGAAGCATTGGCGGGCACACGGGTCGTGTAATTGAACAGGGCCCCGCCCACATATCCGTGAAGTACCGCGTCGTCCTTTACCTCAAACGTGAGGCTGTTGCCGGGCTTCCTCAAAGCTGGTTTCACTTCAATTTTCAAGGAGCCGTCGGATTCTCGGCTGCAGTAGGCGGCATCGTTGCCGTCGGTCAGGACCCTGCCGTCGACCGTCGCCTCTACGCGAGGCCCCTTCGGGTCGCGTGCGGGAGGGCCGGGTGGTGTCGAGGGCTGCCGCGGATGGGAATAGGCGGGGCATGTCGCGGTCACGGTGAACGGAATCGGTTGAGGTTCACCCGGGTCCAGATTCAAGAACACCACACCGGAAACGCTGTACGTCGCGCCTTGCACCGCCACGGTCGGCGGGGATGGCAGATGCGACCACGTCTTCCACAGGTAGGCGCCTTCAGGCCGGCCGATGTGAATATCGTTCACGGCGGAGGTCGCGGTATCCAGCCGCAGGCTCAAGGAATTCCCCTGCGGCGCAGTACTAAATCCGATAGTGGTTTCGTCACTGAACCCGAAACAGACGGGGTCCTTGAACGTCACCGGCTTTCCGTCGAAGGTGGCTTCGATTGTGGCCGGGCTCCGGGGAAAGTTTGGCGGCAGCGGGGCCGGGATAGTTGATGTGGTCGCCACCGCCGACATCGGGGCGGGCGCTTCGGCTGGCGGCCTCGGGCCACAGCCGGCAACGGGCAGCGTCATGAGCACCGCGAGGAGAGTCCCCCTTCGCACGGCACGGTCGGTGCGAAATCTCGTGGTCCGTAACATCATCAACCCCTCAATAGAATTGTCTGCGTGCGTAATTCGGTATCTGACTAGCACTGGTTCACGCTGCGCAGCCACTCCCCCTTCGGATGGCTCCGAGCGCGGAGAGCGGCGTATGAGGCTGCCACGCGCCGGCGTGCACAGGGCCCGAGCGCTCGGCCGGCATGACGAGGACGAGATCGTCGCCGTCCAGGTACCAGGCTTTGTAGTCGTCGCTGTAGCCGCGGTGGCCGGGCTGGGGTTCGAATTGGCTGATGGTGAATGAGGGATTCTTATCCAGGGCGACAGTCCGTTCCACGTAAGGGCGGACGAGCGGGGGAAGTGCCACCAGCGGGTCGATGCCCGGGCAGAACAGATCCCCGAGCGTGAGCGCTCTCCTACTCGCCTGGTCAAAGGTGAACGTGACGACAGCGTCGTTGGGGTGAGGCGTCCCAGTAACGAACCATTCTTCGGTGAAGACGACGGACAGCATGTTCGGAGCGTGGTTGTACGTCTTGTAGGTCATGCTGGCCTCGCTGTTTTGCGTGAGATTGTCACTCGGATGGCCGAATTTCTTGAAGAAATCGCTTAGGAACTGCTGGAGTACGGGTCCCGTTGTCGGGTCTTCCAGCAGGTTGGCGGGATATGTGGCTTGAACTTTCGCGACGATGTTCTTCGAGTTCGTACCGGTCAGTGAGCAGCTTTCTTTGGAGCCATCCCATGTCCCGCCCACACTGGTGCAAAAGTCTGCCGGTGGTGCGGCGCTCGCTGGACTTTGTACGGGACTGCCGGAGGAGCAGGCCGCCAGTGCGAGCAGAAGCGCAACCAGAGGGCGCAGTCTCCGGGCGTTCGTCTTCACCATGTCGTTGTTCCTCCTGTTAACCGCCGAGCGCGGATAGCGCCCTCTGGTAGACATCGCGTTTCTTGTCCCGGTTGCCGTCGTAGTAGTTGACGATATCGGTCACCGCGTCGATCCCTCCGCTGTCGGCAGCGGCGTTGACCCCGTGTGCAGTCCAGTACCACTCAGCCGCAGCGAACCCATATTCGGGCTGTTGAAGGAGTTCCGGGGTTTGTGTGAAGTCCATTGGGGGGCTTGGCTGATAGCTCTGGTTGTACCAGTCAGTGAAGTGCTGGTAGTTGCTCCGGCCGGTGACCTGGATCGGGCCTCTGCCCATAAAACGGGCGCCGTCGCCCGGCTCGGTGTTCCCGAGCTCTTGCCCCTTCTCGGTTTGTGGGCCGTAGTGCGCGTTGAACCAGTCGGCGTCGGGCCCGCCAGGATAGGCGCCCTCGTACCACATGGTCAGCTCCCCAGACTCGATGGCGCATGTGGCGAGGAACGCGGCCTGCCGTTGCGGGGTGTTGATACCCGCGTGCTCCATCATCGCGTTGAGCTGGTCGAGGATTCGCTGTTGCTGCTCTGGGGGCAGGCTCGCAAAATTCCCCTGATCGAAGACCGTGTTCAACTGCTCCAGCGTCACCTTTTTGAAAGAGCTGTCTTCGGGTCCGTTTTCGCCGGTGTTGAGTGCTTGGCGCAGGATGGTGTAGTTGTCGGTGACGAATTGGTCCATGCTGGTGTTGGCGTCGTTGAATGCGGCGATGGCGGTGGCGAAGGCGCTGATGACGCTGGTGCGTAGGTCGTCTTTGACTTGTCGCGCAGGCCAATTGACGCCGGGGCTGCCGTGCCAGGCGTATAGATGTTTTTCTGAGCCTTCGACTCCGGTGTTGTTGGCGCTGATCGCGGCGGCGCCGGTGCTCAACCGGCTTGTGAAGTCTGCGGGGTTGTTTTGAATCGTGCCCTCGATCATTAACGTGATCGCTGCGGTGTATTCGTCTTGTTTCTTGTTGAGCCCGAAATACAGGTTGTCATCGACGCCCTGGACGGCCTGCTGGGCGTCTTTGAGTTTTTGAAGATTGGCCTGCAGCTGTTCGGTGTTGGTCTTGTATTTCTCCCATGCCGCATCGGCGGCATGTCCTTTCACATACTGCGAGAGGCGTTCGGTTTCACCGATCAACTCGACCTGTTGAGTGCCGCCGGTGACCGCGTCCTGAAGGTGGTCCCCGGATTCGCGGATCGCCTTCAAATTGATGTCGGCTTCCTTGTAGTAGGCGGCCTCAAAATCGGCGGCACTACGGTCCATCGGCAGACTCGATAGGTCCACCCCGGCCTGACTCAACTCGCCCTGGTGAGTCTTCAAAATGTCCCAGTACCCACAAAAATCGCGGATCTTGGCACCGTCATCGAGCACCTGCCGACCCGAGTCATAAACCACCACCACAAACCCCCAAACCTAGAACGGAACCGTGCTGTATCCGGGCGGGGCGGCGGTTCTGTTCCGGAGGAATCTCTCCAAGGTGGCGCGGTCGCATGGATACGGCAGCGTGCCGTTGTTGCGGGTGCCCGCCGAGGTCCGGTTGGAGTCGTTGACCCAGTACTGCGGTTGGCCGTTCTCATCGAACGTCACGCGGGAGATCGACAGGAAATGCCCGCCGCCCGGGGATACCGAGCCGTTGACGATCACTTGGCGTCCGGCTTGCAAGTCGGCTGTCAGCTGGTTCGTCAGTTCCGAGACCGCTTCCGGCGAGCTGCTTGCGGCGTTGTTGACGGCGGAGTCGATACCTAGGCTTTGCAGCTGCTGGGTCATCAGACCGGGCCCGCCGGGGTAGCCGTCTCGCTCCGAGTTGGGATCGTAGATTTGGACCCCCTGCCATCGGGTGATCTGATCGATCTCTGCCCGATTGGGCGGGAAATGTAGCGGCATACCGTCCATCAGCTTGTTCTGCACATCGGCGGGCAGGTTGATCTCCTTGCCGTTGGGACCTTCTCGCGTTCCATACTTGTTGGCCAGGGCGCTCGCCAGTGCCCATCGGGAGCAGTCGCCACCACCGACACCGTCAAGCGAATACTGCGACCACTGGCCCACCTGGTCTTGCTCTTCGGCAGTGAGCGGACGACCGTCTTCGGGTCCGTTTTCGCCGGTGTTGAGTGCTTGGCGCAGGATGGTGTAGTTGTCGGTGACGAATTGGTCCATGCTGGTGTTGGCGTCGTTGAATGCGGCGATGGCGGTGGCGAAGGCGCTGATGACGCTGGTGCGTAGGTCGTCTTTGACTTGTCGCGCAGGCCAATTGACGCCGGGGCTGCCGTGCCAGGCGTATAGATGTTTTTCTGAGCCTTCGACTCCGGTGTTGTTGGCGCTGATCGCGGCGGCGCCGGTGCTCAACCGGCTTGTGAAGTCTGCGGGGACTCGACCTGTTGAGTGCCGCCGGTGACCGCGTCCTGAAGGTGGTCCCCGGATTCGCGGATCGCCTTCAAATTGATGTCGGCTTCCTTGTAGTAGGCGGCCTCAAAATCGGCGGCACTACGGTCCATCGGCAGACTCGATAGGTCCACCCCGGCCTGACTCAACTCGCCCTGGTGAGTCTTCAAAATGTCCCAGTACCCACAAAAATCGCGGATCTTGGCACCGTCATCGAGCACCTGCCGACCCGAGTCATAAACCACCACCACAAACCCCCAAACCTAAAATTTCAACCGGTTGCCGCGGAACTCCCAGAAGCTGTCCTCGTCGTCCCAACCGGGAGTGGCCGGCTGCCTGATGGGCGCATCTTTCGTCGCGACGGGGGGCTCTTGCGCAGATGCTGGCTCGTGCGCGTTCCCGGCTTGCCACGTGGCGCGTTCTCGTGCCTGCCGCGCCTGCTCCGCGTGTATCTCTTGGAAGCGCTGGGCGGTCTTGAGTTTTTGGTTCTTGGAGCCTCGCCCAAACTCCAGTTGCAAGGCGTACAGCCGGTCTGCGTACCCCATGTCCCGTGTCCTCTCACAGCTTGGAAGTGCCCAGATTCCACCTCTAAGTACTTGAGACGCCGGTATGCCAGATTCGGTTCCATCGAATTTGCGGGTGTGGAGCAGCGCCGTGCAGGATGTCGGTTGCGCGGTCGCTCCTCCCCCACAGCTCGAAACCCCAGCGCGACGATGGTTACCGCCGATCCGATCAGCCCGTACCAGGATCCCAGTAGCAGCGGCATGCCGATGAGAAACGGTATGGCCCCCGCGTACATCGGATGCCGCACATACGCATAGGGGCCGGTGTCGGCGATCGAGTGTCCGCGTTCTGACTGCACCTTCACGATGGGCGCTGCAAAGCTGTTGGCGCGGAACACGAAGATCATCGACAACAACGAGACGGCTACGAGTACGGCGCCCATCACCTCAACCCACGGGGGAACATCCGACCAACCCCACCGATGGTCCAACCCGGGCACCGCGAACCAGATCGGCATGCCCACGATCGCAAACACCATGAAGACCTTGTCCCAGGTCGTTTGGTCTGGCAGACGCGGTGAACCAACCCTGCTCCGCCAGCAGAGCAGGGTTGTCATTCAGCAGCCACAGGTGCACGCCGATGTTGAGAACGGTCATCTCGATGATCAGGGTCCATAACTGAGGCCGGGTCCACGTCCCGGCGGCCAACAGCATCAACCCGCCCAACGCAATGGTCGAGACGATGTTGGCGGTGAGCAGCTTGACCAGTAGCCGTCTTTTCGACGGAATGGCCTGAGTCATAGGTCGACGCTACTGCGCGGACAACCTCTCCAACAGCAGTGACGAATTATCGGCGTCCAATTCGATGCCGAAGACTTCCTGGAGAGCGACCAGTACCTCGCCCGGGGTCAGGTGCCGAGTGTCTCTGCCGATGCCGGGCCGAACGGCATGCAGCTCCCGGTGGTCCAGGATGTACGCATGTTCGGGCGCTATGCGTTGTACGAAAACTCTTGTGCTGAAGGGTGAATGAGGACTCGACGCGACAAAGTAGCTCGCCGCGCGATAGTCGATCGGGTACTGAGGTTCGAGCACGAAGGTATGCCGGCTCATCCACCCAGGCTGCGTCCCGTCCCCGGCGGCCTCCGACAGCGTCCAGCCATCGGCACCGGGTGTGACTTCGCCGCGGCGCAGCTGGTACGTCCACGACCCATCGGTGATGACGTCCTCGTCGACGAGACGTATAGGCGCAAGAGGACTGGTACCGAACCCGACATCACAAAGCCATCGTTGTCCATCAAGTTGGACCACGAGCATGCCGTGTGTCGACGGCCGAATAGTGTTGGCGCCCATCTGTACCCGGCCCTGAATGCCAAAGAAGTCGAAACCGAGGCGCTCGAGGACGGCGGCAAAAAGCGCGACGTGCTCGTAGCAGTATCCGCCGCGGGGGCTGCGCAACAACTTCGCTTGGACGGTCGGGATATCCAACGCGACGTGCTTGTGCAGCACCGCATCCAGGTTCTCCCACTTGATGTTCAGGACATGGCCGCGCTGGAGGTGGCACAGGGTGTCCAAGGACGGCGACCGGGCGCCGTCGAAGCCTATGAAGGCCAGGTATTCGTCGAGCTCGAGCTCGTCTCCGTTCCACATGGTGTGGACAACGTACTAGCAGGCCTGGGTATCGCTGTAGCGCTGCGGACCATATCTGGCAGAAGGGTGGAACGGTGCTGGTAGCGACACCAATGTGAGTGCAATTCGTTGCTCGTGAGGGCGCAGATGGGCGAGGGTTTGTCATGTTGCCGTGCGGAACCGCCCGGTTGCGGAAGGTCCGCTGTCACTCCTCACTCGTAGAGTGACCCCATGGCCGTCGAGCGCCCCACCATCTACTTTGCCTCCCAACAAGACTGGGAAGCCTGGCTGGAAGAGAACCACGAGGGCTCCCCGGGCGTGTGGATCAAGATGGCCAAGAAGGCCAGCGGGATTCCCAGCGTGAACCACAAAGAAGCCCTGGAAGTAGCGCTCTGCTTCGGGTGGATCGACGGACAAGCCAAATCGCTGGATGAGACGTACACCTTGCGCATGTTCACCCCGCGTCGTGCCCGCAGCACCTGGTCGAAGATCAACGTCGGCCACATCGAACGTCTCACCAAGGAAGGCCGCGTCAGACCGGCCGGCGTACGAGAAGTGGACGCCGCCAAGGCAGACGGACGCTGGGACGCCGCCTACAGCTCGCAAGCCACCATCGAGGTTCCCGACGATTTCGCCCGGGCACTGCGGGCTGAACCCGACGCGCAGAGATTCTTCTACTCGCTGACCAAAACGGCTCGCTGGCCGTTCCTGTTCCGGCTCGCCACCATCAAGAAGCCGGAGACGCGCACCCGGCGGCTCGTCCAATACGTCGAGCTACTGGCCGATGGAAAGACGTTGACCTAGCGCGCCCTCAGGCCTTGTGCGCAACGGAGACGATGTAGTCCGAATGCAGCGAGAAGAGCCGCATCCCCACCGAGTTGAACTGTGCCCGCAACAACGGGTTGACATGCTTCATATCCGGCTGGCGCAGCCGCTTGGCCAGGAACTTGGACAGCGGCGGATAGACGTCGTCGGCAATCGACCACGTCTCGGCGCGCGCAAAGCCCATGTCCAGCAGTAGATTTCGGTATCCCTGCACGTCGACGGCCCAGGGCACGGCACTCGCGGGAGCGCCTTGCCAGCCCTTCCGCGCCACCTGATTGCGTGCCAGCGCGGTGAGGGCGGTGCGCCGCGGAACGATATCGGCGGTCACTAATCGGCCCCCGGGTTTGAGCACGCGCAGCGCCTCGCGGAAGAAATCGATGCGCGAGGGGAAGTGAAAGGCCGACTCCAGCGCGACCACTTTGGTGCAGGACTCGTTCGGGAACGGCAGATCGGTGGCCGAGGCCTTGACGTAGGAGACCGTCTTGGACAGACCTGCCTCGGCGACGCGCCTGGTCGAGATGGCGATCTGCTCTTCGGCGATGTTGACCCCGGTGATCTTCTTCACCTTGAACTCGTTGGCCCACAAAATGTCCTGATCGCCATACCCGCAACCGCAATCGACCACCACGTCTGAGGAGGTGAACCCGGCACTGGAGGCAACCAGGCGCGCGAGATCGCGACTGGCCTCGTCGAGTGTTGTCGGGTGATCGCGCCAATAGCCAAAGTTGATGAAGAGCGATTCCTCGCCGAACAAGTTCTGCGGGCCGACGATGTCGTAGACCATTCCGGTCTTGGGACCGTCGGTGTTCGATACGGCGACGGTTGCCATGCGCCGCCATTCATCGGCCCATCGGCGTAGCCGTTCGCCGGTTGATTCCTCGGTGAAATCGGAAGTCAGAGTGGTCATGGCTGGCAGCTCCCATTCGGTTCTGGCCGCCTCGTTGCGGCCCATGCCTGCGTAACAAACAGTACCGGATACTTGGGATATCGGCATCTAAAGCCGCTGAGAACGACGCACGGGACTGCGTCCGAGAAACCGTCGGGCGCAGTGACTAGGCTGGTGGGGTTGCCCGGCCTTCTCCGGGCGCAGCATGAACGAGGAGCACATGACCGACACAACGCTGCCCCCTGGCGGTGATGACGCCGTCGACCGCATTGAACCGGTAGATATCCAGCAGGAGATGCAGCGCAGCTACATCGATTACGCCATGAGCGTGATCGTGGGCCGCGCTCTGCCCGAGGTGCGAGACGGCCTCAAGCCCGTGCACCGTCGCGTCCTCTACGCGATGTACGACTCCGGGTTCCGGCCCGACCGTAGCCACGCCAAGTCGGCGCGTTCGGTCGCCGAGACCATGGGTAACTATCACCCACACGGCGACTCCTCTATTTACGACACCTTGGTCCGCATGGCCCAGCCCTGGTCGCTGCGCTATCCGCTGGTGGACGGGCAGGGCAACTTCGGTTCGCCGGGTAATGACCCTGCGGCCGCCATGCGTTACACCGAGGCCCGGCTCACCCCGCTGGCCATGGAGATGCTGCGTGAAATCGACGAGGAGACAGTCGATTTCAGCCCCAACTATGACGGCCGTGTCCTGGAGCCAACCGTGCTGCCCAGCCGGTTCCCGAACCTGCTGGCCAACGGCTCGGGCGGTATCGCCGTCGGTATGGCCACGAATATGCCACCGCACAACCTGCGCGAGTTGGCCGAGGCGGTCTACTGGGCGCTGGACAACCACGAGGCCGACGAAGAGACCACCCTCAAGGCGGTCTGCGAAAGGATCACCGGTCCCGATTTTCCGACATCCGGATTGATCGTTGGCACCCAAGGGATTCACGACGCGTACACCACCGGACGTGGTTCCATCCGCATGCGCGGTGTGGCCGAGATCGAGGAAGATTCCAAGGGCAGAACGTCTTTGGTGATCACCGAGTTGCCGTACCAGGTCAACCACGACAACTTCATCACCTCGATCGCCGAGCAGGTGCGCGACGGAAAGATTGCCGGTATCTCGGCCATCGAAGACCAGAGCTCCGACCGTGTCGGCTTGCGAATTGTGGTGGTGCTCAAGCGCGATGCCGTCGCCAAGGTGGTGCTGAACAACCTCTACAAGCACTCCCAGCTGCAGACCAGCTTCGGCGCCAACATGCTGTCGATCGTCGACGGTGTGCCGCGCACGCTGCGTCTGGATCAACTGATCCGGCACTATGTCAATCATCAGTTGGACGTCGTGATCCGGCGTACGCGCTACCGGTTGCGTAAGGCAAACGAGCGTGCGCACATCTTGCGCGGTTTGGTGAAAGCCCTTGACGCGCTTGATGAAGTGATCGCATTGATTCGTGCTTCACAGACGGTCGACATTGCCCGACAGGGCCTGATCGAGCTGCTGGATGTCGACGAGATCCAGGCACAGGCCATTCTCGACATGCAGCTGCGCCGTCTGGCGGCCCTGGAGCGGCAGCGGATTGTCGAGGACCTCGCCAAGATCGAAGCCGAGATTGCCGACCTGGAGGACATTCTGGCCAAGCCGGAACGTCAGCGCGCCATCGTTCGTGACGAACTGAGCGAACTCGTCGAGCGCTATGGCGACGACCGTCGCACCCGGATCATCGCCGCGGACGGCGATGTCGCCGACGAGGACCTCATCGCACGCGAGGACGTCGTCGTCACCATTACCGAGACCGGGTACGCCAAGCGCACCAAGACGGACCTGTACCGCAGCCAGAAGCGTGGTGGTAAGGGCGTGCAGGGGGCGGGCCTGAAGCAGGACGACATCGTCAAGCACTTCTTCGTGTGCTCGACGCATGACTGGATCCTGTTTTTCACCACCAAGGGCCGCGTTTACCGCGCCAAGGCCTACGACCTGCCCGAGGCCGCCCGCACCGCGCGCGGTCAGCACGTCGCCAACCTGCTGGCCTTCCAGCCAGAGGAGCGCATCGCGCAGGTCATCCAGATCAAGAGCTACGAGGACGCGCCGTACCTCGTGCTTGCGACCAAGAACGGCCTGGTGAAGAAGTCCAAGCTCACCGATTTCGATTCCAATCGCAGCGGTGGCCTGGTGGCCGTCAACCTGCGTGACGGCGACGAACTCGTGGGCGCGGTGCTGTGCTCCTCCGAGGAGGACCTGCTGTTGGTCTCGGCACACGGCCAGTCCATCCGCTTCAGCGCTACCGACGACGCGCTTCGGCCCATGGGCCGCGCCACCTCGGGGGTGCAGGGCATGCGCTTCAACGGCGAGGACGACCTGCTGTCGCTGAACGTCGTCAGAGAGGGCACCTACCTGCTCGTGGCGACCGCCGGCGGCTACTCCAAGCGCACAGCGATCGAGGAGTACCCGGTGCAGGGACGCGGCGGCAAGGGCGTGCTGACGGTTCAGTACGACCCGCGCCGAGGCAGCCTCGTGGGTGCGCTGGTCGTGGATGAGGACGCCGAGCTGTACGCCATCACCTCGGGCGGCGGCGTCATCCGCACGACGGCGAAGTCGGTGCGTAAGGCCGGTCGTCAGACCAAGGGCGTGCGGTTGATGAACCTCGGCGAGGGCGACACCCTATTGGCAATCGCGCATAATGCCGATGAGGGTGATGCCGACTCCGACGACGACATCGCCGGCGCAAGTGAGTAAGGAGCTGTAGGTGAGTTCACCGAACGATCCGGGGGAGTCTGGCGCCAACGAACGCCCCGTGGACCAGGTGGACTTGCCTCCCTGGCAGCGGGCGGAGCGGCGGCGCGGCTCACACGCCGCCGCTACCGGTCCGCAGCGGGTTCCTAGCAGGGAGCCGCGGCCCGGTGGCGCACCGACGGAGATCATTCCGATCATCGACGACGCCACCGCACCGCCGACCGCACCGACATCGGCACCGCGACCCACCACTCGCCCCTCCGCGGGCCTGGATGCCCGGCTCAACCGGTTCATCTCGGGGACCGCCGCCCCGGCCGGATTCAACACCCCGCTGGAACGGCCGGAACCCGAGCCCGAGCTGGAACCCGAGCCGTACGACGAGGTACCGGAGCGTTCCGAAAGACCGGAACGTCCGGAGAACTCCGCACGACCGGAACGGCCCGAGCCTGTGCGTTCGGGCACCCCGTGGGGCGAGGCGAGCGCGCAGGAGCCCGTGCGCGCCCCCAAGAACAACGACCTGCCCGACCTGTCGGGGCCGGTTCCCCGCCCGCCGCGCAGAAGTGAAGCGGCACAAAGCAGTTCAGCGGTGACGGTTGGTCCCTCCCGCCGCGGGCCGCTTCGCGCCGCCATGCAGATCCGCCGTGTCGATCCGTGGGCGACCCTCAAGGTGTCACTGGTGTTGTCGGTGGTGTTCTTCTTCGTCTGGATGATCGCCGTCGCGATGCTGTATCTGGTGCTGGGTGCGATGGGTGTGTGGTCGAAGCTCAACGAGAACGTCGGCGAGCTCATCACCAACAGCGGCGGCGGCGAGCTGGTGTCCAGTGGCACCATCTTCGGCACCGCACTGCTCATCGGTTTGGTGAACATCGTCCTGATGACCGCAGCCGCCACTATCGGTGCGTTCATCTACAACCTAACCACCGATCTCGTCGGCGGTATCGAGGTCACACTGGCCGATCGCGACTAACGGTTTGGGATGCACCCCTTCCGTGCGGTAATCTCTGCGTTCGGTTCAGGGGCTATAGCTCAGGTGGTTAGAGCGCTTCGCTGATAACGAAGAGGTCGGAGGTTCGAGTCCTCCTAGCCCCACCACACTCGTTGGGAGGTCCACCACGTGAGAGTGCTGCTGCTGGTGCTCGCACTGCTCGGCGTGGCCTACGCGGCAGCCATCACCGTGGCGCGCAACAACATGGAAGTGTGGCACACAGCAGCAGGTGAGGGGCCTTAGCTCAGTTGGTAGAGCGCTACCTTTGCAAGGTAGATGTCAGGAGTTCGATTCTCCTAGGCTCCACTCAAGTTTCCGTTCTGCGCGACCCGATCAGCCGTACGGCTGAGGTTGCGGATCCACACTCGGCGCCAGCGTCGAAGGCTCCGGCTGTCCCGAGCGGCGCAGCACGCTGAACGCGACGGCGCCCACACCGAGCAGGCCCACGACCGCAAGCCCGGTCAGCGCGCGCGGCAGCTTGCGCTTGCGGGCACCGCTGACCACCTCAGGCAGGGTGTCCACCACATCGGCGACAGCGTCCTGCACCTCCGAAGACACCGCCTTACCCCGACGCAGCAGCTTCCCCGCCACGCTGGTCGCCGATTTCGCCAGCCCGAAGCCGATTCCGGCGGTACCGCGCGAAACGTCGATAGGGGCCAGCGCCGCCTCCTTGAGTCCACGCACCAGGCGCTCCCCGGAGGTCAGCTTCACGGCAGGTTCAGCGTTCTTGGTCAGCAGACTCATCGTCAGCGGGTCCCTTCGTCGGGCGGTGATCTCAAGAATGAGTGGTACTTCAGATTGCCACCTTTGCACCACCTATTGGGAAACATCCGCATGAATGTCTTTTCGGCGCGGATAAGGTGGTCGTCGTGACTTCACCAATCCAGACACAAACCGCCACCCTGCACACCAACCGCGGCGACATCGTCATCGCGCTCTTCGGCAATCACGCCCCGAAGACCGTTGCCAACTTCGTCGGTCTCGCCGATGGCAGCAAGGACTACTCCACCAAGAACGCCAAGGGTGAGGCCACCGGCCCGTTCTACGACGGAGCGGTCTTTCACCGCGTCATCGATGGATTCATGATCCAGGGCGGTGACCCCACCGGCACCGGCCGCGGCGGCCCCGGATACCAGTTCGCCGACGAGTTCCACCCCGAGCTGCAGTTCGACAAGCCGTACCTGCTGGCCATGGCCAATGCCGGACCGGGCACCAACGGCTCGCAGTTCTTCATCACCGTCGGCAAGACCCCGCATCTGAACCGCAAGCACACCATCTTCGGTGAGGTTGTGGATCCGGCTTCCCAGAAGGTTGTCGACGCCATCGCCTCCACCTCCGTCGGTCGCGGCGACCGTCCCAACGAGGACGTCGTGATCAACTCCATCACCATCAGTTAGGTCTTGATGGCTCATCCCGGACAGGTACCGGTCTACGGGTGCGCGTGGCACCCGGACCGGGCCACCGCGGTGCGCTGTGTGCGGTGCGGGCGTCCCATATGCCCGGCCTGCATGCGATCAGCGCCCGTGGGGCAACAGTGCGTCGAGTGCGTCCAGCAGGGCGCCAAGTCGGTGCGTCAGGTCAAACCGCTGCGGCAGGCGCGGGCCTGGGTCACCTGGGCGCTGATCGCCGTCAACGTGCTTGTGTATGCCGCCGTGGTCGGCGGCACCGATGAGACGATGGCCGCCACCACCAGCCCTCTGTTCCGGGACCTGGTGCTGTACCTGCCGTGGGTCGCACAAGGCGAGTTGTGGCGCACCGTCACCGCGGGCTTCCTGCACTTCGGTCTAATGCACATCGGGGTGAACATGCTCTCGCTGGCGTTGATCGGGCCCGGGCTCGAACACGCCTTCGGCCGCGAGCGATACGCCGCGATCTATGGCACCGCGTTGCTCGGTAGTAGCGCCATTGCGATGTGGTTCAGCCCGAATGCCCTGGTGGCCGGCGCCTCCGGTGCCATCTACGGTCTGCTGGGTGCGGCGCTGGTGCTGTATCTGCGGGAGCGTCTGAACCCACAGACCATCATCATTGTGCTGGTGCTCAATATCGGGCTGAGCGTCTCGCTGCCGGGCATCTCGTTGGCCGGGCATATGGGCGGACTGTTGTTCGGCGTACTGAGCGCCGGTGCGCTGCTGTACTACCGCGAGGTGTGCCGCGCGGTAGGCACGCCGGACCTTGCCCAGAAGCCGTCGATGCCCTGGGTGCTGGCGGCCGTGGTGACCGCGTTGTCGGTCGCGCTCATCGTGGCGAGGATGCTCACCTACACCGGTTAACTCACAAGGGCAGTTTGGCTTTGAGGAACTGCCATTGGGTGTGCTGCTTGACGATGTCCGGCACATCGTCGGTGAAGGGACGCTCGTAGTACGCGGCGATCTCGGCGGCCGTTTGTACCTCGGTGATCCAGCCGTGCCCCGTCAGCCAATCCGCGGGTGGCATGCGGGAGCCCGGATATGTCAGCATCCAGAAATTTGCGGCCCGGATATCTTCGGGGACAACGGGTTCGGCGAGTGATTCCCAGGTCTCGGTCGAGGGCAAGAAGATGTTGGCGTCGCTGCAGATGGCGCTACCCGGCGCGGACAGCTCAATGATTCGTTCGAACAGCTGATCCTGACTCTCGCCGGGTAGGCCCGCCATGATCAGCGGCGCGATCAGCCACGCGGTAGGTTTTTCCGGGTCGAAGCCTGCGGCGCATAAATCCTCGACCCACGGACTCGCCGTCGTCGCCACGGGCACGAGCCGCTGCGTCACGGCCGCGACGGAACCGTGCTCCTTGAGCACGCGGCCGCGGAACTCCAGCGTGTGCGGATGGTCCACCTCATACAGAACGGCGTCCAGCGGCCACGCGAGCCGGTAGGCCCGAGTATCCAGGCCCGCGACGACCTGCACGACTTGCCGGGTTCCCAGCTGGAGCTCCGTGGCGATGAAGTCGTCGCCGTACCGCGTGAAGATTCCCGACGCGTTGATGAGAAGGAAAGTGCCGTCGGCTGCCGATGGGTTTTCGGGAAATCCTGTCGCGAGGAAGGCACTACTGAGGGGCTCGTTCGCCGCAGCAACCAGGACCGCCGCGAGCGGATCGTTGATCAGTGGATGGCCGCGCCGACTTTCCAATGCACGCAAAGCCGCGGCGATCAGGTCGAACTGGTACTTGTGCGCCGGTGAAGTCACGGCCCTTTCCCGTTGACCGTCCAAGGAACCACCTGCCTTCCTGCACGTTGCCTTCAAGATATCCAGGGAGCCGGCAATCCGCGATGGTGTCGCGCAAGCTAACCGGCGGATCCAGCTAGGGACCGAACCTCACGGCGCGGTGGGCTCATCGCATGGGGGGCGCTGCGCGGGATGCGCAAGGTAGTCGCTCGGCAGCGTCGCGGTGAGGAAACGACGGTCCGCGAGATCATCGAAATCCGGGGTCAGCGCGCCGCCGAACGGCCGGCCGTAGCGCTGGGCCAGTTCACGGGTGGTGCGTGTCCGGGTCAGCCACCCGTGTCCGGACAGCCAATCTCCGGGAGGGGTGCGTTCGTCGTAGTGCGCGAGTGCCGAGTAGTCGGCGCCGCGAAGTGCGTCCGGGAGAATGGCGTCCACAACGTCGCCCCATGCCCGCCCCGAGGGGGCCACCGCGTCGTTGTCCGTCGAAATGGTGCTGCCGGGGGCCGACATTTCGATGATCCGCTCGAACATGGTGTCCTGGCTGCCGCCGGGGAGGTTGCAAATGACGGATTCTGCGAGCCATGCGGTGGGGGCATCGGGGTCGAATCCGGCAAGGCTCAGCTCCGCCTGCCACCGATCACCGAGTCCACACAGGACCATGCGCTGGGTGGTACGAGGCTCGACACCCGCGTTGTCGAGCGCCTTCATCTTGAGCGTGAGGACCTCGGCGTAGTCGACTTCGTAGACGACGGTTCCGGCGGGCCAGGACAGTCGGTAGGCGCGGGTATCGAGTCCCCCGGCAAGCAGCACCACCTGATGGTTGCCGTTCTCGACGCAGGCGAGCAGGGATTCGTCGTAGTACCGGCACATCGCCGCCGCGTAGTTGGTCAGCAGGGATGTGCGGAGCTCATCCGCCGTCGACGGCTCCTCACGGAGGCCGGTGTCCAGGAGCGCCAGTGTGTGAGGGTCCCCTACCGCTTCGAGGACTGTTCGCGCGTGCTCGTCGAACAGCAAAGGATTCGCGCGGCGGGCCTCGAGTACCCGCAGGGCGGCGATGGTCAGCCCAATCTGCATGCCCTGGCGGACGAATCCGCCGCTATGGCCGTCTCCCGACATGAAACTCAGCTCTCAATCCCCCAACCGTCAAATGACAGGCCTTTGCCCATTAGCCTGTTCGTACAGACGGCACCCTTGTGACCGATTGCGTGGGAGACTTTAGTCGAGGCGGGACGGAAGGTCCTACCCCTGCGCCCCCGCCTGCCGCGTTCGCGACGGCTAGCGCGTGGCGGAGATGAAGTAGGCGTCTGACCACAGCGAAGTGATATCGCTGTGGTCGCTGGGAGCCAGCCGCCCGTAGTCGGCGGCCTGCTCGAGCCGGTTGGTGGTGTCGACCCGCCAACCGTGTTCACTGAGCCACTCGATCGGGTCTTTGCGCTCATCGTCGTAGATGAGGTCGCCGATGCTGATGTCTTTGAGGAAGTCAGGCCGGAGCTTGTTCACGGCGTCCTGCCACTGGCTGGCGGTGGCCACCCGGGGGCGCCATTCGGTGGCCAGGAAGCTGCCGGGTGCGGAATGCGCGGTGATGCTCTCGAACAGCGCATCCTGGGCAGCACCGGGGAGATAGGCCAGCAGGCCCTCCGCGAGCCACGCCGTCGGCTTGGCCGCGTCGAAGCCCGCCGTCTCCAGCGCCGCCACCCAGTCGTCGCGAAGGTCAACGGCGACTTCGCGGCGCTCTGCCAGGGGTGTCGCGTTCTGTTCGGCAAGGACGTGGTCCTTGAATTCGAGGACCTTCGGCTGATCGAGCTCATAGACCACGGTGCCGGCCGGCCAGGGCAGCCGGTAGACCCGCGCGTCCAGGCCGGCGGCCAGGATTACCACCTGCCGGATGCCGGAAGACGTTGCAGTGGTGAAGAATTCATCAAAGTATTTGGTACGAACAGCGAGGTGATTGACCAGGTAGGTGGTGGCGGCGTCCCACTCGGATTCGGGTTTGGGGGCCGCCAGCGCCTCGGTGAGATGAGGCTCCCCGGACGCCTCGACGAAGGCGCGAGCGTATTCATCGCGGATGAGCGGCTCAGCCCGGATGGTCTCCAGGGCGCGGAATGACGACACCATGAGAGCCGTGAAACCGACGCTGCTGACAATGTCCCATTGATCGCCGTCGGTCCGTGTCATGTGCCCGCCTCTTACCTAGGAGTAATTACCTAAGGCAACGATACGCGCGTTGAAGTCCTCACGCCCGATAGCGTGCGGCGCGCAGCGCTTCGTGCACGTCGCGTGGGTCGGTACCCAGATCCCAGCGGTTCAAGACGAGCAGGTCATCACCGGACTCGATCTCCAGCAGCCGGGTGCGCCGACCGAGCCTGCGGAACTCGGTGACCTTCACTGAGTGCACGGTGGCCCGGGGCAGCAGCGTGACACGGGTGAGGCCCTGCAGCTCGAGGCCCTCGTCGACGATGCGCAACTTCGGGCGGCACCGCCAGGACACGGCGGCGAATCCCAGCAGACCGAGGGCGGCCACGGTGGCCAGCAGTCGTCCGGGTGCATCAGAGACAAAGAAGACGGCAATACCGAAGGCGACACCGACCAGCGCCGCGGCGGCGATGCCGGCGGGTTTCGGGCCCCACTCGGTGGCGGAGGCGGGCGGGTTATCCACAGGCGTTATCCACAGTGGGGATAAATCACATCGTTGTGATTGGGTGTCTCGCGGGTTGACTCGATGGAAACGGGTGCTAACCGAACCGGCAACGGCAACATGGGATCGGTCAGGTGTTTTGTCACCGCCACCGCATGGTCAGCAGCAGCCCGGTGATCATGAAGGCAAACGCGATGGCGTAATTCCACGGGCCCAGATCCAGCATCCAGGTGATGTGCTGAGCGGCGAGCTGGAACACCATCAACCAGGCCAGGCCGATGAGCATGAGGGTGAGGAAGAGCGCGACAAACCAGACGCTCGACGGACCGGCCTTCACCTTGACCGGGGTGCGGCTAACGGTGGTCGCGTTGAACGCGGACTTCTTACGGACCTTGGACTTGGGCATCGACTACCTCGGAAGCATCTCGGATATGGCGGCACGACGACGGATCGCGGTGGCCGGAGTCGTTATGGGTTCTTACGCAGGTTACAGCGCGGTGCTGCGACAATCTTCTGGTGACCGCCGATGAGCCCCTAGCGCGAAGAGGTTCAGGCCCCGATGAGGCCCCCGCACGAGGGGCGGACCCCCAGCGCGCACCGGGGGCCCCTCCCGATCGCGGGGGCCTCATCTGGCGGGTCGGCGTGCCTCTGGTGTGTGCGCTGGCCGGCTTTCTGCTGGCCGCGACGCACACGGTGTCGGGTGGCAACGAGATCCGCCGGGGCGACTCTCCATCGCCTCGGCTGGTGGATCTGGTGCGTGAGACGCAGAAGTCGGTCGACAGGCTCAGTGCCGCCCGCGACGGCCTGGCCAGTGAGATGGCGGCCGCGCGCGAGCAGTCGGCAGGGGGCGACAGCCAGGTGGCGGCGGCACTCGCCGAGACGGGCGAGATGGCCGACGCCGCGGGAGTACAGCCCGTCACCGGCCCTGGTCTGGTGGTGACGCTCACCGATGCCAAGCGCGACTCGTACGGCCGCTTCCCCCGCGATGCGTCGCCGGATGACTTGGTGGTGCATCAGCAGGATGTCGAGGGCGTGCTCAACGCCTTGTGGAGCGCGGGCGCCGAGGCGATCCAGATGCAGGATGACCAGCGCTTGGTCGCAAGCTCGGTGCCGCGATGTGTGGGCAACACGCTGCTGCTGCACGGTCGCACCTACAGCCCGCCCTACGTGATCACGGCCATCGGCGATGCCGATGCCATGCAGGCAGCGCTGGACGCGGCTCCGTTGGTGACGCTGTATCGGCAATACGTTGCGCGATTTGGCCTGGGGTACACGGTGACTCGTGGCCATCATCTTGAGGTGGCCGGGTATCGGGACGCGGTGGGTCCTGGCCGTGCGGTTCCGTTGCAGGGCCCGTAGACACCTGTTCGTCGGCCCTCCGGGTAAACCGGCTGGGAAAGCGCTGGCGCGGGTCCGTACCCTTGACCTGTGCGCATCCTGGTCGTCGATAACTACGACAGCTTCGTGTTCAACCTGGTCCAGTACCTGGGCCAGCTCGGTGTGGACGCGACGGTGTGGCGCAACGACGACCCACGGCTGGCCGATACCGACGCGGTGGCCGCCGACTTCGACGGCGTATTGATCAGTCCTGGTCCGGGCACGCCGGAGAGCGCGGGCGCGTCCGTCGCGATGGTGCATTCCTGTGCGAAGACGGGCACCCCGCTCCTCGGGGTGTGTCTGGGGCATCAGGCGATTGGGGTCGCGTTCGGCGGCACCGTGGACCGGGCACCGGAGTTGTTGCACGGCAAGACGAGTACGGTCGAACACGAGAATGCCGGGGTGCTGTTCGGTCTGCCAAACCCGTTCACGGCCACCAGGTATCACTCGCTGACCATCCTTCCCGAGACCGTGCCCGACGGGCTGCGGGTAATCGCCCGCACCGCCAGCGGAGTGATCATGGGTGTCATGCACACGGAGCATCCGATCCACGGCGTGCAGTTCCACCCCGAGTCGATCCTCACCGAGGGTGGGCACCGGATGTTGGCCAACTGGCTCACCTATTGCGGTGCGCCCCTTGATGAACCGCTGGTGCGTTCGCTCGAGGCAGAGGTCGCCTCGGCGCTCAACGGGGTCAGCGGACGAGTGGCCGCGCTCGGCGGCTGACGGTCTAGCCAGCGCCGAAGCGCAGCTTGATCGGTCCGTTGTATCCGACACCGGCACCCGATGGCGGATCCTGAGAGACCACGCGAGCCCTGTTGCCGCCGTCGGACGGCACATCCTCGGTGCTCAGTCCCCCGCCTTGCCATCCGGCCTGGTACAGCATCGGCTCGGCATCGGTCCAGAACTTACCGACGAGGTTCGGCATGCGGAACTGTCCGCCCGAGGACACCCGAATCTCGATGACCCCGTCTTCGGGGAACATGGTTCCGGCCGGTGGATTCGTGCTCAGGATCTGACCCTTCGATTCCGGACTGGGAACCGGGATCACGGTGGGTGGCGCGGTAAAGCCGTAGGTGGGCAGGTTCTTGAGGGCGACGTCGACATTCTGGCCGACAAGATCCGGAGCGGGCTTCTCTCCCGGGCCCTTGCCGACAACGATGGTGATGTTGTTGGTGACAGCCGAGTACTGCCCGGCCGGCGGGTTGGTGGCCATCACCCGGCCCTTGTCTTCGGGCAGTGACTTGGTCTCGCTCTGGGTGAAGGTGCCCTTGAAACCGGCGCCCTGGAGTTTCTTCACCGCGTCGCCGAAGCTGAGGCCGTGGCAGTCAGGTACCTGCTGGCTCTCCGGTCCGATGGACACGTTGAGGGTGACCTCGGAGCCCGCGGTAACGGTGGAGCCCTTCGCGGGGTCGGTGTCGATGACCTTGTCGGGAGCGAGCTTTGAGCTGGTGTTCTTCTGGATCTTGGTCTTGAAACCGAGGTTTTGCAGCGCTGCCACGGCCTCGGACTGCGACCTGCCGGTCACATCCGGAACCTGAACATCGCGCGAGGGCCCGCTGCCCAAGATGATGGCGAAGGTGACCACCACGGTGAGCACCACCAGTGCGGCCAGGCCAACCAGCCAGCGGCTCAGCGGATTGCGCCGCGGCTCCGCGTAATGACTGGGAAGCGGGTTGGTCTGGGGCCCGGTGGCCGGGTACGCCTTGGAGTTGGCAGGGGTGTTGAGCATCGAGCTGCGCTCGGCGTCGGTGAGGACCTTCGGGGCCTCCGGTTGCTCGCCCTGATACACCCGCATCAGGTCGGTGCGCATCTCGGCGGCGTTCTGGTACCTGTTATCGGGATTCTTCGAAAGTGCTTTGAGCACAACGGAATCCAGGCCGGGCGGAATCTCCGGGTTGCGCTTGGACGGCGCCACCGGATCTTCGCGTACGTGCTGGTAGGCCACCGCGACGGGTGAATCACCGACGAAAGGCGGCTCGCCGGTGAGCAATTCGTATAGGACGCAGCCCAGCGAGTAGACATCGGAACGAGCGTCCACGGTTTCGCCGCGCGCCTGCTCCGGCGAAAGATATTGCGCTGTCCCGATGACCGCCGCGGTCTGGGTGACGCTGACACCGGCGTCCGACACCGCGCGCGCGATCCCGAAGTCCATCACCTTCACCGCGCCGGTCTTGCTGATCATGATGTTGGCGGGCTTGACGTCGCGGTGGATGATGCCGTGCTGGTGGCTGAAGTTGAGCGCCTGGCATGAGTCGGCGATGACTTCGATCGCCCGGCGGATCGGCATGGGGCCGTCGTCCTTGACGATGTCCCGCAGGGTGATGCCGTCGACGTACTCCATGACGATGTACGGCAGCGGCCCGGTGGGTGTCTCGGCCTCACCGGTGTCGTAGACCGCGACGATCGCGGGGTGGTTCAGCGCGGCGGCGTTCTGCGCCTCCCGGCGGAAACGCAGGTAGAAGCTGGGATCCCGGGCCAGGTCAGCGCGCAGCACCTTGATGGCGACGTCACGGTTCAACCGCTGGTCGCGCGCCAAGTGAACCTCGGACATGCCTCCATAGCCGAGGATCTCCCCCAGCTCGTAGCGGTCCGAAAGGTGCTGCGGAGTGGTCATTACGGTGATTTCGTCCCAGTGATCGGGTCCGGTTCGTTGACCGGAAGCAGAGCCACGATATTAGCTGGCGCAAGCGCTCCTGGCGAAGCTGAACCTGGACTTGAGGATGCCTCGCTGCTCGAGGTTGTTGCCGAGGGCAGCGGTATGTCGGTCTTCTTCTCGCTAGCTCGCAACAGGATGAGTGCCGCGATGATGATCGCGAAGATGCCCAGCACCGCGGCCGCCCACATCAGGGCCTTCTGGCCGGGCGAGAACGTACCGCGCCGGGGTGGTGGCGGCCGGTGTGAGCCCGTGGGCTGGCGGGTGCGGGAGGTGGGCGGGGCGACCCGGCTGGGTGCCCCGACGGCGGGCCGCACCTGGGTGGCGGGCGGAATGGCCGCCGGCGTGGCCCGGCTGATGGTGGGTGCCTGATTGGGCCGGGGTGGGCGACGTCCCGCACGCACCGCGGCCACCGCGTCGGCGAACGGGCCGCCACTGGTGTACCGGTTCTGCGGGTTCTTCACGAGAGTGATCTCGATGAGCTCGCGCACGTTCGGTGGCAGGTCGGCTGGCAGCGGCGACGGCGTTTCTTTGATGTGCTTCATCGCGACTGTCAGCGCGCCGTCCCCGGAGAACGGGCGCTTGCCCGAAACCGCTTCGTACCCAACGACTCCCAGCGCGTAGACATCGCTGGCCGGGGTGGCGTCATGGCCCAGCGCCTGCTCGGGGGCGATGTATTGGGCGGTGCCCATCACCATGCCGGTTTGGGTGACCGGGGCGGCGTCCACCGCCTTGGCGATGCCGAAGTCGGTGAGTTTCACCTGACCGGTGGGCGTGATCAGGATGTTGCCGGGTTTCACGTCGCGATGCACCAGTCCTGCGGCGTGTGCTATCTGAAGGGCGCGGCCGGTCTGCTCCAGCATGTCCAGCGAGTGACGCAGCGATAGGCGGCCGGTGCGCTTGAGCACTGAGTTCAGTGGCTCGCCGTGCACCAGTTCCATCACCAGATACGCGGTGCGGCCCTCACTGTCCATATCGGTCTCGCCGTAGTCGTACACGCTGGCAATGCCGGGGTGGTTCAGCATGGCGACGGTGCGTGCCTCGGCGCGGAACCGCTCGATGAACTCGGGGTCCGAAGAGAACTCGGCCTTGAGCACCTTCACGGCCACCTTGCGGCCCAGTCGGCTGTCGGTGCCCTCCCACACCTGGCCCATACCGCCGGTGGCAATGAGCCGCTGCAATCTGTAGCGACCCGAAAGCGTTTCTCCCACACGTACCGTCATGAGGCTCCCTGTAGTGCTGCGGCGATGACCTGTCGCCCGATGGGTGCGGCGACGGAGCCGCCGGTGGCCGCCAGTGCGCGGTCTCCGCCATCTTCGACGAGTACCGCGATGGCCACCTGGGGGGTGACCGGCGTGGCCTGAGGATCGGTGCTGCTCGACGCCGGCGCGAAGGCGATATACCACGCGTGCGGCGGGGTGTTGCGCGGATCGGTGCCGTGCTCGGCGGTGCCGGTCTTGGATGCGATCTGCACGCTGGGGATGGCACCGGTCTGCGCGGTGCGCTGTTCTGAGGCAATCATCAGTTGGGTCAATGTGTTCGCGATAGCGGGTGTCACGGCTTGGCCGATGTCATCCGGGTTGGTGGTGGACAGATTCGAAAGGTCTGGGCCCTTAAGGCTATCGACCAGGTGCGGCTGCATCAGCACGCCCTTGTTGGCGACGGCCGCGGCAACCATCGCGTTCTGTAACGGGGTCACCGCGACATCCTTTTGCCCGATGCTCGACATCGCGACGGCCGCGTCGTCGGACATCGGTCCGACGGTCGACGTAGCCACCTGGAGCGGAATGCCGTCGAGCTCGTGGTCGAGACCGAACGCCTGCGCGGCCTTGACCAGCTTGTCCCGCTTGAGCTGTTCGGATCCGAGTTTGGCGAAGGCAGTATTGCAGGAGCGCGCGAACGCCTCCTGGAGTGTGGTGTTGTCGCCGCCGCCACAGGAGGCTCTGTTGTAGTTCTCCAGGGTTGCGTTGCTCCCCGGAAGGAAGATAGTCGGCGACGCGGTCACCTCGGTGTTGACCGTCTTGCCATCTGCCAGCGCCGCGGCCGTGGTGATCACCTTGAAGGTAGAGCCGGGCGGGTAGGTCTGCGAAATGGCGCGATTCAGCATCGGCTGTGCGGGGTCGTCCTGCAGTCGCTTCCAGGCCTCGTTCTCCTGCGCGGAGTCCTGACTGGCCAGCAGATTGGGGTCGTAGGAGGGCGTCGACACCATCGCGAGGATCTTTCCGGTGGAGGGCTCAAGGGCCACCACCGAGCCGCGGCAGCCGTTCTTGCAGCCACGGTGCATGGCGTCGTAGGCGGCCTGTTGCACGTCGGGGCGGATCGTGGTGACCACGCTGCCGCCCCGCGGGTCGCGACCCGTGAAGAAGTCCGCGAGGCGCCGGCCGAACAGCCTGGGATCGGATCCGTTGAGCACGCTGTCCTCGGCGCGCTCCAGTCCGGCGCTCGAGTAGTTGAGCGAGTAGAAGCCGGTGATGGGCGCGTACACCAACGGATCCGCGTATTGCCGCAGGAACCGGAAGCGGCTGTCGGTCGCCACCGAGGAGGCGAGCAATTGCCCGCTCGCCGAAATCTGTCCCCGTTGGCGCGAGTATTCGTCGAGTAGCACCCGCTGATTGCGCGGGTCTGCGCGCAGGCCAGGCGCTGTGAACACCTGGGTGAGGGTGGCATTGGCGAGCAGCAGCACGACCAATCCCATGACGACGAGAGACACCCTGCGGATCGATGTGTTCATACGCGATCGATCAGTTCGGTGCGGGCCTCCGCGATGGGGGCGGCGTTGGGTGCGGAATTGGTGGTGAGCGGCCGGCGGGCGATGTGCGAGATGCGCAGGAGGATGGCCAGCAGCACGTAGTTGGACACCAGTGACGACCCACCGTAGGAGATCCAGGGCGTGGTGAGTCCCGTCAGCGGGATCAGTTTGGTGACGCCACCGACGACGATGAACAGTTGCAGCGCCAGCGCCGCCGACAGGCCGGAGGCGAGCAGCTTGCCGAAGCTGTCCCGCACCGCCAGCGCGGTGCGGAAACCACGGACGATCAGGATGGTGAACACCAGCAGCACTCCGGCCAGGCCGACCAGTCCGAGTTCCTCACCGATGGCGGCGATGATGAAATCCGTTGAGGCGGCGGGAACTGTGCCCGGCTGGCCGTTTCCGAGGCCGGTGCCGAAGATGCCTCCGGTGGCGAAGCTGAATAGCGACTGCATCATCTGGTACCCGTTGCCGTCCGCGTCGGCGAAGGGGTCGAGCCAGGTTTCGACGCGCACGCGCACATGCGCAAATAGGAAGTACGCCAGAAACGCACCGACGACGAAGAGACCGAGCCCGATCAATACCCAGCTGATCCGTGCCGTGGCGATGTACAGCACCGTCAGGAAAGACGTGTAGAGCAGCAGCGAGGTGCCGAGGTCCTTCTCAAAGACCATGACTCCCACCGAGATTGCCCATACGGCCAGCAGCGGGCCGAGGTCCCGGGCCCGCGGCGACTCCACGCCCCAGTAGCTGCGGCCGGCGGTGCGGAACAGGTCGCGTTTGGTCATCAGGAAGGCGGCGAAGAACACCAGCAACAGGATCTTGGCGGCCTCGGCGGGCTGAATCGATAAGAACGGCAACTCGATCCAGATCTTGGCGCCGTTTCTCTCCGAGGTCGAGGATGGCAGTAGCGCCGGGATGGCCAGCAAGACGATGCCGACGATCCCAAAGGTGTACCCGTATCGCGCCAGCATGCGGTGGTCCTTGACGGCCGCAAGCACACCCACAAGTGCCGCGACACCGACCAGAGTCCACAGCACTTGCGCGTTGGCTTCCAGGGTCTCGGTGCCGTCACCGGCGGCCACCTTCGCCAGGTCCAGGCGATGGATCATCACCAGTCCGAGGCCGTTGAGCAGCGCGACGCAGGGCAATAGCAGCGGATCGGCGTAGGGGGCGTAGCGGCGAATTCCGAGGTGCGCCAACGTAAAGAGAACGAGATACGCGAGGCCGTATTTCAGGAGGTCTAACGAGAGACCGCGCTCGAGGTTGGCCTCGACGAGGATCAGGGCGACGGTGGTGATCGCGGCGGCGAAGCCGAGGAGCCCCAACTCCGCACTGCGTCGTGTGGATTGGGGCGGTGGCGCGGTGCCTGCCCCACGGGCCACTACAGCGGTTTGGGGCGCCGTCGTCATGACACAGTCCGGCAGGTAACGCCCGGCTCTTGTGGTGGCGCCGGCAATGGCGCCGGCGCGGGAGTGGATGTTGTGGTCGGGGTGGTGCTCGAGCCGGGGCTCGTCGCGGACGTAGGCGTGGGGGACGGCCGCGTGGTGGTCGTTGTGGTGGTGGCGGAACCGGATGTGGTGGACGGGGTGCGTCCGGCCGTGGTCGGCGCGGGCGGTGGCGTCCTGGGAGCTAGCGGCGGGCACGGTGGCAGCGCGTTCTTGGTGAGCTGGCGCAACTGGCCGATGGCCTCGTCGAGGGTGCCGCCGGGCAGGCCGGCTTCGACCTGCTGACGCTCGGACGGCCGCAGGTCGGAGACCTTGAAGTACTTGCAGGACAAGCCCGATGCGTGTTCGCCGTAGCTCACCAACGACATGTCCCCACGGCTATCGAGGCAACCGACGAGGTCGGGCCGCTGCAGTCGATAACCGAGGAGTGAGCCCTGGACGCCCTGCATGATGGAGACGTTGCCCTCGTAGGCACTGACGTAATAGTTGTTCAGCACCACGCGACGGCCGATCGCCAGTCCGGACAGCGCGATCAAGACCACGAGCACCGCCGCGATCAACCAGCGCAGCCTGCGTTTCTTGGGCCTAGTGGGATCGGAATCGGTTGTGTCGGGATCGGATTCGTCCTCGGCAGGCTCCGGCTCTTTGAGGGCGCGTTGAATCGCGGCGGCGCGCCCGGCCGCCGTGTTCGGCGGAGGGGTGTCGGTATCGGCATCGGCGGATATCGCTCCCGCCACGATCGGCCGGGTCTGTCCATAGTCCAGCTCCACCACATCGGCGACGACCACGGTGACGTTGTCGGGTCCCCCGCTGCGCAGGGCGAGCTCGATGAGCCGGTCGGCCGCGGCGGAGACATCGGGGATTTCCAACGCCTCGGCGATCGTTTCGTGACTGACCGGGTCGGAGAGCCCGTCCGAACACAGCAGGTATCTGTCCCCGGCCTGCGCCTCACGCATGATGAGCGTCGGTTCGACGGGCGCACCGGTGAGCGCGCGCATGATCAGCGAGCGCTGCGGATGGTTGTGTGCCTGCTCCGGGGTAATGCGCCCCTCGTCGACAAGAGTCTGGACGAAGGTGTCGTCCTTGGAGATCTGGGCCAGCTCACCGTCGCGCATCAGATAGGCGCGCGAGTCACCGATGTGCACCATGCCCAACCGTTTTCCGGCGAACAGGAAGGCCGTCAGGGTGGTGCCCATTCCGTCCAGCTCCGGTTCGGCGCGCACATGATCGGCGATCGCCCCGTTACCCGAGTAGACCGCGTCGGCGAGCGTGTCCAGCAGGTCGCCACCGGGTTCGTCGTCATCGAGCGGCGCCAATGCGGCGATGACCAGCTGAGAGGCGACCTCGCCGGCGGCATGACCGCCCATACCGTCGGCCAATGCCAAGAGACGGGCTCCGGCATAGACCGAGTCCTCGTTGTTCGACCGCACAAGTCCGCGGTCGCTACGCGCAGCGTAGCGGAGTACCAGTGTCACGAGCGCAGCTCGATCACTGTCTTACCGATACGTACCGGCGTCCCCTGGGGAACCCGCAGTGCCGTCGTCACCTTCTCCCTATCCAGATATGTGCCGTTGGTCGATCCTAGATCCTCGACGTACCAATCCGACCCGCGTGGCGATAGCCGCGCGTGCCGCGTCGACGAGTAATCGTCGGTCAAGACCAAGGTGGAGTCGTCGGCGCGACCAATCAAAATGGGCTGCGTGCCGAGCGTGATCCGTGTGCCCGCCAGGGCGCCCTCGGTCACCAGGAGGTACTGCATCTGCCGCCGGCCCGCCTTCGCGGGACGAATGGCGCGCAGGTTGAGACCGCGATTGGCCATCAACTGACCGGTCGGGGCGTAGATATCAGTCCGCAGGATGCGCAGCACTGACCAGATGAACACCCACAGCAGCAACAGGAACCCACCGCGGGTGAGCTGGAGCACCAGTCCCTGCATCCGGTTGTCGTTCCTCTCGCTGGTCCATCGCGCCTCGGCGAGGGTGTCCGGAGACCGGACATATTCGGCAGGGCAACGATACTTGGCTGGGTTATCGGGCGGGGCCCGATACGTGCAGCCTGTGTCGAACGCGGTGGTGCCGATGCGGTCCTACTGCACCCGAACGATGATCTCGGAGTGGCCCAGCCGGATGATGTCGCCGTCGGCCAACTGCCACTCGGTGACCGGGGCGTTGTTGACGGTGGTGCCGTTGGTTGAGTTGAGATCCGACAGCAGTGCGGCATGCCCGTCGAAGCGCACCTCGAGGTGACGACGCGAGACGCCGGTGTCCGGCAGCCTGAACTGGGCGTCCTGACCGCGGCCGATCACATTGGTGCCCTCACGCAGCTGGTAGGTGCGGCCGCTGCCGTCGTCCAGCTGCAACGTGACGGTGGTGCGCCCAGCTCCGGCGCCACCTCCGGTGGGTGCGCCGTAGTCGGGGCTGCTCTGGTAGCCGCCGTGTTCGTAGTCGCCGTATTCGGGCTCCCCGTAACCACCCTGGGGTGATCCGTATCCGCCCTGCGGCGGGGCACCGTAGCCACCCTGCTGGGGGTACGCGGGGGGACGACCGTACTCCTGGCCCGGAGGGGGGCCCTGCGGTGCGCTGTACCCACCGCCCTGCTCGTACTCGCCGTAGTTGGGGCGAGGAGGCTCGCCGTATCCGCCCTGCTGTGGCGGGGCGGGGTAGCCACCTTGCTGCGGAGGCGCCGGCGGGCGGCCGTACTCCCCGCCGCCTTGCGGTGCTTGAGGCGGGGCTCCGTACCCGCCCTGCTCGTAGCCACCGCGGCCACCTTGCTCATATCCGCCCTGCTGCGGCGGGCGCGGCGGGTAGCCGCCCTGCTCGTAGCCGGCCGGCGGGCGGCCGTAGTCCTGACCGTACTGCTGGCCCTGTCCGTAGCCGCCGCCCTCGTAGCCGCCCGGGCGCGGGGGGTATCCCTGGTCGCCCTGTGGGGGCTGCTGACCGCGCGGATCCTGATCGGGACGCCCGTACCGATCGTCCTCTCGGCCGTACTCTTCGCCGGGGCGTCCCTGCTGGGGACCTGGGTTGTCAGTCATGGATGCTCCTGGTTGTGAATCCGGGGTCGAAGGGGCAGTCGTCACGGCGCCGTGTGTACGGTCCCGCTTGGTATCGGGATTGACCACACCGCGGGTACGAAACTGGCCGGTGTGCAAGTTCGGTGATTGTTCGAATCGGACAACAACTTCACCATACGTTTGCCACCCCTGATCGCGAATATATTCGCGCAGGTGTTCGGCGAACGTGTCTGGGTCGAGATCGCGGTCATCGGCCGCTTTCTCGTGATCTCCGGTGCTGAGGAGAACGAAGAACTCGTTGGGAGCCAGCAGCCGCCCTTGGCCCGCGGACCTGACTCCGTCGGCGGCCTCGCGACGCAGCGAGGCCTGCACTTCCTGAGGGACGATGCTGCCGCCGAATACGCGGGCGAAGGCATCGCCGACCACGTCTTCAAGCTTGCGCTCGAAGCGCTGGACAATTCCCATGCCTCCTCCTTTCGGCGATCGCGTGGCAGTTCTGAGCGCATGACACAGCGCACCGCCACGGGCGGATCTCGAGTAGATGGTATCGGTTTGATGATCGTCAGCACCCGCTCCTCTATTACGAGACGACATCGTCTTGGCACCAAGAGGCCTTCTACGCTCGCCGTATGTGACGATTAGCGTGCGTGCGCGGGCTTTCGCTGGGCGTTCTCGGTTAAAAGAGGGGGCGCGGAGCGTGATAGGCTCTCGCGGTCGTTGGGGCGAGTGGCGGAATGGCAGACGCGCTGGCTTCAGGTGCCAGTGTCCTTCGGGACGTGGGGGTTCAAGTCCCCCTTCGCCCACAAGGAGCAGTTCTATGAACTGCTGGACCCGAGGTCGCGAACTCAAATGAGTCCGTGACCTCGGGTTTTTTGGTCACCAGAGCCGTTCGATTGGCGAATGCCGATGACGGCGGCCGTGCTCCCCCGGATCTCGTTGAGGCGATAGAAGCACGGGTGTCGCGCGCGCCTGGCGCCGCGACGTAGTCCGGTTTCGGCGGCATAGCTGAGGTGCGTAGTTGGTGGCGCATCACACGTCGCTGCTGGTATAGGTGAAGTCGATCGACGAGGTTGATCCCGTACATCCCGAGGCGAGACGGCCAAGTCAACGATCTGGGGGTCACCGTGGGGATCGCGCAAGCACTCGAGTTCGACGATTGTGCCGAACTTCCGGAGTTCGGACCACCGTTCATGGCACACATCTCCGCCGGCGCCCTTGACGTCGTTGCACCTTTGACGGCGACGGACAACGTTGGTGCCGTGGTCGCCAGCCGAAGTGCGGCCACTGCTCGCCGCGCGCTGAAGCGCCTTCGCAAGGAGAATCAACGCGCTGCAATCCTCCTCGATGCAGCCCAATACACCGGGAACTCACGGCGAGTCGGCGCGACCGGGATGTCCGAGCAGTGGGTGAACGATCAATTCGCAGCAGGCCTGACGTGGGCGATGACGGACTCCGGCTACATTCCGAAGGGCGACGGCGAGTCGCTCAAGTCCGTCCTCGGATGGGGGACGCACTCCGATCGACTGTTGGTGTGTCTGCCGTTGGCCACGGACTGGCTTACTGCCAACCTCGACACGCTGATCGAGGTGATCACCGCCACTGGACGCCCAGTTGCCCTCGTTCTCGAATCCGAATCGGACCCACTGCGTCACAAGGAGACCGTCGCCGGACTTATCGAAGTACTCAGGTGCGACGTTCCGACCTTGCTGCTGCGCTCGGACACATCCGTACTGGGAGCGCTCGCGCATGGTGCGGCAGCGGTTTCGGTTGGTGTTCGATCAGGATTGAGGCATCTGTATCCGGCGACCGATGGTGACGACGAAGTTTTCACACCTCCGCCGTCGGTGTACGTACCCAGGCTGCAGTCGTACTACATGCTCGACAAGGTCGAAGGTGGCATCACCACCAATCCGCAATCGCCTGTCTGGAGGTGCTCATGCAGCGTGTGCCATGGGCGCTCTCTGGCGTGGCTCTTCGACCAGAGCGACGTCGCCAGCGCGGCCATGGAACACTCGCTGGCAGCACAAGCACAGATCGCCAGGCAGCTGCTTGAGCACCCCGCGCCGGCCAGGCCAGGAGAATGGCGAGACCGATGCGAGCAGGCCATCAAGAACCACTCACAATTGCTGACTGCTCGGTCGCAGCCATGGAAGCCCCACAAGGCCGTCAAGGCCTGGCTCGCCGCAACGCCACGCGTCAGCGTCTAGATGCCCACACCAACGTCGAGTGCCCACGCAAAGAGCTGTTCCTCCTTGTGCCTAGTCGACGTCATCCGGCACGCAGTCGCCGCCGGACCCGGACGGCCTTCTACGAGCACCGCCGAGTCCCGCTCGCGAACGACCCACGTATCAGCGACATCGAACTCAGCCAGGGTGATCGACCGTGGTGACTCAGCTTGAGTAACCCACATTCCGGCACCGAACCCAGACACCCTGCCTAACGCCTCGAGGGCGTACTGAGGCTGGGCCGCCGTTGAGACGAAACCAACGATTGTCAGCGGACTGCGAGGCGGGCAATCACCCAACTCGTGGATCCAGGATTCCCAGACCGCCAACGTCGACCGATCATGCTCGGGCGGTTGATTGTTCGATATCCGCTCCGCCCACACAGCCTGATCTATCGCGACAACCGGAAAGAGAGACACGCCCAGCACGCTCGTGCGTGGAAGCACAACTCCTGACCAGCCGGAAGCTTCGACCGCTCGGGTCACCGATCCCATCGTGTCCGCCGACGCTACCCGGCCGCGCACGCCACCCCCTCAGAAGAGAACGACACACCAGCATCCAGGTCAGGTGAGCCTTCGGCAGCCCCGCGGCCGAGATCCTGCAATTTGAGGGTTGCCAAGGCATCGACCCCGGGAATGGACCAGTCCCCAGGATCGACGGCGACGTACATCGCCTCGACCCACGTTGCGCCGAGTGCTCGGGCGATCGAGGCCTGCGCCGCGATACCCATCGGACCAGCACAGTGTCCGGCAACGAGCAGGACACGCTGACCGTCCAATCGCTCCGACTCGTCTACGACAAGCACGTTCCCGTCGGCGATGGACGCGGCTGCAACTAGGCGTTCAGATGTGCGGTCAACTGCTGACACCGCGAGCCCGGCCTTGACGGCGTGAGCTGCGATGAACTCACCAGCGCGGCGAAGATCCTCGCCGCGCAAACGCGCGTTCTGTGTTTGCGCTTCGAGAACATCCGAAAGCAAGGAGACCGTCATATAAGCAAGTTTACTCTCCTAATCCCATGAATGTAACTCAGATCGGGGCCTTGATAAGCAAAATTGCGTAACGCATGCTTGCTTGATGGAGGAGGAGGCCGTCTCGCTTGCGCTCGCCGCCGAGAGGCTCGGCGTGACGCGGCAGCGGGCGCAACAACTGCTCCGTGATGGCGTATTGACCGGCCCGGCGCAACCACAGGGGCAGCGAGCTGTACGCAACGCTCCGCGGGTGTTCGTTCACTCACTGGAGGCCGAGGTCGAACGCCGAGCACAGCGACCACGAAAGCGGCAGTCCAGGTCCTCGACGCGCCCTCCTGTCGATGCGCATCTGATTGACGACATCAACCGACTCGCACTTGCCTACGCGAGCGCCCGCGACGACCACACTGCGATGCGTGAGATCGTCAAGCGACTGACGAGCCAACTCGCCGACGCGTACGCGGCCCTGGCTGCTCAGCAAGAGCTGCTAGATCACTCCGCGTATCGGGAAGAGCAAATCGCCAGCATCATCACCAACCACTTCGGGCCGGAGCCCGGGATCTAGTCGTCGGACTAGGTGTACTGGCCAGGGAGGTTGTGAACGGCGTGGCGTTCGGTAGGTAGGTGAGGACCTCGGGTATCGGTGTGGCTACCACACACACGCCGATCACCACGAGGTCCTCATGTCTCACGGTAATGCTTTCCTGACCGATCGGGGCCGGCTGGCCCTGGCCCGCTGTGTCGTCGACGACGGGTGGCCGCTGCACCGGGCCGCCGAACGGTTCAACTGTTCGCCGGTGACCGCGAAGCGGTGGGCCGATCGCTACCGCGTGCAGGGCGCGGCGGGGATGGCCGACAGGTCCAGTCGTCCGCACCGTTGTCCGGGGCAGACGAGCCGGCGGCGTGAACGCCGGATCATCGCCCTGCGATTTCAGCGGCGGTGGGGCCCGGCGCGGATCGCTTACCACCTGCGTCTGCCGCGTTCGACCGTCGCGGCGGTGCTGCGCCGCTACCGGATGCCGCTGCTTCGGCACCTCGATCAAGCCACCGGACTACTCGTTCGGGCGCCCCGGCCGATTCGCTACGAGCACAGCGCCCCAGGTGATCTCGTTCACCTTGATATCAAGAAGCTCGGGAGGATCCCGGACGGCGGAGGGCACCGTAAGCTCGGTCGGATCGTCGGCAATCGACACAACAAGAAGCAGGGCCGCGGCTACAGTTACCTGCACCACGCGGTCGACGATCACACCCGACTGGCCTACTCAGAAATCCTCACCGACGAACGGCAGGAGACTGCGACCGCGTTCTGGCGGCGCGCGGAGCTGTTCTTCGCCGAGCACGGCATCATCGTCCGCAGGGTGCTCACCGACAACGGATCCTGCTACCGCTCGAAGGCCTTCAACACCGCCCTCGGCACTGCGACGCATAAGTGGACCCGACCATATCGACCGCAGACCAACGGGAAGGTCGAGCGGTTCAATCGCACTCTCGCCGCCGAGTGGGCATACGCCCAGCTCTACCGAAGCGACGAAGCCCGCGCCGACACCTACCCGGCCTGGCTGCATCACTACAATCACCACCGACCACATTCCGGCATCGGCGGCCAGACCCCGATCGAACGGCTACGCGTTCACAACGTCCCCGGCCTCAACAACTAGGCGCCCGCGACCAATCCGCAGAGTGCAGCCGCTGTAGCCTCGGAATACTTGCCTCCATGGACCTGTGAGGCGTCGGCGTCGATCTGCGCCTTCGACGCGCCGTAGTCCGTGCCGCATTCCTTCCCTGTGCGAATCCTCGTCGCCTGCACTACTTCGTGAGCAGCCCCTGTGATCGCCCCCTCCGCTAGCAGGCGCAAGCGAGGTCCACGCTGGCCTCCGGTGTTGCGGTTCCAATCCGCGCGGCGAACGACCACAACGTCCGGGTCGATCGACCGGATGCGGCCACTGACCTTCTTGGCTAGCGTGCCCAGCAGTGAAGCCAAATCCTCACCGAAATCCTCTTTGAACTCGAACGAGCTGCTGACGACGACACTCGGG
>MAEX01000016.1 GCA_002013415.1 Mycobacterium sp. D16Q14
AGCTAGATCCCGTTTTTATGGCTTTTATGGCCCACCTAGGGCACCGTGATGGAGGTAGCTCCGGGACCAAGCCCGTACCTGCCCGAGTGGCCGTCGGACTGTTCGCGCAGCGCCAGGATGGTGGTGATGCGTCCCGAGGCCATCTCAATATCGTCGACGGTGCTCGCCGCCGAGGCCATGGAACCATCGGCACGGGTCACCGCGATCGACGCGATGCCGTTGGCCGATCCGCTGCGTCCGACGAGCACGGTGCCCGAGCCGCGCCGATCCAGTGCGGCAGCGAATCGCGCCACGCTGGATCCCTTGTTCCCGGCGTCGTCGGGCAACGCTCCACCGGTCACGATCACCGCGAGATTTCCCGCCGACACCTGTCCGTCGGTGTAGGTGATGAATCCGCTCTGACGCAGCGCCGACAGTGCGATGTCACGCTGCTCGTCGGTCACCGGCGGTGCCTGCTCTTCTGGTTTGTGCGGAGCAATCTGCAACACGATGCCCACGAGGTCACCCGCCTGCGATCCCTGGTCTACGGCATCGGTGCGCAGCTGCGTCCCGGCGGGCAGGATCGACGAGTTCACGATGGTGCGCAGCCGTTCACCCTGATTGGCGTCGGTGAACTGGTCGGTCAGCCCGACCCGGCCCGATACCGACCCGCCGGCGGTGGAGATCAGTTGAGCGATGCCGTCGACATCGGAACGGTCTGCCTCCGGGGTGGTGAACAGCACCACCTTTCGATCACCCAGGGCATCCTTGACCATTCGGGGCGCCATGGTGGCATCGAAATTGCTTGCGGCGTTGAGCTTCTCACTCAAGGCATTCTTGTCCTGGTTGAGATCTTCGATCTGCCGTTGCTGGGTGCGCTTGTCGTCGCGCAGGCCCGAGAGGAGCGTGTCGTTGAGCAGGCCGGAGCCGAGTACGACGCCCACTGCCAGGGCGAGGAAGACGGCAGCGAGGGATATTGCGTGCTGACGCAGAGTAATCACGAGTAGCTCAGCTGACTAGGTTCTGCACCCAGACCGTCATCCGGTTCCAATAGGCGAGCAGCCACTCGGCCGCGCTGTCGCCCGCACTGGTGACCCACAGCATCGTGATCACGGCCACCAACACCGCCAGGATCAACAAGGCGATGGCCCCACCGGAGAACCGGTTGCGGTACAGCGTCGCAACGGCTTTGGAGTCGACGAGCTTGGCGCCCACCTTGAGCCGGGTCAGGAAAGTCGACGGATTGGACTGCTGGCGTTCACGATCGAAGAACTCCTCGATGGATGCGGTGTGGCCCACCGTGACGATCAGCGATGCACCGTGGTGATCGGCCAGCAGCAGTGCCAGGTCCGCGGCCGAACCCGCCGCCGGGAAGGTCACGGCCCCGACTCCCAGGTCCTGGATGCGTTCGAGCCCGGCGGCGTGCCCATCGGCGTCGGCGGGAAGAACTACCTGCGCACCGGATTTCAAGACATCGTTACTCATCAGCAGCGGGTCGCCCACCACGATGAGCGGCCGGTAGCCGGCCTTACGCAGGATGTCGGCGCCGGTCCCGACTCCGATGAGAACCGGTTGATACTCCTTGATGAACGGCTTGAGGTTCTTCAGGTCGTGGGCGGCACCGACGCCGTCAGACACGACGATGACATGGCGGTTGCGCAGGTCGATGTCGACGTCCGGGATACCGATCCCGTCGATCAGCAGCGGGCTCTCGCTGCGGATGAACTCGATGGTGTTGCCGGAGAACGCCTCCAGGTGCGCGACCAATCCGGTCTTGGCCTCGGTCATCAGGTCGTGCACGTCCGCATCGGTGCGCGGTGTCCCGGCGATGAGGCGGCGGTCACCGTTGTAGATGCCACCATTGTGCACCCGAACCGTGGAGCCATCCTTGACCTTTTTGAAGACCTCGGGTCCGATGCTGTCGATGAGAATGATGCCGTTCGCGACGAGCACCTCGGGCCCCAGATTCGGGTAGCGGCCGGAGATCGACGGTGAGACGTTGACCACAGCGCTGACGCGCGCGTCAACAAGAGCGTCTGCCGTGATGCGATCCAGATCCAGGATGTCGATAACGGCAATATCACCCGGGTTGAGGCGTTGCAGCAGCCGGTTGATGTCCCTGTCGGTCCGCACTGTTCCGACGATGCCAGGCCGGGAGCTGCTGCTTCGAGTGAGCATCGTGGTCAAGTTCATACAACTGATGATCGCCCGCGGGGCTGCTCAGGCAGTGGAGGCGCGCCGTAACACCTGTCACATTGGTCACTCCAGCACCCCTGGTTTCAGGGCCGAATGGGCGCATACCGCGCAGGTCACATGGGTTTTCATGCCACAAGCGTGCCCCGCAAGCGGGAGGTACCCCAGCTCGTGGAAGGGAACTCAGCCTCGCTCGGAGCGGGCGGCATCGAGCAGCTCACGGGCGTGCGCCCGGCCGGTGTCGGAGTCGCCGAGCCCGGCGAGCATCCGGGCCAGTTCGGCGACCCGATCCTCGTCATCCAGACGGCGGACACCGCTGCCCTTACTGCTCACCCGGTCAACAGTGAGGTGGATATCGGCGAACGCCGCGACCTGGGGCAAGTGCGTCACGACGATCACCTGGTGGGTATGCGCCAACTTGGCCAACCGCCGGCCGATCTGCACGGCGGCTCGGCCGCCCACACCCGCATCGACTTCGTCGAACACCATGGTGGTCCCGGCAGTCGAGGCCGCAAGCACCACCTCGAGGGCCAGCATCACGCGCGAGAGCTCACCTCCGGATGCGCTCTTGGCCAGCGGCAGCATCGGGTTGTCGCGATGGGCGGCGAATCCGAATTCGACGGCGTCGGCACCCGCCGATCCCGCGTGCACGGTCTGCCCGGACGGCAGTGTCAAGGGCGCCACATCATCGGTCCGGACCGCAATGGGTTCCACTGCGATGGTGAACGCGGCTCGGTCCATCGCCAGGCCCGCCAGCTCGGCGGTGACGGCTTTACCCAGCGCCTTGGCGGCCTTGGTACGCGCCTTGGTCAGACCAGTTGCGGCGGTAGCCAGTTCGCCGGCGAGTCGATCCACGCGGGCAGAGAGGGCATGGAGTGTTTCTTCGGAGGTGTCGACCTCGGCCAGTCTGCCGCGCGCCTCCTGCGCCCATGCGATCACCCCATTGAGGTTGGCAGCATACTTGCGTGTCAGCGTGCGCAGCTGTCCCTGACGTGCCAGCTTCTCCTCGAGCGTGCTGGCGTCGCTCGGCAATTCGTCCGTAAACGCGGTCAGCTCACGGGAGACGTCACCAACCACCGCGAGTGCCTCGGCCAATTGTGGTGCCAGGGCTCGCAGCGCGGCGTCATCGGTGGCTTCCAGCAGGACCTTGGCCTTCGCGATGCGATCGATCGCCGACTGGGAATCGTCGGCCTCGCCATGGGAATCCGAGCCTGCCAGCGCGCCGCGTGCGGAGGCCGCCGCATCGCGCAGCGCGTCGAGTTCCGACAGGCGATGGATATCGGCGGCGAGCTGGTCGTCCTCCCCCGGTTTGGGGTCGACGGCATCGATCTCGTTGAGCGCGAATCCGAGTCGATCGGCTTCCTGCGCGAGCTCACGCACCCGGTTGGTGCGGTCGATGAGGTCGCGCCGCGCGGTGAGCCATTCCTCGCGCAGCTTGCGGTAGGTGGTCAGTAGCGCCTCGATGCTGGCCGGGCCTTCCGAGGCGAATCTGTCCAATGCCGCGAGCTGCTGCTCGGGGCGCATCAGGCGCAGCTGGTCGTTCTGGCCGTGCACCGTGAGCAGACCCGCGGTGAAGCTGGCCAGCGATTTGGCGGGCACGCTGCGCCCGCCCAGGTACGCGCGCGAGCGGCCATCGGACGTCACCGAGCGCGCGGCGATCACGCTGCCGTCGTCGTCCCGTTGTGCCCCCGAGGAATCCAATACCTCCGTGACGTCGGCGGGCTCGGCGCCCAGCGGATCGGTCGTGAGGAATCGGCCCTCGACCACGGCGCGGTCGGCACCCGCCCGCACCCGGTTGGCGTCGGCGCGCGCCCCGCCGAGCAGATGCAGACTGGTGACCACCATGGTCTTACCGGCTCCGGTTTCGCCGGTCAGCACGGTCAGCCCGCTGTCGAACTCCGCGGTGGCGGCGGGGATGGCGCCGAGGGACTCGATGCGAATCTCGGTGAGCACGACTACCTTCCCCGCCAGCCCTTGACGGGCAGGTGGAACTTACGCACGACCCGGTCCGCGAACGGCTTGCTGTCCAAGCGCGCCCACAGCACCGGCTGATGGCCGCGCACCACCTCGACCCGCCCGCCCGGCGGAACCCGGATCTCGCGACGGCCGTCACAGAAGAGCAGCGCGTCATGCCCGTCGGCCTCGATCTCGACGGCCACGGTAGAGGCGGGGCTGGTCACCATCGGCCGCGCGAACAATGCGTGAGCGTTATTGGGCACCACGAGGATCGCGTCCAGGTCGGGCCAGACAACCGGTCCACCCGCCGAGAATGCGTAGGCGGTGGATCCCGTCGGGGTCGAGACGAGAACGCCATCGCACCCGAATGCCGACACCGGACGGGCGTCCACCTCCAGTACCACGCCGAGCACGCCAAGTCGGGGACCCTTTTCGATGCTCACCTCGTTGAGTGCCCAGCCGCGTTCGACCACGTCACCGCCGATACGGACCAGAACATCCAGTGTCATGCGGGTCTCGACGCGGTAGGTGCCCTCCACCACATGGGTGAGAACGGCGTCGATCGCTTCGGCCTCCACCTCGGCGAGAAAACCGATGCGGCCCAGGTTGACCCCGAGTACGGGTGCGGTGGCGCTGCGTGCGAGGTCGGCGGCCCGGAGGAAGGTGCCGTCTCCGCCCAGTACCAACACCAACTCACAGCCGGTGGCGGCATCCTGATCGGCGTCGACAACCTCGACGCCCACACCGAGGGAGCGAAACTCGGTCGGGTCCAGGTGCACCGGTCCGCGATCGATGGCCTCCGCGGAGAGCACCCGCAGCGTGATGCCGTTCTCCCCCAGTGTTTTCGCGACACGGCGGGCGGTTTCGATGACCTCAGCACGGCCCGTGTGAGCGACAAGCAAGATCTTGCGTTCGGTCACCTGAGTCTGACGTTCTTCGCCCAAGCGGGTCATCACTGCGGCCCCTTCGTAATAGCTTCGGCAACGGCTGCCTCAACATCCAGGCCGGAATCTGTTTTCCGTAGCCAGAGGAAGTACTCGACGTTTCCAGACGGCCCCGGCAGTGGGCTGGCCGTCACTCCCGCGGTGTGCCAACCCTGCGTCTGCGCGCGGCGGGCAACCGATACCACAGCATCGGTGCGCAGCTGCGGATCACGCACTACTCCTCCGGCGCCGACAAGCTCCTTACCCACCTCGAACTGGGGTTTGACCATCGGTACGATATCGGCATCGGTTGCGGCACAGGCGATCAGCGCGTCAAGCACCAAAGCGAGCGATATGAAGGAGAGGTCGGCCACGATCAGTTGTGCTGATCCGCCGATGAGTTCGGGTGTCAGGGTGCGCACATTGGTCCGATCGAGAACCGTGACCCGGTCGTCGGACTGCAGGGACCAGGCCAGTTGTCCGTACCCGACATCGGCGGCCACCACCTCGCGTGCGCCCGAGCGCAGGAGTACCTCGGTAAACCCGCCCGTCGATGCCCCGGCATCCAGACAGCGCTTGCCTTCGACGGAAAGCCCCTGTGGGCCAAAGGCGTCAAGCGCACCGAGAAGTTTGTGAGCGCCGCGCGAGACCCACTTGTCCACGGGCTCCCCCTGCACCACAAGGGATGCCGTCGCCGGCACGGCTGTCGCGGCTTTGGCGGCCGGAATACCGTCGATACGCACCCGGCCCGCGTCGATCAGTTCAGCTGCTTGCTGACGCGAACGTGCGAGCCCTCGGCGCACCAACTCGGCGTCGACCCTGGCGTGCCGGGCCATGGCTATCCCTGCTCCGCGGATTCCAGTGCTCGGACCAACACATCATGTGCCTGCTCCAGGACCTGGGCTTGAGTCTCGAGATCCAGTTCGGCCTCGGATTCGCCGAAGCCGGCGGGTGGGTCGAGCCGACCCAGCAGCGCCTGGACCTGGGACCGGACCTCATCGGGGTCAGGTCCACCAGCCTGGCGGGCAACATCGTTCGGGGTGGTCATCGCGCTCAAGGCTAGTGGATCTCCCCGGAGTGGCAGGGGCGGCGACACACTATCCGGCAGAAAGCTGCTGAAAGACTCGTTCTGCCAGGTCATCAGCGGGCACGATGGGCCTGATGGCCGGTGCGGAGTCCGTCGCCCACACCGCGGCCGCCAGGGCCTGGGCCAGCGACAAGGGCGACCCTGTGTCGTCGATGGCGCCGATCGACACCTGGTCGGCATCAACGGTTACCCGCCACGACGGCTTCGGTTCGATACGCACCTCCGACTGCGGCAGGTGCAATGCCGCCAGATCGGTCCCCAGGAACGTCGGTCGATGCGCGGTGTCGGCCCAGATCGCGTCGATGGCGCTGTTCACGCCGGTGAGCACCATGAGACTGGGCAGGCCCGCGGCATTGGCTCCGGAGATGTCGGTATCGAGCCGGTCCCCGACAACGAGAGGTCGCGTGAAGTTGCCGCGTGCCAACGCATCCTCGATAAGCGCCCGTCCCGGTTTGCCGGCCACGACGGGATCGGCATCGGTGGCGGTGCGCAGCGCGGCGACCATGGACCCGTTTCCGGGCAGCAAGCCGCGCTCGGTGGGCAGGGTGGCGTCCACATTGGCCGCCACCCAGTAGGCGCCCGCCCGGATGGCGAGTGCGGCCTCGGCAAGGGTGGTCCAACAGGTGTCCGGCGAATGCCCCTGCACCACAGCGCGGGGGGCCTTGTCGAAGCTGCGCACTGGGGTGAGGCCGACGGCGGCCACCTCGGCGGCCAGCGCCTCGGTGCCGACCACGAGTACCGCATCCTCGCGTTCGAGCGCCTCGGCGAGCAGTCTCGCCGCACTCTGTGCGCTGGTGACAACGTCACCGGGCGTGGCGGCGAATCCCAGGGAGGTCAGGTGTTCTGCCACCTCGGGTGCGGACCGGCTCGCATTGTTGGTGACGTAGAGCTGCCGAACGCCGCTGGCCGCCGACAACGCCGCGATGGCGTTCGGGGTGGGTTCGGCACCCCGGAACACCGTGCCGTCGAGGTCCAGGAGCAGGCAGTCGTGGGCGCCGGCGAGTGTGTCAGGCAAGTTCGGCAGCCCGATCCTCGGCGTCGGTCAGGCCTTCGACATCGGCATTGGCGGCGTGTAGGAACCATTGCACCGCTTCGGGTTTGCGATCCAAAGCCAGGAGGATGTCGGCGTAGGCGTAGAACAGCCGCGCCGCGACCACACCGACACGCTTCGGATCGGGTGCAGGCGTGGACAGCACCGCCAACGCTTGATCGAGCTGTCCCATATCGGCGCGCGCGCCGGCGGTGACGATGCGCAGTTCGTCGGCGGCATCGCCGGTGAGCGCCTTGGCCTCATCGCCGCGGGCGAGCTCGATGGCGCGTTCGGGTCGACCGACTCCCCGTTCGCAATCGGCGATCAGCGCCAGCAGCGGCGACCGCGTGCCCATGCGCTTGGCCGCGCGCAGCTCGGACAATGCCAGCGCCCAGTCTCCGCAGTGATAGGCGGCGATGCCGAGCGCTTCGCGAACTCCGGCGATGCGGGCCGCGCGGCTCTTGGCTGCCTTGGCGTGCTCCAGCGCGGCCTCCGGTTCCTCGTCGAGCAGGTTGCCCGCGACGACCAGATGCCGGGCCACCGTGTCGGCGGTGTTCTTGTCCAGGCTGAGTAATTCGGCGCGCACATCGTGGGCCAGCTGCTTGGCCTCGACCTCGTCAGGAATGGTCGGGCCGAAGTTTCGTGGGGCCTGGCGGTCGTCGGTGCGCCGAGGCCGCGGTGCCTGATTTCGATGAGGTCGATCACCGCCGCGCTCGTCCGACCGGCGCGGACGCGCTGCGCCGCCGCCACGGTCGTCGCGCCGCGCACCCGAATCCTGGGCGGGGCGACTCGTGCCGTGCTTTTTGGGCCCCTGTTGCCTGGGTCCTCGCTGGTCCACGGGCACCTCCTTTGATCGATGAGTCCCCCACGCATGGGAGGTGCCCCCAGCTTGCGCGAAGACCATGTATTACAGCGCGAGTATGCCGGTAACAGGCCCTTCGCCGGAAATTCGGTGGCAATCGCGGTGATCCGTTGCGCAGACTGAACGCTATGAGCCATGTGCAGCTCGATGCCATCGGCTACCACCTCCCAGACGGCAGAGCGCTTCTTCACGATGTCAGCCTCCGCGTCGGCGAAGGCAGCAAAACCGCGTTGATCGGCCCCAACGGGACCGGTAAGACGACGCTGTTGCGCGTCATCGCCGGCGACACGGATCCGCACGACGGGTCCGTCACGCGTGGCGGGCAGCTCGGCGTGATGCGACAGTTCATCGGTTCCGTTCGTGACGACTCGACCGTCCGCGATCTGCTGCTGTCGGTAGCACCGGATCGCATCAGAGCAGCCGCCGGTCGTCTGGACCGCGCCGAGCTGGCACTCATGGAGCATGACACCGAACGCGATCAGCTCACCTATGCGCAGGCACTGGCCGACTGGGCCGATGTGGGCGGATACGAGTTCGAGACCGAATGTGACGTGCACACCATGGCGGCGCTGGGAATCCCGTTCGAACTGGCCAGATTTCGCGGCGTGAACACACTTTCGGGAGGTCAGCAGAAGCGACTGGTCCTCGAATCGCTGCTGCGTGGTCCGCACGAGGTGCTGCTGCTCGACGAGCCCGACAACTATCTGGATGTTCCGGCCAAGCGGTGGCTTGAGGAGAGGCTGGCGGAGTCGCCCAAGACTGTCCTGTTCGTCAGCCATGACCGGGAGCTGATCAATCGCGTTGCCGGCCAAGTCGCTACGTTGGAACCCACCCGGTCCGGGTCCTCGCTGTGGGTGCATCCGGGGTCGTTCGCGACGTATCACCATGCGCGGGCGGACCGGAACGCCAAACTCGCCGAGTTGCGCCGCCGCTGGGACGAGCAGCGGGCGGCGCTGCGTGATCTGGTGTTGATGTATCGGCAGAAGGCGGCGTACAACTCCGATATGGCCAGCCGTCTACAGGCAGCCGAGACTCGGCTGCGTCGATTCGATGACGCGGGGCCACCCGAAGCAGTCCCGCTGCGGCAGAACGTTCGCATGCATCTCACCGGTGGTCGCACCGCCAAGCGTGCCGTGATTGCGGAGAACCTTGAGTTGACCGGTCTCACACAGCCATTCGATACCGAGTTGTGGTACGGGGATCGGGTCGCGGTGCTGGGCGGTAACGGCACCGGCAAGTCGCATTTCCTGCGACTGCTGGCCTGCGGGGGCAGCGATCCGGAGCCGGACCAGCTGCCGGTGGGCGACATGATTCCCGAAGCGGTGCGCCACGACGGACGATTGCGGCTCGGCGCAAGAGTCCGTCCGGGTTGGTTCGCGCAGACGCACCATCACGAGGCGCTGATGGATCGGACACTGCTGGACATCCTGCATCACGGGGATGAACGGCGCCCAGGACACGGACGTGAGCAGGCCTCACGGATCCTGGATCGCTACGGTCTCGCGCCGTCGGCCGAGCAGACCTTCGGCTCGCTGTCCGGTGGACAGCAGGGCCGATTCCAGATCCTGCTGTTGGAGTTGATGGGGTCGACATTGCTGCTACTCGATGAGCCGACCGACAACCTGGACCTGCATTCGGCGGAGGCATTGGAAGATGCGTTGGCGGCCTTCGACGGGACGGTGATCGCGGTCACCCACGATCGATGGTTCGTCCGGACCTTCACGCGCTACCTCGTCTTCGGTGAGGACGGCAAAGTGAAGGAATCCGTTGAACCCCAGTGGGCGTAGTGGACTCTGCGACTAGCGGATTCGCTGCACTCCGGCGACATTGCGCTTTCCGCGACGAAGCACCAGCCACCCCCCGGTGAGGTAGTCGCCGTCGCTCGGAGTCCACTCCTCGGCGTCCACCCGGGTGTTGTTGACGTACACACCGCCCTCCTTGATGGTTCGGCGGGCGGCGCCCTTGCTCTCCGAAAGTCCGCTGCTGACGAGGAGATCAACGATGGTGTCGGGTTCTCCGTCCGCGAGCCGGGCGGGCTCTCCGTTGCCGGCCTCGGTGAGCGCCGCGGTCAGTGTGCCCTCGTCGAGACGGTCCAGCTCACCGCGACCAAACAGCGCGCCGCTGGCGAGTTCGACTGCTTGGGTGGCGCTTTCGCCGTGTACGAGGGTGGTGACCTCTGCGGCCAGGCGACGCTGTGCGGTACGCTCGTGCGCCCGCTCGGCCGTCGCGGCCTCAAGCTCACCGACCTCATCCGCGGACAGGAAGGTGAACCAGCGCAGGTAGCGCACCACGTCGGCGTCGGCGGTGTTGATGAAGTACTGGTACCAGGCGTATGGACTCGTCATGTCGGGATCGAGCCAAAGGTTGCCGCCCCCGGTGGACTTGCCGAACTTGGTGCCGTCGGCCGCTGTCACCAACGGAACGGTCAACGCATGCACGGAGGCGCCGTCGAGCTGGCGGGCCAGCCGGACGCCGGCGACGATATTGCCCCACTGGTCCGAGCCGCCTATCTGCAACGAGCAGCCGTACTTTCGGTGCAGCTGCACGTAGTCATTTGCCTGCAGCAGCATGTACGAGAACTCGGTGTAGGAGATGCCATCGCCCTCCAGGCGGCGGCGGATGGTGTCACGGTCGAGCATGACGTTGACGGAGAAGTGCTTACCCAGATCGCGCAGGAACTCCAGGGCGGACAGCCGACCGGTCCAATCGAGATTATTCGCGACGATGGCTCCGGTTGAGGTGTCATTGAATTCGACGAACCGCTCGAGTTGCCCGCGGATTCGATCGGCCCACTCGGCCACGGTGTCCGCGCCGTGCAGGCTGCGTTCGGAGGTATCGCGCGGGTCTCCGATGAGGCCCGTGGCTCCTCCGGCCAGCACGATCGGCCGATGTCCCGCCCGCTGGAATCGGCTCAGTGTCAGCAACGGCACCAGATGCCCAGCGTGCAGACTCGCGGCGGTGGGGTCAAAACCCCCATAGACGCTGATTGGCCCCCTCGCGATATCGGCCGCCAGTGTGTCGCGGTCGGTCGTCTGCGCGATGAGACCCCGCCAGGTGAGCTCACCGAGGATGTCGGATGAGCCGCTTGCGCGAAGACCGTCAGTTATAGAAACCACGGCAACGATCATCCCCTATCGGGTTCAGCGTGCGGGATACCGCTCATCCCATCGTGGCCCCGAAGGCCCGAGAAGATCGTCGGCGACGGTGGCGATGACCTCGCGCAGCTCGAGCCGATCCAGCCAGTCCGTGGGTAGCGCCCGCATGCCCCACATCGCACCGAGAATGTTTCCGGTGATGGACCCGGTGGAGTCGGAGTCGCCGGAATGGTTCACCGACAATCGGATTCCGTCCTTGAAGTCGCGCGCACGAGCGGCCGCGCAGACACCGATGGCAAGTGCTTCCTCCCCAACCCATCCGCCGCCGAGCTGGGATGCGACCCGTTCCGGCGTTGGCCGTTCGTGCGCGGCGAGCTCGACACCCCGGCTGAGGGCTTCGTGTGTCTCCTCGTATCCGGAGTGCGCGGTGAGCAGATCCAGTGCGCTCCGCACGGCCTCGGCCAGCGATGCCCCGGCGGCCAATCGATTAACGATCACCGCGAGCGCGCCGGCACTGAGGTAACCGCTGGGATGTGAGTGGGTGAGCGCGCCCATATCCGCAGCCAGTTCGAAGGCCATGGCCGGATCGCGCTCGGCAAATCCGACCGGTGCGGCTCGCATCACGGCCCCGCACCCCTTGGAGTTGTTCAACGGGTGCGTGCGCGAACCGCGCTCGCGGGCAGGCGAGCTGGTGGACTCGAGCGCCGATAGGCAGGTGTTCCCGGGCGCGCGCAGAGAGTGCAGCCCGGAGACCGTGACCAGCCATCCATCGATGACATCCACAGGCACCTGGCCGCCCTGGGTATGCAGCCAGCGCAGGTAGGCGCGATGCGCGATGTCGGCCGGGTCGTTCGCGGGGCCACGGCGGGCCCGGATGAGCGCCTCGGCCGTGAACAGCGTCATTTGAGTGTCGTCGGTGATGAGCATCGGCTGCCCCGGTGCGGGTTCGGCGATGCCGTCACGCCCGAACTGCAGCCGGATCTGCTCCATGCTGTCGAACTCGACGAACCCACCGAGGGCGTCACCGAGTGCACCGCCGAGCAGCGATGCGCGTATTCGTCCGTCAGTCATACAACTCAGTATTCGGTTTGCGGCGCACGGGGACTACGCCGGTATGCGGAAACCTCCGGATATCCGGGCAGCCAGAACCGCCAGGGGCGATCCGCCGCCACGCTGACACCCACTCGTGGCCCGGACTGGGCCTTCTGCCGGCGGCTCAACGTGACACGTACCGGACTGGATGCGGAGAAGACATCGACGCCGTTGTCTTCGGGGGTGACCGCGAGAGCGGCGCCCAGGTTTCCGGGGCCGCGGGCCAAACCCGCGTCATCACGGGCGGTGGGGCGCCGCTGCCAGCACGTGGGGGCACCGTCCACGATTGCCGCGGCCCGCATCAGTACACCGCCGGCGATACCGTCCGGGCCGCAGACCACGTTGGCGCACAGGTGAATTCCATGGCTTCGATACACGTACAGGTGACCGGCGGGCCCGAACATGACCCGATTGCGATTCGTAGGCCCGCGATACGAGTGCGAGGCGGGATCGGACCATGGCCCGTCAGGCACGCTCCCATAGGCCTCTACTTCGACGATCACCGCTCGGACTCCGCGAGATTCGATGGTGGCGCCGAGGAGGCGCTGTGCGGCTTTGACCGGGTGGGTCGTCAGGATCTCGGCACTCACCCCTCGATTGTCCGTGACACCCGGATAGGAGCCGCTGGCGTCACTGACGGCCGAGGAGATCGCCCTCACCGTCAGGCCGAACATACAGCGGTATCTGACAGGCGAGCTGCCGGGCCTTACTCGGTGAAGCGCTGGTGCTCCTCGTCTGCCACGTCGCGGGCCTCGTCGGGCAAGAGCACCGGGATGGAGTTCTCGATCCGATAGGCCTTACGTAGGCGAGGGTTGTAGAGGAGGCCGTCAGTCTCGCCACCGATGAGCAGGAGCGTCCCGCGGTCGATCGGGCAGACCAGGATGTCGAGGAGTGCTGCGTCAAGAGGCATGTCGGTGCTATCAGCCCAGCGGGATATTCTCGTTGAAGATCTGCTGGCCCCCGCCGCCGCTGACGCCGATACCCGGTCCCGGATTGACGTTGGGCGGTCCACCGTTCGGGTTGTTGGTTCCGTTGGTGCCGCTGATGCCGATATGGACGGGCTGCTGTGGCTTCTGGGCAGCCTTAAGGAACTGGGACTGGGTGGCGATGACCGACTTCAGCGAGTTGATCAGCGGCATCTGACTGGGCCGCTTGTCGAGCGCGGCCTTGAGGGCGTCATTCTGCGAGGAGCTCACCTGGGCGCCCCTGGCTCGTAGCTGAAGCGCCGTGCGGACCAGGTTGGACACCTGACCGCCACTGGTTCCAGTGGAGTACTCATGCGCGATGTCGTCCAGCACATCGGCGCTGGCGGTGCCGACACCGGGTCCGAACATCAGTGCTGCGGAGAGACCGGCGGCAGCCAGTGCGGTGCCAGTGAGGGCACGTAGGCGTGTCGGCATGACGAGTTCCTTCCGGGTGTCGCGGAGGTCAGCCTAACAACAACCCGCCACATCAGCAGCGGAAGGCGCGGGGAACCGGGCTGGTGCAGCCCCGATGCGGCTTACTGCGCTGCGCCCTGCAGCGCGTCGTACGTCGCGGCGGTCAACCGATGGTAGGCACCTGATTCGGGGTCGAGATACCAGGTTTGCCGCCCCGGTTTCGGGAACCCGGACGCCCGAAGGTGCGTGGTGGACGGGCGATACGTGGCACTCAGCGGCAGGTTCGGTACCACCTTGACGATATCGGGGCGCTCCGAGATCGGAACGGAGGCAAACGCTTCCGCCAGGTCGGCCGGGGATATCGCTTCGCCGGGCCGCAGAACCACAGCGGTCACCGCGACGTGGGTCTCACCGGACTCCACGGGATATGTGGCGACCAGGTCTATGGCGCTCACCGAACCCAGTGCGTGACTGGTGGCTTCGGCGTACACAACGCCGCGTGCCGTGCGGATCGCGGTGTTTCGGCCGTCGAGCATCCAGAAATCGCCGTCCTCGTCGCGGCGGAAGAGAGATTCCGAAGATACCCAGGTGTCGCCCGCGGCGAACACGCCGCGCCGGACCGCGGCGGCGGGGTCCACGTCCCCAGGCGGCTTCGCCAAAAGCAACCCCACCTCGCCGGGCCTGGCGATCTGGACGAATCCGTCTTCCCCCTCGATGATCACGTCGTCGACGGGGTCGTAGGCGGCGAGCCGAACCTTCCCGCCACCGGGAAGCGGTCGGCCCTTGCTGCCGATTTTGGTACCGGACACATTGGCCAGCACCGCTTCCCCGTCGGTGGTCGCGAAGAACTCGACGACATGGGCGGGTGCGAACCTCTCGGTGACACGCCGCCACAGGCCCGAGGGCATACCCGAACCGATGAACAACCGCACCGGATGATGGGCGCCCAACGCCAGGGAAGGATCGTCGATGACCTCATGCATCATCGCCCAGGTGTAGGAGACGACGGTCACGCCGTACTGGTGCACCTCTTGCACGAATCGATCGGGATTGAGTCCGCGTGACAGCGCAATTCGCGCCCCACCTGCCACTGCCCCACCCAGGCTCACCAAGAGCCCCGACTGATGATGCAGCGGTGTGAGGCAGTACACGGTGTCATTGGCGTTGAGTGCGGCCGCCGACGCGGTACCGAACGCCGACAATGCCCACCGGTGGTTGGTGATCTGCTTAGGCACCAGGCGGGACCCGTATCCGCTGAACATCACGAACGCCAGATCGCGGGCCTGCCCTGGATCGGGCCGGTACCACCCGGGCAGCTCGACCGCGTCGGGGTCGATCTTCTCCATGTCGATGATCGAGCCGTCGTCCGGTATGGACAGGTCGCGTGATTCGCCACCGCCGAGTACCAGAATGTGCACAGGAAGATCTTGTGCGGCAGGAAGATTCGGCGGATCGGTGAGCAGTTCGGAAATCTCACCCAGCTTCACCGCGACCTCAAGGTCGGCATCGGGCGGCAGTAGCACCGCGACGGCCCCCAGCCGGGACAGTGCGGCAATCGCCACCAGGGCGCTGGGCCGGGTCTCCATCAGAACACCCACCCGGACGCCCTGACGCACGCCCACCTCGATGAGGCCCCTGACCACATTGTTGATGCGGCGATCCACCGCCTCATAGGTGTGTACCCGGCCGTCGAATAGGAAGCTCTCACCGTGCGGAGTGCGGCGTGCCTGTTCGGTCATCAACCGGCCCAGGGAGATTCGGGTGTGATCGTGGATCTGCCCGAGACGTGTCAACCGCGGCAGCGTGCGAACCGCTTCGACGGCAATGGATTTCACTGACTTGTTGGCGGCCGCCGCGGCCGCACCCGCGGTTCGGGCGGCGGCGATGGCGACTTCGGTGGTGGTGCTCAAACCATGTGCTACCCGGGAGGTGAGCGGGACACCGCCGCTGTCGAGCTGGCCGCTTTCGTGCTCGTACATGAGGTCGACCGACGGGGGTTTGGTCGCCTCGCCCTCCCGCCACTGCACCCACTGGCTGACCGTCGGCCACGTCTGGGCCACGGCGGTGGAGCCGACGACAAGACCGAAGTGACCGGCGCGGATCAGGTACTCGTACACGTCGGCCTTCGGCGCGGCGCGCAGGATGCCGCGCACCGAAGCGGGCTGCCCGATGTCGTCGACCTCGCCCACCACCGCCAGGACCGGGCAGGTGATATCGCTGAGCGTGACCACTCGGTCATTCACGGTGAAGCCGCCGGTGGTCATTCGGTTGTGCACCACAAACTGGCGCAGCAGCTCGGCGATCGCAGGACCGGACCAGGCGATCCACCCCTCATTGGCGAGGAACTTGCGCTGCTGCTCGCGCGGCAGCAGGGCATCGCGGTCGTGCAACTGCCGTAAGAAGTCGAGGCGGCCCTTGACGGTCTTGACCGGGTCCAGCATCTGGAACCCGATGCGCGCCGACCACGCCGGGATGGAGAACCGGCTGAAGATGTGGTCGGCCATGAACTCGGCGATATCGGCCGAAAGCCCGGCGGGCAGACCCATGGGCATGGCGGCGTTGGCGTCGACCGGCGAACCGAACGTGATGATGCTCGCGATGGTGCGCGACTTGCGCAGTGCCGCAGTCTGATAGCAGAACATGCCGCCTTGTGAATATCCGGCCAGGTGTATCTGACGGCCCGTGATCCGATGCACGGTCTCGATGGCGTCACTGACAGCCACCACGTGATCGGACAGGGTGCGTTCCATGCCACCGGCCATCCGGTCGGGGCTGCCGAAGTCGATGACCCATGGATCGATACCGGCGCGGTGCAGGATGCCGACGGCGCCGCCATCCTGGGTGACGTCCCACATGTCGGCGGCCATCATCATCGGATGCACCATGAGGACCACTGGTCCGGCGTCCTCGGTTTCGGAAGATCCCGGCGCGAAATAGCGGCGCAGCCGGTACATCGGCACGCTTTCGACGATCTGGTGCGAGGAGGCGGTGCTGCCGGTTTCGAGTCCGCCGAGGCGCAGAACCTCCAGCCCGTTCTGCGCGGTGGCCGCCAGGCGCGCGACGGGCTTGGCCAAGGAGGAGAGATTGAAGGACACAGCTACTCCTTAGACCGACCATCCGCGATATTGCCCAGGTGAGGGCCTGCATATCCTGTCACAACGGGCGTAGCGGGCTGACCGAATCCCCGTCACCGGATAGGAAGCGACGTCGCGATGCGAGCCTCTACGATGACGCGGTGGGGAATCTGTTGCTGCGTCCGCTACGCCTCTGGGTGATGTATCTGCCTCAACTGGCCGCGTGCTATCTGCTGGGTCTGTTAGGGCGCAACATCGCGATCGAGTTGGCCGCGAAGTTCGGATGGAACAACTATCTGATCGTCGACCTGATCATGCCGTTCGCGGGTCTTGCCCGACTCGGTTCGATCGTCGCGATGTTCCTGGTGCTGCGCTCGGCCATTCCATCGCTCTCCGTCCTGCCCAAGGCATCGTTGCGGCAGGTCGACCTCTTCTCGAGTGTCGTGCTGCCGTTCTTTGCCATCTACCTCGCATGGCAGATGTTCGCCGACGACTGGATCGCCTATGAACACAAGGCGATGTACCTGCGTGTCGGTGCCGCCATGAACCATTCGGAGCCGGTGCTGGATCTTTCGAATGTGCCGGTCACCAACCTGGTGTGGTACCTCATCGTGGGCGCGTTCGTTCTTCGGTACGCCCTCAAACTGAAGTGGGTCGAAAGTCGGACGCCGACGTGGTTCGTCTTCATCAAGGTGTACCTGGACGCGCTCTGGGTGTTCTTGATCCTGTCGTTCGCAGCCAGTAAGGGCGTCACCTTCTTCCTCAAGCCGACTGCATGGTTCAAAGAACGTCGCATCGTTGTCTGGGCCGACACCAGCCGAGCCGAACTCTTCTCCCATTTCCGGCCGCTGGAAGTCATTTGGAACGTGTTGACCAGCGCGCTGCACATTGCCTTCAGCGGCGCGGCGGTGCCGCTGATCTGGCTTGCGATCGCGGGGATCGTCTACGGCACCTCAAACCAGGCGAGCTGGCGAGGCGTGCTGCGGCAGGTGGCAGGAAGTCATGGCGATGTGGTCGCGGATCGTCTCGCGCCATCCCGGCAGCGGGTCGACCAGCGGCTATCCGGGCTCTCGGGCGATACCCGGAAGAAGACTGCCGAGCTGGCGCTGTCGCAATTCGGCAAGTTTCGTCCCATCGCGGACTCCGCACGACTGGTCCTGCACGGTGGGTTCATCGTGCTCTCCGGTTATGTGCTGATCTATCTCTGTCTGGCCTGGCTGGACATGTCGGATAGCTTCTATCGCCCGCAGATGCAGGTCGGCGGCTATCTTGTCCGCGGTTTCGCCGCGATACTGGGTCCGCATTCCGAGGAGTACTGGAATGCGGTCGGGCCTGTCCTGGCGGCGCTCTCCGGCATCCTCATTGCTTCGCTGCGAGTTTGTATCATCGCCTCGGTTTTCGCGCACTGCGTGGAACGTGCCGAAAGTGGCCATCAGTCCGCGGTCTCCGACGCCAGCCAAAATCAGGGTGAGGTCCTGGACTACCCGGATACGGTGGATACGGATCCACGTATCGATCTGACCGGACCACGCATCTGACTACGGAAGATCAAGCCGAACAAGGATTTTGCCGCCGATATTCTCGGTGATCTCCACGGCCTGAGGCTCGATGTCATCCGGCATGAGAAAGACGAACAACAGGTCACCCGGTCGTCCACACGATTGCGTAGATCCGTCCGGTATCCGTATGCCGCCGTTATCGAATTCGGCCTTCCACATGTGCGTTCCATCGGTTATCCGCGCCGCACAGTACATATCGGCGGGCGGCGGCCCCGAACGCTTGATTGTCACCAGGATGAGTTGAGTGCCTTTGGGCAGGACCGTGTTGAGCGGTCCCTGCCGTTTACCGAGACGGCGAATCTCGCCGAGCTCCCATGTCTGACCGTTCACGGCTGCGGATTGGCCGGCGGGAACCACGAACTCGGGACGGATGCTTGCCTGGTACTCGCGCCACGGACCCCAGAAAGAGATCAAGGCGATGATCACGAACAAAACCACCACCGCCACGGTCGCCACGACGTTGCGAAACCAAAGCTTGTTTCGCAGGACGCCGCGCTGATCGCGGCGGTGTTTCGCAGAGTCGATCACCGTCATGGGGCGCCAACCTTCGTCTTGGCCAACGCCAGCACCGAGGAGCGGGGCGCATGGCTCGGGTCCAGCGGCACGTCAATGATCAGCCCGGTGTCCCACTTGTTGGTGCCTGTCGACACATACAACCGTCCGACGCTGACCCGGTTGACAAGTTCTGTCGGCGCTTCGAACACATAAACACCCGTCTGGGGAATCAACGGGTTCAGGATCGCTCCGCCCAGCGTTGAGAGACCCAACCGATCATCAGGGATGTACGAGTTTCCGTCGAGTTCCAGCGCGACGCGCGCCGAGGGCGCATCGAGCAGTGAGGTGATCGTCGCCGTCACGACCACCCACTGTCCCGACGTCGTGAGGTTGCGATTCTTGGGCAGTGCGCCGGTGTGTTTGACGACGGGAGCCACCGCGGCCTTGATCACAGTCACCGAGAAAAGCCTGCCGCTCACGGGACTGCCCGCACTGCCATGCACATCGAACGGTGCCTGCACATCCGTGGCGTACGGCAACCGGCGCCAAACGAACACCGAGGCCGCCAAGATGGCGATGACAACGCACACGGTCCCCGCGATTCTGACAAGGGGCGGCACGTTCTGGAATGCTCGGATACTCATTTCGGGCTCCCGACTGGCACAACCGTCCTCGCGCTGCCCCCGACGCTCTGCCACCCTGCGCCGTAGATAACGTAACCTTGGCCGTACTTGCGATATGGAACTTCCACCGTCACAGTCGATCCCACGGCGACAGCGGTGTCCGGGACGCTCCAGACCAGAGCCACCTTTTCCGTCAATCCAGGTTGCAGCGCGGTCAGCATGGTTCCGTCCGACATTCGCAGGGCCGTCGGATCGTGCGACGACGGCAGGTAGGTGTTCTGCGCGTCGGCGACATCGGGCAGCGCAAATATGGATGAGACCCCGTCCGGCCCTTCACCGTGATTAGTGACATCGACCAGCACGCCAAGGTACGAGCGGCCGGGCTTCTCCTTGAGCGTAAATCCGTTGCCGGCCAGCTTCTTGACTAAAGATGCCCGCTGCACGGTGATCGAGAATTCGTGGTTGTCGAAGGCCTGGCCGACGTTGAAGGTCTCGGGCGCCTTTTCCACCTTGTCGAGCCCGCCAAACCCCGCGGTGGTCAGCACTGCGGCGATCGCGACGACGTGCCACATCTGGATGAATTCGAGATCTTTCCACCAACTGCGGACGGTTTCGGACAGCCTGCCGAACACTCCACGCGGTGCCGGATCCACAGCGACTGTGGGGCCCGTGGTCGCGGCCGCTGATGAGTCACCGCCCACCGGGGTGTTCCCCGGGCGACGCCACGCCGCATTCGGGTCGTCCGGTATATCTCCCCCCGGACCGGGGCCCGACGATGTCGGGTCCGGCTCGCCGTCCATGGCTGGATATTAGCGGCTCTGGCCGCGCAGCACGTTTAGACGGGCCAGCACCAGCTCACGCTGCTCGGCAACGCGTTCCGGCGCGGTGCCGCCACGTGCGCTGCGCGAGGCCACGGATCCGGACGTGGTGAGCACTGCGTGCACCTGTCCCGTCAGGTCCGGATGTATGGCCGCAAGCTCGTCATCGGTGAGATCCTCCAGGCCGACGCCGCGGGCCTCCGCGACACGAACTGCCTCCCCTGCCGCCTCATGCGCGATGCGGAACGGTACGCCCTGGCGCACCATCCACTCCGCCAGGTCGGTGGCGAGGGTGAATCCCGCCGGGGCGAGTGCCGCCATGCGTTCCGTACGGAACCGCAGCGTGGCGACCAGTCCGGCCATCGCGGGCAAGAGCAGTTCCAACTGAGCCACTGAGTCGAACAGCGGCTCCTTGTCTTCCTGCAGGTCCCGGTTGTACGCCAACGGCTGCGCCTTCAACGTGGCGAGCAGGCCGGTGAGGTTTCCGATCAAGCGCCCCGACTTTCCGCGGGCCAGCTCGGCGATGTCGGGGTTTTTCTTCTGGGGCATGATCGAGCTACCGGTCGACCACGAGTCATCGAGTTCGGCGTACCCGAATTCCGTTGTGCTCCAGAGGATAATGTCCTCGGACAGGCGCGACAGGTCGACTGCGATCATCGCGAACACGAAGGCGGCTTCGGCCGCGAAGTCACGGGCCGATGTCGCATCGATCGAATTCTCGGCGGCGGCAGTGAATCCCAGGTCCAATGCGATGGCGTCCGGATCCAGGCCGAGTGAGGAGCCCGCCAGTGCGCCGGCCCCATACGGTGAGATGGCGGTGCGCCTGTCCCAGTCGACGAGCCGGTCCACATCGCGGAGCAATGGCTGCGCGTGTGCGAGGAGATGGTGTGCGAGCAGCACCGGTTGTGCGGCTTGCAGATGCGTCTTGCCCGGCATGATCGCCTGCGGGTGCGCGCCGGCCTGATCGGCCAGCGCCTGCACCACGTCGAGCACACCGTCGGACACTCGTCCGGCCGCATCACGCAGCCACATCCGAAACAGCGTGGCGACCTGATCATTCCGTGACCGGCCCGCGCGCAGACGACCGCCGACATCGGCCCCGACACGCTCGATCAGGCCGCGTTCCAGAGCGCCGTGCACATCCTCGTCGGTGTCGGCGGGGACGAACTGTCCCGAAGCGATGTCGCGGTCTAGCTGCTGCAGCCCCTCCACCAGGGCGGACAACTGCTCATCGGTGAGCAGATCCGCCTTGCGGAGTACCCGCGCATGTGCAATCGACGCCCGAATGTCGTACGGCGCCAACACCCAATCGAAATGGGTGGACTTGCTCAGCGCGGCCAATGCGGGCGCGGGCCCACCGGCGAACCGGCCGCCCCACAGTGATCCCTCGTTGGTGCTCACTTTCCGGACAGGTCCCGCTGCGCGGAGATCTTCGAGGACAGTCCGTGGATATGCACGAAGCCCTTGGCGCTCGACTGGTCGAAGCTGTCGCCCTCGTCGTAGGTGGCCAGGTTGAAGTCGTACAGCGACTCGGCGCTGCGGCGGCCGTTCACCGCGATGTTCCCGCCGTGCAGCACCAGGCGGATATCACCGGAGACGTGCTGCTGGGTATCGGCGACGAATGCCTCCAGTGAGCGCTTCAGGGGCGAGTACCACAGACCGTCGTACACCAGCTCGGCCCACTTTTGGTCAGTGTGCCGCTTGTACCGGCCGAGCTCGCGCTCCAAGGTGACGTGCTCCAGCTCCTCGTGCGCGGTGATGAGGACCATTGCGCCCGGGGCTTCGTAGATTTCGCGGCTCTTGATGCCGACCAGACGATCCTCGACGACGTCAAGACGGCCAACGCCCTGCGCACCCGCCCGCCGGTTGAGTTCGACGATGGCCTCCAACACGGTGACCGGGTTGCCGTCGATCGCGGTGGGCACGCCCTTGTCGAAGGTGATGATCAGCTCATCGGGTGCCCCCCAATTGAGCGTCGGATCTTCGGTGTAGTCGTACACGTCCTTGGTGGGAGCGTTCCAAAGGTCTTCCAAGAAACCGGTTTCCACCGCACGACCCCACACGTTCTGGTCAATGGAGAACGGAGACTTCTTGGTTACATTGATCGGGATTTCGTTCTCGGCGGCGAATGCGATGGCCTTTTCGCGGGTCCAGGCGTAATCGCGCACCGGGGCGAGCACCTCCAGATCCGGTGCCAGCGAGGCGAACCCGACTTCAAACCGAACCTGATCGTTACCCTTGCCGGTGCAGCCGTGCGCGACGATTCCGCCGCCGTGCTCGCGTGCGGCGTCCACCAGGTGCTTGACGATCAGTGGACGGCTGATGGCCGACACCAGCGGGTACCGATCCATGTACAGCGCGTTGGACTGCACAGTCGGCAAGCAGTACTCGTTGGCGAATTCGTCGCGGGCGTCGACGACAACCGCTTCGACGGCGCCGCAGTCGATGGCACGCTGGCGCACCACCTCCATGTCCTCGCCGCCCTGGCCGAGGTCGATCGCGACGGCAACCACCTCGCGGCCGGTCTCTTTGCCAATCCAGCTGATCGCCACCGACGTATCGAGCCCACCCGAATAGGCAAGGATTACGCGGTCAGAGGTTGTCATGATTCTCCTTTAAGCAAGCTGTTCGAACAGTGCGGCGAGCTGGGCTCCGGTCAAGGGTTCGCGGGCGATCACCGCAATGGTGTCATCCCCCGCGATGGTCCCGACAACGTCGGGTAACGCGGCGCGATCGATCGCGCTGGCGAGATAGTGCGCGGCACCCGGCGGTGTACGCAGCACCGCGAGATTACCGCTGGAGTCGGTCGCTACCAGCAGCTCCCCCAGCAACCGGGAGAGCCGGTCGGTGCCGCCGGACACGCCACGAACAGGACTGCCGTCCTCGGGCACCACGTACACCCCCACTCCGCCGTCGGCGGCGCGGAGCTTGACGGCACCGAGCTCGTCGAGATCCCGGGACAAGGTGGCCTGCGTGGTCTCGATGCCCTCGGCAGCCAGCAGCGCCGCCAGTTCACCCTGGCTGCGCACCGACTGAGTGGACAGCAGTGCGACGATGCGGGCTTGGCGCCCTGCGCGGGTGTCGGCCGCATGTGAGGCCGTCATCGCTGCTCCAGCAGCCACACCAGTAAGGCCTTCTGGGCGTGCAGACGGTTCTCGGCCTCATCCCAGACAGCGCTCCGTGGACCGTCGATCACCTCATCGGTGATCTCCTCGCCACGGTGGGCGGGAAGGCAGTGCAGGACAATGGCTTCTGAGTCCGCCACGCCGAGCAGATCCTCGTTCACCTGGAACGGCCGGAACGGCCGGACCCTGTCGAGCCCGTCATTCTCCTGCCCCATCGAGGTCCAGGCGTCAGTGACGAGCACATCTGCGCCGGCCGAAGCGATCCGCGGGTCGGCGGTCACAGTCACCGAGGCGCCGGTGCTGGCGGCGATCCGCTCGGCTTGGGTGACGTACTTGGCATGTGGTGCAAACCCATTGGGCGCCGCGATCGTCACGTGGATGCCGGCGGTGACGCCACCGACCATCAGTGAGTGCGCCATGTTGTTCGCACCGTCGCCCAGATACGTCAGCCGCAATCCGGCCAGCGAACCTTTACGTTCGGCCAGTGTCTGCAGATCGGCGAGCACCTGACAGGGATGGAAGTCGTCAGACAGGGCATTCACGATCGGCACCGTGGACCCGGAAGCCATGGCGGTCAAGCGTTCCTGCGCGTAGGTCCGCCACACGATGGCTTCCACGTAGCGGGACAGCACCTGTCCGGTGTCTTCGAGGGTCTCCTCACGACCCAGCTGCGTGGTACGGCTGTCGACGACCACGGCGTGCCCGCCCAGCTGCGCTATGCCCATCTCAAAAGAGAAGCGGGTTCGAGTGGAGTTCTTCTCGAAGATGACGGCGACCCCGCGCGGCCCCTCAAGCGGCCGCCGCGAAAACGGTGCCTTCTTGAGCTCGGCGGCCAGTGTCAGGACTTCGGCCTGCTCGGCGGGTGACAGATCGTCATCCCTGAGGAAATGGCGAATTGACCTCGAATTACTCATGCCAGCTCCTGTCCTGCTGCGGTATCGAGGATGCCGGGCAGCGCGGCGACGAACTCCCCGATCTGTTCGTCGCTGATGATCAGCGGTGGGGCTAGCCGCAGCACGTCGGGTGCGGCGGCGTTCAGAAGGAAGCCAGCCTCGCGTGCCGCGGACTCGGCGGCCTTGGCGCGTTGTTCCGTCAGGACAATGCCTAGGAGCAGTCCGGCGCCACGCACCCGCGCGACCAAGGGATGGTTCAGCCCTTCGATGGCATGGCTCAACGACTTTCCAGCCGCTGCAGCGTGGTCGATGAGGTTCTGCTCATCGAGGACCCGCAGCACCGCCAGAGCAGCCGCCGCACATACAGGATTACCCCCGAATGTGCTGCCGTGCAGACCAGGAGTGAGCAGCTCCGCGGCCGCCCCGGTCGCGATACAGGCGCCGATGGGCAGCCCGCCGCCGAGCCCCTTGGCCAGGGTGACGATATCGGGGGTGATACCCACCTGTTGATGCGCGAAAAATGTTCCGGTACGCCCAATTCCGGTTTGTACCTCGTCGAGCACCAGCAGCACGCCGTGGCGGGCGGTGATCTCGCGTACCCCGGCGAGGTAGCCCTCCGGCGGAACCACCACTCCGCCTTCACCCATGATCGGTTCCAGGAAGACCGCAGCGGTGTCCCCATCGACTATGGCCTCGATGGCGGCCAGGTCGCCGTAGGGTACGTGGACCACCCCTGCGGGCAGCGGCTCGAACGGGGCCTGCTTGGACGGCTGGCCGGTGAGGGCGAGCGATCCCATGGTTCGGCCATGGAAGGCGCCCTCGGCCGCTACGACTTTCGTACGTCCGGTCAGGCGGGTCACCTTGAACGCGGCCTCGTTGGCTTCGGTGCCGGAATTGCAGAGAAACACCCTGCCGGCAACACCCAGCCGTGCGACGAGCGCCTCGGACAGCTCGATGCCGGGACCCGTCGCGTACAGATTCGACGTGTGGCCCAGCGTGGAGAGTTGATGCGTGACGGCATCGATGACGGTCTGGTTGCGGTGGCCCAACACGTTGACGGCGATGCCACCCAACAGATCCAAGTACTGCTTGCCGTCGACGTCGGTGACGACGGCACCGTCGCCCTCGGCAAGGGCCACCGGCGGTGTGCCGTAGTTGTTCATCATGACGCTTTCCCAGCGTTGCTGAGTCTCACTGGTACTGCTCATGATTGGCTCCTGACGATTGTCCCGACGCCCTCGTCGGTGAATAGTTCGACCAACACGCAATGCTCGACGCGCCCATCGATGATGTGGGCGCTGGGCACGCCACCGTCCACCGCGCGCAGACATGCCTCGACCTTGGGAATCATCCCCGATTCCAGAGCGGGAAGGAGCCCGCGCAGATCCTCGGCGGCTATAGCGGTAACCAGCGATCCCCGATCCGGCCAGTCGGTGTATAGCCCCTCGATATCGGTAAGCATCAGGAGGCGCTCGGCGCCAAGGGCTTCGGCGAGCGCACCGGCCGCCGTGTCGGCATTGAGGTTGTGCACCACACCGTCCGTGTCGGGCGCAAGGGTGGATACCACGGGGATACGTCCGGCATCGATCAGGTCAAGGATCGCTTCCGGATTTACCTGTGCCACATCACCGACCAGTCCGATATCGGTCTCGACGCCATCCACGGTCGCGGTGCGCCGCACGGCCGTGAACAGTTGCGCGTCCTCGCCGGTGATCCCCACCGCGTAGGGTCCGTGGCTGTTGATCAACCCGACGAGCTCACGGCCGACCTGGCCGAACAGCACCATGCGCGCGATGTCCAGTACTTCCGGCGTGGTGACCCGGAAGCCCCCCTTGAACTCGCCGGACACGCCGAGTTTTTTCAGCATCGACGTGATCTGCGGGCCGCCGCCGTGCACGACGACAGGATGGATACCGCAATTGCGGAGGAAGACCATGTCTTCGGCGAAGGCCGTTTTCAGGGCGTCGTCGGTCATGGCGTTGCCGCCGTATTTGATCACGACGATGGCGCCGTGCAGCTTCTTGAGCCACGGCAGCGCCTCGGCCAGCACCCGCGCTTTTTTCGGGGCCTTCATGCGGCTGCCTTCATGAGCTGTACGCCGAATTCTCTTCGACGTAGGCATGCGAGAGATCGGTGGTCCGGATGGTCGCCGTCTGATCTCCGGCGCCGAGGTCGATAAGCACTTCGACATCCGGCCCGGACAGGTCGATATCACGGGCACCTTGGACACCAGTGCAGTTGGCACATACCAGGTTTCCGTTAAACGACACGGTGACGCGATCAGGATCGAGGTCCACCGGAGCCATCCCCACCGCTGCGAGCACCCGACCCCAGTTGGGGTCTGAACCGAAGAGGGCGGTCTTGACAAGGCTGTCGCGAGCGACGGTCCGCGCGGTGGCGACCGCGTCGTCCTCACTGACCGCGCCGGTGACGGTGATCAGGATCCGTTTGGTGACACCCTCGGCATCGGACTGCAGCTGCGCGGCCAGGTCGTCGCAGACCCGGGCGACCGCCGCGGCGAATTCCTGGGCATCGGGCGTGATCTCGCTTGCGCCGGAGGCCAGCAAGAGCACGGTGTCGTTAGTCGAACAGCTGCCGTCGACGTCGAGCCGGTCGAAGGTGCGAGCGGTCGCCGCCCGTAACGCGGAATCAAGCTGCGCGGCGGGCACGGCGGCGTCGGTCGTGATGACCACGAGCATGGTCGCCAGCGAAGGCGCGAGCATGCCCGCGCCTTTGGCCATGCCGCCCACCGTCCAGCCACCTTTATGGTGCAGCGCAGCCTCTTTGGGCACGGTATCGGTGGTCATGATGGCGTGGGCGGCATCGGTACCGCCGCCCAGTCCCCCCGCCAGCTCGTGCACAATTTCCCGCACCCCGGCCAGCACCTTGTCCATGGGCAACCGGTCTCCGATGAGCCCGGTGGAGCACACGGCGACCTCAATGGCCCCGGTCTCGGTGCCCCAGTCGCTGAGAGTCTTCGCAACCTCTTCCGCGGTGGCGTGGCTGTCCTGAAATCCGAGTGGTCCGGTGCAGGCATTCGCTCCGCCGGAATTGAGAATCACGGCGCGCAGACGGCCCGTGGTGAGTACCTGCTGTGACCAGAGCACCGGTGCGGCCTTCACCTTGTTACGGGTGAATACGCCCGCCGCAGCGTAGTCCGGTCCCTCGTTGAAGACCAGGGCAAGATCGGGCCTACCCGACGCCTTGATGCCGGCGGCGATTCCGGCTGCCTTGAAACCTGCGGGTGCGGTGACGCCCTGCGTGCGCACCAGTGGTGACGTCGCAGCGGTCCCGGATGAGCCGCTTGCGCGAAGACCATCAGGCGTGGATGAGCCGCTTGCGCGAAGACCGTCGGTCACGGATGAGCCGCTTGCGGGAAGACCATCGGTCACGGTGCCACCCCCACGAAGGTCAGACCGTCGCCCTCGGGCCAGCCGAGGGCGAGGTTCATGGATTGAACCGCGGCCCCGGCGGTGCCCTTCACGAGGTTGTCGATGGCTGCGATCGCCACCAACACACCCGCATCGGGGTCGACCGCGAGGCCGATGTGTACGGCGTTACTCCCCGATACCGCCTTGGTGGTGGGCAAATGTCCGTCGGGAAGCACATGGACGAACGGCTCATCGTGATATGCCTCCTCGTAGGCCTCTCGGATGTCGGCCAGGGTTGCCGTGGTCGGCGCTGTACACGTGGCAAGGATGCCGCGGGGCATGGGAACGAGCACCGGTGTGAAGGAGACGGTGACCGGCTTGCCCGACGGATGATTCAGTCCCTGAGCGATTTCCGGGGTATGCCGATGCGCACCGGCAACGTTGTAGGCGCGCGCAGATCCCATCACCTCGGAGGCCAGTAGATCGGCCTTGGGGGCACGTCCGGCGCCCGTGGTGCCGCTTACCGCCACCACGGTGGCCGAGGGTTCCACGAGGCCCGCCGTCACTGCGGGAGACAACGCCAACAGTGCCGCTGTCGGATAGCAGCCGGGAACTGCCACGCGCCTGGTGCCGTGCAGGGCATCGCGCTTGCCCGGAAGCTCGGGCAAGCCGTACGGCCAGCTTCCGGCATGCTGTGAGCCGTAGTAGCGCTGCCACGCGGCGGCATCGGTCAGCCGAAAGTCCGCACCGCAGTCGACGATGAGGGTCTGCGGCCCCAGCTCATCGGCGATCTTGGCCGAGGAACCGTGCGGGAGCGCGAGGAACACCACGTCATGGCCCCGCAACAGTTTGGGATCGGTGGGCTGTAGTTTGTGGTCAGCCAAAGGCGTCAGATTCGGGTGATGCTCGATGAGGCTGCTGCCGGCATTCGAGCCAGCGGTCAGCACCCCGATCCGTAGGCGGCCCGCGGCATACGCCGGATGTGCGAGCAGCAGGCGCAAGATCTCGCCGCCGGCGTAGCCGCTGGCACCCGCGACCGCGACTGAGAACCCAGTAGTCATGGAATCAATTCTGTATCATTATGCAGGCAAGCGCAAATATATTCGATGAATCGTGGGGATTCGTGGTCAACCTCAACTTGAGCTAAACGGTGTAATGCCCGGCTCCCACAGCTACGGTAGAAGTAGCTGGCGAATAGCGCCAGCAGTCGATAACGAGCGAGAAGGGAGCCTTCCATGTCGGATCGTGCCGATCGTCAGCGCCAGGAGCAGCACCGCGAGCAGGCTGACCAGCGCCGGGGACAGTAAGACCTGCTAGGCGCGTTGGGTTGCCCCGACGCGCTCGGCCGCAGAGGCCACTGCCGTGATCCGTGCGGCGGTGGCCTCGTCTTCTGTCAAGGTCCGGTCAGCCGCCCGGAAACGCAGCCGGAAGTTCAACGATTTGTTGCCCTCGCCAACTTGCGGTCCGGTGTAGACCTCCACGAGCCGCACATCCTCGATGAGCTCACCCGCACCGTCGCGCAGCGCCTCGGTGACCGCATCGGCGGGCACTGTCTCGGCGACCACCAACGAGACGTCCTGAAGAACCGCGGGAAACGGCGAAATCCTTGGTGCGGGAAGCGGATTAGTGACGGGAAGCGCATCGAGGTTCAGTTCCAGAGCGCACGTGCGCTTAGGCAGCCCGAGCCGCTCGATCACCGCCGGATGCAGCTCACCGGCATGCCCGACAACCTGGCCGTCGGCCACAATCTCTGCGCACCGCCCCGGGTGCCAGGGCAATTCGTCGCCGGCGCGCAGCGAAAGATCCACATAAGCGGCACGCCCGATAATCCGCGCCGCCTCCAGTGCGTCGGTGACATCTGCTGCGCGTCCACCCCCCCACGGTCCACTCGGCTCGCGCACCCCGGCCAGCACAAGCGCCACATGGACCGGCTGCGCGGGCAGGGATTCGAGCAGTGCGGTGAGCTCGGCCTCCGAGGGGCGATCGGTGACATCGAGCAGCGGGATCGCCCGGGTTTCCCCGGTTGGCCGTACGACCTGACCAATGGTGAACAGCGCTACATCGGAAGTACCGCGAGAAATGTTGCGCGACAGGGCTTCGAGCACACCAGGCAACAGGGTACTGGCCAGCTCGGGGCGATCGGATTCCAGCGGGTTGAGAACTTTAGTAGTACGGCGGCGTGCATCGTCGCCATCCAGTCCCCATGCGTCGAATACCCCAGCCGGCAAGAAGGGCATCGGCAAGATCTCGGTGTATCCGCTGAGGGCCAACGACTTCCCTACCGCACGGCGACGGCGTTGCGTCGGTGTGAGACCGCCGCCTTGTGGCGCCGCGGGCAGAACCGACGGGATGTCTTCCAGACCTTCGAGTCGCAGTACCTCCTCGACCAGGTCGGCACCCTCGACAATGTCGGGGCGCCAGCTCGGCGGCATCACCCGCAGTGTGTCGCCCTCGGCAACCACCTCGGCGCCGATCTGACGGAGCCGGTGCTCTGCCACTCCGGCGGCGTAGGTGACTCCGGCGACGCGCGCGGGCAGGTCAGCGGCGATGACGATCTCCGACCGGGCTTCCGCGTCCGCGGACCAGTCGGTGAGCTCGGCAGGGGTGCTGCCGCCAGCAATCTCACGCAGCAGAGATGCGCAACGATCAAGCGCGGCAACGGATATCGCAGAATCGACGGAACGTTCGTAACGGCGCCCCGCCTCGCTGTGCAGGTGCAACCGTCGTTGGGTGCGCAGCACCGCAGCCGGATCCCACACCGCCGCTTCAAGGAGCACGTCCGTGGAGTCGTCGCGCATTTCGGTGCTACCTGCGCCCATCACACCGCCGATGGCGGTGACACCGGCGTCGTCTGCGATCAGGACGTCGCCGGGTTCAAGTGTGCGTTCTACGTCGTCGAGGGTGACCACCGTTTCACCGGGTGTGGCGAACCGCACCCGGAAATCCCCGCTGATCCGGGCGTTGTCGTGCGCGTGCATGGGGTGCCCGATTTCGAGCATCACATAGTTGGTGGCGTCCACCGCCGGCGAGATGGCCCGGATACCGCAGAGCATCAGCCGGCGCTGCAGCCACCATGGCGATACCGCTGCCGGATCGATGCCGATGACCGGACGCAACCCGAATCGCTTGACTCCGGTCCCGGCATCGATATGCACGGGCAGCGACGGCCCATCGGCCGCGAGCGGCTGTACCGCAGCGGGATCGACGAACTCCAGGTCGTACGCACACGCCAGATCGCGTGCCAGTCCGCGAACAGACAGGCAGTATCCGCGATCGGGCGTAATCGACAGATCGAAGATGGCATCGTCAAGTCCGACGACCTCGATGGCATCGGCACCAGGCTTGGCGGTCCCCGGGGGCAGCACCAGAATGCCCGCCGATTCCGACCCGAGGCCGAGCTCGGTCGTCGAGCAGATCATTCCGTCCGAGGTGTGGCCGTAGGTCTTTCGTGTTGCGATAGCGAAGTCACCGGGCAACGTGACACCCGGTAGTGCCACTACCACGAGGTCATCGACCGCGAAGTTGGACGCACCACAGACGATTTCACGAGGCTCGGCCTCGCCGACGTCGACCAGACAGAACCGGATCGGCTTCTTGAACTCGGTGAGCTCGGTGATCTGGGCGACTCTTCCGACCACGAGCGGACCGGTAACCGGTCCGGGAACGATGACCTCTTCCACCTCGTGGCCAATGCGGATCAGCGTTTCCTCGATATCCGCAGGAGTGGCGGAGAATTCCGGGGCACCGGCGCGCAGCACCTCGATAAGCCAGCTGTAGGGAATACGCATCAGGCACTCACCCCGAACGGAAGGCTGAAGCGCACATCGCCTTCGATCATGTCGCGCATGTCGGGAAGACCGTTGCGGAACTGCAGGGTGCGTTCCAACCCCATGCCAAATGCGAAACCGCTGTATTCGTCGGGATCAATACCGCTGGCTCGCAGGACATTCGGGTTTACCATGCCGCAGCCACCCCATTCAACCCAGCCCGCACCACCCTTCTTGTTCTCAAACCAGACATCCACCTCGGCGGAGGGTTCGGTGAACGGGAAGAAGTGTGGGCGCATGCGGGTGTGTGCCTGCGCCCCAAACATCGCCCGGGCGAATGCGTCGAGGGTGCCCTTGAGATTGGCCAGGGTGAGTCCGCGATCCACCGCGAGTCCTTCAACCTGATGGAAGGCGGGCAGATGAGTCGCGTCGATCTCGTCGGTGCGGAAGGCACGCCCCAGTGAGATCACGTAGACGGGCAGCTCGCGTGCCAACAGGGTGCGGACCTGCACTGGTGAGGTGTGTGTGCGCAGCACCTGTCGAGAATCCTCGGGGGCGATGTAGAAGGTGTCCTGCGTACTACGTGCAGGGTGATCGGGCAGGAAGTTGAGGGCATCGAAGTTGAAGTGTTCGGTTTCCACCTCGGGGCCATCTGCCACCTCCCAGCCCATCGCGACGAAGGTATCCGCGATGTGTTCGGAGAGAATCGTGATCGGATGGCGCGCGCCGACGGCCTGCCGTGTCGAGGGCAACGTCACATCGACACGTTCCGCGACAAGTACCGCCGCGTCACGTTCGGCGCGGAGTGCGTCCAGCCTGGCGTCGTACGCCTGTTGTGCCTGGGTACGCGCGGCGTTGACGAACTTGCCGGCCTCGGCCCGTTGATCCTTCGGCAGTGCGCCGAGAGCCTGACGGGCCAGCGCCACGGGCGACTTCTCCCCCAGATGGTCGATCTTCGCCTGCGCGAGTGCGTCCAGGTCACCCGCGGCGTCGAATGCCGCCCGAGCCGCGTCAACGGCGCTCGTCAGAGTTCTCTCTGAGGGGTCCACTGAAGGGTCCTGCGAGTGATCAGCCACGGATGCCGATCATAGGGTAAGCCGCGTTAACCACCTTCCGGTCATGCCTGACGGCCACGACCGGAGCCGCCTAATGTCGACGGCGTGAATGGCGAAGCAGTGCGCCGCTGGATCTTCGAAAGACATTGTCACCCGGTGAGTGCGTGGTCGCGCTGGGCAAGCACACCGCTGTTGCTCGCGCCGGTGTGGACCCGGCAGTGGCGGTGGGCAATCCCGATCGGTATCTGGCTCGTGATCAACCCGGTCGTGACGCCACCACCCCGGGATGACAGGTCGTTTGCCACTCGCGCTATACGTGGCGAGGAGATCTGGATGACCAAGCCCACGTCGGATACCGCTCTCACCGCGTTGAGCCTCCTCGGCAGCACCTCCCTAGTCTCGGCCCTTGTGGCGGCATGGCGTCGTAGGTGGCTCGGGGCGACAGCGGGCACCGCGATATCGATGGGGATCACGCTGCTGGCCTGGCGTCGCTACGCCCGGATCTGGGAGAAAACCCCGACCGGAGGATAATGTCTGATTTCCGCTAGCACTGTGGCGTGGTGGCGGGCATGCTCGGATGCATGGAACTTGACGCGGAGGCCTGTTACCGGGCCGTGCGGTCCCGTGACACCCGATTCGACGGGCAGTTCTACACGGCGGTTCGCACCACGGGAATCTACTGCCGACCGTCCTGCCCTGCCATCACACCGAAACGGCAGAATGTCTCATTCCATCCCACCGCCGCCTCCGCACAGGCCGATGGCTATCGGGCGTGCCGACGGTGCCTGCCGGACGCGGCGCCGGGGTCGCCGCTGTGGAATATCAAGTCCGACTTGGCCGTTCGGGCGATGCGCCTCATCGGCGATGGTGTGGTCGAGCGCGAAGGTGTCGAGGGCCTGTCTCGTGCCCTGGGATACTCGAGTCGGCAACTCAACAGGGTTCTGCTGGCTGAGCTCGGCGCGGGCCCGTTGGCCCTGGCACGGGCGAATCGGGCCACCACCGCGCGTCTGCTGATTCAGCGGACCGGGCTGGCCATGTCCGATATCGCTTTTGCGGCAGGGTTTTCCAGTATCCGGCAATTCAACGACACGATTGCGGCGGTGTTCGCGACCACACCGTCGAAGCTGCGGACCGAGTTGCCCCGCCGGGACGACCTGACATCGGCTCCGACACCTAGCGGTGTCAGTCTCAAACTCCCCCTGCGGCAGCCCCATAACGTCGCATGGTCCACCTGGCTGCTGGAACATCACTGCGCGCACGGTGTCGAGGACTTTTCCGAAGGGCGCTACACCCGGGCGCTGCGGATGCCTCATGGTCCGGTCGTCGTGACCCTGACGGTGGCCGCCGATCAGGTGCGGGCGGACCTGCAGCTCACCGATATGCGCGACTTGGCACCTGCCGTGGCGCGCCTGCGTCACCTTCTTGATCTCGACGCCGACCCCGCGGCGGTCGATGACGCGTTGTCGGCGCATCCCGCGCTGACTCCCCTCGTTGCCGAGGCTCCCGGAATCAGGGTGCCCGGGACGGTCGATGGGTCAGAGCTGCTGTTACGCACCATGATCGGTCAGCAGATCTCGGTGTCCGCGGCCAACACTGCGACGGCAAACCTGGTTGCCGCGCTCGGTGAGGAAGTGACGGACACGACGGGGCGGGTGACTCACCTGTTTCCCACCGCCGAATCTGTCGCTGCGGCGGGCGCGGAGGTATTGGTCGGTCCCGCAGCACGGATCGGCGCGATTGTCGGAGCGGCGGACAGGCTTGCGACGGCTAAGCTGGAGTTGCATCAGGGCATGGCCGCCGCCGACATGCGTCGGCAGCTGTTGGAAATCAAGGGAATCGGACCCTGGACCGCGGACTACGTGGTGATGCGTCAACTCGCTGATCCAGATGTCCTGCTCGAACACGATTTGGTGCTGCGCCGCGGCGCGTTGGCCGAGGGTATCGACCTCGGGGCCGCCCGCGACTGCTCGCCGTGGCGTTCGTATGTATCTATGCACCTGTGGCGCAAGGGGATCGCCGCGCAGACACGTCAACGCAACCGCACGCGGAAAGGAAATTCATGAGCGACTACACGACTCTGACCACGCCGGTAGGACCATTCACCGCCATCGTTGACGGGTCGGGCGCGGTCCTGGCCTCGGGATGGACGGACTCCCCCGACCTGCTGCGCTCGCTGATTCATCCGACGTTGCGCCCGCAGACCCTCAGCCGCAAGCTTGACCTCGGGAAAGTCACCAAGGCTGTCACCGACTACCACGCGGGCGATCTGACTGCCATCGACCCGATTCCCGTCACCCAGCAGTCCGGAGATTTCCTGATGCATGCCTGGGACGTGTTGCGCAATGTCGATCCGGAGGCGCCCATCACCTACAGCGAGTTCGCCACCCGCGCTGGGCGACCCGCTGCCATCCGTGGCGCCGCCAGTGCGTGCGCGCGTAACGCGGCGGCGCTGTTCGTGCCGTGTCACCGGGTGTATCGGGTCGGTGGCGCGTTGGGAGGCTTCCGCTATGGGCTTCCCATCAAGCGATGGCTACTTGATCACGAGGCTTCCGCCGCAACCTGACCCACTGGGTGACGAGTACTGCCGCCAGCGCGGTGGGTACCGCCGCGGCGAGGGTCTGGCCATCTTCGGAGAACATCATGAGGGCGAAGAGTCCGCCGAACCCTAAGAGCACCAATCGAAGTGCGGACCAACGTGGTGTGCGCAGGGAAAGTGTGTGCGCGGCGAGCATTCCGAGGAGAAGTGCCGTGAGGTGTCCTACCTCGGTGAAGGTTTGGTTGCATGCGATGGACACGGCGCCGATGGAGACCCAGCCCGCCATCCAGGAGGCGCGCCAGCGCTGCGGGATCGATGCCGTCAGTGCCCCGACGACGGCAGCCGTTCCATAACTCATCCCCACGTCGCTGGCCCGTGCGAGGGAAACCGGGGCCCAGTGCATCCAGATCGCCAGCGCCGTTCCGATTCCGACGATGAGGGTCGCGCCTATGTGCCCGAGGGCAAAGGTCAATGCCAAACGTCCACTGCGCCATTGTAGTTCAGCGAGGGCGAGGATGCAGATTAAGCCGGGAAGCCATAGGTAGATCGGCCCCGCATCGGTGACAAAGGCGCTGCCGATGAGCGTCCCCAACCGTCCCTGATGCAGGTTGTGCAGATTGGTACTGGCATGCGCGACGACTCGATCTTGCACGCGTGGACCTTCCACAACCAGCACGGTGGCCACCGCGACCAGCGCGACCGCATAAGCGATCGTCACTCGTAGCCGGACTAGCGCGGCCCAGACTCTCCGCATGACCCATGATCGCACCGTCTAGATGCGACCGTCATCTCCCGCCGCTGGCAGTTCCCTGCGAGTTTCGAGCAGGTACATCTTCATGTTCTCGGGCACGCCTGCGGGCCTGCTGGAGAAGAGCGGTCGCCGGACAGGCGTGGGCGTGAGGCCCAAGTGATCGAGAAGCACCAGGGGCACCTTGGCCAGCGCGGGTTGCGAGATTGCCAGGCCACCCTTGGTGGCGCTCTCCATGACACGGGCCGCGATGTTCACGTCGACGCCAAGCCAGTCCGATCCGATGCGCTGAGGCGTGCCGGTGTGGATGCCGATCCGCATCAGCGGCGTATATCCCTGGATTTCAACGTTTCTCAATGCCTCGCGGGCGGGAAGGACAGCACGTAGGGCCGTCACCGGGTCGTCGAAGACGGCCATGATGCCGTCACCCATACGCTTGACCACCTGGCCCCCAGCGTTGAGCATGGGCGGCTCGGCGACCGATGCCACGCGGCGCAGCAATTTCAGGGTCGCCTCGTCGCCGGCCTCCAGTGCCCATTCCGAGAATCCGACGAGGTCGGTGAAGACGAGCGTGACCTCTCGATTGGCCGGTTGCTTGCTGACTTTCTCGGTGAAGGCCTGCCAGATCTGCAGCGCGCCGAACCCGAACTCGCGGAACGCGGTATCCCTGTCGGTCACCAACCGGTCGGCCGCACGCGCCACCGCACTCGCCCCACCAAAACCGCTTGTGGACAAAGGATCACCGAAGTATGGGTCGCCGGGCAGTGAACGCCGGGCGCGGCGTACCGCCGCCACGACGGTGGGATCCCGGTCCATCTTGCGAAACCAGTCACCGGCCGTACGTGACGCGCGCGCGATCTGCCGAGACGTGGGTTCGGAGGGATCGGAGTCTTCCGCCGGCACCGCGTTGTCTGTCGACTCCGCGGCGAGGTCATGCCGCACAGGCCCACGGGTGCGGCCTCGCCTGCGCTTACGGATTCCAGTGTCGTGCTCACGGTCCGGTTCGGCATCGAGGCCTGACGGCTCGATATCCACCGCATCAGCCTATGTGCTGGGGTGTGCGGCGGCAATCTCGTCGTTGCCAGTGTCGCGATGGCCGCGCCCCGCTCCTCGACTGCCTGGTCGCAGTCGGTCGGCGCTGGTAGCGGCAGCGTGGAGCTTCGGACACGGTTGGCAAACGGTTCCCGACACCCCAGGGGGGCTCGCGGACAACGTCGGTTGTCACCCATATCGTGCGTGATAGGCGCCACACAGGAGGTCAACGATGACATCCGCCACTGCCAGCCGAGGTGCTCGGCGATCCGCGCGCGAGCGCTCGTCCGGAGCGCGATCGCCAGCCGAACCAGCGTATGAAATCGATCAGAACGACGCACCGCAACCGCCGGGTCCAGATTCGCCGACATGGAAGTACTTCGCAGATCTGCGCACCGGGCTGCTTGGCGTGTGGATCGGATCCATCCAGAACATGTACCCGGAGTTGGGCGCCGGTGTCGAGGATCATTCGATCCTGTTGCGCGAACCCCTGCAACGGGTCACGCGTTCGGTCTTTCCCATCATGGGCGTGGTCTACGACGGCGACCGCGCCGCGAACACCGGGCGCCAGATTCGGGGTACCACGACACCATCAAAGGTGTCGATGGCAAGGGACGGCGGTACCACGCCCTCAATCCGGAGACCATCTATTGGGCTCACGCCACGTTCTTCATGCTCATCATCAACACCGCCGAGTACTTCTGTGGCGGGCTTACCGAGGCAGAAAAGCGGCAGCTGTTCGCCGAGCACGTCCAGTGGTACCGGATGTACGGCATGAGCATGCGGCCGGTGCCCAATTCCCGGGAAGAGTTCCAGGAGTACTGGGCGCGGGTCTGTGATGACCAGCTGGAGATAAATCGGGCCACGTTGGACATCTTCCACATTCAGATCCCGAAGCCGAAGTACGTACTGATGCCGGACTTCCTCTGGCAGCAGATCTGGGCCCCGGCCAGAGCATTTCAGAACTGGGTTGCCACCGGAGTGTTCAGTTCTTCGGTGTCGGCATACAAGCGCGCACGGGGAGAGTTGCCGCCTGATGCACCCCTCGTCGAGGCACCCAAGATCACCGCACCACCGCGGGATAGGCGGGGAATGCCCATGCACTACGTACCGCCGGCGGTACAGCCGACGTCGCTCACTGCCCGTGCGGGCGAGCTATTGCATGCCGCCTTCTCGTTGGCCGCTCCCCGGTGGGCCGTCCGGGGTGGTCTCGAGGTCGCGTAACACCTGTTTACGCAGCTTTTACAGGGCACTTCTGTGGCGTAGACCACATTTTCGGCCGCGAAATTCCTATCGCCTGACAGACGAAACTGCGTCGCCCGGACAACGGGTTCACCGTGCCGTGAGCGGCCCGACACGCGGTGTTCATCAGGCGATTGGCCCAGCGCACCAACTAGTTCGGACAGCCTGTCTTTTGTCGATTTTCAGCGTCCAGCAACACATCATCAACGCACCGTGAAGGAAATTCGGGGGTGAGGACGCTTGTCCCACAAGGCGATTCCTGTGAACGGGCTGTGAGTTTTGATCAGCGGCGGTGATTTCGCAGGCGTATCTTTCCGTCAGCTTGATAACGGACCTATCACACCGACCGGTAATCGCCGACGCCGCAATAGCTCCCAAACTCAGACACAGGTTCACCACCATTCACATCCGCAAGGGGAAACGAGGCACTCAGATGGCAGTACGTAAGCGAGTCGGCGCCGTCATGGCGTTGTTCACCGCGATCTGTACCTTGGCTACGGCTCCGGCCCAGGCCGATCCGGTGTCCATGGCGCCGCAGACGTACACCAAGGTAAGTCGTGACGGGTGGACGCTGATGATCCGGATCGACCACGAGACCATCAACTCGGTGCCCAACCTGGCCGAGGCCTCGAACTCCCGCGAGGCGTTCGTGACCTTCGACGCGACGGCGATCGCCACTGGAGGGTCCGCCCCGATCACCGACAGCCTGTTCATCGCGGGATACCAACTGGGTTGTCAGACAGACGTTTCCAGCGGTCTGCAGATCGGTGGCACCGGCGGTCTGGCCGGGTCTGTGGGCTACAGCGGTGGTCCGTCGGTCGGTGGTTCGGGTGGTCTCGCCGGGTTTGTGCAGACCATCTTGCAGCCTGGTGTGATCACCGACCTCCCCCTGGCCAACATGGCGTTGAGTGACAGCGGCAAGGCGATGCTCGATGTCGATAATCTGCACATTAAGGCCGACGCGTGCGGCGGCGATGTCACCATCCGCTCGTATGTCTACTTGAGGATCTCGACCGCCTCGGCGCACACTGAGTTCGCCATCTACGGCGACCCGATCAAGATCTAGGGAGGTACTCGTGCCGAAAAGGAAGATCGTTGCCGCCATGGCAGGTGTCGCCGGAGCGCTAGCGTTGGGAGCGCTCCCGGCGCCCACCGCGCTCGCTGACCCACCGGGGATACCTTTCGTGCCCGGTGTACCGGCACCACTGCCCGCCACCCCCGGCAGCTACACGTACATCTACAACAACTTCCCGGCGGTGGCCCCGGCCACGGTGGACGCGCGCGGCGTGAAGATCGCCGCCAACGCCGATCCCGCGGCCGGTGCTGCCGGACTGCCGGGCAGCAAGTTGGGCAATGCCGCTCATCCCGCGAACGTGTTGACCTCTTCAAGCACGCGGTACGGGATTCAGGGCGGCACGACGCCCGCCGCGCCTGCCAGCACCACGGGCGTGCAGTTCGGTGCGGGGAACGAGAACCCCGCGCTGGAGGATCCGCACGGTGCACCGCCGCAAAGCGCGGCCGGGATCGAGGCGACCGCTCCGACGGTGATGCCGGGAGCGCCAACCCCTCCAGTTCTCGAGTCGCCGGATGGTCAACCGCCGAACCCCGCGGAAGAGTCGGCCGCCGGCTAACGGACCAACGTCGACAATGAGCCCCCTGTTCGCAGGGGGCTCATTGTCGACGTTCGCTTGACGAAACCAGAGCGAGTGACGGGACTCGAACCCGTGTGAACGGCTTTGCAGGCCGGTGCCTAGCCTCTCAGCCACACCCGCGTCGAGCACCTATCATGCCGAACCACGATGCGCGACACGAGTGTTGGACTCAGAGTGATCGCAGCGGGGCCTAGCCGGTGAGGCGGGAGTAGTTCGCGCCGGTGAGCTCTACCGACTTCTCCCATAGCCGCGCCGCCAGCTGCGCATCACGTGCCTCGCTGGATCGGGGCGCACGAGCCACCGGTCCGCGCGCACCAGTCAGTTGAGTGGGGCCAAGGTAGTCGTCGGGCTGAACATCGGGCATCGACGCCGCGTACAGCTCAGCCTCGGCGCCCTGGCGCTCGTCCTGGAGCACCAGACCCATGCCGAAGTAGAAGGCCTTATGTAGCCCTGGGATCTTCGGGATCATGGAATCGAACAGGTTGGTGGCGGCCACCCCGGGGTGCACATTCACCGATACCAGCGAGGATCCGGCGGCGGCGGCCTTGCGGGCCAGCTCCGAGCCGAACAGCATGCAGGCGAGCTTCGAGGCGCGGTATGCGGTCATCCGGTTGTACCGACGTTGGGTGAAGTTCAGATCATCGACCTTCAGCTGATTGCGTCCCTGCGCGTGCGCGACACTTCCCAGCGACACCACCCGGGGTGCGTCGGCAGCGAGCAGCGAGGGCAGCAGCGCGTCGGTCAAGACGAAGTGACCGAGGTGGTTGACGCCGATCTGCATCTCGAATCCCTCGGCGGTACGCCGCAGCGGAATCGCCATGACGCCGGCGTTGTTGATCAGTACGTCGACAGTGGCCGCCTGAGTGCGGATCGCGTCTGCGGCGGACCGCACGGAGGCAAGGCTGGTGAGGTCCAGTTCGACCAGCGCATGATCGGCGTTGGGCCCCAGTGAGCGCACCTTGTCCAGCGCTGCCCGCCCGGTCTCCTGGTTGCGGCAGGCCAGCACGACGCGTGCACCGGCGCGGGCCAGCGCCTCGGCGGCGACGAGACCTAGGCCATTGTTCGCGCCGGTGATCACGTGTGTCTTACCGGTCTGGTCGGGAACATCCGACTCACGAAAGTGCCTGATCTGCAGGGGTGCGGGCATTAGGTTCCTCGATCCGTGGAAGTTACTAGTACTCGTCGTTACGGCTTGTCGGATAGTACTGGAGGCCATTGACCGCGATGCATCCGCGCCGTGGCGTATAGGCAAATCGACGCGGCGCTCGCCAGATTGAGGCTTTCGGCTCCCCCGCGCATCGGGATGCTGATCCGATGCGTCGCCAGTGCGGCCGTCGCGCTGTCGAGCCCGTGCGCTTCGTTTCCGAAGATCCAGGCACAGGCCCCGGCCAGCACCGGATCGGCATCGTCGAGCGACAGCTCGCCGTCGAGGGTGGTGGCCAGCACTGCCCCACCCCGCGCGGTGAGGTCCGCGGCGATCCACGACGCATCTCCCTCAGGTACGACGGGGATGTTGAAAATGCTGCCCGCCGAGGCACGCAGGCTCTTGCCGTTGAACGGGTCGACACTGTTTCCCGCCAGTACCACGGCATCGGCGCCCATCGCGTCGGCAACGCGAATCAGGGTGCCCGCGTTGCCCGGCTCCGAGATATCAACGGCGACAACGACGAACCGTGGTGAAAGCGCGACGATCTGAGGCCACCTGGCCGCGATGGAACGGCACTCGGCTACCAGCCCGACCGGAGTCACGGTGTCGGATAATGCTTTCGCGGCACGTTCCGTCACCAGATGTATGGGTGCGTCAACCAAGAGGCCCGCGAATCGCTCCGCGGCAGCCTCGGTCGCGAAGACACGTTCTACCGCGCCGGACCGCAGTGCGGCCTCGACCAGGTTGGGGCCTTCCGCCAGAAAAAGACCGGCCCGCCGACGGGCGGCGGGCCGGTGCAGCTTGACCGCGTCGATCACTGTTTGTGACCGCTCAGTCAGAGCCGAGTTGCTCAGGCGGCTTCCCCGGCTGGAGCGTTGACGTCCTCAGGCAGCGCGGCCTTGGCAACCTCGACCAGCGCGGTGAACGCGGCCGCATCGCTGACAGCCAGCTCGGCGAGGTTCTTGCGGTCAACCTCGACGCCCGCGATCTTTAGGCCCTGGATGAATCGGTTGTAGGTGATGTCGTTGGCGCGAGCCGCGGCGTTGATACGCGCGATCCACAGCTTGCGGAACTCACCCTTGCGGGCGCGACGGTCCCGGTATGCGTAGGTCAGCGAGTGCAGCTGCTGCTCCTTGGCCTTGCGGTACAAGCGCGACCGCTGACCGCGGTAGCCCTTGGAGGCCTTCAGGATTGTCCGGCGCTTCTTCTGGGCGTTGACGGCCCTTTTCACGCGTGCCATAAGTTTTCCTTATTAGTGATTTCTAGTGATGCAGTGTGGTGCTGTGTATTGGGGTGGTCGTGAACGCGGCTGCTAGCCGGTCAGCATCTTCTTGACGCGCTTGGCGTCGTTCTCTGCAACCACGGCGCGGCCGTCGAGACGACGGGTGCGGCTGGTGGGCTTGTGCTCCAGCAGGTGGCGACGGTTCGCCTTCTGGCGCACGATCTTTCCGCTACCGGTGGTGCGGAAGCGCTTCGACGCACCGCTGTGGGTCTTGGCCTTGGGCATCTTGGTGTTCCCTGTCCTTCGTTTTCCGTACTAGGTCTGTTCGGTGGGCGCTTGCTCGGCCGGTGGGGCCGCCTGGGCTGGGGCCGGCCCTGCAGGAGCTTCGGCCTGCTGAGCTGCCTTGGCCCGGGTCTTCGCACCCCGGTGTGGCGCCAGCACCATCGTCATATTGCGGCCGTCCTGCTTCGCGGAGGTCTCCACGAAACCGAACTCGGCGACGTCTGCGCCGAGCCGCTGCAACAGCCGGTAGCCCAGTTCGGGCCTCGACTGTTCGCGTCCGCGGAACATGATCGTCACCTTGACCTTGGATCCGGCTTCCAAGAAGCGCACAACGTGGCCCTTCTTGGTTTCGTAGTCGTGATCGTCGATCTTCGGCCGAAGCTTTTGTTCCTTGACAACGGTCTGCTGCTGGTTCTTGCGAGACTCGCGCTCCTTCAGAGCCGTCTCGTACTTGAACTTGCCGTAGTCCATGATCTTGCAGACCGGAGGTCTGGCGTCTGGGGCTACCTCGACAAGGTCGAGATCGGCGTCTGCGGCGACGCGAAGCGCATCTTCGATCCGCACGATGCCGACCTGTTCGCCTTTCGGGCCGATCAAGCGGACTTCGGGTACGCGGATGCGTTCATTGATGCGGGTCTCAGTGCTGATGTGGCCTCCCTGGCTCGTCCTCTAACTGTCGTGACCGGAACACAGATCGACAGGGACATAAAGCGGGGTCCATCAGCACTCTGCTCATTACGAACAGAAAAGCCCTGCTCATGGCAGGGCCCGAAGCCGACCGGTCACGACGACATGCGCCGTTCTGCAGATCGCAGAACAACCACCCGGAGGTGGCTGGACCGGACCGCTGTACCGTATGGCCAGCGGTGGGAGCGGGACTCCACTTGATGTCCCCGACGGAGCCGGGAACGGTCGCGCATGACAGTCTAGCAGCCGTGACCGATGACCTTGACCATCACGACGAGCCCCTCACCGAGTCGATCCGCGAGCTCGCCGATATCCCGGCGATCGAGGTGATCACCAAGGCCATTGTGATGCTGATGAGCTCCAGTGCCGAGAAACTGGGCCTGTCCTCCCCTGATCCTGACGAAAGCCCACATCGTGATCTCGACGAGGCCCGTCGGCTGATCACCGCACTCGCCGGTCTGGTGGCGGCCTCGGTCGAATACCTGGGCCCGCACGCCGCTCCGATCCGCGATGGATTGCAGAGTCTGCAGAAGGCATTCCGCGAAGCCAGCGCCGTCCCGGATGAACCCGGCCAGGGGCCCGGCGAGAAGTACTTGCGCTGAGCGTCAGTGAACTCCCAGCTACACGGCCTATCCTCGCTAGGTGACATCTGAGGTTTCTGTCTCACCGCCACTAGCCGGCCCGGGAATTGGCAAGACCCCCAAGCCGATTCCCTCACCCACCTCAACACTGCACTGGGTACCGACCTTCTTCGGGTGGCTCGTCGGGGTGTTCGCGGCGATGATCTTCCTGTCGAGTATCTCGCCGATCATCCGGCACCTGACACAGGTTCCCCGAGCGTTTATCGACGAGTATCTGTTCGACTGGCCGGATACCAGCCTCGCGTGGGCCTTCGTGCTATCGCTACTGGCTGCGGCACTCGCCGTACGCAAGAGCATGGCGTGGTGGATCCTGCTGATCAACCTGTCGGTGCTGTCGGCCCTGAATATCGGCGGTTTCATTCAGCATCGCGACACCGTCGAGATCCTCGGGCTGGTGCTCCACGGGGGCACGATCATTGTGCTGGTCCTCGCGCGTCGTGAGTTCTACGCGAAGGTGCGTCGCGGTGCGACGGTCAAGGCCGTTGCCGTGCTCATCGGCGGTTTGGCCCTCGGAACGCTCGTCGCCTGGAGTCTCACCGAAATGTTCCCGGGGACCTTGGCGCGATCCGATCGTTTTTGGTGGGCGCTGAACCGTGTGGCCGGGTTCTCCCTTGCAGGCCACGAATTCTTCGACGGTCATCCGCATCTGTTCCTCAACTGGCTCTTCGGTCTGTTCGGGGCGCTGGCCTTGATGTCCGCGGCAGTGGTGCTCTTCCGCTCCCAACGCGCGGTCAATGCGCTGACCGGCGACGACGAATCCCTGATTCGGGGTCTGCTGGATCGGTACGGGCAGGATGATTCCCTCGGATATTTCGCGACACGGCGCGACAAGGCGGTGATTTTCGCGCCCAATGGCCGCGCGGCCGTGACATATCGCGTGGAGGTCGGCGTCTGCCTGGTCAGCGCGGACCCCATCGGGGACAAGACGGCATGGAGCCAGGCCATTGCCGCATGGCTGCAGGTATGCCAGGCGTACGGCTGGGCGCCCGCGGTGATGGGCGCGAGCGCCGAGGGCGCGCTCGCCTACCGCGAACACGGCCTGAACGCACTGGAACTCGGCGACGAGGCGATCCTGTACCCGCGGTCATTCTCGATATCGGGTCCGCACATGGCGGCTGTCCGCCAGGCCGTCAACCGCGCCCGGCGCTCGGGACTGTCGGTGCGTATCCGCCGCCATCGTGAATTGACGGCGGACGAGGCGAGACAGATCATCACCAACGCCGACATGTGGCGTGACGGCAACACCGAGCGCGGCTTCTCGATGGCTCTCGGGCGGTTGGGGGACTCGACCGACGGCGACTGCCTCCTCGTGGAGGCTGTCGACCCGGACGACAACGCCGTCGCCATGCTGTCACTGGTGCCCTGGGGCGCCACTGGGGTGTCCCTCGAATTGATGCGCCGTTCGCGTCAATCGCCCAACGGCACCATCGAATTCATGGTTACCGAGCTACTCACCCGGGCAGAGGCCATGGGAATCACCCGGGTTTCTCTCAACTTCGTGATGTTCCGCTCCGTCTACGCGGACGGCTCCCGTATCGGCGCCGGCCCGGTGCTCCGGCTGTGGCGCTCGGTGTTGATGTTCGCCTCACGGTTCTGGCAGTTTGAACAGTTGTACCGCTCCAACGTGAAATATCAGCCCGAATGGGTGCCCCGATTCGCCTGCTACGAGGACGCCCGGCTCATCCCCCGGATCGGCATCGCATCGGTGATCGCCGAGGGGTTCCTGGTCTTACCGTTCGGCAATCGGGACAAGCCACGGCACACCGGTCAATACAGTGCGGTGCCTCAGGCCATCGTGGCAACCGGAATGCTGCACCACGATGGCACCGCCCCCGACCTGCCGCCGCAGCCCACGGCTCTGCAGCGGGTGCCCGAGCAAGTCAAGGTGCGGCTCGGCAAGCTTGCCGCCTTGCGGGAGCGAGGAATCGACGCCTACCCGGCCGGCTCACCGCCCAGCCACACCGTCGCCGAGGCGCTGGCCGCCGCCGAGGGTACCGAGGTCGTCGTCAGCGGTCGTCTGCTGCGCATCCGTGACTATGGCGGTGTGCTTTTCGCACAGCTGCGCGACTGGTCGGCAGAGGTACAGCTGCTCATCGACGACCCACTCCTGCACGAAGAGTTCACCGCCGCCATCGATCTCGGCGACCTGGTCGAGGCCAGTGGGGTCATGGGCCAGTCGCACAATGGCACCCGGTCCGTGCTGGTGCGATCGTGGCGAATCATCGGTAAGTGCCTGCATCCGTTGCCCGATAAGCGCAAGGGTCTCACCGACCCCGAGGCGCGGGTGCGCGCTCGATACCTTGATCTGGCGATCAACCCAGAGGCCCGGCACCAGATCGCGGCGCGCAGCGCGATCATCACGTCTCTGCGCAACACCTTGCTATCGCAGGGATTCTTAGAGGTCGAGACGCCGATCCTGCAACAGGTACACGGTGGAGCCAACGCGCGCCCATTCCTGACACATATCAACGCCTACAACCTCGACCTGTATCTGCGCATCGCGCCCGAGCTGTATCTCAAGCGACTCTGCGTGGGCGGCGTGGAAAGGGTCTTCGAACTGGGCCGGGCCTTCCGCAATGAGGGTGTCGACTTCAGCCATAACCCCGAATTCACCCTGCTGGAGGCGTATCAGGCTCATGCCGATTATCTGACATGGGCCAAGACAACCCAACAGCTGATCCAGAACGCCGCGAGGGCAGCGCACGGTAGCGAAGTGGTGATGCGGGCGGGTGGAGAAGGCGCGGACGGGAAGCTGGCCCCCGTCGATATCAGCGGCGAGTGGCCGATCATCCCAGTGCACCAGGCGGTCTCGGCGGCCCTCGGCGAACAGGTCGACGCGACAACGGAAGTGCCTACGCTGCAACGGTTCTGCCGATCGGCGGAGGTGCAGTTCAATCCGAGGTGGGATGCCGGGCACCTGGCGCTCGAGCTCTACGAGCAGCTCGTCGAAAAGCACACCACCACACCCACGTTCTACAGCGACTTTCCGGTGTCGGTGTCCCCGCTGACGCGCCCACACCGGAGCATCGAGGGTCTCGCCGAGCGGTGGGATCTGGTGGCCTGGGGTGTCGAGCTTGGCACCGCGTACACCGAGTTGACCGACCCGGTGGAGCAACGTCGACGCCTGTACGAGCAGTCGCTTCTCGCGGCGGGCGGTGACGCCGAGGCCATGGAACTCGACGAGGACTTCCTGCGTGCGATGGAATATGCGATGGCGCCCACCGGCGGTATGGGTATGGGGGTCGACCGTGTGGTCATGCTCATCACGGGGCGCAGCATTCGCGAGACCCTGCCGTTCCCGCTGGCCAAACCCCGATAACCACGACGAACCTGTTCGGATTCCGTACCCGGACTCCTCGAATACCTGACAGATAATTCACAGGTAACTAGGCCATCATAGGTGCCGTGTCCGGTCATGACATCTCGTTGTTACATGGGAGCTTCTCAGTCTCCATGCAGGTCATTGCCGGTTTTGCGCTCGTCATCGCGATAGGAATGCGTACTCGTCAGTGGTTTCAGCGCTGGCTACCCGTAGCGGTAGCCGTCGGCGCCACCCTTGCCATGTGGGCCTATTGGTACATCAACTCCGAGGGCTGGGCCGACAGAGGAAACCCCGCGCCACTCATGCTGTGGGTGTGGATCGCGCTCACCGGGGTCGCCGCCACGGTCCTGTTGGTCGGCTGGCGCACGGCGCACTGGTGGCGTCGCGCTGTCGCGTTCACCGCGGTGCCACTCGCACTCCTTTCCGGATCACTGATGCTGAATCAATGGACGGGCTACGTGCGCAGCGTCCAGTCCGGGTGGGCACAGTTGACCGCCGGACCGCTGCCCAACCAGGCCGATATGGCCACGGTGACCGCCGCTCGCGAGGAGCGCCGCGGCCCGACGATGACCAAGGGCAAGCTCGTACAGGTGGATATCCCGGCCGACGCCAGCGGATTTCGCCATCGCCAGGAGATCGTCTACCTGCCACCGGCTTGGTTCGACTCCACCCGCACCCAGCTGCCGACAATCATGATGATCGGCGGCGAGTTCAACACCCCGAGTGACTGGATTCGCAGCGGGAACGCGGTCGAGGCGGCGGATGCCTTCGCCAGCCAGCACGGCGGGAACGCCCCCGTCATGGTGTTCGTCGACGCGGGCGGCTCGTTCAACAACGACACCGAATGTGTCAACGGCCCGCGCGGTAACTCCGCCGACCATCTCACGAAGGACGTCGTCCCGTTCATGGTGTCGCGTTTCGGGGTCAGCCCACGGCCGCAGAACTGGGGCCTAGTGGGCTGGTCGATGGGTGGCACGTGCGCGGTAACGCTTGCCGTCAAACACCCCGAATTGTTCAGCGCCTTCGAGGATATCGCCGGTGACATGTCGCCGAACACCGGAAACAAGACGCAGACCATTGCCCGTCTTTTCGGCGGTGACACGTCGGCATGGGAGCAGTTCGATCCGGCAACGGTGATGTCGCGTCATGGGCAGTATGCGAACACCGCCGGGTGGTTCGACGTCAACGGACTACATCGAGCGGGATCCGGAGCGATCACCAGTACCGGAGCGGCCCCGGGCGCCTCGGCCGCCGTTCCGCTGAGCGATCAGGACCGTGCCGCGCACCGCCTGTGCGAGATCGGTGCGGCGCAAGGGATCTCATGCACGGTGCAGCACAAGCCCGGCGAACACAAGTGGCCATTCGCGCAGACGGCGTTCACCTCGGCACTCCCCTGGATGGCGGGCCGGATCGGCACGCCCACGGTGCCTGATGCGCCGTTGCCACGCTAACTGTTCTGCCCAGGCGGAGTAGCGTCGAGCGGTATGTCCGATACCCCTGATCCGGGATACACCGACAGCGGTGTGCCAACCTTCGAGTCGGTGCGCGAGAAGATCGAAACCCGATCCGGCACGGCTGCCGGTTCCGCCGAGCTGGACGCCGAAAGCGATGAGGGCCGTGCGGCAGAGGAGCAGTTCGAGGCCAGAGCCCGGGCAGCCGCCGAGCGGCTCGAAGAAATCCGTAGGTCGATGCGCGAGGAAGCTAGCCCGTCGCGGCCCGACGGGCAATCGCCTGCTCACGGATGAGGCTGCGACGGACCTTGCCTGAGTCCTCACGCAGCGGCTCCTCGACAAATTCGATGGTGCGCGGAACTTTGTACCGGACAATCTCGTCGAGCAGATACTCGCGCAGCTGGTCCTCGGTCACAGTGCCCTCGGCGTGTACCACCGCATGCACAACCTGCCCGAGGTCGTCATCGGGTAGCCCTACAACAACGCTGTCGACCACTCCGGGGTAACCGTTCATGACGGATTCCACTTCCGCGGGAAACACATTCGCTCCGCCTGTCACGATCAGGTCGGTACGACGATCACTCATGTAGAGGTAGCCATCGTCATCGAGCCACCCGAGATCTCCGATGGACTCCCAGGTTCCAACCCGCTTAATCTCAGCACCAAGGTATTTGTAGGGCTTGGGCGTTCCCTCCCACGGGCGCATGAAGATCTCCCCCACCTCCCCGGAAGGCAGCGGGTTTCCCTCCTCGTCCAAGATCGTCAGTTCACCGAGCGCAGGCTTACCGACGGAGCCCCGGTGAGCCAGCCATTCCTGTCCGGTGATGATGGTTCCGCCGATGGCCTCGGTGCCCGCGTACAGCTCCCAGATCGCTTCCGGGCCCAGCAGATCGATCCACGCTTGTTTCAACCACACCGGACACGGAGCAGCCATGTGCCACAACACCCGAATGGTGGACAGGTCGAATCGGCCGGGGTGCTGACGCACCTCGCGCAGTATGCGCGACATCATCGTGGGCACCACCTGCAACCAGGTGACCTTGTGGGTGTCGATCAGTTCGAGCGCTTGTAGCGCGTCGAACTTCGGCTGCACGATCAGATGATGGCCCAGTAGGAGTCCGTATGACGAAAACATCAGCGGCGCATTGTGATACAGCGGACCGGCGACGAGCTGAGCATCTTCCGGCAGCATGCCCATGATCTCACCGGCCGCCGGGCCGGTGATGGCTGCGGGACTGGGGGCGAGGATGATCTTCGGCCGGCCGGTACTGCCTCCGGAGGTAGGTGCCTTCCAGGCCGGCGATACCACTTCCGGCAGCGGCCCGGCGGCATGGTCTTCTGCCAGGGGTTCGAATCCCGCCTGCACACACACTCGATCCGGATGATCGGCCGGATCGACCCCCACCACAAGCGCGGAGTCGGCGAGCTCGACAATTGCCCGGCGTTCCGCGAGCGGTAGACGCCAAGACACCGGCTGTGGGGTGGCACCGAGCTTCCACACCGCGATCTGGGCCGCGAAGAATTCCACCGAGTTGGGCAACCCGATAGTGACGAGGTCGCCCTGCCGTACACCGAGACGTTGGTAGGCGTGCGCCAACGCGGTAGCACGCCGCTCCAGTTCGGCCCTGGTGACCGATTCGGTACCGCAGGTGATCGCCGGGGCATCGGGCGACGATTCCGCGAGGTTGGCGAGGATGCGAACGAACGGTTCACCAACTGCCGCGTCAGTCATGAATGCCACCCTAGACCGGCGTGACAACCTTCCTGGTACGCGGTTTGGCGGGCGGCTTTCCGGCGCTCTTGGACGGGGCCTTCGCGGGAGTCTTACCGTTCCGGACGGGCTTGGGCAACAGGTCCACCAGGAACTCACCGGTATAGCTGCCCGTGGTCTGTGCCACCGACTCGGGTGCGCCCTGTGCCACTACGGTGCCGCCTCCCGACCCACCCTCGGGGCCCATGTCGATGACCCAGTCCGACGTCTTGACGACATCGAGGTTGTGCTCGATGACGATGACGGTGTTGCCCTTGTCGACCAAGCCGTTGATCACGGTGAGCAGCTTGCGGATGTCCTCGAAATGAAGACCGGTGGTGGGCTCGTCGAGGATGTACACGGTCTTGCCCGTCGAACGCTTCTGCAGCTCCGCGGCCAATTTGACGCGCTGCGCCTCACCGCCGGAGAGCGTTGGAGCCGGCTGTCCCAGCCGCACATAACCCAGGCCGACCTCCACCAGCGTGTTCAGATACCGGTGGATAGAGGTGATGGGCTCGAAGAACTCGGCGGCTTCCTCGATGGGCATGTCCAGCACCTGCGCGATGGTCTTGCCCTTGTAGTGGACCTCGAGCGTTTCCCGGTTGTAGCGCGCACCGTGGCACACCTCGCACGGCACGTACACATCAGGCAGAAAGTTCATCTCGATCTTGATAGTGCCGTCGCCCGTGCAGGCCTCGCAGCGACCGCCCTTGACGTTGAAGGAGAACCGGCCCGGTTGATAACCACGCACCTTGGCCTCGGTGGTCGCCGCGAACAGCGTGCGAATCTTGTCGAAGACCCCGGTGTAGGTCGCCGGATTGGAGCGGGGTGTACGCCCGATCGGCGATTGGTCGACCCGCACGAGCTTGTCGACCTGGTCCAAACCAGTCACTCGGGTGTGCCGCCCGGGCACCTGGCGTGCGCCGTTGAGCTTGTTGGCCAACACGGTGGCCAGGATGTCGTTGACCAGCGTCGACTTCCCCGAACCCGACACTCCGGTGACCGAGGTCAGCACCCCGAGCGGGAAGGAGACGTCAATGTCCTTGAGGTTGTGCTCGCGCGCGCCGACCACGGTGACCTGACGCTTGGAGTCGATCGTGCGACGCATCAGCGGTAGCGGAATGCTTTCCGCGCCAGAAAGATACGCGCCGGTGACGGAGTTCTTGTTTTTCAGCAGCTCGGCGTAGGTGCCACTGTGCACCACCCGCCCACCGTGCTCCCCCGCGGCCGGTCCGATGTCGACGACCCAGTCGGCGTGTTTGATGGTGTCCTCGTCGTGCTCGACGACGATCAACGTGTTGCCGAGATCCCTGAGCCGCGTGAGTGTTTCAATGAGTCTGCGGTTATCGCGCTGGTGCAGACCGATGGACGGCTCATCGAGTACATAAAGCACACCCACCAGCCCAGAGCCGATCTGGGTGGCCAGGCGGATGCGCTGTGCCTCGCCGCCGGACAACGTGCCCGCGGCACGCGACAACGACAAATACTGAAGGCCGACGTCCAGTAGGAAGCCCAGCCGGAACTGGACTTCCTTGAGAACCTGCCCGGCGATGGCTTGTTCGCGGTGCCCGAGTGTCAATGCATTGAGGAATTGCGCGCATTCGGCGATGGACAGGTCACAGACCTGCGCAATCGACTTGGTCCCGTGCTCACCGGCGGTCAAGGTGACGGAGAGGATCTCCGGCTTCAGGCGGGTTCCCTTGCACTCGGGGCACGGAATGTCTCGCATGAAGCCCTCATAGCGCTCCTTCGCCCATTCGGACTCGGTCTGCTCCATGCGCCGTTGCAGAAACGCCAGTACGCCTTCGAACTCTGCGTAGTACGAACGCGTGCGGCCATACCGGTTCTTGTATCTGACATGGACCTGCTCCGAAGAGCCATCCAGAAGCGCCTTCTTGGCCGCCGCCGGAAGTTTCTTCCAGGGGGTGTCCACGTCGAACCCGAGGGCGTCGCCCAGCCCTGCCATGAGCCGGACGAAGTAGTCGGCGTTCTGCCCCATTGACCAGGGTGCGATGGCGCCCTCGGCGAGGGTCATGTCCGGGTCGGGGACCACGAGGTCGGGGTCGACTTCCTTCTTTATCCCCAGACCCGCGCACTCGGGGCAGGCGCCATAGGGCGAGTTGAAGGAAAACGACCGTGGTTCAAGATCGTCCACGGCGAGCGGGTGGCCATTAGGGCAGGCGAGTTTCTCGGAGAACCTGCGTTCGCGCTGCGGAGAGTCCTCGTCGGCATCGACGAACTCGAGCACCACGATGCCGTCGGCAAGGCGCAGGGCCGTCTCCACCGAGTCCGTCAGTCGCTGCTTGGCGCTGTTCTTGACGGCAAGACGGTCGATGACCACCTCGATATCGTGCTTCTCCTGCTTCTTGAGCTTGGGCGGATCGGTGAGCGAATGCACCACACCGTCAACTCGAATACGGCTGTATCCCTGGGAGTTCAGCTGTTCGAAGAGGTCAACGAACTCGCCCTTGCGGGTGCGCACCACGGGAGCGAGCACCTGGAATCGCAGGCCCTCCTCCATGTCCAGCACCTGGTCGACGATCTGCTGCGGGGTCTGCTTGGCGATCTTCTCCCCGCATACCGGGCAATGCGGCGTGCCGGCCCGCGCATACAGCAGACGCAGGTAGTCGTAGACCTCGGTGATGGTGCCCACGGTGGACCGAGGGTTGCGGTTGGTGGATTTCTGGTCGATGGACACCGCGGGAGACAGCCCCTCGATGAAATCGACATCGGGCTTGTCCATCTGCCCCAGGAACTGGCGGGCATACGCAGACAGCGACTCGACGTACCTGCGTTGCCCCTCGGCGAAGATGGTATCGAAGGCCAGGCTCGACTTCCCGGATCCGGAGAGACCCGTAAAGACGATGAGGCTGTCTCGGGGTAGGTCAAGGTCGATACCGCGCAGGTTGTGCTCACGCGCGCCCCGCACGATCAGACGGTCGGCCACCTGTCTCCTTTCACACTGCCCCAATGTGCAGGTGTTTTCGCATCGCTCAGCCCTTGTAATCCCATGCGGAATCCAGGCAGGCCGAGTCGTCGACTCCATGCTAGGACGAGGCACCGACAACCCTCGCGTCACGAGGGGCCAGTACGGTGAAACCATGACCTCGATCACCATCGATGATGACTACTCAGGCCACATCGAGCCGGGCTCCGGCGTGGCTCGTCGCACCGTGGACGGCGCGACCATCATCAAGGCTTCGGTGGGGCCGATGGACAACAACGCATACATCGTGACATGCGCGAACACCGGCAAGTCACTGCTGATCGACGCGGCCAACGATGCGGAACGGCTGGCCACCCTGCTGGACGAGAACGCCCCGAATATCGCGCTCATTGTCACCACGCATCAACACTTCGATCACTGGCAGGCCCTTGAGGCGATCGTGGACAAGACCCAATCCCCGAGTGCCGCACATGATTTGGATGCCGGACCGCTTCCTGTGCCGCCCACGACGCTGCTGGCGGGGGGCGACAGCTTCGATATCGGTGACCTGCACTTCGACGTGATCCACCTGCGCGGACACACGCCGGGCTCGGTGGCCCTGGCGTTCACCGCGGGGGGTGTGACGCACCTGTTCACCGGCGATTCACTCTTTCCAGGTGGTGTCGGAAAGACCTTCAGCCCCGAAGACTTCCATCAGCTGCTCGACGATGTCAGCGAACGACTCTTCGGCACATACGCCGACTCCACGGTCGTATACCCCGGACATGGTGACGACACCACGTTGGGCGCCGAGCGCGAATCGCTCGGCGAATGGCGCGAACGAGGCTGGTAAGCCCCGCCCCGTTCGCGCGCGCCGGATCTTTAGGTGGTGTGAACGATCAGCACGTCGCACCGGGAGCGTCGTGCGACATCCGAGGGAACCGAACCCAGCAGCCGTCCGGCGATGGTGTTCAGACCGACATTGCCGACGACCAGCAGATCAGCCTTGGAATCCACCACCAGATCCAGCAGCGCATCCACCGGCGCTCCCTCGATCGAGCGTTCTTCCACGCTCGTCGCGCCCGCTGCTGCTGCGCGCTCGCGGGCGGTGCGCAGGATGTCGTAGACGGGCGCCTTGCCGGTGACCTTGTACGCGTCATCCTTGAGTACATCGGCCGAGTGGGGGTTGTTCTCCGGGAAGTACGCGGTCGCGACGATGAGCTTGGCACCGGCAGCGCCCGCGATGGCTCCAGCGCGGTCGACCGCCCGGTACGACGAATCCGATCCGTCGGTACCGACAACGACAGTGCTGTATGCACTCATGAAAGGTCCTCCAGTTCCATTTGACCAGGCCAGATGAGATTAGCCGGGAAGGGCCCCGGCCATGCGCCATTTGGCTGATTGTGTCGGGCTATGCCGGTGATTTTCCCTCGCCGGGTGCGCACGCAGGTATGGCCTGCGCCTCAATCCCGCTATGAGGACCATCACGCGCCAATACGCCACGCGGTCACCCGCCGTTGGAGTAGAGCTTGACGACTTGATAGAGAAATGCCCGTCCGTCGTATAGGGACTTCACCTGGATTCGCTCATCGAGGCCATGCGCGTGGGTCTCTCCGGGCTGGGCGAAAATGCCACTGAGGCCATACACCGGAGTCTTCCCGAAGTAGATGGCATCGGTTGCTCCGGTGGACATGCTCGGGACCAGCGGCACACCCGGCCACAGGGATCCGGCGACAGCCTTGATGGGATCGACGATCCGCGGTGTCAGCGGCGGCACACTGGCCACGTTGGTGCGGAACGCCTCGGCGGGCTTCACCGTGATCTTGGGGTCATTGACGGCCTTCACGATAGCTCCTTGAACGGCCTCTTGAACCGACCCGGCACCGCTGCCGGGCAGTATGCGGCAGTTCACATTCGCGGTGGCGCGTTGCGGTAGCGCGTTGTTGGCATGTCCGCCTTCGATTTTCGTGGGGACGCAGGTGGTGCGCAGCATTGCGTTGTAGAGCGGGTTTCTGGACAGCACAGATGTCGCCGCCGGGTCTTGCGGGTTGGCGACAATCGCCGACATCGCGTGACCTACCTCTCCCGGTTGCAGCGGGGTCTGTGCAGTGAAGTACGCCCGGGTCACGTCGTTGAGCTGGACGGGGAACGGCACGGCGGCGAGCCGGTCCAGACCGGCCCCGAGTGCCTGTATCGCGTTGAACGGTCGGGGCTGGCTGCTGTGTCCGCCCTCGTCGGTGACCTCCAGGGTGAAGTCTTGGTAGATCTTCTGGCCCGCCTGGATTTCCAGCAGGATGGGTTTGTTGTCTTCGTCGAGGTCGCCGCCGGCGCCTTCATTGACGACGAATTCGGCATCGACAAGCTCGGGCCGGTTCTGATGGAGCCACTCGGCGCCGTTGACCTGCCCGCCACCTTCTTCGCCGCAGGTGAGCGCCACGCGAATCGGGCGTTTCGGCACGAAGTTCTCTGCGCGGTACCGGATGAGGCTGTCCACGAAGATCGCGGCCATCGCCTTGTCGTCCTCGGCACCGCGGGCATAGAAGTATCCGCTCTCCTCGACGAGGGTGAACGGATCACGCTTCCAGTCCTCACGTTTGGCTTCGACAACATCGATATGCGCCAGCAACAGAATGGGTTTGGCACCCGCATCGGACCCGGCAAGCGTCGCGACAAGTCCGCCGTCCTTGGGGTGATCGGGCGGGCTGAACAGCACCAGGTCCTTGTCGGTGTATCCGGCGGACTTGAGACGATCGGCCATCTTCTGTGCGGCCTCGGTGCAACTCCCCTGCGATGCGGTCGTATTGGTCTCGATCAACTCCCGGTACAGATCGCGAAACGCGCCGCGATCGTCAGTGGTGGAGGGGTTGCTACTTGCCGGCGAGCTCTGATTCTGCGGCGTGCCGCAGGAGGCAATGGTGAGCACGGCGGCCGTCAGGGCGAGAATCCGATGCATGGTTTCGTTCATACACCCGTAACGCCTACGAAGGAGCCCGAACCGTGCCTTCCGCTCGCCTATCCGTCACGTCAGCTGTCCCGCCGGGACCGGGTCCTGCGCGAAACACCCTGGAGGACACCACAACACCCGAGAGCACCGTCGCGGCGAAACCCAGGAACAGCAGGTGCGCACCGCGCGTGGCCGATCCACCGAGATTGACCAGCACTCCGGCCAGCCCGGCACCGAAGGCTCCGGCGATCAGCTGCACGGTGCTGATGGCGGCTGCGGCCGCACCACTTTCGGTCGGATCGGACGACACTGACATCGCCGCGGACGCCAGGTGTGGCCAGGCCATGCCGATACCGGCACCGGTCACCGCGAAACCGATCGCCCACAGGGCGATCTCCAGAACGCTGGCGCCATCACACTGGAGCACACCGGCCAGGACCAGCCCTGCGGCAACCACAAGGGGAGCGACCGTCACCACACGTGCGACGGTCCTTGGCGTGGCCGATGCGCTGATCATCTCGCCGACGGTCCACCCGAATGCCAAGGTGGCCCCGAGGAATCCGGCGGCAACCGGGACCAGGTGTCCGAGGCGCTGACCAAAGAACGGAATGTACGTCTCGACCATCGAGGCCACCGCCAGCACTGCGATGGTCAGGTAGATCCACTTCAGCGGGTTGCGTGCGAAGACCGCCTTGGGGAGTACCCATACCGTAGAGCGGCGATCGAGTGTGACGAACAGGACCACCAGTGCCGCCGCGCCGGCGATCAGCCCCACCATGGCCGGCAGCGACGATTGAAGCCCGGCCACGGCCACCAGGCTGGCAGCTGTCGTGAGCACCAGCAGGGACCGCACCGGAACGCTATGCCGGCCAGCCTCGGTGTTCGCACTCTCCGGTCGCGTCAGCACATAGGGCACCATGGCGGCGATGCAGAGGGTGATCACCGTCAACGACGCGAACGCCCACCGCCACAACCCGAATTGGGCGAACAGCCCACCGGCCGCGGGGCCCACAAAGGTACCCACCCCCCACATTGCCGACGTGAGCGCTGAGGCGTGTGTCCATAGCCGCTGTGGCAGTGCAAGATTAATGACGGCATAGGCGAGTCCGGCCAGCAGTCCGCCCGCCGCACCCTGGACCGCGCGTCCGGCGAGCATGACGTGCATTTCCGGAGCCACCGCACATACGACGGTGCCCGCGGCGAACGCGCTGAACGCGAGTAGATAGGCGCCGCGTGGACCGGCCCAGCCAAGAAGGGGGCTCACCACCGTGGCGGCACTCACCGAAGCGATCAGATACAGCGTTGTCACCCACGCGTAGAAACGTTCCCCACCGATATCGGCAACGGCGCTCGGCAACAGGCTGGTGGTGAGGTACACATTGGTCGCGTACAGCGCCACTCCACCGGCGAGCACCGTAACGATGCCGAGTTGCCGCCCGCACAACAGATCCCGCCAGCTGCCGGTCGCCACGTCGTGAGTCATGCCGACACGCTATGAGCTAAAGTGCACTTGAGATCAAGGAGGCCTGATGAAGGACAAGGCCGAGCTGTTGCCGATCGGAGAGGTGGCCAGGCGTTCCGGAATCGCGGTATCCGCGGTGCGGTACTACGCCGACATCGGCCTGATCCCCGCCGAGCGCACGTCCGGCAATGCACGGGTGTTCCGGCGCCATGCGTTGCGCCGCATCTCTCTGATCCGGGTCGCCACAGGATTCGGCATCCCGTTATCGGAGGTCGCCGAGGTGCTGTCGAGCCTCCCGGATGACCGGGCACCGAGTACGCGTGACTGGCAACGAATCTCGCGCCAGTGGCATTCACATCTGGAAGAGCGCAAGAACGCCATCGCAGATATGCAGGAGAAGCTCACCGGGTGCATCGGCTGCGGGTGCCTGTCGATGACGAAGTGCACACTGTTCAATCCCGCCGACGTACTTGCCGAGGACGGGTCGACCGGTGCACTCCTGCTCGCCGAGCCGGGCTGATTACTTGAGGCCCGCGGCGTCCATACCGCGTAATTCCTTCTTCAGATCCGCGATTTCGTCACGGAAGCGCGCCGCGAGCTCGAACTGCAGATCGCGCGCCGCCGCCATCATCTGCTCGGTCATGTCCTTGATCAGGTCGGCCAGCTGCGCGCGCGGCATGCTCTTGGTATCACGGCCTTCGAATACCCCGGCACTCACCGCGCGACCCGGCTCGCCCTGTGCCCGCCTACCGCGACTGGAGTTGCGGCCGGATCCACCCACCGCCACTTCCTCGGTGTCCTCGGCTTCGCGGTATACCTGGTCGAGAATGTCAGCGATCTTCTTGCGCAATGGCTGTGGGTCTATCCCGTTCGCCTCGTTGTAGGCGACCTGCTTGGCACGCCGCCGATCGGTCTCGTCGATGGCCTCTTTCATCGAGTCCGTCATGGTGTCGGCGTACATGTGCACCTCGCCGGAGACGTTGCGCGCGGCGCGACCGATGGTCTGAATCAGACTCCTACTGGACCGCAGAAATCCCTCCTTATCGGCGTCGAGAATGGCGACCAACGACACCTCGGGTAGGTCCAGACCCTCCCGAAGGAGGTTGATACCGACGAGGACGTCGTACTCGCCGAGCCGGAGCTGACGCAGCAACTCCACCCGCCGCAGGGTGTCGACCTCCGAATGCAGGTAACGCACCCGAATACCCATCTCCAACAGATAGTCGGTGAGGTCCTCGGCCATCTTCTTCGTCAGCGTCGTCACCAGCACGCGCTCATCGGCCTCGGTGCGTTGACGAATCGAGGCGATGAGATCGTCGATCTGCCCCTTGGTGGGTTTGACGACCACCTTCGGATCCACCAGTCCGGTGGGCCGGATCACCTGCTCCACGAACTCGCCGCCGGCGGCGCTGCGCTCGTAGTTCCCGGGCGTCGCTGACAGATACACGGTCTGCCCAATTCGCTGGGAGAACTCCTCCCAGGTGAGGGGACGGTTGTCCACCGCCGACGGCAATCGGAAGCCGAAGTCCACCAGGTTCCGTTTACGCGACATGTCGCCCTCGTACATGGCGCCGATCTGCGGAACCGTCACATGCGACTCGTCGATGACGAGCAGAAAGTCGTCCGGGAAGTAGTCCAGCAGCGTGGCGGGTGGCGTACCGGCGCCGCGCCCGTCGATATGCCGCGAGTAGTTCTCGATACCCGAGCAGAAGCCAACATTGCGCATCATCTCGATGTCGTAGTTGGTGCGCATCCGCAGTCGCTGGGCCTCCAGCAGCTTGCCCTGGCCTTCCAGCTCGGATAAGCGCTCCTCGAGCTCCTGCTCAACACCAACGAGCGCCTTCTCCATCCGGTCCGGCCCCGCCACATAATGTGTGGCCGGAAAGATCCGTAACGAATCAGTTTGACGCACAACGTCTCCGGTAAGTGGATGCAGATAGTAGAGCGCCTCCACCTCGTCACCGAAGAACTCGATACGGACCGCCAGCTCCTCATACGAGGGAATGATCTCGACGGTGTCGCCGCGGACCCGGAAGGTGCCCCGAGTGAATGCCACGTCATTGCGGTTGTACTGCATGTCGACCAGTAACCGCAGCAGCGCGTCCCGGGGCACTTCGAGCCCGACATCCAATTGCACGGAGCGATCCAAATAGGACTGCGGGGTGCCCAGACCGTAGATGCACGAGACCGATGCCACCACCACCACGTCGCGCCGGGACAGCAGGTTGGACGTCGCGGAGTGCCGCAAGCGCTCCACATCGTCGTTGATGGAGCTGTCCTTCTCGATATAGGTGTCGGTCTGAGCGATATACGCTTCCGGCTGGTAGTAGTCGTAGTACGACACGAAGTACTCGACAGCATTGTGCGGCAGCATCTCCCGGAGCTCGTTGGCGAGCTGCGCGGCGAGAGTCTTGTTCGGCGCCATGACGAGCGTCGGCCGTTGCAACCGCTCGATGAGCCAGGCCGTGGTCGCCGACTTACCGGTACCCGTGGCACCGAGCAGCACCACATCCTTCTCCCCCGCCCGAACTCTGCGTTCGAGCTCGGCGATGGCACCGGGTTGGTCACCCGCGGGCTCATACTCACTGACGACCTCGAATCGCGCATCGGCACGCAGGATGTCCGTGACTGGGCGGTACTCGGAATGCGCAACGATGGGGTGTTCTGTTGCGAAAGCCATGAACCCAGAGTAAGCCGAGGGTCCGACATCCCTTCTACTACCAGTGCGGAAGGCAGGGAGGAAACCAGCGTGCACCCGCCCAAACGCGAGGTCTTCGACCTCGATGCGATGACGAACACCGACCCCAAGGGAATCGTGCGGTCTGTGGACGAGTACCGGATAGAGCCCTGGGGACTCTTCATGGCTCGCCCGACGCCCGGGCGGGCGCAGTTTCACTATCTGGAATCCTGGCTGCTCCCGACGCTGGGACTGCGTGCGAACATCTTCCACTTCAATCCGGGCTACGAGCGCGATCAGGATTTCTACCTTGATGTCGGCGACTTCGTCCCCGGGCCGTCACAATGGGTGGCCGTCGACCACTATCTTGACCTCGTGGTGCGCTGCGAACGTGAAACCGAATTAACGGATGTAGACGAGTTGCTCGAGGCTCATAAGGCAGGATTGTTATCCACTGCCACAACAGAACTCGCCGTCCGCCGGGCGGCCACGACCATCAGCCACCTCGCCAGGCACGGGCATGACTTGAACGCCTGGCTCGCCGCGGCCGGAATGCCGTTGACCTGGCGCGACCCGAACGGAGACGCTCATGCCTGAAGCCATTCGCTGGGGAATCATCGGACCGGGCCGTATCGCGGAAAGTGTGGCCCGCGACTTCCCGCTCACACCGGGAGCCGAGCTGGTGGCCGTTGCCTCCCGGTCGGTGCAGCGTGCCCGGGACTTTGCGGAGACGCACCGAATTCCACGTGCCTTCGGCTCCTATCGGGGACTGCTCTCCGACCCCGATATCGACGCTGTGTACATCGCCACCCCACACCCCCAGCATCGGCAGGCCGCCATCGCGGCGCTCACCGCAGGCAAAGCGATCCTGGTCGAGAAGACCTTCACCGCGACGGTGTCCGGAGCGCAAGAGATCATCGATATCGCAAGGGCCCGTGGCGTTTTTGCGATGGAGGCGATGTGGACACGGTTTCAGCCGGCGATCGTCGCGGCCAAGAAACTTCTCGATGATGGGGCCATCGGCGAGGTCCGTCAGGTGCAGGCGGACCTCGGGGTCGACCGCCCGTTTGATCCCGACGACCGGTTGTTCAATCCCGCGCTGGGTGGCGGAGCACTACTGGACCTTGGTGTTTACGTGGTCTCGCTCGCCCAATACTTCCTCGGCGATCCAGCGGCCGTGGTGGCACACGGTTCGCTGTTTCCCACCGGGGTGGACGCCGAGGCCGGCCTGTTGCTGCGCTACGACGACGGACGCACCGCGACGTTGCTGTGCTCACTGCTGCATCACACGCCTGGCCAAGCGCGCATCTTCGGCACCGAAGGCTGGATAGATATCCTTCCCCGTTTCCATCACCCACGCGAGATCGTGCTGCACCGCAAGGGATCTGATCCCGAACCAATCGTGAAACCGCCGGTTGGCGGCGGTTACAGTCACGAGCTCGAAGAGGTCACCGGGTGCCTGCTCGACGGCAGAGCGCAGAGCACGGTGATGCCCCTCGCCGATACGTTGGCCGTGCAGCGGATCCTGAACACGGCCTGCGAGCAACTTGGCGTGCGCCACACCGAAGACCCTGCTGACCTGGAGTGATCGCGTTGCCGCCGCTTCTTGAGCGCCGCTAAGATAGCGGTATGCGTCCCCTCCTCCGAGGGCTGGGCGCTGCCGGGGCAGCGGCGGTCACGCTCGCGCTTCCGGCAGTACCGGCCTCCGCAGCCGAGCTGCACAACATCAGCTACATCGCTCGTGTCGATGGCCTCGGCCGCGGTATCTCCGTGACATTCAAGACCGATCCAGTGGACCGGCGGACCGAGCAGCCCCGTCTGGGGCCAGGCGAGTCCTGGGAGGTGAACCTGGTGATGGAGGATCCCGCGCAGGCCGGGATGACCGTTCGGGTGCTGCCTCCCTATGGCGTCGGGTTGCACTGTGAGGTGCAGGTCGACGATGTCGTGGTCGACTCCCAGGACCTGACGGTTCCCCCCGCTCTCGGGATCTTCAACGGGCCCGTCAACGACTCTGTCACCTGCGGTCACTTCAATGCGTAACCAGAGTCAAATTAGTCACTTTCGCACCCCGGACCTGCATGAAAACCGCTACAATGGCGCCATGCGCCTGAACTCCATTCGTAGCAATATTCGCGGTCCATTCCGCGCTGCCGGAATTGCGATAGTCACCGCGGGCATCGCCGCGAGCACATTCCCCGCGATTGCATCCGCAGACTCCACCGATGACTACCCAATTCCCCGCCGGATGCTGAAGACCACGTGTACTGCCGAACAGTACCTGGCCGCGGTCCGCGATTATGACCCGATTTACTACACGCGGTACATGATCGATAAGAACAACAAGCCCGATTATGTGCAGCAGGCGACGATCGACCGGATTCATGAGTTCTTCGCCAAGGACTACACGGGTCGCCGTGCCGAGTCCGAAGTCTTCGCGGTGAACTACCCGCCAGAGGCGCTAACGTCTCAGTGGCCCAACTGGGGCAAGATCTTCTTCAACAACAAGGGTGTCGTCGCTAAGGGCACCGAGAACTGCAGCAAATACCCGTCCGACATGTCGGTGTGGGACGGCCCCTAACCCCAAGCGCACAGTAAAAACGCCCCGCGGTGATCACACCGGCGGGGCGTTTTTCTGTCCGCATTCAATGCCGCACAAACACTGCAAAAAGTTCGGCCCCCATGCTCACAGAGCATGGGGGCCGAACTTTCACTAGTCGTTAGATCGCAGGTCGCGGGAATTCCGCGGTGACCGGATCATCATGTGCGGGACCCGAACCGACCGGAACCGGAGCCGGCGGTGGCGGAACCTGCTGCTCAACCGGCACAGGAGGCGGTGGTGGATCGGTGGCATACTTGCTGACCTTCATGGGCCACCAGAACCATCGACCCATCAGGGCGGCAATGGCTGGTGTCATGAACGCCCGGATGATGAACGTGTCGAAGAGCAGACCCAGGCAGATCGCCGATCCCGCTTGGCCGATCGCGATCAGATCGCTGGTGATCATCGAGCCCATGGTGAACGCGAACACCAGGCCGGCCTGGGTGGCGACACTTCCCGATCCGCCCACACCTCGAAGGATGGCGGTGTTCAGACCACCGTGCAGCTCTTCCTTGAATCTGGACACCAGCAGCAGGTTGTAGTCCGATCCGACCGCCAACAAGATGATCACGGTGAACGGCAGCACGAACCAGTGCAGCTCTAGGCCAAGAATGTGCTGCCACAGCAGCACCGACAGGCCGAAGGATGCCCCCAGCGATATCGCGATGGTCCCGACGATCGTGAACGCCGCCACCATGCTTCGCGTGATGACCAGCATGATGACGAAGATCAGGCACAGCGACGCGATCACCGCGATCATCAGGTCATACTTCACCATCTCGCCGATGTCGTGATAGGTCGGTGCCGTGCCGCCGAGATAGAGCTTGGCCTCGTCCAGGGGGGTGCCCTTGATGGCGTTCTTGGCGGCCTTGAGTTCGACCTCGGTGTTGGCGAGCGACTCCTTGCTGGCGTAGTCGCCCTCGTGCGTGATGATGAACTGCGCGGCCTTGCCGTCCGGCGACATCATCAGCTTGACGCCCTTCTTGAAGTCCTCGTTATCGAAGGCTTCCGGCGGCAGGTAGAAGAAGTCGTCATTCTTCGCCTCATCGAACGCCTGACCCATCACCGTCGCGGTGTCGGTCATGCGGTCCATCTGCGTGATCATGCCGTTCATCGTGCTGTACATGGTCAGCATGGTGTTCCGCATGTTCTTGGTGATGGCAATCATCGGTGGAAGCTGCTCCACCATCTGTGGCATCAGCTTGTCCATCTTGTTGATGTCCTTGACCATGCCGTCCATGTTTTCGGCCATTTTGTCGATGCCGTCAAGAGTGTCGAATATTGATCGCATTGACCAGCACATCGGAATATCAAAGCAGTGCTTATCCCAATAGAAGTAATTGCGCAACGGCCGGAACTGGTCATCGAAATTCGAGATGTTATCCCGCATTTCGTGAACGGTGCCTTGCAATTCCGTACTGACGCCCGCGAGATCATGCGTCACGTCGACTAGCTCTTTCATAATGCTGTACATGCGTTCCATGATGGCGACCATCGAACCCATATCGTCGGCCATCTTCAACATATCGGCCATGCTGTTCTTCAAGTAATTCATGTTCTCGGTCATCGATACCGATTGCATACTCACCTGGAAGGGCACGGAACTGTGGTCGATGGGTGCGCCCATCGGGCGGGTCATGCTCTGCACCTTGTTGATGCCCTCGGTGCGGAAGACGTTTTTGGCGATCCGGTCCAGCACCAACATGTTGGCCGGGGTCCGCAGATCCTTGTCCGCCTCGACGATCAGGATGTCGGGGTTCATTCTCGCCTTCGAGAAGTGCCGGTCGGACGCCTGGAAGCCTTGAATCGACGGCAGGCCAGTCGGGATGTAGTACCGATCGTTGTAGTTGACCGAGTACGTGGGCAGGATGCCCAAGCCGACGATCGCGATGATCATCGTGACCACCAAGATCGGTCCCGGCCAGCGCACGATGGCGGTGCCGATCTTGCGCCATCCCCGGCTCTTGATGGTGCGCTTGGACTCCAGCAGCCCGAACTTCGTCGCTATCAGAATCACCGCCGGACCAATGGTGAGCGAGGCGGCCACCACCACCAGCATGCCAATCGCACACGGCACACCCAGCGACTCGAAGTACGGCAGGCGAGTGAATTTCAGACAGAATGTGGCGCCCGCGATGGTGAGGCCCGAACCCAAGATCACGTGCGAGACACTGTGATACATGATGTAGAAGGATTCGAGCCGGTCCCTGCCCTCGGCCCGTAGCTCGTGATAGCGGCCGATTTGGAAGATCGCGTAGTCGGTCCCCGCCGCGATGGCCAGGGACGTCAGCAGGTTTACCGCGAATGTCGACAGGCCAATGATTTCGGCATTGCCCAGGATCGCGACCACGCCACGAGCGGCACCCAGTTCAACGAACACCATGAACAGGATGAGCAGCACCGTCGTGATAGACCGGTAAATGAGGAGCAGCATCACGGCAATGACGATGAAGGTGATACCCGTCATCTTGAGCATGCTCTTGTCGCCGGCGTCGTTCATGTCCATCGTCAGCGCGGCCTGGCCGGTGACGAAGACCTTGAGCCCGTCGGGATACGTGCTGTTCTTCTTGCTCTCGTCGATGAGCTTGGCGACGATGTCCTGGACCGCCGTGACGGATTCCTTGCCGTCCGTCGTGCCTTGGTCCCCACGGAGATTCAGCTGAACGTAAGCAGATTTTTCGTCGACACTCTGCGCGCCACCGGCGGTGATCCGATCGCCCCAGAAGTCCTGGGCGTATTCCACGTGCTTGGTATCGGCACGCAGTCGTTTGACCAACTCGCGGTAGAACGTGTGCGCCTTGTCGTTCATATCGGTGGAGAACTTGGTGTCGCTCTCCAGCAGGACCATCACCATGCTGTCGTCCTTGAACTGCTGGAACAGCTCACCTTGACGCTTGATGGCCTGATACGACGGCGCGTCCTTGGACGCCAACGACACCGAGTGCTCCTTGCCGACCTCTTCGAGCTGCGGCACGACGACGTTGACGATGACCGTCAACACCAGCCAGGCAAGAATGATCGGTACGGAGAACGTGTGGATGAACCGCGCTATGCGCGAAGGCTTTTGGGTTGCGCCATTCGCGGAAGCGCTATGTGTGCTCATGCGGATTTCACCATGCAGAAGACTTGGGCGTTGCGGTTGGACACAGTCTGTTCGTCCTTTACTTCACCGTTAGACAGGATGCGGCAGCCGATTTCATCGCTATCCCCCATCGCGACGACATTGGCGAAGACAGAAGTCATCGTCGTCGTGATGGTTAACGTCCACGGCAGTGTGGTGAACTGGGCGCGCTGCGGCTGCGCCCGGTCATCGAGATAGTTGACCTCACCCTTTGTCCCTGCGGGACCGAAGATTTCGTAGACGATGTCTTTCGGGATGATGTTCTTGGAGTCATCCTTGATGCCGATCGCCTGATTGATGTTGGTCGAGCCGAACACGCCGTGAAGTCGATAGACACCAAACGCGGCGGCCGAGATCACCACCAGAACGACAAGCGGGACCCATACCCGCGCCAATACCTTGAAAATGGTCCAATCCCCTTCACCCGTGTGGCCCGGGGGCCAACAACTCGACTCTGCCCATCGCGTCCGGCCGTGCATGTCCGTGATTTGCGCGCAAATAGTTACCAGCCAGTACGACAGCGTGTTGTTTTTGCGGAGCCAGCGAGCGCGTGGGGTGCCCGGTCACAACATCCGTTCATCCCACCCGGCTCCGCTCATACCCGTTTTCTCAGTAATTCGTAAGGGATACTACATACGTTTGTCAGGGAACTGTACATGTGTCATCAGTCACAACTTGCGCATTTCTTCCCCTGGACACCCGAAACAGCCTAGTTAGCTACAAGAAAATGTCAACAACCGGTGACACGGATCTATTCCCCGCTTCTTTTCGTCAATGTTACGAAAGCGCCAGCTCGCACATACAAGTTAGTGACTGGCCTAAGAATCACACCAGCTACCGGACCTAGCCAGTGTTTGCCACGGCTACCTTTCAGCGGGTTGTCCGACGTGGGCTCGACAGCCTCAAGCGCACGCGAGCCCCGCTCGTGTCGTGGCGGGTAAAGGTGACTAAGACCGGGCGATTCGGAGGGCGTGTCCTTCGCCACATCACGAGACATTTGTCCATTAGCAACGCGGAGCTCACCGTCGCAAGCCCAGGGCGACAACGAATTCAGCAAACTATTTGCGTGCTATTCGACGCCCGGCCCACCCCATGGCGGCGTCGACAATCAGGAGATCCCACCATTCACCAGCGCGCGTTATCCACACGCCGGTACAAACTCTGGGCACAGCGGTCTACCTGCGGTCAGCCCCTGGGCAGCTGAGATGAACCCGCCAGCGAACGACCGAACAGTTAGACCGCTGGCCTTGGGAACTCGGTCGTCACCGGGTCATCCCCCGGCCCCGAACCGACTGGCGCCGGTTGAGGAGATGGCGGCACGGTCGTCGGCGACTGAGGCGTCCTCGGCGGTGGCAGCGGCCGGGTGCGTACGTTCAGCGGCCACCAGAACCAACGGCCGAGGATGGTCGCGATGGCCGGAGTCATGAACGAGCGCACGATGAGCGTGTCGAACAACAGGCCCAACGCAATCGTCGTTCCGACCTGCCCGATGATGCGCAAGTCGCTGACCACCATCACGGCCATCGTGAAGGCGAACACCAGGCCGGCGGAGGTCACCACGCTGCCGGTACCGCCCATGGAGCGGATGATGCCGGTTTTTAGCCCGCCATGGAGTTCTTCCTTGAGTCGGGAGACCAGTAGCAGGTTGTAGTCGGAGCCCACTGCGAGCAGCACGATGATGGCCATCTGCATGACGAGCCAGTGCAATTCGATGCCTAGTATGTACTGCCAGATGATGACCGATAAACCGAATGAGGCGCCCAGGGACAGCGCAACCGTGCCCACGATGACCAGCGAGGCCACGAAGCTTCGCGTGATGAGCAGCATGATCAGGAAGATCAGGCACAGCGCGGAGATGCCGGCGATCATCAGGTCGTATCGGGCGCCATCGGACATGTCCTTGAACACGGCCGCGGTGCCACCCAACTCGATCTTGGCGTCTTCAAGGGGCGTGCCCTTGACGGCCTCGATCGCGGCTTGCTTGATCGGCTCAACGTGCGCGAGGCCTTCAGGCGTCGCGGGATCTCCGCGATGCGAGATGATCATCCGGACCGCCTTACCGTCCGGCGATAGGAACGACTTCAGGCCGCGTTTGAAGTCGGCGTTGTCGAAGATCTCTGGCGGGAGATAGAACGAGTCATCGTTCTTGGCGGCGTCGAACGCCTTACCCATGGCGGTCGAGTTCTGGCTCATCTCGTCCATTTGGTTGTAGAAGCCAGACATGGTGCTGTGCTGCGTCAGCATCATCTTCTGCATGTCTTCCATGATCGGAACCATTGCGGACATATCCGACACCATCTTGGGCATCAGCTGATCCATTCGCTCCATGTTGACCACCATGCCGTCCATGGTTTCGGTCATCTCATCGATCTTGTCGAGGGTGTCGAAGATCGAACGCATGGCCCAGCACATGGGTATGTCGAAGCAATGCTTCTCCCAGTACAGGTAGTTGCGAATCGGGCGGAACCAGTCGTCGAAGTTCGAGATGCTGTCGCGCATCTCGTGGATCGTTCCTTGCAGGGTGTGCATATCGCCGACGAGCGAGTGCGTGATGCCCGCCATCGTGGTCATGTTGGCGAGGGTCCGCTTCATGATGACGACGTTCTCGCCCATCTTGTCGGCTTGGACCTTCATATCGGCCATCCGGTCCTTCATCAGCTTCATGTTCTGCAGCTGACCCACGCTCTGCATGCTGATGAGGAACGGGATGGAACTGTGCTCGATCGGCGTGCCCTGCGGGCGCGTAATCGCTTGCACACGAGCGATTCCCGGAACGCGGAACACCGCCTTGGCGACCTTGTCGATGACCAGGAAGTCCGCCGAGTTCCGCATATCGTGATCGGCCTCGATGAGAAGCATTTCCGGGTTCATCCGGGCCTGTGAGAAGTGCCGGTCCGCGGCCTGGAAACCTGCGTTGGCGGGGATCTCCTTGGGGATGTACTTCTTGTCGTCGTAGCTGGTCCGGTATCCGGGCAGTGCCGCCAGACCGATGATGGCAATCGACAACGCGGCCGCGAGCACCGGGCCGGGCCAGCGCACGATCGTGGTTCCGATCTTGCGCCAGGCACGAATTCGCATGGCGCGCTTGGGCTCGAACAGTCCGAAGCGGCTGCCGATCGTGATCAGCGCCGGTCCCAGGGTGAGCGACACGAGCACGCCCACGAGCAGGCCGACCGAACATGGCACACCCAGGGTCTGGAAGTACGGCATGCGCGTGAAGCTCAGGCAGTACATGGCGCCGGCGATAGTCATGCCCGAGCCCAGGATGACATGCGCCGTGCCGTGGAACATCTCGTAGTACGCGGCCTCTTTATCAGCGCCCATGGATCGGGCTTCCTGATAGCGGCCAATCAAGAAGATGGCGTAGTCGGTTCCGGCTGCGATCGAGAGCATCACGAGCAGGTTCACCGCGAAGGTGGACAGGCCGATGATCTCGGTGTTGCCCAGGAAGGCGATGACTCCTCGTGCCGCGGAGAGCTGAATGCCCACCAGCATGAAGACCATGATCACGGTGAAGATCGACCGGTAGAAGAACAGCAGCATCACCACGATGACCACGAAGGTGAGCGCCGTGATGAGCTTCAGGCTGCCGTCACCGGCGTGGTTCATATCGGTCTGCAGCGCACCGGGGCCGGTGACGTACACCGTGAGCCCATCGGGAAGCTTGCCGCCGTCCTTGGTCCACTCCGATTCGAGCTGTTTGACGATGTTGCGGGCGGCTTCGGTGGACTCGTTGGAGAGGGTCTCGCCCATGTTTCCGGCGAGGTTCACCTGGACATAGGTGGCCTTGCCGTCAGTGCTCTGCGCACCGGCCTCAGTGAGCGGATCACCCCAGAAATCCTGGACGTGCTGAACATGCTTGGTATCGGCCCGCAGCCGCGTCACCATCTCGTCGTAGAACTTGTGCGAGCCGGGGCCGAGCCGCTCCTGCCCTTCGAGCACCACCATGACGACGCTGTCGGAGTCGGACTCCTTGAACATCTTGCCCATGTTCTTCATCGCCTGCATCGCGGGCGCGCTCTGCGGGCTGAGTGACACGGTATGCTCCTTGCCCACCTGCTCCAGCTGCGGAACAAAGGTGTTCAGAGCAAAGACGATGGCCAACCAGCCGATGACGATGGGGATCGACAGGCGCCGAATCCATTTGGCGATGAAGGTAGGCTCGCCTCCGCCGTGTGCCCCGCTCATGCGGACTTCACAAAGCAGTAGACGTAGGCGCTCACCTCGTTGGTATACCTTTCATCTTTTTTCTCATCATTGGCCGTGATGCGGCAGCCCAGCCCATCGGCATTACGCGTCTGCGCCAGGATGTTTCCCGTCATCGACGGTGCCGTCGTGACGATCTCGATCGACCACGGCAAGACCGCACCGTTGATCTGATGCGGTTCGCCCTCTTTGTCGATGTAGTTGATGTCCGCGATGGTTCCGGGCGGGCCGTAGATCTCGTAGACCACATGCTTGGGCTTTGAATTGTTTTTGTCGTCGGTCATGCTGCCGGCGTAGGTGGGCAGCTGATGAGAACCGAAAATGCCGCGAATCCGCCATACCGCGAAGCCTGCGATGGCAAGGACGAGCACCATCACCACCGGGATCCACGCCCGCTTCAATGCGCTGAGAATCGTAAAACCCCTTCACCCGTTGACGTTTCGCAAGGCGACGCCACCTACTGGCCCGAACCTGACGCAACTACTGATCGGATAACCGCACCCGTCCGCCCCATTGACCAGGGCGGCGCAGCAATCGCCGCGTGATGGCTGCTTCGAGCCTGCGATGCCTAGGTGCGCGCACCCAGACGTTTCTCGAAGTAAACCATGCCTAAGTGCGGAACAGTTGACTCCCTTCCAGCGCGTTCATCAGGATCTTTAACGCATATGGCGTGCGTAACGCACGCTACCGGGTGGTTCGCTGCCTCGCAAATCACACGCCGTGCGTTATCCTCGGCACGTGGCGCAACTGACATTCCAACGCGCCCGCACCGACGAAAAGAAGCGTCAGCGGGCGGCAGCGATCGTGGAAGCCGCACGGTCGCTCGCTGTGGAATCGGGTGTCACCTCGGTGACACTGACTGCCGTCGCCAATCGCGCCGGGGTGCACTACTCCGCGGTTCGGCGCTACTTCAGCTCGCATAAGGAAGTGTTGTTGCACCTGGCCGCCGAGGGGTGGACCCGCTGGTCGGACACGGTGTGCGCCGCGCTGGCCAAGCCCGGCCCCGACTCCCCCGCTCGCGTGGCCGAGGCTCTCGTACACGGGCTCGTCGACGATCCACTGTTTTGCGACCTCCTGGCGAACCAGCATCTTCACCTGGAACACGAGGTCGATGTCGAGCGCGTTGCTGAGGTCAAGCAGATCAGTAACGCCGCCGTGATGGCGATCGCCGAATCGATCGAACACACGCTCCCCGAGATCGGCCGCAAGGGTTCACTGGACATCTTGGTAGCAGCGTTCTCGCTGGCAGCCATGCTGTGGCAGGTCGCGCACCCGCCCGAGGGCCTGGACCACGACTATCAGAATGAACCGGGTGTCCCGCCCGACTGGAGTCTCGACTTCGAGCCGGCATTGACACGGCTGCTGACGGCAACCTGTGTCGGTATCGTCGCGGACACGCACTGAGTTCAGCGCGTCGAAAGCGTCCACCCGGTCCTATCTGCCCAAGCCAGTGCGCGCGGATAGGCCTGCGCAAACCAGGGTTCCTTGGCATCCACATAGGCGGCCGGATCGCCACCCGACGCAGTGGCTGCGCGCTCGGCCGCGTGTTTTACGGCACGGTATTCGTCTCGCGCCTGCTGATCGGAACGCAGCCAATCCCTGAAGACCAGAGCGAACCGCTGTCCTGGCCACCCGTCGACTCGCAGATGTACCAGAACCGCGCGCCCTGGATCGCCGGAGCCGTGAATTCGCTTGCCCCATTTGGCCTTGTCGGCGTCATGCGGATCGTCTGAGGTGATGCCAGTGATCGGGGGCAGCCCGATCCCTGCCAGCGGATCGGCCAGGGCATCTGCCACCTCGAGTGAGTCGACGGTTACCTGGATATCGATCACGTCCTTGGCATCGAGCCCGGGTACCGCGGTGGAGCCGATGTGGTCGATCCGAAGTGCCTTCGACCCGCACGCCACCGCGATCCGGTTTCCCGCGCGCTGCGCTTGTGCAGGCCAGGTGGGATCGGCGTGCACCAGCACCGGTGCCCACGGTGCCCGTTGCCGTGTGCGCAGGTTATGCGCATAAGGCGACAACCGAGTAGACCAGAGATCACGAACTGTCTGTGCGAGTGCTTCGGTGTCGCCTGAGTTATCCAGCCACACATCGGCAATCGCGCGGCGTTGTTCATCGCTGGCCTGCGCGGCAACACGTGCACGGGCGTCCTGTTCGTCCATGCCCCGATGCGCGATGAGTCGCGCCACCCGTGTCTCGATTTCTGCGTGCACCACCAGCACCAGATGGTAGAAGGGTGCCAACGAGTTCTCGGTGAGCAATGGAATGTCTTCCACCACAACGGCATCTTCGCCCGCCGTGGCCATCAGTTCGGCTCGGCGGGCTCCGACCAAGGGATGCACAATGCCGTTGAGAGTAGCGCGGTGCGTGTCGTCCTGGAATGCGATGGCCGCCAATGCGGGGCGATCCAGGGCGCCGTCGGGCCGCAGAATCGAATCACCGAATGCCTCGACGAGCGCCACCAGGCCGGGTGTTCCCGGTTCGACCACTTCACGCGCGATGACATCGCTGTCCACGATGAACGCACCACATTCCGCGAGCGTTCGTGACACCGTGGACTTCCCCGCTCCGATTCCTCCGGTCAGGCCGATCCGCAACATGCCCGCAGTCTGTCACAGGGTGAGCGCCGCCTGATCACCAGCACCGCCGAGTCGACGCGAGGTGGTGGGCGGAAAGCGCTTCGCGGCAATGTGATTGACCGCAGCCGCCACGACTAGATGCGTGGGCATACGAAAGGGGCCCCGGTACGTAACCGGGGCCCCTTCCTTTCAGAACACGTGCTTAGGCGTTGCCTGCCAGCTTCTCGCGCAGTGCGGCGAGCTGCTCGTCGTTGGCGAGCGAACCACCCTGCGACGCCGAATCATCGGACCGCGACGAGCTGGAAGAACCGTTCGCCACGGCAGCGGCCTCCGCCTCGGCGGCGGCTGCAGACTTCTCCATCTGAACGGTGTGCATCTTGTGACGACGCTCGGCCTCGGCGTACCGGGCCTCCCACTCTTCACGCTGCTTGTCGAAGCCCTCGAGCCACTCGTTCGTCTCGGAGTCGAAGCCCTCCGGGAAGATGTAGTTGCCGGCCTCGTCGTAGCTGTCGGCCATGCCGTACTTCGAGGGATCGAACTCCTCGGTGTAGTCCTCGTTGGCCTGCTTGAGGCTCAGCGAGATGCGGCGACGCTCCAGGTCGATGTCGATGACCTTGACCATCGCGTCGTCACCAACACCCACAACCTGATCCGGCACCTCGACGTGGCGCTCGGACAGCTCGGAGATGTGCACCAGACCTTCGATGCCCTCCTCGACACGGACGAACGCACCGAACGGAACCAGCTTGGTGACCTTGCCGGGCACGATCTGGCCGATGGCGTGAGTGCGAGCGAAGTGGCGCCACGGGTCTTCCTGGGTTGCCTTCAGCGACAACGAAACCCGCTCGCGGTCCATGTCGACGTCGAGAACCTCGACGGTGACCTCGTCGCCCACCTGAACCACCTCGGACGGGTGGTCGATGTGCTTCCACGACAGCTCGGACACGTGAACCAGGCCGTCAACCCCTCCGAGATCGACGAACGCGCCGAAGTTGACGATCGAGGACACGACACCCTTGCGGATGGCGCCCTTGGTGAGCTGGTTGAGGAACTCGCTGCGCACCTCGGACTGGGTCTGCTCCAGCCAGGCGCGGCGGCTCAGCACCACGTTGTTGCGGTTGCGATCGAGCTCGATGATCTTGGCCTCGATCTCCTTGCCGATGTACGGCTGCAGATCGCGGACACGACGCATCTCGACCAGCGATGCGGGCAGGAACCCGCGCAAGCCGATGTCGAGGATCAGGCCGCCCTTGACGACCTCGATGACGGTGCCCTTGACGGCCTCGTCCTTCTCCTTGAGCTCCTCGATCGTGCCCCAAGCCCGCTCGTACTGAGCGCGCTTCTTGGACAGGATCAGGCGACCTTCCTTGTCCTCCTTGGTGAGGACCAGGGCCTCGACCTCGTCGCCCACGGAAACGACCTCGTTGGGATCGACATCGTGCTTGATCGACAGTTCGCGGGACGGGATGACACCTTCGGTCTTGTAACCGATGTCAAGAAGAACTTCGTCGCGGTCAACCTTGACGATGGTCCCTTCGACGATGTCGCCATCGTTGAAGTACTTGATCGTCTTGTCGATGGCGGCGAGAAAATCCTCGGCCGAGCCGATGTCGTTGACGGCTACTTGCGGCGAGGTGACGGTGGGACTTGGCATGTGTTGGGTTGCTCCGGACAGGTTGTGTAGTAGGGACAGTTCTGCCTACAGCTAGCTTCAGCTGTGGGCGTGCTTTGACCTCCGCGCGTGCGGCAGAGATGCACAGCACCTTACTCGACTGCCCTCCACCAGGACAAACCCGGTCCACTCACCGGCCGCGGGCGCGTGGCGGTTACCGCACCCACCGGTGAGCTCGCAGCTACTCTTCGGTGGTGTCCTACGCGCCCGCACCCGCGCCCATGCCGCCCCTGCCCGGATTTCCCCAGCGGATCAAGAAAGTCGGGGCGCCTATTGGCGTTATTATCGCGCTCGCGCTGCTAACGGGGCTGATCCTTACCGGATTGCTGGTCTCCAATCCGGCCGGCGCGATGATCGGGCTGGTCTTATCGAGCATCGCGATCGGGATCGTTGTCCTGTCTTATCTGTGGCTGGACAGATGGGAGCCGGAGCCTTCACGGCTCCTTGTGCTGGCCTTTGTCTGGGGTGCGTCGCTGGCCGTCGTGGTCTCGATGATCCTCGAACTGGCCTTTGGGTCGGTCTTTAGCCCGGACGGCGCCACCACCTTCGGGGCGGTCGCCATTCGCGCACCCTTCATCGAAGAGGCCGCCAAGGGTGCTTTTCTGCTACTGATGCTGACTGGCCGCCGTCGTCACGAGCTCAACTCGCTGACCGATTGCCTCGTGTACGCGGGCATTACCGCCGCCGGGTTCGCGTGGCTCGAAGACATCGCCTACATCGGCAGCGGCAACACCGTGGGCGAGTCTGTGCTCACCGCGATCCTGCGGCTGGGTCTGGGCCCCTTCGCTCACTCGTTGTTCACCACCATGACGGGAATCGGCGTCTACTACTCGATGCGGCAACGTAGCGCCGTCGCGAAATTTCTCTGCATCCTGGTCGGCTACCTCGCGGCCGTGCTCATGCACGGCCTCTGGAACGGCTCGTCATTTCTCGGGTTCGAGGGCTACCTCGCCGTATACGTGCTGTGGATGGTCCCGATCTTTGTGCTGATGATCGTGGTCGGAGTGCGTAGCCGACGCAAGGAACAGCACGTCGTCGCCGAGAAGCTGCCCGGAATGGTCGCGGCCGGATTGGTCACCCCCAACGAATCCACGTGGCTGGGTTCGATCAAGGATCGCAAGCACGCCATCGCCGAGGCCAAACGAATCGGCGGGGCCCCGAGCGGCGCCGCGGTGAAGAACTTCGCGGCGCAGGTTGTCGAGCTGGCGTTCGTGCGTGATCGCATCGAACGAGGCTCTCGCGACCCGCGAGATGTCGCTATGCAGACCGAGGAGGCGTACGCGGTCATGGCCGCTCGGGCCGCCGCTCCGGTCTTGCAAGCACTCTCGGGGTATCACGCTCCCGTCACGGGGTAGCGTTACCACTGGTGTTGTCTAGTCAAAGACGATCAGGAGCATCATGGCCGACATCTCGGAGCACGACTTGATAGACGTTCTCATCGTGGGCGCCGGAATATCCGGCATCAACGCCGCCGTCCGATTGAGCGCGGCGGGCCGCAGCTTTCATATCGTCGAGCGCCGAGAACGTATCGGAGGAACCTGGGACCTATTCCGGTACCCGGGAATTCGCTCCGATAGTGATATCTACACACTCAGCTTCGGATACCACCCATGGCACGAGCGCAACACCATCGCCGATGGTGCCGACATCCGTGATTACCTCGAAAACGCTGCCCGGGACTACGGCATTGACCAACACATCACCTTCTCCGCCAAGGTGACTGGAGCCGACTTCGGTACCGATACCGATACGTGGACGATGCGCGTGGACACGCCCACGGGCCCGACGACCTACCGGGCCCGATTCCTCTATCTGTGCACGGGCTACTACAACTACGACGACGGCTACACGCCGGAGTTCCCGGGCATCGCCGATTTCGCCGGACAGCTGATCCATCCCCAGCATTGGCCGGAGGATCTGGACTGCTCCGGCAAGGAGGTGACGGTCATCGGCAGCGGCGCGACGGCGGTCACGCTGGTGCCGTCATTGGCGCGCGCGGGCGCGAAGGTGAGCATGCTGCAGCGCTCCCCCAGCTACGTCTACCCCATCGATCGAGCCGATCGCGTCGTCGGAGTAGTCCGAAAAGTGCTTCCACCCAACCTTGTTCAGCATTTCGCTCGGATCTGGCTGGGCGGGTTCAGCTGGATCATGTACCACGTGTGCCGTCGAGCACCAGGATTCGCGAAATGGTTCATCAGGCGGCGGATTTCCAAACGGCTACCCGCCGATTATCCGGTGGACGTTCACTTCAAGCCGCGCTACAACCCGTGGGATCAACGGGTGTGCGCCGATACCGATGGAGATCTCTTCGAGGCCATCAGTGCCGGCGGTGTCCGCATGGTTACCGACACCATCGACTCTTTTACGCCGTCTGGCATCCGGCTGGGGTCAGGTGAGGAACTGCGCGCTGATGTCGTCATCACAGCGACGGGCCTCAACCTCCAGATATTCGGCGGTATCGCGCTGAGCGTGGACGGCTCCCCCATCGATTCCCCGAATCGGTTCATCTATAAGGGATATCTGATCGAAGGAGTGCCAAACGCCGCATGGAGCGTCGGCTACACCAACGCGTCCTGGACGCTTCGCGCCGATCTGAGCGCACGGGCTGTCGTACGGCTTCTCGACTATATGGATCGCCTCGGCTACACCCACGCGTATCCGGACCGGCACGGTGAGGACCTCGAAGCCCGACCGTTCTTCAACCTGTCATCCGGCTATGTAAGCCGCGGCGAGGACCATATGCCGCGCTCCGGGGTGAAAGGCCCGTGGGCAATCCGGCACAACTACGTGCTGGATCTGCTTGCTTTCCGCCGTGATCGAATAGACGAGAACATGCGATTCGGTACCGCGAAGTCAAAGGCCGTGTCCTCGGCCGCCTAGCTTTTGGGCTCGGTCTGCGCATCATCGAGCGCTGCCAGGTGCATGAGCACTCGAAGGAAGGCGTCGCGATCGGCCGCAGACACCGCGGCAAGGATGCGCTTCTCATAGTCTTGGATCGCTTTCTGCACGGCGGTAACCGTTTTGCGGCCGCCGGCAGTCAATGACAACAGATTGCTGCGCCGGTCACTGGGGTCCGGCCGACGGTTGATCATCTTCCGATCCTGCAGATCGTCGAGCACGGCGATGATGCGCGTGCGATCGGCGCCGATGGCATCGGCCAGACTGGCCTGGCTGCTCGCCTCCTTGTCTCGCAGCGCTGTCAGTACGGCGTACGCCCACATGGTCACACCGTGTGCCTCCAGCAGCGGCAGCTCCGCACGCATCAACGATCGACCGACCGGGACCATCAGCGCCGCGAGGTCGGGCCGGCCACCTGGGTTCTTTTGCGCCACGAGCATCAGAATAGACGACGCGGTGCGATCGTATTCCATACTCAATCATGGGTGTGCACCTATTATTTCGGCATTATCCGGGGAGGGACGGCCGGGAACGGGCACCGAATCGCGACACCAGCGAACGTGAAAGACGCCGTCGTTCCAGAGTGATTACCTTTTTGCGGAATTCAATGTGGGAAGGGGCTTGATCGATGTGATCACCTCATCCCAGCGCGCTGAGGCGCAGGCGGCCTCGCGTCGTCTTGCGGCGATCGGCGTACTGGTGGATTGACATGCCGATCCACACCGGGAGGATCCTCGTGATCGGTTCGCGGTGGACCGCTGGGATGAGGTGGCCGCTCAAGTGGCTGCCGCGCAGGGCATAACGCACGCGCTGGCATCCAGTCAGATGCGTTACGCCTACGTGCTGCGGCATCGCCTGCGTGCCGTGGCCGAGCGATTCGCCGCCGGAGACATCGACTTTCGCACCGTCGCGTTTGATCATCGGGCGCACCGAACTCCTCGAAGACGACGCCGTGGTCACCGCCGTGGATGCGGCGATCGTGGCAGCGCTGCCCCGGTGGGAACGCTGGTCGATCAAACGGATCACGGCAGCCCTGGACGCATTGATCTACCGCCATGATCGTGATGCGGTGCGCCGCACCAAAACCGCCACCGATGACCGGCATCTTGAGATCCGCTCCCTCGATAGCGGCGATCCATTGGCCGAGATCTGGGGTGTGCTGCAGACTCCACACGCGGTCGCACTCGACAAGCGTCTCGAGCAGCTGGTGACCACCGTCTGTCCCGCCGACCCGCGCACCAAAACGCAGTTGCGTGCCGACGCCATCGGCGCCCTGACTCAGGGCCTGGATCGGATGCGATGCACCTGCGACGATGCCGACTGCGCTGGACGCAGCATCGCTGATACCCAGGTCATCGTGCACCTAGTCGCCAACCAGAACACCATCGAAGACTCCGAATGCACTGAGCCCGTTAAGGTATCCAGGTTTGGCGTCATCACCGCGTCGCAGGCACGCCAGATCGCGGCCCAACCCGGCACCCGGATCAGCACCCTGCACGCGAAGGACACCGACCGATACCGCCCCACCCGCGCCTTGGACACCTACGTGCGCTGCCGCGATCAGCTGTGCCGCTTCCCTGACTGCTCACACCCGGCCGAGACTGCCGACCTGGACCACAGCGTGGCCTACGCCGACGGCGGTCGCACCGCGGCGGACAATCTGAAAGCGTTGTGCCGCAAGCATTATCGACTCATGACCTTCTGCGGATGGCGCGAAATCCGGGAGCCCGACGGCACCATCATCTGGAAAGCACCCACGGGCCACACCTACCTCACCACCCCCGCCGGCGGGCTCCTGTTCAACAACCTGACGCGAGCGCGCACCCACACTCAAGACCGCCAACGGCACCGCGCCACCGAGCGAAACCTCAACCAACAGAGACGACTCCAACGCACGCACGCACAAGCCGCACACGCCGAGGCCAATCCTCCACCGTTCTAGCCGGTGAGATGTGCAGGTACCCTGATCGTCGCCCTTGAAAGGAACCTATGGCTATCGACCGCACCATTCCGGCGGCTCCCATTCGTGTGCATGTCATACACACCTTCACGTCGGCCCCCGAGGTGGTATTTGACAAGCTCGTCCAACATGAGAGCTACGAGTTGTTCGGACTGAAGGTAACCCAGGTGCGAGACTGCGACACCGGGCGCTACGGCGTCGGGTCGGCCCGTGGGCTCAAGGTCGGCCCGCTACCAGAGTTCTGGGAGGCGACCATAACCGCCGAACGACCTACCTTGATCGAATACAAAATCATCAAAGGCTCGCCACTCAAGCGGCATTGGGGTCGTCAGGAGCTAACCCCTCTTCCCGATGGCGGAACGCGACTGAATTACACAATCCGCTTCGACATGGCTATACCGGGCACAGCCGCGATTATGGCCAAGGCGCTGACTGGGGCGATCATCAAGGGCCTGCCGCAGCTTTGCCCCTGAGGCGCGACCCGGTCCACCACATCAACCGCGATTGCGGCTCAGTGATCTTCGAGCACTCATCACCTCGGCAGTCAGCTGCGCAGTGCTGATCAAGCATCAGGCCGAATCGCGCAGCAGACCCATGTTCGTAACATCGTTGTTCCAGTCAGCAACTTTCCGGTCGATACGGTCGCACGATGACGTCCCCGGCAACATATGACACCTCAGCTCCCGCCCCCGAGGAACAGGGATACCACAAGGGGCTGAAGAATCGGCAAGTCCAAATGATCGGCATCGGGGGTGCCATCGGCACGGGGCTGTTCATGGGAGCCGGTGGCCGGTTGCACAGCGCGGGACCGGGCTTGTTCTTGGTCTATGCGGTCTGCGGCGTGTTCGTGTTCTTCATCCTGCGTGCGTTGGGCGAGCTGATCTTGCACCGGCCGTCCTCGGGGTCCTTCGTGTCGTACGCCCGCGAATTCCTCGGCGAGAAGGCGGCATACGTCGCAGGCTGGATGTACTTCTTCAACTGGGCCGCCACCGCCATCGTCGACGTCACAGCCATCGCGCTGTACATGCACTACTGGAGCGCCTTCAAGGCCATCCCGCAGTGGTCCATCGCACTCATCGCCCTGGTCATCGTACTCACCATGAACACCATCAGCGTCAAACTGTTCGGGGAGATGGAATTCTGGGCCGCTCTGATCAAAGTGGTTGCCATCATGGGGTTCCTGGTCATCGGAACGGTCTTCCTGGCGGGCCGCTTCACGGTCGAGGGCGCCAGCACAGGACCATCGGTGATCACGGATAACGGCGGCCTGCTGCCCGCCGGCCTGATGGCTCTGGTCATCGTCACCTCGGGAGTAGTCTTCGCGTACTCCGCTGTCGAACTGGTCGGCATTGCCGCCGGCGAGACCGAGAACCCGGAAAAGGTGATGCCCCGGGCCATCAACTCAGTCGTATTCCGGGTCGCGGTCTTCTACGTGGGCTCGCTCATCCTGCTGGCGCTGCTGCTGCCCTATGGAACCTACAAAGCCGGCGAGAGCCCCTTCGTCACCTTCTTCTCCCGGATAGGCGTGCCGTATGCCGGCGACGTGATGAACTTCGTGGTGCTGACAGCTGCATTGTCCAGCCTCAACGCAGGCCTATACAGTACGGGGCGGATTCTGCGATCCCTGGCGATGAATGGCAGTGCACCAAAAGTGTTGTCACGTATGACCTCCGGCGGAGTGCCGTTCATGGGCATCGCCGTCACCGGCGCCCTCACACTTGTCGGCATTTTCATGAACCTGGTCATTCCCGCCGAAGCCTTCGAAACCGCCCTCGATCTGGCGGCACTGGGAATCATCTCGTCCTGGGCCACCATCGTGATCTGCCAGATCCAGCTGTACCGGTGGTCGCAGCGAGGCATCCTGCAGCGCGGCAGTTTCCGGATGCCCGGAGCGCCGTACACCGGGTACCTGACGCTGGCGTTCCTGGCAGCCGTGGTGGTGCTGATGTGTTACGAGAACGCGTGGAATCTGATCGCGATCGCGGTACTGATCCCCGTGCTCACGGCGGGGTGGTATCTCTGCCGTGGCCGCGTCCTGCAGCTCGCGCGTGAGCGCATCGGATACACCGGCGCCTACCCGGTGATAGCGCACACTCCCATGCTCGACGACCCACCGGGCGGACGGGACAGGTAGCAGGAGCGAACCCACCCACCGCGAGACGTCGGAGCGGCCTTGTAGGTTGCGTTCAACCGGTAGTCGGACGCGAGGGGGACGTGAGTCATGGGCCAACTGAAGGGCGCCAGGGCAGATCAGGCCCGAAAGGTAATCGAGGCGCTGGCCGGTCCCGGTGCAGTCCTGCGGGGAGATCAAGAAACCGCAGTGGCAGCACTCTTGGAGCCCGCCGCTCGGGTGCTGGTGGTTCAAGCCACGGGATGGGGTAAATCCGCGGTGTATTGGGTCGCGACAGCGATCCGACGCTCCGAGGGCGCCGGTCCGGCACTGATCGTCTCGCCGCTGCTGTCCCTGATGCGCGATCAAGTCGCTGCCGCCGCTCGGGCAGGGCTGCGAGCCGCGACGCTCAACTCGTCGAACTTCGACGACTGGAGTGCGATCGAGGCGCGGCTCGTGGCCGGCGATATCGACGTGCTTCTGGTGTCACCTGAGCGGCTGGCCAACCCGTCGTTTGGCCGTAGGGTGCTGTCGGCGCTCGAAGGCTCTATGGGCCTATTGGTCATCGACGAGGCGCACGCGGTGTCGGACTGGGGGCACGATTTTCGTCCCGACTACCGCCGGGTGTCCGATGTGCTCACGCGGATGAATCCGGATACACCGGTACTGGCCACCACTGCCACCGCGAACGCGCGGGTTACCGAGGACGTGGCCAGCCAGCTGGGCGATGCCACCCTGGTTCTCCGGGGACCGTTGGCCCGGCGTTCACTGCAGCTCAACGTGTTACCACCGATGTCGCCGCTGGCACGCTATGCCTGGGTCGCTCAGCATCTAGACGAGTTACCAGGATCGGGCATCGTCTACGTACTTACCGTCGCCGATGCGCAACGGCTAGTGAACGCCATCCACGCGGTACACCCACAGGCGAAAGTCGCCGCGTACACCGGCCAACTCGATGCGGATACGCGCGCCCGGCTGGAGGACGCGCTACGTGAGAACCAGATCAAGGCGCTGATCGCCACCTCTGCCCTGGGGATGGGCTTCGACAAGCCCGACCTCGGGTTCGTCGTCCACATCGGCTCACCGCCATCACCGGTCGGCTACTACCAGCAGGTCGGGCGTGCCGGCCGTGCCATCGACCATGCGGCAGTCGTGCTGCTTCCGTCGGAATCCGACGCCGGTATCTGGGACTACTTCACCACCGCCTCCATTCCAGATTCCCAGCAGATGGACACGGTGCTCACCGCGCTCGCCGGTCAGACACACGAGGGTGAGGGATCGGTATCGGTAAACGCACTCGAGGCCAAGACAGGCATTCGGCGCACCCGAATCGAGCTCATGGTCAAACAGCTCGCCGTCGACGGTGCAGTGGAGCGGGTCGACGGCGGCTGGCGATCCACTGGTAGCCCTTGGTATTTCGATGCGGAACACTACGAAGGCATCATTGCCACTCGGCGCCGTGAGGCCGACATCATGAAGGCCTATACACGTGGAGAACGCTGCCTCATGCAGCTGCTCACAGAATCGCTCGACGATCCCCAGGCCGCATCGTGCGGACACTGCTCGGTGTGCCTCGGTCACACACCCGATGGGCTTGGACTGCCCGCGTCCGCCGAGCTCATGCAGACGGTCGCCGCCACCCTGCGCACCGACTCCACGGTGCTTGAACCCCGAAAGATGTGGCCTGGCGGAGAGTTTGGCACCCGCGGCAAGATTCCATCGGACCTGCTCGCCGAGCCGGGCCGCGTGCTGGTCCATGCCGACGCTCCAGAGTGGAGCGGGGTAATCACCGCTGCGGTAGGGGGCGAGCCCGAGGCGATCGAGGTCCTGGCCCAGGCCGCGGTTTCCACTCTCGCTCGATGGCGCGACGAATGGGTCGCCCGCCCCGAGATCGCGGTGTCACTACAGCTGACCGGTACGCCCAATCCGGTGCGGCCGGTGACCGACCGCATTGCCACGGTCGGTCGCCTACGGCACGCAGTGATGCCAGCGGTTGCGGGGACGGCTCCTGGCCGTGATTCATCCGGCGGGGAGGAAGCCGCCTACTGGCGTGACGCGATCAGCACAGACGACGCGCTCCGGGACATGATCAACGGCCGGTGCGTGCTGCTAGTCGCCGACTCGACGTCTACCCGATGGCCCGTCACCGTTGCCGCCGCTCATCTGCGGAAGGCCGGAGCGCTCGCGGTACTGCCACTGCTCATCCACCACCCAGCCTGATCCTGCTTGACTCAGCGACCCCAAGTGTCTTCGAGCATGCGCGGCTTGCACGCCTGGAAGGCGCCGATACCGAGCACGGTGATCGCTACGAGCAGAAGGCCAAACGGCGCATACCAACTGCCGCTCAGGTCGTGCAGCACGCCAAACAGCAAGGGGCCCAGGCACGCGACGGCATAGCCAACTCCCTGGGTAAACCCGGACAACGCCGCAGAACCAGCCGGAGTGCGGGTACGCAGATTCACCAGCGTCAATCCCAGCGGGAAGGTGGACGGACCGAAGCCCAGCGCAATCACCCACACGGCCGTCGCGGTCATCGGCATCCACAACAGCCCGGCGAACCCGACGAGGAAGCACACCAGGCACGCCACCACCAGCGGGAACGGGTTGCGCATGCGCGCGGCCAACGGCGGGATGGTCAGCGTGCCAACGAATCCCACCGCCGAGAACACGGCCACCATCACGCCGCCCAACCCGGCGCTGCCACCGGCGGAGGTCAGGATCGCAGGAATCCAGGTGAACATCGAATACGTCACGAGGGACGTCATGCCGAACATGCCGGCCATGCCCCATGCCAGCGGTGAGCGCCAAACCTGCCCCACCGCAGACGAATCCGCATGCGGCTCGGCCGAATGGTCGGCAACATCATGGCCGCGACGCGCGATGACGACACCGATCCACGGCAACAGCGCGGCGATCGGAACAAGCACCCACGCCGCCAGCGAGAATCGCCATCCGTAGGCATCAGCCAGCGGCACCGCCGTCAGCGCCGGAACCGTGGTACCGATCTGCAACACCGTGAGATAGGAAGCACTCATCAGCGCGACGCGATGCGAGAAGTACCGCTTGACCAACGGTGGGATCACCACGTTGCCAATGCCCATACCGAGCAGCGCCACGCAGGACAGCACCAACAGCCCGCCGGTTGAGTTCATCGCGGGCCGGGCCGCCATACCGATAACAGTGGCCACCACCGCGGCCAGCGTCGTGCGCTCCAGACCGAATCGCTCGGTGAGTGCCGGTGTCACCAGCCCCGCGACGGCGAACATGGCCGTCGGCAGCATCCCGAACACGCCGATCACCGCGGAGCCGAACCCGACCTCGTGAGAGATCTGGGTCAGCAGTGGGGTCAGCGAGGTTACCGCGGAGCGAAGGCACAGCGCGAACAGCAGGATCGCGACCAGCACCATGAGGCGCCCACGGCGCAACGCAGCTGCCGATACGGCCCGCATCGAATCGTGCGTAGCGGTTCCGGTGTCTTGCGCGGTCGCGGTCAACGTTCATCCTCCTCTAAGCCCCGGCAAATCATAGGATGAATGGATGAATATGTTCAAGGTGATTTCCGCCGCACGCTACGATGGGCCGTCATGCAGCCGGTCCGTCGCCAAACACTGATTGGCCAGGTCACCGAGCAACTCCGCGAGGAGATTCAGTCGGGACGCTGGGCCATCGGTGCACGCATTCCCACTGAACCTGAATTGTGCGAGCTCACCGGAACCTCACGCAACACAATTAGAGAGGCCGTCCAGGCCCTGGTGCACGCCGGGATGCTGGAACGACGTCAGGGCTCCGGAACCTACGTGCTCTCCGTCGGCGGCAGTGGCTCGGCCATCGCCGACTACTTCGCTGCCGCCAACGACCGCGATCTGATCGAACTGCGGCAGACCCTCGAAGTGACCGCCGCCGGGCTCGCCGCGCAGCGACGTGATGAGGATGACATCGAGCAGCTGCGCGCCCTGTTGCGGCGGCGCAACGAGCTGTGGGCTCCCCGGCATGTCGCACCCCAGAATGTCGAGGACGCCATCGCCACCGACATCGCCGTCCACCGAGCAGTGGTCGCGGCGAGCCACAACGCTCTTTACCTGGAACTTTATGACTCGCTGCTCGGCTTGATGGACCACTACATGCGCGGAAACCCGATCGGCGCGGAGTGCTCCTTCGAGAACGAACACACCACGCTCGTCGAGGGAGTCATCGCCGGCGATGTCGAGGCCGCCACGACCGCCACCGAGAAGCTCTTCGCGGAGCTAAGCCTGAGTCGAATGCCGTCCAGCCGGAACTTTCGTCACCACCCACACGACTAGCTGAACGTGAAGATCGTCATCCCGGCAGCAGTCGCGCTGTCATTGCTCGCCGGTTGTTCGGCGCATGAGTCCACGCCTGCCGAGCAGGCTTCCGAGGTCACCATCACCGATCAATGGGCCAAGTCCGCCCCTGACGGCTCCATGACTTCGGTGTTCGGCACCGTGCACAACAACGGCTCCATCGAGGTACGCATTGTGTCCGCCACCTCACCGGCCGCGAAGTCGGTCGAGCTCCACGAGGTCACTCCCGGCGGTCTCATGCGCCCCAAGGAGGGCGGGGTCGTCATTCCCGCCAACGGTGAGCACAAGCTGTCCCCGGGCGGCGATCACGTCATGCTCATGGGGCTGACCACTCCCCTGCGCCCAGGTCAGGACGTCATCATCACGCTGGCTTTCCAGGACGGCTCGACCAAGCCCCTCACCGCCCAGATCCGCGATTTCGCAGGCGGCAACGAGAACTACCAGCCCTGAGCATGACGCGTCGTTCTTTGTCCCGACGGGGACTCATTGTCGGCGGCGGTGCCGCGGCCGCCCTCACCGCGGGCGCCGGACTGTCGGCGTGGTCGGCACAATCCCAGGCGGCTCGACCGCAAGGCGCTCCGGCTGTCGAACCTTTCTACGGCGAGCACCAGGCGGGGATCACCACCGCACCGCAGTCACACGCGCTGTTCCTCGCCCTGGATCTGCTACCCGGCAGCAGCACAGACGAACGCACCGCCCGTGAAAACCTGCGGTCCATCCTGCGTCTGTGGACCACCGACGCCGCCAGGTTGACTCAAGGCCTGCCCGCACTCGCCGACACCGAGCCAGAATTGGCCACGACCACAGCACGATTGACGATCACGGCGGGCCTGGGGCCGTCGGCGTTCACCACGACGGGCCTGGCCGACAAATGCCCGGCCTCGGCACGCGACTTCCCGGCATTCTCCACTGACAAACTCGATAGGCGCTGGTGCGGAGGTGATCTCCTACTGCAGATATGCGCCGACGACATGCTCGTGGTGGCGCATGCGGCCCGGGTTCTCCTGAAGAACGTGCGCTCCCTGGCCACCGAACGCTGGCGCCAGACCGGATTCCGCACGCCGCGCGCGGAAGATCCCTCGGGAGGCACCATGCGCAATCTCATGGGACAGGTCGATGGCACGGTGAACCCCAGCGTCCACGAGCTCGACAGCCTGTTGTGGCACCAGGGTGAGGATCATGAGTGGCTCAGGGGCGGAACGCTTCTCGTCCTTCGGCGGATCACGATGGATCTGGACGGATGGGACCAGCTGGACACCAGGCTCCGCGACCTGGTGATGGGCAGACGAACGGACAACGGCGCGCCGCTGACGGGCGAGAAGGAGTCCGACGAACCCGACCTCGAGATGACCCGCGGCGGTATCCCGGTCATCCCGGCGACCGCGCATATCGCGCTAGCCCGCCATCGCAATCCGCACGAGAAATTCCTGCGCCGCCCGTACAACTTCGACGACGCACCCTTGCCGGGCACATCGTCGAACTCCGGTCTGATTTTCGCCGCATACCAACGAGATATCGCCACGCAGTTCGTCCCAGTACAACGACGGCTGGCCGAACGGGACGAGTTCAATCAGTGGAACACCACGGTCGGATCCGCCGTCTTCGTCATGCCGCCGGGCGCCACCGAGGGCGCCTATCTCGGCCGGTCACTCGTGGGCTAGTAGGCGGCCCCTAGGCCGGCACGATCTCGATGAGGCGGATATCGAGATCGGTACCGAGGGTCACCACATCGATGATGCCGCGGAGAGCAATTGCATGAGCCGCCTGCGCGGATTGTCGTGAGTCACAGCCATCTCGGCCATAGGTACTCCTTACAAGTTAGGGTTGCCTAAGTTTCAATGGTGAAGTGAGCTTGATGTCAAGACCCGCCCCCGCGGAACCCACGGTGAACATCGGCGAGGCGGCCGCCCTCTACGGTCTGGCCCCGTCGACCCTGCGATGGTGGGAGAAGCAGGGCGTCCTGAATTCGCCGACACAACACAGCGGCCGTCGCACCTACACCGAGCGAGATCTGCGTCGCATCGGCATCGCGTACCTATGCTGCATCACCGGAATGATGCCGCTGCGCCAGGCCGCCGTCGTGACATCACATTCGGCACAACCCGATACCTGGCGCAGCGCGGTCACCGAGCAAGTCGCGGACATCTCCGCCCGCATCGAGCAGCTCGATCGCGCACGCGAATACCTCAACCACCTGCTGTCGTGCCAGAACGAAGACATCGTCGATTGCCCCTACCTCGATAGGGAGCTGCGCATCCGTACCCCCCGCGGCCGGGCCGCCGGCACGAATCTGGTGTCCGCAGCACGCGGCGCCTGTGACGAATCCCCTCCGGCGCGTGACGAAATAGCCGCCGAGCTGCGCGGACGTTGCCAGTTTTGCGACTCCGAACTGATCGCCCACGGGAAGGGACGGCCACAGCGCTACTGCTCCGCTGCCTGTAAACAACGCGCCTACCGGCAGCGGCACGGTATGAAATGACGTGTGACCCCGCCCGCGCCTGAATCGCCGGACCCACTTCCGCAGATCGCCCGGGCCCGCTCCATCTTGTTCTCCGCCCCACCGGCGGGTCGGCGGTGGGGCATCGGACTGCGCGCCGGCGCCGCCGTCGCCATTCCCGGGGCGCTCGTTGTCGCCGCTGGATACCCGAATGCGGCGCTTTATGTGACCTACGGGGCCTTCGCCGTTCTCTACGGCGAAGGGCGCCCCTACCGGGTGCGCGCCGCCGTCGTGGCCACCGCGGGTATCGCGCTACTACTCGTCGCGACGCTCGGCGCCCTCGTCGGGGCCCATGCCCCCGGCGGTGTCGCCAACAAGGTGGCAATCATCCTCACCCTGACAGCGGTCGCGGTCCCGGTCGTCTACACGGTGGACGCGCTTCGGCTCGGCCCTCCGGGCGCACTGTTCTTCGTCCTGGGGTGCGGTGGCGCGCTCGGCGCCACGGAATGGGGTGTGGACCCATTTCGGATTCTCGCCTGCGCAAGCTTGGGAGCGGTTGCGGCGGTCATTGTTTCGATGGCGGGCGCCGCGATCGATCGCCACAAGCCCGAGCGCGTCGCAGTACAGCGGGCAGTCGAAGCGGTTGACGGGTATGCCCAGCCAGGCAACGCGACGGTCGACGCCCGCCACGCCGCAGGACTGGCAATCTCCTCGGCATGGACCGCGCTGCACGACGCGGGATACTCCACGCGGTCAGATTCACCCTTGGTGACAACGATGCTCGACACCCATCGCCGGTTCACCGAAACCGCTGTCGGCGCCAAGATGGTGCTTGATCACGTCATCCCCGGCGACCACGTTCTCGTGGTCCGCCCCAGTATCTGGTACCGGCTGCGCCGCTCGGTGCGGTTCCGTTCGCACGCCACCATCACCGCCGGACGCGTCGGCATCGCCTGCCTCGGCGCCGGAGCCATCAGTGCGGCGATCGGGCTGACACGGCCACAATGGGCGATCCTGAGCGCCCTCGTGATCGTCCATCTGGGCCCCGACCGGCTACACGGAACGGTGCGCGGATTTCAGCGCTTCGCCGGAACAGTGGTCGGGCTCGTTCTCTTCGCGGTGCTGTACCAGCTGTCCCTCACCGGGTACGCGCTCATCGCCGCCATCGCAACGTTGCAGTTCTGCACCGAGCTGTTCCTGCCACGTAACTACGCCGTCGCCGTCATGTTCGTGACGCCCATCGCACTGCTGTCGGCAGGCGTGGTCACCCTGCAGGGATCCGTCACATCAATCGTGCGCGACCGCCTGGTGGAGACATTGGTCGGCGTCGCCGTCGCCATGGCGTCGATGTACCTGATCGCACCGCATGCCCATCGCCAGACCTTCGCATTCACCGAAGTCCGGATCCGGCGTGCGGCGCTGGCGCTGGTCACGACCGCCCGCGTGCAGCCAGCCCACGACGCTGCATACGCAGAGGCCCGAGACCTGTCCTTCGAACTCGAGGGCGCCATTCGAGCTGGCGTGGACAGCGCACACAACGAACCCGAATGGCTGCAGTCGTACTGGCCCGCGCATGCCGCACTCATTCACCACGGTTACGACCTGGTGGCCGCCTGCTGGGCCACTCCCCCCGGCGAGATGCTCGCCGATCCCGACCGCTGGGAGCGCTGCTTCAGTAGCAATGGCTGAATGTTGCCCGGCAATCTCGAGGCACATTCGTCAAGATCCCGTCAAGTTCTCATAGTCCCGCAATAATGTGATGAGCGTCACATCAGGTGGATACCCTCGGCAAACGCCGTGAGTTGACCCTGATCGCCACTGCCGGTCCTAGCCATCCGGGTGCCGATGTGGTTACGGTCGGACGGTACGAACCTGATACGAAACTCCAGTTGATACGAAACATGTTGTGGTGATGGTGATGTTTAGTGGTCGATACTGAATTGCAGACTGAAAAACGTTGTACCCCTATGTGGTCCATGAGCCACCCGACGCAGTCGGACGCTCGTCATATGTGGCGTATCGCACGCGACTCCGGTGTGTTGGATGTCAATTCCTCTTACGCATACCTGTTGTGGTGCACTGACTTTCCCTCCACAGCCACCGTCGCACGTGTCGGCGGAAAGCCCGTCGGATTCGTGACCGGATACCTCAGACCCTCCGGATCACTGATGATCTGGCAGGTAGGAGTCGACGAGGCGTACCGCGGAAAGGGTTTGGCCGCCAGCATGCTGGCCTGGCTCGCAGACTCTCTCGCGACGTTACAAGGCGAGCCCCTGATCATGGAAACCACTGTTACCCAGTCAAATACCGCTTCTCGTGCATTATTCGCCGGATTTGCCCGCCGGCGGGACATGGAACTCACCGAATCCGCTGGATTCGGCGTGGATCTGTTTCCCGATGCACATGAGGCAGAGCCGCTGCTACGGCTCACTCCGCACGACCTACATAAAGCGCCCAGATAACAGTGTCTAAAGGCACTGGGCCGAAAGGGGATACAGAAATGACCGCCACCTTGCCCGCTCAGGAAGCCGGGCTACCGAGGGTCATCAACGAACGTGAATCCGAGGTGCGAAGTTATTGCCGAAGTTGGCCCACCACCTTCGCCTCCGCCTCCGGATCTTGGCTGACCGACACCACCGGTGAGCGTTACCTGGACTTCTTCGCCGGTGCGGGCGCACTCAACTACGGGCATAACAACCCGGATCTCAAGACGGCCCTCATCGACTACCTGACGACCGATGGCATAGTCCACGGCCTGGACATGGCCACGGTCGCCAAACAGCAGTTCCTCGAGGAATTCGAGCGGACCATCCTGCAGCCACGCGGCATGGACTACAAGGTGCAGTTCCCCGGGCCCACCGGAACCAATGCCGTGGAGGCAGCACTCAAGCTGGCACGGAACATCACGGGACGCGAGTCGATCATCAGCTTCACCAACGCATTCCATGGAATGACACTGGGATCGCTGGCCGTGACCGGTAACTCGATGAAGCGTGCCGGAGCCGGCGTGCCCCTGGTGCACTCCACTCCGATGCCGTACGACAACTACTTCGGTGGAGTCACCGAGGATTTCCAATGGTTTGAGAAGGTTCTCGACGACGAGGGTGGTGGCCTCAACAAGCCTGCCGCGGTGATCGTCGAGACCGTACAGGGCGAGGGCGGGGTCAACGTCGCCCGCGCCGAATGGCTGCGCGCGCTGTCAGACCTGTGCCGCAAGCGTGAGATCTTCCTGATCGTCGACGACGTCCAGATGGGTTGCGGCCGAACGGGTGCCTTCTTCTCCTTCGAAGACGCCGGCATCCGTCCGGATATCGTGACGCTGTCCAAATCGATCAGCGGATACGGCCTGCCGATGGCACTGACGCTGATCCGGCCCGATCTCGATCAGTGGGCCCCGGGTGAGCACAACGGCACCTTCCGCGGAAACAACCCGGCCTTTGTGACCGCCACCGCGACGCTGCAGAAGTATTGGCGCGATGGCACGTTCAGCGCGGACGTACGCCGCAAGGGCGACCGCCTCCATACCGAGTTGTCCGCATTGGTGGCCGACGACGATTCGGCGACGGTGCGTGGCCGCGGCATGGTCCAGGGCATCGCGTTCTCCGATACCGAGCGGGGGTCGCGCGTCAGCAAGGCCGCATTCCAGCGGGGTCTGCTTGTGGAGACCTCCGGCCCCAGGGACGAGGTCGTCAAGCTGCTGCCCGCACTAACCACAACCGACGAGCAGCTCGATATCGGCATTTCCACCTTGCGTGAAGCCATCGCCGAGTCCGCCTAGAAGCCGAATCCACCGAGAGGAATTACTGTGATCGTCCGTACTACCCAACAGATTACGGGTACCGAACGCGACGTCAGTGGCGAAGGCTGGCATAGCAAGCGGATCGTGCTGGCCGATGACGGAGTCGGCTTCTCCTTCCACGAGACCACTATCGATGCGGGAACCGTCCACGTCTTCCACTACCAGCACCACATCGAGGCGGTATGGCTCACGGCCGGTACTGGCACGCTGACAAACCTGGAAAACGGTGACGTGTTCACACTCGGACCAGGCAGCATGTATTTGCTCGACGGCAATGAACGGCACCAGCTTTCCGCCAATACTGAGATGCGCATGATGTGCGTTTTCAACCCTCCCGTCACCGGGCAGGAGGTCCACGACGAGTCCGGCGCATACCCGGCCGCGCCCGCACTCTCATGAGCGCCCCCGCGATCACGGATCGCTACCCCAGCCGCCTCGAGACCGAGCAGCCTCCCATCGTCAGGACCGAGCCTGTGGTCTGGGGCGCGGCGGACCAGGGGCCGCTCGCTCCACCTGCGCTCACTCAGATGTCCGATCAGGGATTCCTGATCCGGCCGAGCACCGTCGACGATATGACGGTCTCGACCTTGCGCAACGAGATCGACAGAGTCCCATCACAACTGGGCGATGATCCTAGGATCATCAGGGAGGCCGGATCGCAGGAGGTGCGGTCGATCTTCGAGGCACACCTCCTGAGCTCCGTGGTCATGGACGTGGCCTGTTCGCCGGGGGTCCTCGACGTCGCCGAGCAACTCTTGGGCGGGCCTGCCTACCTCCATCAGTCCCGTATCAATGCGATGCCCGCGTTCAGGGGACGCGGCTTCTATTGGCATTCGGACTTCGAGACCTGGCACACCGAGGACGGGCTCCCCCAGATGCGCACCGTGTCCTGCTCGATCGCGTTGACTGTCAACGTCGCCTATAACGGGACGCTGCAAGTCATGCCGGGCACCCATCGCACCTTCTACCCGTGCGTCGGCGCTACCCCGCATGAGAACCATCGGAAATCTCTGGTGGAACAAGAGATCGGCGTCCCCTCGACGCGGACCCTCGCCGACGCCGCCCTCACCAGCGGCATCGAGCTGTTCCTCGGGCAGCCGGGCGACGCGTTGTGGTTCGACTGCAATCTCATGCACGGGTCGGGGTCGAACATCAGCCCCTACCCGCGATCTAATGTGTTCCTCGTGTTCAACTCGGTGGAGAACGCCCCAGAGCGGCCGTTCGCCGGGTCGGAGCCGCGTCCGGAGTACATCGCGGCGCGGACCTTTACCCCGCTGAACAACCGATCGCCGGGCACGCGCTGATGACGACTGCCGACCCGGACTTCCAGTCACCAGAGGGCCGGCGAATCCTGCACCGCGCCATCGCGGCATCGGCGATGGGCAACGCCACGGAATGGTATGACTACGGCGTCTATGCCGCCACGACGGTCTTCCTGACGCAGGCCTTCTTCCCCACCTTGGGCACCGCGTTCACGATGCTGGGATACGCAATCTCGTTCCTGCTGCGTCCCCTCGGCGGGATGATCTGGGGACCACTGGGTGACAGGTTGGGCCGCAAGAGCGTCATGGCCATCACGATCGTGCTGATGGCATTGTCCACCACGCTCATTGGGATGTTGCCGACCTGGGCGACCATCGGAGCGGCCGCGCCGGCGTTGTTGATTCTGCTGCGTGTGGTGCAGGGCTTCTCCACCGGCGGCGAATACGGCGGTGCGGCAACGTTCATGGCCGAGTTCGCACCCGATAAAAAGCGCGGCAAGTACGGTTCCTTTCTCGAGTTCGGCACCTTGGGCGGCTTTGCAACCGGCGCCGCTTTCGTCCTGATCCTCGATGCCACCCTGAGCAACGAAGCGATGCACTCCTGGGGTTGGCGTATTCCGTTCCTCGTCGCACTGCCGATGGGCCTTATCGGCTGGTATCTACGCAGCCGCCTCGACGACCCGCCCTTGTTCAAAGCGATGCAGGAACAGGAGCCGGAGGGCCAGGAGACTGCATTCGAACGGCTCACAGATCTGGTGCGTGACTACAAGCGACCCATGATCGTGATGATGCTGCTGGTGATCGCGCTGAACATCACCAACTACACCCTGCTCAGCTATCAGCCCACCTACCTGAAGACCCGGCTCGGGATGACCGAGACGCAGGGCCAGATCGTCGTCCTCGTCGGCGAGGTCGCCATGATGGCATTCCTGCCCTTCTGCGGCGCACTGTCGGATCGCGTTGGGCGCAAACCCATGTGGGCATTCTCATTGACCGGACTACTGCTGTTCTCGCTGCCCATGTTCTGGCTCATGGGCCAGGGATTCGGTTGGGCAATAGTGGGTTTCGCAACTCTCGGATTGCTGTACATACCGCAGCTGTCCACCATCACCGCGACCTTCCCATGCATGTTTCCCACTCAGGTGCGCTATGCGGGATTCGCGATCTCTTACAACTTGTCCACCGCCGCGTTCGGCGGCACCGCGCCTCTGGTGAACGACCTCATGGTGGGCAGGACCGGATGGGATCTGTTCCCCGCCGCGTATCTCATGCTGGCCTGTGTCGTCGGATTGTGCGCCCTACCGTTCCTCATCGAGACGGCCGGGGCCTCGATCGCCGGAACGGATATCCCCTGTGCAGATCCCGACGAGGCCGGAACAGCCCCGCCGGACGACGCCGCCATTCGTGCCTGACCCCGTCAGCACCACTTAGGTTAGGATGGGCTAAGTAATGGCCCGGATGTGTCTGCCGGAGCCACGTCAAGCACAAACAAAGGTCACATCAGCATGGGTAGAGGCTTCCAGGGTGCGGTGCTGCGCGGACTCGGGGCGCGCGATCACCTAGCCACTGTGGTTGGCACCGCACAGGTCGCGCCACATTGCGTGCGCATCACCATGTCGGCGCCGACGCTCTTCGACGACCTCTTGCACGCCCCCACCGAGTGGCTCCGATTCTGGTTCCCCGACCCGACAGGCAACACCACCGAGCATCAGCGGGCGTACACGATCGTGTCGACGGACGCCGATGCTGGCGAGTTCGCGATCGATGTCGTGATCCACGAGCCAGCCGGTCCCGCCTGCCAGTGGGCAACAGCGGCGCAACCCGGTATGACGATTCCGGTGGTGTCCTTCGGTTCCTCACGTTTCGAGATCCCCGAGGACCTCCCGGCCGGATTCCTCCTCATCGGCGGCACCGCGTCCATCCCGGCGATCAACTCGATCCTGGCCGCCTTGCCCGCGGACGTGGACGTCGAGGTGTACCTGGAACGTCACGACCCCAACGATGAGCTCATTCCTCTGCGGGATCATCCCCGGCGACAGCTGCATTGGGTGGACCGGGCGGACGAGACCTCGCTGGCCGCTGCCATCGAGATTCGCGATTGGTCCAACTGGTACGCGTGGGCCGGTCCCGAGGCAGGCTCGCTCAAGCATCTCCGCAAGCGCCTCAAGGAGCCGTTCGGGTTCCCAAAGGCCGACGTGCACGCCGCGGCGTATTGGACCTTCGGTCGCGCGATGGGAAGCCGCCGCGGAGACACCGACACACATCAGGCACCGGTAGCGAAACCCGCCGCACCGGATCTTTCCGCAGCCAAACCCGCCGCCGACAAGCCGGCAACCCCCGCGGTACCCGTAGTCCCCCAAGGCCGATGGCGCTCGCAGGCTGCCGGGGAACTGCTGGCACCGGTCAAGAAGCAGATGATCGCGAGCGGTGTGCTACAGGCGATCATCACCATGATCGAGCTGGCACCCTTCGTGGTTCTCGTGGAGCTGACGCGGTTGCTACTCTCCGGGGCCGACGAATCCCGCTTGTGGCACACCGGAATGATCTTCCTGACGCTGCTGGTATTGGGTGCCGGCCTGGGCGCTGCCCTGACCCTCTGGCTGCATGTCGTCGACATACGGTTCAGCGCCAGTATTCGGCGACGGCTCCTGGCGAAACTATCCCGGGTTCCGTTGGGGTGGTTCACGCAGCGTGGATCCGGATCGGTCAAGAAGCTCATCCAGGACGACACCCTGTCGTTGCACTACTTGATCACCCATGCGATCCCCGATGCCGTGGCCGCCGTCGTCGGCCCGGTCGCGGTGCTCATCTACCTCTTTGTCGTCGACTGGCGCTTGGCACTCGTGCTTCTGATCCCCATCCTGGTCCACATCGTCACGACGGCGACCATGATGTTCCAGAGCGGCCCGAAGATCATCGAGGCCTCTCGCTGGAGCGAACGGATGAGCGGAGAGTCAGCCGCTTATCTTGAAGGCCAGCCGGTTATCCGAATTTTCGGTGGCGCGGCGGCGTCCTCATTCAAGCGCAAGCTGGACGGGTACCTCTCCTTCCTCAATGAATGGCAGCGGCCCTTCATCGGGAAGAAAACCTTCATGGATCTGGCGACCCGGCCGACGACCTTCCTCTGGCTCATCGCAGCGGCCGGCACCTTGTTCGTCGTTGCCGGGACCATGGAGCCCACCACCCTGCTGCCATTCCTGATGCTCGGCACCACCTTTGGCACCCGCCTGCTGGGAATCGCGTACGGTCTCGGCGGTATTCGCGGCGGCGTAGAGGCCGCACGGCACATCGCGGTTGCCCTCAGCGAGACCGAACTGACTGAGCAGTCCTCCGAGGGCCGTTCCGGGGAGACCTCCGTGTCCTTCGATGCGGCAACCTTCGGGTATCGGCCGGGAGCGCCCGTCATCCACGGCGTCACCCTGACTCTGCGGCCCGGAACCGTGACGGCCCTCGTCGGTCCGTCCGGGTCCGGAAAGTCGACGCTCGCATCCCTGTTGGCGCGGTTCCACGACGTCGATAACGGCGCCATCCGCATCAACGGCACAGACATCCGTGCCCTCTCGGCCGATGAGCTGTACACCAAAGTCGGGTTCGTTTTCCAGGATGTGCAGCTGGTGGCGGGCACTGTCCGCGAGAACATCGCACTTGCCCGGCCCGAGGCCACCGACACCGAGATTGTGGCGGCGGCCCGCGATGCACAGGTCCACGAGCGAATCCTGCGTCTCCCCAACGGGTATGACACGGTCCTGGATACCAACGCTCAGCTGTCCGGGGGCGAGAAGCAACGACTGACCATTGCCCGCGCCCTCCTGGCTGACACCCCCATCCTGATCCTGGACGAGGCCACCGCATTCGCCGATCCCGAATCGGAGTACTTGGTGCAGCAGGCACTCGGCAGGCTGGTTCACAATCGGACCGTGCTGGTCATCGCACACCGATTGCACACCATCGCCGATGCCGACCAGATCGTGGTCTTGGACCAGGGCCACATCGTAGAAACCGGCACCCACACCCAGCTGCTGGCCGCCGAGGGCCGGTACCGAAGGCTCTGGGAGGGCCGCCTTCAAGAGCCGTCGACGGTACTCGCCGGGGAGAACATCTGATGCTTTCCAACCTGATTCGACTGATTCCGCCCGGGCATCGCGGCCCGCTCTACGCCTATGCCGTGCTGTCGGTGCTGTCTGTCGCCCTGCGCGCGGCGGGCTGTCTGCTGTTGGTGCCGCTGCTCGGTGCCCTGTTCGGGGCTACCCCTTCCACCGCGCTGCCATGGCTCGGCGTGCTGACCGCGGTCACCGTGGCGGGATGGATCGTCGACACCGTGCAGGCCCGCATCGGCTACCGCATCGGATTCGCCCTGCTGAACGATTCGCAGCACCGCGTGGCCGATCGGCTCACCCATATCCCGCTGGGATGGTTCACCGCGGATCGCACCGCGATGGCGCGCCAAGCGATATCGTCCGGAGGCCCGGACCTCGTCGGGTTCATCGCAAACCTCCTCACGCCATTGGTGGGCGCGGTGTTACTGCCGGCAGCCATCACCATCGGGCTGTTCTTCATCTCCTGGAAACTGGGTGTCGCGGCCGCCATCACCCTGCCGCTGCTGCTCGGTGCGTTGCTGGCCAGTATCCACATCGTACGAGCCGCCGATGAAGCGGATGCCAAGGCGCACAGCGCGCTTACCGAACGGATCCTGGAGTTCGCACGCACCCAGGCCGCACTGCGGGCGAGCCGTCGCGTCAGTCCTGCCTGCAGCCAGGTCGGCGAAGCAGTGGCCGTCGCGCGCGGTGCAACCATGCGGCTCTTGCTGTTCCAGATCCCGGGCCAGCTGCTGTTCACAATCGTCAGCCAGATCGCCCTGATCCTGTTGGCAGGCACCGCCACGGCGCTGGCGCTACGCGGTGAGATCGGGGCCCCCGAGGCGGTCGCGCTCATGGTGGTCGTGGTGCGCTTCCTGGAACCGTTCACCGCGCTGGCGGGCCTGGCCGGTGCGGTCGAAAACTCACGCGGCGTGTTCGAACGCCTCCACACGATCATCACCACCGAGGCCGCCGACCAGCCCGGGGATGCCGTCGCATCCGCCGATACCCCGGCACCACGTATCGAATTCCGCGGGGTCGACTTCCGATATGACGGCGCTCGGGAACACGTACTCAAGGGCGTTGACTTCACGCTGGAACCGGGAACCACGACTGCGATCGTTGGACCATCCGGATCCGGGAAGAGCACAATACTCTCGCTTATCGCCGGACTGCAGCAGCCAGAGAGCGGCCAAATCCTGGTCGACGGAACCGATGTCGCGACATTGGACACCGCCGCCCGCCGGGCTCTGGTGAGCATGGTGTTCCAGCATCCCTATCTGTTCGACGGGCCGATCCGCGACAATGTTCTCGTCGGACATCCCACGGCCGGAGACGAGGAGGCGCGCCGGGCCATGGCACTGGCTCGGGTCGACGAGATCATCGAGCGCCTGCCCGACGCCGAGCAGTCTCGTGTCGGCGAGGCCGGCACGGCATTGTCCGGAGGGGAACGCCAACGGGTCAGCATTGCCCGCGCGCTCGTGAAACCCGCCCCGGTCCTGCTCATCGACGAAGCCACCAGTGCCCTGGACACCGAGAATGAAACCGCGGTCACCGAGGCCATCGGGAATGATCCGCGTCTTCGCACCCGGGTGATGATCGCCCACCGGCTCAGTGCCATCCGCAACGCTGATCATGTGCTGTTCATCGACGAGGGCCGCATCGTGGAGCAGGGCTCGATCGCTGAACTCAGCGCTCTGGGAGGACGTTTCGCAGAGTTCTGGCGCCAGCAGGAGTCCACCTCAGGGTGGCGGATCGCCGCGGCCGCCAACTAGGTGGTGGCCACCAGAAACTCCTCGGCAGACAACCCGGCGCCGGGCACATAGCGGTCCATCAGTTCGCGCCCGGACACGTACGACGCGTCGGCGAAACCGCAGTCGCGTGCCAGGGCGAGTAGCTGGTCCGGCGAAAAGAAGCTCACCCACGGCGTGCCGGATTCGGCCGCCTTGGTCATGATCATCTGCCTGATCGGGCGCTCCCCCGCTTCGAGCAGCTCCAACGGCAGCAGGAACGTCATGGCCAATGCCGAACCCGGTGCCAGTGAGGCACATTGGCGCAGAGTCCCGACAATGGCATCGCGACTCAGATACATGCTGACGCCCGTAGATGCCACCACCGCAGGTTTGTCGAGGTGAGCAATTGATCTCGCCAGGACCCGCCCGTCTCGAAGTCGACCGGAACCAGCCGCAGCCAGTCGGGAATCTCGAATCCCAGCTCCGTCAGCCGATTTCGTCTCCACGCTTGAGTGTCGGGCTGGTCCACCTCGAAAGCGGTTAGCCGCTCCCCCGCTTCGGGATGGCGCTGCACGAAGGTGTCCAGCCCGGCCCCAGGATGACGTATTGCGCTATACCCTCTGCCGCCCGCTGCTCGACGAGATCCTCGACGAAACGAGCCCGCGCCACCATGCCCAATCGGGACGCCGTGGAACCCCGCGGATCCATGTCGGGGCGCCCGCGCCAATCCTCGGGCGGTGCCACCAGGTGCAGGCCGATGCGATCGGTCAGCACATGCGGCGGCGAATCCAGTTCCACATGCAAGGCCCGCCAGAGTGCGGTGCGCGCGGCGTTCTGATCGGGTTGGCCGGTGCTGAAGCTGTCGGGGCTACCAGATCTTCCTACCAGCTGCTGCTAACCGCCCGCCATCGCGTCGCGCAGGCTCTTCGGGCGCATATCGGTCCAATGGGCCTCGACGTATTCCACACAGTCCGCACGCGAGGCCTCGCCAAAGGCCACACGCCACTGCGCCGGGACCTCGATGGCCGTCGGCCACAGACTGTGCTGCTCCTCGTCGTTGACCAGTACGTAGAAGGCGCCACTCTCGTCATCAAATGGGTTGGTACTCAATTGTTTTCCTTTCGCGACGCGCCGACTCGGTGCTGCTGTGCCCACCGAGCACTCGATCGGACAGCAATCCGAGACAGCTGAGATTGGGGAACCCCGGGCCCTGGGTCAGACCCGAGAGCGTCGGAAGGATGAGCTTGGGAGTCAGGCCGTTGACCGAGAGGTCGTGGCCGAGAGATTCTTGCAACACGTTTCCGTCCACGGGGGCACCCAGCTTGAGCTCCATGAGATCGAGGGCACTCTGGTCGAACAGCGGTAAGAACCACAGCGCGTCGGCGCCCGCGCCGTCGATGACCAGATCGAAGCCATGAACGGTTTCGGAAGGCTCACCCGCACGGTCGCTGCGCAGCGTCAACCTGATCCGATCGTCCAGGGCGACGGCATGGGCGACACGACCGCGCAGATGGCGGATACGGTCGTCGGCCAGCAGCGACTCCTGGACACGGGCCGAAAACACCCCGCGATCGGTACGGTTCAACGCGTCGCGCCGTTCCTCCATGGTGTGGTGCAGCCACCCGGTCGGATCGCTGAACAGGGCATTCTCGAAATACCCTTCGCCACGGGTAAACAGGGTGACCCCGGGAGAGATGACGGTGATCGTCGAAACTCGATGGCCGAAAAGCTCGTTGAGCACTGAGGCGGCTGTCTCGCCCCCACCGATCACGGCGACCCGTTCGGCGGTGAGACGTGTTGATCCGGCACAGCGACGCCAGAATTCGGCGATCGACAGAACATTCGGATGCTCGGGTAGTACCGAACGTTCCGGCTGTCCGGGCCCCGTCACCATGACTGCGTCCGCGGCGATGGAACAGTCGTTGGTACCCACCACCCATCTGTCGTCATCGATGGACAGACCGGTTACCTCGCCCTGAACCACCTTCATGTCGACCGTGTTGGCCACCCACGTCAGGTAGTCAGCCCAACGCTTGTGCGTCGGTGCGGGCTTATCGCGGTCAACCCACTCGGCGAACTGGCCGGTGGCGATGAGATAGGACTGCCAGCTCAGACGCATCATCCGGGCATCGATCTCGGCGTTGCGGCCCGGGACCACGGCGGACCGGTAGGGGAAGCCCACGTCTTTTTCGGGGCTCGTACCCAGCCGGTGCTGTCCATCCGTCCAGCCGCCACACGCCTGCCAGTTCGCACCGACCTGCTGACGTTCGATCGCCACCACATCGGGTACGTCGACACCGCATTCACGCAACACGGCCGCCTTCGCGGCAACCGCCACCGCCTTGGCGCCCGCGCCTATCACTGCCAATGTGGACGTCACCATAGCTCCTTCGCCAGAATCCCCAGCTGTTCGTGCCAAATCGATTGCAGCTCCGCAACCTCCGAGCGATCAAGCACCTCAGGGATGGCCCGCCACAGCGTTCCGATGGACGGCCCCTCGGTGGTCTCCATGATCAGCACCGCGATGGTGAGCTCGTGGCGCACCGCCGAATTTGGTTCGGGCACAGGTGAACCCGATACCGAAAGCAATCCGTCGCGACGCAGCAGGTCACCCTCGAATCCGCGATCGTGTCCGAGGTAGCTCAACAGGATCTGCGGATCGCGATATTGCCGCAGCACCGCGCTGGTATCGGCACGCAGGTATCGCAGCAGCCCGTAGTCGATGGTCCGCCCCGGCATCGCGCTGTGCTGCCGCGCAACCCGCTCCACCAGACCGCGTGGCCCGATTCCCAGAGGATCGGTGCCACCAACGCGCAGCGGATACGCCGTACCGAGCAGACCCACGGTTTCGGCAGTCGTGTCGCCTCGTCCGGGCACCTGTACCGCCAGCAGTGTCTCGACCGCGGCTTGTCCGCGGCGGCGGCGCCACTGGGCCACGGTGCGTGCCACTGCAGCCACCAGCAGTTGCTCCATCGGGATTCCCGAGTTCAGCAGTACCGTGCTGACATCGGCCGGCGCGGACTCGACAGTAACTGCCAGCTCGGCTTCCCTATCGAATTCCGGATCTACGCGGCGCGAGCCAACTTCGGGATCCTCACCGTCGAGCTGGGCGATCCAGAACGGCAGGCTGCCCACGTCCCGAGCTTCGGCGGCCAACGAGTTGGCCCAACGGCGGTAGCCGCCGCCGGCCTGGGTCTCGGGCGGCCCGGCGCCTGCTACCAGCGACTGCCACCGAGATTCCAGCTCCTGCATGATGACTCGCCAGGAGGTGGGGTCGGCGGCGAGATGATGCACCGCGAGGATGAGAACTCCGGGACCGCCTTCGGGGTGCAGCCACACCGCCGAAAGCATCCAGCCCTGTACGGGATCGAGTCGATCTACCGCACGGCCAATCTCGGCGCCGGCCGCGTCAGCCGGATCCTCCGTGAAGATCTCGACCAAACGGAGGGGCTGCCGGGTGCGCGGAACCAGCTCCAGGCGCTCGCGGTCGAGCCGGCTGCGCAGCACCTCGTGCTCCCCGACCACGGCACCGAGAAGCTCCTCCAGCGCGGATCGGGTAATGCCCTCGGGCAACCAGAAGACGTGGGTTTCGGCGAGCCTGCGCGGGTTTCCATGCTCATACAGACAGCGACCGCCGGGAAGCAACGGAATCGGTTCCCCTTCGCGGTCCTCGTCATCCGCGACGATGCCGCTACGGCGCTGATCGACCAACTGGGCCAGACCGGCGACAGTGCCCCGCTCCAAGATCTCGCGGATGTCGATCCCGACTCCGCACTCGGCCAGGATAGCCGCCGAGAGCTTGCTCGCCAGCAGCGAATGGCCGCCAAGGTCGACGAATGAGTCGTCCGCTCCCACGCTCGCGATGCCGAGCAGCCGCGCGAAGAGCGCGGCTACCTGTCGCTGAGTTGCGGTGTCCGGCTCGCGGCGCGCGGTCACGGAGCCGATCTCCGGCGCCGGCAGGGCATCCTTGTTGATCTTGCCGTGCGGGGTGATGGGCATCTCGTCGAGCACGACATACGCCGCGGGAATCATGAAGTCGGGCAAGGCGGCTGAGATCCTGGCGCGGATTCGGTCGATGTGGACCACATGACCGCCCACCGGCGTCAGGTAGGCAACGAGACGCTTGCCGACGTGCGGCTGCTCATCAACCACCACGAGCGCCTGACCAACACTCGGGTCTACCTCGATGGCCGAGGCAATCTCGCCGAGTTCGATGCGGAACCCACGGATCTTCACCTGTTCGTCGGCACGGCCCACGAACTCGATGTCTCCGTTCGCGTTGCGCCGCGCAAGGTCGCCGGACCGGTACATCCGCTGCCCGGGAACGAAGGGGTCGGCGATGAAGCGCTGCGCGGTAAGGCCGGCGGCCCGATGATATCCACGCGCCACATGCGTTCCGCCAATGTAGATCTCGCCGATGACTCCCACCGGTACCGGTCGCAGCGCCTGGTCCAGAATGTGAATCTGTGTGTTGATCTTCGGAGTACCGATCGGCACGGTCCGCGTCCCCTGGATTCCGCGAACCTTGTACCGCGAGGCATTGATAACGGTCTCAGTGGGGCCGTAGAAATTGTGCAGCGACGCATCGAAGGTGGCGTGGAACTTGTCTGCGACCGGCCCCGGCAACGCCTCGCCGCCCACCGGCACCCGGCGTAGCGACTTCCACTGCGTAACTCCGGGCAGCGACAGGACTAGACCGAGCAACGAGGGCACCATATGCATCGAGGTCACTGCCTCGTTGTTCAACAGTTCTGTCAGGTACGCGACGTCACCGAGTCCGCCGGGACGCGGAATAACCAGCCGGCCACCACAACTGAGGATGCCGAAAATCTCGCCCACCGATACGTCGAAGCTCGGCGAGGCCACCTGCAGTACCCGATCGGATCCACTCACCCGATACTCGGCACGGAACCAGTTGAAGTACTCGGTCAGCGGACGATGTGTGACCGTCACACCCTTGGGCAGGCCCGTCGAGCCTGATGTGTAGATGAGATAGGCAGCATTGTCGGCGGTCAGCGACCGTACCCGATCTGCATCGACCGGCTCACGGGCGTCGAACTGCCCGATACCCGTCACCGGCTCTCTGATGACCAGCCTCGGCTGCGCATCGGTGAGAATGTGCGCGATGCGATCGGCGGGATACGCGGGGTCGACAGGCAGATACACAGCACCGGCCTTGGTGATCGCGAGCGCGGTGATGATCAGCTCCGGCGACTTGTCCAGGAGCACCGCGACACGATCTTCGGTACCAATCCCCTGTCCGATGATCCAGTGCGCCAGCTGATTTGCCAGCTCATTGGTTTCCCGGTAGGAGTAGTGTCGACCCTCGTAGACGAGCGCGGTGGCATCCGGCTGTGCGGCCGCACGGGCGGCCACTAGCTCGCCGAGGGTAGTCGGCTCCGCCTCGAACCGTTCCCCGGACGACACCTCCCACAGCCACTGGGCTTCCCGGCCATCCATGAGATCCAGGCTGCCCAGCGTGCGGTCCGGATCGGCGAGCGCGGAGTCGAGCAGGTTGGCGAAATGGCGAAGTAGCTGCGCGGCCAAGCGCGCGTCCAGCACATCGACCAGATACTCGGCCACGACGTCGGCACCAACGGGGGCGGTCTCGACCCTCAGGCCGAGTGGCACGTACGCCACCTGGCCTTCCCACGGGGCACGTTCACAGTGGATTTCGGGCGGACAGAACCGGGAAGCAGAGTCGGCGCCCATCGCGAAACCTACGCGCGGGATCACGCGGTCAAGGCTCACTCGCTGATGCGCAAACCCGTTGAGGGTGGTCAGACGGGCGTGCTCCAGAAGGTCGCGGAAGCTCTCATCACTGCGCGGTCGCATCCGCAGGGCGATGGTGTGCCCAAAGTGTCCGATGCCGCCCTGCGCATCAGCGTCGCGGGTGGGCACGGGCGCGGCCACCAAGAAGTCCTCGGCATGCGTATACCGATGCAGCAGTGCCGAATACGTGGCCAACAACACCACATACGGTGTGGTGTTGGCCTCGTGAGCCAGTTGCTCGACACGACCCATGGTCGACGCGGAAAGGCGCGCGGTAGCGCGTGCGGCCTTCCAGTCGGTCGTCACGACCGAACCGTTGGATCCCGGAAGCTCCAGCGGTTCAGGAGGATTGGCCAGCTCCTCGTGCCAGTAATCGAGATCGGCACCATCCGCCCCATCCAGTGGTGGCCGGCCCGGCAGCGGCGCCGTGATCGCGCCACGCACATAGGCGGTGGTCAGGTCGGCAAGGAATACCGACCACGAGTCGTCGTCCCACGCGATGCGGTGCGCGACGACGAGCACGATGTGTTCGGCTGCGCCGGTGCGGATGACCGTGAAACGCAGCGGCGATTCCACGGTGAGGTCGAAAGGGGCTCCGAATTCGCGCTGTGCCAGTACGCCCACCCGGAGCTGTTGCGCGGTGCCCGCCAGCTCGGACACGTCGTGCTCGACCCATCGGGCAGGCAGGTCACCGTGCAACACGGCGACCGGATCACCGTCGGTACCGGCGCGAAACGTCGTGCGCAAAATCTCGTGGCGGGCCACCACCGCGGTCACCGCGGCGCGCAGCCTCTCGATGTCCACCTCACCGCTGAGCCGATACGACCGGCACAGATTCATCAGCGCGGGCGTCACCCCATGGGCGAACCAGATGCGGTGCTGCCCCGCGGACAGCGGTGGCGCGGCATCAGGATCGAGGCATACCGACGCCCTTTCGCTGGTGACGCCCACCTCGACGTCACCCTCGCTCACGGTGCGCAACTCGATCTCACCTCGCGTTTTCACTCTTAGTACAGGCTGCCCTAACTGTGAGGAGGCTACCCTATCTAGACTGTGAGGGGTCACCCACGAGGAGCTGCGATGACACAGGCCACAACAACCCCTACCGCTTCGGCTACGAAGAGCCCAGTGGAAGGTTTTGTCCCCTTCCCCACGGCGCGCGCCGATGCGTACCGCACGGCCGGGTACTGGACCGGAAAGACCGTGGAGTCCCTGCTCCGTACGGCCGCCGCCAGGCGAGCCGATCATCCCGCCGTCATCGACGAACACGGTGCGATGACGTACGGCGAGCTCGATATGGCCGCCGACCGCGCCGCACATGCGCTCGTGCGGCTCGGGATTACCCCCGGCGACCGTGTACTGCTTCAGCTTCCCAACCGGACATCCTTCGCCGTCGCGTTCTTCGGCTTGATGCGTGCGGGCGCGATACCGATCATGTGCCTGCCGGGACACCGGGCCGCCGAGCTGTCTCATTTCATCGACGTGTCCGGTGCCGTCGCGTTGGTGATCGCCGATTCCGCCGGCGGGTTCGACTACCGCCCACTGGCCGTCGAGCTGTCCGCACAGCACCCTTGCCTGCGCCACATCCTGATCGACGGCGAGATTCCTCCGGGCGATTCGGAACGCTTTGCCCCATGGTCAACCCTGCTGGAAACCGTTGAGATTCATAGTGACCTACCGGCCGTACACACCGACACCCCTGCGCTACTCCTGGTCTCGGGCGGCACCACCGCGGCCCCCAAACTCATCCCCCGCACCCACGAGGACTACGTCTACAACGCCACCCGGGCCGCACAGGTGTGCGGCCTCACCGAGAACGATGTCTATCTCGTCGCACTGCCCGCCGGCCACAACTTCCCGCTGGCCTGCCCGGGTCTCATCGGCGCCATCAGCACGGGTGCCACCACGGTTTTCCTTTCAGACCCGAGCCCAGAGTCGGCATTTGAGACTATTGCCCGGCATCGCGTGTCGGTGACAGCGCTAGTGCCCTCACTTGCCCAGCTGTGGGCACAGGCCACCGCATGGGAACCTGTGCTGCCGGAATCACTACGACTGCTCCAGGTAGGCGGCGCGAAGCTCGGAGCCGAGGACTCACGCGCGGTGAGGGAATCACTCACCCCGGGGCTGCAGCAGGTATTCGGCATGGCCGAGGGCCTGTTATGCCTCACGCGCCCAGGCGATCCCACGGACATCCTCGACAACACCCAGGGCCGGCCCATGTGCGAGGCCGACGAGGTTCGCATTGTGGGAGAGGACGGCGCCGAGGTCGCCGACGGTGAACCGGGCGAATTACTGGTGCGTGGACCGTACACACTGAACGGGTACTACCGCGCCGAGGCGGACAACGTGCGCTCCTTCACCGCCGACGGTTTCTACCGCAGCGGTGATCGCGTGCGCGCGCTGCCCGATGGCTATCTGGAAGTCACCGGCCGCATCAAGGACGTCATCCTGCGCGGCGGCGAATCTATCGCCGCACTGGATCTCGAATCGCACCTACAGACACATCCCGCCGTCTACGCGGCCGCCGCAGTCGGCCTGCCCGATCAGTACTTAGGCGAAATTGTCTGTGCGGCCATTGTTTTCAATGGTAAGCCGGTGACGGCCACGAAGCTCAACGAGCACCTTCGGGACCGCGGCGCCGCGGCACACTCGCGAGTAGACAAGCTGGTGGCGGTTCCGTCACTTCCCCTCACCGCGGTAGGCAAGATCGACAAACGCGCCCTGATGGCCTCCTTGACGAGCTAAGCCTCCCCGCGCCCGGCCCTGACGCGGATCGCAAAAACCGGGGCCCCTAGGGGCCCCGGTTAACGCCATATGGTGGCAGTGTGGTGGTTATGCCTCACGTTTGATCACGTACGGGGCGATACTGCCAAGCTTCTCGCAGGTCTCCTCGAACTCCCGATCGGGTGTCGACGCCTCGATGATGCCCGCGCCCGCGCGCAGCCAGGTGTGCCCGTCCTGCTCGTAGGCCGAACGCAGCGTCAATGCCGCGTCCAGTCCGCCATCCGGGGACATCATCACCACCGCGCCCGAGTAGAGACCGCGCGGGTGATCGTCGAGCCGTAGGATGGCGTCAACGCCCTCTGCCTTGGGGATACCCGATGCGGTCACCGCGGGGAAGAGCGCCTCCAGCGCATCCATCCGCGTCATCCCGGCGCTCAGCTCTCCGCTGACGGTAGATCCCAGATGTTGCACACTGCCCCGCTCACGCACGGTCATGAAGTCGGTCACCTTCGTGCTGCCCGACTCGGCGACCTCGGCTAGCTCGGCGAGTGAGCTGCGCACGGAAATCGCATGCTCCACAATCTCTTTGGCATTCGACTCCAGATCGTCGCGCGCCACCCGGTCTGCGTCCTCGCCCCGGCCGAACGCGCGGGTTCCGGCCAACGGCTGCGTGATGATGGTTCCGTCCGCCTCGACCGCCGCGACGAGTTCGGGGCTGTAGCCGAGGGCACGAATGCCGCCGAGCCGCAGCAGGAACGAGCGCACCGGCGTGTTGTTCTGACGGCCCAGGCGGTAGGTGGACGGAAAGTCCATGGCGAACGGCACTTCCACGCGCCGCGACAGAATCACCTTGTGGTACAGGCCCGATCGGATCTCGGCGGTGGCGATGCCCACGCGGCCGCGGTAGTCGGATGGGTCCGGAACCAGGTCGATCGACGCCGGCACCGGCACCGCGGGGGCACCCTGATCGAGCACCCGCCTGATCTCGTCGACATAGCTCTCTTCGCAGACCGACACTCCGTCGGCCGTAATCACGACCTCCACCCGGGGGACGAAAACCCGCGCCATCGGAGTACCCGGGGTCAGCCTGTGCTGCAGGCCAAAGCGGTACGTGCCGAACTCGAAGGCGACCCACCCGAAGGCGCGATGCACGCCGTCGGAGATCTCGTTCACCGCTCGTTCGAGGGCGGCGCCGGGGTGCCCGGACCAACCGCGTTTCTCCACAGCTCCATCGCGGATGATGCGCAGTCCGTCGCTGTCGAGTTCGACGGAGGCGCGGGCGCCAATGGCGAGCACCCATTCGCCGTCACGTTCGTAAATCAGGTACTCGTCGCCGCTGCGCTCGGGGATTTCCTGGGCGAGAACACTGGCGAGGTCGGCCGGCGCAAAACCGTCCGGCAGGCCCTCCTGCACAGAAACCCAGGTCTGGGCGCCGGTATCGGGATCTACGACCGTACTCATCTTCGACACCTGAGTAAGCCTAGCCTATGCTAAGTGGCTCTGGTACCCGCCCGTAACATGACCTCCGCCACGTTGCCAGGCCCCATCTAGCGCGCTTCGGCGTTCCTGTCAGCCGGCCGCAAGTGCCTGTCGCGCATAGGATCTGACATCCGCGTCACCATCTTGCAGCGCGCCGGTCAGTGCATCACGAACGGAGGGCTCCGTCGAGGCCCATTGGCTCAGACTCAACACGGCCGACTTACGCACATCCAGATGCGGATCGTCCAGCGCCCGCGCCAGCGGCGGTACGGCCTGCCCTGGACGTGCTCCGGCCAAGGCGCGCACCGCACCCTGACGGATCTGCCAGGCCGGAGCCTTCAGTGCCTCCTCTACGGCATCGAGGATCTGATCATCGACCCCCAGCGCACCCACGGCCGTCAACGCCGCGGCCCGCACCAGCGGATCACGATCACGCACCAGCACCCGCACCGTCGCACCACCGGCGACCAACTTCGCTAGCCCATTGGCTACGGCTATGCGTACCTCGCGGTTCTTATCGGCGGCGGCGGTGGCAATGGACACCGCATCGTCCACCGACACCAGGGCGCGTACAGCTTCGATGCGGACTCGATGATCGGAGTCGCGCACGGCCGCCACATAGGCGGCAGGATCACCGACCTTCCGGGCACTCGCCACATACAGCGCGGTACTGCGCACCAAGGGGTCGGGCGCTTTAACGTGATCACGGATCGCTGCAGGGTCCTCGAGAACCTCCACGAGCTCCCGTGCGCCATCGGCCGCGGTGCGACGCACGGACGCATCGCTGTCCCCCAACGCATTCAACAAGGCATCCTCGTAACCCGCGGGTATGTGCTCGGTGAGCGCTGCGATCGCGGTACGGCGCACACCCGGATCATCATCGGTGAGGTACTGCAGCAGTTCCTCCACGGTGGGAGCCTCCAGCGACAGCACCGCGGCGATCCGCGGGGACGGCGGCTGTTCGGCTTCCGCAGCGATCACGTTCGAGATACGGGCGGCCGGTGCTTTCCCACCCATGAGTTCGGGCTGATGCACCGGGATCGGATCGGTCTCCCCCGACGGCAGGTCGTCGAGACCCGGTACCGGGACGAAATACGGTGCGACGGGGCGTTTCACGAAGTCCATGTCACCGTCGACGGTCTTGTGCAGGTTCAGGTGAAAACGCCAATTCACGTCGTCACGGTCTGGCAAGTCTGCCCTGTCGTGGTAGAGGCCCCACCTCGATTCGGTGCGGGTCAATGACGAACGTGCCGCCATCTCGGCACAGTCTCTGATGAACGACACCTCGGCCGCCCGCATCAGCTCATGGGGGGTGCGCGCGCCGATCTGACCCACCTCTTCGGCCATCCGCTCGAATGTCTGCACGGCCAACGACAGCTTGGCCGCCGTCTTCGGCGGGGCCACATAGTCGTTGACGAACCGGCGAAGCTTGTACTCGACCTGAGGCTGCGGTGGGCCGTCCGGATGGCGCAGCGGGCGGTAGATCAGCTCGTGCGCCTCTTTGACCTGGTCAACCGGGAAATCCAGCGGTGCGGGTGTTTTCGAGAGTGTCGACGCCGCGTGCTCACCGGCCAGATCGCCGTACACAAAGGCACCGATCATGTAGTTGTGCGGCACGCACGCCAGGTCCCCGGCCGCATACAGGCCGGGCACCGTGGTGCGAGCATGCTCGTCCACCCACACCCCTGATGCGGAATGACCGCTGCACAGACCGATCTCGGAGATATGCATCTCGATGTCGTGGGTGCGGTAGTCATGCCCGCGATTGGCGTGGAACGTGCCGCGGGTGGGTCGCTCGGTGGTGTGCAGGATGCTCTCCAGCGCCGTCAACGTCTCATCCGGCAGGTGGGTCACCTTGAGATAGATCGGGCCGCGCGCGGATTCGATTTCGTTCTTGACCTCCGCCATCATCTGGCCGGACCAGTAGTCGGAATCGACGAAACGCTCCCCTTGCGCATTCACCTGGTAGCCGCCGAAGGGGTTGGCCACATACGCGCACGCGGGACCGTTGTAATCCTTGATCAGCGGATTGATCTGGAAGCACTCGATCCCCGACAGTTCGGCCCCGGCGTGGTACGCCATCGCGTACCCGTCCCCCGCGTTCGTCGGATTCTCATAGGTGCCATACAGATACCCGGATGCCGGCAGACCCAGGCGACCACATGGCCCGGTCGCCAGAATCACCGCCTTCGCGCCGACCGTGACGAACTCACCAGTGCGGGTGTTGAAACCCGCAGCGCCGATCGCCCGGCGCCGTGATATCCCGTCGGTTCCCGCACCCAGGTCTTCGGTGAGGACACGCACGGGCATGACCCGGTTTTCGATGCGAATCTTCTCCCGCATCGACTTCTGCCGCAGCACGCGGTACAGCGCCTTCTTGACGTCCTTGCCCTCGGGCATCGGCAACACATAGGCGCCCGATCGATGCACGCGTCGCACCGCGTACTCGCCGTGCTCGTCCTTCTCGAACTTGACCCCGTAGCGTTCCAGTCGCTGCACCATCGCGAATCCGCGTGTCGCGGTTTGATACACCGTGCGCTGGTTCACGATCCCGTCGTTGGCGCGGGTGATCTCCGCGACATAGTCCTCCGGCTCGGCCTTGCCGGGGATGACGGCGTTGTTCACGCCATCCATACCCATTGCCAGCGCACCGGAGTGCCGCACATGCGCCTTCTCCAGAAGTATCACCTGGGCGCCATTCTCGGCTGCCGTTAGTGCCGCCATGGTCCCGGCAGTTCCGCCGCCGATCACCAGGACGTCACAGTCCAGCCGGATGGCGCTAGCGAGTTCAGGGATCTGCATCAGGCAACAAGCTCCGTATTATTCAGTGCGGCAAGAATTTCGGTGCGCAAAGCGCTCCGATCGCTGTCGGGCTCGCGAGGGCTGGGAACATCCAGTAGCGCGCGCAGCGGGTGGCCGGCCCGGCCCAGGACCGCGATTCGGTCTCCGAGCAGTAATGCCTCGTCGACATCGTGTGTCACGAACACCACCGTGGTTGGATGGCTGCGCCACGTATCGATCAACAGGCGCTGCATGCTCGCACGAGTCTGGGCATCGAGCGCTCCGAAGGGCTCGTCCATCATGACCGCGCGCGGAGCACCCGCCAAGCCGCGAGCCAACTGGACACGTTGGCGCATACCGCCCGAGAGGCTCTTGGGCAGGTAATCCTCGAACCCGGTCAGGCCCACATCGTCGATCCAGGTCTGCGCCGCCGCACGCCGCCCCGCACGAGGCACACCGCCCAGCCTCAGCGCTAGTTCGACATTTGATTGCACAGTGCGCCAAGGCAATAAAGCATTGTCTTGGAACACCATGGCCCGATGGCGTGAGGTGGTGACAACCCTTTCGCCATCGGCGCGGATGGTGCCGGAATCCGGCGGGAGCAGCCCGGCCAGCGCGCGCAGCACGGTGGACTTTCCGCAGCCCGAGGGCCCGGTGAGAACCAGGATCTCGGCGGGGCGCACGGTCAGGCTGAGACGATCCACCACCGTACGTCCCCCATAGCCGAGGGTGACTCCATCCAGCACGAGGGTTGAGGCGCTCATGAACGCGCCTCCTCGGCACGGGGCAGCCACCGCGTCACCCGGCGCCCGACCAATTCGACAGCAGCCGACGTCAGGAATCCGAGAACACCGATGGTAATGATTCCGACGAACACATCCGGGTAGGCCAACACCGTGTACGACTGCCAGGTCCGATATCCGACTCCCAAACGGCCCGAGATCATTTCGGCTGATATCACACATATCCAGGCAACGCCGATGCCGACGGACAGCCCGCCGAACACGCCGGGAAGACTACCCGGTAACACCACGCGCAACAGCACATCCCAGCGGCCACCTCCGAGGGTGCGGACCGATTCCTCCCACAGCGTGGGCAGCGCACGCACCGCATGGCGCGTACTCACCATGATGGGGAAATAGGCCGCCAGGAAGGTGATGAACACGATCCCGGCCTCGTCGCTGGGAAACAACAGGATGGCCACCGGCACGATCGCGATCGCGGGAATCGGGCGGGCCAATTCGGTAAGCGGGCCAAAGATATTCGCGAACAGCGGGGAGCGTCCCAGCCAGATACCGGTGATGACGCCGAGCACCGCGGCGAGGCCGAACCCGGTGAGGATCCGGACGGTGGACTGGCCGAGGTCTAGCCAATATTGTTCGGTACCAATGCGCTTGGCGAGCGCGGAGACGATCTCGGTGACCGTGGGCAGGGTGTCGAATCGCAGCCCGAACCGCACCTTGTTGGCCGTCAAGAGCTGCCAGAGCAGTACGACAGTGGCCACGGACGACGCCCGGACACCCCAGGCCAGATACCGCGAACCCTGTCGCCGGGGATTCGCGGCCACATCGGTCTGCTCCCCGGCGGGGGCAGCCGCGACAGTTCGCGGTCTGGCCTCCAGGATCGGTAGGCTACTCACGATGCCGCCGCCAGTGCCTGCGTGTAATCCAGGGAGGTTGCGCCGGGGTGGGTGGAGATGTATCGGCTGGCGCCCGCGCTCGTGGTGAACGGATGCAACCCGGCCGAATCCCGGACCCACCAGGCGTGGTCGGCGAACCACCGAGTGCCCAGTACGGCGTCGGCGACGTAGGCGGCGCGGACCTTCTGACCGGCCGCGTTGGCGGCATTGACGGCTTTCAACAGCTCCTGCGGGGTGGCATACACCTGCGTGGAATCCTGACCGTCGAACCAGATCTCGGCGGCGCGGACCGGGTCTGCCCCGTCGGCGGGGTGCAGCACCAGCGGGTTGGCCTTGGCGGCCAATTCGGTCTCGTAATTCTTCGCACGCGTCGTGTAGGCCTGACGCAGCAGACCGTCCTGCACAAACTCGTCGATGTTGAAATCGGCGAAGTCCCCGATCGATTTCAGGTAGGGCACATCGCTGGTGAATGCCTCGATGAGTGAGGGCTTGAGGGTGGTGTCGAACGACGTGCCACCCGGCCCGTTGTAGAGGTACACCACTTCCTGGGGTAGGCCGCTGCCCTCGGCCACGATGCGAGCCGCCTCGAGAGACTTTTCGTGGATGAAATCGGTGGCGTCTAGTTGGGCCTGCAGGAAGGCATCGAGTACCTCCGGATGCTGCTTGGCATAGTCGCGGCGCACCACCACACCGTGGAAGGTCGGAACATTGAGCTCGGCACCGTCATAGAGGAGCTTGGCCTTCTTTTGAAAGACCAGCAGGCCCGGCCAGGCCACGAACTGTGACAGCGCCTGCACCTGACCGGATTCCAGCGCTGAGGCACCAACCTGTGGCTGCTGGTTCAGCACCTCGACATCCTTGGCTGGGTCCAGACCGTCGTTGTGCAGCGCGCGCACCAGCGTGCCATGCCCCGCCGAGCCGACACTCGCGGACACCTTCTTGTCTTTCAGCTCGGGAAGCGTGGTGATCGGCGAATTCGGCGGCACCACAACCATGTTGAGCGCACCCTTGGCGTTGTACCCGGTGATTGATACCAGCTCGGTGCGTGCCTTCTCATTGGCTTGGGTCTTGGATCCATTGATCAGCAGCGGGTAATCGCCCATCGAGCCGATGTCGATCTTTTCGGCGAGCATCTGTGCGGTGATCGGCGCTCCGGTGTCGTAGTCCTGCCACTGCACGGTGTACTTGTTTCCGGTGCGCGAACCGGCCTCGGCGAGCCGCTTCTCCAGATACCCCTGGGCGCGCAGCAGCGTGCCGGCGGTCACCGTGTTGATGGTCTTCGACTGATATCCGACAACAACGGTCACTTCGTTGGCCGAGCCGGACCCGGAGTCCAGGGAGCAGCCGGTGAGGAGGGCGAGAAGCAAAGCGGAGAGAAGGGCCGTTCTCTTCATGAGGTGTCCTGACTTAACGGAGGAGATAGGGCATGTTGACGGTGACGGCACCGGTGGGACAGCGGGCCGCGCAGGGCCCGCAGTACCAGCACTCGTCGACGTGCATGAAGGCCTTGCCGTTTTCTGGATTGATCGCCAGCGAATCCAGTGGGCAGATGTCCACACACAGCGTGCAGCCGTCGATACACAGCGATTCGTCAATGGTGACCGGAACGTCGATACGGTTGTTGACCAATGTCATGAGAGTCCTCAGATATCCCTTAATAGACTGCTGCGCAACGTGATTCGATCACCGCGCATCCGGATGTACTCGAGGTCGACGGGGGTCCCGTCATCGAGGTGGGTCAGTCGCTCCAGCAGTAGCAGCGGCGCGCTGTCGGGCACGTGCAATGTCGCAGCCGAATGCGAATCCGCCGCAACGGCTTCCAGCGCCAGATTGGCCGACCCCAACCTGCGTCCAGTCACCCGCTCGATCAGGGCGAATACGTCATTAGTCTCGAGCTGGTGCTCGATGACCGCCTCCCCCACATCGGCGGTGAGATAGGTCTTGTCCAGGCTCAGTGGCAGATCGCCGAGGTAGCGCAGCCGCTCGATGAAGATGACGCGTGCGCCCGGCTCAAGTCGCAACCTGTGCGCGACCGCCGGCGGCGCATTGACCTCCTGGATGACGCGGACCTCATTCCAGACCTCGCCGTATCCCTTGAAGGTCTCCTTGAGCCCGAGCAGTGCGTCCAATCCATGCTCGTACTTGCGCAACGCAACGTGAGTGCCGGTACGAGGTCCACGCTCGATGAGGCCTTCGTCCTTCAGCGCCGTCAGCGCCTCCCGGACCGTATTGCGGGACACAAAGAACTCCGCGGCCAGTTCCTGTTCGCTCGGCAGGCCGCCGTCGGTATATCCCCCGGCGTGGATTTGGTGGCGCAGCACATCCGCGACCAGCCTCGCCTGATCGGCGCGCGGACGGCGTAATGGTGTGGGCTCGACAGCGGCCACGAGTTCTCCTGACGTGAGACAACCTCGCCAACACGCTAAAGGCCAGCTCAACGGCCATCCGGCGAATGAAATCGATATCTGTCAGGTCTGCTTCATTGCGCCGGTCCGCACCCCACTCCTACCTGCTACGCACCGTCGGTTGCGCACAATTGCGCCACCGCCGCGCGACGGCCGAGATTGGATTCACGGTGATCGGAACGGCGGGTCAGAGGGCGGTGCGGGCCCGCTCCAGGGAGGTGACGGCCCGCGACCCCGCCGACTCGGCGTGAATGGAACCAACAGTGGAGGTCATCCAAGCAATCCACATGGCGCTCACATCCGGGCCCCAGGAATCGCTGGCTCAATAGGGACATGCACCACAACACAACCTCCGGCACCGACGACTCGGCACCCGACGTTGTCGTCGTCCTCAACGCCGATGACCCCAGCGGGCGTGAGATCGTCCGGATTCTGGTGCGCAACGGGCATCGGGTCGTCGTCTGCGGCAGACACGCCACCGATCTGACGAGGATGCTCCACGGCTACGGGGCAGATCAGGTGATGGCCATCGCCGCGGATGCCAGCGATCCGCGTCAACTGCGCGAACTCTGCCGACGCGCCACAGACCGGTTCGGCACCGTCACCACCATCTTGGACGCGGCGGGTAGGCAGATGCCGCGGCTGCGGCTCGCCTCGTAGCGGGCATCGACCGTTCCCACAGATCGTTTCCCTTTACGCCATCCAGTAAGCCTGGGCCTTGATCGATCTGCGCGGGATGCCGTACTGGTCCTTGAGGACGTGCGAGACCTCGCGCGTGGTCCGGGTATCGCATGCCACCCACCCGAAGAACTCGGGGGCATCGAAGGCTTCCTCACACACGACATCGGCGAGTGAGCGTTCGCCATCGCGATCCACCCAGACCGCATCCGCACCGACCGGCAGTGTTTTGTCGCTCTCGTGCGCGGCCTCCAAAAACACCGTGGCCGGACTGTCGCCGATCGCCGCCAGCAGGGAGTTGATCGCAGGCAGGGATGCAGTGTCACCGACGATGACGTATCCACGGGGAGCCGGATCGGGGAGCTCGAAGTGACTGCCCAGCACCGTTGCCTCGATGGTGTCGCCGACCTGGGCAGACTGTGCCCAGCGAGCGGCCAGCCCGTCGTGCAGCGCGAACTCGATATCGACGGTATCGGCCTGCGGGTCGGGGTTGACCAGTGTGTATCCACGCTGGTGCAGCTTCTCCCCATCCGAGAACCACAGCCGGATCCACATGGTCGGATGAAGATCACGACCCTGCAGCAGACCACCTGCCGAGAAGCTGAGCCTCAGATAGTGATCGGTCAGCTCCCGCCGACCGGTCAGTGTTAGCTGATAGTCGCCAGCACGGAACAATTTGAGAACCGTGCCCTGCCATCCGCGTGTCGGTTGCGTCACTGTGCTCGGCATTACACCCTCTTCGATTCGCTGAGTGCGTTTTTAGTTTAGGCTAGCCTAAACATCTTGACCTGCGTAAGGCTAGGGTTAGCTATCGACACTTAGGTAAGGGAATGCTAATCTCTTGCCGAGCAAGCAACGGTGCCAGACATAAAGGCGGTAGATGAGTACTCGCGAACGAGTTGATCAACTCGAATGCCCGGATGTGTCGGCAGTCACACCCAGACGCCGCGCCGTTGACCGCCACGCCGGTTTAGCCCTGCTCCCCGCATCGGGGAGCAGTCGAGGGGATGTGGGCGACCTATGACAGATTCGCTGGCTCGGCAACAGAGCATTGTCAGGAACCAATCAAGTGCGCGAGCCGACTACTCCAATCAGCGAGCATATCGATCGGGCGAAGGGCTGTAACTGTAAGTGGATATTCGTGAACGAGTGGTCCAGCTAGAGCGTGTGGCCACGGCAACGGCCCCAGTGCCGCGCATAGATCCCGAATTAGAGAGCCGATTCGCAACCTGTTGCCGTGCTCTTGGTCTCTCCGTCAATGACAGGCGACGTCCCGCAGATTTGCCAGCGGCGCGTTACGGCTTCACTTCGCTGTGCCGGACCGCTCAAGATCACTGTGATGTCTGGGTCGGTCTGGCGGCCTCCGGGGGCGCCACCATCGACGTCCTGGAAGCCATCTCGGAGACCACGGCCACCGCCGGACACCTTCAGCATGCGGTGAACCTGTACCCGGGTGATCTCACCTTCACGTACGACTCCGGGCTGTATCTCGAGTTCCGCGCCAGCGGACCCGATGACTATCACCTCGCCTACGCCGCGGCCCTCGTGGACAAGGGCGACTACGTCAAGGCTGCCGAGCTGATCGCCGACGTGACCGAGCGACGCCCCGGATGGTTCAACGCCCGCTGGGGCGCTGTCGCTATGCAGAACCGGGCCGAACGCTGGGCCGATGTCGTCTCGCTGCTGACCCCGGTTGTCACCGACACGTCGCTGGACGCCACCACGTCTCATGCCGTGCGGATCACCCTCGGCATCGCGCTCGCCAAGCTGGGCATGGTCAATCCCGCCCTGTCCTACCTCGAAGACCCCACTGGGCCAGTCGAAGTGGCTGCCACCGACGGCGCACTCGCCAAGGCGCTGAACCTTCGTCACCATGGTGACGAAGAGACCGCCACCGAGGTGCTCCAGGATCTGTACGCGGGCAATCCGGAGAATGCCGAGATCGAGCATGCGCTGACCGATCCGAGCGTTGGTCTGCACACCACGACCTCCGCGCGTATCGCCGCCCGCACCGATCCCTGGGATCCCGAAACCGAGCCCACCGAAGAGGATTTCATCGATCCTGAGGCTCATGAGCGCAAGGCGATCCTGCTGGCCGAGGCCGAGCAGCAGCTCAGCGAGTTCATCGGCCTGGAGCAGGTGAAGGACCAGGTATCGCGGCTCAAGAGCTCCGTAGCCATGGCATTGCGACGCCAGGACCGCGGACTCGCCGTGGGCCACCGCACTCACCACCTGGTGTTCGCGGGCCCTCCCGGTACCGGTAAGACCACCATCGCCCGTGTCGTCGCCAAGATCTATTGCGGCTTGGGACTTCTCAAGCGCGAGAACGTCCGCGAGGTGCACCGTGCCGACCTCATCGGTCAGCACATCGGTGAGACCGAGGCCAAGACCAACGCCGTCATCGACAGCGCGCTCGACGGCGTGCTGTTCCTCGACGAGGCCTACGCGTTGGTGTCCACCGGCGCCAAGAACGACTTCGGTCTAGTTGCCATCGACACCCTGCTGGCCCGGATGGAAAATGACCGTGACCGTTTGGTCGTGATCGTCGCCGGGTACCGCGCCGAGCTGGACCAGTTCCTCGACACTAACGAGGGTCTGCGCTCCCGTTTTACTCGGTCCATCGAATTTCCTTCGTACGCACCGCCCGAACTCGTCGAGATCGCGGCGGCGATGGCCTCCGTGCGCGACAGCAAGTTCGACGAGGGTGCTGCCACCGCGCTGCTCACCGCCTTCTCGGCGATGTGTGCCGCAGAGGCTCCGGATACTCGTGGTATCGCACGCCGCAGCATCGACGTCGCCGGTAACGGTCGCTTCGTCCGTAACGTCGTCGAACGCTCCGAGGAGGAACGTGAACACCGCCTTGATAACTCAGGCGTCGAAGAGTTCAGCGATGACGACCTCATGACCGTCACCGTCGAAGACGTGCAGGCATCAGTGGAAGCCATCGTCGCGGGCCTCGGACTGTCGGCTCCGGGGGCGTCGGTCACGAAATGAGCGATAATCGAGAGAACAACACAAACTCCGAGCGCCGGGCCTTCGCGTCACGCACCCCGGCCAGCGAGAACCCCGAACCGCTGAAGTACCGCCGCGGATTCGTCACGGGGCACCAGGTCACCGGATGGCGATTTGTCATGCGGCGGATCGCATCCGGCGTGGCACTGCACGACGCCCGGATGCTGGTGGATCCGCTGCGCAGTCAGTCCCGGGCATTCAGCATGGGTGCCGTCATCGTCGTGACCGGCCTGGTCGGATGCTTCGTCTTCAGCCTGCTGCGGCCCTCCGGTATCGCCGGCACCGACCCGGTGCTCGCCGACCGGTCGACCGCCGCGCTCTATGTTCGGGTGGGCGACAATCTGCACCCGGTGCTCAACCTCACCTCGGCCCGTCTCATCACCGGCAAGGCCGTGGACCCGACGATGGTGAAAAGCACTCAGCTTGACCAGTTTCCGCGCGGAAACCTGATCGGCATTCCGGGCGCGCCGGAGCGCATGGTGCAAGCCAAGAGCACCGACGCCGCCTGGGCGGTGTGCGAGTCCGCCGATACCCGCGCCGTGACCGTGATCGCCGGGGCACTGGAGACCGGCGGCGACAAGGCCACCGAACTCACCCGTGACCGCGCTGTCGTGGTGTCCTCCGACTCGGGCACCTGGCTGCTCTGGGACGGGCACCGCAGCGCGCTCAACCTCGGGGATGTCGCCGTCACGAGCGCCCTGGGCCTCACCGCGCCGCCCGCCGTGCGCCCCGTGACGGCCAGCCTGCTCAATGCGATTCCTGAGACTCCGGCACTTGTGGTTCCCGCCATCCAGGGAGCGGGGACGCCCACTGCCTATCCGTTGCCCGTCGCTGCGCCCATCGGCTCGGTGCTGGTGAGCTCGTCCACCGACAACACACCGGTGTACTACGCGGTGCTCGCCGATGGCGTACAACAGGTTTCACCAGTGATCGCCTCGGCACTGCGCAACGCGAACTCCTACGGTCTTGAGCAACCGCCACGACTGACGGCTGACCAGATCGCGCACCTGCCGACATCGTCCGCGATCGACACCAGGGTGTTCCCGAATGCGGCCATCAAGCCGCTGGCCGCCAACGAGGACCCGGTGCTGTGCACACGGTTCACCAAGACGGCCGACGCTGCCTCGGATTCGTGGTCCTTGCTCGCGGGTTCGATACTGCCGCTTTCTGACTCGGTGCACGCCGTGCAGCTGATCTCCCCCGCCGCAACCCGGGTCGCCATCACCCCCGGAATCGGCTACCTGGTGCAACCGGACGGCCGCAGCGGATACCAGTGGATATCCGATACCGGTGTGCGTTACGGCATCGACACCGAGGCCGAGGGTGACAAGACCCTTGAGGCACTCGGCCTGCACAAACCCGCACTCACCATCCCTTCGTCGATTCTGGATCTGTTCGCGTCCGGGCCGTCGCTCTCACGCTCTGACGCCCTGCTGGAGCACGACAGCCTGGCCCCGAGCGATCGCCAGGCCGCGCGCATCCAGATCGATATCCCATCTGCTCAGGCACAGGAGTCCCGTTGAGCCGTCTCATCTTCGAACCCCATCGGCGGGTAGCGCCTCCGGCGATACCCGATGCCACGGTGACCGTCGAGGCGCCTCCGCAGCTGCCCCGCGTAGTGCCGCCGTCGTTCCTGCGGCGCGCCATGCCGGTCGTGATCGTCATCCTGATCGTCGGCATGGTGGTGGCACTGGTCGCCTCCGGCATCCGCCTCATCTCCCCGCAGACGCTCTTCTTCCCCTTTGTACTGCTGCTCGCCGCCACCGCATTCATGCGCAATGGCAGCGACAAGGTCCGCACCGAGGAGGTCGACGCCGAACGAGCCGACTACCTGCGTTACCTGTCGGTGGTCCGCGAAAATCTGCGCACCCACGCCACCCAGCAGCGCAAGGCCCTGGAATGGTCGCACCCGGATCCCGAGGAGCTGACCACCGTTCCCGGCACGCGCCGCCAGTGGGAGCGGGACCCAGGCGATGACGACTACCTAGTGGTACGCGCCGGTCGCCATGATGTTCCGCTGGCCAGTGTCGTACGGGTCAAGGACATCGCTGACGAGATCGATCTGGAACCGGTGAGCCACAGCGCTTTACGTGGGCTACTGGACACCCAGCGCACTGTGCGCAGCGCCCCATCCGGCATCGACCTCAACAAGGTTTCGCGAATCACGGTGCTCGGTGATGACGACGTTGCCCGCGCCTGCATTCGGTCGTGGGTGACTCAGGCCGTCACATTCCACGATCCAACGCTCCTGACCGTGGCGATGGCCGGCCCCAGTGTCGAAGACGCCGACTGGTCCTGGCTCAAATGGCTCCCCCACGTGGACATCAGCGGCGAGGTCGACGGTGTCGGCCCAGCACGTTACCTGCGCCGCACGGGTGCCGAGCTCTTCGAGGCATTGAAGCCCGTGCTCTCCGAGCGTGCGCTGTTCGGGGCCGAGTCCGGTGCGCACAAGCACCTGCTGATCATTCTCGATGACCCGACCTACGACCTGGGCGGCGTGAATTCGCCCATCCCGGCAACCGGACTGGACGGCGTCACCGTCATCCAGCGGCTCGACGGAACCGACGGCTCCTTCAAGCTTCCGGACTACCTGAACCCAGAACGCCCTGTGCTGCAGGTTAATCGGAACGGTGTGAGCGCACGCATCTCCCGGTGGAATGGCAACGATTGGCAGCAGTACATCGACGAGGCCGATCGACTCACGGTCGGAACCGCCTCACACCTGTCCCGCAGGCTCTCCCGCTGGGACTCGAACCCGACGCATCCGGGCCTGCGGTCTGCCGCGACCGGTGGTGCGACGTTCGCCGCGCTGCTCGGTATCGAGGACGCATCCCAGCTGGATGTTCCCGCCCTGTGGTCGCCGCGTTCGCGTGATGAGGAGCTGCGCGTGCCCATCGGCGTGACCGCCTCCGGCGAGCCGCTGATGTTCGACCTCAAGGACGAGGCCGAGGGCGGCATGGGGCCGCACGGCCTGATGATCGGTATGACCGGCTCCGGTAAGTCGCAGAGCCTGATGTCGATCCTGTTGTCGCTCTTGACGACCCATTCCGCCGATCGCCTGATCGTGATCTACGCGGACTTCAAGGGTGAGGCGGGGGCCGATATCTTCCGCGACTTCCCGCAGGTTGTCGCCGTGATCTCGAACATGGCCGAGAAGCGTTCCTTGGCAGATCGTTTTGCCGATACCTTGCGTGGCGAGGTCGCGCGGCGCGAGAACCTGCTGAAGCAGGCCGGTCGCGATGTGCAGGGCAGCGCCTTCAACTCGGTCCGCGAGTATGAGGAAGCGATCGCCGCCGGGCACGACCTGCCGCCCATCCCCACGTTGTTCGTGGTGGCCGATGAGTTCACCTTGATGCTCCAGGACCACCCCGAGTACGCCGAACTGTTCGACTACGTCGCACGCAAGGGCCGCTCGTTCCGCATCCACATCCTGTTCGCGTCGCAGACCCTGGACGTCGGCAAGATCAAGGACATCGACAAGAACACCTCATACCGCATCGGCCTGAAGGTGGCCAGTCCCAGCGCATCCCGGCAGATCATCGGGACCGAGGACGCGTATCACATCGAATCGGGCAAGGACCACAAGGGCGTTGGGTTCCTGGTGCCCGCACCGGGTGCCGTGCCCATCAAGTTCCGCAGCACCTACGTCGACGGTGTTTACCAGCCGCCGTCAACCACCACCACGGTGGAGATCCACGCCACCCCGCAGCCCAGGCAGTTCACCGCGCTGCCGGTCGCCTCCGATCCCACCACCGTGATTATCAAGGGTGGATCCGACCGGCCACAGCAGCCGGCGCGCAAGCTGGTCACGACCGTCGGCGACCAGCTCGCCAAGGTGGGTCCGCGCGCACCGCAGCTATGGCTGCCGCCGCTGGACACCGCGATCCCGCTGGCGGATGTGCTGAGCCAGACCGGGATCCCGACACGCCACCTGCGCTGGCCGCTCGGCGAGATCGACAAGCCGTTCCAGATGCGCCGCGATCCGCTGGTCTTCGACGCGACATCGGCGGCCGGAAACGTGATCATTCATGGCGGCCCGAAGTCCGGAAAATCGACAGCTCTGCAGACGTTCATGCTGTCGGCCGCTGCGTTGCACTCCCCGCGTGATGTCACGTTCTACTGCATTGACTACGGCGGCGGACAACTGCACGCGCTCGAAGGGTTGGCGCATGTGGGCAGCGTGGCCAGCGCCTTGGAGCCCGAACGCATCCGCCGCACCTTCGGTGAGCTCGAGCAGCTCCTGGCCTATCGCCAGCGTCTGTTCCGCGACCGCGGCATCGCCTCGGTGAGTCAACTGCGCGCGCTGCGCGACAGTGATCGCTCGCTGGACGACGGTTACGGCGAGACGTTTCTGCTCGTGGACAACCTGTATGCGTTCAGTCGCGACAACACCGACCAGTTCAACACCCGAAACCCATTGCTGGCCAGGCTTACCGAGCTGGCCAACGCCGGGCTGTCGTACGGCATCCATGTCGTGATCACGACGCCGAACTGGATCGAGGTGCCGCTGGCGATGCGCGATGCTCTCGGGCTGCGCCTCGAGCTCAAGCTGCATGACTCGGCGGACAGCAATGTGCGGGTACCCGGCGCACTGCGCCGCCCCGCCGAGAGTGTGCCGCACGATCAGCCGGGCCGCGGCCTGACCATGCAGGCGGAGCACTTCCTGTTCGCAGCCTCCGATGCCAAGACCGTGGAGTCGGTCAACGCCGACTACCCCGGTGCCAAGGCTCCCGCCGTCCGCCTGCTGCCGGCAGACCTGGCACCGAACGCCATCGGCCCGCTGTACCCCGGACGCGAACAGGTGGTCATCGGCCAGCGCGAGCAAGATCTGGCACCGGTGGCGCTGGACTTCGCCCATAACCCGCTCCTGATGGTGTTGGGCGATACCGGGTCTGGCAAGACGACGCTCCTGCGACACATCATCCGTACCGTCCGGGAACACTCGACACCCGACGAGGTGGCGTTCACGGTTCTGGATCGGCGTCTACATCTCGTCGACGAACCACTGTTCCCGGACAACGAGTACACCCCCAATATCGATCGGATCACCCCGGCGATGCTGGGCCTCGGCGCGCTTCTGGAAAAGCGTCGGCCGCCCGCCGGCTTGTCGTCCGAGGAACTGCACAACTGGGTGTCACGCGGAGTGACAGCACAGCGGCATTACCTCATCATCGATGATGTCGATCAGATTCCCGATGCGCCGGCCGTCAGCGGTCCGTACATCGGGCAGCGACCCTGGAATCCGATCTCGGGTCTGCTCGCCGAGGCGCGTGAGCTCGGACTCCGGGTGATCATCACCGCGCGGGCCACCGGTTCGGGTCACATACTGATGACCAACCCCATGTTGCGTCGCTTCCACGAGCTGCAGGCCAACACCCTGATGCTCAGCGGCAGCCCACAGGATGGGGGCCGCATCCGCGGACATCGTTTCGAGCGTCTGCCTGCGGGCCGCGGAGTCCTGTTGTCAGACAGTGATGTTCCGACATATGTACAGACCGTCAATCCACTCGTCAATGAACATGCTGCTCAAGGAAGGGAGTACCCGCGATGAATCTCAACGTCGTTCCGGAAGGTCTGACCGCCACGAGTGCGGCCGTGGAGGCACTCACCGCACGGCTGGCTGCGGCACATGCCGCGGCCGCACCGGTGATCGGTGCCGTGGTTCCGCCCGCCGCCGACCCGGTGTCGCTGGAGACCGCTGCCGGCTTCAGCGCCCGCGGAATTGAGCACACCGGTGTGGCAGCCCAGGCCGTCGAGGAATTGGGACGCGCCGGGCTGGGCGTCTCGGAGTCCGCGGCCAGTTACACCACCGGAGACATGCAGGCCGCGGCAACGTACATGATCGCGCGAGGCTAATTCGGTGAGCGCTCCCATCTGGATGGCATTTCCCCCCGAGGTGCACTCGGCGCTGTTAAGCGCCGGCCCCGGGCCGGGACCACTGTTGGCGGCTGCCGCCCAGTGGCAGGCGCTCTCTGTGCAATACACCACTGCGGCAACGGAATTGACGCAGCTGCTCGCTGCCACCGGCGCCGGATCATGGCAGGGGCCCAGCGCCATCCAGTATGTCGCCAGCCACACCCCTTATCTGGCCTGGCTGGCCCAGCAGAGCGCGATGAGCACCACCAATGCGGTGCTGCACGAGACCGCGGCGGCCGGCTACACCACGGCGCTGGCCGCCATGCCCACGCTGGCCGAGCTGGCCGCCAACCACATGATCCACGGCGTGCTGCTGGCCACGAATTTCTTTGGTATCAACATGATTCCGATCGCGTTGAATGAGGCCGATTACATCCGGATGTGGGTCCAGGCCGCCACCACCATGGGTATCTACCAAGGCATTTCCACCGCCGCCGTGATGTCGGTAGCGCCGACGCCGCCCGCGCCGATGATCATGGCGCCGGGCGGCGAAATGTCCCGTATGGCAGCCGATATGTCCGGCATGGCGGCGCAGGCGCAGGCGGCCGAATCCGGCACCGCGCTGGACGACAGCGAGAGCTTCTTCGAGAAGCTGATGCGACAGATTCAGGAGTTCTTCACCGACCCGCTGGGCACCTTGCAGCGGATCTTGCAAGACTTCATGCGCAATCCCCTGGAGGCGCTGGTGGCCTGGGGTCCGCTGTTGTTCTTCATCGCGTACGAGGCGTTCTTCATCCCCTTCGGGTTCACTTTCTGGGGCGTCATGTTGTCCGCACCGCTGTGGCTCCCCCTGCTTCTGGTCGGACTGGCCCAGCTGATCAACCCGGTTCCGGTCGACGCCGATGTACCCGCAGAGGAACCCGCGCAACAGGCCGCACAGACCACACGCAATTCGCCTCAGCAGCAACCTTTTGCGATGGGCGGAATGCCCGGGGGCGGCGGTACCGCAATTACCAGTGGTTCGACTGCGACGTCGGCTCCGAGCGCACCGGCCTCGCCCGCTGCGGCGGCTGCGACTCCGGCGTACATGGTGTACGCGGTGCGTGAGGATCCGCCCGCGGCACGGTTTGGGCCGACGCTGAATGAGGGTGCCGGTGCCAAGGCGCCGGCGGCCGGGATTTCGGCGGCTGCCGCGGCGGCCGCCTCGGCGCGTTCCCGGGCCCGCCGCAAGCGAGCGGCCCGGATCAAGGATCCGGCCCCGCAGTTCATGGACATGAATTCGACGGTGGACCCGGACTTCTCCGAGCCCGCCGCACGGCAGCCGCCC
>MAEX01000017.1 GCA_002013415.1 Mycobacterium sp. D16Q14
CAAGCGAAGGTGACGCCCTTGTCGGCCAACAAGGTGCGGTCTCGTTCGGTGAACGTCATGTCGGCTGCCCCCGTGCAACTGGGGCAGCCGCGGTCGATATCGTCCAGCCACATGAAGTGGTGGACGTAGAGCGTGTGCCGTCCCTCGAACATGTCCAGGAGCCGCGCCTGTCCGTCGGGGCCCTCGAATACGTAGTCCTTCTCGACCTTCACCATGGGTAGCCGTCGACGTTCGGCATTGACGGCATCGCGGAGATGCGTGGCCGCGCGCTCGCGGGCCAACAGTTGCTTGCGGGCCGTCAGCCATTCCTCGCGGGTGACGGCGGCGGGGTAGGCGGGTGAGCTTGTCATATCCATACCGACCCGCCCCGGCCGGAAAACTCATCGCGTCGATACGCTGAGGAGCATGAGTAGCGTCCTTGCCGGGCTTCGTCTTCCCATCGTCGGTGCCCCGATGGCCGGCGGTATTAGCGTCCCGGCGTTGGCAGGCGGCGTGAGTGCGGCAGGCGGTTTCGGCCTGCTGCCCGCGGGGTACCGCACCATCGCGCAGTTGGATCAGGACCGCGAGGCGATGGGCGATCTGCCCTTTGGCTTCAACGTTTTCGTCCCCACACCCGACCAGGGTGTCGACCTGCGGGAGTATCTCGACAAGCTGAAGGTGTGGGCCGACAAGTTCGAGGTCGCTCCCGGTGACCCGGTCTGGCATGACGACGCGTATGCCGACAAGATCGAATATCTGGTCGCCAAGCCTGTCCCGGTGGTGTCGTTCACCTTTGGGGTGCCGTCCGCACAGGATGCGCACAGGCTGCGCGCCGCTGGATCCGAGGTGTGGATCACGGTCACCAGTGCCGCCGAGGCCACGATCGCCGAGGGGATCGGCGCCGACGCGCTGGTGGTGCAGGGCCCGGAGGCCGGCGGTCATCGCAGCAGTTTCGACGCCGGGGCTCCCGAGGAGCCGCTGGTGGACCTGATCGCGAACGTGCGGGCGGTCACCGCGTTACCGCTGGTTGCCGCGGGCGGAATCATGGACGGCACCGACATCGCCCGGGTGCTTGCCGCCGGAGCCTCGGCCGCACAGCTGGGTACCGCTTTGGTGGTGACCGACGAGTCGGGAGCCAAACAGGTCTACAAGGACGCTCTGCTGCAACCGGCCGAGACGGTGGTGACACGGGTGTTCTCGGGCCGCCCGGCGCGGAGCATCTCCAACGCATTCCAGCGGGATATGGAATCGGTTGCTCCGGTGAGCTTCCCGGCGCTGAACTCGGCGACCAAGGAGCTTCGGGCGAGCGGGGACCCGGACGTGATGTCGTTGTGGGCGGGTACCGAACATCACCGTGCGCGGGCCCTGCCGGTGGCGGAATTGATGTCCGTATTGGCTGCCGAGCTGGGCTCGGCTGCCGGTGAGGTGACGACATGAAGCCGGCCGCTCTCATCTGGACCATGGTCATCGCCGCATGCGTGTTGATCGGCCTCGACCTGGTCATCTATCTGGCGGGGCCGCGTAGTGGAGGCTCCACCGGTGTCCTGGTGGCCCTTTTGGTCTTCAATCTGCTGTTGTTCGGCGGCCTCGGTATCTATCTGCGCCGCCGACGCTAAATAACCGGTGCGTTCCGGGGTCGCACCTACGATGGTCCGATGGTGTCGTCTCTTGATCCCGAGTTGTCGCTTGAAGGACTGATGTCCGCTCAGTCTCCCGTCCAGCGCCGCGGTCCCTTCCCGCCGATCGCCGACTACGCGTTCCTCTCGGACTGGGAGAACACCTGCTTGATCGCCGCCAACGGGTCAGTGGAGTGGATGTGCGTCCCGCGGCCTGACTCGCCGAGCATCTTCGGCGCCATCCTCGATCGCGGCGCCGGCCACTTCCGGATCGGGCCGTACGGACACAACGTTCCGGCCGCGCGCCGTTACCTGCCGGGCAGCCTGATGGTGGAAACCACGTGGCAGACCAAGACGGGCTGGCTCACAGTCCGCGATGCGCTGGTGCTGGGGCCATGGCATGACGTCGATTCGCGGTCGAAGACACACAAGCGCACGCCGACCGACTGGGATGCCGAACACATCCTGCTGCGCACCGTGCGCTGCGTCAGCGGCACCGTCGAAGTGATCATGAACTGCGAGCCCGCCTTCGACTACCACCGCGAGGGGCTCACCTGGGAGTACTCCGGTGACGGATATGGCGAGGCGATAGCCCGGGCGGCCAAGAATCCCGAGACCAACCCGACCCTCAAGCTCACCACGAATCTTCGGCTGGGATTGGAGGGCCGCGAGGCTCGGGCCCGTACCCGGCTCACCGAGGGTGACAGTGTCTTCGTCGCGCTCAGCTGGTCGAAACACCCTGTCCCGCAGACCTATGCGGAAGCCGCCGACAAGATGTGGAAGACCGCCGAAGCCTGGCGGCAATGGATCAACATCGGCGAATTCCCCGATCATCCATGGCGGTCGTACCTGCAGAGCAGTGCGCTGGTCCTCAAAGGCCTGGCGTACTCGCCGACCGGAGCGCTGTTGGCGGCATCGACCACGTCTCTACCGGAAACCCCTGGGGGAGTGCGCAACTGGGACTATCGTTATTCCTGGGTGCGGGACTCGACCTTTGCGCTGTGGGGTCTCTACACGCTCGGGCTGGATCGCGAGGCCGACGACTTCTTCGCCTTCATCGCCGATGCGTCCGGTGCGAACAACGGGGAGCGGCATCCGTTGCAGGTGATGTACGGCGTGGGTGGAGAACGCACGCTGACGGAGGGGGAGCTGCCGCATCTGTCCGGGTACGACGGGGCCCGGCCGGTGCGGATAGGTAACGGTGCGTTCGATCAGGTCCAGCACGACATTTGGGGCACCATGCTCGATTCGGTGTACGTGCACGCGAAATCGCGCGAACAGATTCCGGCGACACTGTGGCCGATTCTGAAGAATCAGGCAGAGGAGGCCGCGCGGCACTGGCGCGAACCCGACCGTGGCATCTGGGAGGTCCGGGGCGAGCCGCAGCACTTCACCTCCTCCAAGATCATGTGTTGGGTCGCGATGGATCGCGGCGCCAAACTCGCTGAGCTGCATGGTGAGAAGAGCTATGCCCAGCAGTGGCGCGATATCGCCGACGAGATCAAAGACGACATTCTCGAACACGGCGTCGACGAGCGCGGGGTGCTGGTGCAACGTTACGGTTCAACCGCTTTGGATGCCTCGCTGCTCCTCGCGGTGCTCAACCGGTTCCTGCCACCCGACGACCCGCGGATCCGTGCGACGGTGCTGGCGATCGCCGATGAGCTGACCCACGACGGTCTGGTCCTGCGCTATCGGGTGGAGGAGACCGACGACGGGCTTACCGGCGAGGAAGGCACCTTCACCATCTGCTCGTTCTGGTTGGTCTCGGCATTAGTGGAGATCGGCGAGGTGCGCCGGGCGCGGCACCTGTGCGAGCGGCTGCTCTCCTTCGCCAGCCCGCTGCAGCTCTACGCCGAGGAGATCGATCCGCGCACCGGTCGGCATCTGGGCAACTTTCCGCAGGCCTTCACCCATCTGGCATTGATCAACGCTGTCGTGCACGTCATCCGGGCCGAGGAGGAGGCGGACGTGAGCGGCACCTTCCAGCCGGCGAACGCACCCACGTGAGGGCCCGGGGCGGCACCGCCGCGGTCGTGGTGGTGATGTGTGTGATCGCAGCTGGTTGCGGCCGCACCACCGACCACGCCGAGCAGACGTCCACCACGACGGAGTCCTCCTCGGGGACAACGTCGTCGGGCTCTGCGGTGAACACCGCCCCGGCCTTTGGGTACACACCCCTATCGGAAACGGTCACGGGTGCCGAAGGGCTGGTCACCTACGACGTGCAGGTGCCGCAGCTGTCCGGTGGAGTTCCCGCCGTTCGTGATCGATTCAACGAAGGCACGCGCGCCGCGCTACGGGAATTGATCGAGGCATTGCCCGGTCCCGGCAACAGCCAGCACGTGTCGATCGGTGACGGTGATATCGGGCCTGGCCTGGAGGCCACCGGTGTCGCCATGATCGGACCGCACGTAGTCGCCGGCATCCAGGTGTATCTCTGGTATGCCGGCGGCGCGCACCCCAACCAATCGGTGTTGACCACCGTGATCAATGGCGATACCGCCCAACCCATCACCTATGACAACCTGTTCCCCAACCAGTACGCGGCCCTCGAACGGCTGAGGCAGGTATTACCCGATCTCGATCCGACCGGACGGGTGCGCCAGGGGAACGTCAACGGGCGACTTGAGCAGTGGGTACCGGCGCCGACGGGGTTGCGGTTCTATGTGCCCGTGTCGCATGCCGCCGGTGATTTTGTTCCGATTACCGTGCCGTGGGAAAGGATCCGCGATCAGGTGGCGCCTGAGATTCTGCCGATACTGAGTCAATAGTTGGGGGCTGTGCTTGTGAAGTCACGTCTTGTGGTGATGCTGGTGTTGATGTGTGGTGTTGTCGCCGGATGTCTCAAACCACCGGAACAACCCGCGCAGCCCTCTGAAGCCCCGCCGTCCACCAGCACAACACCAGCCAAACCGGCTGTGTCCCTTACCCCGGCGCAAGCGCCGCCGACCGCGAAGCCCGCCTTTGGCTTCAATCCAACGCTGGAGCAGGAGGCCGGAAAGCAGGGGCGAGTGACTTACAAGGTCCAGCTGCCGCAGGTGACCGGGGATAAGTCCGCCGCTCGGGACAGATTCAACGAAGGCATGCGTGCGGCACTTCAGGATGTGATTCGCGACTTGGATGATCCGAAGCTCACGAAACCGGCAACGATAGGCGACGGGCAGCTGGCCGTACGCGAATCGAGCCGGGTCTCCTTCATCGGCCCGCATGTGGTGGCGGGCCTCGCGGTATTTCTCTGGGATGGGGGCGGTGCACACCCCAACCAGTCGGCGGCGACCATCACCATCAATACCGATACGGCCCAGCCAGTGATGTTCGACGAGGTTTTCCTCGATCAGGAGGCGGCCCGAGTGCAGTTGCGGAAATTGGCTCTGGAGCTTGGTCCGCCTGATCGCATCAAGGCTGCGGAGGACATGAAGTCCGAGCAGTTCCTGCACTGGCTACCCGTGCCCAGCGGGCTGACCTTCTATGTCTCCGTCCCGCACGTCGCGGGAGATTTTGTGCCGGTCACCGTGCCGTGGGAGAAGATTCGTGACCGGGTGGCGCCCGGGATGCAGCAGGTGCTCAGCCAGTAGGAAAGCGGCGTGCGAAATCGGGCGCGTGCTCGGGTAGCGGTCCGATCGCCACGCCATAGGCCGGAATCGCTTGTAACCATGGGTACTTGGTGGCAACGGACAGCACTGACGCGATCCTGGTGCTCGGGGTGACGGTGGTCGTGGAGTCCACCGCCGAGAACACCCGTCGGTGGACGGCCCGCTGTACCCGCTGGATCAGGGCGGTCGGTCCCCATCGGCGCACCTGTACCGTGCGTAGGTCGGCGGTGGTGAGGGTTCCCTGACGCAACGGCTCGGCGAGGATGCGTGCGGTGGCCACGGCGTCGGCGATGGCGAGGTTGATGCCGACGCCGCCGACCGGAGACATGGCGTGCGCGGCATCGCCGATGAACAGTAGCCCCTCCCGGTACCACTTGCGGAGCCTATTGAGCTGCACATCAAGCAGTTTCACGTCATCCCAGCTGGCGATGGCATCGGTGCGGTCGGCCAGCCAGGGCACCATCTCGGCGATCCTGTCCCGTAGCACCTGCACATCGCCGCTGCGCATCTGCGAGTCGGTGCCCTTGCCGATGAGGTAGCCGCATTGAAAGTAGTCGCCGCGATCGAGCATCACCATGAATCGGTTGGCGCCGACCCGTGCGCGCGGCCCCTGCGGGTCATCGGGATGCTTGGGGAGTCGGAACCACCAGACATCGATCGGAACACCGAACTGCCGCGGCCGCATTCCGGCCGCGGCACGAAGCACCGAGCCACGGCCATCGCAGGCGACTGTGAGGTCCGCCTTGAGCTGGCCGGTTTCTCCCGCGGCGGTGCGGTATTCAACACCGGTGATGCGGTCGCCGGCTCGTAGGAGCCCGGAGACTTCCGTGCTGCGCAGCAGCCGGAAGGTGGGTTCGAGCTCCGCGGCACTCGCCAGCATTTCCAGGAAGTCCCATTGGGGTGCCATCGCGATGTGTTTGTGCGGTCCGGGAAGCCGATTGAGGTCGCCCAGCCGATACGTCTGCTCGCCCAGGTCCACGGTTACCTGCTGAACCAGGTTGTGTGGCATGGCCGCGAACTTCGCACCGAGCCCCAGTTCGTCGAGCAGGTTCAGCGTGCTGGCATGCACGGTGTCCCCGCGAAAGTCCCGCAGGAAGTCGGGATGTTTCTCCAGCACGGTGACATTGACGCCGGCGCGTGCGAGCAGTAGTGCCAGCATCATTCCGGCGGGCCCTCCGCCGGCGACGGCGCACGTGGTGCTTTGCGGCAGATCAGGTTTGGTCACGAGTCCTCCTCCACGCCACGATCACGACCCCGGCCAACGCGAACACGGGTATCAACGACAGCGTCCAACTCAACGCCAGCGGCGGCCCGGGCTGGGGCAGCACGTCCAGGTTGAGTGTGCCCTTCCCGGGGCCCTGCGGTCCGGAGATGTCGAAGATGAACTGGTAGTGCCCCTCTTCCTGCAGCGCCCGGACGTCCAAGCCCCAGACCTCACGCTTGCGTGGGTGGCGCGCCAGCGGCTCGGCACGCCCCTGCTGACCGTCGGGCGACACGATGGTCAGGGTGCCGGACTTTCCGGTGATCCCATCGACGGGAATGAACGTGAAATCCAGTGATTGCATGGCGCGCAGCGGCCACGTCGAGAACCCGACAGTCAGCGGATACGGGCCTGCCGTCACCTGTTCGGTGTGCACCACATTCACCGGCGCATAGGCATGGGCGGGAGCGCTGAGTCCGAGGGATATGCCGATGACGGTTAAGAGTGACAACACGATTCGGGCGTGTCTCACGCGACGGCCTCCGTGGTGTCGACGTCGTTTCCGGGGATCCGCAACATCAGTGCGATGCGTTGTGCCAGGAATCCGGCGATCGCGCCCAGCACTAGACCCGCCAGGCCGACGGTGACGTAGCTGCTCACGGTTTCGGAGCCCTGGCGATACAGCATCGCTCCCTGCAGCAGATATCCCGCGCCCGCGGCCGATCCCAGAATCGCACCGATGGCGGTCATCGGCCACCGTTGCCATGTGCGATCGCGTGCCAGATACAGCAGCCCCGCGGCGAGCGCGGCGAAGATCGCGAGAAACATCGGCATCATTCCCGGGATCGTGGGTGGGCCTGCCCATAGGCCATCGCGTAGCGGCAATCCCACCGCTGCGGCGTATTCGTGTGCGGCCCAGGGTGAGAACCACCAGAAGATGGCCTGAATGGCGCCCATGATCGCCGCGACGCCGAGCGGTGCCAGCGTTGACCGCAAGACGCCCGCGATGAGCAGCAGCACGAGCGGAACGATGAACGCCGAGCCCAGAGAAATCGGGTTGAAGTCGAACTTGAAGAGGAACAGTGCCGTGAACGGGATGGCGGTCATCGCCGCGACCAGAGACGCCTGCGCCATCAAACCCACCGCACCCCAGCGGAATCGGCGTGCTGCCGCGAAGGTGATGACACTGCCGAGGTCGGTGAGCGTCCCGGATACGAACAGTGCGAAATGAGGGGGAGAGGCCAGGACCGCGTCGAACCCGTAGACCGTGTGCCACCACAGATCCAACAGCCCATACGTGAGAAATGATGCGGCGCCGCAGCCGGAGAGCAGGAAGCCCAGGGGGGTGGTGAATCTGCCGCCGAACACGCGAATGGGCACACCACCCACCCAGCGCGGTACCTCTTCGCCCGCGCGCTGAGCGGCAGTGACCATCAAAACCATGACGAGGCTGGTGATTCCACCGATCGCGCTGCCGGAGTACAGGAACAGGTGCGGCAACGTGAAGAACGTATCGGGGCCCACATCGTCATGCCATTCCACGTCCCAGGTGGTCCCCACCGCACCCACGACGCTGCCCAGCAGCACTCCGTACGCCCCCAGCGGTGCGTACTTCTCGACGGTGGCGCGGGTAACTCGCGGCACCTGCTGGGCACCGACGCTCACGGTACTTGTCTCGGGGCTCACCTCAACCACCACTCACCCATAGTGGCATTGTCGTGCGTTCATCGGGATCACCCGACGGTGGCGTGACAGTCACGACGATGTCCCAGGGCCCGGCCATAGACAGCATCACCTGGTCGAACGTCGTACGGCAGGACACCACCTCGCGCAGCGGTGGCATGGCGTGGCCCATCAGGGGCATCACCAATTCGACTGACACCGATTCGGATTCAGGAAGGTTGCCATTTTCCCTGCTGGCGACGGCGAGCTCCAGCGCGGTGATCCCAACGCGGGGATTATCGACGGTCACCGTGATGGCGTAGTGCTCGGTGCCGGAATAAAGGGTGACGGCTTTGGGTGCGCTGGGCCAGGCGATCCACGTCAACCCCAAGACCGCGGCAACTATCACCGCGAGCCCCGCCCACACCTGACGTGTCATGAGATATCCAGTCGTACCGGGATTGTCAGTACTCGATAGTCACGCTGTGCCTGAATCCAGGCGAGGTACCGGCCCGGCTTGGGGAATGTGAAGGTGAACGGTACGTCCGGCCCGAAGGCGGCCACCGTCTCGTCGGGTGGACTGTCACCGTTGAGTGGTGGGGCTCCAACCATGGGTGGCATCGAATCATTTTGCGCAGACTGATGATCGGTACCATGTTCCATGCCGGGCATATTGGTGCCGCCGTGGCCGCCCATGGAATGAGCGTGGGCCCAGACCGCTGAATCCTGCACCGCAGCGCCGAGATCGCCCGCGGAGGTGTCACGGGGAATCGGGCCGGCGATCACCAGATGACCGAGCATGCCCAGCCACGGCTGCAGGACTGGGTCGGCCCCGACCGTGGCGGAGAGCGTCGTCGGCCGCCCCGCACGCAAGCCGGTGGCGCTCACATGCACGTGCAGCCCGTCGATCATGCGCATCCCGGGTCCGTCGAATGGTGCCGACGGTGCAGGCTTCCCGCCACGCGCTGTGAGTCCACCCGGCAAGCGCGCTGTCTGTACGCCGCCGCCACGTCGCACGAACTCGGCCGAGACCGCGTACCGACCCGCGACCGCGGGCAAGAGAGGTACCGAATAGCGGCCCGGTGCAACCCTTATCGGATGCAGATGGGATAGCCGCCCGTCCGGGGCCACCACCAGGAGGTGGATCAACGCGCTGTCGTGGATGACCAGGTCGTCGGCGGGCAGGCCGGTTGCCGTGTCGATGAGTGAGAAGTAGATGTCCGTCGCGCGATCCGAATCCAGCTCGGACTGTTCGGCGATGAGCGCGGCCGAAGGCCGGGAGTAGTCGGTGACCGCGGGACGGTCCAGCCGGTAGGGGTTGGCGGTGTTCTCGACGGTCGGGTCCCGTTGTAGGCCGGGCTGGGGTGGTGGCGGCGCCGATATCGACAGCACCGCGCCGGTGATGGCGACCGCGAGGGCCGTCGCCGTGGCGGTCACCGGCACCGCGATCCACACACCACGACGGACCCGGGTCGCCACCACGAGTGAGACGACCAGGAGCAGGCCCGTGGCGGCCAGACCCAGATAGGCCACTCGTTCGGATGGTGACATCGCCTGACCCATGAGGACCAGCGGGATCCGGGCGGTGTGTGCACCGTCGCTGATCGTCAGGTCGGCCGGCCCGGCGCGGTCGATATCGAGCGTCGCACCGTACGGGCCGGGCTTCTCACCGAGGACCACCATCGCCGTCGAGATGGGGACCCCCGGAGCGGGTTGATAGTCATCGGTGCTGGCGCCGGTGGGCACGATCTGCGCCCGGAGCGGGCCGGCCGCGGTGCCGCGGTGGGTGATCACATCGACGCGCAGCGGGCCGGGAATACTGGTCACCCGGCGGGCCACCACGGTGAGTTCACGCTCGCCCAGGCTCAGCGCCACCTGCACGTCGGCGCCCGCGGCGGCCGAATCCGCCGCCGCGACGGGGGCCCCGCTGAACAGTGCGGAGAATACGAGCACCAGGAACAGGCACATCGCGCGCAAGTGGCTCATCGGTGTCCAGTCTGCCCTGCGCCGGACGGGCCGCGGGATGGTCCGTAAACTGGCCCGCGTGAACAGCGACAGCGTGATCGGCCTCCTGAGTTGGTGGGATGGCGTGGAGCTGTGGCTCAGCGGACGCGGCTTCATCCTTCAAACGATCATCGTGATGCCGGTTGTATTGGTATTGGCGTACGCGATGGCCGTGGCCGGTGACAAGATCTTGTTTCTGCTGCTCAGCATGGTGAATCGGCTCGGCCGGTTCTATCAGGCGGCGCGCCGCCACTCCATGGAAAATCGGGCAGCCGCGGGCGCCCCGGTGGACCTTTCATGAGCGGTTTGCCGCAGTCGCGCGTCACGTTGGCGCTGATTGCGCTGGCCATTCTGGTGATAGTCGCCTGGCTGTTGAGCCGGTAGTTACTGTCTGTTGACGTAATAATGCTTCTACCTGCCGGTTCGGCCGTAAAGACCGCATCAAAGAGCTCTGCTACGCTTCCGCTCATGCATTCCGCCGCCCCGGTTATCCGCGTGCGCCACATCCTGGCGCTCATTGCGGTCGGTACATGCGCGGTCGCAGACGTTCACTGTTGTCGCTAGACCCATCCCGTCCGCGGTTTGGTGTCGGTAGCGGCTAGTTCGAAGCCCACTGGCTGTTTCGCTGCCTTTCTGTCGTCACGGGATTCCATGAGATATCCGTCCCAGGTAATCGTCATCCCACGAAAGGCATCGCATGCTCGGCTCCAGGATCAACATCGCAAAGACGGTTGGTGGCCGCCGGTGGCGCCACATCGGAGTTCTTGCTACAGCGGCAACAGTTCTCGCCGCCTGCGGTGGGGGATCCAGTGATGTCGCCGGTGGCGAGTCAGATTCGGATGCCGACACCACCTTGACGCTCGTCGCTTACGCCGTGCCGGAGCCCGGCTGGAAGAAGATCATCCCGGCATTCGCGAACACCGCCGAGGGCAAGGGTGTCGCGGTCACTACCTCCTACGGCGCGTCCGGCGATCAGTCCAGGGCCGTCGTCGACGGCAAGCCGGCCGATATCGTGAACTTCTCGGTGGAGCCCGACCTGAGCCGTTTGGTCAAGGCGGGCAAGGTTTCCGAGGATTGGAATGCCGATGCCACGAAGGGCGTGCCCTTCGGTTCGGTGGTCTCGCTCGTCGTGCGCAAGGGCAACCCCAAGAACATCAAGGACTGGGACGACCTGCTGCAGCCGGGAGTCACGGTCATCACCCCCAGCCCGTTGAGCTCGGGCTCAGCCAAGTGGAACCTGTTGGCGCCGTATGCGGCCAAGAGCAACGGTGGCCGCGATGAGCAGGCGGGTATCGACTACGTCAGCAAGCTCGTCGGCGAGCACATCAAGCAGCGCCCCGGTTCCGGGCGCGAGGCCACTGACGTGTTCCTGCAGGGCAGCGGTGACGTGCTGATCAGCTACGAGAACGAGGCGATCAACGTCGAGCGTCAGGGCAAGGACGTCGAGCACGTCAATCCGCCGCAGACGTTCAAGATCGAGAACCCGGTTGCCGTCGTCAAGGGCAGCGCGCACCTGGACAAGGTGAACGCCCTGAAGAACTTCCTGTACACCCCGGAGGCGCAGAAGCTCTGGGCTGAGGCCGGTTTCCGTCCCGTCGATCCAGCCGTTACGGCAGAATTCGCCAAGGACTTCCCGACGCCTGACAAGCTGTGGACCATTGCCGAACTGGGCGGCTGGAAGACAGTTGACCCGGCGTTGTTCGACAAGGAAAACGGCAGCATCACCAAGATCTACAAGAAGGCCACCGGATGACAGCCTCTGCGGAACAGTCGACGGAACCGGCTTCCGAGCCGAAATCGACTGCCCGGCCCGACCGCGAGGTTGGTGCCGGGCAGCCGGGGGGCCTGTTGAGGCGCCGGTATGGCAGTACCTCGCTGCGGGTCGGCGCGGCATCGATCTGGCTCAGCATCATCGTGCTGCTGCCGCTGGCCGCGATCATCTGGCAGTCCGCCGGTGGCGGGTGGACCGCGTTCTGGAACGCGATCACCTCGAATGCCGCGGTGAGCTCGTTCCGGGTGACCCTGGGCGTCTCGTTCGGGGTGGCCGTCATCAACCTGTTTTTCGGGCTGTTGGTGGCCTGGGTGCTGACTCGTGACGACTTCCCCGGAAAGCGGTTGGTCGACGCCGTCATCGACCTGCCGTTCGCCTTGCCGACAATTGTGGCGAGTCTGGTGATGCTCGCGCTGTACGGCCCGGGCAGCCCGGTGGGCATTCACATCCAGCACACCAGGTGGGGTATCGGGATTGCCCTGCTGTTCGTCACCCTGCCGTTCGTGGTGCGATCCGTGCAGCCTGTCCTGTTGGAACTCGACCAGTCCGTCGAGGAGGCCGCCGCCTCACTGGGAGCCGATAACTGGACGATCTTCCGCGCGGTGATCCTTCCCGCGCTGCTTCCGTCACTGTTATCGGGTGCGGGCCTGGCCTTCTCTCGGGCGATCGGTGAATACGGTTCGGTGGTGCTGATCGGTGGTGCGGTGCCCGGCGAGACAGAAGTGTCTTCGCAGTGGATCAGGACGCTCATCGAGAACGACGATCGCACCGGCGCTGCGGCGATCTCGATTGTGCTGCTGATTATTTCGTTTGTCGTGTTGTTCGTCTTGCGCACCATCGGGTCGCGTGCGGCCAAGCGAGAGGAGCTGGCGCAGTGACGCCGTCACCGCTGGTCAAGTATGTGGCGCGGTACGCGGCGCTGCTCTACATCGGCATCCTGGTGATCGTTCCGGTGGGCCTCATCCTGTGGCGCACGTTCGAGCCCGGGGTCGGCGCGTTCTTCGAGTCGATCGCCACGCCGGCCGCGGTGTCGGCCCTGCAGCTGTCGCTGCTGGTGGTCGCGATCGTGGTGCCGCTGAACGTCATCTTCGGCATTCCCACGGCGTTGGTACTGGCACGGAACAAGTTCCGCGGCAAGGCCGTGCTGCAGGCGATCATCGACCTCCCGTTCGCGGTCTCGCCCGTTGTGGTGGGTGTGGCGCTGATCCTGTTATGGGGATCTGCGGGCGTGTTCGGGTTCGTCGAGAACGATTTCGGGCTCAAGGTCATCTTCGGGTTCCCGGGCATCGTGCTCGCGAGCATCTTCGTCACGATTCCGTTCGTCATCCGCGAGGTCGAGCCAGTGCTGCATGAACTGGGCACCGAGCAGGAAGAGGCGGCCGCGACGCTGGGAGCCACTGCCTGGCAGACGTTCTGGCGTATCACGTTGCCGTCCATCCGCTGGGGGTTGACCTACGGCATCGTGCTCACCATCGCGCGCACACTGGGTGAGTACGGCGCGGTGATCATGGTGTCGTCGAACCTGCCCGGGGTATCGCAGACCCTGACCCTGCTCGTGTCCGATCGTCATCAGCGTGGCGCCGAGTACGGCGCCTATGCCATCTCAGCGTTGCTGATGGCTGTTGCGGTGATCGTCCTGGTGGTCCAGGTGGTCATTGATGCGCGACGAGCAAAAGCCAATAGCGAATAGCAAGGAGCCACAGAATGACTGACGCGATTACCGTTCGCGGCGCGAACAAGCATTACGGCGACTTCGCCGCGCTGGACAACATTGATTTCGAGGTGCCCTCAGGCTCGTTGACCGCGCTACTGGGCCCCAGTGGTTCGGGCAAGTCGACCTTGTTGCGGGCCATCGCCGGGCTGGACCAGCCCGATACCGGCACGATCACCATCAACGGGCGTGATGTCACCGGTGTACCGCCACAGCGGCGCGGTATCGGTTTCGTGTTCCAGCATTACGCCGCCTTCAAGCACCTGACCGTGCGCGAAAATGTCGGGTTCGGACTCAAGATTCGCAAGAAGCCGAAGGCCGAGATCAAAGAGAAGGTTGACAATCTGCTGGAAGTAGTGGGGCTGAGCGGTTTTCACACGCGCTATCCCAACCAGCTTTCCGGTGGCCAACGTCAGCGCATGGCGCTGGCGCGGGCGCTCGCCGTCGACCCGGAAGTGCTGCTCCTGGATGAGCCCTTCGGCGCGCTCGATGCGAAGGTGCGTGAGGACCTGCGGGCCTGGCTGCGCCGACTGCACGAGGAGGTGCACGTCACCACGGTGCTGGTGACCCACGACCAGGCCGAGGCTCTCGACGTCGCCGACCGGATCGCGGTGCTCAACAAGGGGCGCATCGAGCAGGTAGGTTCTCCCGACGACCTCTACGACCGCCCGGCGAACAGCTTTGTGATGTCGTTCCTGGGTCCGGTGGCCAAGCTGAATGGAATCCTGGTGCGTCCGCACGATATTCGAGTGGGACGCAACGCCGACCTGTCCCGTGCTGCCGTGGAGGGCACCGGTGAGACCACCGGGGTGACCAAGGCGACGGTGGGGCGGGTCGTGCACCTCGGTTTCGAGGTGCGGGTGGAGTTGACCAGTGCCGCCACCGGGGAGCAGTTCACCGCGCAGATCACCCGGGGTGACGCCGAGGCGCTCGGGCTGCACGAGGGCGACCAGGTATACGTGCGCGTCACGCGGGTTCCTGACCTGGGTGACCTCGCGGAGGTCGCGTCCTAAGCCGTTTTCCGCGCTTTTGGAGCGCACCTGCAAGTGCCCGGTTATGAGCGACCAATGTCGTTGTGTCGGTGGCGTGTGCCATCGTGCGGTCATGACGCGGTATCTGCTGACGTTGTACGTGCATCGGTTCGGTACGACGACTGTGTCGGAACTGGTGAACATGTTGGACCACAAAGGATTTAGCACCGATGGGCGTGCATCCAAGGCCGTGTCCGATGCGTTGCGTTGGGAGGTCCGCAGAGGTCGGCTCAGTCATGTTGACCGGGGGTGTTACGGCCTCGGGGAGCGGCTCCCGCGGGACCGAGCACCGCATGCTTCTTCGGGAGAAGGCCCTCTTGTCGCTCATAGCCGGGCACGACGAAGAGTGTTTCTGAAACGGGCCTGACAAGAAAATGGCCCCCGGTTCGCCGGGGGCCATTTGTTGTTGCGTTCTAGTGCTCGTCGTAGTGATCGCCGTGCGGGGCGTGGCGGTGTCCATCGTGGATGTAATCCACGTGATCCTCGTGAGTGACTGCCTCGTGGCCGCAGTCGGGGCCGTGGACGTGGTCGGGGTGGTCGTGGGTCTTGTGCTCGGTGCTGGTCACGCTGCCAACACTATCGCAGACATGCGCATGTAACAATATATTGATGTGGGAGGGGCGCCCGCGGGTGGAGGTCTGTCAGTGCGGCACCGGCGCCGGGACCGCGGCTTCGTAGCGCTCGACCACTACCTCGGCGACCAGCCGGTCCGCGCCCAAAGGTGCTGCCACCGGGATACCGGCATGGACGGCTTCGGCGCGGATCTGGTCCAGCAGCAGTCCGGGGGACAGGAACCACGGTGCAACAACGGCTTCCGTGGCACCGCGAGACCGCAGCGCGTCTGCCGCGTCGGCAATGGTGGTCGACTCTCCGGTGGCGAAAACCGTCGTCGAGATGGACCACTGCGCGGCCAGCGCCCGGGTGCGGGCATTGGCCGTGGAATCCGAGGACCCGACCGCGGTGAGAATCACGCCGGGATTGTCGATGCCGAGTTCGGCCACGCGACGCCGCGCCAGCCGCAGCAGGCGGTCATCGGCACCGAGTACGGGTGCTTGCGTCACCCGCAATCCCGAGAGCGCCGAGGACAGTACGGTCGGCAGATCGATCCGTGCGTGGTAGGCATCCGACAGCAGCAGCGGCACGACAACCGCATCACCACTCAGATCGCCCAGCACGTCCACGAGATTCGGCTCGGACAACTCAAGGAACGCCAGGCGGACGTCCAACTCCGGCCGGAGCATCCGTACCTGCGCGACCAATCGGCGCGCGTTCTCCGCGAACCGTGGGTCACGGCTCCCATGTGCGACGGCGAGAAGCGTTGGACTACGCACGATTCAGTTCGACGGCGCGCAAGGCATCGCCCACCAACCCCGCCGCCAACGTGTTACCGCTCGAGGGATCGATCAGCAGGAAGCTTCCCGCCGTCCGGTCGTCGACGTATTCATCCACACTGATCGCCTCGGCCAAGCGAACGTAAATCTGCCCGATGTCATTGAGTTCCAACGATTCCGGCGCGGGATCGGCCGACAGGTTCTGCTCGTCGAAGCGCTCCACCAGTTCGCTGACGATCGCCGGAACGGTGCGAGTGCCGTGCTTGAGTAGCAGGCGCGCGCCCGCCTTCAACGGCTTGTCGGCCAGCCAGCACACCGTGCCTTCAATCTCCGAAACCGGATCTGGCACATCGGTTGATGCGATCAGATCGCCACGCGATGCATCCACGTCGTCGGCCAGGATCAGCGTCACGCTGCGGCCCGCCTCGGCGACCTCAAGTGGCCCGTCGGCGGTGTCGATGCCCGCCACCGTGGTGCGCTGCCCGGCGGGGGAGATGACCACCTCGTCGCCCACCCGCACGACACCGGCGGCAACCTGCCCGGCGTAGCCGCGGTAGTCGGGGTATTCGGCGGTGCGAGGCCGGATCACGTACTGGACCGGGAAGCGCAGGCCGACATTGCTCGACTCCTCATGTGCCGGAATCGATTCCAAATGCTCGATGAGGGTCGGCCCGCCGTAGAAACCAGTTCGCTCGCTGCGGGTGGCGATATTGTCGCCGTGCAGTGCTGATACGGGGATCTCCACCACGCTCTCCGGCTTCCAGCCCAGCGAGCTGGTGAGCTCGTTGAACTCGGCGCTGATCGCCTCGAAGATGCGCGCGCTATCGGCCACCAGGTCGATCTTGTTGACCGCCAACACCAGCCGTGGCACGCCCAGCAGTGCCAACACCGCCGCGTGGCGACGGGTCTGTTCGATGACACCCTTGCGTGCGTCGACGAGAAGGATCACCAGCTGTGCCGTCGAGGCCCCCGACACGGTGTTTCGGGTGTACTGCACATGCCCGGGGGTGTCGGCGAGGATGAACGAACGCTTCGGGGTGGCGAAGTACCGATACGCCACGTCAATGGTGATGCCCTGCTCGCGTTCGGCGCGCAGTCCGTCGACGAGCAGCGACAGGTCGGGAGTGTCGAGCCCGCGTGACTCGGAAGCCTTTGTCACGGCATCAAATTGGTCGATCAGCACCGACTTCGTGTCATACAGCAGCCGGCCCACCAGGGTGGACTTGCCGTCGTCGACGCTGCCGGCGGTGGCAATACGCAGAAGATCGCTCATGATCAGAAATAGCCCTCTCGCTTGCGGTCTTCCATCGCCGCCTCGGACACTCGGTCGTCGCCGCGGGTCGCGCCCCGCTCGGTGATCCGCGATGCGGCCACCTCGGCGAGTACCGCGTGGACGTCGGCGGCATCGGAGAGCACGGCGCCCGTGGTGGAGCCGTCGCCCACGGTGCGGTATCGCACCGAAAGTGTTTGCAGTTCTTCACCGTCACGCGGCCCGCCCCACGGGCCCGGCGTCAGCAGCATGCCGTCACGGTTGAACACCTCGCGCTCATGCGCGTAGTAGAGGTTGGCCAGCTGGACATCCTCACGAGCGATGTAACGCCACACGTCCAACTCGGTCCAGTTGCTGATAGGGAACACCCGAACGTGCTCACCCGGGGCATGCCTGCCGTTGTAGAGACTCCAGAGCTCGGGACGCTGCTTCTTGGGATCCCACTGGCCGAACGCGTTGCGCAGACTGAAGATGCGCTCCTTGGCGCGGGAGCGCTCCTCATCGCGACGTCCACCACCCAGCACCGCGTCGAACTTGTTGTCGGTGATGGCTTCGAGCAGCGGGATGGTCTGCAACGGGTTGCGGATACCGTCGGGCCGCTCGGTCAGGCGGCCGTCGGCCAGGTAGTCCTCGACATTCGCGACGACCAGGCGCAAGTTGTGGCGTTCGACGATCTCGTCGCGGAAGGCCAGCACCTCGGGGAGGTTGTGCCCGGTGTCGACATGCAGCAGCGCGAAGGGCAGCGGCGCGGGCCAAAAGGCCTTGAGCGCGGTGTGCAGGAGCACCGTCGAATCCTTGCCGCCGGAGAACAGCAGCACCGGTCGCTCGAACTCGCCGGCCACCTCGCGGATGATGTGAATCGACTCGGATTCCAGGTCGGTGAGCGTTTCGGTCTGATTCAACACGGCGTCCGTTCTGATTTCCGGTCCAATTTGTGTCGTCATGAGGCGTGCAACCCGCATTCTGTTTTGGCCATACCCTGCCAGCGTCCGCTGCGTGCGTCGGCGCCGAGTGCAGGCTTGGCCGTGCACGGGGCGCAGCCGATCGACGGATATCCCTCGTCGACAAGCGGATTCACCAGGGTCCCGTGATCATCGATGTACTTCTGCATGTCCTCGTCGGTCCACGCGGCAATCGCATTGATCTTCACCAGCCCGAACGCCTCGTCGAAGCTGATCAACGGCGCGTTGGCTCGGGTCGGTGCGTCGACGCGGCGCAACCCGGTCACCCATGCGGAGTATCCGGACAGCGACTTGCGCAGCGGCACAACCTTACGAAGCCGGCAGCATTCGCCGGGATTGCTCGCGAACAGGTCCTTGCCCACCAGCTCGTTCTGCTGGGCCACCGTCTGCTCGGGGGCCACGTTGACGATGTGGATGTCGTACACCGATTCCACGGCGTCGCGGGTGCCGATCGTCTCGGCGAAGTGATAACCGGTGTCCAGGAACAACACGTCAACACCCGGACGCACCTGTACGGCGAGGTCTATGAGCACAGCGTCCTGCATGTTGGAGGCGACGACATACCCCTTGGGGTCGTTGCCGAAGTTCTCATCGGTCCACCGCAGCAGCTCCTCGGCAGAGGCGTCCTGCAGTTCGGCGGCGCCGCGCTCAGCTAATTCACGCAGCTGGTCGGCGTTCCTTTGACCCTCCAGAACGCTCATCGCAGATCCGCCTCCTCGGCCCGAACGGCCCACTGCGCGAAGCGCTCTCCGTCGGTGCGTTGCTTGACGAAGTTGCGCACCACCCGGTCGATGTAATCGCCGAGCTCGGTGCTGGTCACCTTGTGCTGACGCAGCTTGCGGCCGAATCCGCTGTCCAGGCCCAGGCTTCCGCCCAGGTGCACCTGGAAGCCCTCGACGCTGTTGCCGTCGCCGTCGTCGACCATCTGACCCTTGAATCCGATGTCTGCGACCTGCGAACGCGCGCACGAGTTGGGGCATCCATTGATGTTGATGGTGACCGGAGTGTCCAGCTGTGCGTTGAGATCGTCCAACCGCTTGTCCAGCTCCGGCACCAGATCCTGTGCGCGCTTGCGGGTTTCGGTGAATGAGAGCTTGCAGAACTCGATGCCGGTGCAGGCCATCAGATTCTTGCGCCAGTGCGACGGACGCGAGGGCAGCCCGAGCGCATCCAGCCCCTCCGTCAACTCACCGAGTTTCTCGTCGGGGACGTCGAGGATAATCAGCTTCTGATACGGCGTGAACCTGACACGGTCCGAGCCCGCCTTCTCGGCAAGGTCGGCGACCGCCGACAAGATGGTGCCGGACACCCGGCCGGCAATGGGCGAGACGCCAACAGCGTTGAGCCCGTTCTTGAGTCGTTGCACACCGACGTGGTCGATCGGCCGCGGCGGCTGCACCGGAGCAGGCCCGTCGATGAGAGGCCGCTTCAGGTATTCAGTCTCGAGAACTTCGCGAAACTTCTCGACGCCCCAATCCTTGACCAGGAACTTCAACCGTGCCTTGGCGCGCAGACGGCGGTAGCCGTAATCGCGGAAGATGCTGACGACGCCTTCCCAGACGTCGGGCACTTCGTCGAGCGGCACCCACACCCCGAGACGCTGCGCCAGCATCGGGTTGGTCGACAGACCGCCGCCCACCCACACGTCCAGACCCGGACCGTGCTCCGGATGCACCACGCCGATGAAGGCGACGTCGTTGATCTCGTGCACCACGTCCTGCAGGCCGGAGATGGCCGTCTTGAACTTGCGGGGAAGGTTCGCGTACTCCTTCTTTCCGATGTAGCGGCGCACGATCTCGTCGATGGCCGGTGTCGGATCGAGTACTTCATCCAGGGACTCACCGGCGAGCGGCGAGCCGAGGATCACGCGGGGGCAGTCGCCGCAGGCTTGTGTCGTGTGCAGCCCGACCTCGTCGAGACGGCGCCAGATCTCCGGCATGTCCTCGACCCGGATCCAGTGATACTGCACATTTTCACGGTCGGAGAGATCGGCCGTATCCCGCGCGTACGTGGTGGACAGATCACCCAGGGTGCGCAGGGCACCGACCGACAACGCGCCACCGTCCGAACGCACGCGCAGCATGAAGTGCTCGTCTTCGAGCATGTCGGTGTTCTCATCACCGGTCCAGCTGCCGTCGAAACCAGGCTTGCGCTGGGTGTACAGACCCCACCAGCGGAAGCGGCCACGCAGGTCGGTCTTGTCGATGCTTTCGAAGCCCTTGTGGGCGTAGATGGTTTCGATGCGCTCCCGCACGTTCAGCGGGTGGTCGTCCTTCTTTGCCTGCTCGTTGGCGTTGAGGGGTTCGTGGTGGCCGAGTGCCCATTGGCCCTCGCTGCGCTGTTGCTTCGGGCGAGCGGGCCGGGTCTCGCTGGTGGTCATGGTGCTCCTCAGAAAGGCAGACACAGTCGTGGGCGACACACCGGGGGCTGACCGGAGGCGCAGATCCTCACGACCGTATGGGTGGCAGACGGGTAGGACTACGTCAGTAAGGGAGACAACACGCGCTACAGACACGCTTCAGGTCGATGTGTCGCCGCGCGACAAGCGGGACCTGATGTGTGCTCACCCGGCCAATTGTGCCATGCGAAACTGGCACCCCGTACGACCGGGTCGTAATTCCGCTCATTGTGAGCAAAACCTCCATTCGGCGTGGGGGATTCCCGCTATTGACCGGACGGATTTTTTCTGCCGTCGACCCTGGCACACACTTGAGCGGTGAGACCCGAAACCACCGCCGCCCTGCCGCCCCTGGTGCCAGCGGTGGGCCGTCCGTTCGGGATCTACGTACATGTTCCGTTCTGTGCCACACGCTGCGGATACTGCGATTTCAATACCTACACCGCCGACGAGCTCGGTGACGGCACCTCACCGGCGGGCTGGCTCGAGGCGCTGCGTGCCGAGCTGGACCTGGCCGCGCGGACTCTGGACGGAAAACCGCCGGTGGAGACCGTATTCGTCGGCGGCGGGACACCCTCCCTGCTGGGCGGTTCCGGGCTCGCAGAGGTGCTCGGCGCCATCAGTGCACACTTCACCCTGACGCCTGGCGCCGAGGTGACCACCGAGGCCAATCCGGAGTCCACCTCGCCGGAGTTCTTCGAGACGATTCGTGCGGCCGGATACACCCGGGTCTCGCTGGGGATGCAGTCGGCGGCTGCACATGTGCTGGCCACGCTGGATCGCGTGCACGCGCCCGGGCGGGCGGTGGCGGCGGCGCGGGAGGCGCGTGCGGCCGGTCTCGAGCATGTGAACCTGGACCTCATCTATGGCACTCCGGGGGAGACCGATGACGACCTGCGTCGCTCCATCGATGCAGTGCTCGACGCCGGGGTAGACCACGTGTCGGCGTACGCGCTGGTCGTCGAGGAGGGCACCGCCCTGGCGCGGCGCGTCCGGCGCGGCGAACTGCCGAATCCCGACGAGGACGCCCTGGCCGACCGGTACCAGCTGCTGGATACGGCGCTGTCGGCGGTGGGGCTGGACTGGTATGAGGTGTCCAACTGGGCACGCCCCGGCGGGCAGTGCCGGCACAATCTTGGCTACTGGGCCGGCGGTGACTGGTGGGGTGCCGGACCGGGTGCGCACGGACATGTCAACGGCGTGCGGTGGTGGAACGTCAAGCACCCCAACGCCTATGCCAAGCAGCTGGGGCAGGGGCAGCTGCCCGTCGGCGGGCACGAGATCCTCAGTCCCGCCGAACGGCACACCGAGGATGTCCTGCTCGCGGTGCGGCTGAACACGGGAATCGCCTTGGCGGACTTGACCGTCGAGGAACGCGGCCGGGTGCCCGCCGTGGTGGCCGAGGGGCTGGGGCGGCTGGTGGATGATCGGCTGGTGCTCACCGATCGGGGGCGCTTGCTGGCCGACGGCGTGGTGCGCACGATCCTGGATTGACGCCGCCTAAACCCCGCGCAGCTGATCCATATCGAAAACCCTGGCGTGCAGCACAACCCGATTACGCAACGCGGCTCGCACGGCTCGGTGCAGTCCGTCCTCCAGATAGGTGACGCCCTGCCACTTCACGGCGTGCGGGAACAGGTCCCCGTAGAACGTCGAGTCCTCGCTGAGCAAGCGGTCCAAGGCGAGCACCGTCGTGGTGGTGACGAGTTCGTCCAGACGGATCTGCCGGGGCGGGATGCGCGACCAATCCCTCGTCGATAGCCCATGTTCTGGGTACGGCTTCCCTTCGCGAACACCCTTAAAGATCACTGCAAATCACTCCGTAATGATCCCTGCATAACACCTGAGGTTAGCGTGGACTGCCATGGTGGCGGGTTGGCACAGCGTGGCCCCGTAAAATAGGGGCACATCACGCGTGAGGGAGGTGACCATGGCCAGTGCCGATGACCGGCGCTTCGAGGTACTGCGGGCCATCGTCGCCGACTACGTCACCACCAAGGAGCCGATCGGCTCCAAGGCCCTGGTCGACAGGCACGGCCTCGGGGTTTCCAGCGCCACCGTCCGCAACGATATGGCGGTCCTGGAGGCCGAGGGTTACATCGCCCAGCCGCACACCAGCTCCGGACGCATTCCGACGGAAAAGGGCTACCGAGAATTCGTCAATCGGCTTGAGGACGTCAAACCGCTCTCGGGCGCCGAGCGCAAGGCCATCCTGAATTTCCTGGAAGGCGGCGTCGACCTCGATGACGTGCTGCGACGTGCCGTGCGGCTGCTGGCGCAGATGACTCGTCAGGTCGCCGTCGTGCAGTATCCGACGCTGTCCTCGTCCAGCGTGCGCCACCTCGAGGTGGTGCTGTTGACCCCGGCCCGGCTGCTGCTGGTGGTCATCACCGACTCCGGGCGGGTCGATCAGCGGATCGTCGAGCTGGGCGACGTCATCAGTGATGACCAGCTGAGCAGACTCCGCGTCCTGCTGGGCGCGGCGCTGGATGGCAAGAAGCTGTCGGCGGCCTCGGTGGCCGTCGCCGAGCTCGCCGAACAGTCCGACGACGACCTGCGCTATCCACTCACCCGTGCGGCGACGGTCCTGGTGGAAACGCTCGTCGAGCATCATGAGGATCGCCTGCTGCTCGGTGGCACGGCCAACCTGACCCGCAACGTCGGTGATTTCGGTGGTCAGCTGCGCACCGTGCTGGAGGCGCTGGAGGAGCAGGTGGTGGTGTTGCGCTTGCTCGCCGCACAGCAGGAGGCCGGCCGGGTCACGGTGCACATCGGCCACGAAACCGCTGCTGAGCAGATGATCGGCACCTCGGTCGTCTCCACCCCGTATGGTGCGGGCGGAGCGGTATTCGGCGGTATGGGTGTGCTGGGGCCCACACGAATGGACTACCCGGGAACCATCGCGAACGTCGCGGCGGTTGCCATGTATATCGGCGAAGTGCTAGCCAAGCGCTAGCAGCTATGTGAATTAGACAGATACCAACGGAGCGAGATCAACACAGTGGCGCGTGATTATTACGGCATCCTCGGGGTCAGCAAGGGTGCCAGCGACAGCGAGCTCAAGCGGGCGTACCGCAAGCTCGCCCGTGAGCTGCACCCCGACATCAACCCCGATGAACAGGCCCAGACGCAGTTCAAGGAGGTCAGCATCGCCTACGAGGTGCTGACCGATCCGGAGAAGCGGCGCATCGTCGACCTGGGTGGAGACCCGCTGGAGAACGGCGGCGGTGGCAACGGGTTCGGGGGTGGCTTCGGTTCGGGCTTCGGCGGTCTGGGCGACGTCTTCGAGGCGTTCTTCGGCGGATCGGCCGGCGGCTCGCGTGGTCCGCGCGGCCGGGTGCAGCCCGGTTCCGATTCTCTGCTGCGCATGCGGCTTGAACTGCTGGAATGTGCGACCGGCGTCAGCAAGCAGGTGACCGTCGACACCGCGATTCTGTGCGATGGATGTACCGGTAAGGGCACCCACGGAAACTCGGCGCCGAGCGCCTGCGAGACCTGTGGTGGCCGTGGCGAGGTGCAGACCGTGCAGCGCTCCTTGCTTGGCCAGGTGCTGACGTCGCGCCCCTGTCCGACGTGTCAGGGGGCCGGAGAGGTCATCACCGATCCCTGCCACAAGTGCGGCGGCGACGGCCGGGTGCGCGCGCGTCGAGACATCACGGTCAAGATCCCGGCAGGTGTGGGCGACGGCATGAGGGTGCGGCTGGCGGCCCAGGGTGAGGTCGGTCCCGGAGGTGGACCGGCCGGTGATCTGTACGTCGAAGTGCACGAGAAGCCGCACGACGTGTTCATTCGTGACGGGGATGACCTGCATTTCACGGTCCGGGTCCCGATGGTGGAGGCGGCGCTGGGCACCAGTGTGTCGGTCGACGCCATCATCGACGGGCCGACCGTCGTCAAGGTCGAGCCGGGATCGCAGCCGGGTTCGGTGGTGACGATGCGCGGGAAGGGCATGCCGCACCTGCGCACCGGTGTCCGCGGAAACCTGCACGCCCATCTGGACGTGGTGGTGCCGACCCGGATGGATGCTAAGGAACGTGAGCTGCTGAAGGACTTCAAGACCCGGAACAAGGAAACCGCCGAGGTGGTGTGGGCCGAGTCCGCGTCCGGCGGGGTGTTCTCGCGGCTGCGCGAGGCCTTCACGGGCCGGTAGATCCAGATGGCGGCTGCCACCATCTTCTACGTTGACCAGGTCCCCGCCGTCGGGGAGCAGGTGAGTCTGCTGGGTGACGAGGGACACCACGCCACGCGGGTGCTGCGCATGCGTGTCGGTGAGCCCGTCATGGTGTGCGACGGGGCGGGAGAGGTCGGCGACGGTGTCGTCGGCTCTGTCGACCGCACCAGCCTGTCGATCGAGGTGACCGCGCGCTGGAGCGTCGCTGCCGCGGTTCCCACAGTGACTGTGGTGCAGGCACTTCCGAAATCCGATCGCGCCGAGCTTGCCGTCGATCTGGCGGTGGAGGCGGGCGCCGACGAGATCGTTCCGTGGCAGGCGCAGCGATGTGTGTCGCGCTGGGACGCACCGAACGACCCGGACAAGGCGGCGAAGGGACGACGGCGCTGGGAGGCGGTGGCACGGGCGGCGTCACGACAGTCCCGCCGGGCCTTCGTCCCGACAGTGTCGACACTGCATTCGACGGCGCAGCTGGCCGAGCTGGTCCGTCAGCGGGCGGCCGACGGGGCCGTCGTGCTGGTGCTGCATGAATCGGCGGACTCCGGGCTCAGCGCCCGGGGCGAGCGGCTGTCCGCGGCGTCGTCGGTGGTGCTCATCGTCGGGCCCGAGGGCGGTGTCGCGGACGACGAGCTGGGGGTTTTGGCGGACGCGGGTGCGGTCGCGGTGCGTTTGGGGCCAACGGTGTTGCGCACATCCAGTGCCGCTGCCGTCGCGCTGGGCGCCCTCGGGGTGCTCACCGACCGATGGGCCGGCGGTCCGCTGACGCACCGGTGAGCGCTCGCGTGCAGAGACAACGACACTAATCGCGTGGAGGCGCACGGTTGCCAGCGGTAAACTCAAGGCAACTTCACAACCCAAGAAAGCAGGCGACCTTAACCACGTGACGAGCCGAGAAGAAGATGCCGCTGTGCAGTCCAGGGAAGTACGCAGCAGCGTCGAGATTCCGAACGATCTCATCATGGGCCTGCTGGGTTCTGCTGATGAAAACCTGCGCGAGCTTGAGGACATGTTGACCGCCGATGTCCACGCCCGCGGAAACACCATCACCTTTACCGGCGAGCCCGGCGACGTGGCGCTGGCCGAGCGTGTGGTCTCCGAGCTGATCGTGATCGCTCGCCGGGGCCAGCAGCTGACGCCCTCGACAGTGCGGCATACCGGGGCCATGCTCACCGGCGACGACGATGAGTCGCCCGCCGAGGTGCTGAGTCTGGACATCCTGTCGCGGCGCGGTAAGACCATCCGCCCGAAGACGCTGAACCAGAAGCGCTATGTGGACGCGATCGATGCCAACACCGTGGTTTTCGGTATCGGCCCGGCCGGTACGGGCAAGACGTATCTGGCGATGGCCAAGGCGGTCAACGCGTTACAGAGCAAGCAGGTCACCCGGATCATCCTGACCCGTCCGGCGGTCGAGGCGGGGGAGCGGCTGGGCTTCCTGCCCGGCACCCTGAGCGAGAAGATCGACCCATACCTGCGGCCGCTGTACGACGCGCTGCACGACATGATGGACCCCGAACTCATCCCCAAGCTGATGTCGGCCGGGGTCATCGAGGTTGCGCCGCTGGCATATATGCGGGGCCGGACACTCAACGACGCGTTCATCATTCTCGACGAGGCGCAGAACACCACCGCCGAACAGATGAAGATGTTCCTCACCCGGCTGGGGTTCGGTTCCAAGATCGTGGTCACCGGTGACGTGACACAGGTCGACCTACCGGGTGGCGCCCGTTCCGGGCTGCGTGCCGCGGTCGAGATTCTTGACAATATCGAGGGAATTCACTTCTCGGAGTTGACTAGTGCCGATGTGGTTCGTCACCGATTGGTGTCGGAGATCGTGGATGCCTATGCACGTTTTGAGGACTCCGATCTGACAGACAACCGCGCGCAGCGGCGCGCATCGGGGAACCGGAGCCGGCACCGATGAGCATCGAGGTCGTCAACGAGTCGGGTGTCGACGTCGCCGAGGGCGAATTAGTCAGCGTCGCACGATTTGCCATCGCGGCAATGGATGTCCATCCGGCAGCGGAACTTTCCATGATGCTCGTCGATCTCGCGGCCATGGCAGACCTGCACATGCGGTGGATGGATCTGCCCGGCCCCACCGATGTGATGTCCTTCCCGATGGATGAGCTGGAGCCTGGGGGCCGCCCGGACGCACCCGAACCCGGGCCCTCGATGCTCGGCGATATCGTGCTGTGCCCGCAGTTCGCGGCCGAACAGGCTGAGGCGGCGGGGCATTCGTTGGCACACGAGCTGGCGCTGCTGACCGTGCATGGCGTGCTGCACCTGCTCGGCTATGACCACGCCGAACCAGAGGAAGAGCGCGAGATGTTCGCGCTGCAGAACCAGCTGCTGAAGGACTGGTACGAGCAGCAAGCCCAGCTGTATCGGGATAGTCGCCTGCTCGACAAGTCGCGCAACTTCGACGAGTGATGTCTGGCATAGGGCTGCTGCTGGCGGCGATCGTCCTCGTCGGCCTGGGGGGCGCGTTCGCGGCCATCGATGCGGCCATCAACACCGTGTCGTCGGCGCGCATCGACGAGCTGGTTCGTGAGGAAAGGCCGGGCGCGGTAAGGCTTTCGGTGGTGATCCGGGACCGTCCACGCTATGTGAATCTGGTTGTCCTGCTGCGCACCACCTGCGAGATCTTGTCGACGGTGTGCCTGGCCGGGTATCTGACGGCGCGGATGAGCCTCGTCGCCGCGCTGACGATCTCGGCGATCGTCATGGTGGTGACGAGCTTCGTGGCGATCGGGGTGGGCCCGCGTACGTTGGGACGCCAACACGCGTACTCGATAGCGCTGGGTGCCGCCGTTCCGCTGCAGGTGATTTCGGTGCTGCTGGGCCCCATTTCGCGGCTGCTCATCCTGCTCGGTAACGCGGTGACGCCCGGGCGCGGTTTCCGCAACGGCCCGTTTGCCTCCGAGATCGAGCTGCGCGAGGTGGTCGACATGGCGCAGCAGCGCGGCGTGGTGGCCGACGACGAACGTCGAATGATCCAGTCGGTGTTCGAGCTGGGCGATACGCCCGCCCGCGAGGTGATGGTGCCGCGCACCGAGATGGTGTGGATCGAATCTGACAAGACGGCCGGGCAAGCCACCTCGCTGGCGGTGCGCAGCGGGCACTCCCGCATCCCGGTAGTCGGGGAGAACGTCGACGACGTCGTCGGGGTGGTCTTTCTCAAGGACCTTGTGCAGCAGACCTACTACTCGGTGAACGGTGGCCGCGATGTCACCGTGGCGCAGGTGATGAGGCCGGCGGTGTTCGTTCCGGACTCCAAGCCGCTGGATGCGCTGCTGCGTGAGATGCAGCAGCACCGCAAGCACATGGCGCTGCTCGTCGACGAGTATGGAGCGATCGCCGGGTTGGTGACCATCGAGGACGTACTGGAGGAGATTGTCGGGGAGATCGCCGACGAGTACGACCACGACGAGGTCGCTCCGGTGGAGGACTTGAAGCACAAGACATTTCGTGTCTCTGCCAGGTTGCCCATCGAGGCCCTGGGGGAGCTGTACGGCGTTGAATTCGACGAGGACCTGGACGTCGAGACCGTCGGCGGACTACTGGCGCTGGAGCTGGGGCGCGTTCCGCTGCCGGGGTCCACGGCCGCCTCGCACGGACTTTTGTTGCAGGCTGAGGGTGGCCCGGACACGCGGGGCCGGGTGCGCATCGGCACGATCCTGGTGCAACCCGACCCCGAAGGGGCCGCGGTGGCAGATGACGAGAAAGCGGAGGAAAGAGATGAGTGAATCAGACGCCAGTCTGAACGATGAAGATAACAAGCTCGTCGTGTTGGCCCGTGGAGCGATGGGGCGTGCCGAGGCGAAATCGGGAGCGGCGGTGCGCGATGGCGACGGCCGCACCTATGCGGGTGCGCCGGTGTCGCTTTCGGCACTGTCGCTGACGGCGCTGCAGGCGGCGGTGGCAGCGGCGGTCTCCAGTGGAGCGTCGGCCATCGAGGCTGCGGTGCTGGCCGGTGGCTCCCATGAGGATCCGGGTATCGCCGCGGTGCGAGAGCTGTCGCCGTCGGCGACGGTCGTCGTGACCGACCGCACCGGTGTGCCTGCGGGGCAGTTGTGAGCGGATCCGATGAGGAGTTCCGTTCTGGCTTCGTCTGTTTCGTCGGGCGGCCGAACACCGGTAAGTCGACGCTGACCAATGCGCTGGTGGGGCAGAAGGTCGCCATCACCTCAAACCGGCCGCAGACCACGCGGCACACGATTCGCGGGATCGTGCACCGCGAGAATTACCAGATCGTCCTCGTCGACACTCCGGGGCTGCACCGGCCGCGCACGCTTCTTGGGCAACGGCTCAACGACCTTGTGCGCGATACGTATTCCGAGGTTGACGTGATCGGCCTCTGCATTCCGGCCGATGAGGGCATCGGGCCGGGCGACAAGTGGATCTACGAGCAGATCAAGCTCATCGCGCCGCGCACCACGCTGATCGCGATCGTCACCAAGATCGACAAGGTGAGCAAGGAGCGGGTGGCCGAGCAGCTGCTGTCGGTGTCCGAGCTCGTCGGGCCGGATGCGGATATTGTTCCGGTGTCTGCGGTCTCAGGATCCCAAGTTGAGGTGCTGACAGAGGTTTTGGCGTCCAAGCTGCAGCCCGGGCCCGCGTTCTACCCCGATGGTGAGCTGACCGATGAGCCCGAAGAGGTGCTCATGGCAGAGCTGATCCGTGAGGCGGCGCTCGAAGGTGTGCGTGATGAGCTGCCGCACTCGCTGGCGGTGGTGATCGACGAGGTGAACGAACGCGAGGGTCGGCCCGAGGGCTCAGAGCTGATCGATGTGCACGCGATCCTCTACGTCGAGCGGGACAGCCAAAAGGGCATCGTCATCGGCAAGGGTGGATCACGGCTGCGCGAAGTCGGGACCAACGCGCGCAAGCAGATCGAAAAGCTACTTGGCACTAAGGTTTTCCTGGATTTGCGGGTCAAGGTAGCCAAGAACTGGCAGCGCGACCCCAAGCAGCTCGGCAAGCTGGGGTTCTAGCTCGCCCCTCGCGCCCCTCTGCGCCGACACGCCGTGTTGTGGCGTATTCGTATCGCACGTTCTCGCCACTAACAGGCGTGTCGGTAACAGCGTTCGCTTTGTCGGTGGTGCGTGGCAAGGTCCGGCCATGGACAAACTCATTGTGGGCAGCGAGGCCATCGCTGCGGGTGTGCTCACACGACATGAGCTTCGTCAGCACTACGACGCGGTCTTCCGTGATGTGTACCTCCCGGCGGGCGCTGAACTCACGGCGAGCGTGCGGGCGAAGGCGGCGTACCTGTGGGCGGGCCGCCAGGCGGTGGTGTGCGGGGTGTCGGCGGCGGCATTACTGGGCAATCCGTACATCTCCGCCGAACGTGTGGTGGAGCTGAATCGATCGCGACGAAATGCCCCGGAGGGAATCGTCATTCGCGGCGATCGCCTTGTGACTGACGAATGCACGATCGTCGGTGACGTTGCGGTGACTACCCCGGCGAGGACGATATTTGATATCGGTCGACGAGTGCAGTCGGGGAGGGCTATTGAGCTGACGGATGTGCTGCTCCGTGATTGCGATGTCACCGAGGTGGATTCGCTAATCGCACGACATCCCGGCGCTCGCGGCCTGCGCCGTCTACAGAACGTGCTCTTGCTGGCAGACCCGGGCGCCGAATCGGTGCAGGAGACCAGGTTGCGACTCTGTCTTGTCGGTGGTGGGCTGCCGCGTCCTGAGACACAGATTGAGCTCAAGGGGCCGAGTGGGCGGGTGGTACGCCTCGACATGGGCTGGCGAACTGAGCGGTTGGCTGCTGAGTTCGATGGTGCACAGCACTGGGGCGATTCCGCTCAGCATCGTCGGGACATCGAGCGACAGGAGTTCATCTCGGCGATGGGCTGGAAGCTCATCCGCGTCAGCCGCGACCAGCTGGTCAATGACCCGGGTTCGGTTGTCGCACGGGTCAGGTCCGCCTACCGGGTCAGAGCACAGGCAGCCTAATCTCGACACGCCCGTTAGTGGCGAGAACGTGCGATACGAATACGCCGTAAGGGGGCGTGTCGATGCAAAGGGACCGTCACCACCAGGGATCGGGGGTCTCCGATGCCCAATTGTTGATCGATTCGAGCTGTGCCGCAAGGGAAATCAGCAGTGGCTCGCTGTTTGCCGGACCCATCAGCTGTACGCCGACCGGCAACCCGTCTTCGGTGAAACCGGCGGGGACGTTGACCGATGGCCACCCGAGTACATTCCATGGCCAGGTCATGGGGCAGGCGCCGATTTGTCCGCGATCCGTTGCGATGCTGCCGATATCGTCGAAATCGTAGATACCCGTTGGCGGTTGGGCTGTCGTTGGCGCCAGCACGACGTTGAAGCTGCCGAAGATTTTGCCGACGCGGGCCTGCAACCTCGGCTCCGCGGCACGCGCACGCCGCAGCGCCCAGCCCGCCAGGCGTCGGCCCGTGCGCATGTTGGTCACTGTGCGGTGATCCCAATGCGCGCCGGCATCGAGCCGGTCCTGCCAGGGCAGCAGCCCGGCGGTCGCCCGCGGCAGGAAGTTCAGGCCGAGCCCGACGCCGTAATCCGGATCGCCCTCGGACACCATGTGCCCGAGGGAACGCAGCTGATGGCCCACATAGCGGGTCGCGGCTTCGATCGTCGGATGAATGTGCGCGGGAAACCCTGAGAACGGAACCTTGAGCGACAGCGCGATACGCAGCTGCCCCGGGTCCTCCTGGACGGCGTCGAACACCCGCACATGGGGTGGCTTGTGCAGATCTCCGGGCGCGCTCCCCGAGGCGGCGTCCAATAACAGCGCGGCATCGGCAACGGTGCGCGCCAGGGGCCCGTGCACCGTTATCCCGTTGAACGCCTCCGCCAGTGGCCAGGTGGAGATCCGTCCACGCTGCGGCTTGATGCCGACCAGGTGCGTCCATGCGGCCGGAATCCGGATGCTCCCGGCCCCGTCCGAACCGATTGCCCCGGCGACGAGGCCGGCCGCCACCGCGGCCGCGCTACCTCCCGACGATCCGCCGGGGGTGTGAGCACGGCTCCACGGGTTGCGGGTGTGTCCGAAGCCGGGACCGCTGGTGAAGCCCCACTGACCGAGCTCGCAGGTATTGGTCTTGCCGACGATGATCGCGCCCGCTGCCCGAAGCCGTCGCACCAGTTCGGCGTCCTCGGATTCCGAGCCCACGGCCCCGGCGGTACCGAAGGCGGTGGGGGTGCCCGCCAGGTCGGTGTCGTCCTTGATGGCAATGGGAACCCCGAGCAACGGCAGCCGCTCACCCCTGGCTAATCGCTTGTCGGCCTCGGCGGCATCGGCGAGGGCGCTCTTGGTGCACACCACCCGGAACGCGTTGAGGGTCGACTGGCTGGATTTGATCGCGTTGAGCGCCGCGAGGGTCAGCGAAATGGAGCTGGCCGAACCCTCTACCAGTGCGGAGGCCTGCGAGGTGAGCGTAGGAAAGCCCGACATGACCAGAAGGGTAGGCCGTCGAAATAGTGCGTCAATGCGGGGATTCGTCGGTACCAGATGGAAAACTGTTCGCATGCGGCTTTATCGGGATCGTGCTGTCGTGCTGCGGCAGCACAAGCTCGGTGAGGCCGACCGCATCGTGACCCTGTTGACCCGCCAGCATGGCTTGGTCCGCGCGGTAGCCAAGGGGGTGCGCCGCACCCGCAGTAAGTTTGGGTCGCGGCTGGAACCGTTCGCGCATATCGATGTGCAGCTGCATCCGGGACGCAATCTCGACATCGTCACGCAGGTGCAGGCCATCGACGCCTTCGCGTCGGACATCGTCAGCGATTACGGCCGGTACACCACCGCCTGCGCCGTCTTGGAGACCGCTGAGCGGATCGCCGGTGAAGAGCGCGCCCCGGCCCTCGCTCTGCACCGCCTCACCGTTGGTGCGCTCAGGGCCATCGCCGATCAGCAGCGCTCCCGCGAGTTGGTTCTGGATGCGTATCTGTTGCGCGCCATGAGCATTGCCGGGTGGGCGCCCGCCATCAACGAGTGCGCGCGCTGCGCCACCCCGGGCCCGCACCGGGCCTTCCATGTGGGGGCGGGTGGCAGCGTTTGTGTGCACTGCCGTCCCGCGGGTGCGGCGACTCCACCACCGGGTGTGCTGGAGCTGATGGCCGCACTTCATGACGGCGACTGGGCGGCCACCGATGACGTGCCGCAGACCCAGCGCACCCAGGCCAGCGGATTGATCGCGGCGCATTTGCAGTGGCATCTGGAGCGCAAGCTGCGGACACTCCCGCTGGTCGAACGCGGGACCAGGTTAAATATGACCCATGGTGAAGAGCAGCCAGCCCGATCCGCAGCAGGATAAGTACTTCACGGATTGGGCCGACGTCCCGCCCGGCTACGCCCCGACGTTCCCGGACAAGACGGTTTTTCCTGCCGTTTTCCCCAAGCTGCTGCCCGGTTCGGGCCCTGATGGCACCCGTCCACATCCCGCGCCGAAGCATCCGTCGGGGGCGATACCGCCGGCCATCCCCAAGGAGCTGATTCCCCGGCACGTCGCGGTGGTGATGGACGGCAACGGGCGCTGGGCGCGCGCCCGCGGGTTGCCACGCACCGAGGGGCACAAGATGGGCGAGGCCACCATGATGGACATGGTCTGCGGTGCCATCGAGATGGGCATCCCGTGGCTCACCACCTACGCGTTCTCGACGGAGAACTGGAGAAGGCCCGCGGACGAGGTTCGATTTCTCATGGGCTTCAACCGCGACGTGGTCAAACGGCGCCGCCACGACCTGAACAACATGGGGGTGCGGTTCCGCTGGGCCGGGCAGAAGACGCGGTTGTGGAGCAGCGTCTACAAGGAGCTCGAGATCACCGAGGAGCTTACCAAGAACAACAGCACGCTGACATTGACCACATGCATCAACTACGGTGGCCGGGCCGAAATCGTCGAAGCGACAAGGAGAATCGCCCGGCTGGTGGAGTCCGGGCAGCTCAAGCCGGACCGCATCACCGAGGAGACCGTTGCCAAATACCTCGACGAGCCGGATATGCCTGACGTCGATCTGTTTCTGCGGCCCTCGGGTGAGTTTCGGTCTAGCAACTTCATGATGTGGCAGTCGGCATACGCCGAGTTCGTGTTCCAGGAAAAGATGTACCCCGATTTCGATCGCCGCGACCTCTGGGCGGCTTGCCTGGAGTATGCGCAGCGCGACCGGCGATTCGGTACGGCGTAGTGACCGACCCCGATAACGGAGCCGACGAGATTCTGGACCGGGTGCACCGTGTGCTGCACCCGGTGCTGCCGGTCACCAGGGAAGCCGATGGTGCGCTGACCGCCGATTACGAGGGCACGCTCACCTCGATCCGCGCTGTCACCATCGCACCGGGTCTGGATGTGGTGTCGCTGTCGCAGGTGCTGGCCTGGGACGTGGCCGTCAATGCGAAATCGCGGCATCTGGTCGACGGGCTCGCGCAGAAGTCCCTGTTTGGGAACATTCTGTTGATCGCCAAGGGGCGCAAGGCGGATGTGTTGTTGCGTTACAACTTTCCCGCCACCGAAATAACGGATGAGGCATTGGTGACACTGCTGCTGATGGTGTTTTCGACGGGCGCTGACGCGAGAAAGGCGTTGGGTAACTAGGGGAGCGGGTTGGCGGCGCTGCAGCGACTGCACAGACCGAAGACTTCCACCGTGTGGTGGACTTCGGTGAAGCCATGCTCCACGGCGATGTCGGCGGCCCACGCCTCGACCGCACCTGCCTGTACCTCGACCGCGAAACCGCAACTCTGGCAGACCAAGTGGTGGTGGTGGCCGTCCGAACAGCGCCGGTAAACCGACTCGCCCGTGTCATTGCGCAGCACATCGACCTCGCCCGAGGTCGACATCGACTGCAGGGTCCGATAAACGGTGGTCAGGCCAATGCCTTCCCCGGTGCGCTTGAGTTCGTCATGCAGTTCTTGTGCGGACCTGAATTCGTCGGTCCGTTTCAGCAGGGCGGTAATGGCCGCGCGCTGGCGGGTGGAACGCACGGTTCCCGGCAAGACCGGCCGCTCCTCGCGGACGCTCATCGCTGTTCCTCGGTGTGCGCAACGGCGTCGACGACGATATGAGAAAGGTGATCGTCGACGAGGCGGTACATCACCTCGCGCCCCTGGCGCTCTCCGGAAACCACGCCGGCAGCCTTGAGCACCCGTAGGTGCTGACTGATGAGCGGCTGGGCGACACCGACCGCGTCGACCAACTCGTGGACGCAGCGTTGCGATTCGCGCAGCTGTAGCACGATGGCGATGCGCACCGGAGCGGCAAGTGCACGGAGCAGCTCACCGGACTGTTCGAGGATCTCGCGCGGGGGCAGCGGGCCGGGCGGCGTGAGTGGAGCATGCGGTGGTTCGTCATGTGCGGAACTAAGCACGGTGTTCACCACGGCGCTTCACCTCAACCTGAATCACGCCCCGGCCTGTCCGGAGACCCAACATACGGTCCGGCGACAAACCGGGCCCATCTCTTGAGGGTAGTGGCCGATTGCCGATCTGGTTATCAGGGTGTTGTTGTGGCGGCTGGGGATCAGTGTGGACTCGGGTCACGGAAGGGCGCCACCCCCGGCGCTCAGAAAGTTTGCTGTAGTGCCTCGATTTGCCGACGTGGTGGGTGGCGAGTGGAGTGGAAGGGCCTGCAAGTCTGGCCACAATCGGTGACTTGACCATGGTGGCCCGGTGTTCACTCGATGTTGGCGTAGTCGAGTTTCTGATCTGCCGCATCGTAATTTATGCACCTTAACCGGCCAATGGTGGGTGAGAAGCGTCACAGCCTGCTCACGGGTCCCGGCGTTGACACGCGGCCGCTACGTCTCTACGTTATGAAAACGATAATCATTATCAATTAAAGTTGTGACGTCTACTTGAGGATGATCGCCATGGCCACCTTTGCTACCGGCACCGACGAGCTGAAGAACACCGACGGTGTGAACCGGCCGGGGTGGTTTGTCAGCAGACGCGTCGACGTCCTCTTCGTCTTCGGTTTGGGCGCGTTGTTGTCGGCAGTGCTCTTCGCGGCCGACGGGCACAAGGGGGTATTCCTCGTCGGTGCGGTGGCCTTCTCCCTGCTTTCCGACCTCCCGCATGTGCTGACCACCACGGCGCGCGTGTGGATGGATCCTCGCGAGCGGTCCCGGTTCTGGGCGCACTACATGATCAGCTTCGTCGTGGTCGCCGCGATCGTCGGCACGTTGTGGTTCGGCGGCTGGATGGTGCCGCTGCTGGCCGTCTGGGCCTATTGGCAGGTGTTCCACGTTCTCAAACAGCACTTCGGCATCATCAACATCTACGCCGCGAAGAATGGCTATAAGGGCCCGCGCAACCGGATCAAGTACGCGCTGTACGCCGTCTGCTTGGCTCCGGTGCTGTACCGGGCGAGCCAGGGCCTGAACTTTTCCGAGTACGTGGTCTTCGGTCACCGACTGCCCTTCTCGAACCTGAGCGTGCCGGTGCCGCCCATTCCCGGATTCTTGGTTATCGCTGGATTCGTCTGCGCCGCAGTTATGTTGGGTATCGCCGTCTGGGAGCAGGTGCAGCTGAAGCGGGCCGGACAGCGCACACTGCCGGCCATGTCGGTGGCAACCTTCGTCATCGCGGCGCTGTCCTACAACCTGTCCTATCTGCTGGTCTCGGACCTTTTCGCGCTCATCCTGATCGCGACGACAACGCACAGCCTGCAGTACCACCTGATCAACTGGACGCGGAACAACACCCGCTTCGCGCGCACCGAGGACCCGGGCGAGAAGAAGCTGCTGCTGGCACGGCTCTCGACGCGTAAGGCGCTGCCGCTGTACATCGCCTTCTTCGGGGGGCTGGGCATCCTCGCGGGGCAGCTCGACACGGTCATCTTCGCGGTCCCGCTGACCTTCGTGCTGCACCACTTCTACATGGACGGTGCGCTGTGGAAGAGTAAGGGCAATCCCGAACTGGCCTACGACCTGGGAATCGTTCGTGCTGGATAGCGGACTGATCGAGCAGCGACAGGCTCGCCTGCCGGTGTCGGTGCGGCGCGTCGAGTCGCACCGCGAGGCCAAGCAATTCGTCGCGATGCCCTGGCGCATCTATGGTGACGACCCCAACTGGCGTCCCACGCTGCGCCGCGTCATACACGCGAAGATGAACTCCAAGCACAACCCGCTGCACCGCGAGGTGCAGATCGAGAACTTTGTCGCCTACCGCGGCGACTGCCCCGTGGGCCGCATCTCCGCCAGCATCGACTCGGCCTACGTGCAGCGCTACGGCGAGTGCGCATTCTTCGGGTTCTTCGAGAGCGAGGATGACGACGCGGTCGCGGGCGCCCTGCTCGGGGCGGCCGAGCAATGGGCCGTACGCCGGGGCATCACCAAGATGGTCGGCCCGTTCAGCTATACCTCTCGCGAGGAAGTCGGCCTCCTGATCGCCGGGTACGACAGGCCGCCGGCGGTCATGCAGCCCTACAACCCCCGGTACTACCCGGCGCTGGTAGAGGCGGCCGGATATCGCAAGAAGTTCGATACCGCCTCCTTCCGCTGGCATGTCGACGGCAGCCGGGAGGTCCAGCAGCGCCTGCTCAAGCGGGCCGACGCGGTCATGCGCGACCAGGGGGTGACGGTGCGCTCGGTGCGGATGCGCGACTACGGCGACGAGCTGGAGATGTTGCGCGGGCTCTACAACGACTCCTTTGCACACCACCCCGAGAATGTCCCGCTCAGCCGTGAGGTGTTCTCGGGGATGGCCGCGGAGATGCGGCCCCTGATCGACCCGAACATCGTCCGCATAGTCGAATCCGCTGGCAACCCAGTGGGATTCCTGTTGATGCTCCCCGACGTCCACGAGGTCGTCGGACGCTCGGGCCGACTCACGCCGGCGCTGCTGGCACGGCTCGCGGCCCGGCGCGACGGGCGCATCCGCGGAATCGACACCGCCGTCGTGGTGCTCATCGGCGCGGTGCAGACCCAGTTCGGTGCAGGGATCGGAAGGATCCTGGCGGGGGAGATCGTCCGGACGATCACTGGCAGCGGCTACTCCTCGGTTGCCACCACCTGGGTGCATGAGGACAACGTGTGGTCGAATTCGCTTACCTCCCAAATGAAGACGGACCCGGAGAAAATCCATCGGGTCTACCAGAAGGCGCTGTGATGGGCAGCCGGATACTGGTCACCGGGGCCACCGGGTACCTGGGTTCCACCCTCGTCGCGTCTTTGGTACAGGCGGGCGAGCGGGTCACCGTCCTGACGAACCCGCACGACTCCGCCGTTCTCGGCGGCGAGCTGCGTGCGCACGTCGACACGGTCTGCGCCGACATCACCGATGCGCAGAGTATCGATGACGCGATGCGCGGTGTCTCCCACGTGTATCACCTCGCCGGTATCGCGTCACCGAATACCCGGCTGGGACATAAGATTTGGCAGACCAATGTGCTCGGTACCTACCAGGTGGCGCGTGCCGCCCTGAAGCACGGTGTCCAGCGCGTGGTACACGTTTCGTCGACCGCCGCCGTCGGCTACCCGCCCAACGGTGTGGTGGCCGACGAAGACTTTGATCTGCGGGATTCGGTGCTGGACAACGTGTATTCGGAGTCCAAGCGCGCGGGGGAGCGGCTGGTGCTGGACTTCGCCGAGCGCGGTCTGGACGTTGTCGTCGTGAACCCCGCCGCCGTATTCGCGCCGGGCGCGGGGCCCGCCCGGTCCTGGCAGGGGCTGTTGGTCGCTGCCCGCAAGGGTCTGCTGCGCGTGGTGCCGCCCGGCGGCACCGCGGTGTGCTCGGCGCGGGATTTCGTCGTGGGTATCACCGCGGCGATGGCCAAGGGCGACACCGGGCGCCGGTACATCCTGAGCACTGCGAATCTGTCCTACCGGCAGATCGGGGAGCTGCTCGTGACCGCGGTGGGGCGCGATCACCCGGTGCGGTCCGCGCCCATGGGGCTGTTCCGCGCGGTGGGCAAGGGCAACAGGCTGGTGCGTGATGTCTCCATGCGCTTCGACCCCGACGATGCGCTGATTCCCGAGAACGTGGAACTGATGGCCCGTGAGGTGTATTACGCGCCCGATAGGGCAGTGCGAGAGCTGGGAATTCCCCAGGTGTCTACCCACGAATTGATAGCGGAGTTTGTGCGATGACGGTCGAGGCGCGGCAGACGCAGGGTGGCTCCAAGGAAGCGCTCGGCATCTCGATGGCCGATGCGCGGGCACTGGTGGCAGACCTGACCGCACGCCGCCAATGGATCTACTGGCTGGACCTGGCCGCCTGCGTGGCGATCGGTTACACGGCATTCCTGTTGTGTCCGGCCGATGATCTGCTGTCGGTGCCCGCGGCGGCCTGCATGGTGGTGGCGGCCTTCGCGTTCTATCGTGCCGTGTTGTTCGTCCACGAGCTCGTGCACGCCGAGCGCGACCTGCGCTGGTTCTCGATGGTGTGGCATGCGATATGCGGAATCCCGCTACTGACACCGAAGTTCACCTTCGAGTTCCATCATGAGCACCACGCGTCGCGCACCTATGGCACCGCCGAGGACGGGGAGTATGTGGCCTACAGCAGCGAACCGCGCTGGCGCATTATCCTCTTGCCGTTCACCGCGCTGGGCGGGCCGTTGGCATTTGTCTTCCGGTTCCTGGTGCTGGCCCCGCTGAGCTGGCTGATTCCCGCGATCAGGCCCGTCGTGCTCACCCGTGCGTCATCGCTCATGATCGACGCCGATTTTGAGCGGCCGTTGCCGCCGGAAGGCACGCCCCGCTCCTGGCTGGTGCAGGAAATCGCTTGTTTCGCCTACACATTGGCCCTGCTGGTATTGCTGCTCCTGGGCGCCTACTCGCCGTACCGGCTGCTGGAGGCGCATCTGGTGGTCGCCATGGCGTTGTTCGTGAACTGGCTGCGGGTGCTCGCGGCGCACCGGTACGAGGGCACGACCGAGCGGATGACCTTCCCGGAGCAGGTTCTCGATTCCATCGACCATCCGTCGGTCCCGGTACTGGGTTCACTATGGGCGCCGGTGGGGTTGCGTTTCCATGCGGTGCACCACTTCTTTCCCCAGTTGCCCTACCACCAGCTAGGTGAGGCGCGCCGCCGGCTCATGGCGGCGATCCCGCCCGATGCCGGGTACTGGTGCACCGAAGACCGTTCACTCGCCTCATCGCTGCGGCGTTTACTTGCCCACCCGCGTAAGGACACGGTATGAACGCCACCCAATTGACCGCCATGGCAAGAGAATCCGGAGCCGCCACCTACTCCCGCCGCCTGCCGATACGGCCGGTGGAGGCGCGGGGTGCCCGGGTGCGCGCCGATGACGGCCGCTGGTATGTCGACTGCCTGGCCGCTGCCGGGGCCATGTCCTTGGGCTGGAATCACCCCGTCGTCAGTGAGGCCGTCATGAAGACGGTTTCCTCCGGAGAGCCATTGCTGTCACTGGACTTCCACACGCCGTCCCGGGACCGTTTCGTCGAGGAGCTGCTCGCCATCCTGCCGGTGCGGCTTGCCGCCGACGCCAGCATTCACTTGTGTTCACCGAGTGGGGCGAGCGCGGTGGAGGCGGCGCTCATGCTCGCCGAGGTGGCCACCGGCGGACGCGAACACGTGGGCGTGCAAGGCGGGTTCCACGGCTGCACGCGGGCCGCACGCGCGGCGAGCTCCGGCGGGGGCTTGCGCCAGCAGCCGGTGGTGCTGGCTCCGCACGCGAGCTTCCTGCCATACCCGCAGGAGTACCGCAGCCCGTTTGGGGTGGGCGGGGAAGAGGGTATCGACCTGGCGATCGCAGCGGCCGACGGGCTTGCGCGTCCGCACAGCGGCGTGACGGCGCCGGCATCGCTGATCGCCGAGTTTGTGCTGGGTGAGGGCGGGGTGATTGCCGCTCCGCCACGTTGGGGGCAGGCATTGCGCCGGACCGCATCGACGCTTGGGATACCGCTGATCGCCGATGAGGTGCAGGCCGGTATGTACCGCACGGGCCCGGCATGGGCGTTTCAGCACTGCGGCATCGAACCCGACATGGTGGTGATCTCCAAGGGGCTTGGCTCCGGCATCCCCATCGCGGTCCTGGTGGTGCGTAAGGAATTCGACGTGTGGGAGCCCGGCGCGTTCACCGGGACCTTCCGCGGGAACGCGATGGCCTTTGCCGCTGCCAGCGCCGTGATGCGCTTCGCGCGCGAGAACGGCCTGCGTGGGCAGGTTGCTGCCCGCGGCAAGGTATTCCTGGATGGCTTGAATGCCATCGCATCCCGCTCGAACCTGGTCGGTGATGTGCGCGGAGTCGGGCTCATGCTGGGCGTGGAGATCGTGGACCCCGATCTGCCGTGGCCGGATGAGGGCGGAGCGCCTGCGCCGGAGCTGGCCGCCGACATTCAGCGTGCGTGCCTGCACTACGGCCTGATTGTGGAGACCGGGGGCCAGTACGGCAACGTGGTGCGATTCTTGCCACCGTTGACCATTGAGGAACCCGATATCGCCGCGGCGCTCAACGCATTCGAATCGGCTCTCGTGGCGGTGGAGCGCACGCGGTCCACCAGCGAGCGCGCAGGGGCAGAGTCCTGGTGACGCCCAACCCGAGTCCCTTCGTGAGTGACTTCCTCACGGGGCAAAGCACAACCGCGTATCGCGAAGCCGTCGGGCTGGCGGCGGACCGAGCGAGCGCTGCGCTGGGTGGCGCCACCAGGCCGGGCCTGGTGGATGGTTACGCGGCGCTGAAGAGTGACGCCGGGCGGCTCGATCTCGATGATCCCGAGGGCGTCGGACTGAGCCGGGCCTTGGACGAAGCGGCCGGGCTGCTCGCGGAGAAATCCGTGGTGGTCACCCACCCGGCATATCTGGCACATCTGCACTGCCCGCCGGCGCTGCCGTCGCTGGCTGCCGAGGTGCTGATCAGTGCGTTCAATCAGTCGATGGACTCCTTCGATCAGGCGCCGGCCGCCACCGCGATCGAGCAGCAGGTTGTCGAATATCTTTGCGCCAGAATGGGGTACGCACCCGGCTCGGATGGGACCTTCACCAGTGGGGGCACTCAGTCGAACCTGCAGGCACTGCTGCTCGCACGGGACCTGTTCGCCCACAACACCTACGGCTGGGATATCGCGGCACGGGGCTTGCCGCCGCAGGCCAGTTCGTGGCGTGTGCTGTGCACCCGGCAGACGCATTTCTCGGTGCAACAGGCGCTGCGGGTGTTGGGTCTCGGGACCGCCGCGGTTCTCGAGGCGCCCACCGACGAGGCCGGGCGCCTGCGCGTCGAGGAACTCGCGGGAATCCTGGACGGGGCAGACCGTGCCGAGACGCCCGTGTTCGCGGTCGTGCTTACCGCTGGCACCACAGATTTCGGGGCGATCGACCCGCTGGAAGCGCCCATCGCCCTGGCCCGGGCGCGGGGGATCTGGAGCCATGTGGATGCCTGCGCGGGTGGGTGCCTGATCTTCAGTGAACAGCACCGGAACCTGCTGCGCGGTATCGAGCTGGCGGACTCGGTTGCACTCGACTTCCACAAGCTGCTGTTCCAGGCGATCAGTTGTAGCGCCCTGTTGGTCCGCAGCCGCGCGAGCTTCGATGTGCTTGCCGCGCATGCCGATTACCTCAACCCGGAGAGTGACGCCGAGCACGATGTGCTCAATCTGGTGGGCAAATCGCTACAGACCACCCGCCGTTTCGACGCGCTTAAGGTGCTGGTCACGCTGCGGGCGGTGGGCCAGCGTCACGTCGCGGGGATGATCGATGCCACCTGTGCGGCGGCGCATGCCGCGGGCCACGCAGCGGCCGAACACCCGGACCTGGAACTGGCGGTGCCGGTATGCACCAACACCGTGGTGTTGCGCTGGCGGCGGCCGGACCTGGCGGCGGAGGCGTGCGACGGGATCAACGACACGGTTCGCACCGAGCTGGCTCACACCGGCCGGGCGATTGTAGGCCGGTCCAGTGCGGCTGGGGGACAGGCGATCAAGCTCACCTTCGTCAACCCCTTGGTCACGGCTTCGATGGCGGCCGCGATGGTCTCAGAGATAGCCGCCCACGGCAACCGGATCTGGTGTGCCCGTATCCCGGAGGGCAGCGCCGTATGAGCAAGACCGTGGTACGCGTCGAACGGGTTCTGGCCTCCGATGCCCGGTTTGCCTGGGCGAAGAATGTCGAGTTCTCGATTTTCGGCCTGGAGAACGATTTCGCCGACGATGTCGATATCGCGGCGGGGGAGATGGTGCACTACCGCCCCTGGGAACGGTCGTCGGAGATCTATGTCGGGTTTACCGAAGAGTCGCGTGAGCACTCCGTGGGCGTATTGCGTTCTCTGCGTCACGATCCCGAGCTTGGATTCGACAGTTTCAGCACCTTGCGAGACGCCCGGAGCTTCCGGGGCGACGGTGGACCGGCGCGCAATTATCTCTATCCGCGGTGGGATTCGTTCTTCGGCGAGGTGGCGCCGGAGCGCATCGCGGAGCTGGCCACCCAAGGGGTGCGCAAGAGGTACCGGCGCGCCGGAATGATCGAGCAGATCTGGCAGGCATTCTTCGGCAGCCTGGCTGCCGATGGCGTCCAGTTTGTGACGGTGGCGCTGGTGGTGCCGCTGTTCGACTGGTACCACCACCTGCTGCCACAGCGGCTGCATCAGATCGGCGACATCCTGCCCAACTACATCGGTGCGGACAGCGTGCCGGCCGTCCTCGACATCAGCGGCTCCTTTGTCCCCGACGCCGCAGACGCCGTTCGTGACGGCTCGCTGCTGACCGCCGCCACCGCACTTCCGTCCCCCGATAAGGAAAGAACCAGATGAGATCGATTCACACCGAAGAGCATGTGTTCCGCAAGGTCAGCGAGATCGACTGTCCCGTAGACAAAGTGTGGGAGCGGGTCACCTCGCAAGAGGGCATCAACGATGAGATGGGCCCTTACATAAAGATGACCATGCCCAAGCAGTTCCGGGGCAGGTCCATCGCAGATGTCACTCCGGGCACCCGGATTGGCAAGAGCTTCCTGCTGTTGTTCGGCGTCCTGCCGTTCGGGTTCGACGACATTACCGTGGCGCGGCTCGAGCCCGGCCGGATGTTCCGTGAGGAGTCGCTCATGACCGGTATGCGGGTGTGGGTTCACCACCGCACCCTGGAGCCGGTGGCGTCCGAGACGGGCGAAAAGACCAGGGTGACTGACGAGATCACGCTGGCCCCGCAGGCGCCGCTGGGCCTCATTCCCGGGTGGGGCAGGCTGATGAGCAGGATTCTGGCGGCCTTCTTCGCGCATCGGCACCGGCGGCTCAGCCGGACCCTGTCCGCCACCGGAGCCGTGCGATGAGACGCCTCGGCGCAGCAGCGACCGCGGTGCTCTCGGTCGGGGTGGCCGCCGCCTGCGCGCCCGTGAACGAGGAGGCGGGAAAGCCCGTCGGACATGCCTTCGCACTCTTGAAGTACTCGGCACTACCAGGGGAACCGGCCTCCGAGCCGCAGGGAAAATCGCCCTTCGGTAACTATGCCCAGGAGGTCTCCGGCTCGGTGACGTATCTCGGGGAGACCACCGCGCTACCCGGTGCCGGTGTCATGACCGTCGGCCCGGGTCCCCGGCGCGGCGAACTGAAGATCGAGCAGTACTACCAGGGGGACCGATTCCCGTACGAGACCGGGATTGTCTCCGGCGGTGAGGGCAAGCCCAGCACCTTGGATGCCATCACCATCGTCAACCCGCTGGATTCGCGGGTGACGCTGCAATGCACCATCGACGGCGGAATCACCCTGGCGGACATCGACAGTGAGCGTGAACTCAACGGCACCTGCGGCGGCGGAGCCAAGGCGCACGGTCACATCAAGCCCGATGGCAGTCGCAAGGGGACCTGGCGCGACAAACCCGTCGAACTGGTGCGCACCGTCATGGATCTCACCGTCACCGGCGCCAGCAGCGGCCAGATCCACCAGATCAACGAGGTTCCCAGGGACAGCACGGTCGCCAGCTTTCCCCTGTTCACATCGATCGACGTGAACATGACGGCACAGGGCATCAGCCTCGCCGAGAAGCTGGAACGCCACGTCCTGCCGAAAGTGAAGGGCTGAGCATGACCACAGAGGAGAAGACGCCGGCATTGCGCGCGGCTGATCTGGTCAAGGCCTACCCCGGCGCGGACACTCGCGCCGTCGACGGTCTGAATCTGACTATCCCGCAAGGCATCGTCTATTGCCTGCTCGGCAGGAACGGTGCGGGCAAGACCACCACTATCCGCATGGCGACGACGCTGCTGGCCCCCACCAGCGGGGAGCTTGAGGTGCTCGGAATTCCCGTCGACAAGACCAAGGAATTGCGTCCCCTGATCGGTGTGGCCCTGCAAGAGGTGGCGCTGGATCTGTGGATGTCGCCGGTGGAGCAAATCCGGATGAGCCTGGCCATCGCAGGCTGGCCCAAGGGGCAGCGCAAGACGCGCGAGGAAGAGCTCGTCGAGCAGTTCGGCCTGGGCAGTTACCTGAACCGGAAGGTGGGCGCACTGTCGGGCGGCATGCGCCGCCGTGTCGATGTCGCGCTGGCGGTCGCCCACAACCCACAGATGTTGTTCCTCGACGAGCCGTCCAGTGGGCTGGATATCGAAGGCAAACAGGAGGTGTGGAATGCGATTCGGCTGCTGCGTGCCGAAGGACGCACCGTCGTGCTGACGACTCACGATATGGACGAGGCGGTGTCGCTTGCCGACGAGGTCGGCATCGTCAAGAGCGGTCAGCTTGTCGCCTCGGGCTCCACTCAGGAGTTCACCCGCAGCCACGGTTACGCGGTCGAAATCTCGGCCGACGGCGGCGTCTCGGAAGACACGGCCAAGGAGTTGGTGGCCGCGGGCTACACCGTGCAGCGCACGGAGACCGGGACCCTATCCGGGACTTTGGATTCCGCGTCGGCATCGGATCTGGGGGCGCTGAGCGCCGACCTTGGCCGGGTCGGGTTGGGCACGGCCAGTATCGAAGTGCGATCCACCTCGCTGCGCGACGCATTCTTGGAGGTAACTCAGTGAGCGCCTTGTCCAATACCGCACGGTTGTTCCGTCGCTACGTCGTCGTGGGCCTGCGGCAGCCGGTCTTCGGATTCATCTTCCCGATCGTCTTCCCGGTGGTTCTCGTGATCTTCGTGCGGTCGATGTTCCAGCGCGTGGCCGACCTGCCCGGATTCCCGCTCTCCTCGTACACCGCGTACATCGCGCCCGGGCTCATCATGCTCATTCCGATGCTCGGTGCGGGGTACGGCGCCGGGACGCTCATCGACGAGATCAGATCGGGGTTCACCGACCGGCTGCGGCTCTACGGTGTGTCCACTGGGCAGATCATGGCGGCCAAGATCGGCTTCGAGATGTTCCGCATCCTGCCCGCCGCGGTCATCGTCATCGGGCTGCTGGCTTTTCTCGACGCACCACTGCGGGCGGGCGTGTTGACCGGGGTCTTCCTTGTCTTGGTGATGTTCCTGTGGTCGGCGGCCTATAGCTCGCTGTTCTATCTGGTGGCGCTGCGCACTCTCAATCCGCAAGCGCCCGTGGCGATGTTGCCGCTGGCGTTGCCGGTGCTGTTTGTCAGCCAGGCGCTCATGCCCTCGGTGTTCCTGTCCGACTGGCTCAGGATCAGCATCAACGCGAACCCGTTCTCGCACCTCGTGTCCGCCGCTTCCACGATCATGTACGGCGAATTCGACGCGATGCTCGTGGTCAAGGGTGCGCTGGTGGCCATCGGCATGTTCGCGCTGCTGCACATCCCCATCCACCTGGTGATCCGCCGAAAAATAGGCAAGTAGAGGGCTTGGAAAGAACATGGAAACTACGTCAGAAGTCCGCGAGTTCCTCATCGAGTTCATCGCGGAGGAACTCGAGATGCCCACCGGAGATGTCAACGACTTCTCCGAACTGGTGGGCGATCTCGGATTCGATTCGTTGTCGTTCGCGGTCGGAGTCTCGGAGATCAAGGGCCGCTTCGGTATTCAGCTGACCAAGGACGATGTCTTCGAGTGCAAGACGCTCGGGGCCCTGATCGAACTGGTGGAGAGCCGTTTATGAACCCGGTGCTCGACAGACTGCGCGGCAGCGCCATCACCGACCGTGGCCTCACCTCGGCGCCGATCGGCGCCGACGGCACATCACGGTTGACCGAGTTGTGCACCACGCCGTGGGCCGATGTGCACCAGCAGGGGCTGCGTATCGCGGGCGCCCTGCAGGCGGCGGGTGTGCGTCCCGGTGACGCGGTGACGGTATTGGCCGGTAGCCCCGGTGAAATCGCGCCGTTGGTGCAGGGCATCTGGATGTCCGGTGCCTCCGTGACCATGCTGCACCAGCCCACGCACCGATCCGATATGCAGGTGTGGATCGAGGACACCGCCAAGGCACTGGCCGCGGTGGGCTCCTCGACCGTGGTGGTGGGGGACCCGTTTCTCGCGGCCGCCGGGCAGTTCGCTTCGGTCGGTGCCCGCGCCCTGGAGCTTCCGGGCCTGCTGAGCGGTGCGCCGGGGGAGATCGTCGATGCCGACCAGGACGCTATCGCCTTCCTGCAGTTGACCTCCGGGTCCACCGGGACACCGAAGGCGGTCAGCATCACCTACCGCAATATCGAGGCCAATCTGCGCGCGATGGTCAGCGCTTCGGGCGCCGATCCAGAGTCCGATGTGGTGGTGAGCTGGCTGCCGCTGTTCCACGACATGGGCATGATGGGTTACCTGATCGTCCCGATGTGCCGGGGGATGAACACCGTCAGCGTGACCCCCATGGACTTCCTCGGTGATCCGCTGCTGTGGGCGGAGCTGATCAGCAGGTACCGCGGCAGCATGACCGCCGGTCCCAATTTCGCGTACTCACTGTTGGCCCGCCGGCTGCGCAAGGCGCCCGACGGCGCCTACGACCTGTCCTCGTTGCGGTTCGCGCTCAGCGGCGCCGAGGCCATCGATGTCGCGACCCTGGAACGATTCGTCACTGAGGGTGCGCGTTTCGGTATGCGTGCGGATGCCGTCGTCCCCGCGTATGGCATGGCGGAGGCCACCCTGGCGGTCTCGTTTGTGCGGCGTGGCGAGGGCTACCGGGTGTGCCCGCCGCATCCCGATCTCCTCGCCGCCCAGGGTGAAGAGGCCAGCGCCCGTGTGGCACTGGGTCTTCCCCTGCCCGGCTGTGAGGTGCGGGTGGTGTCCGACGACCGCTCGGTGCTGCCCGCGGAGACGATCGGTGAGCTCGAGATCCGTGGGGAGAACGTCACCGCCGGGTACCGCACCGCGGCGGGGTTCGAGCCGATGCTCGACGCGCAGGGCTGGCTGTCCACCGGCGATATCGGGTACCTGACCAAGGATGGGCAGCCGGTGATCTGCGGCCGCAAGAAGGACATCCTGATCATCTCCGGTCGCAACGTGCACCCCGAGGACATCGAGCGGTCTGTCGCGGGGGTGCCGGGAGTGAAGTCGGGCGGTATCGCAGCGGTCCGTCTGTCCACCGCCGCGGCGGGCGAGGGGTTCGCGATGGTGGCCGAGTCGGCGCTGCATGCCGACAGTGCCGAGAGCGCACGCATCCGTGCCGAGGTGGCCGACCGGGTTTACCGCAGCCTGGGGGTGAGTCCACGCGATGTCCACGTGGTCCCGGCCGGGTGGATTCCCAAGACGTCCTCGGGAAAGCTGCGCCGCAGAGCGACCAGTGACCGGCTGAAGAGGTGTGAACCGACCCGATGACGACACGGGAACAACTTCTCCGTGTCCGCACCTGGATGCCCGAAGGGCTTCGCACGCTTGGTGATCGCGGTGCACGCTATCTGCGGCACCATCCGATCGCCGCGCTCACCACCGTCGGCGAACAGTTCGTTCTCGGTGCGCACACGCTGCGGTACTTCGCGACCGACCTGGTGACGGGCCGGTTCCAGTGGGCGGAGTTCGTGCGGCAGGCGGCGTTCATGGCGGGCACCGCCGTGATGCCGACGGTGCTGGTGGCACTGCCCATCGGGGTAACGCTCTCCATCCAATTCGCGCTGCTGTCAGGTCAGGTCGGCGCTACCTCGCTGGCCGGTGCGGCGAGCGGGCTGGCCGTGGTGCGGCAGGCCGCCTCGTTGGTGGCGGCCATATTGCTGGCCTCGGCGGTGGGCTCGGCGATGACCGCCGACCTCGGCTGCCGGACCATGCGGGAGGAGACCGCCGCCATGGAGGTAATGGGGGTGTCGGTGGTGCGGCGTCTGGTGGTGCCGCGCTTCGCGGCGGCGATCGTCGTCGGTATCGGCCTGACCGGTGTGGTCTGCTTTGTCGGATTCCTGGCGAGTTATCTGTTCAACGTATATGTACAGGGCGGTGCCCCAGGAAGTTTCGTCGCCACCTTCGCCTCGTTTGCGACCACGGGAGACCTGCTGCTGGCGTTGGTGAAGGCCGCGGTCTACGGCGCCATTGTGGCGGTGATCGCCTGCCAGAAGGGGCTGGCCGCGCACGGTGGACCGACCGGGGTGGCCAATTCGGTCAACGCGTCCGTCGTGGAGTCCGTCCTGCTGCTGATGGTCGTCAACGTCGTGGTCAGCCAGGTCTACACCATGTTGTTCCCGCGGGGGGTGCTATGACCGCCACGCTGCCGGCTCCTCGGGTGATACTGCGGCGCATGGTGTTCCGTGCCGACACTGCGATGAGGCCACTGGCGCGGTTCGGTCATATGGTCACCTTCTTCCTGCATGCCTTCCTGGCTATCCCGATCGTCCTGCGCCGGTACCGGCGTGAGTTCCTGCGACTGCTTTCCGATATCACCTGGGGCAACGGGTCGATCGTTGTCGGCGGGGGCACCGCCGGTGTGGTGCTGGTGCTCGGTGTCACCACCGGCGCCCTGGTGGCGATCGAGGGCTACAACTTCCTGGAACTGATGGGCCTGGGCCCGGCCACGGGGGTCATCTCCTCATTGGTCACCACCCGCGAGCTCGCGCCGATCATGGCCGCGCTGGCCTTCGCCGTGCAGGCGGGATGCCGCTTCACCACCCAGCTCGGGTCGATGCGCATCTCCGAAGAGGTGGACGCGATGGATTCCCTTGCCATCCGGCCGATTCCCTATCTCGTGACGACGCGCCTGATGGCGTCCGTGGTCGCCATCATCCCGCTGTACGTGGCATGTCTGACGATCAGTTATCTGTCCTGCCAGGTCATGGTGGGCATTGTCAGCGGCGGCTCGCTGGGCCCGTACCTGCACTACTTCACGCTGCTGTCCAGCGGCACGGACATGGTCTACTCGGTCCTCAAGGCCATCGTCTTCGTCTGGATAGCCTCGGCCGTGCAGTGCTACTACGGGTTCTGCGCCGACGGCGGACCGGAGGGTGTCGGTATCGCGGCGGGGCACGCGATGCGTGCCAGCATCACCGCGGTGATCGTGGTCAACATGCTGCTCACCATGGCGCTGTGGAGTATCGACTCGGGCGCCCGGTTCGGGGGATGATCTGATGAATCAGCGTGGCACTCATTACGACCTGGACGGCGTTGTCTTCTCGCGGCGCCAGCTGCTGGTGCGCGGGGGCGCCGCGCTGGCCGCCGTCGCGGTCATCACGGCCGCTCTGCTGATCAAGTCGACGGGGGTGCTGGACCGGTACGTGAACGTGGTCGCCGAGCTCCACAACGTCGGTGATGGACTGCCGCCGCGCTCGGATGTGAAGTATCGCGGCGTACTCGTCGGTGCCGTGGACAGCGTCATCCCGGGGGCCGGCGTGCGGCCCAACCGGGTGCATCTGCGGCTTAAACCCCTGTACGCCAACTCGATCCCCGCGACCGTCACCGCCCGGGTGGTGCCCAGCAATGTCTTCGCGGTCTCGGCCCTGCAACTCGTCGACCACGGGTCCGGTGCACCCGTGCGCGACGGCGGACGTATCGCCGAGGACACCCGGCTGCCCACAGTGCTGTTTCAGACCACGGTGAACAAGCTGCGCCAGATCCTCACCGCGACGGGCCGCGGCCGCGAGGACAACACCGTCGGGATACTGGCGGCTGTTGGTGCGGCCACCGATCACCGCCGTGCCGAACTATTGACAGGTGCGGCGCAACTCGACCGCATCCTGGACCAGCTCAATGCCATCGTGGCGACGGATCAGGGGCCCTCGACGGTGTCGGCGCTCGTGGATGCGGCGCGTGGGCTCTCGCAGACCGCACCGGACTTGGTGGATGCCCTGCATCAGGCCGTGGGGCCCATGCGCACCCTCGCCGAAAAACGGGACCAGTTACGCACGTTCATCGGGGCCGGGGTGCACACCACCGGGACCACCGTGGAGTCGCTGCGCAACCACACCGATCAGCTCATCCAGATCACCACCGACCTGACACCGGTGCTGGGCGTGCTGGCCAATAACGCCCAGCACTTCGTGCCGATCACCCGGCGCATCACCAAGTTTTCGGACACTTTCTTCCAGGAGGTGTGGGACCCGGAGCTGGCCACCCCACGCGGGCGGGTCAATCTGTCGTTCACCCCGTCGTACACCTACACCCGCGCCGACTGCCCGCGCTACGGAGAACTGAAGGCGCCCAGCTGTTTTACCGCTCCCCAGATCGCGGTCCGGCCCGACCTTCCCGAGGTCCTGCTGCCGCAGAATTACCATCCTCCGGCCACCCTGGCTCCGCCGCGCGGCACCGTGGTGGGTCCCCATGGCAACCTCGTCGCCGTCGGGCCGCCGCTGGTCAACCCCAACCCGGACCTGCGTGATCCCAATCCGCCGGTGCCGTCGTGGCTCAGTCCGGCTCCACCGGTACCCGGAAGCGCAGTCCCGGGCGAAACCGCTGTCGCCCCGGCGTCATTCGGGGGGAATGTGGGACCCGTCGGCAGTGCCCAGGAGCGGAGCCAGTTGGGCCGAATCCTCGGCGCACCCGCGACGGCGGCGGATCAGCTGATGCTCGGGCCCATCGCCCGCGGCACCGCCGTGACCCGAAACCAGGACGCAGACAACAAGGAAGGCACACGATGAGGCGCTCAGCGGCCGGGAGCGTGCGTGGGCCCGTGATTGGCCTCGTCATTTTCCTGGTGATCGCCACGGGGCTGACGTGGCTGATCTACGTCACGTTGCGGCGCGACGTCAGGGGCACGACGGTCACCTACGGCGCAATGTTCACCGATGTCTTCGGGCTGCGCGAGGGCGACGACGTACGGATCGCGGGGGTCCGCGTGGGCAGAGTGCAGGGCATTGAGCTCAACGGGACCCTCGCCAAGGTGCGCTTCGCGGTCCAGGACGGCCAGCGGCTCCCCGACAGCACCACCGCGGCGGTGACCTACCAGAACATCGTCGGCCAGCGGTATCTGGCACTGGCGCAGGGACACTCGGGGCACGGCGGCCTGCTGGCCCCGGGCGGGGTCATCCCCGTCGAGCGCACCGAGCCCTCCTTCGACATCGGTGTTCTGCTCAATGGGTATGAGCCCCTTTTCGCGGTGCTGGATCCCGCGCAGGTGAACAACCTCACCCAGGCCGTCATCGGCTCCCTGCAGGGGGACACCGCCGCGTTCGCGACGCTCGTGGACCAGACGTCGACATTGACCAAGACATTCACGGGGCGCGACGACGCCCTGGATCACGTGATCGGGAGCCTGGACCGGGTGGTGGGCAGTCTGGCGGCGCAGAACCGGGACTTCGAGGAGGCGATCGCCGCGACCCGTGCGGTGGTCGGTCAGTTCGACGGCCGCAGACCCGAGCTGGTGTCTTCTGTGGGCAAGATGACCACGGTGGTCAGGAACCTGTCGCGGATTGCGCACGATGTGAACCCGCCGTTGCACGAATTGCTCACGCGGGAACCCGGTTACACCCGGCACATGCTCGACATCGAGCCGCAGATCGCGTACACGGGACTGAACACGCCACTGTTCCTCAAGGGCCTGGCGCGCATGTTCGGGGAGGGCTCCTACATGAACGCCTATGCCTGCGACGTGAACGCGTACGGATTCTTCCCCGGCCTCAACGATGTCGTCCCGATCATCGTCAACGCGGCCACTCCGGGCGGCAAGGCCAAGCACACCGCGCGATGCAGGAATGCCGGCGATGGCGGCTGACATGATGCGGCCGCACTGGCTTTCCGCTCTTCGTAGGCCGCTGGACTCCTACAACAAGACCTGGCTCGGCGTTGTCGCCGTGGCGGTTATCGCGGTGCTCATCGGCGCACTGCTCCTAGTGAAGGAGCTGGGGATCGGATACCGGCAGTTCACCGCCGAATTCCTGCAGGCCGCCGCGTTGCGGCCGGGAAACATCGTCACCATCGCGGGGGTGCAGGTCGGGTCGGTCACCGGTGTCCGGCTGGCCGGTGACCGCGTCGAGGCCACCTTCCGGGTCCGTGACCACATCCCCGTGGGCGGCGAGACGCGGGTGGCGATCAAGATCACCACGCTGTTCGGTTCCCGGTATCTCGACCTGCGTCCCGCGGGCACCGGCACACCAGCGGGGCGGCTGATCAGCCTGCAGCACACCGAGGTTCCCTATGACCTGCAGGCGGCCCTGGCCGATTCCACCCGCACCTTCGAACAGGTGGATGCCGACAGCATCGCCTCCTCGTTGAACGTCCTGGGCTCCCAGCTCGACGGCCTGCCGAGCGTGGTGCCGCAGGCCATGGAGAACGTGCGGGCGCTGTCTTCGGTCATCGCGCAGCGGCGCGATCAGCTCGGCACGCTGCTGGCCAGTACCGAGAAGGTCACCGGCATGCTGCGCCGCCAGCAATCCGATATCGGCACGTTCATCCGTCAGGGGCAGGAGCTGGTGGGGGAGTTCGTGGCGCGCTCGGCCGCCTTCCACGCGATGATGCGCTCACTGCAGAGCATCGTGGACTCCCTGCGCAGCATCGTGGTCGATGACCACCTGGTACTCGACGGTGTTATCCACACCATGGAGGAGCTCAGTGGCAAGCTCGCTGAGCAGGATGCCTTGCTGCGCAACCTGCTCCAAATCGCGCCCGTGACCGTCCGGGAGATCGCCAACGCCACCGGATTTGGCAATGCGGTCGAGGGCAACCCGCCCGGGGGGGCCCTCATTGACTCGTGGATGTGCGCGATCAGCGGGCGCGCTAAGCAATTCGGGATGATCGAGTATTTGAAGGACTGCCAGTGACCAAGATTCGCCAACTGCTCCTGGTCGGGTTGGGGCTGCTCGTCGTCACCGCGACGACGGTGGGCGCGGCCTGGTCCGTCACGGGCGGCGGCAGGACCATCACCGTGACGGCTCAATTCGATAGTGCCGCTGGTCTTTATCCCGGAAATGTGGTCGCCGTGCTCGGTATGCCGGTGGGGCAGGTCGCTAAGATCACCGCGAGGGGCGGCTACGCCGAGGTGGAGTTTACCGTCGACAGGCAGGTCAAGATCCCTGCCGATGTCCAGGCCGTCACCCTCTCAACGTCGATTCTGACCGACCGCCAGATCGAGCTGTCGCCGCCGTATCGCGGCGGGCCGGTGCTGCGTGACAACGACACCATCGGCCTGAACCGGACCAAGACCCCCGTCGAATTCGACCGGGTGCTCGGCATGCTCGACAAGCTGTCCGGCTCCCTGCATGGCGATGGCACCGGCGGCGGTCCCATCGCCGCGGTGCTCAATGCCGGTGACGGCGTCGCGTCCGGCAACGGCGATCGCATCAAGACGGCATTGGACGAGCTGTCCCGGGCATTGCGACTTGGTGCCGATGGTGGGGCGCGCACCCGTGAACAGATGACCACCATCGTCAAGAATGTCAGCGGCTTGCTGGACGCGGCGGCCCGCAACGATACGAGTCTGCGGCAGTTCGGTTCCACGGTGCGTCAGCTCAGCGACATCCTGGCCCGCGAGAGCTTCGGTTCGGGGAGCACCGGCCGGCAGTTCAACGAGGTGATCGAGCAGACCGGGAACATCCTGCAGTCCAACCGGGATGCCATTGGCCGTGGTATTGCCAACGGCAACAAGAGCATCCAGACGGTGTACGACCGCCAGCGCGAGCTCGCCGAGTTTTTCGACGTGCTGCCACTGATGGCCGACAACTTGTACAACGCCATCGACCAGCGCAACGGTGCGATCCGCGCGCACTTCCTGGCCGACCGCATGGTCTTCGACGGGCAGATGGCCAAGGAGATGTGCAATCTGCTGGGTCTGCGCCAGCTTGGCTGCAGCACAGGGACATTGCAGGACTACGGTCCCGATTTCGGATTGACCTACATGCTCGACGGTCTCGCGGCGATGGGGCAGAAGTGATGAGGCGCAGGCTATCGGCGCTCACGGCGGTGGCGTTTCTGTGCGCTGGGTGTTCCACCAGCGGCCTGGCCGACCTGCCACTGCCTGCGCCCGGATTGGGCGGCGGGGGATACCGGCTGACCGCGGTCTTCGCGAATGCACTGAATCTCCCCGAGCGTGCCAAGGTGAAACTCGCCGGCGCCGATATCGGCGAGGTGGAATCGATGGCGGCACGTGATTTCAGCGCGGTGACCACCCTGCGCATCCGGCACGACGTCACGCTTCCGGTCGGCAGCACAGCGCAATTGCGCACTGCCACACCGCTCGGCGATGTGTTCGTGGCCATCGCGCCACCGGCACAATCCGCCGGCGGCATGCTTGCCGACGGCGACACCATCCCGATCGACCGGACCGGGGCGGCCGCGACCGTGGAGTCGGTGCTCAGCTCGGCGGCGATCCTGGTGAACGGTGGCGCGGTGCATAACCTCACCAACGTCGTCAACGGCACCGGCAGGGCCGCCGGGCCGGACGGGCAGGCCTTCGGGCGCATGATCGAGAAGTCGAATGAGCTGCTGGGCAAGCTCAATGCGCGCTCGGGACAGCTGGATGCTGCGATGACCGAGACGGCGCAGCTGGCCGAGGCGCTCGACGGCAAGAGCGACACACTCGCCGAGGTGCTGCATGCGGCCGCACCGGCCACCGCGACCTTGCGGGACAATGCCGATCAGATCTCGAATCTGGTGCTGCTGCTGGGCGATACCGCCAGCGAGCTGAGCAAGTTTCCGTCCGTCGCGGGTACCGATGCCAGCGGGCGCAGCGTCGTCGCCGATGCGAATGCCATCTCGCGGTCCTGGAATGACGTGGTGCTGGATCCGGAGACCAGCCTGCTCGCGCTAAACCGGCTATACGCGCCGTTCATCAAAATCACTGCGGGCTCGGCCATATCCGGCAGCGCCGGTATCGACCGCCTGGTGCTGGGTGCGATCCCGGACGCCGGATTCGGGGGAGACCAGGGTTTTCACGGACCCAAGCGGTACGACTGGGCCAAGCTCGTCGGGACCTTCAAGTACACGCTGTGGCGGCTGCAGGAACGTGTGGTGGGGCAGGGACCCGCTGCGCAGGAGGCCCCCCGATGAGCCGCGCCTGGGTCAGCGGCCTGTCGCTGGTGCTCATGTTGACGGTCTCGGTGACCTATCTGCTTGTCGGGGTACTGCACGTGCGGCCGCTGGCGTCGAGCTATCCGGTGACCATCCAACTCGCCGAATCCGGTGGGCTGCTGCCCAACCAGGACGTGACGCTGCATGGGGTGCGTATCGGCTCGGTCGATTCACTGAGCTTCACCGGCCAGGGTGTGAACGCGACGGTCAGTGTGGACGGTGGTGTCCGCGTTCCCGCCTCCGCCGCGGTGCGGGTCTCCGGGCTGTCCCCGGCCGGTGAGCAGTACCTGGACTTCTCGTCGGGATCGGATGCGGGCCCGTTTCTGTCGGCCGAGGCCGTGATCACCCGGGACCGCACAGCCATCCCGGTCACCCCGGCGCAGCTGCTGGTCCATGCCGACGGTGTTCTCGCCCAAGTAGATCCGGCCAAGATCGAGCGCATCAAGAAGGAGCTGAGTTTGAGCGCGGAGGGGCCAGGCAAGCTCACGTCGATTGTCGACGGCGGGGTGTTCCTGCTCGCGACCCTCGATTCGGTACTGCCCGAGACGGTTCACGCAATCCGGGACAGCAGGACGGTGCTGACGGCGGCCGTGGACGTCAATGGCGGTATCGCGGCCACCGCACGAAATCTGCGTGGCACGCTCGCGGGCATCAACAGGATGGACGGCGGCTACCGGAAACTCGTCGACCAAGCCCCTCGGGTGCTGGGGGCCACCGACGACCTGTTCACCGACAACTCCGACACCATGGTGCAGCTGCTGGCCAACCTGTCCACCAACGCCCGGCTGTCGTATGTGCGGGTGCCGGCCCTCAACGCGCTGTTTCCCGACTATCGGGGTTCGGCACTGGAGGCGTTCATCAGCACCATGCACGAGCACGGGCTATGGGTGACCGCCGACCTGTACCCGCGTTATGCCTGCGACTACGGCACCCCGCGGCGCCCACCGTCTTCCGCCGACTACCCGGAGCCGTTCCTGCACACCTATTGCCACGACGACGATCCCGCCGTCCTGGTGCGCGGTGCCAGGAACGCCCCGCGCCCGGCGGGGGATGACACGGCCGGGCCGCCGCCCGGTGCGGACCTGGGCGCCACCTCCGACCCGACACCGACGGGCCGGTACACCATCCCGACGCCCTACGGCGGCCCCGCGCTGCCCATCGAGCCACCGAGGTAACCCATGCCGGCCAACAGTGCGCACGACCGTCCACAGTCCGCTGCCACGCGGGCGGTGAACACCCGCCGAATCGCGTTCACGTTTGACCAGTCCGCGCCCTCGCGGCGGCATTTCGTCGCGGGCGATATCGCGATGAGCCATCTGGTCGCCCTGTTGTCCGGCTTCTTTCCCTCGGGTGAGGAGTTCTTCATCCAGTCGGTGCGGCGCTATGACAGCCAGATCGTCGACCCCGTGCTCAGGAAGCAGGTCGCCGGATTCATCGGGCAGGAGATGACGCACGGCATCGCGCACCGCGAGCTCAACACGCAGCTGGTTCAGCGCGGCTACTGGGCCACCGGGCTCATGGACCGGGTGGGCACGCGGCTGGTCAAGCGGATGAAGCAGAACCGGGACCGGCTACCGGATCGGGTGGCCCGGTCCGCGCTCGCGGTGACGGCGGGGGTTGAACATCTCACGGCGATCCTCGGGGAGCAGGTGCTCAGTGTCCCGTGGATACAGCAGCAGCTGACCGATCCCGAGGTGCGCGCCATGCTCAACTGGCATGCCATCGAGGAGATGGAACACAAGTCCGTCGCCTTCGATCTGTATCGCCACGTAGGGGGCACCGAGCGCATGAGGATCCGGGCGATGGCCGTCACGCTGGCCCTTTTCCTGAGTCGGACATTGATCCTGCTGGCCTCGATTTTCACCGATCCGTGGGCGTGGCGCCATCCCGCGGCGACCCTGCGCAGCATCGTCACGCTGCCGCGCACGCCGCTGTTCGCCGGGCTCGGGGCCAAGATCCGGTGCTACCTGCGCTCCGGCTTCCATCCCGACGACATCGACCACGGCCCCCTGCTGGCGAAGTGGCGCGACGAGTACTTCGGTCCCGAAGGCATCCTGCTGGACCATCTGAAGTAGCTGCTAGAAGCCACCGAGGTAAAAGGCGCTTTGCGCGGCCCTTAGGCTGTTCAGGTCAATTACTGCAGTCTTGCAAGAGGAGCCTGAGCAGATCGTGGCCGCCAAGCCGAACGCCGCCGGTAAGAAGATCGAGGCCGTCGTCAACCTCGCCAAGCGCCGGGGCCTGGTGTACCCGTGCGGCGAGATCTACGGCGGTACCAAGTCGGCGTGGGATTACGGCCCGCTCGGTGTGGAGCTCAAGGAGAACATCAAGAAGCAGTGGTGGCGCTCGGTCGTCACCAGCCGCGACGACGTCGTGGGCCTGGACTCCTCGGTGATCCTGCCCCGTCAGGTCTGGGTCGCCTCCGGTCACGTCGAGGTCTTCAACGACCCGCTGGTCGAATGCCTGAACTGTCACAAGCGCCACCGTCAGGATCATCTGCAGGAGGCGTACGCGGAGAAGAAGGGCATCGACGATCCCGAGTCGGTGCAGATGACCGACATCGTGTGCCCCGACTGTGGCAACAAGGGCCAGTGGACCGAGCCGCGCGACTTCAACATGATGCTCAAGACCTACCTGGGTCCGATCGAGACCGAAGAGGGACTGCACTACCTGCGTCCGGAGACCGCGCAGGGCATCTTCGTGAACTTCAAGAACGTCGTCACCACCTCGCGCCAGAAGCCCCCGTTCGGCATCGGCCAGATCGGCAAGAGCTTCCGCAACGAGATCACCCCCGGCAACTTCATCTTCCGCACGCGCGAGTTCGAGCAGATGGAGATGGAGTTCTTCGTCGAGCCGTCCACGGCGCCGGAGTGGCACAAGTATTGGATCGACACCCGCCTGCAGTGGTACATCGATCTGGGCATCGACCCGGAGAACCTGCGGCTCTATGACCATCCCAAGGAGAAGCTGTCGCACTACTCGGACGGCACCGTCGATATCGAGTACAAGTTCGGTTTCAGCGGCAACCCATGGGGCGAGCTTGAGGGTGTCGCGAACCGTACCGACTTCGACTTGTCCACGCATTCAAAGCATTCCGGTGAAGACCTGTCGTACTACGACCAGGCCGAGGACCGGCGCTACACGCCGTACGTGATTGAGCCCGCGGCCGGGCTCACCCGCTCGTTCATGGCCTTCCTCGTCGATGCCTACCACGAGGACGAGGCCCCCAACGCCAAGGGCGGTGTGGACACCCGCACCGTGCTGCGCCTGGATCCGCGTCTGGCTCCGGTCAAGGTCGCGGTGTTGCCGCTGTCGCGCAACGCCGATCTGAGCCCGCGCGCCAAGGCGCTGGCCGCCGAGCTGCGCCAGAGCTGGAATGTCGACTTCGATGACGCCGGTGCCATCGGTCGCAGGTATCGTCGACAGGACGAGATCGGCACCCCGTTCTGCGTCACAGTCGATTTCGACTCGCTCGAAGACGACTCCGTCACCGTTCGCGACCGCGACGAGATGACCCAGCAGCGTATTCCGATCGGCGGCGTGGCCGATCATCTCGCCAAATCTCTCAAGGGCTGCTAGCCGAGGAGCAGAAATGACTGACGTCCAGAACCACATCGGAATCGATCCCGCCAGCGCGCCCATCGAGGCGCCGGCGGCCGAGGCGCAGGTCCGTGCCGACGACCGTGGACACGTGTTCCACTCGTGGTCCGCCCAGGCGGCCATCGACCCGTTGCCGGTCGCCGGGGGATCGGGCGCCACCTTCTGGGATTACACCGGCAAGGAGTACCTGGACTTCGCCTCGCAGCTGGTGAACCTCAATCTCGGACATCAGCATCCCCGTCTGGTCGAATCCATTCAGCGTCAGGCTGGCCGGCTGTCCACCATCGCGCCCGCCTTCGCCAACGACGTGCGCGGCGAGCTGGCCCGCCTGGTGAGCGAGCGCGCCCCCGGAACGCTGAACAAGGTCTTCTTCACCAACGGCGGCACCGAGGCCGTGGAGCACGCCGTGCGCATGGCGCGTCACCACACCGGCCGCCGCAAGGTGCTTGCCGCGTACCGCAGCTACCACGGTGGTACCACCACCTCGATGTCGCTGACGGGTGAGCCGCGCCGCTGGGCCAATGACCCGGGCGACAACTCGGTGGTGCACTTCTTCGGCCCGTACGCCTACCGTTCGGTGTTCCACGCCACCTCGCCCGAGCAGGAAACCCAAAGGGCGCTGGAGCATCTGGAGCAGCTCATCAATCTGGAGGGCCCGCCCACCATCGCCGCGATCATCCTGGAATCGGTGGTCGGCACCAACGGTGTGCTGGTTCCGCCGCCGGGCTACCTGGCCGGGGTGCGCGAGATCTGCGACCGGTACGGGCTGGTGTTCATCGCCGACGAGGTGATGGTCGGCTTCGGGCGATTCGGGGAATGGTTCGCCATCAATGCCTTTGACGTCACGCCTGACCTCATCACCTTCGCCAAGGGCATCAACTCCGGATACGTCCCGCTGGGTGGTGTGGTGATCTCCGATGCCATCGCCACCAGCTTCGATCATCGTCCGTACCCGGGCGGGCTGACGTACTCCGGTCACCCGCTGGCCTGTGCGGTCGGCGTCGAGACCATCAAGGTGTTCGAGGACGAGAAGATCTTGGAGCGGGTGCGCGACCTCGGTGAGCGCGTGGTGCGTCCGGAGCTCGAGCGCTGGGTGCAGACCCACCCGAGCGTCGGCGAGATCCGTGGCCGTGGCTTGTTCTGGGCCGTGGAACTGGTGCGCGACAAGCAGACTCGTGAGCCGCTGGTGCCGTTCAATGCCAGTGGTGAGGCGGCCGCGCCGATGAACGCCTTCGCGGCGGCGTGCAAGAAGGATGGCCTGTGGCCGTTCACGCACTTCAACCGCACGCATGTGGCACCTCCGCTGATCATCAGCGAAGAGGATCTGCGCCGCGGGCTGTCGATCATTGACGAGGCACTGAACGTCGCCGACGGGTATGCCAACTAGCCGGTGAAGACGCCGCTGTAGGCGTTCAAGGCCGGCTGCCCGCCCAGGTGGGCGTACAGGACGGTGGAGCCCGGCTCGATGGTGCCGTCGGTGACCAGGTCGATCAGGCCCGCCATCGATTTGCCCTCGTACACCGGGTCGGTGATCATCGCCTCCAGGCGCCCGCACAGCTCGATCGCCTCGATGGTGGAAGCGACAGGCACGCCGTACTTTTCGCCTGCCCAGCCCGCGAGCACGGTGATCTCCTCGGTGCTCAGGTCGCGTTCGAGGCCGATCAGGCCCGCGGTGTGCCGGGCGATGCGGGTGACTTGGTCGACAGTCTTCGGCAGCGTGGCCGACGCGTCGATACCCAGCACCCGCCGGGGAGGGCCGCCGGCATCGGCGAGTGCGGCGAATCCCGCGATCATGCCCGCATGCGTTGACCCGGTCACGGTGCACACGACGATGGTGTCGAAGAACACGCCCAGCTGTCGTTCCTGTGCGGCCACCTCGTAGGCCCAGTTGGCGAAACCCAGGCCGCCGTACTTGTGTTCGGATGCTCCTGCGGGGATGGGATAGGGCTTGCCGCCACTCTTTTCGACCGCGGTCAGGGCGTCCTCCCAGGACCCTCGGATGCCGATATCGAATCCCGCTGGGTCCAGCTGAGTCTGGGCTCCCATGATGCGCGAGAGCAGGATGTTGCCTGCCTTGTCGTTGACCGGATCGTCCCAGTCCACCCAGCGCTCCTGCACCAGGTGACACCGCATGCCGAGCACCGCCGCCACGGCGGCCACTTGCCGGGTGTGATTGGACTGGTAGCCGCCGATGGATACCAGGGTGTCGGCGCCGCTGGCCAAAATGTCCGGGACGATGTATTCGAGCTTGCGTGTTTTGTTGCCGCCGAAGGCAAGTCCGGAATTGCAGTCCTCTCGTTTGGCCCAGATCTGGGCACCGCCGAGGTGTCGGCTCAGGCGTTCCAGCGGGTGGACGGGACTGGGCCCAAAGGTCAGCGGGTAGCGGGGGAAATCGTGAATAGACAAGGCACTCTCCTGGGCAGTGTTTGGGAATGGCGTTGTGGGGGAGCGATGTTCAGCCGGCACCGCGTTCTTCGTGGTCAGCGCCTTCCGGTGCGGCGATGAGGGTGTGCCAATTGGCGCGTGCGGCATGGCCCGCGCCCTCGCCGTCACCGGCCTCGCACCGGGCGATGATCTGCTCGTGCAGCGCCACGGAGTGGCGCCCGTCGCGGCTGGCGAACCGGATGCGTTCGAGGCGGCGCAGCACGGGGGTGACCTGCTCGAGCACCGCCGCGATGTACGGGTTGGCGCTGGCCTCGACGGCGATGGCATGGAACTCGTCGTCCGCGGTCAGGGCGGCATCGGGATCGTGCGCGTCGAGTGCGGCGGCGAAGCGCGCGTTGGCGTGCCGCATCGCGGCGAGGTCGCCGGCCGAGATATTGGTGATCGCCTCCCGCACGGCGAGCTCGTGCATGGCCGCGGCGACGGACTGGGCCGCGCGTGCCTCCCGGACGTCGACGGGGCTGACGATGGTGTGCCGGCCCGGTTGGGTCTGTACCAGACCGGCCTGCTCCAAACGGGCGAGGGCCTCGCGGATCGGGGTTCGGCTCACGCCCAGCCAGCGACTCAGCTCGTCGTCCCGTAGCCGCTCACCGGGGGCGAGGGTGCCGTCCACGATGGCCTTACGCAGGGCTTTATAGGCATCGTCGCGCAGCAGGGACCGTGCGACGACACCCTCGGAGGGCGGTACTGGCATGCAATATATTGCACATCGCTGGCTGCTGGCCGTCAAGTGCTGAGGGAAATTTTCGGGAAGAGACGGCCTGCTAGAAGCGGCCGCCGCCGCCCCGGAAGCTCGAGCCCGAGGATCGGGACGACCCGCCGTAGGACGACGACCCCGACCCGGACCAGGAGCTGTGGTGGCTTGATCCGCCGCTGAGCATGCCCCGCAGGATGCCGCCGATCACGGCACCCGCGACGTTGCCGGCCACATCGCCCGCGACGGAGTATCCGGCGGAACCGCCGTAGTTGCCGTACCCGTTGCTGTAGTAGGACTGGGCCGCGCGCACCTCTTGTATGGCGCTGCCTTCGGCGCGCGTCGCCAGTTCAGCTGCCCGGTTGGCCCACAAAATGGCGTTCGAGGGATCCGACTGGCGGGCGGACTCGGCGGTGGCGATGCTGTGCTCGGCCTCCGCGAGGTATCCCCGCGCGGCTGCACCGACGGCTCCGCGGTGCAGTCCGATGTACTGGCCGACCGCATTCACCTTCTGGCGGGCGGTGCCGATCGCTTGATCGAGTGCCCGGGCGCGGCGTTCGGCGGCGTCCTTCTCCTCCCGCACGGCGGCCAGGAGCTTGTCGAGCTCGGCATCGGCGGTGGCGAGGTGTGTGAAGGCGGTCAGCGGGTCGGTGGACCCGACGCGCTCGGCGTCGGCCACGGCGGCGACGGCGGTGTTGTGGGCCTTCGTCAGCTCGTCGGCACGCGGCACCGAACCCTGCCGTTGGAGTTCTTCGGCCTGGGCGATCCCCGACTTGGTGTCCGCGATGGCCGCAGGCAACGCCTCGGTGGCGCGCCGGATGTTGTTGGCGGCGTTGTCCACCGCGTCCAAGAGTGCGGCGGCCTGGGCCAGTGCCGATTCGGCGCCGCGCACGGCGTCGACGAGATTCATCTGCTGGCCCTCCAGGGGGCGGGCGGCCAGTTCCCTGCCGTGGGTAATCCGGGAGTCGGCGAACGTGATGCGTTCGGTGGCTTCGGTGATGTTGTCGGCAATCGAGGCCAGCGCCGCGGCATCGAACTGGGTGCGCAGTTGTTCGAGGGCACGCTGCGACTCGGGTACCCGAGCGGTGGTCGCGACCACCTGCTGGGTCAGGGTGTCCAACTTCGTGGGCGCGTTGATCACCAGGTTGCGCAACGCGTCAAAGGCATTGGACTGATCATCAAGGGTGCGGTCGGCACGCGCGGCCGTGGTGATGACATCGATCAGCAGACGGCGCTGCTCCGAGGGTGTCTCGGGGACCGCGTCATCGAGCTGCTTGCGCACGGAGAATGCCTGAGCCAGGGCCCTTTTCGCGGAGTCGACGGCTTGCTGGAAGGGTGCGGTCTGTTCGGTGCCGAATTCCTCGACGGCCAGCGTGAGCTCGGCCTCGCTGGTACGGACAGCGTTGTCGACGTTCACCACAATCGATTTCGATAAGCCGTCCAGTGCGTCGACCGATTGCGCGGCGAGAGCCTCGGTATTGGTCGGATCGATGCCCTTGGCGGCTTCGACCTCCGCGCGGCGGCGGGCTCGACTGCGGAACCAGGAGTACAGCATGAAGGCGCCGACCACGACGGCGCCGAAGGCCAGCGCGGCCAGGATGGGCTTCCACGGAATGGAGGATGACGATGCGGCGGCCGACTCCAGGCTGTTGGCGGTGTTGATGGCCGCGCCATCCCAATCCGATGCGCGCAGCGCGGGTTCGATCGTGTTGGTGCGCAGCTCCTCGATCTCGGAGTCGCTGACGTTCTTGATCTCTGACGCGACGAGGAACGCGTAGCTGCGCTCCTGGGTCGCCACGGCCAGCAGGGCGTCGCGATCTCCCAATCCGCTTGTCTTGAGGGTCTTGTTCGCCCACGTCACCGGATCGGTCCCGTCGAAGTCCTTGACGTACACCACCCAGAGCCGCACATGCTGCTTGTCGTAGAGCTGATCGATGGCGGTGCGCACCTTCGTCGGGTTCTTGAGCGCCCCGGCCCGATCGGTGACATAGCTCGGTATCCGGAAGGGCGGGTCGGCACTCGCCACTGGTGCCAGCGGCAGGGTCGGGGCAAACACCGTGAGCATCGCGATCATGACTCCCAGCAGGCCCCCGAGGGCACGCAGCAGACGCATGGTCGCCAATCTAATGCCTCGCGAGGCGCTGGGACCCGTCCTGGCAGACTGGTGCCTACGATGCGTACTCCGGATGCCTACAAGGACGCCTACACCGATTCCGACCGTGAACGCGTCGTCACTGAGACACCGAAGACGGCGGCCATCGTCGAGCTTCCGTCATCCGAGTATCGGACGGACTTCGCTCGTGACCGGGCCCGGGTTCTGCATAGCGCCGCGTTCCGGCGTCTGGCCGATAAGACGCAGGTGGTGGGCCCGCGCGAGGGTGATACGCCGCGCACGCGGCTGACGCACTCGGTGGAGGTGGCGCAGATCGGCCGCGGTATCGCTACCGGGTTGGGTGCCGACCCGGACTTGGTGGACCTGGCCGGGCTGGCGCATGACATCGGCCATCCGCCGTACGGGCACAACGGTGAACGCGCGCTCGACGAGGTGGCGGTCGACTGCGGCGGGTTCGAGGGCAACGCCCAGAATCTGCGGATCCTTACTCTGCTGGAGCCCAAAGTGGTTGATGCCGACGGCAACAGCGCCGGGCTGAACCTGACGCGGGCGGCCCTGGATGCGGCGACGAAGTACCCGTGGCTGCGCCCGCCGGGCGGCGGAAAGTTCGGCGCCTACGTCGAGGACGCGGCAGCCCTGGACTGGGTGCGGGCGGGCGCGCCGCCGCGGCGGCGCTGCCTGGAAGCGCAGATCATGGACTGGTCCGATGACGTCGCCTATTCGGTGCACGACGTGGAGGACGGTGTGATCTCCGGGCGCATCGACCTGCGGGTGCTGGCCTCGCCGGGGGAGGCGCAGGTGCTTGCGGAGCTGGGGGTGAAGTCCTTCGGCGGGCTGGAGCAGGGCGCGCTGGAGGAGGCTGCCGCGCGCCTGGCCACGTTGCCGGTGGTCGCGGCCATCGGCCCGTATGACGGCACCTTGAGTGCGTCGGCGAACCTCAAGCGGCTGACCAGCGAATTGGTGGGCCGGTTCGCCTCGGCTGCGATCGGGGCCACCCGTGCGGTGGCCGGGGAAGGGGCGCTGGTCCGATTCGAGGCCGAGCTGACCGTTCCCGAGGTAGTGGCCGCCGAGGTGGCAGTGCTGAAAATGCTTGCGCTGCAATTCATCATGTCCGATCCGCGGCATATCGCGGGACAGGGCCGTCAGCGTGAACGCATCCATCGGGTGGCGCAGTGGCTGGCGGCGGGTGCTCCCGCGACGCTGGATCCGGTGTTCGTGCCCGCATTCAAGGCCGCCGAGGATGACGCGGCGCGCACCCGGGTGGTGGTGGATCAGATCGCCTCGTACACCGAAAGCCGGCTCGAGCGGGTGGACCGCGATAGCCAGGGGGTGCAAGCCAGCTGGGCCTGACGGCGCGGTTGGCTAAGCTGACTCAGTGGCCGGCCGGATTCCTGATCGCGATGTCGCGGCGATCCGTGAGCGCACCCGGATCGAGGACATCGTCGGCGACTACGTTCAGCTCAAGCGCGCGGGTGCAGACTCGCTCAAGGGGTTGTGCCCCTTCCATGACGAGAAGTCGCCGTCCTTTCATGTGCGGCCCAATCATGGCCAGTTCCACTGCTTTGGCTGCGGTGAGGGTGGCGACGCCTACACCTTCATCCAGAAGATCGAACACATCAGCTTCGTGGAGGCCGTCGAGCGGCTGGCCGATCGCATCAACTACACCATCAACTACGAGGGTGGCGGCACGGCCGCGCAGCGTGACCGTGGCACCCGGGCGCGGCTCGTCGCCGCCAACGCGGCCGCCCAGGAGTTCTACGCCTCCGCATTGGATTCGCCCGAGGCGGCACCGGCGCGCCAGTACCTGACGGAGCGCAATTTCGATGGTGCCGCCGCCAAACAATACGGGTGCGGATATGCGCCCTCGGGGTGGGACACCCTGACAAAGCATTTGTTGCGCAAGGGCTTTGAGTTCAAGGAACTCGAAGCCGCCGGGCTGTCCCGGGAGGGACGCCGCGGTCCGATGGACCGGTTCCACCGGCGGCTGCTGTGGCCGATCCGTGCCAGCAGCGGAGAGACGATCGGCTTCGGGGCGCGCAAGATCTTCGAAGACGACACCATGCCGGGTAAGTACGTCAACACCCCGGAAACCATGCTCTACAAGAAGTCCTCGGTGCTGTTCGGTCTGGATCTGGCCAAACGCGATATCGCCAAGGGGCATCAGGCCGTGGTCGTCGAGGGCTACACCGACGTGATGGCGATGCATCTGGCCGGGGTGACCACCGCGGTGGCGTCCTGCGGTACCGCCTTCGGCGACGAGCACCTCTCGATGCTGCGGCGTCTGATGATGGACGACTCCTATTTCCGCGGTGAGCTCATCTACGTGTTCGACGGGGATGCCGCCGGACAGGCGGCTGCGCTGAAAGCTTTTGAGGGAGAGCAGAACCTGGCCGGTCAGTCGTATGTCGCGGTGGCCCCGGATGGAATGGACCCGTGCGATCTGCGGCTCAAGTCAGGGGAGGCGGCGCTGCGGGATCTGGTCGCGCGCCGCACTCCACTGTTCGCCTTCGCGATCCGGACGGCGCTGACGGATTCGGATCTGGAGATCGCCGAGGGGCGCGTGGACGCGCTGCGCCGGTGCGTGCCGATGGTCGCCAAGATCAAGGACCCGACGCTGCGCGACGAGTACGCCCGGCAGCTGGCCGGATGGGTCGGATGGGATGACGTGGCCCAGGTGCTCGCACGGGTGCGTGAGGAGGCCGGTAGGGCGGCGAAGGGCGGTTCGGCGTCCCCTGACCGTCGTGCCCGAGGTTCTGAACCTGCCGCGGCACCCAAGGTCGCCATGCCCGACGCCAAGGACCCCACGTTGTGGCCGCAGCGCGAGGCGCTCAAGGCAGCGCTGCAGTTCCCGGCCTTCGCCGGGCCGGTGTTCGACTCGCTGACCGCGGAGAGCTTCACCCACCCTGGATATGTGGCGGTGCGCACCGCGATCGAGACGGCAGGTGGCACTGGAGCGGGGATTGTCGGTGCGGAGTGGATCGACAAGGTGCGTCAGAGCGCGTCGTCGCAGAACCAGGTGATGCTGATCAACGCCCTGACTGCCGAGGCCATCCAGGTGGACAACGAAGAGCGGCTGCCGCGGTACATCGGCTCGGTGCTGGCCAAGCTGCAAGAGGTGTGGGTCGGCCGGCAGGTGGCCGAGGTCAAGTCGAAGCTGCAGCGGATGTCGCCGGTGGACAACGCCGACGAGTACCACGCGCTGTTCGGCGATCTGGTGGCGCTGGAGGCGTATCGGCGCAGCCTGGTGGAGCAGGTCAGCGGGGACGATCTGTCGGTGTAGCGGCGCTACTTGTTGTCGAGCTGAGGCTCGGGCTCCAAGATCATGGTCGTCTCATCGATCGGTGTGAGCTCCACCATGTGCGGATCGGGAGACAGTGAGTTGGCCAGGCGACGACGGCTGATCTCGATCAGCTTCTTGGTCGCGGGGCTGGCGGTGACGGCCTGATACCCGTTGACGATCTGCTCGTATCGGCGACGACCAGCCTTCGCACCCAGCACGTAGCCAGCGGCCAGCACTAACAAAACCCGAATCACGAACCCTCCACCAACTAACGAAGTTCTCCCTATCCTGCCTGACGCACCTGTGAACGGCTGAGCCAGGACACTTCCTTGTGCCCGACTATGAGCGACAACACCCTGTGCACTCCGTCTTTGTCGCTCGTAGGCGGGCGATACGGCCTGGCGGCCGGTTTGGCTTTCACCCCTACCCGTACGCTAAAGTCATGCCTCGGTTCGCGGTACAAACCGACGCGATCCGGATAGTCCCCTGTAGCTCAATTGGCAGAGCTTCCGACTGTTAATCGGACGGTTCTTGGTTCGAGTCCAAGCGGGGGAGCAGGTCAGGTTTTGCGCCTTGAACTCCGTCTCCTTCTGGAGGCGGAGTTTTGCGTTCACCGGCCAGCAGCAGCGTGAGCCGCCGCCGCAGCATCCCGGGTTGGATCGATGCGGATACCGCGAGTGCGGCGAGCAGCGCGACGAATCCGAACCAGGGCACGGAGGGGTGTTCGCCGGGGAGTGCGTACCGCACGAGACCTGTTAATGCGGCGAACCCGGCGACAAGCACCCACACTGTGAGCGGGCTCAGCGCTCGGTGTTGGCGTATCTGTATGAACCGCACCGCAGACGACCGCGCGTACGGATCAGTGGGCGCCGCGCCGAAGTAGGACGCGCGCAGCGCCTCGCCGTAGGAGCTGGGCGGCACGCCCCACAGCGCCCACCGATACTCGGTGAGGCGTTCACTCTGGACACGACTCATAAGCAGGCCAGCCGGGTAAGCGGCGAGCGCGAGCAGCGCGATATGGAACGCGTAGGTGTATCCATTGTCTTCCCAGGTCGCTACGTCTATGACTGCGAAGATGATGGCCATCGAGACGAACTGTTGCAGGGCATGGCCGACTGCCCGCCGCCGAGGCGAACCGACGAGTCCCGCTGCCCACCATTGCCAGAATGATCTTGCTGGACCCGCATTCTGCATGTTCAAAACCATATGACATGTTGCTGGATACTGTGGCAATGTCGTTTCTTTGGTGGCGACAGGCAGCCGAACGAGAAGCCGAGCCGTGAAAGGAGAGCTATGAACAGCGCCCGCAACGACGTCCTGATGGACGGGCTTGATGATTGGGTTCACTTCTACCGTGTGCATCGGCTGGTCTACCTCGCCAACCCAGATGCGTCGGTCGGCGAACTGCAAGCCGAGTCGCTCAACATTGTGGCCGACCTTGTGAGTGCAGGGCTATACCAAGTCGGCACCGTAGAACGCGGCGCCGGCTTCGTCCCGTGGGACATTCCCATCGATGAAGCACTAGACCGTATCCGGGCCGAATACGTCGGCCACTACGACGAAAACGGTGTCTGGGATTACGTGGCCTGGCTCAACCTCACCGACAAGGGGAAGCAAGTCGCTGAATCCCTTCTGCCCAAGGCGTAGCGAGCGGCTACTGCGATGTAGCCGAGCTCAACAAGAAGGCCACGCATTGGCGTCGCGAAAGTCACGTCATGCTGGGTGAAGTCTGTGACGATCTTGATCGTGACCAAGGGTGCGTATCAGATCCCCGCCGACCTCGCCTACAACGAGTTCGTCGGGCCGCTTGGGCAGCTCGACGAACAGAGACTCCTGGAACTCCATGTCCGCTATGGCGAGTGCGACAATCTCTATGCGGATTGGTGCGTTGCGGTCAACGTCCGGCTGGGAACCCTCAAAGACTTTCGCGAGCGGGGCGAGCACCTAGAGCGTCGCCCGATGAGGCGGTTTGAGATCACCGCCGCCGGCGTGTAGGAAAGCCGTTTCGACCGGGCCAACCCGGTGAAGCCGCCGAAGACGTCGACCTTCATCCCTTCATCCCTTCATCCCTTTGTCCAAGGGCGATTTTGCGGGAGCCGACTCGCAATACATGGCGTGCATCAACCTCCTGGCCAGGCAGTTGGTCGGGAGTAGCGTTGATCCCTATCCGCACGCCTCGATGGTGTTTTTGTACCTCGAGAAGGACAGAGATCCCGCGTTCCGAAACGACGAGTACGTCTGGGTTCGCAACACGCTTCTCGCTCTCGATGGTGACGATCCAGACGAGGTGATCACGGATAGATCAGCTGTCTACTTCTCCGGGCGTCCAAGCACAGCGGGCGTCCTATTGCCGAGTGGCCGCATGAAGTTCTTCCATATCACGCCCGGGATGCGAAGCTCAGGCGAGAATCCAGACCCCGAGGTGACCCAAGTGCGTGGCGGCGGTGTCACGATGGGGATGCTGGCGGAGGTGACCAACAAGATGCCGGACTGGACTGACAAACTCTTAGAGGACGGCAACTTACAGGACGGCGAGTAGCGCCTTCCAATTCCGTTCGGATGTAAGCGAACGGGCACAGACACGCTAGAACGTCTTTGCGTGTAGATAGTGCCTCGCGCCGCGTAGGCAAGACGATCAGCAGCAGGGCCCGGATACTCAGGCCCTTGGGCAGGATGCATCCCAAGCGGCGCAAGGGCTTCCGGGTGAGATCCAGACCTATGTGCAGATCTGGGGGATTCAATCCAAACGCTCTTCCAAGACCGCTATGCCAACACCGCAACCCATACTGACTGAACCGAGAAGGATGACCAGACCATGGTGAGAGACGAACCACCGAAAATTGATCCGCTCAGGCCAATCCACCGGGCGATCATGAGCAACGACGTCGGAGCGTTTCGTGCTGAGGTTGTGGCCGGCGTTGACACCAACCTTCCTGGGCCAGAAGACATGACGCCGCTACATATTGCCGCTGAACGCGGAAATATCGAAATCGCTAAGGAACTTCTCGACGCTGGCGCGAACGTCGACCCCATCAACGTCTGGGGAAACACGCCGCAGTGGATGTCAATCAGAAAACGCCGGAACTGTCCTGACGGTTCGATGATCAAACTTCTGCTCGACCGGCGATGCCAATCCGAACACTAGCGAGTGGGATAGCCCGCCAGTGCGAACTGTGAGGCTAGTGGCCGGATTTCCCGAAGAATGGGCACAAATCGTCGAGGCTAAGGCGGCGGAGATGGATACTCGGCGGTAGCTCAGCTTAGAGCGAAGCGGCGAGTATCCAAAGTGACGTGGCAGCCAACCGCCAACCGCCAACCGCCAAACCTGGACCGCGGACCAGCTGCGGCCTTTTGGTTGCCTTCCATCACGGGTTCCCATCGTTGTCACGTGGTGTCGTCGGCCACGCGGTATCCCGTATCACCGGAAACCGTTGGTGCAGTTGCTTGATGAGCCGCTGGGCTTCGTAGATGTCCTTGCGCATCGCAGCCACGCGGAGTCGGTGGTGCCGGTGTGGGGAGCCGTGGCGCGGGGTATGTCGGATCAGGTGTTCGGCCTCGGCCATCGACTGCGCTACTTCGTTGACATGCTCATAGAGCGCGACCAGCAGTGTCCGCGCCTGCGCCACGGACGAGTCCTCCGACACTGCAACATACTCTCACACTCATTTGCTAATCCCTCTTGATTGAACTCCCGGAAAATTGTGTACGGTCGTTTTGAAAACTGTGAGCTGATTGGAGCCCGGTTACCAAGAGTTCCTTCAGGTGTCCGCCCTTCATCGTTAATGCAGGTTTTAGCTGGTGGCTATCGGGTAGCGCAGCGATCCGTGGTCCGTTACCGAGATAGCTGTACCGAGTCCTCGCCGTTGCCCAGCGAAATGGTGGTACTGCGAGTACGGTAACTTCTCTGTCGTTGCTAGCCGATGGCCACACGCAGGCGGCCTTCGGGGCCTTCCGGGGAAGGGGAGTAGGTGGTACGCGCCATATGGGAGTTCGAGCACCCGCGCTCAGCGGTGTGGGAGGCGATCCTCGATCCAGACCAATGGCCGGTAAGCGTGCGGGGATTCCGCCCAGAGCTTGGTGCGAAGTTTGTCATCGGATCGGTGCCGGCCGTGGGGACGGGATACGCGGGGATGCTGGAATGTCACGTCGTGGAAGTCGCGGCGGGCGAATCCATCTCGGTTGATTCCTTCGCGCCCAAGAGCTGTGGACTCGGTACCCATTGGCGGTTAACTGGCGAGCTGTATGAGCGTGGTTGCGGTACGTCGGCGGTCACGAATATCTATGGGGTGGATACGGAGGATCCTGAGCAGCGGATCCTGCTGCACTTCGTCAGCCGGGTCATCTTCTGGATCTACGGGCACGCGGGTGAGGTCCTGGACGAAATGAAACGGCCAACGCGCAGCCTGCCCAACGCGGTCCGATAGGGCGACCAGGGTCACGTCAACGCCGCAGTCAGCGCGTGTGACCAGGTCTATCCTGGAGATATGAAGCGACCACGAAATGTGGCGCGAACTCTCTGCTCGGCACTCATTGTCGGAGCTCTGGCTTCAGCGCCATTGATATTGCCCAGCCCCGCAGCGGGTACCGCTCAGGCGACGGTCTGCGCCTCCGCGGGAAACACCGCCAAATGTGAGGGTGTGCCCAGCTCGGCCTGGTACGGCTACGGCTATTACCCGCCCGGCGCATACTGGGGAGGGCCCGGGTACCCGCCCCTTGCTGCGGGGGCGGGCATCCCGTTACGGCCTATCCCTTAACGGCGTTGACGGCCTTCACGAAGACGTCAGACAGCTCGTTGCGGTCGACATCACCCATGCCGGACACCGACACGGCGTGGTGGTCATCGAGCTGAGCGGAGTAGGCGATCTGCACCATCTCCTTCTCCATGCCGGGCGCGCTGATCTTGATATTCGTTGAGGTACCCGTCGTCTTCACGCCATCGATGGCAGGCGCGTCAATTTTCTCGCCGGTGCCCTCGGCCATGCCGGCGATCGACAGGCTGAACTTGTCGCACGCTCCGCCGGTGGTGTCCGCGGGGATCGCGCTGACCGTCTCCATGGCCGCGGCGATGATCATCGTCTTGGACATGGGGTCCCCATTGCCCTTGGCGCCGGTAACACCCTGCATGGACGTCCCGGTCACCTGGGGGAAGGCGCCCAGCATCTTGTCGGCGCATTCCTGCGGGGTGAAGGTGGCCTTGTCGAAGATGCCCTTCATCTGATCGAGCATCGCCTGAGTCACCGTGGTCTTGGGCTGCACCTCGACGGTGTACCCGGCGGGGAACTGGTCCTTGATGGCGTCGATCTTGGCGATGTCGAAGGTGCTTGCGGCCGCGGCAGAGGTGGTGGCGCTGCTGCTGGCCGAAGAGCTCGCGGACTCGTCCTTCTTGTCATTGCTCGAACACGCAAGCATCAGCCCGCCAGCCAGCACCACGGTGCCGAAAACGGTCAGTGAACGCTTCATATTGGTAATTCCCCTCTGAGCAGTGCGTTTTCAGGAACCTGGAAGTAGATTCGTACATCGTGGCACTCGACGGCTCTGCGGAATCTGCCGAACTACCGCATGAATTTGACCACACGCACCCCGACGTGTCCGGGGGATGGTTGCGTGCGGCCACGTTCGGCGCCATGGACGGCCTGGTTACCAACACGGCTCTGGTCGCTGGCGTGGGGGCCAGCGGACTGGACACTCAGGCGATCGTGCTGACCGGGGCCGCCAGCCTGGTGGCTGGTGCGTTCTCGATGGCGCTGGGCGAATTCACGTCGGTATCGACGTCCAATTCGCAGATCGAGCATGAAGCGAGCGTGGAGCGTCGTGCCATCCAGCTGCACCCCGAAGCCGAGAAGCAGGAGCTCATCGCCATGCTCGGCGATATCGGGCTCTCGCCGCAGACCGCGACCGCGGCCGCCGACGAGATTCACCAGGACGAGAACACCGCGGTGACGATTCACCTCACCCGAGAGCTCGGCATCAATCCCAACGACACTCCATCGCCGTGGGTGGCCGCGATCTCCTCATTCGTGACGTTCTCGGTGGGCGCGGTGGTGCCGCTGATCCCATTCCTGCTGGGATTCGCGTCACTTCTGGCCGGTCTGGTCTGTGGAGGAGTGGGTCTGCTGATCGCCGGATGGGTGGCCGGGCGCTTCACGGCCCGAGCTCCGTGGCTGAGTGCCTTGCGGCAGTTGGCGTTTGGTGCCATCGCTATCGGCGCCACGTATCTGATAGGTCATTTGATCGGCGTCGCAGTGAATTAGCGGTGCGCCGGGCGAAGCTGAGAATGTCCTGAGAGCGGGCAAACCTGCTGGCAGAATTGTGAAGTGAATTTCACCAGGGTGCCCCTGAAACCCGATGAACTGGCTCAGGCGGCCGTCATGGCCGCGCTCACCGCCGCCATGGTCATCGTCGGGGTCGCCCTGCCGATTTTGGGCGCCGTGCAACTACTCGGTGCCGTACCCATGGGTCTGCTGGGATACCGCTACCGCGTCCGCGTGCTGCTGGCCGCCGCCGTGGCCGGCGGTGTCATCGCGTTTCTGCTTGCCGGGCTAGGCGGTCTCATCGCGATGGCCAATTGCGTCTATATTGGTGGCCTCACCGGCGTCGTGCGCCGACGCGGACACGGCATGCCCCTGCTGACGGTGCTCGGGGTCATCTGCAGCGCGATCATTGCGGCGCTGGCGGTCGGTGCTCTGGCCCTCTTGAACCGGATGCGCAACCTGCTCTTCGATGCACTGCGCGCCTCGCTGGAGGGCCTGTTCAAGATGATCGGCCACCTCCCGCATCTGGAGGGCGTCGGTGTGAACGCGACGAGCGCGATCGACTTCGCGATACGCAACTGGGTGTGGTTCATCGGCGGCATCGTCTTCGTCTTCGTGCTGTTTAACGCACTGTTCGGCTGGTGGGTGCTCTCTCGCGTGATCCAGCGCCTGGCGGTGATTCCCGATGTGCACCAGCTCGATCCGCCGACGCCAGCAGGTGCGGTGGGTCCGGTGCCCGCTCGCTTGCGGGATGTGCGATTCCGGTATCCACGCGGTGAATCCGATGCGCTGGCGCCGCTTTCGATGAGCATCGAGGTCGGTGAGCATGTCGCGATCACCGGTCCCAACGGCTCGGGTAAGAGCACCCTGATGCGCATCCTGGCAGGGCGTGAACCTACCTCGGGGCAGATCGAGCGGCCGGGTTCGGTGGGGCTCGGCGCCATCGGCGGCACCGCAATCGTCATGCAGCACCCGGAAAGTCAGGTGCTCGGCACCAAGGTCGCCGACGACGTGGTGTGGGGTCTGCCGGCCGACCACGACGTCGACATCGACAGTCTGCTGCGCGAGGTCGGTCTGGAGGGGATGGGCGAGCACAGCACCTCCTCACTCTCGGGTGGGGAGCTGCAACGCCTGGCGGTGGCCTCGGCCCTGGCGCGCGACCCCGCCCTATTGGTGGCCGACGAGATCACCAGCATGGTCGATCCGAAAGGCCGCGAGGACCTGCTCGGCGTGCTGTCGCGGCTTACGGCGCAACACCGGATGTCGGTGGTGCACATCACGCATTTTCAGTCCGAGGCCGCTGCGGCGGACCGTGAGATCGCCCTGCGCGCGGTCAGTGGCAAGACGGCGCGCACGGCGATACAGACCGTGCCCGTGCCCACTACCACGGCCGCGCGGCCCAATGTCGAGTCACCCGTCGTTCTCGAGTTCGATTCCGTCGCCCACCAGTACGCCAGCGGAACTCCCTGGGCCAAAACGGCATTGCACGACGTGTCGTTGGCGGTACACGAGGGCGACGGTGTGCTGATTCATGGCGGCAACGGATCGGGCAAGTCGACGCTGGCCTGGATCGCCGCGGGACTGACCAAACCAACGTCGGGGCAGTGCCTACTGGACGGCAAGCCGGCGTCCGATCAGGTGGGGTCGGTGGCCATCAGTTTCCAGGCGGCCCGCTTGCAGCTGCTGCGCAGCCGCGTCGACTATGAGATAGCTTCGGCGGCAGGGTTTTCCGCCCGCGACACCGACCGCGTGGTGCGGGCGCTTGCCAGCGTTGGGCTCGATGCGGACCTCCTCAAGCGTCCCATCGATCAGCTCAGCGGTGGCCAGATGCGCCGGGTGGTGCTGGCCGGGCTGCTGGCGCGTTCCCCGCGTGCCCTGATTCTCGATGAGCCGCTGGCGGGTCTGGATGCCGAGTCGCAGGCCGGTCTGCTGCGGCTGCTGGTTCAGGTACGCGAGCGGGAGAGGCTCACCATCGTGGTCATCTCGCACGACTTCGATGGCATGCAGGAACTGTGTCCGCGGACCGTGCATCTGCAATCCGGGGTGCTGCTGGCCGAATCGGTGGGGTCGGGGAGCCGCTCATGACGACGACACGTGCACCGCGCCGCCCGGTGGTACTGCTGCGCCCGGTCCCCGGTACCTCCCCGATCCATGAGCTGTGGGCCGGAACCAAACTTATTGCGGTCTTCCTTATTTCGGTGCTGCTGACACTGTTCCCCACGTGGACGGCAATCGGCGCGGTGGCGGCTCTGGTGATCATCACCGCGTGGTTGGCCCATATCCCGCGCGGTGCGATGCCCACCATCCCGATCTGGATGGTGGCCCTGGTGATCGGTGGCAGCCTCACGGTGTTCTTCAGCGGCGGGCCGCCCTTCTGGCATATCGGCGGGATGACTATCGGATTCCACGGTGTGCTCGCGGTGGCACGCACCACCGCAGTGGCGATTGTGCTGCTCGGCACGGGAGCCATGGTGTCGTGGACGACGAATGTCTCCGAGATCGCACCCGCCGTGGCCATGCTGGGACGGCCGTTGAAGGTCTTCGGGATTCCGGTCGACGAGCGCGCCGCCACTCTGGCGCTCGCACTGCGCTCGTTCCCCATGTTGTCCGACGAGTTCCGGGTGCTCATCGCGGCGCGCAAGCTGCGCCCACCACAGGTGCACGAGGGCAGACGCGGGCTGCGATGGGTGGCCGAGGTGGTCGACATGCTGACCGCGGCAATCACCGTCGCCTTGCGACGTGCCTCCGAGATGGGGGATGCCATCACCGCGCGCGGCGGCACCGGGCAGATCGCGGCGCATCCGACACGGCCGGGCCCGCGTGATGCGGTCGCGTTACTGATCATCATCGCGGTCGGAACCGCCGTCGTATTGTTCGAGGTGCTGTAGCGCGAGGCTTAGCGTTTGGCGGCGTTTAACGCCTTTGTTGAAGTAGCCCTTGCTATTTCGATAGCAAGTCACGTCGTCGTCGTCGGTGGGTGCCGCGTCGACGTCTGGTGCCCCAAGATGGCGTCAGAAGTTGCCTCTTCAGGGTGCTTGTCCACCACGGTTGGGCACCTTCGATGCAAGATGCCGTTGGACTAGGCGTTCCTGGGGACGAAGCCCGATGGGGAGCGTTGAGTCCGTCTGTACCGGATTTACGACCGTCGCTACCTGCGTCATCCTTTCATGATCTTGAATTTGCTGTTGTCGCGGCCTGCTTGACGTTCCGTCTGCCGTGCGGGTTCTGGGCAGCGATATCGCAGGTCATCCATCCGCCCCATTTTCTTTGCCATGTAGTTCGACAGGTGGCTTATGCATGGGTATTGTCGCCATTAACTAGTTGCCATACATGGCTGGAGGGGTCAGTGATGCGTGCCGGGTTGGATGAGAAGTCCATGGGTAGGGCGGATTCTCTCATTGATAGAGAGTTCGCTAAAACAAACTGGTCGGCGGGTGTCACGAGTCGCCGGGTCGCGGCAGCGATCGCGGGTGTGATCGTCGCAACGGGTGCCGTCGCAGGGCTACACGCTCTTCATCGGGTCGGTGGAGGGGTGGGAGCTTGGCTTGTTTGGGCAGCTGAGTTGTTGATCCTGCTGATCGCTTTGAGCGGCGGGATCAAGTTGGCTGTTTGGGGGCGTCAGCCGATCATTTCGGCGATGTTCAGTGCGGTCGAGACTCGAGTCGGGGAGCCAGCGCGGGCGGTACTCGCCGCACTGAGCCTGCTTGCAGGCGCTGTTGGCACATGGTGGGTTTTCCGGGGCGGTTATCTCACGTGGTGGGCGTCAGCGACAGGGCAGGGCACGTGGTCGATCGCGATGGGCGCGGGTCAGCTACTCGTGGCGGTCGTGTCGGGTGCCGCGCTGTTCACCGGGGGCCGGTATTTGTTCGGGCTTGCCCGAGAGGTGTTAGTTGATGCCGGTTTGGCTGGTGTGCGTTCCCGGCGGGGACGCGCCGGCCAGCAAGACACCCGCAGCTGGCACCCGGGGTTGGTGGGTGTTTTGGTGGCAGGCTCGGCGGGCTTGATCGCGCTGGCGGCCTGGCTTGCGCCCACATTGACGCCGGTGGTGATAGGACCGCAGCTCCTTACCGCAGCAGGTGCGATCGCGGTCATGCTTGCGGTGGCAGTGTATTCGAATGCCGGTCTCTGGAACGGTCTTGCAGGCCTGTACAGGTGGGCTGCGGGCGGCTCGCAGAAGGCAGGTGCGACCGCGGGTGTTGTTGCGGTGCTGATGTTTTCCGGAGGCGGTCTGGGCTTAGGTTGGTTTACCCCGGCAACGGTGCCGCAGGCTCATGCTGCGTGCCCGCCAGATTGCGGTGGCAGCCCTGGCGGTAATGACGGTCCGCCCGGGGGCGGACAGATGTTCCAGCCGCCTCAGATGCCGAATCAGATGCCCGACTATCAGGGTTCTAATTCAGGCATGCCGGGTCTGGACCAGAACAATGGCATCAGCATCTACAACCAGCAGCCCGCTCGGGGCGCGAACGCCTCGAGCCCAAACAGCAGCGGCTCGGCGCAGCAGGGGTTGCCGCCTGGACAGAACGCTGATGGCTCGTGGCAGCGGGCGGCCAACGGTGAGCAGATCCCGAACTATCAGAACGCCACGCCCTACACCCAAGGGCCCGGTACGCCGAATCCGGAGTACAACGGTGGGCAAGCCAACCCTGGCGTTAATACGGGATCGCAAGGTGGGCAACCGAATCAGGGGATACAGCAGCCCGCGCAACAACCGCAGCAGGCGGGGCAGCAGAATTCTGGGCAGCAGCCGAATCAGTCGTCGGATCAACAGAAGATCGATGACTTGACACGTCAGCTGCAAGATCAGCAGCAGTCCGGCCAGGATCGTCAGCGTCTGGACGATCTCACCAAGCAACTGCAGCAGAGCAAGCAGAATCAGAAGCAACAGCAGTCGACGAAGTTCCCGTCGAAGGACAAGAAAAAGGACGACAAGGACGATCAGCAGGATAGCGACCAGCAGCCCGGCGATAACGATCTGACAGCGTTGTTGCTGGGTGCGGCTTCGACGCGCCGCCGCAAGCAAGATGAGCAAGAAGGACCGGACACCGAGGCGCTGGGGCAGGATGCATCGCAAGCGGTGCAAGGGCTTCCGGGCGATATTCAGACATATGTGCAGTCAGGTCAGCAGATCGCGCAGTCATCTGGGCAGGCCGCCCAGGGGTTCGGGTCGGCCGCCCAGGCCGGCGCCTCGTTGGCTTCCTCGGCGCAGTCTGGTGCGGTGAATCCGCAGGATGCGATCACGCTGGTGCAGGGCGCTGCTCAGGGGATCCAGGGCACGGCCGACGCGGTCAATGCGGGCAGCCAGATCGTGAAAACCGCTCAGAAGGAAGCCGATCAAGTCGCTCAAACAGTCGGCGATGTCAATCCACAACTCAAACCCCAGGCCGAGCAGTTCACGCAGCTCAACGACCAAGCATCACAGGTCACCGATCTTGTGGGGCAAGGCGCCCAGCTCACCTCGCAAGGAGCTGGCGCGGTCAACTCCGTCTCTAGTCTCGGTGCAGGTGGGGTTCCCGCTGATCCCGCATCTGGACTTGATGATGCGGCGACAATTCCAGATGCCTTGTCCAGGGCCACTAACAGCACCGATCTCGTCAATGCGGCCACCGATCCGACAAGCGGCGTGGTGGACACCCGCTCACTGGCCAGCATGGTTGTCGACGCGATGGGCCAGGACCCTTCGCAAGCGAATGCCGCCTTCGCAGATATTGGGTCGGTCTTGGCGCAGAACAGTCCCGCTGATGCGGATCGTTTCACCAATGACGTTGTCGAACAGGCCTCAGCCAACCCAGTTCTGTCGACCAGTGCTACTGGGATCGCGCAGGGCTGGAAGCATGCTGGATACAAGACGCTGGTCAATAATCCGCTTCTGACGGTGCGTTGGGAGTCGACAGTGAGCCCGTGGACCAACCAAGGCGGGTTTAGCCAGAGCTTGGTTGACGTCCTTAAGGGCCAGGGGATTGAGGTGGCACCGCGGATCAATCCGGCACCTGCTGGCGGTGTCAGCAAGGCTCCCGGGCTTGTTCCACAGAAATACACCACTAAGAACGGCAATCTCGCACGAGATGCGATTGCTAACCGCCTACAAGGGCAGGGTTACGACATCACCAAAGAGGTGCAGGTCACCGCTGACGGCACGCGAACTCCACTGCAGCCCGGTGAGAAAGCCGCGGCGGGTTCGCGTGTCGTCGACATACAGGCGGACAAACCTAACCCCGCCGATCCTCGCAATGCTCAACGCCTGGATGTCGAGTCCAAGGCGGGGGCGCAAGGCACCAGCAAGACCAATGTCGCCCAGGCAGTGAAAGACGGTGAGCGTATCGCCGACAACAAGCTGTTACGCGGAGCAGGTCAAGCACTCGAAGATGTCGGCAAGGTCGCGCGCCCCATTGGGGTGGTAGTCGATGCGGTGCAGCTCGGCGAGGCGTTCCATCAAGACGGCAATCGTATCGGCGAGAACACGGTGCAGGCCGGTGCGAACCTGGCCGGTGGTGCGGCTGGGGCGTGGGCTGGCGCCGAAATAGGTGCCTCGATCGGATCCATAGTCCCCGGAGCCGGCACCGTTGTGGGTGGGATTGTCGGCGGTGTCGTTGGCGGCGTGATCGGCAGCGGTGCTGCCAGCAAGGCCGTTGGCTGGGTCAAGAGCCTGTGGTGATGGGATATCAATATGTTCAGATTTTCTCGTCGCGCTGGTAAGGACGAACCTGGGCGGCATCGTGGCCGTTTGCTTGAGCTACTGGTGGACTATCCGCCATATCTGACGCCGTTCCCGGGTGAGCCCCGCGCTTTGAGTCTGGCGCAGTGCGAGGAGAACCTGCATTACCTTCTCGAACAGCGCCCTCGGCGGCTTGAGATCGTGGCGAACCTACTGCGGCAGTTCGATATCGACCTGTCCGCGGGCTTGTCCGCCGATGATCCGCGTCCATTTCTAGAGTCGCTGGATGTCTGGGCACGCGCCCATTGGCCCGCCGCGTACGGCACCGCGTTCTCGGCTGACAGAAGGGTTTGGCTGCCACGCCTCAAACAGGGCGAACACATCGTCCTGGCGATGCTCATGGATATTGCCATCGTCTTGGGCGAGGTTCTGACAGGTAAGCGCCCGGACTACCAGTGGCGAGTTGATCTCGCCCCGGAGAACTGTGACATGGACAGCTACCGGCGTGTAGTTATGGCCAAGAACCCCGAAGATCCGCGTTGGACACCTGTGTCGCTTGACTTCGAATTCGAATGCATCAACAGCTTTGATGAATTCGGCCGTGACGTGCCAGGCAGTTATCCACTCGGATACACGACCATTGCGGCAATCGAGGGCGGTTACGACCCTGTTGACAACCAGTCGATCGATGCCGTCGCAGCTGAGACTTCTGCGTCCCGCGCCCCACACGTCTATGACAAGGCGGAATACCATGTCGATGCCCTTGTGCACGACTACGGTTTCGACCTGGATCAAGCCGACGAACAAGCTGCCGTGCCGGGCGCACTGTTCTTCGGCTGGCTTGCGTCACGTGACTTGCTCAGCAAGAGCCAGCTCAAACGCTTCCGCAAGGAGATTGCCGCTTACAAAACCGCTCGCCTGGCGGCACCCGCTCTCTGGGAGCTGTTTGACCGTTCGTTGATCGACTACATGCTCGATGAGAAGGCTAACGCGTTCGCGCGCAACTACTTCGACAGTGCAGAGAACGGCTACTTCAGCGACCTCACTGCGGCCCTCGCCTCAGATTTGCCGTCGTGCTTTCACGTGCCTTACACCTTGGAGAACCAAGCGCGCATTGATGCAATCCTCGACCAGCGTTACTCGCAGTGGGCAGATGGCCACTCATTGGACTAGCTAGAGCTCCAAAACAGGTACGGGAGCGCTCTAGGGTGCTGTAGCGGCGCTACTTCTCCAGGGCCTTATTCGCCGCCTGTTGCGCTTGTTGCAACGCGGTGTGCACATCCAGACGGCCCAGGAACATCTCGGCGAAATACGGCTTCAGCGCGGCGAATCCGGCTCCGAATCCTTGCCCGCCCGGTGCCGCGATCTGCGCACCGTTCAGCACCTGGAAGAACGGCGCGACGTCGATGCCCTTGCCGGTCCAATGCTCAAAGTACGGCTCACGCGCACCCAGCACGGCGGGTATCGCTGAGCCGCTGCGGCCCAGGAAGACGTTGCCGTCTGTGCTACCCATCCAGGCCAGCACCCGCTGGGTGGCCTCGGGGTGGGGCGAGGACGAATTGGCGGCGGCCACAATGCCGTTGGTGACGCTGACCCGGCCCTCGGGCCCGGCCGGCATCATCGCCACACCCCACGGGAAGGTGGCGTTCGCCTGGATCTGGGCCAGGTTGTAGGTGCCCGATTGAAACAGCGCCATCCGCCCCTGCAGGAACTGGTTGCGCGAGAAGTCGTTGTTGGCATTGGTGTCGGCGGCCGACGGCGCCACCTTGTCGACGTTGATGAGGTCGACAAGGTACTGGAAGGCGATCTCGGCCCGAATGTTGGCGAACGCGAATTTGTCGCCGGCCTGGAAGACGGCCCCCGCCGATCCGAGGTAGTTCAGGTAGATGCCCTGCAAGTCGTTGGCGGCGTTGTAGGCCCAATGCCCGGGCCCGGTGAGCCGGTGCAGCATCGGGCGCAGGGTATCCACAGCAGGGTCGGCGTCCCACCGCAGCTCCGCCAGCTCGGCCGGGTCCACCTGCGCCTGGTCGAGAAGATTCTTGTTGTAGTACAGCGCAATCCCGGCGTCGCTAAGCTGCGGGACACCCCACAGCTTGCCGCCGCGGGTGAACTGGGCGACGACCGACGGATCCCAATCCTCTTGCGGATCAACGGGGATGAGATTCGCCGTATCGGCGTAATCGGACAGGTAGGCGTTACTGAGCCAGAAGATGTCGTCGGCGCCGTGCCCGGCCACATCGGTGCGCAGGCTGTTGAAGTAGCTCGCATACGACGTCACCGTGACTGCGACCTGGATCTCGGGATCGCGGCGGGTGAACTCGTCGAACGAGCTGCGGTAGGCCTCGGCCACGCGCTCATCCCACACCCGGACCGTGACGACTGTTTTCCCCTGCGGTGTCTTCGGAATCCCGAGCCATCCCGCGATGCCGAACAGCAGCAGGGCGACCAGCCCGAGGGTTAGCGCGGCGCGGGTGGAGGATTTCACTACTTGAGTCCGCTCAACGTGATGGACCGGACGATGTACTTCTGGAATGCCACGAACAGGATCACCAACGGCACGATCGCCACGGTGGTCGCGGCCATCACGATGGGCCACTGCGCGTTGAACTGTGACTGCAGCCCGGCAGTCGCCACCGTGAGCACCCGCCAGTTGCCGCCGCTGGTGATCACCAACGGCCACATGAAGTTGTTCCACTGCGACACCACGGTGATGAGGGTCAGCGTGATCAGGATGGGACGGCTGACCGGCACCACCACATGCCACAGAATGTCGAGCGTGTTCGCTCCGTCCAGGCGGGCCGCGCGAATCAGGTCGTCGGGAATGGTGCGGAAATGCTCACGCAGCAGGAAGATCGCGTAGGGCGATCCGAACATGAACGGGATGACCAACGCCCAGAATGTGTTCCGAAGCCCGACCTGCGTCAGCATCAGATACATCGGCACCACGGTCACCGTCGCCGGAATCATCAGCGTGGCCAGATACACCCAGAACAGGCCGTCGCGCCCCGGGAACTGCAGTCGCGCAAAGGCATAGGCGGCCAGCACCGAGAACGTCAGCTGGCCGATCACGATGATGGCCGTCATCAACACCGTCACCAGCGCGGCGCGCCCGAACCCGGCGTCGGCCAAACCGGTGTAGTTGGAGACCGTGAAGGGATTGGGCGGTGTCAGCGGAGAATCGGTCGCGAACTGTCGCGTCGACTTCAGCGACGCCGACAGGGCGAACATGAACGGAGTGAGAGTGACGGCCGCCCCTGCTGTCAGCAGCAAATAAACTGCAATGTTTTGAGAGCTGTTCTCGAGCGCTGCTAAGGCGCGGGGACGGTGATACGATCTCGTCGCCGACGTTCCTGTTGGCTTCATATAGAGGGGATTTCCAATGTTGTTTTGGGGGTGGGGTGGGCGCTCGAATCAGCTTGAGCTGTCGCCGACTCAAATGCTGGCATTCGCGTACCGCTACTTTCACTTGTTCTTCGTTTTTACGGTGACCTTCGGTGGCAGCTACTCGATACACACCTTGACTGAGCACGGATGGGCCGCGGCGTCCATCCCCAAGGAACAGGCCGAAGAGATCCTGGCTGGACGTTCATTGCAGCCCAATCCGTGGCGACGTTTCAGCCTGTACGGCTTGATCGCAGTGTTCGCACTGTTCATCGCCGTGAACTCGCTGCGGCACGGAGCCTGATACGGGTTTCTACACCAGGTCATAGCTCACCCGCGTCCGGAAGTAGCGGTGCTGAATCACCGTGACGGCGACCAAGATCAGAAACAGGATCAGCGACATGGCGGCCGAGCGTCCCACATGGGCGGACTCGAAGGCCTCGGCGTACACGCGGTGCGCGGCCAGATCGGTGCGGTTCTGCGGGCCACCGCTGGTGAGTGCGTACACGGTGTCAAAGGTCTGCACCGCGCTCACCACCCCGGTGACGAGGACGAAGAAGAAGGTGGGCCGCAGCATCGGCAGGGTGATGCGGCGGAACCGCTGCCAGGCCGTCGCGCCGTCCACCCGGGCCGCGTTGTGCACATCGCCGGGGATGGCCAGCAGACCCGCCATGAAGAACAGCGCCACGTAGCCGACGTTCGTCCACACACTGACCGCCGCCACCACCGGCAGCGCCAACGTGGGGTCGGTGAGCCATTCGATGCGCTGCCCGAGCAGAGTGCCAATGGCACCGTCGGTGGGCGCCAGCATCCAATGCCACAGCACGCCGATGGCCAGGGGCGCGCAGATCCACGGGATGACGTAGATGGTCCGGAACAGCACGGTGCCGGGCAGACCGCGTACCAGCAGCGTTGCCGCCAACAGTCCAAGCGCCGTCTGCACCGGGATCACCAGCGCCACAAATAGCAGCGTCACCAGCAGGGAGTGGCCAAAGGCGCCGTCGGTGAGCACCGAGCGCCAGTTGTCCAGGCCGATGAATTCGATGGGGCCCAGCAGATCCCAGCGGCACAGGCTCAGCCACACCACCACCAGGATCGGCAAAAGCAAAAAAGCGGTGACGCCGAACAGGCTCGGGGCCAGGAGCCCGTACGCGAGCGCAGAACGTCGGCGACCTGCGCGGTGTTCCTGCACGGGGACATTAAACCGTGGACGCCACCGGTAGCGTTGAGCGCGTGACTCGGTCCGTAGATTCCGATTTCCTGGCGCTGCCTCGCGCCGAACTCGCCGACGCCGCCCTGAACGCGGCGCGCGCCGCCGGTGCCAGCTATGCCGACCTGCGCATCCACCGGCTGATCAACGAAGAACTGGTGCTGCGCGACGAGCAAGTCGAGACCGCGGTGTCTGGGCGCACCATCGGTCTGGCGGTGCGGGTGATCGTCGACGGCACCTGGGGATTCGCCTCACATGTGCAACTCGACACCACCGCCGCCGCCGACACCGCGCGCCGGGCTGTGGCGGTGGCCCGCGGGCTGCGCAGCCTGAACCGCGAGCGCGTCGAACTGGCGGCCGAGCCCGTCTACGCCGACGTCCAGTGGGTGTCCGAATACGAGATCGATCCGTTCGGGGTGCCACAGGCCGACAAGATCGCGGTGCTGCAGGAGTATTCGGGGCGGCTGCTGGCCTCCGACGGGGTGGACCACGCCTCGGCGACCCTGACGGCGGTCAAGGAGCAGACCTTCTACGCCGACACCTTCGGGTCATCCATCACCCAGCAGCGGGTCCGGGTCATGTCGCAGCTGGACGCCATCGCCGTCGATGCCGCCACCGGGTCCTTCGAGACCATGCGCACCCTGGCACCGCCGATGGGGCGCGGCTGGGAAGCGATCGGCACCGACGGCGTGTGGGACTGGAGCGCCGAGCTGCGTGAGATCCCGGAGCTGCTCACCGAGAAGGTGAAGGCGCCCAGCGTGGTCGCCGGCCCCACCGACCTGGTGATCGACCCCACCAACCTGTGGCTGACCATCCACGAATCCATCGGCCACGCCACCGAATACGACAGGGCCATCGGCTACGAGGCCGCCTATGCGGGCACCTCGTTCGCGACCCCCGACAAGCTTGGCACCATGAAGTACGGCTCGCCGGTCATGAACGTCACCGCCGACCGCAACGAGGTCCACGGCCTGGCCTCGGTCGGATACGACGACGAGGGGGTGGCTTCGCAGCGCTGGGATCTGGTGCGCGACGGCATCTTTGTCGGCTACCAGCTGGACCGGGTGTTCGCGCCCCGGCTGGGCCAGGAGCGTTCCAACGGCTGCTCGTACGCCGACTCGCCGCACCATGTGCCGATCCAGCGGATGGCCAACGTGTCGCTGCAGGCGTCTCCGCAGGAGCGCAGCACCGACGATCTGATCTCCGGTGTGGAGGACGGCATCTACATCGTCGGCGACAAGTCATGGTCAATCGATATGCAGCGCTACAACTTCCAGTTCACCGGTCAGCGGTTCTACCGCATCCGCGGCGGCAAGCTGGACGGCCAGCTGCGCGACGTCGCCTACCAGGCCACCACCACCGACTTCTGGGGTTCGATGGAAGCCGTTGGCGGCCAATCGACCTGGCGCCTGGGCGGAGCGTTCAACTGCGGTAAGGCCCAGCCCGGACAGGTGGCGGCGGTGAGCCACGGCTGCCCGTCGGCGCTGTTCCGCGGCGTGAATATTCTGAACACCAAGCAGGAAGGTGGTGCCGCGTGATCCCCGCACAGCAGGTCGCCGAGGATGTCCTGGCCGAAGCCGCGCGACGCGGCGGTGCTGATGACACCATTGTCTTGATCCAGGACAGCAGCGAGGCCTCGCTGCGCTGGGCGGGCAGCTCCATGACCACCAACGGCGAGTCGATCAAGCGCAGCATCGCGGTGGTATCGATTCTGCGGCAAGGAGATCAGACCCGGGTCGGTTCGGTGCTCACCGAGGACGCCGATCCCGCCGCGCTCGCCGATCTGGTGGCAGCCAGCCAGGCCGAGGCCGCAGCGGCGCCCCCGTCGCGCGATGCCATGCCGCTGCTGGGCCCCGGTGACGGGGCGGGGGAGAGCTGGGACGCGCAGATCTCACCGACCAGTGCCGACGTGTTCGGATCGCTGGCGGCTGATCTGTCGACGGGTTTCGACGGCCCCGACACCCTGTACGGCTACGCCCGCCACGAACGCCAGACCACATTCTTGGCCTCGTCGACCGGGCTGCGCCGCAGGTTCACCCAGCCGACGGGCCAGGTGGAGATCAACGCCAAACGCGGCGTGGGCAGCGCCTGGGCCGGGGTGTGCACCCCCGAATTCGTGGATGTGCCCACCGAATCGCTGCTGCGCCAACTCAATGAACGCCTCACGGCCGCACAGAATCAGATCGAGCTCAAGGCTGGTCGCTACGAGACACTGCTGCCGCCGTCGGCCACCGGCGACCTCATGCAGTACCTGGTGTGGACTATGGGCGGGCGCGGTGCGCATGAGGGCCGCAACGCCTTCGCCGGGCCCGGCGGCACCCGCATTGGGGAGCGGCTCACCGAGCTGCCGGTCACGGTGTACTCGGACCCGTCGTACCCGGGGCTGGAGAGCAGCCCGTTCGTGGCGACGCCCATTTCGCGGGAGTCGTTGTCGGTCTTCGACAACGGAGTGGGCATCGAACGCGTCGACTGGGTGCGCGACGGTGTCATCAACGCGCTGAGCTACTCGCGCGCCGACGCCGCCGAATTCGGTGCCGCCCCCACGGTGGGCGCCGACAACCTCATCATGACCGGAGAAGGTGGGGCGACGCTGGAGGAGATGATCGCCGCCACCGAGAACGGGCTGCTGCTGACCACGCTGTGGTACATCCGCGACGTGGACCCGACGACGCTGCTGCTGACCGGGCTGACCCGTGACGGGGTGTACCTGGTGCGCGACGGCCAGATTACCGGCGCCGTCAACAACTTCCGGTTCAACGAGAGTCCGATCGATCTGCTGCGACGGGTGACGCAGGTCGGCGTTACCGAGTACACGCTGCCGCGCGAGTGGAGCGATTACGCGACGCGCCAGGCCATGCCGGCGCTGCGGATCCCGGACTTCCACATGTCCTCGGTCAGCGCCGCGCAGTAGGTCGCTCCCAGCACCTCCACAGAACCTTCACAAAAGGCTCCAGCGATCACCACAACCGTCAAATAGGCTGTTCATGTGCAAGGCCAGCGAAGAATCTTGGTTGTCGATGACGAGCCAACGATCTGTGCGTCCATATCCGCGCGGCTGCGCGCCGAAGGGTATGCCGTAGACACCGAGGACAACGGGCTGGACGCGGTGCGGCATTGCCGCGAAAACCCGCCGGACCTGATGGTGCTGGACGTCATGCTGCCCGGGCTCGACGGCCTGGAGGTCTGCCGCCAGGTGCAGGCGCACGCCCCGATCCCGGTGCTGATGCTCACCGCGCGCGGCACCGAGACCGACATGCTGGTGGGCCTGGGGGTGGGTGCCGACGACTATCTGCCCAAGCCGTTCAGCATGCGGGTGCTGGTGGCCCGGGTGGCCGCGCTGCTGCGCCGCACCGAACGCGTGGCGGCGCCGAGCACCGATGTGCGGGTCGGGCAGGTGCGCATCGATGTCTCCGGGCGCCGCGTGTATCACCGCGACGATGAGGTGCATCTGACCCGCACCGAGTTCGATCTGCTGGCCTATCTGGCCGATAACCCACGGGTGGCGATCAGCCGGGAGCGTCTGCTCGATCAGGTGTGGGGCTGGAGCGAGGGGCTGCCGTCGGGCCAGCGCACCGTCGACAGCCACATCAAGGCGTTGCGCCGCAAGCTCGGTCAAGAGCTGATCCGCACCGTGCACGGCATCGGATACGCGTTGGAGGTACCACGATGAGCCCATTGCTGGAATTACTGCCGCGACCGCTGGATCCGTTGCGCTCCTTCAAGTTCAAGACCGCGGTGTTGGTGGGGGTGGCACTGCTGATTGCCACCTGCCTGCTGTGGATCACCGCCGAGTGGAAGCTGCGGTACGCGCTCACGCTGGCGCTGTTCGTGTCCTTCGGGGTGACGTGGTTTCTGGCGCACGGCATGACCTCGCCGCTGCGGGACATGACGGCGGCGGCGCGCTCGATGGCGCAGGGCGACTACTCACGCCGGATTCGTTCGACCTCTCGCGATGAAGTGGGCCAGCTGGCAACGGCTTTCAACCACATGGCCGCCGAGCTGCAGTCCGCGGAGAAGTACCGGCGTGAGTTGGTCGGCAATGTCTCGCATGAGCTGCGCACACCGATCACGGCGCTGCAGGCGGTGTTGGAGAACATTGTTGACGGGGTAGCAGAGCCCGACCCGGCGACACTGAAAACCGCACTGGCGCAGACTGAACGGTTGGGCCGGCTCGTAGACGACCTACTTGACCTGTCCAAACTCGAGAACGGTTCGGTTCCGGTGCAACGCGAACCGTTCGCGGTGCGCGAGTTCGTCGACGGCGCGGTGGCCGAGGCCAAGACGACGGGACGTCAGGTGCGCTATCACGTGACGGTCGAGCCATTCGACTTGGAAGCCGTCGCCGATACCGCTCGGCTGCATCAGGTGGTGGCCAACCTGCTGGACAACGCGTCGCGGCACAGCCTGCCCGGGGGACAGGTATCGGTGTTCGCCCGCACCGAGAACGACGCGCTACTACTGGAGGTCGCCGACACCGGGCCCGGCATCGCGCCGCACGAAAGATCACGAGTGTTCGAACGATTCACCCACGGGGGATCGCGCGACGGCGGCACCGGTTTGGGGCTGGCCATCGCGCAGTGGGCCGTCGATTTACATGGCGGCCGTATCGAAATCGTGGACGCGCCCGGCTGCCGGGTGCGAGTTACATTGCCGCAGTTCGACAACGAGGAGGGGAATTCATGACCACAGGTTCGATAGTGCCGCCGCCGTATCCGATTCCGGGGGCGCCGGCCGAGGCTCCAGTGCCGCCCGTGCCGCGCCCGCCGGTACCGATCTTCGGTCCGCCGACCCGGTTTATGACGGCCTGGCCCCGGGATATCCGCTCGAAGATGACGCAGGGTGCGCTACTCGGCGGATTAGGGGCCGGGCTGGCCGCGGCGCTGTGCTGGCGCTCCTCGCTTCCCGGCTTGGGCTGGACGCTGACCGCGTTCGCGGTGGCGCTCGCCGCCTTCGCAACGCAGAGGGTGCAGTGGACGTCCACGCGCATTGGTGTGCTGCTACTGGCGCTGTGCCTGGCGGTAGTGCCGACCGTGCGTGATGCGGGATGGCTTGTCGCGCTGTGCGTCCTGACCTCGCTGGCACTGTTCGTCTACGCGCTGGCACCGGCGCGGACGTGGACAGGCTTGATCTACGGGCAGTTCGTGATGCTGAGAGCGCCTTTCCGGGTGGCGGGCTGGATGCGGCGCGGCAGCCGCACGATGTCACGCGGCCGCAAGATCAACCCGGACCGGGCGGCCATCGTCGTGCTGATCACGCTCGGCCTGGTGGCGGCATTCGGGGCCCTGCTGGCCGACGCCGATGCGCGATTCAGAGCGCTGATCAGCGGGGTCTTGCCGTTCGTGTCCTTCGGGGATGTGGTCGGGCGGGTTGTCGTCGGCGTGCTGGTCGGAGGCTTCGCATTGGGTGCCATCTACGTGCTGTCCAGGCCGCCGAGCTTTGACCGGTTGGCCCCGACGGAGCCCAAGAAGCTGCCGCGCTGGGAGTGGAGCTTGCCGCTAGCCGCGCTGAATCTGCTGTTCATCGCGTTTGTGGGCGTGCAGATCTCGGTGTTGTTCGGGGGAGATGAGCATGTGCAGGTCACTGAGGGGTTGACCTACGCAGAGTATGCGCGGCAGGGCTTCTGGCAGCTGCTGTTCGTCACCATTCTGGTGATGGGCGTGATCGCGGTGGCGATCCGGGTGGCTGGGCGCGACGATGCGCGCGATCGGCTATACCTGCGGGTGCTGATTGGCGGGCTGTGCCTGACCACGCTGGTGATCGTGGCCTCGGCCATTCACCGGATGTCGTTGTACGAGAACGCCTACGGATACAGCGTGGAGCGGCTGCTGGTGCGCTGGATCGAGCTGGGTATGGCCGTGGTGTTGGTGCTGATCCTGGTGGCGGGGATTCGGATGAGTGCACGATGGCTTCCTACTGCTGTGGTGGCAGTTGGCTCGTTCGGGATGCTGGGGCTGGCGGTCTTCAATCCGGAAAGCTACATCGCGCAGCGCAATGTCGAGTTCTTTGAGCAGACCGGAAAGATCGACCAGTGGTACATGGGGAGCTTGTCGTCAGACGCGTTCGCCGCGACGAAGTCGCTGCCCGAGGATGTGCGGGACTGCGTGCAGGGCAAGATTGCGTATCACTTGCGGGACACAGCGCCCTGGTACGAGTACAACGTAAGCCGGGCGAAAGTGTGGTCCGCCGAGGTCAAGGCAGCGTCGTGCAACGTGGACTACGACCCCAGGTGACCTGGGTTCCCGGGGCGTGGCGGGGGATCGGATAGAGTTCAGGGCTGCTAGGGGCGGTAGCTCAGTTGGTTAGAGCCGTGGACTCATAATCCATTGGTCGCGGGTTCGAGCCCCGCCCGCCCTACAAAGTTCGCTTGTGGCGTTGAACCAGAATTTCCGGCAGATCGAGGAGCCAAATAGGTTGGGTGCGGCACTGGCCACTCCGGCGGCTGGTCGGCTAGCTTGACGGAAACTGACTCGCCGAGTCCCGTTGGTCTGCACTGGTTGTGTTTAGTCGTCAATACCTCGAACTCTCAGAGGTCTGTGTGGGACCCCGTTGTGGTCGTCGCTTCTGACGCCCGACCGCCTATTGGTGCTTAACTATGAGTCAGCGACGTCTTGCAAAGTTCGTTCGTATACAAATTTTCCGAGTATCTCTTGCCATTGGAATTCAGTTGAAAGGACAATGCGGGCGATCTCACGTGGGTGCAGCAGAGCATTCTCGGCCGCAGTCATGGCCGAGTGCCCACTGAGTGCTACGGCGGCGCGGCGGTGTCGTACGCCGCCTGACATCATTGCTCGAGCTGCTGGCGTTGAAACTCCGAAACGGAGATATTCGGGGAGTGAAGTAACTGCATCAACTGGGACAATACCGACACCGGCTAGGTACATCTGTAGCAAGGCGATTGCCTGTTCAACCAAGGTTGCAAAGGAATAGGAGATTACGCTGCCGTGAATCCGTAGTACTTCGTCGACCGGGCGGTTAGTCCAGTCCGCGATGTCGGCAAAACTATCGCCGGCGAGCCAACGGCCGACGATCTCGCGTACTCGTGCAGCGTCAGGCAGGTCCTGCGGTGGCAGTAGCTCTGATGCGGGAAATGCATTCTGCAGATCTCTTTGAAAATCGGGTTGCTGGTATGCCCAACTGAGTAGTGCATCAAGTAGCCCATTATCGAGTGGAGACTCGATGGCGCCCCAGTTGTCGAGGCGTGGGGCGAGCTCATTGACGACAGAGTCAACGAGGCGAGTTTTGGCTCCGGTGTCGCGTACCCACGCGAGACGACCGGTGCTGCGCAGTCCCAAGAGGCGCGTAGCTCGCATCGTGAATACCTCGTCAAGTAGGCCGCGCGCTTGAGCGTCGAGCTGTCGACTAGCGAATGTGTGTTCTGCGAGAGTCGACGCTACTTCGTGAAAATGGCTATCTCCGAGTTCTTCATGTAGAAGTTCAAGCAGCGTTGCATCAATTCCGTCAGTTAAGGGCTGAAGGTCGACGATTTGCTCTAATAGGTCGTTGCTAAGTTCGACTCCTCTGCCTATTGCTTCTTGCAGCCGTTCGACGAGCGCTCGCAGAGCGCCATGGACGTCTTCACCGGGTTGTTCCGATGCAACCGGGTACACGGCCTCCCACTGGTTTGGATTTGCACATATGACAAGCCCCTTTGTTGAGCTACCTGCCCGGCCTGCACGTCCAACGAGATTCCTGATGTCGCGTGCGAGCATGGGGATGGCCTGCCCTGTGCGTGTTCGTCTCTTCACGGCGTACAGGATTAGCGTGCGAATGGGTAGATTGACGCCCTCTGCAAGTGTTCCCGTACACAGGACCAGTCGAACTTGCTCCTCGGTGAGGAGCTCCTCCACGGCTTCGCGGGTTTCCTGTGGGATGTCGCCATGATGTACGACGGCACCGGCGAGTAACGCACGGGTACCGACCCACTGAGCGCCAAACTCGCGGCTTAGGTAATCGCAGACAAGCGCGACGCGGGCTGCGTCTCGGATATGATCAAGCGGCTTTGGCATCGGCAGGTTGAGGTCGATCTGTTCGAGCAGTTCTTCTGCTAGGCCTACGACTCCTTGATTGCCGGTCTTGGTTGCAGAGAAGACCGCAACTGTGCCAAGCGACAACGATTTACAGGCGGTCGCGATGGTCTGTGTCTTGATCGTCGAGAACTGGTAGGTCTTCCTACGGCCCGTTTGGGCATTTATGTATCGGAAGTCTGAGTCCTTGAGGAAACCTGCGAGGACGTGGGCCTGCAATGTTGTGTCGACTGGGTGCATCCGCATGTCAATTTGTGTGTTCCGGCCCCTTCCTGATGGTTGCAGGACCGCATATTCAGCTACCGCTGGGCGGAATCTGCTTCGGACTACGGTTTCGTCTGAGCCGCCGACCCATGCGTTGATTTCCTCGATGTTAGGAACTATCGCGGATACGAATACTGTTCTCGGGGGGCCGCTCTCGCGGCCAAGTAAACGTGCCAAGAGCAACTCAAGCCCGACCCCTCGCCCAGGTGCGTCCAGGAGATGCCCCTCGTCGCAGACCACGAGGGAGATCCTTGGCAACAGCTCGGGGGCCCTGCCGAGGAGGCCCGTTAGGGCCTCGGGTGTGGCGATGATGGTGCGGATTGTGTCTAGGCCCTGCGCTTCTTCCCGGCTGGGCACGGTGCCGCCGTATACCGTGCGGGTAGGTAATCCAATGCGAGATAGGCGGCGTGCGAAGGAGTTTCGAAGTTCGCGTGCCAATGCTCGGTAGGGAACCAGTAGTACCGCAAGGTCATCTGGTCGAGCTGTCAGGTGGTTGAAAATCAAAGTCTCAGTCAGCGCTGTCTTTCCTGCCCCGGTGGGCATCTGTAGAGAGAACGGCATATCACTTGTTAGGAGGCCGGCTTCGATAGCGGAGATCTGCGAAGGAAAGAAATCCCAGACAGGTTGGGGACGATTAAGCAGCGACCCAATCAACGGATCCCAAGTTGAGCTCTGGCCGTTCGGTAGAACTGACCGGATGTTGGTGTGGGCGAACCGGTTCAGGAGCGAGACGTAGACACGCTGTGCCACCCACTCCGCTGGGTCTTGGTCGAGGATAGTGACAAGGTTTTGTGCGGCGTCTTCGATCACTTGTGTGATTGCTTGTGTGGTCCCGTTGAGAAGCGCCTCTATCAAGGTGGCAATCGGTTGTGAAGTCGTTCGTGTGGGCCTGGCCAGGAAATCAAAACATGCTCGGTAGATTTCGGAATCCCAGTTGTCTGGCCGGGTGAGTCGCATTGTGAGGTAGGCCGAGGCTGAGTAGCCGCCGTTGTAGAACGCGGATGCCGAGAAGAAGAGTGCATCGGACCGTGAAGAACCTTCTAACCCGTTGGCGGCCTGCGCAAGCGCATTGCCTAAGGTTGCCCAGTCCCGAGAGTCGTCTGGTTGATCACGCAACAGATCGAATAACTCTCCAATGAGTGCGATGTAGAGATCGAAGGCTCGACCATCCTGATACTCAAAGGTTGGGAGCTGGTCCTTTAGCCCGTACTGTTCGATATTCTGGCGTGTGTCTGCATCTGCGACCCAACTACGGAGCGTTTGTCTCAAGGCGCTAGAACCTCCACATCGGAGTTCGCGAGCAGGGTTTCAAAAAGGCTCTCGTAGTTCGCCTTTAGATCTGGAATCGAGATAACGATGAGGGTGCACTCGTCTTCATCCGGCAGAATCTCATCCACGCCTAACAGTTCATCGTCCACTAACTCCGTGCTGATGACTGCTACGGCGCGAAACTCACGGGCTGCTGGTGGATGATCGGTCGCTTTTATGAAGCGGTCTAGGTGGTCTAGCGCCACGGTGTCCAAGTCGCCGAGTATCGCTCTCTCTCGGAGCCAAACTAGCGTTTTCGCAAGGCGATTCTCGCGGTCTTTGCGGGAGTGTTGTATCGCTGACTGGACGGGCGTCGACTGTCCGTTCGTGGACTTAGTCTTCACCTCGGCACAGGTGATCCTGTCGTCGGAGGACGACTCCGGCCAATGCGGCAGTTGGAATTGAACAACGTCTGAACCTTCGGACGGCTTGGTCCGTCGGCTCTTGAGCCTCCACATCTTTGGCTCGTGTGTTTCGGCTGGATATGCGCAGGCAGCCAGGTAAAGCGCAGTGATGATCTCACCGTAATCACCTGCCATGACGGAACCTTTGTCTGGCAGCAGAGCTTCAAGAATCGTTTTGTGGGCATGACCGTCCTGCTCGACAAGGTCTGCGAGTCGGCCGTCAGATATATAACAACGCCGGACAGGGACACCGAGCAGCTGCGTCCATGCTTCAGCCCTTTCGGGCTCGATCTTGACCTGGATCATCGGAGTGGCCTGAATCTCTTCGAAAAAGGCCCGGACCTCGATAAGGTCAAGTCCAAGTTCCTTCATTTCCCCCCACCTTCGCGTGGTCAGATTCAGAGATTTAACATAGCGTCGCTGCGGCCCCAACCTTGTGAGAATCGATGTCCTCTGACCGGCCCGGCAGCGATCAGATTGAGGTACATCGGACCTGCATTGCCTGATCCGTCACCGATACGATCACACGTTCCTCGGGTCTTGAACCGCTAGCTAGCTAGGCGGCCCTTTCAGGATTACTAGACACGGATTAGGCTGCTGGATCGCCCCGTGGGTTAGAGGTCCCGCGACTGACTGGACTGCCCATCCTGTCCTGAGCGCTCCTGACGCGCGCTCAACGTCCTACATTTCGGGCGGCACCGGCCGGCTCAACTTGGGGGCCTGGTCGACATGCCTGCCGAACCGTGATGCTCTGTCGCTCAACGGATACCCCCTCAGTACATAATCCGGTTACCGGGCAGACGCTCCTGGCCCTACGCAATCATCGGGTCGATTGCCGACCGGGGCACCAGCACCTGCAACGCCCCGTATGAGTCGGGCAATATCGCGCCCTGGTCGAAGAAGAACATCACGCCGTCGTTGAGCACCGAGAAATTCTGATAGTTGGAAGGGTTGTACAGCGAGGAGGGGGAGAACGGCAACGGTGGCGGGGCAGGCGGCGGCGTTGAAGTCGTAGCCGACGTGGTGGTGGTCGGCTGTCCCGAGGTTGTCGTCGGCGTGGGAGTCGCCACCGGCGGCGGTGCCAGCTGCTGCTGCAGTTGAGCCTGGACAATCGGCGCGACGGTCTTCAGCGGATCATCCACCCGCCACAACGGCGCACTGTCCTTGTCGTCCTGCGCGACCGTGTAGAGGATCGGCTTGCGATAGCTCTGGTCCCAGTTGTAGGCCTTGTACGTCGTCGTCGCGCTCCCGGTGTTTTGGTACACCTTGAACACCACGGTCTGCGTGCCGCGTGGCGGAATCGCTGAGGTGTATGCCGTCGGTTTGATGCTCAACTGATACGGCGTGCTGCGGGCGGTACTGGACTTGGCCGTGTTGAGGAACGCGTCGCGCGTCTTGGCGACGTATTCAGCAATCGGCTTCTGTTCCGGGTAGTTCAGCGGAATGGTGATGTCGACGCTGTACCCGGGGTCTGAGAGGCGGATCTCACACGTGGTGCCGGTGTTATTGCCCTTGAGGTCGGCGCAGTAGTCGTGCGGCGCGGCCCCCGCTACGCCAGAAAAACCGAAGATGGCGGCAGCCGTGGCCAGTACGGACACGCTTACCGAGCGTATGGATAAGTAGGGCACGCCTGCACTCTAACTTCGCAAGGTGAACCAAGTGCCCGGACGGCAGAACTGAGCCACCGAACCGACCTGCACCTTTGAAGCTCCTGATAATCAGGTGGAAGCCCTCTCCGCAGCCCCGTCACCTCGTTACGATCACTGCGTCCTTGGATCTTGAACCCCTACGAGGGAGTAGCCATGACGGGATCGCCCGAATCCGGATTCAACGGCAAAATCGCCCTGGATATAAGGGATTCCGAACCGGACTGGACCCCGTACGCCGCACCCACCGCGCCCGAGGGCGCACCTAACGTCCTGTATCTCGTGTGGGACGACACCGGCATCGCCACCTGGGACTGCTTTGGCGGGCTGGTGCAGATGCCTGCCATGAGCCGGATCGCCGAGCGTGGTGTGCGTCTCTCGCAGTTCCACACCACCGCGCTGTGCTCACCCACCCGCGCCTCGCTGCTCACCGGCCGCAACGCCACCACCGTCGGCATGGCCACCATCGAGGAGTTCACCGACGGCTTTCCGAACTGCAGCGGCCGCATCCCCTTCGACACCGCGCTGCTCTCCGAGGTGCTCGCCGAAAAGGGCTGGAACACCTACTGCGTCGGCAAGTGGCACCTGACTCCACTGGAAGAAGCCAATCTCGCGGCTACCAAACGGCATTGGCCACTCTCACGAGGCTTCGAGCGGTTCTACGGCTTCATGGGCGGAGAGACCGACCAGTGGTACCCGGACCTCGTCTACGACAACCACCCCGTCCAGCCGCCCGCCACCCCGGAAGACGGCTATCACTTGTCCAAGGACATCGCCGATAAGACCATCGAATTCATCCGCGACGCCAAAGTCATCGCGCCCGACAAGCCGTGGTTCTCCTACGTCTGCCCCGGCGCTGGCCACGCCCCGCACCACGTCTTCAAGGAATGGGCCGACAAGTACGCCGGCAAGTTCGACATGGGCTACGAGCTGTACCGCGAGATCGTGCTGGAGAACCAGAAGAAGCTCGGCATCGTCCCGCCCGACACCGAATTATCGCCCGTCAACCCGTATCTGGACGTCAAGGGGCCCAACGGCGAACCCTGGCCGCTGCAAGACACGGTGCGCCCCTGGGACTCGCTCAACGACGAGGAGAAGCGGCTCTTCTCCCGCATGGCCGAGGTATTCGCTGGGTTCCTCAGCTACACCGACGACCAGATCGGCCGCGTCCTGGACTACCTGGAAGAGTCCGGCCAGCTCGACAACACCATCATCGTGGTGATCTCCGACAACGGCGCCAGCGGCGAGGGCGGGCCTAACGGCTCGGTCAACGAGGTCAAGTTCTTCAACGGCTACATCGACACCGTCGAGGAGAGCCTGCGCTTCTACGAGAACCTCGGCGGCACCGACACCTACAACCACTACCCAATCGGGTGGGCGATGGCGTTCAACACCCCGTACAAGCTCTACAAGCGCTACGCCTCGCATGAGGGTGGCATCGCCGATACCGCAATCATCAGCTGGCCCAAGGGGATCGCCGCGCACGGTGAAGTCCGCGACACCTACGTGAACGTCAGCGATATCACCCCGACCATCTACGAGCTGCTGGGCATCACCCCGCCGGACACGGTGAAGGGCATCGCCCAGAAACCGCTCGACGGCATCAGTTTCACAGCGGCGCTGAAAGATGCAAACGCTGACACCGGTAAGGACACCCAGTTCTATACGATGCTCGGCACCCGGGGCATCTGGCACAAGGGCTGGTTCGCCAACACCGTGCACGCCGCCACACCCTCGGGCTGGTCGCACTTCGACAAGGACCGCTGGGAGCTATTCCACATCGAATCCGACCGCAGCCAATGCCACGATCTCGCCGATACCCACCCGGAGAAACTCGAAGAGCTCAAACAACTCTGGTTTGACGAGGCCGCCAAGTACAACGGTCTGCCCCTGGCCGACCTGAACATCCTGGAAACCCTGACCCGGTGGCGGCCCTACCTGGCGGGGGAGCGCACGTCGTTCACGTACTACCCGAACACCGCCGAGGTCGGACTCGGTGCCGCGGTCGAGATTCGGGGACAGTCGTTTTCGGTGCTTGCCGAAGTATCCGTCGACACCGCCGATGCCGAGGGCGTCATCTTCAAACAGGGCGGCGCCCACGGTGGGAATGTGCTGTTCATCCAAGACGGGAAGCTGCACTACATCTACAACTTCATGGGGGAGAAGGAGCAGAAGGTGTCCTCGCCGGGCACGGTGCCGTTGGGCGCGCACGTGCTCGGAGCCCGCTTCGCCAAGACCGGCACGGTCGCGGGCAGCCACACCCCGGTCGGCGACGTGACGCTGTTCATCGACGAAGAAGCCGTCGGCTCACTCGCCGGAGTTGAAATCCACCCGGGCACATTTGGTCTCGCGGGTGCCAGCCTGTCGGTCGGGCGCAACAGCGGATCGGCGGTGTCCTCGGATTACCAGGTGCCGTACGCCTTCACCGGCGGAACTATCGCGCAGGTGGTCGTCGACATCTCGGGGGAGCCGTACGAAAACCTGGAGAAGAAGCTCGCGATCGCTTTCGCCAAGGACTGAGCCAAGATTAGGCGGGCCAGTCGGTGAGCTGTTCCCACTCACCGAACGGCGGCTTGTGCTCGGCCTCGATCACGATCTGCCCGGTGACGGCCGAGCCGGGGTGGTACTCGTCGATCGCGAATCCCCCCTGCCGGTCCTCGGGCGTGGCGCCGTCCCAGATGTAGATCGGTCCGGGCGCCGCTGCGGCGGCCTCCGCGACTTCCTGACCGCACTCGGCCACAGGCTCATCGCGACCAACACCGGTGTGCTTGCCATCGATACGCCGCCAGATGCTCACGAATCGGATGCTACGCGCCGGAGCACGCTCTGGGCAGCCACAACTTGACGATGTGGTGAACTCATAGAACGAGTAGGTGTCTACTTGCGCCATCGCGGCCGCACTGTGTCACCGTGGGGTGGTGATGAAAAAGTTTGGCGCGTTGGTGGTTGCGGCCGCGCTGCTGCTCGTGACGGCGCCGCTGGCCTCCGCGTGGGGGCCGCAGGGACACAGCATCGTGGGCGCGGTCGCCGATGCGCAGCTCACGCCCGCCGCCCGCGCCGAGGTTTCGCGCCTGCTGGCCGGACAGGCCACCCCGACGCTCGCGGGTGTGGCCAACTGGGCCGACCAGGTGCGTCCCAGCCGGCCCAACACCGCGCCCTGGCACTACGCCGATATCGCCGAGAACAACTGCCAATACGTGCCCGCGATCAATGGCGACAACGGCAACAACGTCATCGAGGCCATCCGCACCCAGACCTCGATCCTGGGCGATACCTCCAAAACGGACGCCGAACGCCAAGAGGCCCTGAAGTTCGTCGTGCATTTCGTCGGCGACATTCACCAGCCGATGCACGACGCCTACGCCCGCGACCGCGGCGGCAACGACATTCCGCTGACCTACAACGGCCGCTCAACCAACCTGCATTCGGTGTGGGACAGCGGATTACTGAACACCCGCGGCCTCAACGACGCTCAGTACACCCAGGTGATCCAGGCACTGCCCGCGCCTGATCTCGGCAGTACCGATCCCGTCGACTGGGCGCAGGACACCTGCCACATTGCCGTGGGCGTGTACCCGAACACCTCGACCATCGGCACCGATTACACCAACCAGTACCGGCCGATCGCCGAGGCGCAGCTGCGACTGGCCGGGGATCGCCTGGCGCGCTTGATCAACGAGACGCTGAGTTAAAGCCGAACTACCAGACCCGCACGTAGTCGACGAGCATCTCTGCCGGGTAGGAACCACCCGACGGATCGCCGCCACCGGAACCGGAAACCGCCAGGTTCAGCATCGGCTGCAGGGTGTAGCCCGGGTCGTTAAACGGCCAATCGTCAAGGGAATTCGCGTCGACCGTCAGGTACGGCTCCATGCCGTCGTGGTAGTCCATCCAGAAGTACAGCCCGGCATCGGTCCAGGTGCAGCGCCAGGTGTGCCAGTTGTTGTCCACCGGCATCGGCAGCGTCTCGAACGAGGTGCCGTCCAGGCGCGCGTGGATCGTGGTGCCCGACGGCCAGTCACGGTTGCCATACCACTCCACGAGGTCGATCTCGCCGCCGCGCTCGGGGTTGTCGTTCAGCAGCCACCACGCCGGCCAGGCGCCATCGGTCAGGCAGTTGAACTTGATGCGCGCCTCGAAGGTGTGGCCGATACCGCCGCGGAAGGTGCCGTGCAGCTTGCCGCTGAAGTACTTGTTGCCTTCCTTCGTCGCGCGGATCACCAGGTTGGAGTTTCCGTCGAGGAAGATGTTGGTGCGGCTATCGCGGTACTCGCCCATGTTCTCGGGCCGATCCCAGAACACCGGGTTCTTGATCTTCTCGCGGAACTCCGCGGCCACCCACTTGGAGCCGTCGGGGGCAGAACCGGCGGGGCCGTCGAACTCGTCGCGGAAGACAAAACCGGCCGTTTGGGCATCGGGCGGCGCTGCGGGCTGACGTCTCGGGTCGGCCTGAGCCGTGGCGAGGGGCAGGGCAGCTGCGGCAATGCCGAAGCCCATGGTCAGTATCAACTTACGGCGATCCATTTCGGGCACCCCGAAACGATAATGGTTGTACCTGGGTGATTGGCGCAGCCCCGGCCATTTTGGCTGCTAGTGGCGCGGAAGCATTCTGGCCAGCAGTCCGTCCCGCAACCCGATCGTGTGAAACAGCACCGCGCTGACATGGGCAACTATGCAGGCGAGCAACGCGTACGCCACCCACGCGTGTGCCTCGCGCAGCACGCCGTACCACCCGATGCTGGTGGGCACGATCGACGGAAAATGCAGTCCGGCGACCTGGACCGGGACCCCGGACGCCGACACCAGCGCCCAACCGATCACCGGTTGCGCCAGGAACAGCGTGTACATGGCCAGCTCGGAACCGGCCGCGATGAAGCGCTCCGGCTGGGCGAGGGATAGCGGCGGCGGCTTGTGCCAGATCCGGTTCCCGAGGCGCAGTACCGCGAGCACCAACACCACCACGCCCACGGCCTTATGCCAGGCCAGCACCATTGGATAGTCGCCCAACGATCCGACGAGCAGCGCGCCCAGCACCAACATCGTGATGATCGAAACCGCCATCAGCCAATGCAGAAGCTGCGCCGCCAGTCCGAAACGCTCGACACCCGTGGATTCAGTCATCAGATGTCCTGCCCGAACTGCTCCACCGGCGCCGGGGTCTCGCGCGCGCGGCGCCGGAACGACTCGGCATAGACGGCCGCGCGGGCCGCAAGGATCGGGTCATCGGATATCTCAATTCCGTTGGGCAGCACTGTCGGATCGAAGTTGGTATCCCGGATGCGTTCCTGTTCTTGGGCTATCGCGTGGCCGAGCACCAGTGTTCCGGCATCGATCTGCTCGCGGTCGGCAGGCCAGGGCAGTGTCGGGTCATGTGTCTGATCCACGCCCGGCATACCGATCTGAAGCAGCAGCCGGTACCGCAGCTCACCGCGACGCACCCGCTGCGCCAGCGCCTCGAACATCCAATGGGGCCCGTTCTTCGACGGGGTCCCGGCCTCGTCCCCGTCGGGAATCACCCGCCACCGCACCGGAGTCCGGGCGCCATCCGTGGTGACGAAGATGAAGGTATTGAGGCTCGAATAGGTGGCCTGCGCGAACGACGAGGCCTTGGGTGCCACCTCGATCAGCTTCTGCGCGGCCGCCGCAGCGGGGTTATCCCGCAGGAACGCCGCCACCTTCTCCTTGTCACCCGAGGTCCGTGCCGAGATCAGCCCGTAAAACATCTCCGGTGTCGGGGCCATGAACACCGGCGCGGCGGCCATCGCGGTGCGCCACTGCTGCCCGCCGGGTAGTGAAAACTCCAGAGCCAGCGCCTGTCCTGCGCCGGTATCGGGCTGGTGCGGATTCTGGCCGCCCACCGAGAACCGCCCGACGACAGGATGCACGCCCTTGACGAACACCGACGCCGAGGAGACTTCCGCGCCCGCGCCGTTGCTTTCGAAACGGCCCGACACCGCAAGAGCTTTGGCGTGGTTGCGTCGATACCCGACGAACTTCCCTCCGGTGGACTCGAACAGGTCGATGAAGGAGCGCCCGGTCAGTCGTACGCCGCCCCGGCCCTCCAGGGCCAAGAAGCCACCCAGTCCCGTCACGGTGACTGCCCCGGCGGCGGCCAGTCCCAGGAACATGCGGCGGTCTAGCTTGTGTGCGACCACGAAACGAGCGTAATACGCGAATCTGTGAGCGCACCGGGGACAATGAAACGATGATGAAGCGTCTCATCCTCGGTCTCGGATACGCCGCCCTCGGGCTCGGGTGCGCTCTGAGCCAGTTCGCACCCGCCAGCGCCGATCCCGGAGTCCCGCCCGTGAGCGAGGCCGCCCGCGCCGCCGGGCTGCTGGACGTGCGCAGCGTCGTCCCCGACGCGGTCATCGACCTGCGCTACGCCACCACCAACAACTTCACCGGTGTGCAGCTGTACCCGGCCGATGCCCGCTGCCTGGTGCACGAGTCGATGGCGCCGGGCCTCAAGACCGCCGCCGACACGTTGCGCGCCAACGGCGAGCGGCTCGTCTTCTGGGACTGTTACCGCCCGCACGATGTGCAGATCCGCATGTTCCAGGTAGTGCCCAACCCGAACTGGGTCGCCAAGCCCGGCCAGTATGCCCGCAGCCACGAGGCCGGACGCTCGGTGGACGTCACCCTGGCCAATGCGCGGGGCTTGGTCGATATGGGTACCGGATTCGACGATTTCTCCCCGCGCTCCCTCGCGTACGCGACCGACGGGGTCAGTGCGGACCAGCAGGCCAACCGGGCTCGCCTGCGCAGCGCCATGCAGGCCGGCGGGCTGCAGGTGTACTCGGGTGAGTGGTGGCATTTCGACGGGCCCGGAGCGGGTGTGGACCGCCCGATTCTGCAGGTGCCGGTCAACTGACCAGACGGTTGTTCCATTGCCCGGGAGAAATTGAGTAGTCCAGTACCCGGTGCGATGGCGCTCTACCGGAGTAATTTCCCATTCGGGTCGAATGATCCCGCTGGGAGGTTGCCATGCCTGCATCGCCGATTCCCGTGGGGACAGTGCGCCGCTGTGCCCCTGTCGCGGTGCTTGTCGGCGCCCTCGTGGTCGCCTGCGGCGGCGCCGGTGAATCTGTCACGCGCACCGTCACCCAGACCGTCACCGATCAGACGACGATTACCCACGAGGGCGGCGGTGGTTCGCACGAAAGTACCAGCGGCGGTGGGTCGTCCACATCCGGCAAAACACCCACGGACGAGGGGCTCGCGTGGGTGCCGTACGGCCCCAAGGACCCTGCCTTTCCGACACCGGGCTGGGACGTCTACGTCTACTTTCTCAAGCACGACTGCGACAGCCTGAAGAATGTCCAGAAACCCGAGGGCAACCTCTACGAGGCGGCGGTGGGGGTGTGCCGTGCCGCGGTGAACGGCGAAGCGAGCCAATGGGATGTGGCGGCCAAGGCCTTTGCGGCGCGCGGCGGGGGTGTCGAGATCGGCCCGGCGCAGTGCGTTGACGACACCATCGCGGCCATGGTGACCAAGCTCCTTGCCTGGCACGAGGAACACCCGGGCAGCCAGCCCGAGCTGACGTTCCCGCAGACCGGCGGCCGCACGGCATGCTCGAAGGACAACAACAGCTTTGTGCCACCGGACGAGACTGATTCCTCCACAACCAGTTCCACGACATCAAGCACCACCACATCGAGTACGACCTCCACCACGACCACCTCGAGCACGACAACCACCACCACACCGACGCGGTGAGCTCAGTGCGAGAACTGCCAGTGCACCGAATCGTCCTCGTCCAGCACGATGATGCTGCCGTTGCGCACGGTCCACCCCTCGGTCATCAGGAACAGCCGGCCTCCGGACTCGGCGAGCAGCCGTAATCCCGTGGTGCGGTAGAGCGTTTTCGGCCCCGTGGTGATCTCCTCGGTACGCACCACGGGCGAGTCGATACCCAACGGGCTCTCGCTGACCGCCGTCGCGCGGGGCAGTGACGACACCGAGTCTTCGTAGCGCTGCGCATACCCCCGCCCGACGATATCGGCGTACCCCTGCACCGCCCAGAACATCGCTGCCGCAATCACAATGCCGACGAGCACGGCCTCGAGCACGTCTGGGGGGCGGGCAATGGCAGTGCGTGGCCGGGTGCGTTCCTGCCCCTGGCGGCTCAGATGTCTGCCGTAGACCGCGAGCGCCGTGCCGATCGCGATCATGAGCGGCCACACCACGGTCCCGGGTTCCCAGGTGCGCGTGAGTGCGGGCAGCACCACACCCAGGATGGCGACACCCAGCCCGCCGAGCATCGTCACCCGGCAGATCACCCGGATCGTGTCGGTCATGCCGTCACGCTCGATCTTCTCGGTCAACGCGCGATGCGCTGCCAGCCATGCGATTCCGATGACCGCTGTCGCCAGGATCGGTAGATACAGCGTGCTGATGCTGCGCAGCACGTAGTCCTGGGTGGTAAAGCGGAACAGGCTTACCTCGATGCCCATCCACTGCGACTGCGCGTCGCTGCGCGCCCAGCCGAAGTACAACAGCAGCGCGGTGATCATGGTCAACGGGGTTCCCACCGTGGTGATGACGGCGATGACGGGGCGAAGGATCGACACCGGATCCGGAGAGTCCTGGGCGGCCGGAGCGTCGAGCTTCCCCGGCGCGTCGGCAGATTGACGCGCTGGCTCCTCCGACGCTTCTTCGGCCGGCATGCGAGCATGCTACGCGCGGGGCCCTGACCAGGGAGGAAAATCCCCTTGCCGCCCCATCCCGCGGCGCCTACCCTGGCTGACGTCCTCGTCCCCGACGAAAGGTACGACATGGATCTGTGAGGCCTGGCAATCCGCCGGCGCGCCCTGGCGCGTTTTCGGCGACCCCACCTCACAGGAAGTCCTTTCCATGTCTGCTGTCATTTCCTCGAACGCTCTCACCTACGTACATCCCGACGGTTCCGTCGTTCTCGACGGGCTCGACATGCTGGTGCCGGCAGGGCGATCCGGGCTGGTCGGTGTCAACGGCTGCGGTAAGTCCACCCTGCTCAAGCTCATCGCGGGCGAGCTGCCGCCTACCTCGGGGATGATCCATGCCTCGGGCCATATCGGTTATCTGCCACAGGATCTCACCATCCGCGCCGATCAGTCGGTACCCGATCTGCTGGGTCTGACACCGGTGCTGGCGGCCATCGCGGCCATTGAGAACGGATCCACCGACCAGGCCGATTTTGACACCGTCGGCGACGACTGGGATCTGGCCGAGCGGGTGTGCGCCGAACTGGATCGTCTGGGCCTGCCGACCGCGGTGCTGGAGCGCACGCTGGGCGATCTGTCCGGAGGCGAGGTGATCCGGCTCGGTCTGGCCCGGCTGCTGTTGCGGCGCCCCGACATACTGCTGCTGGATGAGCCCACCAACAACCTCGACGGCCAATCCCGACAGCACCTGTACGACGTGGTGTCGTCCTGGCCGCGCACGCTGCTGGTGGTCAGCCACGACCGCGAGCTGCTGGAGCACGTGGAACGCATCGGGGATCTGCGTGAGGGCGCCGTCGCGTGGTACGGCGGCGGCTACAGCGAGTACGCGGCGGCGATCACGGCCGAACAAGAGGCTGCCGCGCAGGCGATCTCGACGGCCAAGGCCGAGGTGCGCCGTGAGCGCCGCGACCTCGCCGAGGCCGAACGGGTGATCGCGCAGCGGCGTCGCTACGGCGCCAAGATGCAAGCGAACAAGCGTGAGCCCAAGATCGTGATGGGGCTGCGCAAGCGATCCGCGCAGGAATCGGCGGCAGCGCTCAAGCAGACGCAGACCGATCGGCTGGACAAGGCCCGCGAGAATCTGGATGAGGCGCAGACCCGGCTGCGCGCCGACCGCTCCATCCGCATCGACCTGCCGGGCACCGAGGTTCCCGCCGGTCGCGTCGTCGTCACCACCGACAACCTGGTGCTTCGTCACGGAGTCGCCGCGCAGCTGGAGCTGCGCGGGCCCCAGCGGGTGGGTCTGGTGGGGCCCAACGGCTCGGGAAAGACCACCCTGCTGCACACCCTCGCGGGGCGCATTCCTGCCGCCGAAGGTGCTGTGACGGTGCACGTTCCGCTGGGCCTGCTCCCGCAGCGTCTTGACCTGCTGGACGATGCGCTCAGTGTCGCCGACAATGTGGGCCGCCGTGCTCCGCACGCCGATATGAACACCATTCGCGCCAGACTGGCGCGTTTTCTGTTCCGCGGCAACGCCGCCGACAGGCTTGTCGGCGCACTCTCCGGTGGCGAACGATTCCGGGCGACGCTGGCCGCGGTGCTGCTGGCAGACCCTGCGCCACAGCTGCTGCTGCTGGACGAACCCACCAACAACCTGGACTTCGCGTCCTACGACGCGCTGGTCTCGGGGCTAGGGGAGTACCGGGGTGCCGTCCTCGTCGCCAGCCACGACCTCGGCTTTCTCGACGACATCGGGGCCCAGCAGACGGACTGGAGGGCGGAGCCGGTAATCGGGTAGTGCGGTACGCACGCCAGGGGGATGTCTCCGCACGCACGCTGAGCTCGTCATGTTCCCACCCCGCGCACGCGCGGCCATGTCAAGGAGACTCACGATGTGTTTCATTATCCCCCAAGATGTCCTGCTGCGATTGGCCGACGATGACAGCGTCGCCGACGATTCGCGGACGGCCCTGGCGGCCACGGCCGCATCCGAATCGGCCTGGCGCACACTGCGCGACGCGCACACCGAGGCCACCCAGGCCGGACTGCTGGCCCGCGCCGACGCATTCGTCGCAGTTGCCAAGGCGCTGGCCACCGCGCCCGGCACCCCGGTGTTCGACTGCAAACACACCACCTCGCTGCCCGGTATCGCCATCGCGAATCCAGGCACCTCCACCGATACCTCCGCCAAGCACGCGTTCACCGAAACCGCCTCGGTGGCAAAGTTTTACAAGGACTGCTTCGGGCGCAATTCGGTCGATGACGAAGGTATGACGTTGGTGTCCTCCGTGCACTACAGCGTCAACTACTCCAACGCGTTCTGGAATGGCTCGCAGATGACCTACGGCGACGGTGATGGCGAGATCTTCGTCGACTTCACCGGATCCAATGACGTGATCGGCCACGAGCTGACGCACGGCGTCACCCAGTACACGGCGGGCCTGCTCTACAAGAACGAGGCCGGTGGCCTCAACGAGAGCATGTCGGACGTGTTCGGATCGATGTTCCGGCAGTGGAGCGCCGGACAAACGGTCGACCAGGCCGACTGGCTGATCGGCAAGGACATCATGGGTCCGCGGGCCATCGCCAAGGGCTTCACCTGCCTGCGTGATATGTCCGATCCGGGCGCCCGGCACTGCCTCGCGCCGCAGCCGTCGCACTATCGGGATTACGTGCCCGGCAGCGACCCGCACGAGAGCAGCGGCATCCCCAACTATGCGTTCTACCTCGCGGCGACCAAACACGGCTCGTATTCCTGGCAGGGCGTGGGCACGGTCTGGTACGAGGCCCTGACCAGCCCGAAAGCCCGGCCCAACATGAAGATGAAGGCCTTCGCCAACCTGACGCGCGAGATCTCCGCAGCCAATGCGGCCGTCGAATCGGTACATAAGGCGATAGACGACGCGTGGACCGCGGTCGGGCTGTAGCGTCGCCGTCATGGTGGAGTACCTCATCGACAGACGGGGCGGATTCACCGGGCTTCCGGCCAGCGGTACGTGTACTGACCAGAGCTTGGACCCCGAGGCGCGACGCGCACTGGACGGATTGTTGGACAGCCCCGGGTCGCTTCCCGGTGACCCGGGGGCTGACCGCTTCACCTATACGGTGACCCGGGTCAGCGGGTCTGATCGGACCACTCGGGCCATCCCGGAAAGTCTGCTGCCCGACGCCGTCCGTCAGGTGGTCAAAGAGCGGATCTGACCGACGGACCTGACAGTTCACCGCTCACGAGCCGAGCGGGTATGCACCCTGCCGGGTAGGGTGATTGCTAATGTGCACGCGTTTCATCATCCCGCCGGCCGTACTGTCGCGACTGGCTGAGGATGGTGACATCGCCGAAGACTCGCGGGCCGCGCTGCTAGACACCGCGGCATCCGAATTGTCCTGGCGTACCTTGCGTAATGCGCACACGCGAGCCACCCAGACAGCAACCGGCAATACCATCAGCGCAGCCGCGACGGCATTGGCCAAGGTCCCCGAAACGCCGGTGTTCGATTGCCGGCAGACCACCTCGCTGCCGGGCGTGGCCGTCGCCGATCCGTCCGCGTCCAAGGACGCCACCGTCCAGCGGGCATTCAGCGAAACGGCCGCGGTTGTGCGGTTCTACCGGGAGTGCTTCGGGCGCAACTCCGTTGACAACGCGGGCATGACGCTGATCTCGTCCGTCCACTATGGCGTCAAGTATGCGAACGCGTTCTGGAACGGTTCGCAGATGGCCTACGGCGATGGTGACGGCCAGATCTTCCTGGACTTCACCAAGGCCAACGATGTGATCGGTCATGAACTGACACACGGGGTTACGCAATTCACCGCAGGCCTGAACTATGAGAACGAGGCCGGGGCGTTGAACGAGAGTGTCTCGGATGTCTTCGGGTCGATGTTCCGGCAATGGCAAGCAGAGCAGAGCGCGGACACGGCCGATTGGCTGATCGGCAAGGACATTCTGGGGCCGCGCGCGCTCGACAAGGGGTACACCTGCCTCCGGGATCTTGCCGACCCCGGTGCCGCGCACTGCCTCTCGCCGCAACCGGCTCACTACCGCGACTACGTTCCCGGCAGTGACCCGCACGACGGCAGCGGCATCCCCAACCACGCGTTCTACCTGGCGGCGACCAAACACGGCTCAAAGTCCTGGGAGGCCGTGGGGACGGTCTGGTATGAGGCGCTGACCAGCCCGAAGGCAAGAAAGAACATGACGTTCAAGGCTTTCGCGAAACTCACCCGGCAGATCGCTGCGGCCCGAACCGGTGCTGAGTCACCCAAGGTGGCCATTGACGAGGCATGGACCGAGGTCGGGCTCTAGCGGCTTAGTCGCCGGTGTCCCAGTAGTTGGGGCAGGAGACGTCGACGTAGACGGTCGTGTTGGCCTTGACCTGCGTGCCTGAGCGGTCGGGATTGTTGATGCCGTTGACGGTGCAGAACTCCAGCGGGGTCAGGGTGTTGCCGTTGACCCAGTTGATCTGGACCTCGTACCCCTGACTTTCCAGTTCCGAGATGGTTTCGCTGGCCGAGCCGGATCCGGCGATCGGCCAGTTGGGGTCTGCGGCGGCAATCGGCGCAAGTGACAGCGCCATCACTGCCGATGCACACACTGCTGCGAACCTCATGGGAGACCTCCGCCATCATGTTAGCTCGCCGGGCTGAGGCAAGATGGCTCCCAACACCGATACAAGGAGAGACCGATGACGTTCTCGTCCGAGCACGACGACTTCCGCAGTACCGTCCGCCGGTACATCGAGGAGAAGATCAACCCTCACGTCGATGAGTGGGAACGCGAGCAGATGATGCCGCTGCACGACGTGATCGCCGATATGGCCAAACTCGGATTGGTCGGCCTCGAGTACGACCCCGAGTACGGCGGGCAGGGCGCCGATCACCTCTTCACGCTGGTGCTCGCCGAGGAACTGGGCCGGGTGGATCATGGCTCGTTCCCGATGGCCTTCGGCGTTCACGTCGCGATGGCGACCCCATCGCTGCACAAGCATGGCACCGATGAGCTCAAGCGCGAGTTCCTGGCTCCGGCGTTGCAGGGCGAGCAGATCGCCGCGATCGCGGTGACCGAGCCAGACGCCGGATCCGATGTGGCCGCCATCAAGACCCATGCCCGCCGTGATGGTGACGACTGGGTGATCAACGGCTCAAAGATGTTCATCACCAACTCCGTTCAGGCCGACTGGCTGTGCTTGCTGGCCCGTACCTCCGATGAGGGCGGATACGCGGGGATGAGCCAGATCATCGTGCCGACCAAGACGCCCGGATACCAGGTTCGCAAGCTCGACAAGCTCGGCATGTACGCCTCCGACACGGGCCTGATCACGTTCGACGACGTGCGGGTGCCGGTGTCCAACACCATTGGCGAGGTCGGCCGCGGGTTCCAGCAGCAGATGTCCCAGTTCGTCATGGAGCGCATGTTCGGCGCCTACGGCATCCCCGCCAGTGTGAACAGGGCCTTACAGCGCACCAAGGAATACGCGTTGGCGCGCCAGGTGTTTGGCAAGCCGCTGACCAAGAATCAGCATCTGGCCTACCAGTACGCGGGCTTTGCCGCGCGGGCCGACATGCTGGAGGTCTACAACCGCGATATCGCCGGCCGGTACATGGCGGGGGAGAACGTGACCCGCAAGGTGACCATCGCCAAACTCACCGCCGGACCGTTGGTCCGCGAGGCCGGCGACTGGTGTCTGCAGGTGCATGGCGGCATGGGGTACATGACCGAGACGTGGACATCGCGATTCTTCCGGGATCAGCGTCTGCTCAGCATCGGCGGCGGCGCCGACGAGGTGATGATGCGGGTGCTATCCCAGATCGACGGATTCTCCTGAGCATTCGAAATGCGGGCACTAGGGACATATCCTGGGAATCCCCGGGTGCCCTCAGGTTTTCGCCAGCTCCTGTTCCGCCGATGCCACATCGGTCACGTTCACCCCGATGAGTGTGAGGTCGTGCAACCGCTCCGGGGTGACTTGTGAGGTGGCGTCCTCGACGATCACCGTGCGGTAGTCCCGCTCGGAGGCGTCGAACAGGGTGGCGCGCGGGCAGTTCGGCAGATTGCACCCCGCCACCACCACGGTGGTGATACCCCGCGCACGCAGATGCTGCTCCAGGCCGGTCCGGTGAAAGGCGCTCCAGCGAGGTTTGAACAGAATGTGCTCCGCGGGTCCGACCTCCTGAAGCCCGCCCGCCAACAGCAGCTCCGAGTCCAGCCGCTCACCGTGCGGCAGGAGCGCGGCGGGGATCTGTGAACCATCGCTGCCCGGCGCGGCGACCTCGCGTCCGGCGAGAATCTCTGCGCGACGGGGCAAGTCGGTGTCGGTGCCGCCCGGAACGTAGAGCCGCACCACGTGCACGATGGGCCGGCCGGCCGTGCGGAACGCCGCCACCAGCCGGCCGAGCGCGGGTATCCGGTCAGCGGTTCCCGGTACCGTCATGGCGCCGGAGACGAACTCCGTCTGCATATCGATGACCACCAAGGCCGAGCTGTCCCACTCGGGGGCGATGAAGCTTGTCACTCCCCAACACTAGGTGCCCAACCCGGCAGCACCTACACCTGCACGGTGACCGGCTGCACACCCCAGATCTCGTCGCAGTACTCGGCGATGGCGCGGTCCGAGGAGAACTTGCCACCGCGTGCGGCGTTCAGGATCGACATCCGCGTCCACGCCGTCACGTCGTGCCAGGCCTGCGACACTCGCTCCTGGCACTCGATGTACGAGGAGTAGTCGGCCAGCACCAGGAATGGGTCGTGACCGCGCAGCGAATCCACGATCGGCGCGAACACCGACGGGTCTCCACCCGAGAAGTGGCCACCGGCAATCAGATCCAGCACGGCGCGGAGTTCGTCGTTGAGCCCGACGAAGTCCTCGGGCCGGTAGCCCTCGTGCACCAGGCGCTGTACCTCATCGACGGTGAGCCCGAACAGGAAGAAGTTCTCGGCCCCGGCCTCCTCGAGCATCTCGACGTTGGCGCCGTCGAGCGTGCCGATCGTGAGCGCGCCGTTGAGCATGAACTTCATGTTCCCGGTGCCTGATGCCTCCTTGCCCGCCGTCGAAATCTGTTCGGACAGATCAGATGCTATGCTTTGTATATGCGTGTTCTTGGGCGGATCAGACTCTCCCGTTTGACTGACGAATCTACCTCCGCTGCACGTCAGAGGGAGTTGATTGAGCAGTGGTCCCAGATGCACGAGCACGAGATAGTGGGGTGGGCTGAAGATCTCGACGTGTCGGGTTCGGTCGATCCGTTCGACACCCCGTCCCTCGGTCCGTGGTTGTCCGAGGACAAACGGGGGGATTGGGACATCCTGGTTGCCTGGAAGCTCGACCGAGTAGGTAGGCGGGCGATACCCCTGAACCACCTCTTCGGGTGGGTGATGGAACACAACAAGACGCTGGTTTGCGTCTCGGACAACATCGACCTATCGACGTGGGTGGGACGTCTGGTGGCCAACGTCATCGCGGGTGTAGCAGAGGGTGAACTCGAAGCCATCAAGGAGCGAACCAAAGCCAGCCGCAAACGTCTGCTGGAGTCCGGTCGTTGGCCCGGTGGCACCGTCCCGTACGGCTTCCGTGCCCAGGAGATCGAAACGGGCGGGTGGCGTCTTACGACCGATCCTGTGACTTCTGCGGTGGTTGTTCGGATCGCCGGGGACATCATCAACGGGTTGCCTATCGAGGCGGTGTCCAAGGCCCTGAATGAAGAAGGCGTACCGGGTCCGGCGGGGGGGAGGTGGATACCGGAATCGATATGGAAGATAGTTGAGAGCAAGGTCCTGATAGGCCACGCCACCTACAAAGGTAATACAGTTCGGGACGCCACGGGTCGACCTGTCCTATACGCGGACCCGATTCTCGAACAAGAGACGTGGGATCGCATGCAGGCGGCGATAGAACAACGGAAGCACCCGGAGGCCGAGCGGTACAACCAGACGTCCCCACTCCTCGGGGTGATCTTCTGTGCCGAATGTGACCAGAAGATGTACTACCGGGTGTACAAACGAAGCACTAGAGATTACAGGTACTACTTCTGCCGGGAGCACAAACAACTCATCCGGGCTGAAGATGCGGAAACACTGCTGGAAGAGACATTCATTCGGGAGGCCGGACACGTATCGTCGGTAGACCGCGTCTTTGTACCCGCCGAAAACCATCAAATCGAGTTAGAGGAGGCTACACGGGCCGTAGGGGAACTTACTGCCTTGTTAGGGACAATCTCATCTACCACTATGCGTTTGTCCCTCACGGGGCAACTCCAGGCGCTAGATTCTCGGATATCTGCCTTGGAAAAGCTGCCCACCCGAGAAGCGCATTGGGAATACCGAAAGACTGATACCACTTACGCCGAGGAGTGGAACAACAGCGACACAGACGGTCGACGTCGGTTGTTACTGAAATGCGAGGTGACCATCCACGCGGCCAAAGGGTATTTCCGTCCTCACGTACCCACTAACTTAATAGAACTACTACAGGAGTCAAAATGAAAATGCTAGTACCGATGATGCTGCTGGCGGCCACCGCGTGTAGTAACGCCCCGTCGACCTTGCGGCCTATACCGCCAGAACCACGCAGTGTGGTCGTATTCGAGGTAGGTGGAGACTACTCGTTCGCCTCGTACGACGACAACTACCAAAACGGTATCCAGTACCAACCCGGTCAGACTCGTATCGAGCTGAAAGGCAACGACGTACCGAAATCCCCACGAAGCCTGTACACGTGGGCAAACTCATCGTTCGGACGGGATACCAAAGCCTGGTGCCGGATCACCGTTGACGGCAAGGTGAAAGCCGAAGAACACACCGTGGGCGATGCCAACGACCCCACCTGCATAGTCCAGTAAACGCAGAAAAAGCCCCCAACCTGACTCCGTGATGGAATCGGGAAGGGGGCTTCTTGTGTATTACGAGGTTTCGTATCCCATTAGGGACAGTGCTTGTTCGTGCGATGTGCAGTCTTCGATACGACACAGCGGCGTTAAACCGTTGGCCGGGTCTAGGTCAGCGTCGAGGACGACCGCGTTCTCGTCGGATAGAAAGACGTCGACGGTCTTCGGTAGGTGAAGTAGGTTCACCGGAATCTTGAGCAGGTTTCCGAAAGACTCCGCAGATACCACGGTGATCAGTAGGTACCAGGTTGTGTCGCCGTCGGTGCATCTGTAGTGGTTGGTCTTCGGGCAGAACTGCGGTAGGAACTCCGCTATCAGTTCAGCTGAATGCATCGTCACGCCTTCCAGAACACCCAAAGGACACCGGTAGCACCGGCACCACCGGCGGCACCGCTGGCTGCGAACGAACCGTTAGCACCACCACCGCCACCTCCTCCACCACCGCCGCCGGGGTAACCACCAGCTCCACCGACACCACCTACATAGGCTGTGCCACCTGAGTTGCCTCCACCACCGCCGCCTCCTCCGCCCGCGCCACCGCATTTAACAGTCGCACCAGCTGAGACAGCGCCACCGCTGGACCCGGACCCACCGGGTCTGGCTCCGGCACCGTAAGCGCCTCCGGCTGCTGCGGCAGAGCCGTTACCGGCTACCCCGTTGACCCCGTTGACCGTACCGCCAGGGCTGTATGCGCCCGCACCGCCCATCCCACCTGATCCAGGGTTGGACGCGGTATATGCATAGCCGAATGACGTTGCGATACCGCCCGCGCCGGGGGCTGTTGTTAGGTAGGACCCGAACGACGAGTTGTTGTTAGACGTACCGATCGTTACGGATACAGGCCACGTAATGTCAGCAGGGTCGAACTGCTGCACCAGGTAACCGCCTGTATTACCCCCGGCCCCGCCAGTTCCACCTGAGGCGGCAATAGTGCCGTTGGTACCGGCTGACCCCGGTCGCCCACCGCCGACACCGATTACGACGAGTTCACTAAGGGTCGGAGAGGGTTTAGCGTACGTGGACGAAGACGTGATCGTGTCTACGGTGTAACCGTTGATGACAGCTTGCTTTATCGTCTCGATCGTCTCTTGAACTTCGGTAGGGGTACCCGTAGCAGACGAGCCACCAAACCAGCCGTTGACGATCGCCTGGCCGGTAGCGACGAGGTCATTACCGATATCGACTACGTCGTTACCTAGGTCGACCAAACCTTCCACTGCGGAAGCTGCGACCGTGCCGACGATGCTGCTACCGTCGAGTTGGG
>MAEX01000018.1 GCA_002013415.1 Mycobacterium sp. D16Q14
AGCTCACCTGGTAGAGCGTCTGATTTGCACTCAGAAGGCAGCGAGTTCGACCCTCGCAGGCTCCACGGGCGCATCCGCGCCACTTCTGGCCCGCAGACGACACGGAAGGAGGTGCGGCGCCATGACCATGATCATGCCCGCGCCCTCTGTCCGGGTGTTCAACGCCGACTACTCGTTTCTCGATACCGTGCGCTGGCAAGACGCCGTCGGCATGCTTCTGCGTGACGTGGCATACGCGCTGGAGGCTCACGAACCGCCGCGCATCGTCCGCTCACCGAGCGCCGAGGTAGAGGTGCCCAAGTCGCTGCTGCTGGCTCGGTACGCCCCAGTCCCCTATCGCCGTGATCCAGAGTTGGCCTCGCGTGCAGAGATTCTGCGCCGAGACAACTATCTGTGCCAGTACTTCGGCTGCGGCGCCAAGGCCACCACCATCGATCACGTGTTCCCGCGCTCGCGCGGCGGCGCAGCGTCATCGTGGGTGAACCAGGTCGGTGCCTGCGAGCCGTGCAACGGCCGAAAGGCCGATCGCACACCGGAGGAAGCCGGCATGAAGCTGATCCGCGAGCCCTTCCGGCCAGCCCATATCTGACGACGGGGAACAGACCCGTGACAGCTCGGAGAGACGAGCTTCATGGTCCGTTCGTCTAGTTGGCCCAAGACACCTGGTTCTCAACCAGAAGATCACCGGTTCGAATCCGGTACGGACTACGTTGAGTGGCGTTGAAATCGAATTTGATTCCCGCAGGCCGATAGGGTGCCTGGTCGGTGTGGTACCGCACGTCATGTGAGAGCCGTGCGAATCGGCGAAAACTCTACCGCTGCTGCGCAATCCGCAAGTAGAGCATGGTCCCGAAGCTGAACTGGTTCAAGCGCTCGGTTGAAGCCCAAGAGAGGGCGGTTCGATTCCGTCCGGGACCACGTATGTCGGTGTGGCGGAACGGCAGACGCACCAGCTTGAGGAGCTGGCGCCCATCATCGGGTGTGCAGGTTCGACTCCTGTCATCGACACCAAGCCGCGGTAGCTCAGTGGAGAGAGCACCTGCCTACGAAGCAGGGGGCCGGGGGTTCAAATCCCTCTCGCGGTACAACGGTCCGGGACCGTCAACTCCCGAAACGATCTGTAGCTCAGACGGTTAGAGCGCATCGCTGATAACGATGAGGTCCGAGGTTCAACTCCTCGCAGGTCGACCACGCGGTGCATTGCCGCGCATGCCGGTGTAGAGCAGCTGGTTAGCTCGCCGCCCTGTCAAGGCGGAGGTCGCGGGTTCAAGTCCCGTCACTGGCGCGGTGGGTTGGTCAAGTAGCGAAACGCGGGTTGGTGGTGGGTCGACACATCGCCTTTCCGTAGAGCATCCAGGCCGGTCGAACGTCCGGGTTAGCTGCCCGAACAGCGTGCGATCGCAACCGAATACGACACCCCAGTGGCTCTGGGGAGACGGCAGGCACGGTGCCTTGTCACCCACTACCCGGTCTTGTAGCTCAGTTGGAAGAGCACCTGGTTTACACCCAGGGTGTCGGCGGTTCGAACCCGTCCGAGACCACCATGCCGGCACGGCGCAGAGGCGAGGCGCGGCGGACTGTAAATCCGCTCTTTCGGGTGAGTGGGTTCAATTCCTTCTGCCGGCACCAGGCCCGCGTTGGCCTCAACAACGCGCAACGGGGTGTGGCGCAGCTTGGTAGCGCATCTGCTTTGGGAGCAGAGGGTCGCACGTTCAAATCGTGTCACCCCGACAACAAATTTCAGCCCGCGTAGCTCAGCGGATAGAGCGCCTGCCTCCGAAGCAGGAGGGCCCGAGTTCAATTCTCGGCGTGGGCACTATCCCTGACCAGGGATAACGCCGCCCCTATGGTGTAAGTTGGTAGCACTCTTGGCTTTTACCCTTGAAACGTCGGTTCGAACCCGGCTGGGGGCACCAGGCCGCATCGGCGGCCGTACTTGGAAGATGAACGCGCCCGGGTGCGCACGGCTTCGAACACCGTTGGTCGCTTCGGCGATGGGGATCAGCGCCTCCTTCTTCCGCTTCACAGAGATCTCTCCCCGCATGCGTCCGTGGTCTAGCGGCTATGACGCCGGTCTCCAAAACCGGAAGACGCAGGTTCGAGTCCTGCCGGGCGTGCAAACATCCGACCATCGAACGGTGGGCGGATCTAGAGGTCGCGGCGACGGTCGCGGTCTCGTCCATGGCGCCGTTGCTCTGCTGGTAAGGGGCGACCTGATTTTCACTCAGGGCAGGACGCGGGTTCGATTCCCGTCGGCGCCTCGCGACTCTCGGCGTGTCGTGGCAGCTCACTGGAGTCCACGGCGCGCGACATAGATGCTGAATCCGCGAGATCCCGTGTCAAACGCCGACCCTCGTTCATTACACGGCGAAGGCATCTCCACGACGCCTACATCCTTCGGAAGAGAGGTGACCTGCACGGGATCTCGCGCATATGCCCCTGTAGCTCAGTGGACAGAGCGGCGCGGTCCTAACGCGACGGCCGGCGGTTCGAATCCGTCTGGGGGCACAGTGTTCGACAACCACTGACAGGAGTGACCATGGCTACCCAAGATGAGAAGCTCAGCACGGTGTTCATCGTCGACGTCGAAGCAACATCACGCACGCCGTTCACCGGCGTGATGACGGAATTCGCCGTGGTCCATCTCGTCTCCGGCGCGTCGTTCTACGGGCACATATATCGGAACCATCCGCATCCGGACAACCCAGCTGTGCCCGTCCCTGAAGTAGCAGACGACGACTACGTCATCGAGGCGTATTGGATCTTCGACGGCAAGGACGTCACCAATGCGGTGGCAGGCCCCGAACCTGGCGATGTCGCTCGCGCGCTGAGCACGTGGCTCGATGGATTCGAGGTTCCACGCCGAACGTTGGTCAGCGACAACAACGGTTACGACGCAATGTGGTTGAACTGTTTCACCGACGCGTGGACTGAGAGAGTCCTTTTCGGCCACTCGTCACGGCGCATCGGGGACTTCTACGCGGGCACTCGACAGAAGTGGGCAGATCACTCGTCATGGAAGAGCCTGCGGCGCACCCGGCACACCCACCATCCACTCGATGACGCACACGGCAACGCCGAGGCCCTGCGCACACTGCTGGGGCTGGAAGAGCCGCTGTAACGACCGCGCCAGACGGGCGCGAAAGGGCTGTTGGCGCAGTTGGTAGCGCGCTTCCGTGGCACGGAAGAGGTCACCGGTTCGAACCCGGTACGGTCCACGTTCGCGCACACCGGTTTCGATTCCGGTTACTGAGTCCTAGTGGACGGCGCGGAAACCCGGGACAGGCGGTTCGATTCCGTCACGCGGTGGGACGCATCCCGGCCATAGCGGAGTAGGGCAGCTCGGTCAGCCCGCGTGGCTCATAACCACGAAGTCGCAGGTTCGAATCCTGCCTCCGCGACGACACCTAAGCCGCACGGGATCGATAGTGCCGCTGATATTCAGCATGGGCTGCTTTACACCGATCGCAACGACAACCCTTGCGGTTCTTTGTTGACGCATACGCGGAGTGTGTTCCGTGGGTATACCCCGCGCCGGAATTCTCAATGGCCGTCTTACTTGAGTGGCAATTTCGGCACAACACTTGACATTTCGCAAGTTCGGCGAACCTTCGCGCCCCTGACCAACTCCAGATGCGATGGCTGATCTTAGTTCCGCGATCGATGTGATCGACCTCGAGTGACTCCGATGATCCGCAGACGGCGCACGGGCCGTGCGCGGCGATCCACTCGCTCCGATTCCTCGTAATCCATTCGAGTTGGTATCTACGCTGAGCTTCTTTGTCTGCGTATGGCACGCGCGGGAAGCTACTGACCAAACTCGCACAGCCGTCGCTCTGGCGCAGTTTCGCAGATTCGATGTCTTCCCAAGCTTAGAAACCGGGGAGACGGGATGCCCGGAACCCGGGTGAATCCCCGGTGTGGTCACCGGAACACGGAAGGAAGTGCGATCTGCAGTGTGTTCGAACGAGACCTCCGCTCATCGCACTGAGCGGGTCAACGCTCCGTAGCTCAGTTGGTAGAGCTCCGCACTCATAATGCGAAAGTCGCGGGTTCGAATCCCGCCGGAGCAACGAGTTCTAGCCCCTTGCGGGCCTGAGCATTTGGAGGGCCAACCCGACGGATGGCGACGGGAACTGTCTTGAAAACAGCCGAGGCGCAAGCCCTTGGGAGTTCGATCCTCCCGCCCTCCGCGCAACCCGACCGGCTCACAACCGGGAGGGAATCGTCCGGCTGAGATGCCGGGTGTGGGTGGCTCCACCTACGTGGCCGTGGACAGACGGTGCGTAGACAGCGGCCCGGGCCGGGCCTGTCCCCCGGCTCGACATGGCGGCGGTAGCTCAATTGGCGGAGCACCTGGTTGTGATCCAGGAGGTCGCGGGTTCGATCCCCGTCCGTCGCCCGGAAACGTGCCCGCCCAGCCGGGCATGAGGAGCCGCAAGGTGCCGTTGTAGGCGATCGCGGTGTTGGCCCGAGCCGCGACTACGTCGATGACCACTGCATGCCGCGATGTCCAAACCCGCGGTGCTCCATCGGGCTGCCAGCCTCCGTGGCGCAACGGATAGCGCACCGGCTTTCTACTCCGATGGTTGCCGGTTCGAGTCCGGCCGGGGGCACTCCTGATAATGCGGTTGACCTTTTCCTGCGATCCCAGGAAAAGTCCTGCGGGCGACCATCGGCCCGGGCCTCCAGTGATCCCGCTACGCGGCGGAATGGATCTTGCTGGTGATCGCACGCAGAATCTGTTCCGCACCGGCCGGCTCCGTGCCCTGATGGTGAGTTCCCACCTCGATGACGATCTGCGAATCTAGACGATACAAATGAACGCTCCCGGGCCCGTTGACCGATCCCGGATATTGCGCCATCAACGTCCGAACGTCCAAAACGGTGAAAACGTATGGATCACCCAAGGTTTCGACCGGAAAGTCGGCTGCACAGTCCTTCAGGTTGCCTTTGAGTGCATCGAAGATGGCTTGCGCCGATCCCGCATCAGGGTAGACCGCAATCGACTGGGATACACCAACATTGCTGTATCCGTAGTAGCCGAGATTGCGAAAATTGGACCAGGTGTTCCCGAACATGTTGTCCTGGTTGAACAGACCACGGCACGGCGCCGACAAGCGATCGTCAAGGGAATGATCGGCGCGCGGAGAGTCAAGCCCAGTGTCGACCGGATCATCCTGCGGTCTGGGAATTTCTACGAGTCGCTGCGCTTCTGCCAGCGACAGAGTGAAATCGGCACTGTTGGGAACCGATGGCGGTGGCGCGGCCGGGGGCGAAGGGGTGCATCCGCCGATCAGCGACACTGCTACCGACGCGGCAAGTACGGATATCAGCCCGCGACGAAGAACATGAAGGGTCGCTTCTGAGGGTCTGCAGCAGCGTTCCACGTGCGCAAACACTACCTGCCCGTTTCGGCGGGCCATGTCTCTGTGGCTGAGTGGTTAGGCAGCGGCCTGCAAAGCCGTCGACGCCGGTTCAAATCCGGCCGGAGACTCTACGACGGTCCTTTACGGACCCAGTACTGCCCCTTTAGCTCAGATGGCGAGAGCGCCCGCCTCGTAAGCGGGAGGTTCGTGGGTTCGACTCCCGCAAGGGGCTCAAACGGACACGCATCGTGTCCGATCCCGGGGTATGGGAAAGCTTGGCAATCCGCCTCGTTCGGGACGAGGAGACCTGCGGTTCAAATCCGCCTACCCCGACGCTGATTGTGTTGACATACAATCACTTTGGAGACGTGGCAGAACGGTAATGCAGCTCGTTGCTAGCGAGCCGCCGCAGTCACGCGGTTGGGGGTTCGAATCCCTCCGTCTCCGCGCCATACATCACACACTCTGGAGTTTCCACCAGCTACGAGCCAGGTAGTCAAGCAGGAAGGCACAGTCGAACACTGCGGGATTCCGGCACCGGTGTCGGCGCCGCGTAATACCCTGGCGCCATGCTGCGCGCGAGGGGCCCGCGGCTGCACCGGGTGGAGGACGACGTGACCCTTGATGAGCTTCAGAAAACGATCATGCATTCAGACCCGACCGACTGGAGGCGCATTCTGGCGATGGGGCCGACGTATCGCGATCGATTCGCGTCATGGACCGGCCCCGGCGACCAGGCAGGCATAGACCACGACAGCCATCCCGAGGTGGCCGTTTACCGACCGGACATCGACCTGACGATCGCCTATGGCCTGTCCGAGAACCACAGTGGTATGACGCTGTCGTTCAAGTGGTCAGAGAACTTCCCGGACAGCGAAATCAGCGAGATCAGCATCGCCGACATCTTCTGGCGCGGATCGCTTGTCGACCGAGTCAACTTCGTCTACGTCGACGGAGGCCGTGGAATCCTTCCGCTCGGCGCTGGGCACCAGGGCCTGCGAATCACGCAGTACAGTCGCGCAGTGGCGTACCTGCTCGACCGGGTGACCGAGCGAGATGAGTTCCACCGCTACTACGACAGCGTGCCGTACGAACTTCAGGACTGACGACGGCAATGCCGCTCGATCTCATTGATCTGCGCCGGGGGTCTGCCAACCGATACTCATGGATCCCCCCGTTCGACTTCTCTGTCGCCTACGACAACGAGCAATGGTGGACTGACGTCCGCTACTACTACACCGACGAGCCGTGGTTCGTTCAGATACTCGATGACGGAGTCGAAGTGGCCCGTGTCGAACTAGACGACCCCGGTGGAATCAACCCGAACTACAGGAACGTGCCCAAGCTTGCGTCGCCATGCTTAGAGATCCAGTTCATCGAAGTGTCCACCGGTGCGCGCCGGCGCCGTATCGGCACCCGTACGGTGCACGCGCTCGCGCAGCGCCACGGTGATCGTCGGCTTATGGCATACAGCGAAGAAGCCGACGAATTCTGGGACTCACTTGGATGGGACCGGTTCGATCACCCCGACGGTCGCCACCGCGCACTGTTCATCCAGCCGGCGCGCTAGCGTCGAATCAACACCAAGCTGGGAGGACTGAGAACATGCCGTTCGACATGGGCCGTGAGTGGATGAACGCCACCAACCGAATGCTCTACGTCACCCAACGGCACCAGATCATCGGCAATGTTCTGCGCAAGGCACGTGCCGGCGAGCTAGAGCCAGCCTGGCGCAACGACCTGAGAGTAAGCAGACATCTGGAGCCGGGGGGGATCTCTTCGGGACGAAGAAGTATTGGTCCTGAGCGAGCTTGAAACCATGGCGGTTCAGCCTTGGGAACCGAATGCGGCCAAAGGGGTATGGCGTGACGCGCTCGATGCCCGGTACAGCGACACTTTGTCGCTCGAAACATATTATGAGACAGAGCGTTTCCCGGGTTCTCCGCGCCCTCCAGCCGATGATGATTCGGTACCGTTCGACTGGCTTGCCTGGTACGCCAGCGGACAGAACCAACAGGCCGAAGCCAACGCGCGGATGGCCCAAATGCAGCTAGGACGCCGTGACGCTCACGGTGCGATCTATCGCGCCGGTCTAGTCGCCGGAGGAGTCGAAATCGACTGGCTCGATTGGTTTCAACATCGCATTGAGACGTGGGACCGTCGACAGGACTGGCCAGCTGAGATCAGCCCCACCATGGTCCTCGACTACTTCGCTTGCATCACTGCTTGCCGACGTGTGTACAAGGAGCCGTCGGACATCACGATATCCATCAATGGACTCAAGGAATGGCTCGAGCAACTGCCCGCCTACTGGAAAGAAGCGTCATGAGGTCTGGGCGGTGCGTTGAGCTACAGCCGAGCCGATAGCCGCTACGCAGTCGCAGGCGGTTTTGAGTACTGGTGAGTCGACCAGTCCCATAGCGGGTCCGCTACCGGAAGCGGAACGTATTCGCCGCCCTCGGTTTCCGCGTACTTGTGTGCGAGGTCCTCTTCATCCGCGGTGAAGACGCGGAGCGCAGTAGGGCGTCCAGGTATCCGAACCATCGACGTCACGTCGGCGTTCTTCCCGCCGCGGCGCTTCGGGACTTCACGGCTGTGGACTGGGGTCGGTTCGCTCACGACAACCAGTATCGCAGCTACCAGCACCACTCCAGCACATCTAGCCAGGTGTGGTTAAGGCTTCGGCGCTGGTGGCGGGCCAGGCTCAGACACAGTCAACGCCCCTGAAGTTCCGGTGAGCTTCCCTGCACCCGCTGCCTCGGAATGCGCCGCCGAAAGTGCGCCAGATGAATCCTGGCCTCCCACTTGAATCTTCGCGGTGCGTCCGTTGAAGGTGAGCGAGCTGGCACCAAGTGAGGTGAAGGTAGCGGCTGCCTTCTCTGTGCGGTAGATGGTCTGCGAAGGTCCGGATTCGACGGAGTCCACGCGAGACTGCGCACTGGGAGCCAATGCCGCTGCGGCATCGCGCAGCGGGAACGCGATATCGCCGAATGCCTTACCGACATTCACCCATCCGTCGAACGCGGTCGGCACCCCGATCGTGGACCAGAAGGCCGATCCCCCGCGCAGGAAAACCGTGCCCGAGGACACGTGCAGATCTGCCGATTCCACTCCGGACTTGACCTTGCCGATCGAATCACCGGTGGCGGCCTGGATCGTCTCGCTGACTTCGAAGCGGGCTACGGAGGTATTGACCTGACTGTCGACACGGACGAAGCCCGCTCCCAGCGCATTACGGGCCGCCGAGACAGCGGCGAACTCCATCACCGACAGCTCGCGCTGCGGTGCCGGCGGCTTTGGTTCTGGTTCGCGCAGCCCGAGCCACAGAGTCAACGGCAGTGCCACAAACGCCCACACCAGCCCGATCACCACGGCGCCGCGCGCGGCGTTCTGCTTCAGAGACCGCCCGGGCAGCTCCCACATCTCACGCACAGCTGTATCTCCCTTTGTCGCCTATATCCCCTGTTCGGGTCGAGGCGGAAGCTATCCGGTGCGCACGAGTGCACCGCGCCGCGGCGCGGTGCTCAGACACCAGGACGTCGTGCGGCTTCGTCTCGACGTCGCGTGTGCCGGCCGATGGCTGCGGAGCGCCGGGGTTGCCCATTTCCCTGTATCCCCCGATTTCAGGGTGCTAAGTATCGGCCCGGCGTGTCGAGAAATATTGAGTGAGCGTGGCCCAGTACGTTGACTCTGCAACCAGGTCGCGGGGAGCGCCTTAACCGCAAACTTTGGTTCAGGCAGGGGCAGGGATTCATGAAACGCGATGATGTCTCGATTTACGACGCTTCGGAGCAGGACCTCGAGCGTCTCGACGACTGGTACGTCTTGGCTGGCGGGCGACCAGGGGACGCTAAAGATCGAGCAAATCTACTCCGCGCCAAAGAATCCGGCGTGTTAGGTCGCGCCATCGGTAACACGTTGCGGGAGAACACCGAACACCTCCTCACCACCCCGTTCGCGGATTGGTTCTACGCCCGAACCGCCGTCAAGGCGCTACGGGTGAACGGTGAAACGGTCGGAGTAATGGTGATGGGTGCCCACCGGATGCTGTGGGAACGGCTCACCAAATACTCCGGGGAGACTTTGGACATGCAGGATCTGGACTCGTGGCCGGAATGGGCGACATCGTTCACAGGAACGGCCTTGAGAACAGCCAAACTGCACCTAGTTGCGGTTTCCCCCGACCTCCAGGGGCGCCGGTACGGCTCTCGGTTGGTGAAGCGCGCTCTCAAGATCTCAGAACGCGGTCGCCTCGTAATGCTGCATGGACAATTCGAAGCGCGGCGGCAAGGTTTGGCCAACTTCTATTCCAAACACGGATTCAAGGTCCACGCCGAGGGCGAGCCATTGCCCATCGGCATGTTGACCGGCAATCCCGCCGACGTTTCCACCCCTCCTGATGGGGACGCGTTTTTCGTGAAGCACTGGAAAGCGTGATTCCGCTGGCAGGTGATGTTGGTTTCGCCGGCTAACAGATCGCCAACAAACTCGTCGATCCCCTCTCACATGCAGGATCGGCTCAGATAGCGTTGCGTGCTGTCAGGAAGAAGCGGGGGAGATCGTCATGACCAGGAGCAGTCTTGATGGCTTGATCGGGCTTTGCGGTCTCACGATCATCGGCACGTCCGTCTCACGGTTGGTGATCGGGACATCAACCTGGACATTCGTGATCATCATCGCGGCGGTATTCATCCTCACCGCTGCGCTGATCGCCCGATTGATCACCCCAACTGGCGAAGATGCTTCAGCCCCGGCTGCGGCTCCGATAAGACCGGCAGTCCCTCCACCAGGATCTGCTGCTCGGACCATTCTGGATCCCGATGGAGGTTCGTCGCGCGCCCAAGCTGCCACCTTTCAGGCGATGGCCAGCACCGGGATGCCCGGCGCACTAACTCTGGTGCGCGTCGAACCACGGCCCGATGGCGACGCAGAAGTACACCTGATGCTCGCGGGCATCACGCCGACAGAAGCCGCTTCGCTAATCGCTAACCGACTCCTGCACGTTTGGGGTGTGCGTGGCGTCCGCGGGTTCGGCACATCACGGGACAACCTGTTCCAGGTAACCGTGACCAACGGCTAGTCGAGCAGCGCCGGGGTGTTCTCAGTGCAGCTGTGTGCGTTGCGTTTAGGTGCCGCTCGACTCGCTTGAGTTGTTGGGTTCGGCCTGTTTGTCGAGACGTGGATCGTTGAGAATGTGCGCGTACGCGCCTACGTTTGTGAGCTTGTTGCGGACTCGGTAATTTCGACTTACCACCATCCGCCGTTGCATCTCCGACCGTGTCTGCGGCTCATTGACGAAAGTCGCCATCACCAATTCCAGCAGCACATCTTGATAGCTGGGAGCGGCGCCAGGCTCTGCGCCTGACGACACCATCATCAGCATGCTTCCCGTTGACGCACGGACGCGGTCGACCTGCTCTTGCACTTCAGGGGCCAGCTGTCCAAGAGGGAGCGTGTTGACAAGGTCGGCCACCGTCCGCAGGTGTTCGAGAGCTCCTTCGATCGGTATGAGGGCTGTTTCAACTGTTCGAATGTCTTCGTCGGACGCTTCGATCCGGTGCTGAAACTGGCCCGCCGCGACGCGCGCTTCGTCTTCGTCGAGATGCAATGCAGTAACCAACTGGTCGACAGCTTTAACCGAAGGCAGCGTTGATCCGGCCATCCACCGCGAAACCTGCGATGGATCGACGCCGGCTAACGCGGCAAGCTTCTTCTGCGGGAGTTCGCCAGCAACTCGCGTCAGGTAGTCGGACCAAGCACTCACTTGCCCACCATACATGCACGCACGCAAGTTTTTGAATCCCGGCTCGCTCGAAATCGAAGTGCCAAGTACCGAAAAAAGGACTCTGACACGGAATTACGGCGCCTCGGGCTTATCGGTGACGTCACCAGGAAGCCCGGTTTGCGACACGCCACATGTACGACTTGCATGCAACTTGCGCCAGGCATACATTTCTGTACATGAGTGCGATGCCTGCGGGTTCCGGAGCCACCCACCACAACACCGATTGGGATAGCCACGTGCGCAACGTGAATGCTTTCGCCGCGCGGATGGCTGGGATTGATGCAGACACCGCTGCTGAAATCGCGCAAGACGCCAGTACTGCGGCCGAAGCCGCACGCATCGTCGCCGAAGACGCACGTCGTGCGGCCCAGGAAGCCAAGACGCGTAGTGCGCAGTTCACTGCGGCGACTTAAACCCCTCCACCGGCTTGATCCGGCCGCTGGCGCGCGGGTGGCGCCCATCGGTCGCGCTACCCCGGAATACGGTCGTGATCTCCTACGTTGTGTTTTTTGTGTTTAGTTCCTACCCTGGTGATATGTCCACCGAGAAGATGTTGCGCACTGGCGAGGTCGCCAGTCGACTTGGCGTGTCCCGCCAGCATGTGGTCGACCTGTGCAACCAGGGCAAGCTCCAGTGCACCGTGGTGGGAACCCATCGGCGGATTCCCGAACGCGCGGTCATCGCCGCGACCGCTGGCCGTGACCGGCGTCTCGACGGGCACGAGCAGTCACTAGCGCTGCATGCGCTGCTCGTCTCCAAGCTGCTGCGCGATCCGGACCGAGTGCTCGAGACCGCTCTGCGCAACGTCGAACGGGACCGCGAGACGGGCAACGCTCACAGCGAGAGGTACACCCACGAATGGGGCAACCTGCTCAAGCGGGATGTTCCGTCGCTGATTGGTGCGATGCTCGATCCCTCCGATCACGGCGTCACGCTGCGTTCGTGCACTCCGTTCACCGGGGTTCTCTCCGCTCGTGAGGTCCAGTCAGTCAAGAGGCAGTACCGGGAACAGCGCGTAACCACGCCGGCAGCGTGAACCGCCAAGAGCTGGCGCACATTCTGCGTTCGGCATGCAATATCGCCGGTGATGCCGACGTACTCGTCATAGGTTCGCAGGCAATTCTGGGGTCATACGAAGATTCCGAATTGCCTGCGGCCGTGATGATGTCGCGTGAAGCAGACATCGCGTTTCTGGATGACCCGAACCGTCACAAGGCCGACGAAGTCGACGAGGCGATCGGTGAGATGACCCAGTTCCACGACACCTACCGTGTTTACGCGGAGGGCGTGCACATCGACACCGCGGAGCTGCCCGCAGGATGGCGGGATCGGCTAGTGACGTGGGGCCTACGCTCCAGTGAGCCCGCCACGCCGAAATTCGTCGAGCCGCATGATCTCGTGGTGAGTAAGCTCGCCGCGCGCCGTGAGAAAGATTTTGAGTTCGCCGGCAGCCTCCTGGATGCAAACTTGGTCAACATCGACGTGCTCCTGAAACGCGCAGCCTCCCTGCCCACCAGTTCCGCGCGGGTGGTCGCCTGGCTGCAGGGGTATCAACGACTACGCAGCTGATGACGTCCCTGCGAGGGTGCGTAGGCACCCTCGCAGGGACGTGACACCAATGGCCGCACCCAAACGTTTCCGCAGGTCAGACGCCTGAGGAATGTCACGAATGGCTCTGGTGAACGCTGCGCGGCTGTCCGATATGTGGCCTGACATGCGACGATAGCGTTGTGGTATCGAATTACTGGCTCGCTTGCGTGCTGGCCACCGCTGCTGTAGCGGTGTCAGCGTGCTCTACAAGCGTGGCCGGAGCACCGGTGCCTGCCGCTGCAGAAGAAACCGCTTCTTCCACGCCGGCCCGTTCCGGTTCAACCCTGTCCACCTCCCACTGGGTTGACGTGACCGGGCAGGTCCTGGTGACGCGGAGCTCGTACGGTCACCAATTCGGTGCGCAACCCTTCCCGGGCATCAAGATCGTGCAGCGCCAGGTCGACGGCTCCTCGAAGAAGTGCACGATCGGGCCCGCGGTCATCGACACCGTCACATCGAAGTACGGATTCATAAGCGCCGGTCACTGCGACTACACCCCCGGCCGGCAGACGTACGTCTACGCCGATCCAGCTGAAACGGTTCCTGTGGCCGTCGGTATTTACACCGCCGCCGTAATCGATGACGACGCGCCAACAGGTGTCGACGTCGACTCCGCTGTCGTATGGACTGGCTCCGCAAATTCGACGGTAAGCAAGATCGCCGGCCGATGGCCGATCAAGGGTGTGCTCACAGTCGCGGGTGCGCGAGCACTTCCTGTTGGGACCCCAATCTGTATTGACGGCGCCGTTTCCGGGGTGGTGTGCTCTCCCTTGATCAGCACAAGTGAAGATGTTCGGTATCGCCGCACCTCCGAGGGCGGGGACTCCGGTGCCGTCGTGTTCACCGTCGACGACACCGGCAGCGCGACACTTATCGGTGTTCATCAAGGGATAGACGACACCAACACTGAAGGGATGGCGACTTTCCTCGAGCCTGTGCTGACACGGCTTGGCGCACACGTCGTCACCGATCCGGCAGCTAGCGCCGTCACTGAAACGGGGTACTCCCCCGCGGTTACGCCTTACCGCTGACGCGCCGTGGGCGTTCACCTGCAGACACGGTGGCATCCTAGTTTTCGTGGAGTACTCACCGAGCACGGCTGACCCGACCCTGTCATTTCTCGACAGCAGTTATGCCACCGATGCGCTGTCAGGCTTGGCGACGGGGATGGATGATGCCTTCGCTCAGTTGGGATCTGCGTTAAACGATCTCGCGCAAGTCGCCCAGGGCGAGACAGTAGATTCAGCGGTCAGCCAGCTCGGCAGCATCCGTTCAACGTTGACCCAGTCCGGCTACAACTTCGCAGTGGTCGGCGCGTCGTTGAAACAGCAGCAGAGTGCAAACGACCTGTGGCACAGAAACGCACCCACCGACAATGACCTCGCTAGGGCCGACCAAGAACTCACCGCGGCGCGCCAACAGCTGGCATCTGCCAGCGATGACGATGCGCCAGCCGCGTCATCGCGAGTGAATTCGGCACTCGCCAACCTGCGGGATTTGCGGGACAAGCGAGAATCCGCCGACAAAGCACACGCTGATGACTCGCAAAAGGCCCGCGACAAGCTCAATGAAGTGAAGGCCGGCGACGGCGAAAAGAGCAAGGACAAGAAGGGAAAAGGCAAGAGGCAAGGCGACGATGACCATGCGCTGCCCGGTAAGTCCGGGCCGAAGAGCACTGGCGGCACGGGTACGTCCAACGCCAAGATGCCCGGTGCTCCGCTGCCGTCGAGCACCGCCAGCCCGGCTGGAGCCGACGGCGACACGGACGCGGCGATCGCCACACTGCTTGCGCAGCAGGGACAGCCGCAACAGCAGCAACCCGTCCAGCTTCCTCCGCAACAGCCGCAACAGGCACAGCCCCAGGCCGCTCCCGCAGCGGCGGGCGGCGGACAACCTGCGATGCAATCGGCGGGCGCACAGAACCGCAAGGCCGACGGTGTAATCGACACCGACGACCTCGACCGCGAACTGGGACTGGGTGGTGCCGGGCTGGGTGCGGCCGCCGTTCCAGTGGCGGCGCCAACTGCCCTGCGCCCCGATTTCACCGCGCCCGCACCTTCGCAGCCATCAACATCAGGCACGAGTTCACCTGGCATGCACACAAGCTCAGACGTCTCCGGTCGTTCCGAACCTGCCAGAAGCGCCTACACGCCAACGACTACGACCTCGGCGGCAAGCGCCGCTACAGCTGCAGGAGGCGCCAACGCCTCGGCGCTGAACACGCGCGGGGCACCTGGCGGGATGCCGATGAGTGCCACACCGATGGCTTCCCCGATGACCGGCGGGGCTCCGGGGAGCTCCCGTGCTGGCGGCGGTAAAGAACGCAAGATCATGGCGCACGACAACCCGCTGCTGCACGGCGAAGATGCCATGGCGGAGGCAGTGCGCGGCGGGACAATCGCACAGAACCGCGAAAATGACTGACAGGCTGTGAGATAACGCTTCGATAGTTCCGCCGGCCTGGCACAAGAAAAACCGCCCCATTGCTGATGCATGGGGCGGTTTTCGCGTGGGGTTAGATCGCGTTGACCGCCGCGGCGCCCATGGTGCCAAGCGCCTCGAATGTCATGTTCTCCGTACTGGTCTCGGTTGCACGCTCGGTGAGCTGCTCCAGTCCCAAGCTGAGCATCGCGATGAAGTCAGCAGTGGTAATGCCCTGTTGCGCGGTGGCCTGCACCGAGTCGGCGTCGTTGCCCGGCGGGGTGAGCACCGCTGCGATAGCGGTGGCCGCCGATGCCGCTGTGCCAAATCCGGTGGTCTCGGTAACCAACCCGCCCACCTGGCTGACCACGTCGGCGAAGCTACTCACTCCTGTGATTGCACTGGTCATGTTCATGTCTCCTTGCCTGTTGGCGAAGCATTTGCTTGACGCCATTCTGTCATGGTTTGCCCTGCATATCTGTCTGCAACTAATCCACTCCCCAAACGTTCCGTGCGCTCAAAATGCCGAATCGGTGTATGTCGCAGAAGTATCACCGCCGATTCACCCGGGAGAACTCCAGACTCAACGGGCGAGAGCCGGCGTCCTCGGTCATGAAGCAGATCGCCGACATGATCGAAGCCGCCAGCTCGGCGCCACTGCGCTCGGTGAGAGGTCCGCCCAGCCGCACCAGCGGCACTCCGCCTACGGCGTGAACGTTGATCTGGGTCATCGCGCCACCTGCGCCGGTACCGGGACGCGCAGAGCGTTGCGGAGCATGTACCGGGCGCTGTCGATATCGCCTACCTGCAGATCGACCATCGCAGCGGCCAGCAGGTAGTGGACCCAGACCGTCGCGTAGCGCAGCGGGCGATCACCAACGTCCTCGCCCACCCAGCGCAGTGTCCATGCCCGCGTCTCGAGATCAGACGCAGATGGAACGGGTTGACCCCACGAGCTGGACAGGAACTTCACCACCGCGTCGATGTCTTCGGGATCGACGGCATCGACGGTGGATCGGTTCTGTGATCCCGGGATGATGTTGACCGCGGCGAGTTCGCGCTCACCGAGCACCAGCACGTCATGCTGCTGAGCTGACGGGTCCGTGCAGACGACCGAGTCGAATGGCTTCACCAGCCCAGTAGCGACGGCGTCCAGCAGCGGCCGCCAGGGCTGATCACACCCAATCCAGCGACCCACGAAAGCATCGGGTACCTGCGTGATCAGCGGGGTGAGATTTGGTTGCGCCTTGATTCCCCGGGCCAAGAACCCGAGCCCGTCACTGGTGGCGAAAACCGCCTGCGACCCGCCGATACCGACCGCCACCTTGGTGTCCACCCCCGCGCGTTGATGCATGCGCACCAAGCCAGCCGCGATCGATGCCGCAATGTGCTGCTGATCAGTCGCGTGGTCGAGACCTTTGAGGCCGGCGCCAAAATCGCTGAGTGCTGCGTCCGGGTCACTCAGATCGGGCCGGTAACCGGGGATCTTGCTGCGGTCGGACCGAGCAGCTCCCCCTGTCGAACCACCGGCACCAGAGGCAGGCGCCACACCCATCCCAGGGGTGATCGGCATCATCCCTCCGGGCGGCGCCGTGGCGGCAGTTTGGACGGGCGCTTGCGCCGAGGTGCCGAGCGTAGATCCACCTGCGCCGGGGTCACCAGATGAGACATGCGTCTGGGCCGACGGAGTGAGCGGGTCCGGCCCCGTAGCCGCGCTCCCGGAGGACAGCGTGGTGGTCGGTGTGGAAGCAACCGGGGCGGCGGTGTTGGCCGGGGCGGTTGGCGCGGATTGCGGAGAGCCGTCTGGCTCGTTTGAGTGCGCCGCATCGGGAGCGGCATGCCGCGCACCCGCCTCGACGGTGGCACTCTTGGGCAGACCAGCGGAGCGTGAGAGCGGCGAGTTTGCGCCGTTTTCATCGCCTTCGGGGCCGTCGAGCTTGCGCGCGTTGGACAGTGAGGCGTTCTGGGTGGACAGGCCCGCGCTGGTGCTCAGCTTCTTGAGGGCGTCTTCGGTGATCGGGACGTTCCCGCCCTTGTTGCCCTGCATCAGCTCTTTGATCGCTGATTGCGCCGACTGGACCATCGGCTGCGCCATCTGACCGATGTTGGGCATCGGGAGATTCGGTGGCTTCATCATTTGACCAGCCACGTTCTGCAGCATCGATCCCATAGCGCCGTCTGGCATCCCGGGCACCGTCGGGTTGGAGCTGGATGTCGGGGCCATGGTGCTCGGAACCTGCGGGGTTCCGCCCTTCTGCACACCCGCGATCAGCTGTTCCTGCGTCGACTTGTGGTTCTTGCCGATGCTGTCGGCATCCTTCTGGGCCTGCTCCAGCAGCTCCTGGTACTTCTGCTGGAATTCGCCCTGGTTCTTCGGCGAACTCGGTCCGCCCGAAGCCGCATAGGAAGCGATCAGCTCCTCCACCGCTGCCTCGAAGGTCGTCGCCACACCGTTGAGCTGCACCTTGGCATTGAGAATGTCCTGGGCCATGACGCTGGCGCCTTGGCCCTGATTAAGTGAGCGCAACGCCAGGTCAAACGCCGCGCGCTGATCGGAGGTGAAGTCGGACAGCAGTTCGGTGGGAGTTTGGCCGGTCGCGTGGGCTTCGATCAGTGCGAACATCGTCTCCGCGGTATTCCCTGTCCCAACCGACTCGGCGGCCTTCTGGAAGAACGCGATGACCGACTGGACCGTGCCGCTTTCAGAGGTCGGAGGGAAGTTGTCACGGATGATCTCCGAGGAATGCGGTGTCGTCACCGGAGGAACGTCGGGCGTGGTCACGGTGTGTCCGTCCTTTCGCTGTCAAAGTTGCGGCGATGATGTCCGGATTCGGCGGCAAGCGGCGGGCCGGGCGCGAGGAGTTGCGGCTGGCCGGCGATCACGCTGCGTCGACCACTCGGACGAACTGGGATCCAGGCGTGGCATTCGAGAACATGACGTTGGTGCCGGACTGCTGGGCCTCAACGACCATCCCGTCACCGACGTAGACCTGCACGTGCTTGCCGGGATCTGTCGGGAACGCGAGGTCACCAATTTCGGGCTCGCCGACCAGATATCCAGCTCCGAATTGGTTCCCAGAACCGTTGGGGATGCTCACGCCAGATGACTGGAAGATCAGATATTTGGCCAGCCCCTGGCAGTCGAATCCGACCTTGTTGAAGTCGCCCGCCGCATCAGCGGCACCTCCGTCGCGGATGCCCTGAGTGGGACCGTTGTTGTCGCCGCCACCCCAGGCATACGTGACATCAGCGGAAACCACCTGTTTGGCCAGATCGAGAATGTTCTGTTGAAACTGATTCTTTCCGATACTGGTCGGCCCAGCCTTTCCGGACCCACCAGCGGCGCCGGTCAAGCCGCTGCCGATACCCGATCCGACGGCGCTGTCGCTGCCACCGAGCAGCTTCGATATCGCATTCTTCGCCGTGGGATCTGACAGCGACATCGGGTTGGCCTGCCCAGCTGAAGAAGCCGGCACTTGCGGCATCTGGGGCATGTTCTGCCCTGCCTGACCCATGGACCCGAGCGCGCCGGAGACACCTTGTCCGAGGGACGACAGGACTCCGCCGATCTTCGAAATGTCCGCGGCTCCGCCCTTATCGATATCGGTCTTGCCCGCGGAGTCCTTCTTGGTCCGGCCGATACCCTCGCCGACCTTCTGACCGCCGCGCCGAGTCTGTTCAGACGTGTCGTCGACGGCATTGGTCAGTCGTGGATCGACCATTCCAGATGGCAGCTTCCCACCGGGGCCAGAGACCGGAAGCTGCTGTTCGGCCTGGCTTCCGCCCGACTGGATGATCCCGTCATCGGTACTGATCGTCTCGGTCATCGCGGCTAAGCCTTCTTGATCTCGCCGGCAGCCTTGGAATCAACGGCGGTCAGCTGGGTGAGCAGGGCATGCAGGTCGGCCAGAACATTGCCCAAGGAAGACTTGACCGCCGTGACGTGTGTGGCCACCCCGTTGGCGGCCTCGCCAGCAGCCGTGAGTGTCTGCGCGTACGCGGGGGCAACGGATCCTGCGCCAGGGCCCGCCGAAGTACCGTCGGACGCCACGACGCCCTTGCTCGCCGCGGCATGCAGGGCCTCCGTCAACTTCTGCCCTTCGGTCAGCTTGGCGTCGATCTGCCCGTGAACTCCGTTGAGAGAATCGAGCAGCTGCCGGAATCGTTCGGGGGACTTGATGGCGATGGTGCTGTTCGGCATTTGGGTTCCTCTCCCCTTCAGACCGCGACGATGGCGTTGGCGGTATCGGCGTCTTTGCCGGTGATCTTGGTGAACTTGTCGGACATGGTGGCCGCGCAGTTCTCAGCTGAGTCGCACACAACGGCGTTGGCCTTCTTCACTGCCTCGCGCCAGCCACTCAGTCCGTCGAGGATTGGGGCGTAGACCGGGGCGGGTTCGCCGGTGGTGGTCGATGACTTGGCCTCTTCACGGGCGGAAATCAGGATCTTTTCGAGCTCTGTGTCGATCGCCCGCAGACCTGCCGACGCTTGTTTGACGGCGTCAACCCGCTTCGGAAAGCCGCCCTTGTCGGTGATGCTGATGGTGTCCACGCGATCCCTTTTCATCCGGCAGCCCAATATGCATGTCTCATTGCCGTAGATATGCATGCTGCAATGCAATCAGCAACAACTCACCTGCAGTTTAGGGTCTGCGCGTGCAGCGACACGGCTTCAACGCGTCTGCTGGACGCCAGAAGGGGTGGAGCGACCAAACCGGCTACAACCAGCCGCGGGCGTAACCGACTGATGTCATGTCCCCATAGGTGCGCATGAATTCAGCCCCCATTACGTCAGCATCGACGAAAGCGAACTCGCTGCTGCCCGGATCTCGGCGCACTCGCTTGGCATCCTTGGCCTGGATCTGGACATTCATCGCCGCGAACTGTTTCAGGAACACATCGCGGGTCGCGTCATCATTCATTCGTCACCATCCGAGTTGAGCGAATTCCCGAGATGCCGGAACGTCTTCCGGCTGCGTCTCGGGTGCGCGGTGCCTGCCGGTGTACTCCTTGGCCTCTTCGACGGTCTCTACGTCCAGCGGTGCTGTCTGGTCGAACATGGCCCTCCTAGATTGGTCGGGGTATCAACCGCAGCGTGCGCTGCGAACCGGCCAAATGGCGTGCCGGACACGTCCGGAGTTACGGCTGTCCACCGGCCATGTCGTCGTGCTGATCGGTCGCTTCGAGCTTGGAGTCGGCGGAATGCCGAAAGTATCTGCGCCGTATCGCGATTGATGGCATACGTTGGCGCCTCCCCCAAAACCTGTTCAGCTCGTTCGACCAGATCACTCACCGCTGCACCTCTTCCAGCTTGGACACTGATTCGATCGACAACCCGCTCTTCTCGGCGGCATGCTTGACCGAATAGCCCTGATCTATTAGCGATTTGGCCCAATTCGCCGCTTCGGGATTCGCAGACTTGACGTGGTCCACCCGCTTGTTCCTCCGGACTGGCGGCTTCTTCGGACCTGTCTTCTTGTGTGCTGGCACCGGCGGCGGCGTCAAGTCACCTTCCAGCGACTCGAACCAGATACGCACGAGTTTGGCCTGGGCGATAGTTATCGGCCTGCCGCTGATTGGGGTGTTCGCCGCGCTGCTGTAACCGAGTGCAGCCGTCACCTGCTTAGGTGTCCAACCCGCCGCCGTGGCCTTATCGAGCAGTTGCCAGGTGGGCTCCGGATCGTCGACCTGTGCGTTGTAGTCACGGATCCCCAGGCGACCTCGGTCCCGTTGCACCGTCCGCACCGCTCGCACGTCGTCCGCAGTAAGGTCAAGCAGCATGCGCCTGTGCAGTGCGCTGCACCTGGGATCCTCTGCTCGCTTGACGAGCAGGGACACCAGACCTCGCGAGACACACGCAGCTGCAGCGATCGCGCCGATCGTGAATGTGGCATCGGAGCGGTCCTTGCTGGTCTCCATCGCTAGCAGGCCTTGTAGGTGTTCACGGACATCCTGAGCGGGCACCCATTCAGCGCGGTACATCGCCCGCCGCTCAGCTGCGACGCGTCGCATGTAGCTGCGGTTCTCGGTGACGCAGACAACGCAGCGGCAACCCTGGTGGAATCCGCGGGTGCTGTGGTCGGTGACGCCCTGCTTTGGACCGGTAATCATGTCGGTGCCACCCTGCCCTGGTGAACTCCAGGTCCATCCAGTGAATCGTTCGATCGCGCTGTCCTGCGGCCGAAAGTCTCCGCGATTGCGCCGAGACCGCGTAGCCGCACACCACTGGTACAGCTCGAAACGCTGGCCCTCGACGTACTGGACGGTTCCAATCGGCATCCGCGCCAGTGTTCCGTGTTTGGCGATGTACTGATGGCACGCCATTTCCGCTATCTGCCAACGAGTTTCCGATGGTTTCCACAAGAAGCGGCGTTCTCCATTGCGGCCGGTCGGTGTCGATGCCAGCAGGACCGATTCCAGGATCGGTGGCAGTGTCCCGTAGATCTTGCGGCGCCGAACTGTTCCGAGCCAGGCGTCAAGGTCGATGTCATCTTCGATGTGTCCCGGTGGGACATCCACGTGACCTTCCCACGCGGCAAAGGAGCGAAACGCGGCCACGCCGGCTTGGTCGGCCTCGGAGAACGGATACCAGTCCCAGCCCGCCAGCTGCAGGAGCGCCTCGGCGATCCAGCTGTCCAGCTCGTTGTCCCAGTATTTGCATAGCTGCGTCGCCACCCACAGCCGCAGTGGTCGGTTCAGTCCGTCGACGTATCCCGCGAAGATCGAATCACCGGGAGACGTGTCATCGAGGCTGCCCAGGGCATCGCAGACAATGCGGATATGGTCCAAGGTTCGTTCGTCAGAGGCCTCCCGTGCATCCCAGCGCCAACCGTCGACTGATTCGAGTCTCTTGCGACGGTCTTCGTCGAGCATCCCATCACGGAATAGAATGCGCTGTAGGGTGATCCACGAGCCCAGAGCTGTGCATTGTGTAGTAATCCGCGCAGCTGATCCCAGACGATCTGCCTCTTCGCACAACTGCTGAAAGTTACGCTCCCATACCGACGATGTGCGCTGCAGCAGCCGCGTGATTATCGCCCCGGGCTGGTCCCCGATGACTTCCAACCAGTTCAGAGCGGCCGGGTCGATGCAGCCGTTGGTACCTGTACGGCGTGCCCTGTCGATGTCGTGACCGATCCGCGAGTCATGCGCGCGCAGCCCTTGCAGGACCCGCCATACGTGGGTGTAGGAGGACGTGGACAACTGGTCCTGATCATCGGCGTCGGGGTCAAGAACCAGCGGAATGACGATAGTTCCGTGGGATTTTCCTGGATGTTGACGCAGGGCTCGCCCAATGGCCTGGATGATTCCCACCTGGCTGGTACGTGGATCGGCGAACACAACTGCGTCGACTGCCGGCACGTCGATGCCCTCACGCAGGCACTGCGACGAGGCCACCACGGTGATCCCCTCCGACCGTGTGTCGGCGAGTCTGGCCAGGATCGCGACTCGCCCTGAGTCAGGCATCGAACCATCAACAGCGTGCCCACAGATGGAGGTGCCGTCCACACTGCCTAGTGCGCTGACACGCTCTGCAAATGCCCGTGCGGAATCGACTCGATTGTGGAAAGTCAGGATGCGCCGTACACCATAACGACGGACTACATCGACCAGCGCGGCCAGCGCAGCTCGCTCTCCGGTTGCTTCCCATGCTGGTTCGGTCGTCGTGGTCACCAATACGCGGTAGTCGGCCAACAATCCAGCACTGACGGCTTCCCCAACGTTCAGGGTGTATGCGATCTGCCCGAACAGCGCAGTGTCGTCCATCGATCTCGCAACCGCGCTCGCTCCGGACAAGTCGTCGATCGTCTCGGCGCCGCCACGACCTTTCAGAACTATGGGCGTTGCCGTTGCGAATACTCGGCGCAGCGCCGGCACACCACGCGGATCAAGCACCGGGAGAAATGCCGGGTTGGTGCGGCCGGCCAGGTGGTGAGCCTCGTCAGCGACCACCAGATCCAGAGGCCGACCGTTGCGCGTCAAGCCGACAGCGTCAACGATCACCTGCGAAGAATGGTAGGTGGATACCACTAGAGACATGGGCACATCACATGTTTCAGCGCGCTCAAGGAACCCGGCGACCACCTCCGCTCGGGTCGTTACATTGCCATCTTGCTCATGTCGCCCTTCGAACGGGTCGATGCCATCTACGCCGATTTCTGCGCGTCCTGAATCCGTTGTCGTATCTGAACATACAGCCAATACACGCAGGCCAGGTATGACGCGTCGCCACTCGGCGATGGTCTGAGCCACCAATGCAATGCTGGGCGTGAACACCGCGACAGTGCGAGCCCCAACTTCGAGCGCATGCCACGGTCCGATGAGAGTCTTGCCGGTACCGCAGGCCATCCGCAGCTGCGCCCGCTCCTCTGCATCGGCTAGCCCGTCGAGCGCGGCACGCTGGTGCGCTCGTGGTTGCAGCACGGCGCCACTAACCGGTACCTGGTCTTGCAGCATCGCGGTCATGCCGCCACCTGCTGCTCGCCACGCAGTTTGGCCATCGCTCCCTCAATGAGCCCCTGGACTTTGACGACTGGAAGCCGGTACTTGTCGGCGACTTCGGTCACCGACTGCGGCACTCCGGTATCCAGCCCGAACACCTCGGAGATGACTCGCCGCTCGCGATGAGAGAGCAGCTCCATCAGTTCCGGAAGCAGCTGGGCGGCAATGACATGAGCATCATCTCGGTCGCCACGGTCTTGGCCTGCCAGGAAGTCGAGGAGGCTGGAGGAGTCATCTCGACCTCCCCCGCTTAGCGGTGCGTCCAGCGAAACTGCTCGGGACATCATGGCGCGCATCTGGGCGACGCCCACCACGCTGACACCCATCGCAGCTGCGAGCTCGAGGTCGTTAGGCGTCCTACCCAGGTCAGTACCCAGCTGGTAGGTGACCATAAGCAACTCCCTGCAGCGTTCCTGGTCGCCGGAAGACAGCGCAGCGGGGGTTGCCTTCGCGATCGCTCGCTGTTGATGGAGCCGAACCCAATGCAGCGCGTACGTGGAGAACTTGAATCCCTGTGTGTAGTCGAATTTTTGAACTGCTCGAATGACGCCAACCATCCCTTCAGCGGTCAGGTCTTCCACTGTCAGCACCGCACTGGAGCCCCTTACCGCACGCTTGCGCGCCCACCACGCGGAGAGGCGAACATTCGCGGTCACGAAATGCTCGAACGCTGCTCGACCATCCGCCGCGACCAATCGCAACTGCGCCGGGGTGTACTGCGAAACTCCCTTGGTGAGTAGGCGCTGTGCGTACAGGCCGGCTTCTATCCGCTTGGCAAGCTCCACCTCTTGCTCCGCGGTCAACAACTCGGGCAGATCCTTGGAAATCTCCATCGGCCTCACCAGGTGCATGGCGTGCTCACATCTCCCGGCGGCGCGACACAACCGCTTGCGAGCCGTAAATGACGTATCCCTCTCGTACTCCTCCAGTGGCGGGATCATCTGTGCGACACCAGACCTTGAGCAGATCTTGCCCGAAACGATCCTGATGCGGTTCGGGGTCGCGCAGCACCTGGGCGAGAAATATCCGCGATTCCTCTTCGCCACGTGGCCGTGCCCAGTGCTCGAAGCTGTCTCCCGCCCGAAGCTGTTCAGCCCGGATCTCGGTGGTGCTCATCGCTGCCACTGCCCCAACACGCACGGCGTCTCCCCCAAGGGCACAGCGATTTCATCCTCATCTTCGGCGCACTCATCGCCGTGATGATCGTCCTGCTCATCATCACCATCATCACCGTGTTCGTCGTCATCGCCATATTCGTCATCGTCTGGCTCGCCGAACGACAGCACGACGCCGAACGTAGGGTGCGACTGGTTCTCCGGCCGCTTGGTGTACTCCTCGACGGCATCGAAGTCGGGAAGGGTGCGAATGTGTTCAATCACCGTGTCTGCGATCTGATCACCGTCGTGAAGGGCCGCGACGTGCAGACGGCATACACGCATCTTCTGCGCGTTGCAGTCCGCAGGGACGGAAACCACGTCGGCCGGATCAACGAGCACCACCAGCATCTGCGCGGAGAACCCCTGCGCGTACCCAAAGGTGCCCACGTGCAGGCCCACCGAGCACGCCGAGTGCCGGTCGCTGTCCACCAGATTGCGCGCCATCCAGATGGTCGCTCCGACCGGGTAAGGGACATGGCCGGTGACGGTCTCAGTCGAGCCGTCTTGGCGTGTGACGGTGACCGGCTCCTTGCCTTCGTGTGCGGACAGGCCGTCTCTGCGAACTGACTTGTAGCCGACGATCAGTCCGTCGGTGGTGATCGTGAATCCCCCGGCCTTGAGCCACCCGAACAGCTGTGACCGCGACGACTCGGAAGGGTTGCGGTCCAGGCGGCTGAGAAACTTTCCGAGCGGTGCCAGGTCCGCGTTATCGCGGCATAGCCGCAGCGCGGTGGTGAGAACAATCTCCTCCACGGGGTCGCCGTGAACGATCCGGTGGGCGGGCTCACCCGATTCCTGCTCGCCGCCTCTCGAATCCCCATCCACAATCGAGATGGCATCAGCGACAGCTGCGTTCACGGCATTGCGCGCAGACGCCGCCAACTGTTGGACTGTCTGGATGTCCTGGCCGTGCTCGTCAACGATGTAGCGCCGCACGGACTCGAATGCAACGTCCGAGGCCGCGACGACGATGGTGGATTCGCCCTCGCCGACGACGATTGACTGCTTGTCGATGAATGCGTACATGGATGGTTCCTGTTCTCTCAGTGTCAATTTCGTGACGGTTATGCGGCAGATGCGTCGACTTGTTCGAGTTGCCGAGGCGGCGTGTGAGCGACGTACTCGACATATTCCGGTCCTGGTGCCGAGCGGGAGTGGTAGTGCCGAAAGTGCTCTAGCAGCGGATAAGTGCGGACCAGCTCGGAGCGCAGTTCGGACACCTGCGTCCGAAGAGCTGTCGCTGAGTGGCTCCCCCAGACCGTCTGCATGATGGCTCGCTGCACTGGAGTGATGTTCTGTGTGGAGTCCACCAGCGCCGCGATACGCATGAGCAGTTCAGGTTTCGGCTGGCCAGTTGGAATGAGCTCGATCGCCCTGGGGGCAATGCTGAACAGTGACTCGCCCACGCCTCCCGTCTGGACATCTAGCGCAGCAGCAAGTAGCTCTTCTTGCGTCCACCCGGAGGTTTCGGTGACGAATCGCCGCTCGATCCACTGGCTTCGCGTCATCGCCTCGGGCACGGCGCGAGTCAGCGGCCCCGCCTGGCGCTTACCCAGGAAAACAGCCACCGACGCAGGCCCACTTTCGAGGTGGCGGGGCCGGTCGCCGTAGTCGTACCAGACCGGCAGCCCCAAAGCATCGATCTCGGCTGCCGTCATTTCCACTGGCCCAGGATTCGCGCCGTCGCAGGCGACCAATGCACAGAGATAGGCACCACCGGTGGAGACGGTTGTGGTCCGCAGCTCCGCAAGCTTCTCGCACCACTGCGTGAACGTGTAGTGCTGCACTCCAGGAGTATCGGCACCCACATCCCAGGTTTGGGAGACACAGCTGTCGTCCGGCCCAGTGATCGGAAGATGCACCACGTCTATGCCTTTCGGCACAGGGATCACCCGGCGAGCGTCGGGTTGCGCAGACTCAAGGAACCGGGCGAAGCTGCGCAGAGAGCGACGGGGCGGTACGTCAGTGACTACCACGGTGCGTTCCATTACACCGGGACCACGAATGGCCCTGAAATCGTCAGATTCACAACGGCCACCCACGCGGTCCCACCGCAACCGGCGATCACGGTTCAACACGCACCTCCAGGCCCCGATCCCGCCAGGGACCTGCACGCGATAGCCGAGCGCAAAATGATCGTTGGTTCCCACGCTCCCCAAGATCTCTGTGCGTAATGAAACCGCCGCGACCACATCAACCTCGGCCAACTCGCGAAGCTGTTGATCCATTGCGGTATAGGCCGATTCATACTGCGCCAGCGCTGCGTCCACCGCAGCAAGCGTGCGCTCGGTCGCGACCACAGATTCACGGCTGGGGGTGTGATCGAACGAGCCGACTGACAGCTCGATCAAGCAAGAGACCAGTTTCGTGGCTCCAAGCACGCGCTTGGCGATTTCGGGCACCGAGGCGAACAAGGTACCGCCACTGCGGACGACCACGGTGCCCTTCTCCTCGCCGATCTGTCGGCAAGAGATGGGGCCGATCCAGGTTGGTCCACCCTCCAGGCTTGCCACGGGGTTGCCATCCACGAGCACCACACCGTCGGCATGTGCCGTCGCGACCTCGTGCACAACGCGTGCCCAATCATGGACTTGGCCTTCGACTTCCACCGGGACAGTGATTGTGGTTCCGTCGGGAGAATCGCTGTCCACACCAGCGGCGAGTACCTGATGCGAAAGGTCGCGTGCCGCCCGTACCAACGTGCGCTTTCCGCTCTTCACGGTATCAATCAGGAACGATTCAGTCAGTGCCCAAGCCGATTTCGCGCCGACACCGAGGCCACCGATCAGGTCATTGCTGTTCCGCTTCGTGGACGCGGCGAAGGCAAGGAAGGTGGCTTCTACTTCAGCGGTGGACATGCCGGTACCGCTGTCGGTCACGATCAGGTGGGGATCAATCAGCGTGGGGGTGGCAACGCGCACTGGCTCTGTCGCGCCTGCCACGCGGGTGGCATCCACCGCGTTCGACACGTACTCGCGCACGACGGCGAGCCGAGGGTCGGCATACAGATTGACCAGCATCTCCATCATGCGCCGCGCGCCCTCAGGATCGACTCGGCTGGTCATGGTGGGCAGGTCGGCACTGTCGCCGACGCTGACGAGCGTTGAGGTGGGGGCGGGCATCCGCATGTCAATCTCCTATCGTGTTCTCTATTTTAGAGAATAGCGTAAGGGTCTGACAAGTTCATTCGAGCAGGTGCCGGTGCGACATAAGCGCCGGTGAGCGCCAGGGGCGAACATGCATGGGGGGACGGTGTCACGACTGCGCGCCAAGGCCATTGCCACAGGGACGACACGCCGACATATCCCCTCAATCGAATTGCGGCATCTTGGTTCGGCAGATGCGAAACCGGGGAAGGATTGGTACCGGCCCGGTGACGCGGGGTTCCTGGATGGGTCGCATCGCGCCGCCGGGCCGGGGCTGTGGATCGCATTCTGCTGTCCGTGCCTACACGCCGTGGGTCGTCTGCACGAGCGTGAGGCGCTCGGATTCCGGCAGTAACATGCTGCCCTCACGGACACGGCCGGTTGCGGGGTCAGTGGTGCGACACAGCAGCCGCACCTTCCGCTGGTAGTGATGGTCGATGTACAGGTCGGGCTCGGAGAGCACCTCGCAGACGAAGTCCCGATTCTGCTGGTCGCCTGGAAGTTTGGCTGAATGCTCGAAGCGGTCTCCCCTACTGACATAGCTGGCGTAGATGATCTCAGCCACGACGTCTCCCTTCATCTCTATTTTGGAGATTAGGCCGTGGATTCGTTGAGCCGCTATCACAGTGAGGGACACGCCGAAACACTCAGCGGGCGATCAGGCCCGTCGCTGCGTGCAGGAGCAGTGGACTTGGCTGCCAGCGCCAGGTATCGGGGACATCGCGTTGGCTGGCGATGATCGTCTCAACGACAGCACCCATGTCATCGGCGGAATACCAGTCAGCGGACCAGGGTGCGTTCGCCTCGACGATGCGCCATCCGGGATTGCCACTAACCGGGGCGGTACACCAGCCGACGTCGATGACCACCGCAGGCGGCACCGACAGAAAGTGCGGAATAAGCGGCGTGAGCCACGCAGCGGCGGCCGCTGATCGCGCTGGGTCATCGTGCATCGGCCAGTCCTCGCGCGGTACCTCCGGGAAATAGGCTGCGCGAGCGACTACCTCGCCGTGAAGCACCCAGCAGCGCACCTCGCGCTCGAAACACACTGGCGTCTGTAGTTGGATCGGTTCCTCAGACGGCAAGCGGTACAGCGCCGCGATCAGCTCGCCGACGTCGCGGGTACGCGCGGTGAAGCGCTCGTGCTTGGTTTCAGGCAGTTTGGCGAACACCGGGGCTGTCTGCGTTCCACTGGCTTCTCCGATGAGCACGGCTGCTGGCGCGGTTCGGATGTCACGTCCCGATAGCGATTGATAGATGCGCTCCAACCACATCGGGCCAGCAGACGAGAGCCGCATCTGCGTATGACGCGCTGTCGCACCTGCGGCCCACGCTCCAGGGCACCACAGCGCGACGTCAGGATCGGCTGCCACAGAAGTGTCCAGTCCGTGGTCCAGACGCACGTCTACGTACGGAGCGAGGTCGTCTGCGCGCCAGCGCTGATGGGTGATGACGGTCAGGTTGGGACGTGACATCAGTCGACCTTGCGGCTACCGGAACAACCGGCGTGAATCCGGTCGGCAAGTAGTCGGAGCCGAGTTCACGAATAGCGTGCGGTGCGCGCTGACGCCATGGGTGGCATGGTTTCTGCGTTGTCATCGGGGTATTGATCGGTGGCCATCTCGTTGGTGACTTCATCGACGTGGCGCTCATAGAACTCCACGGAGAATGCGACGAATGCGCTCGCGGGGCAGTGTCCGACGGAGACCCCGATCGGCTGCGGCTCGCGGTGCGGTGTCATTCGGTCGGCAAGATCCTCGGGCGTCCACTGCGTTCCGTCGCCCGGGAATCGCATGTCCGCGAAGAAGCTTCGGGCGGCGCGTGCGGGCGTCATACGAGTCCGTACAGGCCCTTCGGACGGTGTCCGTCCGAAGATGCCCAGCTCGTGGCGTACCCGGGTTATCCCGTCGTTGGGCAGGGCCACGGACGCGGGCACCGCGGAATTGGCAAGATTACGCATCTCGGTTTGCCGCATGGAAACTGCGAGCGCGGCGATGATTCCCGAACGGTCGGTCCGTGTGCGCAGTCCTTCGGCAATTATGGTTTTGCCGTTGGCCGCCTGGCTGGCAGTCAGGCTGGAAACCAGTTCAGGCGCAGACACTGCGGGTACGCAGGGGCTGCCGGTGATGTCGATCTTCGAAATAGTGACAGGCTTCGCGAACGGGATTTCCAGCTGCGTCGGTGCCGGCGGCTGCTTACTGTCAACACGCGACTCCTCGTGGTCGAGCCCGATCACGAGCACAACAGCCAGGACAGCTGTAGCAACGAGTGCGAGTGCAACCTTCGACTCTCTGGGAATCCATTCCCAGAGGCGCGGCTGCCGGAGTTCCTTTGGGCTCGAGTCCAGTTGAATGGAGTCCGTTGCTTCGGACTCGATCTGATCAGCGGTGGGGCGATCGTCCGGATTTGTGCTCATGTCGTGTGTTCCTTCGAGCAGTTGATGGGTGGCGGCGAGCCGATCCATGGACGGTACGAGCGAGCCCAACTGAGAAACGAGGGCGGCGCGGGCGGCTGTTACTTGCACCAGCGCTGGTGGGTGCCCTTGGAGCTCGGGGACATGGCGTCCGTACCGTCAACCAACCACTGACCAACGTGTGGGCGTACCGGCAGGTACCGCTGCTCGCATCTCCTCCAGTACCGCGAGGAAGGCGTCGTAGTCACCCCACCCGTTGTCTGGGTTCAGTTTTCGATACCGATCCGGGTCGGCACGCATACCGGTGACAATTCGGCCAAGAAACTCTGCGCCCTGTCTGCCGTCCATTCCGTGGAGACACTTCCACCAGGAGGGGTCCTGTGGCGTGAACACCTCCTGGAATGTGGTCCGGGAAGTGTCGGTGTCCGGGTAGAGAACCAGGTTCGCCATCACGTTGCAGTTGTGCGTGAAGTTCCAATCGGCGACATCCTCACCCGTGTCAGATCTGGTTAACGTTGCGTCCCAACTCACTGGGCCTCCTTCAGTCGAAGTACCGAACTGTATGGACGGCATTCCGCTGCGGCGCGCGCGGCGCGGACGCGGAATCGCGTCGCGTTGATGTGGTGGCCGATCCGTCTGCGAATGTGCGCCCATGCAGCTGACCGTGAAATTCACCGACGTCTACGACGGAACCGAGTACCCGCGGACCGAAACCTTCGATGTTCCAGCGCCGTCCGGCGACATCGATGATTGGGCGTACGACAACGTCCATTCCCGATCCGGAGATGGGCGCAGCCACAGCGAGTCAGGGTACTTCGCCAAGATCATCGGGTGCGTTGAACGACCAGATCTGGTCAATCGAGAATTCGAGTGGGGCATCTGATGCTCTGTTACGTTCGATCGGGAGAGGTCCTGATCCGAGGTGCCGCCGCAATTCTCGCAGCTCATGATGGCAGCGATGTCAGCCCGGAAACCGCTAGACGCCTCGCAGCTGAGATTGAGGCCCGCAACCCCGAGGCTGCGAACTCCCTTCGTCGTGCAGCGGACCGAGCCGAGTACCTTGCGAACGACGACGGCTGAGCGATGGGCCACTACCCCAACGACATTCACCCGGATTACCCGGTGGCCACTGTGTACGCGAGCAACGGTGACCCCATCGACTATCTCGCGCACTGGCAGACCGTTGTCTCTTACGCCGCGCAGGGCTATCGCGTCACCGTCCACGCCGGCGACGGCCGGTACTCCCAAGAAGAGCTCCAGGCGGCCGCTGATCGCGAGTTCGCCGAGTCCGATGCCGCCAAGTAACGCTGGCTCACCACTAACAACCCGAAGGAGACTGCCGGGACGTTCTGCAGTCAGTTGTCGGTGCCGCGTCACCAAAACTGTTGCGGGACAGCGCAATGCAGAAAGGGTTGTCCGGCCAGGAGCTAGCCCGTCTCTGCGCCACTGACGTAAGAGCCGTCAGTGCGCTGCAGTGGCTATAGCTGAGACGCGAGGAAATCGCTGACCACAGCCCTCACCGCTCGCGTGACGCCTAGCTCGTCGTCCAATTCGGGGATCAGCAGGCGGCCGCCGCTGGATCGGGCGTCTTCGAAGTCGAACTCCCCCACCATGTCGTCGAGAATCACCGCTCGTTGAATCTCAGGATGGGTGACGAGATAGTCCTGCACCGGTCCGACTTTCAGGCTGCGGCCGAAAGCGATGCGGTTACCCCCTCCGTGTCTGAGGTGTAGTAGGCCGCGAGGAAGACCGAACCATCCGGCGTAGGCCTCGGCTTGCGCGTTCCAGGTGGTCGACCAGATGAGGTCCACGCCGGCGGCGTGCAATCCACAAAGCCAGTCGACAACTTCACGCACCGCGTGGACGGAATAGCTTCCTCCAGAGCCGGTCCCATGACTCAGGAGCTGAGCTCCAGGCTCACACCGCGGGACGTTCAATGTTCCGTCGATGTCCAGGAAAATAGCGCGGTGAACTCCAGCACTCACGCGGCGTACACCCGCTGCTCGACCAGCACGAACTCCTGCCACGGTTGCAGCTCAGGCAACGTGCCAGAGACCAGCTCAGTGTCGGTCACTTCGATCACGTCCCGCGGCAATAGGTCACGCGCCTGGCGCAGTCTGCGTGCAGCCGCGACACTGCGCCCCGAGATGAGGGCGCCGTTGCGGTTGACCGGAACCCTCGTCTTCACCCAGGCGCCCGTCGGAGACTGCTTCCACTTCTCCCGAGTTGCGTAGGCGCCCAACAGCGCTCCCTTGCGGACCCACCGCAGCACAGAGCGCTCGCTAAGCCCGAGGTCATTGGCGGCCTCGTTGACGGTGACATCGCTGAAACTGCGCCGGTACTTCAACGGTGGGTACGGTGGCGCGATCTCGTTGAAGCGCGCCAGCCCGGGGCCTGTCACTTCGCTTTCATGTAGACGGTGCACACGCCCGAATTTCACTCCGCGCAACACCCCCGCGCTGACGAGCCGGCGGATCTCCGACACGGGGCGCTCGAGCGCTGCTGCCGTCTGCTCGAAGCTCAGGAACTCGCTGACCACGTTGCGGCGTGCCTTGACCGAATCTAGGCGCAGGTGAGGGCACATTCTGGTCACCTTCGCCGAAAATACCCCTGCTGCTACGAGATCAACAGTGCGGATCCTCAGATCACGACCTTGGCGTTGCGCAGGAATCAGGCCTTCAGACACGAGCGCCTCGATCGTCGATGGGCGGCAGCCCGCCAGTTCGGCGGCGCTGGACCGGTTGTGGATCGCTAGCTTCAGGTCGATAGTCGGATCGCTGGCGTACAGCCACTTGACGAATGTCGTCATGTGGGAATCGGTGAGTGTGGCGCCACGGGCTGCGATCTGCTGGTTACTGGCTCGCTCCTGCTGGCGGCGCTGAACTCGCTCGGCGGTAGCGGTCCCATGCGCCCGCAGGTCGGCGGATCTGACCCACAGGACACTGTCTCGGATCACGCCCACGATCTTCTTCGCCGCGATCCAGCGTCGCAGGGTGCGGACAGTGACACCGAGGCGGGTGGCGGCCTCCGCCACTGGGATTAGTGGCCGCTCGGATATGACCTTGCGCGGCAACACCCGCGGATTCGGCCGGGCAGCGCGCTCGCGCGATGTCAGCAGGTAATCGAGATCGTCGTGACGTACGCGCGCGACACCGCCGAGGATCTGTGCCGGAATGCCCGCGCGCGCAATCGCTTTGCGAGCCCCGGACACGGTAAGACCCATCATCTCGGCGGCCTCGGCGAGGGTGTGAAGGAGCTGCCCGGATTCGGGGTCGCGGAGTCGATATGTGCGCCGCACATGTTTGGGTGCCACCGTTCCGGTGACCAGACGCATACGTTCTTCAAACTGGCGTTTTTCAGCTCGCGAGAGCCGCTGCGTGTCAGCACGTGAGACGAAGCGCAGCCGCGACTCATCAAAAGGGATGCGGTGCAACGACAATGTCGCAGACATCACGACCGCGCTGCCGCCGCGGCCTGCATGCGTCCACAGGTCTCCGCCGCTGGCACGTTGGCGGCGAGCCCAGCAGCGGAGTGTGTGCGGCCGCACGCGGAGGGTCGCCGCGACGTCGTCGATCGGCACGCCTTCGAAGGGATCGTGAACGTCGCATGTAGGCCGGTAAGCGGGCCCTTTGCGCAGGTATCCGGTGTCGAGGTCAGGCCGGTGGAGCAGCGCCCACACGAGGTCCGAGCGCACACGCACGGTCCTTGACATGCGGAAGGCATGCAGGCGTCCTGATCGGATCAGCCGGCGCACCTCCTTTGCACTCATCTGCAGCCGTTGCGCCGCCTCGGTCAGCGTCAGCATCACGACCTGTTGGTTGTAGACCGCTGATCGTTGCGAAAGGTCGCCGCTGGCGGTGGCTACGAGTGCATCGAACTCGGCCTGCTCAGCGTCATCGAGTGGATCATCGTGGAGATCTCGCCGGGGGTACAGAACCGCACGCGCCAACTCGCGGTCGTCGACGGTCGGCGGAGGAGGTAAAGCGGCTTCGGTGACAGGTGCGCTATCCCGCGTGGCGGCAAGCCCGTCCAGCACGAACTGCTGCAGTTCGGGAGGCAGTGCCTCAATCTCGGACTGCAGCCTGGCTGACAAGCCGTCAAGTTCGCGGGCCACGGTTCGTGACCCTAACTGATGCACGGAGTAATTCCAGTGCAGAATGCACGGCACGCCGATCTGCGATCCGCGCGAACTGGCGCAATCCTTCTCGCACGAACCCCGAACTTGCCCATAGCACCTGCACAAACGGTCAACGTTTCCCGGCGCCCATGTTGATTCCAGCCAAGATGCGTCGACGCCTCGTAACAGGGGGGTGCCTCTGCGGGACCCTCCCAGCCCGCCTGCGCACATACCAACATGCAACGAGATGTGCGTCGACAGGGGCTATACGCAAAGGACTCATCATTAGCTTTGCTAATTACCTATGTCTATCTGCACTTTCGCCTATTTGCGCAGTGGTCGGCGCATTTAAGCAATCACATGCGATCGCGGCTGTCTGGCCAGCCGCGCAGAGGCACCCCCCTGTTACGAGGCGCTTACGCATAAAGCCATTACACCGCTGAAGGTGACAAGAAATCTGGCAGTAACCGCTGGTCAAGTGGGGATATTAGATGTTGATACCGATGCAATTGCGACAAGGGGAACCGGCGACGCCGATTCGTGGTGATTCCACCGGAAAATGAACCTGTATCGGTCGGATTTTCAGCCCTTGGGCATTGAAATACCCGCGATCGGATCTTCACTGACGGTAGCCAGCGGCCAGATTCCGTAGTGCCGGCGAACCGCGGCCATTGCGAAACGGTAGGTGTCACTGAGGTGCCGATTCTGGCGCGGGTCGGGCCACTTGCTACCAAACCGCAGATCCTCCGCGCGGAGGCCCAACAACTCCAGAGGCAGCGGCCGCAGCTCCCCGTTCTGTGAGCACAATTCGATCCGGTAGTACCCCATGCCATCGGTGCCGTAGCGCTGTTGGTTCGAGTTGAACAGCAGTTCTCCATCGTGCCGCTCGAGTGAGTACACCAGAATCCGTTCACCGGTATCGAGATTGTCCAGCTGTGCAGCATCGGCATCCAAGCCGCCCGGGCCGCTCTGCCACGCTCGCGGGAGCGGAATGCCGTTGGCCTCCAAGATCTGGCCACTACGCCCCGAACGGCTATGAACCCATCCCGAACCGGGTTGCCCCAACGGTCGATACAGCTGCTCTGCTTCGGCCTTCATCCGGTCGTAGTGGTCGTATTCGCCAAGAGGAATGTCCACAGACAGCCGTGGCCATATGCCCACCTCGACAAGCTTGTTGATGTTGTTGCGCGACTCTCCGAGAATCTCCGCGATCGCCTTGTTGGGCAGGCCCTGCTCCCGCAGTCCATAGGCCACCGCTCCAGAGACTGCCCTGGCCACTTTCTGCGCGAATTCCAGGTGCGACTTGACCTCGGCGATCACCGCCTGGGCCTGCTCGATCATCTCCGCCTGGCGGCTCACCGCGTTCTCCATCACGCGAGACTATCCCGCTGCATCACAACATGCAGCGCATTTCAAAATGCAGTACATGTTGTGATGCAGCGGCTCGAGGTGGACTGCCCCGCTCGGCCCTAGTTGAACAATTCGCGTTCGTCGCCGGCGGCCTGCCGGCGGAAGGAGTCGTCTTTGGATCCGAAGGTGAGTACGGCCGTAGATGCCTCTGCGCGGCGGCTGTGCTCCCCGCGACCGCCAGCCGCACCCGGTGGCATTCCGCCGCCACCAGCGCCCATTGGAGCACCGGCCAGGCGCTCCTGCGCCAGCGACGTCGAAATTCCGGACAGCACAGAGGTTCGCATGGAATTGGATCCGCCCATCTTGCCTCCACCGCCCCCACCGCCGTAGGCGCCCAGCCCGCCGCCACCTGCGCCACTCAACCCCATTCCCCCGCCGCCTGAACCGAGGCCGTTGGACCCCAGAGGCAAACCACCGAGCTTGGCTGGTGGGCTGAAGGACGACCCGGTGCTACCACCTCCAAGTAGGTTGCCTAGTCCAGAAGAAGACCCGAACATCGACATCGGCGCTTGAAGCAGCTGAGTCATCGACTGCAGCGGACTGGTGAGCGAGGATCCCAAGCCCTGCACTGCTTGCATTGGAGCCTGGAACATCTGCGTCATGGACCCCATGGCATCGGTGGACGACCCGCCCGCTTGGCCCATTCCGGTTGCCTGGCTGGCAGCCTGCGAGAGTTGCCCGCTGCCTGCGTTGGCCACTAGCTCCGCGGACTTCTGAGCCGCTTGCCCGGCGTCTGCGGCCGCTTGTGCTGCGCTGCCCAGCGGTGGAGGCGGTGGGATCGGGACCGGAAGCGTCGCGGCGGTAACCACCTCGCCGTACGTGTTGCCGATGGTGGCGTTGTCGACGGTGTAGACCCCGTATTCGGCGTTGAGCTCCATGATCAATGGCGTGTTCTGCCCAAAGATGTTGGATGCCTCCGCAGCTGCCTCGCGGACACGATTGTTGATCGACTGAACCGACGGGATCATCGTGGTGCGCGCGATGCCGTAGCCCTCGGCCACCACGGCGCAGACCGCCGCTTGCTTGAACGCGATGCCCGCCAGGCCGCCCAGCCAGGCTAGGAACGGCGGCGTTGCCGCCGAATGCACCGCCGAACGAACACCGCTCATCGACGCGAGCGAGGCGTTCATCTGGGCGCTCGTGATGCCCAGGGTGGCCAGCGTTGCCGAGGCCAGCCCCATCCATGCCGCCGACGCCGACGCCCAGGTTGCCGACGTCGACCCCGTCTCGATCACGCCGGCATTCATTTCAGGGGTGGATGCACCCCAGGGGTGTGTTGTCACGAAGTACGCCTTTCGCTGGTAGCCGCATGACCGGACTCGGTCAATTGCGTGCTGTACCAGCGGAAAAGGCGTTCGCCGCTACGCGGCGCGTCTGCTCAGACTCAGGCGACGTTCAAGCGACGCGGCCCAACCCCCATCACGCCAGCGGAGGCAGACAGCGAGGGGCTTGCGGGCTCCTCCTGCTCGAGGTACACCGTGCTGTGGTGTTTGGAGACGTCGACGCCAAGAACAGTGAAGCGTGTGCCCGCAGACAGGAAGACTGCGTATCCGGCGTCGGTGCGCAGGGGGATACCCCGATGTGCCCGGATTCGCAGGGATAGACGCTTTTCGGGCCCGCTGACCACCTCTTGGTCGGTGTATGCCGCCAGGCCAACCGTCAGCCGAGCTCCCCCACCGCTGCGGAGTTGCCCCACCAATGCGTTGACGTCCTGCCAGTCCGGGACGGTGAGATTGACAGTCACCTCAACGTCTTCGGGCAGTTCCTCGGCGCCAGCGGCCGACAGCATGGCGAGCTCTTCGCGGTGCACCTGGGCGAGGGCCGCTGCGTGCACGAGCTCGATGTCATCCGCGAGTTCGCGCACGTTCTCGTCGACCTGGCGCATTGACTTGAGCAGCTCTGCGCGAGTGTGCTTGGCCATGGCCGTGCGGTCGACCTCGACGGCCACCAAAGGCCCAGAGTCCAGCACGGCGCAAGGGTCGGGTGTGTGGTCACCGCGGTGATTGAAGCGCCGACCAAGAGATGGGGTGTGCGCACCGTCGGCGATCTGCGCGGCGCAGCGGGCGATCGCCAGCGAGGCCGGACTGACCAGGAAACGGCGCAGCGACGGCCCAACCCGAAGCAAGAGATCTTCGTTGTTGGTGCCGTTGAGCTCACGCGTCATCGAACCCACCCACTCGCGAACAGCGTCTTGGCATAGCCACAGGCAGTCACGAACCACAGACTTGGGCCAAACCCCCGCCTTGGCGGTGATGGTGATGGGCGCGGCGATACGTGCTGACCAGGCTGCGGGAAGGATCGAAGGGCCCGCATCGACGACGGCTGTTCCGCTGTATCCCTCGATGACCACTGTCGACGTTGCATGCAACCAACGCTCGTCGTTCGATCCGCCGGCCTCGCCACCGCGGTGATCAGGCAGCAGCAAGGTGGTGTCCGTGATGCGACCACCCGAGGCGAACATCTTGCTGGCCGGCACCGGCGCGATAGCCGCGGGCACCGGAAGGTGGTTCGCGATCAGCTCCATCTGTTCGCACACCTGCTCCAGGAAGCGAACCTGCATCTTGCCCACCAGCGCAGCAGGCTCCAGCCACGAGTGGCGATCTCGACCGATGATCGAGCACAGCGATGTGGGATCCCCATCAGCGTCAGCGGCCAGTGCCAGCGCCAAGTAATAGGCGTCGCGAATGGACTGCACACTCGAGCCCCCGCTGCGGCGATGAGTCTCGCCCCGGCTTCCCACGGAGGGACGTGACATCAAGGCTTGCCGCAGCGCGGCGGCCACTGACAGATGCAGCAACCGGTCACTGATGTGGATGCGTTCGGCAGCTGCGATGTCATCGCTGTCGGGGACAGCGCCGTTCATCGCCTCCGCGATGACTCGCTGCGCTGGGGTGATCTGCAGTGCGTTACCGGACATCTTGCGTGTCGATGCCAGGTGCATTGGTACTGCGGTTGCAAGGTGCGACATGCCGCCTACGGTATGAGTTGGATGCAGATGTATGCGCCGCTGCGGGACGACACGCCGTGTTACACCTACTGTGATCCCATGCCTTCCATCACAAATGCAGGTCGCGATACCCAGCTGTACCTGCATACCCTTGCATCGGCAATAGCATGTGCATCGCAGAGCGCAGTGCCGGTTCTCGACGTTCCCAGTGATCGGGAGGCCTCACCGGCGGCTCAGCGGGTACGGGTCTTGCGGCACCTCGACGAAACCTTGACCTCGCTTGATGCGGTAATCGGTTCGAAGAAGGTGCCGCCGCTGGCGATCCCGGTGGCGACCCTCGGGCGCTATCTGGTTGAGCGCGGCGAGAACTACGACGCGGTGGCACGTACGTACACCCCCGGCCCAGGATTCTCGGGCTTCATCGACGGCCTGCTCGCCGACGCGATGACCAAGGAAATCAACGAGGCCGCCAAGGCCGGAAAGATCGGAGGCTAACCGTGGCGGAAGAGACAGGTCCCGCAGCTGGAGTCACCACAGTGCAGGACCCATCATCGACACCGGTGTTCTCCGATGCGCCGTCTGAACCGGCTGCCGCATCCACTCCCGCGGACAGCAGCGTCGGTCCAGCCGTCGAACCTGACGCCTCCCTACCGCGCCAGACACTGACCGGGAACGACCACCTTTCACAGGAGGACCGTTTCCGCGAGATCGCACGCGAGGCTGGGATGGTTCCTGCTGCTGACATCGTCAACGGAGATGCGGCACACCCTAATGCGCCGATGCCGGTGGGCGACGGCGCCGCAATAGCGCAAAAGGCAGAAGTCGCCGAAGATGCCGCCAAAGCCACTCCCTCGAAGCTCGGCACCTTCGCCGGCCTGTCTAAGGACCTGTATAAGACACCAGTCGCAGGTATTCAGGGACTGGCCAAGACGCAGTACCAGGTTGGCTCTGATCTGGCGGCCAAGGGCCTGACCAAGGTGGGGCTCGCCGCGAGTGCCAAGACAGCGGCTCGTTTTGTGCCTGTGGTCGGTTCCGCTCTGGGCGCCTACCTGGCGTACAAGTCTTTCAAGGAAGGTGACTATGTCGGCAGCGTGCTGAATCTGGTCGGCGTCATCCCGGGCCCGATCGGCTGGATCGGTATGGGCGCGGCAGCAGTGTGGGATACGTTCAAGCCGCACCAGACCTTTGGGATGTGGGAAGCCCCGGACGGCACCAGCACGCACATGCTTCCCGGCTCGGCCAAGGATGTGGCTGGCGTCCAGGAGCTTGACGCCAAGCTGCGTGAAGCCCAACAGCTCGTCTTTAGCTTCCAGGACGGCCCATCCGGCACCGTCTGGAACGAGAACCACCCCGCGCCACTGTCTTTGAACACCCCTGAGGTGTCGACGGCGCTCACTTCCTGGCTCGGTGGTCTCAGTGATCTGTTCGCGCAGGTGGATCAGACCATGAAGTCTGCTGGTGAGCCGTATTTCGACCAGTACCGCAGCGAGTTGGCGCCGCATCTGGAGGCGATGGCCAAGCTCAAGGACCACGCCAAGATTTTTGGTGACCAGCTCGCCGCGGTCTCCGCCGGCGGCCGCAAGTGCTACCAAGGAGTGCTCGATACCAACAAGGCTGCGCGTTCACAGTTGGCGACCGATGGCGCGCTTACCGACCAGGGTGCGCTCAGCGCACCGCAGATGGCGGTTCAGGCCGGTACAGAAGCGATCCGTGGTGCCAACGACAAGCTCACCAAGCTGTTCGCGCAGGCGCCGCCAGCGGTCGTGACTTCCAAGGCTCCGACGGCGACGCCCGCGACAACCGGGTCCGAGAAGAGTCAAGTCACCACCAAACCTGCTACCCCGGTGGCCAATGCGTCACCACTGTCCGAAGCAGGCAAGTCCCTGGGAGAGAAGAAGGATGACCTGAGCAAGCTGCTCTCGGGCCTGGGAAACAAGACACCGTCAGGCGGGAGCCCACTCGGTGGGGGCTCTCCGTTCGGAGGAGGTGGCAATCCCGCAGGCGGCACACCGCTGAACACGCCGACAAGCAAGTCGACGCCTTCTGAACCCAAGAAGCTGATCGACGACAAGAAGGACGAGACCAAGAAGCGCGACGACAAGTCGCTGTCGGCAGCCAAGCCCGACAACAAGACCACCCCCGCTGCCCCCGCGGACAAGGTCCCCGGTCCGGCGCCGCTGGTCGGCAACCCGACTCCGGGAACGCCACGCGCCAATCCTGGTGCCGCGAAACCGGATACCACCGTCGACGTCAAGGGCGAGAAGGTGAAGTTCCCCAACGCCAAGTTGGCCAAGTTGGCGCAGCTCCTTGCCTCCGCTGATCCCACGCATCCGGTATCCCTGGCCGATGCCGCGGCTCAGTCGGGCCTGACACCACCGGTGCCCGGGCAGGACCCCGGCAAGCAGATCCCGCCGGCAGATGCCAAGCAGGGCGATTTCCTGGTGTCCGGCGACAAGCGCTACATGCTGCTCGGTGACGGCAAGTTCTACGATCTGACCGAGTTCAAGACGGTTGGAGCCTCCGAACTTCCGCAGGACATGGGTGCCCGCGCCGGATACTTCCGCCTGAATGATCCCACCGAAGGCAATCCCGGTGCAGCGGGGCCCGTTTCGGGCCCAACTCCGGGGGTCCCGTTCAACGTTCCCGGCGCCACGGCGGCCCCCGTCGGACCGGCAGACACTTCAGTGCCACCACTCGGCCAGACCGGGCACCCTCCCACAGGCACCGGCGCTCATCAGGGACCGGCGGATCCTCCACCGTCGGTTCCATCCAACGGCACACCCGGTGTCCCGAAGCCCGGTACCGGCGGACCCGCGAACGCTGCGGCCACCGACACCGGCACCGGCACCTCGGTGCCCTCGGCCACCACACCCAAGCTCGACCCGTCCGCAGTGCGTTGACCAGAACAGGTGAAGGACTGTGACAGAAGAAATCAGCAGTGACTACGGCTCGGTCATCAACGGCGCCCAACGAGCGGGTGGTTCGCTTCCGACCGAGACCGGTGTCGGCCGTGCACCTGGTGTTGACCCCCGGCTGACCAGCGCTGTGGACGACACAGCGGCGCAGGCCCGCAACGGGCGCAACAAGGTGTCCGACCGCGGCGAGAAGACGTCGAAGTACACCAAGGGGCTGCGGGACATTCAGGAACGTGGCGGGCGCGATGTTCAAGGCACAGGCAAGGGGTCGGACAGCGGTGGTATGGGTGCACGGTCATCGATGCCGACCATGCCCCAAGTCCCGCAGCAGGCTTCGGCACCCCAGCCGCAAGCCTCTGCCCCGATGTCTCAGCCTCCGTCAGCGCCTTCGGTCCCACCGCCATCCGGGTTGTCGAGCATCGATCCGAAGGTGCTCGAAGCGTTGGTCAAGGCGGTCAAGGAACGCCAGGCCGAACTCGGCCCCGACGCATTCCCGCCAGAGGGATCACCGGGCAGTCCGCAACGGCCTCAGCCGCTTGATGTTTCACAGGTGTCTTTGCAGAAGTACCCCAGCGGTGTGCTGTCGCCGGGCCAGACGGCGGACGTCATCGATCAAGCCCTCACCATCAACGGCATTCCGAATGATCCGCAGCTGCGTGCGCAATGGCAAGAGCTGTATCAGCACATGGCCGACAATGAATCGTCTCGAAATCCGAACTCGGGCAACAACGATGACACCAACGCTACTGGCTCGATCCAGGAAGATGGATTCCATGAAGGCTCCAGCCGCGGCATGTGGCAGTGCATTCCGAAGACCTTCGCGGCATATCACATGGGCGGGACTTCGAACAGCATCTTCGACCCGGTCGCCAGCGCCGCTGCGTCGATGAATTACGTCATGCAGACCTACCACGTGTCACCCGACGGTGCCGGCCTGGCAGGGTTCATGGCGCGCCAGGGAGTCGGCACTGGCAGCTACCAGGGATACTGATAGTCAACGGGTGCGCCAGCCGCATATCCGAATGCCACGACGGAGAGGAACCACCTTGTTCGGCAAGAAGAAAGAGAAGCGACGCGATGGCTTATCTGCGTCGACCTCGTCCAGCTCACGCGATGCGTACACCCCGTACAGCTACTACGACGACGGCGGAAGTTACGGCGGGTCCGACACCTCCAGTTCATCGAGCTGCGATTCATCATCGGTCTCCTGCGACGGTGGCAGTTTCTGAACTCCGCGATACCCCCGCAGAGCGCCCCGGCTGGTTGATCCGCCGGGGTGTTTTGCATCTGCTGTGTCCGTCGCGCCGCGGTGAAGGCGCGCGCACAGGCAAGCCCCATCATCCGCGCCATGATCACTACGGCTAGGACGCCGCAGACCTCGCAGAGCACCCCCGTCACCGCTCAGATCGACGCCGGCACGGCGACCAAACTGCGCTGGGCTGCGATTCGGCCCAATGATGTGGACGACACCCTGTGCCGCTACCTGGGAGATACCGATCCCACGGCGCTGCACCTGGGAGTGAGTATCGATGGGGAGTTGGTAGGGGCGATCTCGTGCGTGCCGGACGCGCTCGTCCTCGACGGGGTCATGTACCCGTGGCGCCGGCGGGGGTTCTGCATCCTGCCAGCCCGCCGTGGAATAGGCACTGGCCGATGGTTCTACGGTGCGTTCCTGGCCGAAATCACCGAGCGGGCCATGATTCCGGCCTGGGGCACCAGCCGCGAGGACCTCGTCCCGTTCTACGCCAGCTTCGGGCTACGGGCGACGGATAACGTGGTGGACTTCCCTGGGACAGGGCTACACCGGGTGTGCCTGTACCCCTGACGACGTGACTTCTAGAGGTCCTCGCGCCACCGGAAAGGAAACTCGGCCCTCAGTTGATCGCCGAGCTGCGTGATCTTCGACTCTGACCGTTTTGGCCAGATCACATTCGCAGGCGACCATGGCGGTGCGATGTAACGCGGCCCGTCTGGGTCAGTCGACTGGACAGGAGGGTCGTGTCGTTCGACGCGCACGTCCAGGTCCGGTGTCTCCGGATCTTCGCACCTAAACCCCTGTGCGCGTGCCTCCCGAGCCGTGCGCTGCGCTCGCCGAAACCATGCCCTCAACGCTTCGTCGACGTCGCCGATCTCGACCTCGGCGACGTCACGCAGGAGCTCGGGACGCACAAGCACCTCGTACTCGGCGAGGTTGAACCGGCGAAGATCCACGAGCACCGCGTCGCGTGGCGCTACCGCTCGATAGACGTTATGGACCGCCCCCGTTCTCGACGCGCGGTGGGCGAACCACACCGCGGTGTTCCGATCCACAGTCCAAGACAAAGCCTCTACCCGATCCTCCGGGCAGCCTCTGAATACCTCGATCTGGCGCAGGTTGGAGGGCAGTGCCATGTCCAGATCTGGTGCAGCGGAGCAAGCTTGCTCGAACGCCTGACGCCATGCTTCTTGTTTCAGGTGCAAGGATGGAACACTCGTCTCAACCCAAGCGTGTGCCAGCCCCTCCATCAACCGCAGCGCTCCATCCGGTCCATCGAACCAATCGTTGGCCGCGGCGTCGAATACGGCGAATGCGTACTCCCCGGGCGTTGTTTCAGCGGGTATTACTCCGGCCTGGCGCAACACATCACGGGCGCGAAGCACCTTCTCGGCTTCTGAGATGTAACGGGACTCGCCGCGCGCAGGAGTGAACAATCCTCGGTTGGCATCGGCCAGCATCCGCCTATTGTGCGTTGCATGGGTGATTAGCGCGGCGGTTCGTGCGGATGTGTGTACGAAGTGGGCTTGAGTCCGTTACCGGCCGGCCCGACTACGCCGGCGGCTGCCACTTCCCGGCTTCGGCGCACCGACTGCGCCTGTAGACCCTCCGAATTCGATGGCGCCGCGGGTGGCCAGTTGATCGGCGAGCTCGTTGCCTTCGTGTCCGGCGTGACCCTTCACCCAGCGCCAGTCGATGTCGAAGCGCGCTGCTGCTGCATCGAGCTGCTGCCACAGGTCGGCGTTCTTGACTGGCGCCTTCGCTGACGTCTTCCAGCCGTTGCGCTTCCATCCTGAGATCCAGCTGGTGATGCCGTTACGAACGTACTGGCTGTCGGTCCAAAGCTGGACCTGATACGGCGTAGTGATCGCTTCCAGCGCCTTGATCGCTGCGGTCAGCTCCATGCGGTTGTTGGTGGTACCAGGCTCGCCGCCGAAGAGCTGCTTTTCGCGATCGCCGAAACGGAGCACAGCTCCCCATCCGCCAGGTCCGGGGTTTCCATGACATGCGCCGTCGGTGTAGATGGTGATGATCTGCGTGGAGGTGTCGCTGATGTCAGTAATGGCTACTCCCAAGGTTTTTCATCGATCTACGGCCCTTCGAGCTAAACGGTCTTGAATTTCAGCTGCGCGGTCACGCACTCGGGCGCTTCCACGTCGCTGCGTTCTCCCAGATACACCGGCTGAACCAGTGCAGGAGCGGCGTAGAGATAGCGCACCTCGACCACCGCGCCGATCGATGGAACGTCGTGGTTCGGCGGGATGGTCACGTTACCCACCGGCTGCCAGCCATCCTCACCGAGCAGACTCAGACCCACGCTGCGCTGCGTGTTGATCGCGGTCACGAGTGCACTCAGCGTCGCGACGAACTTGAATTTGAGCTGCGGTCCGCCACTGTTGGGGCGCCCGGGCGTGAAAGGTGCGTCCCACAGCTTGAATACGACACCCTCGGCGCCGTCTGCTTTGAGAGTCGCAAGGCGCTGTGCCTTGTCAGCCGCGCCAGCCCAGCAGTCCACGAAGCTGATGTGTGGCCCACACCCGGCGAGCAGATCAATCAGAGCGGCGTAGCGCTCGCGGTAGGGCTTGTCGCGCAAATCATCGCCACCGCAGCTGAGCAGATCGAAGGCTAAGAGTCGGTCGCCGATAACCTCACCGTCGAGGACGAAATCGCCATCCAAACCCTGGGCGGCTAAAACGATCGGATCGGCTACTCCGACCACCAGGCCGAGCTTGTTGACGGCCTGACCAACGCCGCCAGACTTGCGGAGCATCAGACGGCGGCCATCAAACTTCTGCTGCATACACCAAGCAGGATCGCTGACGATTCGGGAAACGTCAGCTTCGTCGGCGACGTTGAGCAACTGCGGCAGAAGGCCGGAGACCTGACCAGCAGCTGTCGTGTGCTGGTATGGCGTGCCATCTTCGCCAGCGGTGTATCCCTTGGCCTGCTTGTCGTTCACCAGCTTCTCGAAAATCCGCACTGCCGCTGGAAAGTCGACCGGAGTTGTTGTCTTGGTGCCGGTGCTGAGAGCCGAGCCGCGCCGCCCGTAAGAGAAGTTGACAACGAATCCGGCGTCACGCGCTTCAAGCCGCACGTGATATTCCTTGTCGCTGGCCCCGTTCCGGTAGTAGAGGCTCGCCGCTCGGGGCTCGGCAATCGTTGTCATGGCGGTCCTGTCCACTATCTCGCACGCTCGATCCGATCTCTATTTTAGAGACTAACGTGGCGGGCCGACACTGCGCAACTCAATCTCGCAGCCCGCAGCGATCAGCCAGTCCACCCAGGAACAACGGTGGTCGGGATACCCAGCTCGTGCCACAGGGCGATGATGGCCGGATTGTCATCGACGCAGTGCACGACGCTATGCCCCTGGTCGCTGGTGAGGATGCGATGGATATCACGCTTGACATCGATGTCCGGTCGAATGTCACTGTCGCCCCGCATGAACGGCCCCAGATATGGCACCGGCATGCACCGATTCAGCCAGGCGCGGGTGGCAGCTTCTCACTGGTACATGCGCGCGGTGACAACGAGAATGGTTCGGCCGGAACCGTAGTGGCGCCGGACCTCGTCGAGCACGGCACGATGGGGCGGGCAATTCGACGCTGCTTCATGGAACGCGGCGAAGTCTTTGCGCTTCCCGGTGACTAGATGGCGTATTTCTGACACGTCGCACAACGTTCCATCGACGTCGACGATGACGGCCCCGATGGTGCTCATGTCGCGCTGGCCGGAAATAGTCGGGCGACTGCCTCATCGGCGATCCGTTGCGCTCCCCAAACGCCTTCGGTGCCGTCGACCCAGTCTTGTTCGAGGACTCGGCCACAGGAACCGTATTCGATAGACCAGTGATACCCCGCGGATTTTCTTGCTCCCAATCGGTTTCGTAGTCGACATAGACGGCGAAACGGTCATGTAGATCGCGCCGGTACACAGTGCGTCCACTCAGACTGGGGATCAGCTTCCACTCGCCCATGCCGCTAAGCCGCCGGTTGAGCCAACGCGCCGACATCAGCCATCTTCAGCGCGCTGAACACCGCTGCGGGGTTGTAGTCGAAGCTCAGAGGGCCGTCCTTCGGGTGGTTGAACACAATCTCCACCACCGCGTCATTGGTCGCCACGGCGAACACCTCCATCCAGGTGTCGGCGGTCTCGATCAAGGCGTGCGCCTGGGTAGGGTCCAGCACCGAGGTGCCAACAGCCGCGTTGCGGAATTGATCGGCCCGCTCGGGTGCCGTCTTGCATGCGTCGAGATAGCGTCGATACGCGGCCAAAGCATGGCTGGCAGCGTCGACACCTGGATAGGTGGCAGCAGCGATCGATCCTTCCCATCCGGCGGCGTCCCCTTGTGGGTTCAGCCATGCGAAATAGGTTGGCGATGTTGCTTGCGCACGAGAACCCAAGTCACCTGCGGGCGGCTGCCGGTCAACAGAGCAGCGAACGACACCTTCGAGCGCGCCGATGGTGGTGTCATGTCCCGTGACAGGTCCCCACTTAGCGGTTCCAGCCAGCGGCAACGCTGCTGTGTTCACAACGCTGTACGCCTGGGTGGGCGCCCAGGGCCATGAGGGCTCAGCGTGCGCGGCAACCGGCACCGCCGAGAAGGCGGCAACAGCCAAAGCCACAGCGGATGTACGAACGAATTGGCGAGTGCTGTTCATGCCGGTGACGGTAGTTAGAAACGGCACCCGTACCCCTGATGCGGCGCGTCCACCGCTGATGATCTCGCAGATATTCACTGCACACTGATCAATCCAGCCGCGTTGCACCAACGAAAGCTGCTGACCTCACCCGGATCACGAACGGAAATTCTGCGACGCCACAGCGCTGACAGGGTGCAGCTGGTTGTACCGCTCCCAGTTGCATGGCGGACTTGCGGATCCGCCGTTGGCTTTGTCAATCGCAAGAACACACGTGACCGTTGCGCCGTCCTCGAGTGTCACCTTCCGAGGAGAAGTATCGATCTGGGTGGTGGCGGCACAGCTCGCCAGCACCGCAACGATGGCCGCCGCCAGGACAGCTACGGGGAGAAACTTCATTGTCGGATCCTTCGGCATTGAGTACAGTGCAATCTTCTCTAAAATGGAGAGCGTGAAACTGGCTCGTGAAAGCAAGCGAGCCGCGAGGACACGCGGAAGGATGCAGACATGGCCACAGCCCGCATGCGCTTTGGCCCTGCGCTTGCGCCAACACTCAACACGGGCACGGGTTCACACGAGTACGTGGCCAAGATGCAGGGACTGCGTCGAAGCGGTGCCGCAGGTACCCATAGGTCGAAGGCCACCAAACGTGCCCGTACCCGCTCCTCGGCGCGCGGTCGTGCCGTCCGCCGCGACATCGCCGCTGGCTAGAGGTTGCTTATTCGTACTCGCCGTTGTACGCCCAAATCTCTGGATTTTCTGACATGAACAGCCCGGGTGCGCGGCGGATGATCGGGCGAGGGAACCGCTTCTGCTTTACCTCCTCGATGATGCCTTTGGGGTCACCGCCTGAGTAGAAGCTGGTGAAGCCTGGTTGCGATACGGCCTCGGCAATATCAGCCCGCAGCCTCTGGATTGCCTGTTCGTTGGGACTGGGCGGCGAACTCATGTCGCACGTAATAGCCCCCCATATGCCGTAACCCTCCAGTTCATAGCCGGCCTCCGAGATCCCTGAGACATCCAGCTGGGCATGCTGCGGGATCAACTGGCATCCCTCGAAGAGCCCGGCTCGCGTGGCCGGATCCGCCCGCGGGTTCAGGCCTTTGTGGTGCCTCTCGGTGAGTCGGTAGGGTCGGCCGGAATCAATCGGCGAGGTTCCTGCTGGAAGGTCAGACATACACAATCCAGCCTCCCGGACTCCCGAAGTGCAGAACATCCAATCATCTTGAGGTACAGCTGCATTGGGGAGCGTTCCTCCCCGAAGATTCACGTGCTGGGAGTCGGTAAGCATGCGCCGCGGAAGCACGCGGGGCGCAGCTGTAGCTGCGGTGTAGAAGACCCGGGTGCCCGCGCCAGTGATGCTGCGCTCAGCGAAGCGCCAACTGTTCTCATTGCCCGGAAGGATCCGGTCCGCATCGTCGATGAAGACCAGTAGATTCTTCACACGCAGCCAGCCGACTCCGTCTGGGTTGTCGTGCGCCAGAATCTGGACACGCTCGGACAGGTGGGAAACCCTCGAGCAGATCGGCGCCCCGGCCTCAGCTATCAGGACTAGGGCAGTGTCGTGGGGGGACGTGACCGAAGCAGCTTGCTCAATAAGTGCATGCAACATGGTGGTCTTGCCGGAGTTGGCTCCGCCTGAAATGCCGACGCCCGTCACAACGCCGCCGGTCGCGGCGAAAACGGGTCCCCCCTCGAAGAGCATGGTCGCGACGAGAGCAGACACACCACTACTGGAGTCCGAGGCTGGCACCGTCCAGCGATCGAAAGCAATGCGCGAGGGCAGCGGTCGCACGCCCAGGCACAGGCTGCCGAAGTCACGCAAGGCGTGGTCGTAGTGCCGAAGCAATGAAGGCATCAGATCGTTGACGCTCGGAGCGCCAGAGGCGATCTGCTTGTCGCGTATGTCGCGCGCGGCGTTTAGGGAAAGATTCCAGGCCGCCGCCAGTTCCTTGGCGTAGCGGTCGTTCTTGGTAGTGGACATTGCACGGTCCTTGTCGTCTCGTGCACGTCCCGCGCTCGTGCGGGTTCTCTTCCTGGCGTCCTCGGTGAGGAAACTTGGCCGGGCGAGTGCCGCAACGCGGGTGCGGTCCCAGATCCCGGAGCACGCACCCAGGTCGGTGCGCTGACGAAGAAGGTAGATCCCCGAGGAGTGTCGTCCTTTCGCAGGCGCGAAAACCTGTCAGACCCCTCTGCTATTCTCTAAAATAGAGATTAGAAGGGACCTCGGATGTCGACTGCCATCGCCACACCGCCTGCCGCACTTGAGACTTTGATGCTGATCCAGGTCAGCGCAGCCGGGAACAACAACAAGTTCTACGAGCTATCGAAAATGCCTGATGGCAGTACCTTCGCTCGATGGGGCCGGGTAGGGGGTGGTGCCGGCCAGACCCGCAGCTACCCGGGTCACCACAGCTTCGATGCCAAGCGCGAGGAGAAATTGCGCAAGGGCTACACCGTGTTTGACGGTGGTCGCACAGTGTCGGCGACAACCGCGGCGAGCTCCAACAGTGGGCAGTTGCAGGCGCAGGTTCGCGCGGGCCTGTTCCCTACCGGCGCAACTGGCGCCGCGGGCGACCTGATCGCGCACCTGATCCGGTCTAATCGGCACGCGATCGACACAGCGACCGGCGGCCGTATCACTGTCTCGGACTCCGGCGCGGTGACTACGGCGCTCGGGTCGGTGTCACTGGCGCAAGTAGCTCAGGCACGCGGGCATCTGGCGGTATTGCGTTCGGGGTACGACGGGCGTGCCGTCGAAAGTTACCTGACGCTGATCCCCCAGAAGATCGCCAATGTGCGTGCGACCGAATGGGTTACTCGCTCATGGTGCCGCGAGCAAGACGATCTGCTAGATGCGCTGGAATCGGCGGTGACGATGTCCGCCGCCAACGACACTCGCGTAGAGGACCAAGATCCCGCTATTCACTTCCGCCACACCATGGCCGAACTAACCGACACCGGGGAGGAATTTGCCCGGATCGCGGCCAAGTTCGACCGCTCACGCAACACGATGCACGCGGCCAACCAGCTCAGGCTTCATCGCGTATGGGCGCTAGAAGACGCCACCGGCCCCTCCTGGGAGGCGCGCAAGGCCGCGCTCAAGCACAGCCGTGAGCTTTGGCACGGCACTACCACAGGAAACGTGCTCTCGATCCTGCGCACGGGCCTGATTTGCCCGCCCACCTCAGCGGGTGCCTACAACACCACCGGACGCATGTTCGGTGATGGCGTGTACTTCTCGGACCAATCAACCAAGAGCCTGAACTATGCGATCAGCAGCGCACCAGGCCAGCGCGGACGCAGCGCGGGCACAGGAAATCCCATGATGTTCCTAGCCGACGTGGTGATGGGCCGCGAATGCCGTTCCGACTCATCAATCGGTGGATCAACTCTGGTGAACCGGTCGCGCATGGGCGCTGATGACAAGGGCCGCAACTTTGACTCGATCTACGTTCGCGGCGGGCACTGCGGTGTGATGAACAACGAAATGATCGTGTGGCGCACTGAACAGATCAAGCTGACGCACCTGTGCGAATTCCGCTGACCAGCAGGGGCATATCCGTCCCCGGGTCGAGCTGATCGCCCTGATGTACTTGAATCAGAACGTGACTCTCACCCTCAAACATCAGCGGAACACCCGCCGGCTCATGTGGGTGATCTTGGTGTGCGCGACGGCGACAAGCATGGCCGGCAATATCGCTCGCGCTATCGGGCACACCAGTGCGGCCGACGCTCGAGGGTCGATCCTTGCCGCGGCAATCCCTCCCCTGGCACTGCTGAGTCTGACGCACCTCACCGGCATGTGGTCGCGCATCACCGCGCGCGGATTTGTCTACTGGTGCTTCCTTGCCGCAGTCGCGTGCATCACGGCTGCAGCATTTCGCCTCAGCTTCGATGCGCTCCGCACCCTCGCGATGCAGTACGGGTACGGACGCGCTGATGCTGCGTTGTTCCCGCTGATTCTCGATGGGCTCGTCGCGGTATGCACCCTCGGACTGGTGATGCTCTCGCGCATCGAATCAGCTGAGGGACGTGACATACGTGATGCGGCACCCGACGCAGCTGCCCCACGCCAGAAGCCATATGACGCACAGCATCCTGGCGGCATCAAGGCCGCTAGCAGCAGTGATGCAGTAGTTGACGCAGAAGCAGGGGTTGTTCGCGACTCACGACCACCGAGCGCCGATGCGGGTGCCGCAGATTCGGACGACGCCCTGGTGCGCGATGAGGCAAGCCGAGTCACTGCTGCGCGGCCAGTCACCCCCGCGGTGCATTCCGTTGCACCGCATCTCAATGAGCAGGAGCCTGACGCACACTTGATGCTCGCGCATCAGTTGGTGCACGAGAAGCGCACTACCGCGGAGGTAGCCGTGGTGCACCGCGTCCTGACGCGCACTGCGGCCAAAGTGCCGAGCCGCGAAGTCGCCGCAGAAGTCGGGGTCTCTGCGAGCTCGGTGCAGCGCATCGTTAAAGCCGCGAAGGCCGGCGTCGTAGCGGGGTGAATCGGCGCATCACCGGAATATGTGCGTGTTCCATTCGATTGGGCTGCCGTCACAGTCCAAAGAAACCGCCAGATATTCATGCCCGGAGAGAGTGACCGCATGGGTCTGCAGGTGGAGGTGGTGATGGCCGTGGACCAGCAACTGCGGAGTAACCGCCTCCACAACTTGATCCAACAGTTGTCGTTGATTCCTCGCAGCGGCCTCGTCCTCGGGAGGGATCCAGGAGAACGGCGGCATCGCGATGTGCACGGAGGCCGGGGCATCGTGCGTAATCAAAATGTCAACATGCCCGCCGGTTATTGCCCGTTGCACGTCAGCCGGGGTGATCAGTTCCTGTGGCCACCACTGCCGGTCCGGCCCATCCTGAATACGTCCGACGCGGTCGATGCTGGCCGCGCCGCCCAGCCCCATCCACATCTGCCCCTCCCAGCTCCATCGCACTCCACGTGGCAAGTAGACGATGCGGTCACCGATTCGGCCAGCACCGTCAGCGTCGATGGTGACTGATCCGAGGTAGTCGTAATCCTCGTGATTGCCTGGGACAAAGATGAGATCGGCGTCGTAGCCCCTCAGGGCTTCATCGAGCGCCAGTATGAACTCTGTCCGGAAGTTGTAGCCGAAGTCGCCGGTGTGCACGAAACGACGCACTCCTATCCCGCCGAGGCGGTGAATCACTTTGACGGCGTAGCGGGTGTTTCCGTGCCAATCACCGAGTGCAGCCACCTTGCCCTGGTCATCCATTTCATCGAGCGTGCGCATGTGCTTGATAGTTACAAGTCGCACCAGGAATCACGAATGGCGTTGAGCGGCACGCCGAACCAGGAGGACGTGACAGGCGCTCGCCGAAGCGACGACACGCCGACGGCAGCACGTACAGCCCGGGACGGGATTTCTCCACATCGGTCGTAGCGTGACGTCCATGCGTCTACATGCCGGTGATGCCGTCTCAGTGCGTGCTCTGATGCCATGCCTGATTCCGGCAGTCGCGATGCCCGGCGAGGGGGCATCGCGATGAGTGCCACCCGCGACTTGATCGGGCGCATGGCGTCACTTGGATGCCACTTGATGCCCCTTGCTTCCCAGCTCAAGAGGCCTGCCAGTGAGGGCTGGCCGCTGGCTGTGGCATTGACAGCAGACGATGCCGTGGCCCACGTCGAGCGCGGCGGGAATATCGGGGTCAACCTGGCGCTCTCTCGCTTGGTGGTACTCGACGCCGAGAATTTTGCAGCCACTGCTGCCGTTCAATCTGCAGGCTTCTCCCACACGGTCATTCCAGCCAAGGCGCAGGCGCCGTACGCCAAAGATCCCGCTCAAGACAAACGCGGAGGCTCACACACCTGGCTGCGAGTGCCAGAGGGCATCGATGCCATGACCCTGCCGACCAACGGCGCTCGCAGGATCGCAGTCGCGCTGCCTGGCGGCGGAAAGATCGACGTGCTCGCCGGAGCGCGGTATGTCGTGGCTCCGCCGTCCCGCATCGACGAGGCCCCCGAATACATGTACGCACCTTGCCAGGGTGGAGTGCTCGACGCCGACAGCGGTGTCGAAGACATTCCAGTGGCGCCGATGTGGCTGTTCGACCGAAGCGTTCCTGCTCCTGAAGGGTTGGAGCCACTATCGGGAAGCCTGATTCCCGACCCGCCCCGCGAGAAAGTCGAGCAAGATGCCCGGTCAATCGAACTGACTTCTCAGATCGACGCCGTGCCGTGGAACCAATGGCTCGCCGGCGATGCTCGACTCACTCCGCTAGGTGAGCTCGATGGCTGCGGCTGCGAGATCTACCACTGGCAGGGCGCAAGCAACGACAAGAGCGCCACGCTGCATGACAGCTGCGAGCAAGGCAGCGGAGCTCACATCTGGTCCGGCACGATGGTGGCCCAGCTCGGCCTGCACGGTGACCACTTCTCCAGGCTGGATCTGGCTGTAGCGCTGCGGGGTGAAACCCGTCGCGAGGTTGCCGCCTCGGTGGGTGTTGCGATTGGTTCAGATCGCGAAGAACTGCGGGCCCTGCGGCCCAACGATTTTGAAGCACTCGCGCGAGCGGCGGATGCAGCTGGTGAGACCAGACAGGCCGCGGTATTTCGCGAGGCCGCCGAGGTGATGGACCAGCTGATGCCGACTTCGACACAGCGCGGTGAGACTTTTGTGTCCAGCCCAGTAATCGGCGCGCCTGCACCGGCCCCGCCGCAGCCTCACGGACCAACTCCTCAACCGCCCATGGATGGCGCCAACGCTCTGGCGGCCGACGATGCGCCTTCGGCGGATCTCCCGGCGACCGACAGCCGCCCGGACCGCGGCGGCGTGGCGAGCGTCGTTGGGAAATTGACGATCCGGTCGTTCCCCGGTCGCCAGCTCGGAGAGATCCCGGTACCGGCCGAGGACGAGCTCAACGAGTACCCGCTGCCGAAAACACCAGCGCACGTGCGCCCGGTCGATGGCCCGAAGACGGAAATGCTTCCTGTCCTTCCACCGCTCGCCAACCGCCTCGGACACGAGAACGTCGACCAGGAGTGGATCTTCGCGGCGACACCAGGATTGAGTCACGTGGCCGCTGCGGCTGATTCACGCGGAGTGTCGCGTTGGGGACTTCTTGGCGCCCTGCTGCCCCGAGTGGCCTCCACCATCCCGGCCACGGTGCGGTTGACCCCGGCCAGCCGGGCAGTTCCATCCGATCCCGGTCCGACAGCGGCCGGTACGTCCATCAACATCTTCGCGGTGCTGGTCGGACCGCCAGCGTCAGGAAAAACCGACACCATGAGTGCCGCCGCTGCCTTGATCCCCGGCGCTATCACAGTCCCGCCGGGCACCGGTGAAGGTGTCCTCAAGGTGTTCCCGCGCGGAGGTGAGAACCCCAGCACCAGTAATGATTCCACTACTGGCGGCGACACGGGGCCCACCGTCGGCAGCGTCGGCAGCGTGAACGAGCGCTCTACTGAGTCGGTGCTGGTCGAATCGGACGAGATCGATGTTTTCGTCGGCGAGATGATGCGTCAGGGCTCGAAAACCACTGGCCTGTACCGATCGATGTGGATGGGCGGCCAGGTCGGCAACACCACATCCGACCGCGATCGGCACAGCTTCGTCGACGCCCACACCTATCGATTCGGGATTCTGCTCGGCGCCCAGCCTGACGCGGTCTCGTCGCTGTTTAGCGAGGCTGGGCGCGGCACCCCGCAGCGCTTCATGTGGATGGCTGCGCACCAAACAACACCGCGCGGGCCTGAATACCCACAGCGACTCGCGACTGCACCGGTGTATTGGTTCGACGGGCGACCATCAATGATCCCGCAGATGGGTGGCCAGCGGCCTCCGGTGTGGATCACCCCACCGCCAGCGGCCGTTGACTTCATGGACACCGAGCGCGCCCGAGCCGCGACGGCGAACCCCTACAGCCCGGGTGGCCGCTACGACACCCACGACATCGTGGCGAGCACCGCGGAGATGATCTCCAACCGGCACGCCGTGCTGCAGCAGCTCAAGATCAGCGTGCTGCTGGCCGCACTCGATGGACTGGCCCAACCACAAGACACCCACTGGTTCGCCGCGGGCGCGGTCATGGCCGTGCGTCGTCGCACCATCGAATACCTGGTCACCGTCGCCGAGCAGATCTCGATTGACGACAAGCGCAAACGCGGTCGCGAACAAGGCATTATGCAGGCGCACGCCAAAGCCTCCAGCGAGCGCGAGACCCGCGACCGACGCGAGGAAGTCGCTGCACAGGTTCTAGTGGAGATCGCGGCGATAACCCGCGAGCGGGGAACCATCACGCGCTCGGAGCTATGCGCGCGCGTATCCCAGGCCGGGCTGGGCACCGCTGATTTTGTCCCTGACGCATTGGCGACCTTGACTGCTCGCGGAGTCCTGGCACAGACCGGCGACGTCAATACGTATGTGCTGACGACGACGGGCAACCACGTGCAGGGAGCCACCGTCTCAGTGCTGCGCCCTCTGGCGACCGAGGTACCTACTATTTCTGACGTCGGCCGCCGGTAGAACCTGGCATCAGTACATGCATCACAACATGCATCTGTGTCGAATCTGTGTATGATTCATGCATGTTGAAAGCGTGGGAAACCACCGTTGAACAGGACGCGGCGGAGTTCGCCGGCCTGGATTCGAAGCAGGTTTTCACGGACTTGGCCGCTGGCCGCCATGCAACCCCACGGGATGTCACGGCGGCCATATCCGAGGTAAAGAAGGCGTATCCATCCCTCACCGAGGACCTGAACAGGTTCAACACCAGGATGAGTTCGACGCACTGCCACTGGAGCTGAATCACCATGCCAACCTTCGAGCGCCGCGTAATCTTGCGCCGATTCGTTCACGCAGACGACGCTGATGCCGCACGAATTTCCGCGCATCAAGGCGTGCATATCGCGACCGGATTCGTTGCTCAGCCATACACAATCACGGAGGCCGTAGAAGTCGAGCGCACAACTGTCTGCCCTTACCTGCACGCAGGTGAAAGTGACCACCTGTGGCAGGTGTCGATCGAGGTCCGCGCGCAACTGTGCACCGCAGATGCCGTCTCGGCGTCGGAAGCCGCTCACCAGCTGATCACCGTCGACGACACAGCGGCGCGCAGCGATGCTTTTGAGTTCGAGATCGACCCTGCGACGCGCGGCGAACACCTTCTGAGAAGCGCTTGCTGATGCCATACGGCAAGGAATTCCTACAGCGGGCTTACGATGATCCGCCCGGCGATGTACGTGAATTCGCCAGCCGCATTGTCGATTACATGACTGACACGGCGATGCTCATGGCAGTGGACGCGTTCTTGAACGATGCGTCGGTAGACATACTCCCCACGTTCTGGCAGATATTCGACGCGACGCTGCATCACACCCTCGAGGGCCTCGACAAGAGAAATCCTCGGGGAGCTGCAGAATTCCGTCGCGGCATCATGCTAGGGCGGCACGCGATGTAGGACGAAAGCCATTCTGCTGTGGCATCACTGAGCTGCCGGTAGCTCCGAGGCTGCCAGCCGAGCTGAGCGAGACCTCCTCGACTGGCGCAGGTGCAGTGGTGATCGATGGAGGCGGAAGTGTCGCCCTCAGCGTCGTGGCCGCGGGGTCATCAAGACAACCCGATACCAACTCCATGGCGACCAGCTCCCGGTAACCGGGATACGGATCTTTGAGCCGCCCCGTGAATTGACCAGCAGCGGTCAAAGCAGCGGCCGTTAGCCGATATTGCTCCATGTCGACGCCGCTGGCGTTAAGTGCCTGCACCTGCATCAGCGGGGCATTCGAGCCCTCGTCATCGTCGTGCAACCCCGCAAGTTTGTAGGCCGCCACGAACGTGTCCCAGTCCCCCAGTCCCGCAAGCCGGTACAAGAACCAGACATTTGCGGTCAAAGCACTGGTTCCTGGGAGCACTGGGTCGATCAACGCACGCGCGTCGAGCCGGTTGATCGAGCCGTCGTGATTGATCGAGATGGGCTTGGCCACCGGAGCACTGTTGGGGGCAGCGGCGTTGAGCGCCAGCACTTCGCCTGTCTGCTCTGCCGCCGCGGTCAGTGATGAGGTGGGGGTCACGCGCGTGCGGCAGGTTATCGCTGCGTCGCTCCCGGCGGCCGAAAACTGCTGGACGGACATCTCAGCGCCGGAATTGTCACCGGCACCGAACAAGTCAGCCACGTCCGGTAGCAGTTTCGCCGCTATGGCCACCGGCGCCGCGACGGGCGTACTGGCCACGGCCAGCGCAATGACGGCAGCAGCGGTGACCGCTGCCAGAGACAGAAGGGCTCCCAGCAGTTTCAGTACACGCCGGTACCCGATTCGGTGCAGCAGTTTCTCTGCAGCCGGGGTAACAACCGCAGCCACCATCTTTCGGCCAGCAGAAGATGCCAATCCGCGTGCGCTTGTAAGACTTTCGCCGTTTCGCCCTGCGCGCCCGGACACAAGATCTGCCACTGCGGGGGAACGGGATTCGGCCAGCTGGGACCAACCGCTGGGCCGAAATCTGTTCGCGGCCACAGTTGATCACCCCAGCCCAACTGGAGGCGTGGGCCCGCCGGCATCACTGGCCGGAGATGGCCCCGGTCCCGACGCAGGAGCCGGATCCTCGGCGGCACCAGAGCCCGCGGACCTGTCACGTCCCGGGGGCGATGAGTCCGGCAGCACTCCGTGCTGCCATGGATTCGTTCTGACCAACCCGAAGATTCCGGCGGCCGCCAACGCGATTGCCAGCATCTGTGCCGCTGACTGCAATGACACATACACGGTGGGGTCTGTCAGCGGTATAGCGGCGATACGCACGGCCAACACGTTGTGCTCGTAGTACGGAGTGACGAACCCGGCCACCGTCAGCAGCGAGGCGCCGTCAGGGACCGCGATGGCGATCACTGCAATCACGAGGACCTGGCCAACGAGCACATACAGCACAGCTCGGATAAGAAGCGCCGGGGTGTTCATGGGCCAGGACGGTAACCCAACGTCGCGCCTCCCACCCGGACCTGGCGCGGGATGCCGTTACGGTGCGGCCCATGATCAAGCCGCAAACCGCTCTGCTGGTCCCAGCTCTCCTGTCCATCGTGCTGGCCGTGCCCGCGACGATTGCATTCGCCGACCCGGACACTGATCCCACGGCACCGATCGTCGGTGCAGCGGGCGCCGATCAGCAGGTGACCCGCTCGACTCCTGCCACGATCACCGTCACGGCCACTGTCGCCCCCGGCCAGTGCGAGCCGATCGCCGGTGGTCCATCCTCGGCGCAAGTGACCGACACCGCAGGTCCGCCCACCGAGGAGCAGCCCATCGCGCGGCAGGCGGCGCTCACTTCGCAGGTTCAGGCACCGCCAGAGAGCTCAAGCAGGTTCGACCCGTATACCTGCGCACCCGTGCCGGTCTCGGCTACTGCTCCGTCCCTGTCCGGCGCACCGTCAGCTCCGGCGATTCCGAGCTACACCCCGACCCTGAACCCCTACCCGGGTCAGTCAGGTCAGGGCGTCTCCAGCGGTTCTGGTGCGGTCAGCACGTCGGATCCGCTCAGCGCACCCACCACTTCACGCACCATCGCACCGGGGCAGCGTTGACCGGTCCACTGGACCGTCTCGAAGCGGTATTCACTGAGATGGATACCGTTTGGATGGACGCAGCGTTTACTGCGGCGGAAGCTGTCGGACTATGGATCGATGACCTCGACGACCCACATGTCGCGGTCGCGGTACACGACGGGCAGATCGTTTACATCGGTATCAGCGACCCGATGTTGCGCATTCCGCTGGACCGACTCCAAGACGTCCTCAACGCATGCATCTTCAACGCCTTCGCGATGTGGCGAGCACAGACAGCCGCGCCGCGGGCAATCGCGGCTTGATCCGATGAACGCGGCTGGCAGGCAACACAGTTCTGTCGGGGCTCAACGGCGAAGTGCCGTACGTACCGCGCAACTACCAACCTGCGCACCGTTCAACCCGTAACCCGACCGCCCCGTCAGCTACTCTCATACATGTTCTGAACAGGTGGGATGAAAACGGGGGTTACGCGGTGCAAGACAATGATCCTGGCGCTTCCTGGACGCAGCCATCGCCGCCTCCGCCCCACACCGGCGCGTATCCCTGGGGCCCGCCACCGCCGCCTCCGCAGTGGCCGGCACCTGCTCCCGCTGCACCGCACCGGCCGACACCGCGCTACTGGTACGCCATCGGCGCGGCACTGGTCGCGGTTGGGCTGATCGGCGGCATCGGCCTATTCGTCACAGGACTCGTCTACGCCCTCAAAGGACCCACGAGCCAGTTCGATGCAAACGGCTCTGCCACGGCGCAATTCGATTCAGGTGACTCGATGATCATCTACGTCGCCGATGTCGAACCCGTACCGAAGCTGACCCAGAACACACGCTGCGTGGCCCGCGGCGAGAACAACAACGACGCCACCGTCAGCCGCTACAGCGGCTCCATGAGCATCAACCAATGGCATGCCCTCTACGTGGTCAGCGCCCACCAGGCAGGCGACTACACCATCAGCTGCGCCGGATACTCAGACATCACCTACGGACTTGGACCACGCGCTGGCGGCGGCGCCATCACCGCTGCCCTCGTGGGTCCCTTCGGTGGTATCGCGCTCGTGGGAGCTGGAGTCATCGTGCTCGCCGTCACCGCGTCACGACGAGGCAAATCAACACCACCACCGCAGCACCCGTACGGGAATCCCTACCCATTCCTACCTGGGCCCAGGTAGGAATCCACCACATACAGCACGGCGCCAATCGCCAGCGTGAACAACTGGGCAGTTAAACCCTCGCACCACATGCCCTTAACAAAGAAGCAGAACGCCAGCACGTTGCTGCCGAGCATCGTCCGGGCATGGCCGCTCAACCTCGTCATCTACATGTCGGTTCATTCCCACTGACTCTGGTATGGGCGGGCAGCTGCGTGAGCGGCCAGCAGCGCAGCGGCGACTGTGGGGCCATCGTCAGCGGGCAGCCGTGCGGGGATGTCCACGATGTTGAGCCGGTCGTGCCGTTCATCGATCCGCACTTCGCCGTACGCCCACGCTTGGCCGGTGATCGGCAGTCGGACTGTCCGGCTGCCGTATTCATCCACCTCGACCCGCGGTAACTCGACCACCAGGCATCCCTTGGCGCTGAGCTTGTCTATGAGAGCCGATGCGACGTGGCTGGCGATTTCTTCCTGCGTGTAGACCCGGGTCTCAGTCTCGTCGCCGGTACCGATGGTGACGTTGCGGGTCAGGTGGAAGAAATTCGGCATCTCCTCGATGACCTCGCGAATGGCCTTGTCGGCGTCCATTGGCTAGTTGTACGCCGAGGGTCTGACAACACCTAGCAGCGGGGACAGGACTGAGCACTCCCTCTCACACCGGGAAAGGCCATCGCGCTGGGGCACCGATCACTGACTGAACGACCTCGTCGCACCTGCCCCCGGGGCGGCGAAGGGCTAGTTCTGTGTGAGTGCATTCATTTTGGGCGTCAGGAGATCGGTTAGGTCGGACCATGGGATGGTCGTGACTCTCAGGCCATGTCCGAGTTGGTAGTCGGCGAAGTGTATTTCGAAACCCTCAGCGGTGGGGATCCAGTTTGCGAAGTTCTTATCGGTGGCCCGTAGTCCGGTCGTGTTGTTGTCGATTCCGAGGATGCTCGCAGACTTTTCCGATAGTCGGTTCAGCCCGTCTTGTTTGTTGGTGAACAGGTCTTGCAAGGTGATTGGTTGGGCGTCTCGGCTGTCGATGGCAACGGTGGCGATGTAGTAGACGGGATGTGCTGCCCCTCTCGCGTAGTACACGCCGACGGTCACCTGTGACACCGCGGACGGCCGGAAGGAGATGGTCGAGCTGGCGTCCAAACCCCAACTGTCGCTTCGTGCCTCGGATCGGGCATCGTCAATCAGCCCGTTCACCGAATGGCGGCTCGCGCCATTGAATGCGCTGGTTACTCGTTCATCACCGCCAACGAGTTGACCGAACTGTGCCTTCCAAGTCCCGGTGTGGTCGTCGGTAGATCCCTCGAGCTCATCCGTCCGCGCCGAATATTGGTGGCCGCCGGACTGGCTCGTCGCGCCTGCGGCACCGGAGGGCGCGGTGGTGGCCGCTAGGGCTGTCCCGTGAACGGTGGTGGGTGCTGCCGCTGTACTGCACGCGGGGACCCACGCCACGGCACACAGCGTGGCGACGCCGACGGCCCAGAGGTGGCGTTTCACTTTGGGCCTCCGAACATCTGCAGGTAGCCCGGCTATTTCGGCGACGGGCCCGTTCGCCATTTCCACCGTTTCATGCCTTCGAAGGGGTTCCACGACTGGCTGCCCTTGACCTCGTCGAGGTAATAGGTGTAGTTCGTCGTTACCATCAGCACGCCACTGATGGCCAAGTTGACGGCCTGATAGACCCCATCAGATCCGCCCACCGCATACTGCACGGCGACAACCGCTAGCGTGAACGCCACAATGGTTAAACCCTTGCGCCACATGCCTTTCACGAAGTAGTAGATAGGGCCGAAAAAGAACGCCAGCAGATTACAGCCGAGCATCAATCGCGCACCGTACGGGAGCGCCTTATACGCCGCTTCAGATTCAGGCGTCGAACCCGGATGCCCGAACTGGTCATAGAACCCGAACCGCCACTGCCATATCGAAGCCAACTCAGTGCGATTGTCAGCCTGATTCATCTCGGGATTAATCATCTAGAAAGCTCGGGATCCCTTGGGGACGCTCACGAACCCGCTCCGCGGCTGTACTTAATAACCGAATCGTCTGCCCTATCCGCGCGTTTTCAACTCGTCTGCCTTAGCTTCGATGAGTTGTGTTAGTTCGGTCGGGAATCCGGCAATGATCTGGGTCATCATTAATGGTGTTCGGTCCTCATTCTCGGTTCGGATCGGGTCCGCGTTGTGGTCGAGGAGGAGTTTGATCACAGCCCCGTCAACGGAAGTGAGGTGCTGTCTCATGATTGCAATCCATAGCGGTGTGTTTCCCCAGACGTTGATGGGGTCGACGTGTGCGCCTTCGTCGAGAAGCAAGGCGGCGATCTCAACGTTGCCGTAGTGAGCAGCTAGGTGCAGAGGCGTCATGTCTTCGGGGCCGGGCAGGTTGATATCGGTGCCGGCGGCCAGTTCGGCGCGCAGCGCGGCGATGTCGTTTTTCATCACGGCCCGATGGATTGGTCTGATCGGGTCGATCTTTGGCGGTGTGTCTCTGACCATGGCTATGTGTACCTCGCTCTTGTCCCAGTTTAGGTTTCGACGCTGGCGTATCGGTTGATGAACTGTTCTTGAACCGCGTCGCCCAGGTCGGCGATATCGTCGCGGATGCGTGCCCGATAACCCGATTCCACAACGAACACCTGCTCGATCAGGATGCCTTTACCGGGCGTGGTTGAACCCGCCAGGTAGATACTCGACTGCACCCACACACGCCGACCATCGACAGTCATGAACCCTGTACAGCGGACCGCTTCCACATCCACCCTAGGTGGTATCAGACTGTAGGTGGCAACTGATTCAGCGCCGGAATCTACGAGCCAACGATCTGCGTAACGCGATGCGAACCGTCTCGGCGCGATGCCAGTGAAATGGAAGATGGACAGTGTTTCAGTCGCCAGGTATCCGCCTTCTGGTCGTGGACCGCATACCGTCAACCGAGCTGGCCTGGGTTCATGGGGCAAGGGCACCGTGTCCCAGCCCTGCGGAATTTCCAGTGCCTCCAGCCACTCATCGAGCTCAGGTGCCGCGACAGGGGCTAAACCATCCACATACTCCCGGATCGCGGCAGCAACTGTCTGCAATCCGATCGACGACTCAGGTGTATTACTCACACCGTCCTCCCACTAAATATCTTGAACATCGTCGCGACACCACCGACAAGCATCGCGAATGCGCCGGCAACTCCGACTTCCTCTTGTGTCGGTTTCAGTTCGGCTGCGTTGGGTAGCGAGCCCTTGACTTGCTCTCCGATTGACGGTCCTGACGGAGACGCGCCTCCAGTCGGCGCTGGCTGAACCTGAGGCAACTGTGTGATGCCCAGAGAATTTTGCGGAGGCGCCGCAGCTGTCGGCGCTATGAGCTGCTGCATCCATGGCGGTATCGAGTTGGCGGGTGTGGACATGATGGTTGGGCCCTGCGGGATTGGGTCATGCGGAGTCACCACCGTGGGTGTCGACGGGACCGGGACAGGCCGCGGTGGTGACACTGCGGGGATACTGACCGGTGGGTGTTCAACCACCGGTGGAATGTTGGGCACCTCGGAAATCATCTCCGACCGCAGCCGATCTGGTGTCCAATCCGGATTCGGCGAGTACGGGCTCTTGTCCTCGTTCTGGTGACTCCAATTCTCTGGCGGAGTCTCGACGCGGAACGGACCATTGTTTTGGAATTCGCTGAGTTCCTTCTGCGTCCAACCTTCTTCGTTGCCTTGACGCACCGATCGCCAGTTCTCATGCCCGAAATCGTGGCCAATCTGATAAGTACCAGGTTTGGGAATGGTCATCGCATTCTCGTCACCCTCTTGCGCTGGCTTGCCGGTGAACTGGTCCACCCACGACAGATTCCCGTCCGCATCACGCACCGCCGGAATCGTCTTACCAGAAATATCCGAGACAAGGTCACCGTCAGGTGTCCTGCGGGCATCGGCGATCGTCCGGAGTTTGGTAGACGGCCACAGACTAGGTCGCCGCAGTGACCCGCTGACCTGAGAAGGCCCGTCTTGCGCACCTTGAAATGCCTGCCCAATGCTGTCGCCGTTGCCAGCGGACTGCTGGATCGACATCGTCATCTGTTGCGACAGCTGAGCGGTCTCTTCCGGATTCAGCCCCTGGTCGGAGACCATCTGCTGCACCGCGGACTGAATCTGTTCCGGCGACAACGAACTAGCGGGCGCGCTGGGATCAAACGGGCCGCCATCAGACAACAACGCCACCGCCACATCCGGAGCCTGATCGGCGCCAGGCACATCAGTCGGAACATCCGTGGGCAGCCCGCCCGAGCCCATGCCGCTGACCGAATTCACCGCACCGGATACCTGGGAGACACCGCTAGCGACCTGCCCGACCCCCTCAGTGCCCTTCGACACAGTGTCATTGAGCTGGGTGAACTGTTCGGTCTGCGGTTTCAGTTGCGGGTTGGCATCCCCGACCGCTTGGGCGACCTGATCGGCTTCTCCCTGAGCGGTTTTCACGATCTGACTGCCCGCATTGATAGCGTCCGCGGTGCCCTGAATGCCTTGGGAAACACCTTGCACCACCGTGATGGCGTCCTGCGGGTTCACCGCTCCGGACTGCGCCGAGGACGCCAGCGAGGCACCGGCCTGCGCGGCTGAACCAAAACCTTGAGCAGCCTGCCCAGATGATTCGCCGATCTGTTGACCGGACTGCACATAGGTCTGCACATCACCCGGAAGACCTTGCACCGCTTGGGATGCATCCTGACCGAGCGCCTGAGTGTCCGGGCCCTGCTCCTGCTCGTCTTGCTTGCGGCGCCGCGTAGAGGCCGCACCCATCAACAGCGCGGACAGATCGTTGTCACCGGACTGCTTATCGCGGTCGTCCTGCTCGTCCTTGTCGTCCTTCTTCTTGTCCTTCGACGGGAGCTTCGGCGACTGCTGCTGCTTCTGGTTCTGCTTGTTCTGCTGCAACTGCTTGGTCAGATCATCGGCACGCTGACGATCCTGGCCGGACTGCTGCTGTTGCTCCTGCAACTGCCGCGTCAGATCATCGATCTTCTGCTGATCCGACTGCTGCGGCTGCTGATCAGGCTGCTGGCCGGTGTTCTGCTGTGGCGGCTGATTCTGGGGTGCCTGCTGCGGTTGTTGCGCCGGCTGCTGCACACCCTGGTTCGGCTGGCCACCTTGCGATCCCGCATTGGAACCCGGGTTGGCCTGGCCGCCTTGGGATCCTGGGTTGAAATCCGGATTCGGCCTGCCCGGTCCCTGCGTGTACGGAGTCGCGTTCTGATAATCCGGGGGTTGAGTGCCGTGCGCGGGCTGATCCCACCCCTGCTGAGGCCCCTGCTGCGCGCCCTGGGAGCCAGTGCTGTTACCCGCCGAGGGAGCTTGAGTGTTATAGATCGAAACCGAGCCGTTCTGATCCATCGGCGGCTGATTGATACCGCCCTGATAGTCAGGCATCTGCTGCCCACCTTGGCTCGGCGGCTGGAACATCTGCCCACCCCCGGGAGGACCGTCACTGCCACCCGGACCACCACAATCCGGCGGGCACGCCGCCCGCGCCACCGGCACCGTCGCCGGAGTAAACCAACCCAAACCCAGTCCCCCAGCCGAAAACATCAACACCGCAACCACACCGGCCGTCGCAGCAGCCTTCTGGGAAGCATCCGTAGCCCACCTCCACAGGCCGCCAAGACCTTTCCACCAGCCCAAGTTGGAGCCGATCGCCCAAAGCAACACAAAGGCGATGGCCCCCACCGCAGGAAGCACGTCGGGACCGGTGATCCACACATACAACCGCGGGGTGATCCCAGCGGTCAGCAGCATCAAGCCGAGCCCGCCAGCGATCAAAGCGGCCACTAGGCCCGGATGCCACAACCCTTCCTGTGCGCGGCGCTCGCCGGCCGCCCGGTCACGCTCGATAAGCAGACCCGACTCGGTGAGAGCTTCCTTGGCCAGGCCAGTCACGTAACTGCCGCCGCCGAACAGCGCAGCACCGGCCAGCACCGCAACAAGCATCTGTCCAACCCCAAGCGACAGCGACCAGCCACGCTCACCGGTGAGGTGCTGCCACCAGCTGGTGTATCCGCCCCGGAACGTCCACCACATGCCCAGTGCCCCGACGATCACCGCGGAGGCCGCCACAATCGCCAGCACAGGCTCCGACAAGCGCGCCTTCGCTCCATCGACCACAGCTGTGGTTACCGGCCTGGCGCCCCACATCGCGAGCTTCACACCCCCACCAAGCGCCGTCATGCCCAACAGCAACAGCCCGGACCAACCGACCAGCTCAACAGCACCATCCCCACTGCGGTACAGATTATGCAGCGCGGCGACCGCACCGACCACCAGCGCCGAGCCGACAGCGAAAGCGGTGAGTCTGCGACCAGAGTCGACCTCGACACCGCGTCGCTGTTCAAGATCACGTACAGGCAACTCCTGCGTAGCCGCGCCAGAATGCGCCAGATCGCGACAGTCCGTTACCGCTGTCAGCTGTTCAGTCGATCGATCATTCCCCGACACGTCGCCTCCGTTGAATCCCGCAAAGCCCTCAGGGACGTGACACTACGCCTGGGCAGGGACGGGTGTCCATGCGGGTAGCAAACAATGTGCGCCATTGGATCCGTGACGAAGCTCGTCGGGACGCTGCGCCGTGTTAGATGTTTCCGTATGCCGTCAAGGGGCGGGGAAAGCAATAGACAGCGACCTTGATCGGGTGATAGGCGTGAAGCTGGCGCGCTGTTAGGCCAGTCGCCTGATACGCATTACGGGGACTTCAAATGCGGTGGGTAGCACCACGAATAGAATGCGCGCGCCTGCTCGGCTGCCCATTCCGTCAACTCCGGTTGCCCACCGCGCGACAGGACTGCGTGCGCCTCTTCGAAGAGGTCCCGCGCCGGCGCCAACAGCGCAAAATCGATGGATTCTGGCTGCGGCGGGATCCGTGGCGGCGTTGGCACGGTCATGGATGCTTCGAACCCCGCGGCGTCGTCGCAGACCGCGACCTTGCCGGCGAAGTAGTTGGCGTACATCTGGTTGGTCGCGCGGATTACCGTTGCGCGGCGCCGCAGATTCTCGGCCTGCCAGGCGATGAGGTCCGCCAGGCCTTGCAGCCGTGCGGCGTCTTGCACGGTGAGGCAATAGCGCTGCGCATCATCGCAATACACTTCAAGCTGCCACACCACGCTGTCGTACAACCCGGCTGCCAGCTCCAGGCGGATGGGGTCCAATTGCGGCTGTGGCTTGATCATGATTCAGCCCATGCTATTTCGCCGTGGCCGTGGGTTTGTCGGTTGGGTCTGGCATTTTCTGGCCCCACGGGTCTGGCCTAAACGGTGCGCAGAGGCGGTCGGACTCTGTCATGTTGAACGACAGCGCCAAATCGTAGCCAGTGGTCAGCCAACGAGGTTCGGTGGGTATCTGTCCGGTTGCCGACTTCGCTGTTGTTTTTTGAACAGTGAGTCTTGTTATCCCGTACCCGTCGGGGTTCTGGATCAGATGGGGGCGGGATTCACCGGCTTGAAGTCCATAGACGCCGGGCGAGGCGTAGGTGCAGATGTCGACTTCGACTGCGTCGGCCGGTCGCGTTGTCGCGCGCACGACACGGTACGTCTCGCCGCCGGTCGTGCGTTGCGGGCGTGGTATGCCCAGGAACGAGCCTTTCAGGTCTTCAGCCATCATGCTGTTGTATCGGTTCACGTCGTCCGGTCCGCTGTAGGAAGCGAAGGTCGTCGCATGACGTACCTCGAGCGCGAACTGGGCAGCCTCGGACTGAAGCGGGTCGACTGGGACCGCGATCTCGAGGATGTCGTGCCGCGGTGGGTACGGGAAGTAGGGATCCGAAGCGCTGGTGGTCGTTGGCGGATCCGATTGGGTGATCTTGCAGCCTGCAACCAACGCCGCAGCCATCACGGCAACCAATACGCAGGTCCGAAGGCGTGCAGTCACTAGTTTTTGCCTTCGACGCTGCGGCCGCCGTCATAGGACTGCTGGTAATCGGTGATGTACTGGGCGATTCCGTGATCGCTTTGGAACTTGGCCCACGCCTGCGTTACCGCTTGGGTCGATGCCTGGGTCCCTCCCATGTCAATGGGCTGGCCACCGTCGAGCAGCTCACTCGGGATCGGCACGCCAGCTGCGTAGGCCGACCTCAGTACGTTGTTCGCGATGGCGTCGCTGGCTCTGGCGCGCAGCTGCGCCGGATCATCGAGCTGGGTCGGCTGGAATTCGGGCATGCCGAGCAAGTGCTGCATACGTTCTTGCACCCAGTCTCCGGGCTTCATCCCCGTGGCGTCGAAGGCCATGCTGGCGGCCTTCCCTCCGGGCAAGCTCCCGATGCCCTTGTCGACGGCGGTATCAGCAATCTCACCGGCAATTTTTGCTCCGAAGAGCTTCGCTTGATTGACTTCGTCGGTGGGGTTCTTCGCTTCAGCGGCGCCGGCGTCGTTTTGGTGGGTGATCGCCTCGCGCATCGCCGCTTCCATGCGCCCACTGAAGTCGCCACTGGTCTGTGCAGGCAGACCAGACAGCGGCCCGTTGGGGTGTTCACCGAACTCATGGGTCAGGATTTGTTGGCGTTGCAGCTCAGCGCCTGTCGTAAGGGTTGTTCTGCCTTCGTCGGTGTAGCTGCCGAGTTCCATCATGTGTTGAGCATCCACAACGTTCAATATCGGGTTGCCGTCACTATTGACGAAACTCTCTCTGGACCAGCCCGCAGACCGGTCGGAGTTGATGGCATCCATGTTCGATGCCAGCACGTTGCTCATTGCGTCCGAAAGCTTGGGGCTGTGCATGAATCCGTCCTGGATGTGCTTCCATGCCTCCGCATCGGGGTGGAAGCTGTTGCCGCCCAGTCTGCTGGGCAAGTCCGCCAAGGCCTGGCGGGCGTGTTGCCCCATCTCGCTGCCAGCGGGGAGTTTGGCGTCTTCGCCGATCCAGTTCAGCAGTGTGGCCGCGCCTGAGCCCCCATCGCTGCCAGACCAGTTGTGGCCCAACAACGACCGCACGGTCGCGTCTTCGTTGTAAGAAGCGGGCATGCCGTCACCGGAGAAGATCCGGTACGCCGCTTCGTGGTTACGTCCACCGAACTCTGCCAGCCCGCCGGCGACCTTGTCGAAGTCCTTGCCGTTGACGTTCGTATTGGTCAGATCGGGGTGAGCAGCCATGTCGGCGGCCTTTTCGTACAGGTTAGTGCCCATCACCGTACCTGGGGTGTATCCGGGATTGGCCTCGGACAGCAGACTCTGGAACTGGCCCAGATCGCGAATGTAGTTATCTTTCATCGGGTTCGGCAGCCCCGGATAGGGGCCGTCGGCAGGCATCGGCGCCGGGAAGCGCTCGCTGTGCGGCAATCCGACTGGGCCGGTCTCCACCGGGCCCATGTATTCGGGGTACATCTTGCCGTCACCCGGACGCTGAGAGATCAAGTCCTGCAGGCTCTTGGGCACATACTGGTAGCCGCCTGCATTCACCAACTTGCCGTTAGCGTCCTTGCCAGTTCCGATCTTTTCATTGCTGATCACCGATAGGCCGTTGGCCAGCGCATCGCGCTGTAATCCAGCAGCCGGGTTGCCGGATGCCTCTTGGCCTCTCAGGTACTCGCTGAGAGCCAGCACGCCGTCTTTTCCGCCCGTACGGTACAGGTCGCGGTAATACTCCTGAACTGCTTGTGGCACCGTAGCAACATCTTTGCCCGCCACCACGTCTCGCAGCTCGGCGTCGGTGAGCAAGTGTGTCGGCAACTGGCTGCCGATCCGGGCGAACACCGAGTTGTCACGCTGATCTGCAGGCTTGGCTGCTTCATCGGCCAGCGCTTTTCCGTCTTCTTCGCCGATCCGTTGCGCGTCGGACTCGGCTGGCTTGTCCAAAGCCGCCAGGTCCCCGTCGCCAGCCTCGTCACCACGCACCCGGATGCGCTGCGCGGCATCGTCGATGTTTCGTGCGGTGGTATCAGCCTCATCCTTGAGCGCCGACACTGCGCCGTTGATCGCGTCTTGGTGCCCCTTGACGGCGTTGGCGATGTCAGTGGCCTGCTGCTGGGTGGCTCCAGCGGGGACGGTCTTGCTGACCTTCCAATCATCAGAGACGGTGCACCCGTCGTGCTCTGCGTCGGACACCTTGTTCATCAGTACATCACGGCGCGAGGTCAGCATGCCCGCACCCTGCGTCAACGCAGAATGCAGAGAATCGACTTCCACAGATACCTTGATCCCTGCGCTGTGCTCGGTAAGCGCATGTTCATGCGCGGCGTCGTAGCCCAGGCCTTTCCAATCGTCACGTACATCGTCGAAATGCCGTGTCATCGTGTCCAGTTCACGAACCACGTTCTCGTTACCCGTCTTAACGGTGGAAGCCCAATCCGTGAGCGCCGAGATGCGCCAGCTGGACACCTGAGATTTGGTGAACATCAGCGCGCACCCACTGCGGGCACTGTGGCTCCCATGGCGCTGAGCTCAGCGGCGTAGCGTTCATCGGTGGCGTCGTAGTTGTTGGCGTTGTCGGTCGTTATACCCGACATGCGGCGCTGACGGCCCGCCAGCCGCGTGTAGGCGCCCTCGACGAATTCGCCGGCCTGCACGCACGCCTGCGAAACGTCAGCGCACCCAGGCAGCGCCCCCGCGATTCCGCCCGTACCCGAACGCACGTCGACGCCGTCGATAGCATCCGCCGACGCGTTCAACGTCGTCGCCAGCTTCCGCAACTGGTCAGTGTTGACCTTCACATGGCCTCCCCACCATCACCTGATTCAGCGGTTCAACATGCATTCGAGTACCGCCACTGCCTATGTCTCGTATCAGTTTTCGTCGCTGAACTTGACGTCCCAGCCCAAGGACTTGTAGCGACGCTTCTCAGCTTCGCGAGCCTTCTTCTCGGCAGCCTCGCTCTCCGTCCAGTCGCCGATCACCCCGGGGGACGCCTTGATCTCTTCGCCGAACAGTTCGTTACCGTTGTCGACGTTGATCAGATAGCTCGGAGTCCCATGGTCATCGTCCTCTTCACCCTTGCCGCCGCGACCGTGCCCGCCGGCGCCGCCCATCATCCCCATCGGCCCACCAACACCGCGCACACCGGTGGCCCCTACCGTCGCTGGATTCACCCCGCCAGCACCGCCAGCGGCACCCCCGGGCAGCCCCGCACCGCCGCGCAGCGCGCTGAGCCCACCAGGACCACCCATGCCGGTACCCGGGCCACCGCCACCGGTACCCGTCGACGACGGCGAGAAACCCGCCGCGGTCGTACTGCCGATTGGCAGGCCGGAACCGCCGGAGCCAGAACCCAGCCCGGAACCTGCACCACCACCAGAACCAGAACCTTGACCACCGCCAGGGGTTCCGCCACCCGAGCCGCTGCCTTGACCTCCGCCCTGGCCTTGTCCCTGTCCGGCGCCACTCTGCTGGCCGTCTCCGCCAGCGAGCTGGGGTTTGGTGTCCTTGCCGGCTAAACCGTCAGTCGAAGGTGGGGTTTGCGTGCCGCCTCCGCCGCCCGTTCCACCACCTGTGCCACCGCCGCCGTTCCCCGATCCCTGCGGAATCTGCCCCAGCTGCTTCTCGGTGCCATCGGTGATCTCGGGCCGGTTCACCGCGTTGAGCGGATCGGTGTACATCCGCTGGGCCTCGGCCCGAATCGCCTCCAGCTCTTCCTTTTTCCGGTTGGTCGGAGCGCCGGGGCCAGGCTCGGGATAATTCTGAGCCACGCGCGATGCCGTCACCAACGTCTCGCCGTCCTGTGCCGCAGCCTGGGCGATTTTGCCTGCTTCAGCGGCAAGACCACTCTCGGGGTCGGCCGCCTTCTTGTAGAAGCTGTCCACGTTCGTGTACGCGGCCTCGGCCGCCTCGCCGCTCCAGATCGCATCATCAAGAAGCTTCTGGCGCGCACCCATCGCGATGTCGATCGAATCAGCGACCGCCGTACTGGTGTTGTCCCACCGCAGCGACTCATCGTGCGCCGCATCCGAACTCAACTCGCCAAGCAGCCCGACGATCTCACTGTGCGAGCGCCCCTGCCAATTGTCGTCAGCCATATCTCAATCCCCTCGATCACTTCGGAAGCTTCGTCGCGACGAATGCGGCCACCTCGACGGCCTTGGCACACAGATCAGGAACAGCCTTGCGGCCCCGCTTCTCGTTGTAGATGCCAACGATGACGTGGACAGTGGCCTGCTGCGAAGGCAGCGCAGCGGTGCACATCGAATCCCCGGTGGCCGGCGACTGGTACACCACACCGTCGAGCCCTCCAATGTTCTGCGCCCGCGAACCCGGATACACCGGGGTATTCAGGTAGTCGCTGATCGGATTGTTGATGACACCTTGCTCAATTGACCAGCCGTCTGCCGACCAGTTGCAGCCGCGGTACTCCAGTCCCCGCGTAGCGATGTCCTCCACCTTGCTGGGGTCCACACCCCACGATCGGATCTCCTCAGCGGTGTATGCCACGCACGGGTCGAAGCTCGTCCCGTCGTTTTTCTTGCCTGGCGGCGGGTGTGGAGCGGTCAGCGTGTACGGAATGGAGACCGACGATGTCGGGGACGACGAACCAGGTACTGAAGTCGATGGGGTGCCCGCTGGTGCAGGCGAACCAGATGTCGTCGTAGAGCAGGACGCGATCACAGCGATAGCAGCAACAAGCGGGGCAAGAATGCGGGCATCCATCAGTACGAGATCGCCGTCCCCGTGTAGCCCGTGTCGAACATCTTGGCGATTTCCTCATCCGACTTCTTGAAGTAGAGCTCGGTCGCGATGAAATGGTCCGCAAACGCCTGGTACTGGTCGCTGAGTTTTCCTAGGCCGGCCTTAGCCTTCTCGGCTCGCGCGTCGTATTGCGATTTCACCTCGTCGCCGGTCGGCAGCTTGCCGAACGTCAGACCTTGGCGGTTCGCCAGTGCCTTGAGCTCCTTGTCGATGATGTCGCGGGCCTTGAGCATCGGGGCTGCGAGCTCCGCACCGGCCCCGTCTTTCATGTGCAGGGTCTTCTTGGCAGCACCGGCAGCCTTGTCCCGTGCCTGGGGATCCATGTCACGTAGCTGGAACGTGTAGCCACTCACCCTGCTTCACCTCGCGTTTCATCGCCGAAATTGCCTCTGAACAAGTACGACGGCACAGGACCGGATCCGGTTCCATCTTTCCGCAACTTTTTCGGATTCCCCATTGGGGGCGCTCCGGAGTATCCAATCAGGGCTCCGCCACAGGCCGAGCGACTTTGCAAAAGACCTGCGAGGTTTACCCACTGAACTGCGTATCTCCACTCATGACACCGGCCTTCGCATGGCGCAGTCTTGACGCCATGGCAGACGACACGCTCCGCGCAAGGCAAGACAAAGCAACCATGTTGTCGCTGCTCGGTGTGGTGGCCATGGTCACCGCATATGCGATGTCGTTCAGCGTTCTGTCAGACACCGACATGGCATCGAAATTCGAAAACGGTGTGGTCCCGCCGGGAACCGACATCACCGGAATCCAGACGTGCGTTATCGGCAGCATCATCGCCGCGATCGCGTCGGTCGTGTTGGCTACGGCGGGCAACATCGTGAATTCCAACGCCTTCACCAAGCTGGTCGCCGTGCTCGGCTATCTGGCAGTAGCCCCATTCGCGCTGCTCACTCTGATCACTCTGATCACCGTGGGACTGGCCTTCTGATATTGCCAACAACGGCTAGGACGGCGTGGCCTGCACGCCTCGCAGCTGAGCTACAACTCGCCGATGACCTTCTTCCCGCCCGTGCTCGGTGGTGGCAAGCACACGTACTCGCGGCTCGCCGGGTCATACTTCGCCATCGCTGGGTCGGGCACGATGACACCGTTCGCATCGCGCATGTCCAGGCCAACGCGCTCCATGCGCTTGATCTCTTCGACGGTAAACAGGTCGAAGTCGATGTATCCACGGTCTGGCTCGCCCTTAGATTCGAGCGCACGCTGGGCATCAGATTTATCGTCGATCCGGAACCACTGGCGCGTATAAAGCCGCGGTACTCGATCGGACACTTGATCCTTGAATCGAGGCCACTCCTGTTTGGCCTGAGGGGGCAGCTTCGGGTTGTTCCAGTGCTCTCCGGGACTGTAGCCGAGGTAACCCTGGTACTCGGTCGCATCAGCTGCGCCGGTGATGGGGTCCACCGAGGCAATGAGACAACGCCCCTTGATGTTTGGGTCCATCGACTCGCGAACCATGCGCACTTTCGGCGCCACTGAGTCCTCGAACGCCTTGTCCGTGGTCATGTCGCTGGGCTTGCCCAGCGAGATGGTCAAGGGCAGGTTCGAATTCCAGACGCCGGGGATCGACTGATCTCGTGAATCCTGCGAAATGATCATGACGTGCACCCGCAGCTCGCGGCCGAGCGCGGTGATCTCGGTGACCATGGACTCGATCGCTTTTGCATCGGCCTTGGGAAGGTTGTTCTTCCATTTCTCCCGCATGCCCTTGATCTCGTCCATAACCAGCAGCACCGGTACGAACGAGTTCCAGTTCTCGGGGTCTTTGATCTTTCCTTCCAGCGACCCTTCCTGGCGCTCCTGCATGATTTGGTAGGCCAGAACGATGGCCGCCACGTAGCTCATGCCTTTCGCCGAGGAACCCAAGCCCACCGCGACTGTTCCGGGTACCGGCAGCCCGTGGTCCTCAGGATGAGGTGCGAAGTAGCCGGCATAGTCGGCACCCTTGCCGTCGGACAGGATTTTCATCCAGCCCATAGCCCGGAACTGCTCCAGCCAGCTGCGCACGGCAACTGACTTGCCCGATCCGGTTTCGCCAATGACCTTGATGTGCGCCATCTTTTCCAGGCACACGCCAAGCTCACCGCTCGCGGCGACACCAACCTTGAATTCCCAACCCGTGTAGGCGGTCTTAGCCTCCTCCACGGAGGAGACCACCCGCCACATCGGAGGAAACGACAGCTTCGGAATCGAGGACTTACGGCTGCCGCCGAAGGTGTCTTCCCTGGGATCGCTGCGGGGTGCCCAGATGCCGCCAAGGGCTTTCGTGAACGTCTTGTGCAATCGCTCGTGGGTGCTGGAGTCGGTGATAAATCCTGACTCCAGGCACCGGAACCCCCACGACACAAGCTTGCGGCCGCCTTTTCCGTCATCCTCGAACTCGACCTGGTCGGTGTCGAGCATCAACTTTCCAGGGAACCTGGACGCGGAGACATCGAGGAGTCGCTTGATGTCCTTGTGAAGTTCGCCGTGCTGCATAAACATTGGCGGCATAGCCGCCAAGTCCATACCGGCCCCGAGTCCGCCGGCATAGAGGTCGCCAGCAGCCTCTTGGCGGTGGTACTTCCAGTGCTCACGCGATTTCCAGAGGGCATAGGCTCCCCCAACCGCAGCCGCCCACCCCAGAGCGATGCGCACCGGGGAGTCGAATCCGTATGCCGCTACTGGCGTTAGCGCTCCAGCTGCGCCCAGACAGCCTAGGCACAGAGCTTGAGACTGGTGCGATGCGCGCGCGAATCCGCTGGTGTCGCGATCGAGGTTGATCACCTACGCCTCGCCATCCTCGCCGGAGCGGTGGTGGCGGCCCGAAGGATTCGTCTGCGAACCTCCAGCGCGACCTTGCACGATGCCCTTCCAGCCGCCCGAACCTCGGGTGCCGTTGCGGGCCCCGCCACCCAGTGGCCGTTGCGGCTGCGCCCGGGCCTCTCGCGGTGATCGCCCGCGGTTGGCCTGAGCGTGTGAACGCGTGTCGTCTCCTGGAGACGTCAAAAGCGCCTGCCCCGGTGTCACCACCACAGGAGCCGGGGCGCTGACTGATCGCGAATCACGTTGTGGTGCGATGAATTCGGGGAGCTCCACAACGTCTCCGAGCAAAAGATCTACACCTTCGCGTGGAGCGGTCGGCCCAGCTGTGTCGATGTCACCGAGAAGCGCCCGGCGTTCCAGCGGGGTGAGCTCCCACAAGACCCGCGCCTCCTGCGCGTCCGCGGACACAACGATCTCAGACCTGCCGTCGACGGACTCCACCGTCAGGCTGTTGGTGGCGCCGCTGCCGGCAGCGCCCGCGGTAACAAGCAGCACTGCCTTCCCTGCTGTGAGGGGACGATTCTTTTCCCACCACTGCGGAGTGCACACCACTACATCTGCCAGCGCCGTATCAGCCGCGCCCAGTCTCAGCGCAGGGGTGTCGCGGTGCGCTACAAGCTGCTGCCAGCGGGGCTCATCGATCGTTACAGCGATCCGCTGGTCCTGTGTCGACAACCGGGCCACCATCTGCATCGCGAACAGCGGCGGGCCCGCGAGCCACAGCGGTTCATCGGCTGGAGAAACAGCGACGAATACGCGTGTCTTATCCGCACCTGACCCAACGAATAGACCTGCGCCACCGGCAGGTACGCCGAACCCGAGTTGCCTATTTTCATCGATCACCGCCCCGGGCGAATGCAGCGGGATATGCGTCGATACCGGCAGTGCCCTATTGAGACCGGCGACCTGCTGCCCACCAGCTGTGCGCAGACCGAAACTCTCGGCCTTGGCCAGAGCGTCGCCCCCACGTACGAGGTAGGTAATCAGCGGCTGCGCAAGCGCCCGTCCACTGCCCTGAGGTGTGAGCGTCAACGTTGTGTACTGCCGATGTGCCTGCAGATGGTTCCATCCGCCTGCCGATTCAGCATTCCAGTGTCCGCGAGCGGGCACGTAAGTCCGTGTGTGCACACCAGAAGACGCCCCGCATGTGCGCCATCGCGGTGCACACAGCGCGCGAGCGACCTGGGCAAGGACGGAGTCATGGAAGTCTCGGACTTGTTGGGCGCTCATCAACCTGCCGCCGAATCCCTGCTCCGCCAGGGCATGGCGTACACGAGTCGCGGCGATCGTGAGCGTCTGGCATAGGCCGTCCGGCAGCGAGTTGCGCCGTGCACGCTTGTAGGCGGGCTCCAGGATGTCCGCATCGAGGTCGATTGACACAGCCACCACGGTGGTTCCGCCCAAAGGAACTGGTACTGGCCCGATCAAGGTGTCCAGGACCCCTGAGGCGTTGTCGTTCGCGGCGAATTTGTATCCGGCGCAGATCACGTCAATGCGCGACAGTCCGATATCGAACCGGTCCAGCTGGCCGCGCAGCACCTCAGCTGAGATGACAGGGGCTCCACCAGCCCGAGTCGAACCCACACAGGTCACCTGCCACGGCCGGGGTGTGATCTCGACCAGAGCAGTCACAGTCGTTCCGTCGAATACGACGCCGACACCATCCCGAGAGAAGAGCGCGGCTTGCTCGGGCAGCTTGTTCTTGCCCTGCCGTAGCGCAATCCACTGCCCGAGTGTGCGTCCCCGCACTTTTCCGCCTATAGCGGCGAACACAGCGCCGGCAGCGGCGGCACCGACTGTCGGCCCCAAGCTAGAAGTGCCCAGCACTGCAGCAGTTCCCAGCGCGGACGCCACAAGCGCGCTGCGCGGATTCAGGGCAACGAGCTCGCGAGCTGGAACCGCAACCCGCCCTGAACGTTCTGCGCGTGATGCCTTGCTTTCGCGTACACGGTTGCGTGCCATCAGTTCCCCTGCGCTTGAGCGTCGGCATAACGGGTTGCGCGGTTACCGCGGGCCATGGATGCGACGATGACGATGAACATCACGGCGCCCAGGACACCCAGCGAGATCAAGGCGATACGTAGGCCCAAAGTATCCGCTGGTTTCGCGGCCGCATCGGGGATCGCCGCAACTGGTGGTACACCGTCCGCGACGACGGCGATCGAATCATCGATCGGGTCTGTCAACGCCGCGTTGGGATCAACGACACCTGAACCGACCAGAGAGCTCATCGCCTGCGAGGGCCTGTGAGCTGTGCGTTTGATGCGTTCGATCACCTGATGCGCAGTCAGATTGGGATAACGCTCGCGGATCAACGCCGCTAGTCCGGACACGTAAGCCGATGAGAAGCTAGTTCCTGCGATGGGCTCGATTCCATCTTTGGTCTCCTGGGCGTTGATCAGCTCGCCAGTAAGTTTCGACGGGTCGATGCTGACCACGTTGATAGCAGGTGCGGCCACGCCCACCCACGGTCCAGACATTGACTTGACGTACGGGTCCCCCGTCAGAGTCGTGCCGCCGACGCTGAGCGTGAACTGATCGAACATCGATGGCAGCGAGATAGTGGTGACGCCACCCCAGCCTCGCGTGTCCTGTGGATTTGCCGGATTGGAGTCTGCATTCGGTGCGCATTCACCGCCGAGGTTTCCTGCAGCCGTGACGATTACGGCGTTCTTCACCACCGCTGCGTAGTACAGGGCACCAGCGAGTGCGTGTAGCTCCACGGGCTTGCTGGTGGAGACGCATGCCGTGACCGAGATGTTAATGACGGTGGCGTTGAGCGTGGCCGCGTGCACGATGGATTTGGCCATGGTGATCACGGTTGACGCAGCCTGAGCCTCACGAGCATTGCCCGTCTTGGACGAATCGACCTCGTAGGCTTCCGAAGTCTGCCGAATCGAGACGATCGTCGCATCGGGGGCGACGCCGGAAAATCCGTCGCCGGGCGACGGCCGCGCCGCGATGATTCCCGCGATCAGTGTGCCGTGATGGTCACAATCGAAGAGCCCATCGCCGCCTTGGATGTAGTCACCGCCGCCCAGTAGCCGATCCAACCTGGCGTTGCGGTTGACACCGGAATCGATCAACGCGACGGTCTGGCCTTTTCCAGTGGCGAACCCCTGCAGCTTCTTGACCCCCCACACCGTGTTGATCGGCACGGAGTCGAACTGCGACCCATTGAGCTGACCAGATTTCGCGCACAGTGAGGACTGCTTCATCTCGAACTCAGGCCCCGGCGGGGTGTCCGCCGGCGCGATATCGACCTGGGCGTTATAGACGTACGGCGTGAGCGCCCACGCCGCGGGCATCGGGGTTCCAGCGGCCATGATGATCGCCACTGCCGCAATGGAAGCCAGCCGCCGAAGCCCAGCTACAAGGGAGTTTCGCGACACAGTCAGCTCCTTGCCGTACGGGGTGAAAAGAGGTGCCGCAGATGCGGGGTTGGGAAGTTCATCGGTTCCGCACCCGTGACCAGCCGTCGCAGATCAACACGAGTAGCGGGAAGACCGTGGCGACGGCGATCGTGGCAACCACCTCGAGTCGGCGTCTGCTCAGCGGCGAGTGCATCGTCTGCTGACGGATTGCCCAGATCGCAGAAAGCAGTACCCCCACCAACAACGGAACAGCTCCAGCCAGAAGGACGACGGCGTCAGCGCGGCTGTCCGACAAGGCACGACCAGCCAGGTACGCCGTCCAGACCAGGGGCCCACAAATCATCAGCGGCAGAGAAGCGGCCTTGATCACCAGACCGCGTCCGACCGCGACGCTTGCAACTGCAGCAGTGGCCACGAGCACGAACATGTGCCACTCGTAGTTTCGGGTGAAGTAGCCGCCGACTCCAGCGGAGACGACCATCGCCAGTGAAGCCGCGGTCACCATCCCGATCATCGCGTTGAGGGTCTTGATGACCCTCGATTCTTGGTTGAGCATCGATTCAATCGCTGCAGCTGACGTCGACCGGCGCGAGACTTGTGCAACGGATTCGTCTTTGCGCTTGACCAGCGGTTCACCTGTAGTCGGGATGTAGTTGACCTGCACGCGGCCGACGAGTCTCGAAGTCTGAGTGCACCAAAGAATTACGCAGAGGCAGAAGAACACCATCTGCGCGGCGACTGCCTGCGAAGACACCGCGAGCACCACATGTAGAAGCCCGACAAGCACAGCACTGGTGGCCACCGCAGTGACGGCCACATGCAGGCCTGGCGGCCGGTTATCGGTCAGTGACCACAGCAGCACGGCCATCGTGGCGACCGCCGCCCCGACAGTGGTCAGGTGCCAAACTCCCACCGCGCGTGGAACACCGACCAAGGCAGCTGCGGCTGTCGCCAAATATGCGCCCACGCACAACGCTGAAGCGATGTCGGCGTAGCTGGTTCGCGTCCTCGTCAGAACTGTGGCAACCGCCGCACACATCGTGGCGAGCGCAGCGAGCGCGCCAAACACCCACCAGCGCATCGCCTCGCCGCCGGAGAACACATCTGCGAGGCCGACCCCTGCCACCGCTGCGACTGCGAACGGCAACGCCACCGCGCCCAGCCGGCGCGTATCGCGGCTGGCGAGAACGGCAAACATCCGCTTGGAGACTTCAGCAGTGCCATCGGCGAGGTCGTCGCGAAGCACTGGATAGGACTCGGTACGGGTGCGGTGCGTCAGGTAGAGGTCTTCCCCCGGGGGGATACCTGCCTCGTCGAGGGTCCTCTCAGGATCGATCAATTTGCGGGTTGGCCCCCATTCCAACGCCCAAGCGACACGTTCAGCAGCGAGGTACTCCGACACTGCACCAGAGGTTGCAATCTCCGCCAACTGCTTGCGCAGCTGGGGCAAGAGCTCCACCACGGTGGTGTGCGCATGGAGCTTGAATTCGAATGCACTATTACGTGCATGTACGTTCACTGCGACGTACGAGGTGTCGCTAAGCACCGATGTCGGCGAGGTCATACCGGCAGATGTACCTGACACCGTTGCCGGTCGACTCGCGGGGCGCGTGCGCGGTTGCGTCGCGAGTGGACACTATATCTGCAGTTCAGGGGCAGTGAGCTAGATCCGGCATCGATTCTGCAAAATGCGAGCTTCTACGCACAGATTCCATTTTCGGCTCCGGCATTGAATACTCTAACGATGGACATTGATGCAGACGCCTCTCGCATGGAAAAAGCAGAGGCAGAGGGCTGGCACAGACTCGGGAACTACGTGCGGGATGCACGCAACGAGATCGGGTACTCCAACCGCGAGGATTTCGCAGCTGCAGCCAACGTGTCAGTGCGCGTGGTCGCGGACCTGGAGGCAGGTTCACGCTCGAACTTCTCAGAGCGCATCCTCTCGCGCATCGAGTCAGGCATCGGCTGGCCGGCAGGCACCATCGACCAGGTCGTGTTGGACCCCAAGTTCACCCCGCCCAAAGCCGCAATCGGTGGCGATCTGCTGTTCCGGCCGCCGACATTTGACCGCCAGCCAGTCCAGGTCGAAGTCGGCGCCGTAGAGAAGACGATCGGGCTACTGACGGAGATCTCGCGCGAACGAGCTTCACGTAAGAAGCCCCCCACCAAATCTGATGCCGAGCAGCGGGTTTGCGCCGCAGCGGTGGCCCTGTGTTGGCCGTACGTGATCAGGCTTGTGGAAGACAACTGCCTGCCGGGCAATGAGCTTCACCCTTCGGTCCGCCCACTCTATGAAGCATTCCTTGCGGTACAGGCCGAGTACGCCCCAGAAGACACCTCCGGCCGCTACGCACAGTGGCTCGCCGGGGACATGACAGACGCAACTGATCAGATGAAGCGCAGGTACATGGAGCGCTGGAGCGAGTCACGCCGAGCCCGCCCTAGCCGCCGCAGCCTAGACACCGACGACTGATGCGATAACCCGTCTCCCATAGTTGACGGGTGACGCCATTGCGCCTATCTGTGAATGGTGATTCCGCCGCGGCATATCCACAGACCGCCACCAAACACGTTCTGTGGCACCGGAGTATATCCATTCGCGCCGTCCAGGGCGTATGCACGGAGGGCTCGCTACCGTGCGCGACCATGTCGAGCCCGGACCCAGATGACGATCAAGACCGATCGATGTACCCGCCCCGGGTTCAGGAACACATGGCCAAAGAGCGTGATTGGCACCGCTTCTTGCGTGGGGCCGACGCCATGAGTGATGCTGATTCACTGGAAGAACTGCGCCGATACCCAGACAGCGGCGCCACCTAGCCGAATCATGGCCGCCCGATTGTTGTCGTGAACATAGCTATACTTCTTATAGATATGTTTGACGCTGAGCAGGAGGAGCAGGTATGGCCGTGCGCCGAGGCGGTCGCGATCTGGTCTCGATCGCCGACATCGCGACCGAGCATGGACTGGCCGAGTCGACGGTGCGCACTATGAATGGGCAAGCCGCCCAACGTCGTCGCGCTAACGAGTCACGCCCGTGGGACATGCCCGCTCCGGTCGACCGCGTAGGTAACAGTCCACTGTTCGACCGACAAGAGGTGCGCACCGCACTCGCTAAGCGGCCCGGGCGTGGAACTGGCGGTGGCCGACCCCGCAAGGCGCGCGGCTCGGAGACGCCTTCTGCGTGATCAGTGCGCCGTCTTGGTTCCGAGTGCCGTCGGATCCGGCGACGGTTCCAGGTCCCCGTCACCATCCCAATCCCGGCAATACGGACACCAGGGCCGAAGTCGGTGATGAAGCCATTCGGCATAGATGATCGCGAATACCCACACGTCCCCGGGCGCCGAGGTCAGTGGGGAATCCTCGTCGGTCGTCCATAGTTGCACCACGACTGGCCCAAAGATGACGAGTGCGACTGTGAAAGCTGTGCATTTCCAGGTGCCGTTGAAGTGGGCGAGCCGGAGCAATCGCCGTTGATGTTCAGCACGGACAGGGGCGTCGGCTGGAACCTCATCCATGCAACGCAGGCAAAGCCGAGCCGTGAGGCGATGCCAGATGGCCACGCCGAAGAAGAGGATCAATACCCAGCGCATGATTCCGTCAACCCCCGACGACAGGTTGAACCATGACGCAACACAGACCAAGACCGTGATGCCCAGAACGTAAATCAGTGAATGTGCAAGCACCGTGAGGACTCTCGACTCCCCCGATGAACCGTCGGAAGGCGCTGACTGGGCCATTGGACACCTCTCTGGGGACTCGTATCACGCCCTTCTAGGTGTGATCACCTGGCGATCCTTCCCTGGCTGGAGCCGGGCGCCAAACAGCACAACGAGACACGCCGAGAAACTCACGAGGCGACGCAGCTGCGCTCCAATCCCTGGCGATTTGCGAGCAGCGCAGAACAGGCAGAAGGCGCGAAAGTCCATGTCCTGGGTAGCGATACGCCCCAAAGCTAGGGACGTGACATCCAATGTCCATCCTCGGAACACGAGTGGATCAGCTGCCAACCCGCGTTGCCGCTAGTCTGTACGCGGATCTCTTCTTGGTCGGTCGAGATACAACGACGGACGGCCCAGTATCTTTCACAGGTACTGGGCCGTCCGTGGTTCACGACCTTCCAATGGGTATCCCCCTGTACAGCACCGCTATCCGGCGTTAGCACCGCCGACAGCTGAAGCTCCGCTACGCCGTCTGCGCCAGTGTCAAATCACGTTCACCAGGCAAGCGGCCACATCGGAAGAAATCGGCAATCAGCTGAGGTGTTCCCACATCCAGCTGAGACTCGGTCATTTCGGCCACCGGCGAGACATTGCGCGTTCGCACGTAGAGCACGCGCTGTCCGGATATCACCACGCTATAACGACCGGGATCCCGACTGATCAGCTCAGTTCCGCCACACACGGTGTGCCGCCAGGCGATACCGATACCTTCGCGAACCTCGAACGCCCGTGGAGGATTAATCCAGTCCGGACCGCGGAGCCCGGCGAAGAATTGCAACGCCGCCTCCAGTGCTGGGTACGCAATTGCCCTGCCTCCAGCAATCGTGGACAGCGATGCCATAACCTCAGCCAAACCTGAACAAGCGGATGCACTCTCGCGCGCACGCAGATCAGCCCCGAGCTCGGCGGTTGTTGGCGCGTGCTCTTCGATCGTATTGTCGTATTGATTCAGGACCCAGAATTTGGCCATATCGGCGAACTGTCCGCCGAGGCTCAGCGCGACCTTCACGAGCTGCTGTGAGTTCGGGTACGCCGGCGCCGCATTCACGTGACCGCGAGCAGTTTCGAGAGCGCCCGAGGACTCGAGCATGTTAAGACACGCTCGACGCCCAATCTGCTGAGCTTCTGCCAGCTCCGGCACCGCATCCGCGACCAGAGCCATCCGGATCCGGTCTTGCTTGTCGCGCGGGTGGTTTAGGTCCACGGTGTAGACGTCATACATCGAATGTGCACTCCTTCGGGGTCGGCGATTCGGGGCAGATGCCCAGGGTGTCGGCCTTGGTCGTAACGCGGTGGACGATCTGCAGCGCGATAATCGATACTGCGCGTGGGCTAAGGCGTTGGAGGTGTGAGTGCATCAGCTCCTTGGACCTCCCCAACGCCGAACTAACACGAACCAGACGTCCGCTATTTTGGAGAATAGTTGCGCCTGAGTTCCGCGCAATCAGGAGAACACGACACGCCGAGTGTGCGTATCCCATCGGGATTCCCAGCGCAGATCACATCACTAGGAGCTGTTGCCGCTCTGTATCTCGCGCCGAGTCTCAGCGCGAAGAAATGTTCCCGACACCCAAACGGCATACTCGAGCCCGACGAGATTCTCATCAGAGTCGTCTCTGTCCGCACGCACCGCAACAATCCGTAGATTTCCCTCGTTGTCCAACTCATCGATGGCGCAGTTCTCGTACGTCACAGCTTCCCCGACGGGCAACGGGTAGACGTCAGTGATGGTCCGGATGTTTTCGGAGTCCATCTGCTTCTCCTCGGATAGTCCGCGCGGCTGCATGTCGCGACGGTATTGGGTGGTCGGTCTGAGTCCTTTTGGTCAATCGATGCGCCGAAGGCGCGTGCCGCTAGGTCTTGTTTGATCGCGATGTTTCGCGGTCTTCAGCACGAGCCTGCTTGAGTCCAGAACGTGCGGCCGCACGACGCTCCTTGCGTGATTTCGGCGGCAATCCCGTTGCCTGCCCTGCCACTTGGTCGAGGATTCTCATCAGTTGTGCGAGATCGGACTGCTCGTTGCTCATCACGCACCTGCGCTTTCGGCTTGCGCCGCAACCTGGTACCCCAGCTGCGACAACGCAACTTCGGGATTATCAGTGCCTGCCACTACACCGATAGTGTCAAAATCGGCGATGTCACCAGCTTCGTCTGCGATGTAGATGTAGGTTGACACCGAACCTGGAACCAACACGATGTCCGCGAATCCCCCACGCGTGGAAACGTATTCAGGTTGTACATGGTAGTGCCGCTGGCCTGTTCCAATCGGACTCTTTCGGCGGTGCTCGGTTAGTTCAGCCGCGGTGTGCTCGGATTTGACGGTCATCTGTTCTCCCCCTCGATCAAGTCAGGGCTTGCTGTCGGTGTAAGGACTCTCTACGCCGACGAATCACCCGATTGAGATTGCGGCGCGTTTCCCGCGCCCATGTATCGGTTGCAGCATGGAAACAGGCCGCTGTGGACAGCCCGTAGGTTCACTCCCGTTCGTCCGCATGACGAACGGGTACTTACACACCAGCTACGACCAGCGACGATGCATCGTCCGCCGGGGTCCAGACACCGGACAGAACGGCTCCGTGTTGCTCCACCCTCACTACTGGAGGGCTTGCTGAATCTGTCGGTTAGCCATCCATGTCACTCACCCCAATCCCCCATATCGATGCTCCCGCTGGCAACGGGGGTGCGCACACTCCGGCCCGCACACCGGGCGATCGACCGCACCAGCCGCGACACGCCGCTTGCGATGTCCCCCACGTCGCGCATCCGGTGATACCGTTGCCATACGACAACGCTATCACGGATTGTGTTGCTTTTTAGCAATAGTCTGATGATTGATGCCTCAGGAGTATTCGGATGTTGGGTTTCGCTGAGAAACTGAACTACTTGATCGAGAAGACCGGGAAGAGCTGGATGAGCTATCCCCAGCTAGCGGAGGCGATCTCAGACAAGACGCAGGCCAAAATCGACGGCAACTACATGTGGAAGCTCTGCAAAGGCAAGGTTCCAAATCCTCGACTTGCCACCATCCAGCAGCTCGCCGAGTACTTTGGTGTGGAGCCAAGCTACTTCACCGACTCCAGCAATGACGAAAAGAACCTGGCCCTACTTGACCTGCTTGAATCGATGCGGAACGCGGAGGTCCAGAATCTTGGTGCTCGCGCGGCTGGCCTGAGCCCCAAGACAATTAAGTGGATTGCAGACACCATCGACAACGCTCGCGAGCTAGAGGGTTTAGACCCCGTTCCAGGATCTGACGAAGAAGCAAATGAGTGATGAGAACACCCCCGGAGCGTCCCGCAACTTCATCGGGCCCGAAGATCGCCGCGTAGCCCAGGCCCTCTACCGCAGGCTTGAATCCGCTGGCACCATCCCGCAACCGTGGTCAATGGCAGAGTTCATCTCATCGTGCGCCCGAATCTCCGGCCGATCGATATCCGTGATCGCTCAGCCGCCGGATTTCTGGCATGCCGCCGATACCGGAGATTGCCTCACGGGGATGATGATCACTCTGCCCGATCGCCATCTGATCATGTACCGCGCGAACGCCAGTGTGCGCTACCAAGAACATCAAATCGCTCACGAGCTAGGGCATCTGCTCTTCGAACACAACGGTGCCGGCCGTATCAGCGAGCGCCAGATACAAGCCCTATTCGGTGGTTTGTTCACCAACACAGACAGTGTCCGTGAGGCACTCGATACCCACAACCGCGCCGGATTGAGCAATGCCCAAGAACGCCAAGCCGAGGCTTTCGCAGACCTTGTGCTGTTCAACGGCTATCAATCACTGGACCCGCAACTGGAGCACGCTCGTAAGCTGTTCGGATTTCGCTGAACCAAGGGACGATTCAAAATCGCCCTGCGTTCCCAAAACGCCTGTGGTGCTGAAGATCAGGCCTTCCGCCCAGTTACCGTGAGAATGATCTGCGGGATATCCAGAACCGCGGGGTCCTCGAGCGCTTTGAAGAACTCGACCATCTCAGCTTCGGTAACGCCGGCACTCACCAGGGCATCCCGCACGGGCGCAATCAACGGCGCCCAGCGGTCTGCTCCCCCGCCTCCAAGGAAAGTAGTGCGGCCAGAATGGCTCACACCAGTGAGACCCGAACGCGCGAAAAGCGACGGAGCAGAACGCACCCACTGCAGGTCCATCCCACGACCCTCGACGTAGTCGACGTACGCACCGAACACCCGTGCCACGATGGCGTGAGGTGACTTATCGGTGGGCAGTTGGTACGCATCGGTCACTACCAGATACCCGCCGGGGCGTAGCCAGGAAACGAACGTCGAAATGAGCTCGTCTCGGTTGGAAAGATGACTCAACACGAACCGGGCATGTATGAGGTCAAATGTTCCACTCGGGTAGTCGACATCGGAGATATCAGCGTGGATGACTTTGAGGTTCGAAGCAGGCCGCTTATCGAGCAACGACACGTCGATGTCGATTGCTTCGACAGTCGCACCTGGGTATTGGCTAGCTAGCCATCTAGCGATGGAACCGCCACCGGCGCCAACCTCAAGGAATCCTCCCCGAGAGGGCAGGTCAAGAGCCGCAATTCCCTCATGTGTGAAGTTGTCAGTGGACTCCTGGATGGCCTGCAACCGCGTGGCGTCGTCCTGACCAGTCTTGAAAATCTCCACGAATCTCGTTCCCCTCGTTCAATTCCCGTACAAGATGCGCGAGCGTGTCGAAGACTACCGCACCTTGCATGCCCCGCCCCTCAGTTGAGTGATAGAACTCGACGATGGCAGCAGCCTTACTGCTGGATGGTGATTCGCCTACGGCAACTGCAATTTGATCTTCCAGCACCGCCAAGCTGTCGAGGATCTGAACCTCGGCGCGGTACAGACCCAAGCGAGTGTTGCGGGCGAAGTCTTTCCAGAGCCCTGCATGCATCGAGACTGCACCAGCGGAAGGGTTCTGTTCAAGCTTCTCCAGATGCGCTAGCAGCCAGAGCCTTTGGTGCATGGACCGCAGCTTCTTGAATCTCCCAACTGCAGCCGCGGCGACTCCGATCGATAGACCAACTGTGTGAAACCAGATGTGGAACAGCAGCACGATCGGAAGGGCGGCGAGCACCCACGCAGGCCGGAAGACAAGGAACCCCCAGATGCCCACCCAGAACAGGAGACTGGAAGCGAAACCAATCAAGAAGCAATACATCGTGGCAGTGAGTGCGGGAATTCGTGAAGCTGCCTGAATGCTCTTGACACACAAGAACACAGCCCAAGCCATCGAGCTGGCCCATGCGGTGCACAGCACCCACCAATAGACGTCCCACCAGGGGAGATTCAGATTGGTAGCACACCCAATCGAGCCATGGCTGACCGTCTGCCCCATGACTGCGATAACCGCCAAACCCGCAGCTGTCAGCCCGTACACCAGCTTGACCGCGTCGGGTCTGAGTTCACGTGCAACGAGAGCGGCCACCACACCGGAGGTAAGGACTCCCCACAGATTCATTCCGATGTTGCAAGGTTTCGCACTCCCAAAAAGTTCCGCCAGAAGCAGCGCGATCGGCTGGTAGTACAAGGTAACCGACAACCCCAATGTGACAACACTGAAATACATGCTGCGAAATTCCTTCTGCCGCAACATCTCCGGCAAGCGGATCAAGAGCACAACCCAGAAGGCGGCAACACCGACGCCGGTCAGGTCCGCTATCAGCACGTCACAACCACTCCACTGGTGAAATTGCGGCAGTCTCCACGCCGGAACGCCGCAAATCCTCTAGACACCGATTCGACAGCCCCGCGCGAGCTGGCGCGACCAGCTAGACACCATCGAATCGGCCACGACTCGACGGGCGCCCTGGCCGACGGTCCCCCAAAGTTCCACATCTCTCCCCCTTAAGAAGGAATCAACGCATCCAACACTCGGCTATCGAGTGCAACCCTGCATTGACCTTGCATCCAGATGCGCGGCGGTCGACCCCTCGACGAACACCGCACATCCAACTTCGCTCAAATCCCCCAGTAGAGGTTCCTCTGATGGCTTGTAGCGACACCGTAGGAATATCAGTTTAGGACGTAGCCGTCAACACTAAACTGAATTTGGCGGGACTCTGGCAAACTTACCGTTGCAAGGATCGCGAGATAGAGGATGCGGCCAGCAGTGGGCGATGTAGTATCAGTTTAGTTCATTGAACCTCGATTGAAACTGGAGTTTTGCGCCATGGACGCGTCCACGAGCCCCGTCAGCGAGGCTGGAGATCCTGATCTCGCAGCGAAATTAAATACGCTGTTCGACACGATGCACCCTGACGGCCAAAAGCCAGATACCAACGAGAAAGTCGTTGAGGCCATCTCCAAAAAGGGAGTCAGGGTCAGCTCGGCATACCTCGGACAGATCCGCGCCGGCAAGAAAAAGAACATCTCCGCTGACCTTCTGGTGGCTTTGGCTGAGTACTTCGGGCTCGAATCTGCGAGCTATCTGCTCGACAGGGGCCCCCACCCAGACGTTGAAGCGGAATTTCGTTACCTGCGGCTGCTGCGAGACAAGAAGGTGCGTTCCATCGCGACTCGCGTTTCAGGGCTATCGGATCAATCAATCCTGAGCATGGAAGCAATTCTCGATCAGGTTCGCGCACTCCAAGGGCTTCCACCAGTTGACCCGTCCACGTTCGGGGGTACGTGATCGATGACGCTGACCAACCAGGAATTGCTCGATAAAGCCAGAGAACTTCCGCTGCCTAAGTCGTGGAATCGGGCCGAGTTCATCAAGAATCTCGCTGAGATGCGTGGCCGTCCAATCCATTTGGTTGCTGCCGACACCGCCAGTTTGGCTGGTAGCCCGTGCGGGCTTTTGATTGTCCGCGACGACGAGGACATCATCGTTCACGAAGGCGGAACCTCCGAGTACCACATCGACCAGATCGTGTGTCACGAAATCGGTCACATGTTGCTCGGTCATGACCGCCTCCACCTCGATCAACCCGTTTCCGGGGCCTCACACCAGGTGCTGCGCGCCATGATGCCTAACATCAAACCCGCCGCTGTCCGCGCCGTACTTGGGCGCCTGGACTTCTCAGGCGATCAAGAGCACGAAGCGGAAACCTTCGCGCACATGCTGATGTACGCCGCGCTTGAGAAGGAAACAAAGGCTTCGCTGATGCGCGGCGTCTTCTTCCCCCGATGACTTCCACAGTTCCAGACTGGATTGCTTGGCCGGTGATCGCCGCCATGATGATCATTTTGGCCGTGCGATACACCTGGTTTAACCAAACCCTCTACGACAAATACCTCAACAACACCCTGGCGTGGATGTTGGTCACTCAGCTTCTGCGCGAGCGAGTGGTTGAACAGCTGTTATCGAATGGTGCGCTGATCAGCATCACCTTGGCGCGGCACCTATCTATGGCCGCGATGTGCTTCATCGCGGCTGAGTTCATGGGTTTCGTCACAACCTGGGCGGGATTGGCCCCGGAGGAGATGCGCCGCAGGCAGCGATATCACCGACTGGCCGCCTTGGTCTTGGCCGGCGCATTCTTGGCAGTCACCACCCGTGCCCGAGTCGACGGCCAAGTCCTTGAGTTAGCCGGCGGGTGGGACAACGTGCTGGCCTGGGCACTGTTTTCGGCCATGCCCGTCACGCTCGCGGTGCAGATGTTGAACATGTGCGTCGAAGAGTTTCGCCGGCACAGCGCGGCGCCTCGTGAACGGCTTCTGTCCGTCGGTGCTGCCCTGATCGCCGGGATCGTCGGCGTCAACTGCCTGGCGGCGCTGTTCCTGGCGATCTTCGAGGAACTCGGTTGGGTGCACAGCATTGACTACCGGCTCAAGACGCACCCGATTTACTTCTTCTTGGTCGCCGCTGGCACTGCGGCGGCGGCGGCAACACCATGTGTCCTGGCATTGAGTGCTCGTCTTGGTGCGGACCAGACGAGTCGCAATTGGCGCCAGCTCCAGCGCCTGCGATCGGACATGATCGTGGCGGTCCCGGGGAGCGTGTTCGAACTCAAAGGCCATCAGGCGGGCCGTCGCAAGACCGTGTTACAGCTTCGTCAGACAACGGTTGAAATCCGCGACGCTATTTTGCAGCTACGCCCCTTTTTCCAAACCCTCGATCCGGTGCTGCGGGACGAATTCCTCCGAAGGTGCTCGGTACCCGAAGACCAGCGTGAAGAAGCCGTCTTCACTCTTCAGCTCGCCGCTGCGGTTCGCGAGAAGGTTAGCGGCAACCCCAGAGCATCCGCAGTTGACCCCAGCATGATCGCAAAGTCCCGCTCAACAAGCTTCGATGAAGAGACCTCTGAGCTGCTGCGGATATCGCGCTGGTGGCCAGAGGCTCAAACGATCACGTCATCTACAGTCTCATAAGCCCAACTGAACGGAAGTGGAAGCACTGTGACCTCAACTCGATCGGCACCCCGCACCGCGAGCCTTCCACATCCACAGTTTCGCCTGCCTTTCCTCGGGGACATCCTCACCGTTGACTTCAACAACCCCTGCCAGGGCCTACTCAAGGAAGCTCAGCGGCACGACGGGATTTTCGAACAGAATCTGTTCGGCTTTCCAGTCCCGGTCGTTACCGGACCCGAGCTGATCAAAGAGGTCTTCAACGAGGAGAACTGGGAAAAGAATGTTGGTCACGCGTTACGCAAGCTGCGCCCGGTAGCCGGGGACGGGCTGTTCACCGCCTACAACCGTGAACCAAACTGGGCAAAGGCACACAACATTCTGCTTCCCGCGTTCACGAAAGCGGCGATGACCGGCTACCACAACAGCATCAAGGCCACGATCCGTGAGCTCATCAACGGATGGGAGGCGGCCGCCCACAACCGAACCTGGATCGCGGTGCCCGAGGAATCCAACCGACTTACCACCGAGATCATCGCCCGGGCCGGCTTCGGGTTCTCCTTCAACAGGCTCGATGACGGCAGCCAAAGTCGTTTCGTCGAAACTGTTTTACGTGAACTGCACTACGCCAACCGCCGCACCGATGTGTTACCGCTCTACGAAAAGATCTTCACAAAGAAACGCATACAACAGCACCACGCCGACAAGAAATATGCGCGCGACTACGTGGACCAACTCATCAACGAACGCCGCCAGAATCCACATACGGGCGACGAGCGACGCGACATGCTCGATCTGATGCTCACAGCCGCCGACCCCGAGACCGGTGAGCAGCTTGACGACAACAACATCGGCAATCAGATTCTGACCTTCCTTGCCGCGGGCAGTGAAACATCTGCTAACGCAATCTCTTTCGCCCTGCATTTCCTTTCCATCAGGCCAGATATTGCCGCCAAGGCCCGTGCTGAAATCGATGAACGCTGGCCCGGTCGAGACTTCCCCGACATCCAGTACGACGAGGTCGCCAAACTGCGCTACCTGCGCCGCGTCGTAAATGAAACGCTCCGACTGTGGCCAGTGGCCCCGGGCATTTTCCGTCAACCCAAGCACGACACCACTATTGGTAACGGCCGATATGCCTTCTCGAAGAAGAAGAAGGACTGGGTCTTTGTGCTCATGCTGGCGGCGCACCGAGACGCCAAATGGGGCCCGGACGCCAACGAATTCAACCCCGATCGCTGGATAGACGTCGACGCAGAGTTTCTTAAGACGGTGACCTACAGGCCCTTCGGCACCGGGGACCGCGCCTGCATTGGCCTTCAATTCGCTCTCCACGAGATCCTGATCGCGCTCGCGGTGATCCTGCATCAATACGAGCTAGAGCCCCGAAGCGACTATCAGCTGAAAGTCACAGAGGGCATCACACTCAAGCCCGCCGAGCTACGTCTGCGTCTCAACCGCCGCACATAACTCAGCGCTACTGCTGAATCGTCTCGACGCATCCCTGAGGCAGCGATACCTCCGCTCGATGTCCTCCTACCAGCCCGAGCCGATCGAACCCGCGCGTCAGCCCCGCGCAGGCCTGTATTGGCCGCCAGTTCGCTCAGCCCGAGTTCATGCTCACCGCTGGCCTATATCTTCCAAGCACGAATTCGAAATGCACCCCGACGGTGAGCCACAGAGCAAGTCCGAGATCCTTAACCGCAAACCATCCGCACGGCGGTGATAGCTCCGGATGCGCTCGGAGCTCGCGGCACAAAAATGCCCAGCAGGGTGCGTGTGCAGTCCACCGGGGGGGGTCGTGGGCTGTACTCGAATCGCCCTGCCGGGCACCTGTCACGGTACCGGCTGCCGCGCCGGCTTGGTCGGGTTGAACCAACGTGAGTCGCTCACGACGAACAGCTCTCCCCGTCTGCTGGCGCGATAAGTCCAACCAGGCCGCGCAATTTTCCTACTTGACCTGCGTAAACGGTCAACATCGCAGACACTGTCCGCGTTCGTCTGGAGGTTTGCGCCCCCGCCTCGTAACAGGGGGGTGCCTCTGCGGGCCTCCGCTCCAACACATCGCCCGTATGTGTTCTATCGCGATATATCGACAAATCCCCTTTACGCAAAGGACTCATCATTAGCTTAGCTAAATACATATACCTACCTGCGGTTTCTCTACAACATGCGGATTTGCGAGGTCGGCGTTACGGCAGCCCCTCCGAGGCACCCCCCTGTTACGAGGCGTCGACGCATCACCGCTAGTCACCGGCATACCCCGATCAATCATGACCGTTTGCGCAGTTCAGGCGGGCATATCTCGCTGCATGACCCGGCGTATCGCTGCCGAGCGAGTGTCAATCCCCGCAAATTGGCGCACACAGTCGGAATCGTCAGCCGCGCCTCGGTCTACAGCCACGCTGACACGCGTTGACACTGCTGTGCATGAACATCGTTGGTCTAGACCTCTCGCTGACCGGCAGCGGGATCGCGGCCATCGACATGTCCACCGGCGATCTATCGACGGCTTTGCATTCCTCTGCCCCGCCGGTCATCAACAACCTTGCAGCGCATGTGAATCGCCACCAGGAGCTCGTTGACGGAATCGTCGGGCAGGTACTGGCATGCAATCCGGCGCTCGTGGTGGTGGAGGGCCTGCAGTTCTCGGTCAAGTCAAAGGACAGCTCACTGACTAGGCGCGGATTCCTCTGGTGGGCCGTGATTGCGGCCCTGTGCACAGCTGGAGTGCCGATCATGGAAGTGACGCCCCAGCAGATCAAGCAATTCGCGACCGGCAGAGGCAATGCGAGCAAGGCCGAGGTGGTGGCGGCCTATGCGGTCACATGGCCGGACGCAACGTTCGTGAAGGGTGTGGAGGATCGCGCCGATGCGTCATTCGCAGCTGCCATCGGTGCCGCCTGGATGCGGGTGCCGGGAATGCCAATCCGGATCACCGTCGTGCGCCGGAAGGTTCTAAGCAGGCTCCCAGAGCCGTCGCTACCTGTGCGCAAGCCCACCGATGCAACATCGGATGCGGCCGCCTAATGCCCGGCGTGTTGCCCCGGCACATGCTGGTTTGTCAGTCGGAGTCGTTACCGTCGATGCATGTCCGTGCCCGCTGCTGCGCAGCTCGTCCCCGCCTTCGGTACCGTTTCGAATAGCCCTGCGGCAGAACCGGCGACACCGTCACAGCCCCCCGTATTCGGGTCCGTCTCTTCCAGCCCTTCACAGCGCCTCCCCGTGCCCGTAGCTGCGGCAGCTGTCTACGCCCCATACGAGCCTCCGACTGCCAAAATCCCTGACCCACCGGAAGTTCCCGGAAAGTGGCTGCCCGAGTACACGCGCGATATGAAGAAGTACGTCGTTCCCGGATTGGACGGCATCCGCCAGACGGAGACCTTCACGCGTGCCACCAGTCACGCAAAGACCCTCGATGACTCCACCGCGTTGACCGACTGGCGACTACGCGGCACCGTGCTCGGCCTGGCCCGCAATCCTGAGCTGCTCGACAGCCTCAATCTCGATGGCGCTGAACACATCAGCGAACTCAGCTTTTACGACAAGCTCACCCTTAGTGGGATCTCGAACAAGGCGATGCGCCGTGTCGGCGGAGACGACGGCAGCGATTTCGGAACGAAGCTTCACGGATATCTTCAGGCTGTCCTGGAGGGGGTACTCACCTTTGAGCAGGTCCCGAAAGAATTGCAGCCCTATCTCGTTGTGCTGTTCGCCGCCATGCGGCAGCACGGCCTCAATTTCGTGCAAGGCATGGTCGAGCGCACAGTGTTCATCCCTGCGACGGGCATGGTGGGCACATTCGACTTCCTGGCCCTGACTCCACAAGGTGAGCTTGTAATCGGGGACCTCAAGACCTCCAGTTCGATCAACTTCTCATGGCTTGCCATCGCTATTCAGTTGGCCCAGTACGCCAACGCCAAACTGATGCTGTCTTGGAACGGGGCGCATTGGGAGGCGATGCCGGAAGTGTCGAAGGTCTACGCGATTGTGGCGTCGGTGCCGAAGGATGAACCATCGCCAACGTGCCGCATCTACTACGTGAGCATGACCCTCGGCAGCGAGATGATGGAAATCGCCACCCGGGTCCGCGGCATCCACGAGGCGGCGCTGCGCGGTGCAAGTAACAGTGAGATGGTGCGTGAGGGAGACGAACTCATCGCGTGGGCCGCAGGCACACCAGTTTCGCTTGAACAGGCACGTGTAGTCGCCTAAAAACCTCGCCGATGTTCTATTCGAGCCGCAGGAAGTGTATTTGGTACTGGATCAGGCACAGTGTGCTCGTACAGTAGCGATTTCAGTGATCCAACGGTCTTGGAGGGAGACCTGTGGCTCAGCCGCAGCTTCTCGGCCGCGGCGCATCGAAAGGGACGACAGTGAATTTCGGCGCCGGGCAAGCACATTCCACGCAGGCAGCCGCGTGCCTATCGAGCTCTGTGTGGGCGCAGCGTGCCGACGTGCTGGCGACGATGAACAGTGCCCCAGTGCCCGAGTCTGAGGCGTACGCGTGGCTCGTCTGGGCGTGGTGTCAAGGTGATCGAGGACAGCTGAGTACGCAGCAACGCGTGACACTCGACGAGTTGCCGGAGCCGGTACGTAAACTGCGCGAACAAAGCTGGGTGCGTCGATTCTTGGAGCTGGCCTCCCGTGATCTCGCCGGAGAGCCGCTGGGCGGTAGCTGGCGCACGCAATGGCTCACCCACCAGCGCCGTTTGCAATCACGACGGATGCTCCCTGCGGGGCGGGCAGCGCTTCTTGCCCAGCTCCGGACCTTCACCTGGGACCCGGCAGATCAGCGGTGGTGGTCCACATTCGAAGCCGTTGAGCGTTATGCCAACCAACACGGCCGTCTGCCCACGCGCGCAGACGACGAAAGGCAGGCCAATTGGCTGGCCGCACAGCGGTTCGCATTGCGGTCCGACCGGCTTCGATATGACCGTGCTCAGGCCCTGGCCGCTCTCCCCGGATGGCAGGAGGCGCTGGCCCACACGCGGTCACGGAGCCCGTGGGAACGCCGGTGTGAACAACTGCGGGTATTCATCCAGACACATGGGCGCTACCCGCTCCTGGACTCCCTGGACCCAGCCGAAGCGGCCCTGGCACGCTGGGTGATCACGCAGCGTGAACAGTACCGGCGGGACGGGTTGAGCGAATACCGCACCAGGCAGCTGTCTGCACTCCCGTTCTGGCGCTGGGGCGCCCGTGAACAAGCCTGGGATACCCGATTTAGGAGGCTCGCGCGCGACGTCCGACGCGGGCGCTTCGGCCCGGGCCATTGCGACTACGGCTGGGTGGTCGCCCAGCGGCGCCAGCACCGCGTCGGACGACTCACAGTCGAACAGGCCAACCTTCTCCGGTCACTGAACCTGCTCGGGTCGCGCATGTTGGTCGCGGCTTAATAACGCGCGCCGACAGTCCACCCGCCGAAAACCGGCACAGCAGAACACGCCCCGGTAGCGTCACGTCCCATGCCGCCGCCGTTAGTTACCCCGCCGGAGTGGATCGACCTGCTGCCCCGCGACCACCGCGGCTTTCCAGTGCCGGCCGAATCTGGTTGGCGCGATGGCAAGCCGGAGATCGAGGGCGTCAACACCGAGCGCAAAATCATGTTGGCCCGCCAGCGAGCATGCGCGGTGTGCGGGTTTCCAATACCCGCAGAGGCGACCGTGTATCGCGCCTTCGCCCAAGCGGACGCTGCGAAGATACGGCTCGCGAACCCGTCGTGGTGGGGCGACCCGTCAGGGCCGCTGCATCGCTCATGCATCCTCTATTCAGCCATGACATGCCCATATCTGCGGGAGAAGACCGCCCGGCTGGGGACCGACAGCGGAGTGAACCCCGGCGCTCCACGAGGTGCTTTGGCCGCAGTCATGGGTTTCCGAGGAGTCACCATGCTTGTGGGACAGCGCGCCAACGGCGCATTGCCGCGCATCGCCACAACGCAGGAAAGCCCCGTGTTCTTGTACATCCAATTGATCGATGACATCCGGTACCGCAATGGCAGTGAGCTGGCGCAGCTGTATGAAGAAGCCGTGCATGCAGACCGTGCTGTAATCGACATGGATGGTCCCCGCTGGTATTGGGCCGCTGTACCGAATGCAACGTTGAAAGACGGGCTGTTGGAGGCCATGAAGGCCATATGCGCACGGCCTCCGGCATTCCCGGAAACGATCGCTGCACGAGACCGCGCGAACACCGCCTTCCCCATCTAGCCGGCCAACCACCGCGAGGCATATCGCGAATAGATTTTGCCGTTTCAATTACCGTGCATGATTGCACGGCATGTCAGGATGCTTCCGAGGACGTGACATCACGCCAGAGAGGCCAATGACAACTATGTGTGTCTCCTACGTCGACTTCGAAACTGGCAGCCGCGTGCATCGCCGCTGCGAGATGAATGACCACAAGATCGCAGCCGCGACGGCCTCGCGCCGGGAGAACCGGGCGACCATTCGGTGCGTGAGCGCGAACGTGCGGGGCATGTTGGGCTCGTCCAGTGCCGTTGCGGTAGCCGCATTACCACCGTCGCTGTTGAGCAACTTGGTCGTCAGCTTGGAAGCCGTCTCCCCCGGGATCGCCTCTGAGATGCTGCGCTCTCCTTCTGGGGCGATGCGCCGTGTTCCGGGCATGCACAACAACGTGTTCACCGAAGTGCGCGAGCGCACCAACGACGCATCCGGAAAAATCAACCGCGGCAAGTTCGACCCCATGGCGGTGTCCAAAGTGCAGCTGGCGTCCGCCCTGTGCGAGCGCGGCCTGATCGAGAATGGCGCCATCGTCGACCCGCTGGAGGCCGCAGCTGAGCTGGATCGCATTGAGACCCGCATTGATGCGATCGCCAGTGGGGCGATCGTGCCACCCCTTCCGGGTACGAAGTTCGAAGAGCTTCCCGAACAGGTGCAGAAGTTCTATCAGCGACACTCCATCGACGAGATCACCGCGCTGACCGCAGTGGCACAGCGGATGTCCGACAAGCTTTTTGAGGACGTGACAGAACAAGCTCAGGTCGCGGCTGCACCCCGGCGGCTGGACCCGATCGTCGGCGCCCTCGGTGGAGATCAATCGCACGTCCTCACCGTGGAGGAGCTGCTGCATCGGACGGGAAGCAGCGACGGTGCTGGCGTACAGATCGCCGCGGGAGTCATCCTGACGCAAGGCGATAACGGCGGCCTTGCGGTGCTTGTCGACGGACTGCGCTTGCCCGTAGATGGTGATGCCCGGGTATCGGATGTGATCGCGCGCATCCCCGAGGTCGACTTCGAGCACTTCACGAATGTCCCCGCGGGCGGAAACTCTTCGGGAATGAACGCCGTGGTGCAGTCCATGATGGTCGGCAAGAGTCCGCGGGCCCAGTCGCTGCGGATGGCGGCCAAGCGGCGCATCATCGAGCGGACCTTCTACGGCGACACCCCGATCGGCTACACCGTGGACGCTCAAGGGCGCCAGCAGCTGCTCGCAGGCAAGGCCCGGGCGCATACCGCAGATCGTCTGGCTTCGCGCCCACATAGCTCGCGGCACAGTGCTGACGAACAAGCCCAAACCACGCGTATCGAGGGATTCGACCTTGCCCGCAACCTGCGCTTCGCACGGGCAGGCCGCAAGCAGTTCATCGACACACTTCCCGAAGCGCTGCGCGCTACCCGGGCACCCCAGGTGCCGCTCAAACGGTACGCGGGAAATGTAGCCACCGAGGACCGGGAGGCAGCTGCTCGCTCCGGATTTCAGGTACGCCACCCGTCAAACACCCTCCAGGCGGACTACCCCGCTGCGCGCACAGCGCTGCGCGGGATTGACTGGGACACGGGCACTCCCATCCCGGCCAACCCACCGGGACGCGGCCTGGCGCCCGAGCACATGGATGTCCGGGCCGAAGGTGCACGCATGGTTGCCGCCGCCAACCAGGTCGCACGTTTCGGACGCAACCCCGAACTGGTATCTGCTGAGGCACTCGTAGCAGAGGCCAAGCTTGGACAGGCCTTCGAAGTGTGGAAAGCCGTTCGCGTGCGCAGTCACACCGCGCGCGTGCTCACAGCTGCGCACCCGGTGCCGGCGGCTTACCGTGGGCGCGAAGAGCAGTTCGTGCGCGACGTGTTCCCCAACGGCGGGGCATTCACAACCAAGGGTTACACGATGGCGCGATCCGACGGCGCCGTCCGAGGCGGGGCAGGCCGAGTACGCGTGCGTTACCTCACCTCCGACGGCATGCCGGTCACCGGTGGGGACGTTATCGAGTCCGGAACCACCTTCCGGGTGCTCGACACCCACGTAGCCGCCGACGGGACGATTGAGGTCCGCGCGGTCGCTGAGCAAGTAGCCGCCAAGATTCAGCAGTCAGCCGCTATCAACCGCAACTGATCGCCAGCACTTCGGCGTGTCGTTGCAGCTCATGTGGCGGTAGCGGATTCCGCCGATAGCTTCGACGGTGACGTCTAGCGTTCGCCGTCGATCGGTGCACGTCACGGGACGAAGACCAGGAGTTTGCAATATGACCAGCACCGAGTCGACACCCTTTCGGCGAATCACGGTTCCCGAGGGATTCTTCGAGGAGATCGCGGCGCAGTTGGAGACGGAGTCAGCATCCGAGATATCCGACGTCGTGATCGGTACATGCATCAGCCGGGGGATCCTGCATCCGGACCTCGAGGACGAGCCTGATGATGAGCTCAGAGCCGAGGAGATGGGCGAGGTATTCGGCCTGCTCGAAGCGGTGACGGAAGCCGTCGCGGACGGAACCATAGTCCCCCGCCGAGTTCAGTTCACTGACACCATGGACCCCAATCTTGAGAAGGTCTGGGATGTCTTCACCGAATCGGCGGCAGATCCAGAAGCAAGCGCTGAAGTGGCCCGCATGCTCGGTGACGGTGAAATCGACTCGGGTACAGCCAGTGCCAGCTGACGGACAGATCATGGCGAATCATGTGGCACAGCTGCACGATATTGGGCGCATGGGTGCGAGGAGCCCACGACCATGAGGATCAACAACGGATTCTGGGACTTGCCATCAGAAGACCGAGCCGACGCATATGACGCTGCCGAGCGCGATACCGGAAAGAACTTCTTTGATCTGCCCGCGGATGAACGAGCACGCTACTACGACCGAGCGACTGACCGATGACTTCCGCGTGCCCCACCGGAAAGCCGGTAACGCTTCGAGAGATATTCGGCCACAACGAGTTCCAGCGGATCAGGAACGCGCGGATATCCGGTGGTCCGTTCTTGGATGAAATGACATTCGCCTGGTCGCCGGCGTGCACCTATGGTGCATGGCTCGACGCATTAGGCCTTCCAGACCTCGCCGAGCGCGCTCGCTCCGAACTGGCGGCAAGGACACGGGCCGGGGAACGCCAGCTCTCTTTGATTGAGCGCTGGTCGTCCGTCGGTCGGCGTCAGCGTGAGCCTGTAACTGTCGAGGCCTCCCCTCAAGAGACCCTGAGGTGGATGGGGTTCGACCCGGATGCTGTGGCGAAGATGATGGCCCGCGTCACAGCGGAATTGGCAGCAGCGAGCGACTAAGTGCGATGCGCTTAATGTTCCATTCCGTGACATTGGATCCGCGAGGCGAACGATGGCGTGGAGCCAATATTGAGCAATCGCGGACCACGCCTGAGCACAAAGGTAATCACCTTGCGCGAGGCCCAGGCATTCGTTGACCAACACCATCGCCACCACAACAGCCCTGTCGGTCACAAATTGTCGATCGGCGTTCGGATCAAGGGTACCGATGACCTAGTAGGTGTCGCAGTAGTCAGTCGCCCAGTGGCCCGTTTGTTCGATGATGGTGGCGACACCCTGGAAGTAAGCCGGACCTGCACGGACGGCACTCGCAATGCGAACTCGGCACTCTACGGTGCGGTCTGGCGTATCAGCCGAGAACTTGGTGCCCGGCGCATCATCACCTACACCCAGGATGGCGAATCGGGTGCATCCCTGCGCGCGGCTGGCTTCATAGCGGTCGCTCGGCGCAAGGCCCACCTCGGTTGGGACCGGCCTAGCCGCCGTCGTGGTGCCGACCACACGACCAACGTCAGCCGCGTGCTGTGGCTGCGTGGCGAGCCGTTCCCCGAATGTCACGAAACTCCCGACGAAAGTCACGAAACTCTCCGGCCGCGGATGTGCTCGCAGTGCGGTTGCGATCTACCCCAGCCGAAGACCGGCCGCCCGCGACGAACAGGCTCTGATACCTGCCGTCAGCGCGCGCGCCGGAAGCGCCGCCAGTCGGTGACGCATCCGACGACTTAACGCTTCTCGCGTGAGGTATTGGGTGTAAGCAACACCGTGGAACATCACAGCCAGATCAGTCCTCACGCACGATGCGCCACGGTCCTAGATCGAATCCGCGCGTGTAGTTCGAGATAGGCACAATCTTTCCGAGGTCGTAGCGCCCGAGCTTGACCCGAGTAGACCCACTATCTGTGTGCCGTTGCAGCAAAAAGGAATTGAGCCTTGACCCCAGATCGCCCGTTGCATTCAAGACCCGAATACCGTCCGGTAACGCCGCGAGCGCGGTGGTCCTCCACAACTTTTCCTCGTTGTCAGACGGCCGCTTCGGCTCTCCTTCGTCAACGGGAACAACGGTCCCCATGAGGGTGAGTTTCCCTGGCACAACTCGGTCCGTATCGCCTTCTTCAGTGTCGGGAAGGGTGCGCTGTTGGTGCAGAAGCGCAATGGGCGCGAACTCGTACAAGTTTCCCGCGCCATCACGTGTTCCCGATACCAGCATCTCCTCGTAGACCCAATACCACCGATGGACGACCTCGGGATCGCTGTCAGCGACCGCCTGCGCCGCCCCGGGCGCTAGCGCGGCCACTCCAACGGTTCTCCACTTAACATCTGACATGCGGCAGCTCTCTTCCGTTTCGGGACGCCTGTCACGTCCCCTCGATCAGAACGTAAAGCCAAACGGCTCGACATGGCAGCGACACGCACTCCTGTCGGCTAAGCCACGTTGGTGATCCCGAAACCTTTCAGGATGTTGGACGCTGCGCCCAATACATCTTCGGACTGCAACTGGAGGAATTGTTCATCGGTCAGCGCTGTCAGTTGCCCGCCGCCCCGCATCAGACGCCGCGATGAGAGGCCTTGGGCCTGCTCGAACACGTTGCGGGCGAAGCGCCCGTTGCCTGCCACGTCCAGCACGCGTTCGCCGCGCTGGTCGGTGTCCCACATGACCTCGACAATCTGCTTGAACTTGTCCTCCACCGAAGGGTCGACGGTGCGGCCTTCCTTGCGTGCCATGCCCGTCAGGATGCGCCACATCTCGTCGGGGCTGTAGGTGGTGAACGAAAGCGAATATGCGAAGCGAGATTTCAGTCCGGGGTTCTCACTCAGGAACCTTTCAATCGGCCCTTCGTAGCCTGCGATGATCACAATGAGGTCGTCACGGTGGTTGTCCATGTACTCCAACAGCGTGGTCAGCGCTTCCGAACCGAATGGGTCGGCATGCCCACCGCGGTCCTGCACAATCTCGTAGGCCTCGTCTATGAAGATGACGCCGCCACGTGCTTCAGTCAGTTTGGCCAGAGTCTTTTTCGCCGATTCACCCTCGACGGCACCGATCAACGCTGCGCGGTTCGCCGATACCAGCGTGTGACTGCGGATTACGCCCAGGCCGTAGTACAGCCGCACGATGAGGTTGGCGATCGTAGTCTTGCCAGTTCCCGGAGGGCCCTTGAATATCAGGTGGCGGGTCTTGGGTTTGACGTTCATGCCGCGCCGACGTTGTTCGTTCTCGAACATGATCTCTGCGCTCAGCGTGCGCATCTGCTCCTTGATGCCGTCCATGCCGTCCATCGCCTCGAGTTCTGCGAGGGCTTCCTCGAGAACCTTGGCGCGCTCCGCTTGCGAGGACTGGCGCTGGAAGTCAGCGATGTCGGGCTCAGACTCAGGATCCCAATACCGCGTGCGTGCGGCGATGACGTCGGAGGCTGAGATGCGCAAGCGAATGTTCTTGTTGCGCGCGGCTTCCTGCAACTCCGGCAGCGTCACGTATTGCATGCCGCTCCCGAGCGCCTTCTGTGCGTTCTCTTCGTCGCCTGCCGCCCGGAACGACAGACCCAATTGCAACGACGCCCATGCAGAAATCGCGTTGAAGTTCATCGCGATGGCGTATTTGAGCTTGGTTTGCGCAGCATCGTGAGAGCCGAGGTGGGCGAGTGCCGCGCCCCCGTAGGCATTGCCGAGCGCTCCGAACACCTGCTCTAGCTCATCGGTACCCGAGGTAGTCGTCAGCACCGCTGCAGCAGCGATCAGATCATCCCAACGCGCAGTGCGGTAATACAGAAAGCATTGAACCGCCGCGATCTCTTTGGTTGTCGTATCGGCGTTCTCGGGGCGCACCACCTTCTCACGGCCAGCAGCGTCAAGCTCGGCCAGCGCAGAGTCATACTCCCCGCGCTCCACAAGCTGTGAGGCGTACGCTGCGCGGATCTGCCCGCGGGTAACCAGCGGGATTATCACTGGCACGAGCGGCAGCGTCCACGTGGTGGTGAACCAACTCTCGGCCCCACCAGAATCGGTGCCCATGATCAATGCGTCATACGTGCTCAGAGCTTCACGGATTGGCGCAATCTCTTCTGCAGAAGTATTGCCTCGTCCCAGACGCCGGATGCGCGTGTATGACAGAGCCCGGAGCAGATCGCACTCGCCAGGCCAGGTTTCGGCGGCGTAGGACAGGTCCCGCTCGGCGACTACAAAGTTATTGAGCTCTGGATCCAGCGCTGCTAGGGCGCTATCCAGGTACTTCCTCGGTGACTCGGCGTTCACGCGATGGTCCTTTCCGGCACGAAGCCGTCATGAGCTGCGGGGGCGCGCTCATGGTGTTGGGACCATGCCGAAATCAGCGGTGCGGGGCGCGAGCAATGGAGCCGTGGGAATGGCCGTCCGTGGAAGGTGTTGGTCGATGTCTTCAAACGTGCCGTCGTAGTGAACGATTGCCACCGCGGTCCAGATCAGTAAGAGCACCAGCGCGTTCCGCCGCAGCCTGCGCGGTGTGGTGAACATCCACAGCAGCTTCATGATCTCTGGTTCCTCTACTTGCCCGGGACCTGCGAGCCCACGCCCCCACTGCCGGGGTCCACCAGATGACCGGTAATCACGATCTGCGAAATAGCAGTAGTCTCATCGATCTTCTTGGGGTCGTCGGCGTCGCCAGATCCACCGATTCCCTTCTTGTTCTGGTCCTTACCCAGCGGTGGACGGGTGCTAGCGGTGATGGTCATCGACATTTCTTTGGTGATCACCGAATCGAACTTCTTAGTCACACCTGTGCGCGTGGGCGCGATGTTCTGTGGGTACACGTCACCACCCATTCGCCAGCTGACCGCAGTGACCAGGCGATGCCGAGACCATTCATCGCGGCCGTCCGGAGCGACGTAGTTGAAACCAGGCACGACGGTGATCGACATGATGACGACCGGCTGGTTGAACGTGATGTTGAGTACGTTCAGGTCAAGGCCGTTGATGCGCTGGCACTTCCACGCGCGTGTCTTGTCTCCGGCGAAAGGGGCTACCGCATCGGAATCGTTGCCGCAGCTGGCCGAAACCGTGGAGGGCACGAGTGTAATTTCGTTCGGCGAGGCAGCGGCGTTGTCGATCTCTGCCGGCGGCGGTGCGACCGTTCCTGCGGGATACGGTGGCTCACCGCGGCCGCCGCCCATGAACGAGAGCACCACGACGATGATCAACAGCAGTGCGCCAATGCTGATCCCGACAATCTTGGCGGCACGTTTGGGGTTCGAGCGCAGTTCGTCGAACTTATCGAGCGAGATGCTTTCGCGCAGCCTGTCCAGCAGCGATGGCCCCGGGTCAGGCTCGGGTGTGTCGAATGTCGAGGGAGGCGCGGTGGCGTAATGCGACGGAGAAGCTTCCTCCGAATCTATGTCGCCGCCGGATTCGTCGTCGTCAAACTCTGCCGGTGCGGCACCAGGCGCGCTGGGCACAAGCTCTTCAGCGTCGCCCCACGGTGACCTCGGTGTTGATTCGGTGTCCCACTCCCATGGGCTCTTTGGTGTCTGCTCACCAGAACCTGGGATGTCGAGTTCATCTCCGCCACCAGCGAGGCCAGATTCACCTGCCACGCTTGCGTACTCGGCGGGCGCGGCCCCAGGAGCATCATCGGCTGAACTGTCAACCAGATCGCCCGGACCCGCTGTGCTCGGTAGCCGGACATCTCCTGTGTCTGCGTAGCTTTCACTGGCGGCCTCCCCGACTTCGCCAACTGCCGCAGCTTCGAGTTCGTCAATGTCTTCATGCCCATTGGAGTGTTCAGACGGTTCAAATTCGCCGGGGACGTCACCATCGTCCCTAACCGCAGTGAGCTCATCGTCGAGCAGATACCGCACATCGGACCGATGCGTGGTGGCCTGTAGAGGGCTTCCCCCGTCATCGTCGAAGCCTTCGGCTGGTGGCTCGCCGAACTGCTCCAGGTGGCCGGCCTCCGGAGCAGCGCGCCGCGGCGCCTTCTCGTCAGCGATCTTGTCATTGACTCGGTCAAACTCTTCGATTGCCGCTGCGAATGAGGAAACGACTGGCATGTCTTCGGCCGCAGACAGAACAGCGGTGACGGCCTCAGTGATTCGTCGCGCTTCTTCTTCGGGACGCAGCTGCGCATTCAGCAGCACACTGGCGATACTCACCGACACCCTCCTCTGGACCGCGCCGTAAGCGGGTCGCCCGCCGCGGCGCGGCTACCGTACGGCCGCCGACCACAACTGGGCATGGCACGGCGCGCGTCACCTCATTGGATGCCGCACAGAGAGAAACGAGGACGAGGTGTTTTCGAATCTGCGCAAGCTGTTCCGGATCTCGCAATGGAAGCCGAAAGCTCGAGAACGTGGACTGGTCTTCGCGATCATTTCAGGGCCACTGGCGCTGCTGATGGTCCTGTGCGTGCTCGCCCTGGTGGGCAGGGTCCAAGCGAAACTGCCTAAACCGGTGGACACGTATGCCGCGATTACTGAAGTCACCCGGGTGCAGAACTATGCCCGCAATTCACTCTTGCTGTGGATGGGCGGGTCTACTTCATCGGAAAAGCCACTCATGCAGCGGTCTTCGGCCTCACAATCGATTGAGCTGTCTCCGGTACCTTTCGAAGTCCGCTCGATTGACCCTTCTGACATCGTGCGCTACTCGGGTGCCAACGCGGTGGAATGGCAGGCGACGTTCGCAGTCACCTACGTCTCCCCTGGATCCAGCGCCGCACAAATCAATCGCTTCATGGTGACCGTGCTGGATAAGGAGAGCGACTACCAGTTGCTGATGTGGCCTTCCATTGTCAACATCGACACGCAACCGTTCAAGGTCGCCAGTAAGTACACCGAACCGGTGGATTCGAAGGGTTCCCTGGCTCAGTCATTGAGCCGCTTCGTGACGGCCTACCTGACGTCGACGGGCGGCGCCACATCGCTGGGGCAGTACGTGTCGAATAAGTTCTCCGGTTCTGCGATCAGTGACAGCCCCTATTCCACGGCAGAAATCCAGGACATAAAGGCAGAAGCGGGCGGAGGACAGGCAAGTACCGCCAAGCCGGGAACTGAAATGAAGGTTCTTGTGAAGGTGAAGGCCTCTGCGTCGATACAGACCTGGTCGATCATGCATCTGCCGCTGCGGGTTTCGTTGGGTTCGAACAACGTATGGCTGATCGACGGCATCGACGCGCCAATCGGTTGGGGATCCATCACGGAGCATTGATGAACGCAGTTGCGCAGGCGGCTCACGCCCGAGGTTGCGTTCAGATAAAACATAGCTATAGTTACTGTAGTTACGTTATCGGCTAGCCAGAAGGAGGCGGACGGGTGATGAACGATCTGCGTGTATACCTGCGCGATCAGCTCAGCGGCGAGTGGACGGG